>CAJXTB010000015.1 GCA_913061235.1 uncultured Pseudomonadota bacterium | reverse complement strand
CCCCTGCCCCTGCCCCTGCTCCTGCACCTGCACCGGTAGTTGTGGTGCCTGCGCCCGTTGTGGAAGACATCGATACCGAGGCTGCCATTGAGGTGGTTGAGCCCGTGCCGGAGCCCGAACCGGTGGTCTCCAGAGTTCCCGAAGCCGCGCAAGCGCTGACTGGCACCTACATTGGTCGTGCAGATGGCAACTCGATCAGCATGGAACTGACCATGGGCGCCGACCAAGTTCTGACGGCGGTTCTCCGCGTCGCAGGCCGCTCGGGCACCGAGGTCCACCGGGTCTCTGGGACGTACACGCTGACGCCAGATGGTGCGGCTGATTTCGCCTTGTCCGACCGAACAGATGACGGTGTTGTTGGCTACTCAGGTACGATTAGCGGCGCGTCTGCGTCTGGAATCGTGACGGTGGATGGTCGACGTCGTGGTCGGTTCTCGGTGGGCAAATGAGCTCTGCACCCGCACTTCGGCTTCACAGCGGCGAGACGGTGGCTCATTGGGTCATTGACGAGGTGCTGGAGATTGGCGGAACCGCGCGCTACCGCGCCCATCGAGCCGGTGACCCGACGGATGAGGTTCGCATTGAGATGGCGCCGCGCGACGCCCGCGATGGCCTGCGTCTGCGGCGGGAAGCGTACGCCCTGCGGCACATGGAGCACGATGCCCTGCCGCGAATCGTAGACAAGGGCGAGCTGGATGACGGCCGGGTGTTTTGGGTAGCGACTCGCTGGTTTGAAGGCGAAGTATTGTCGGACGTCCTACGCGATGCCCCCATGCGCTGGGAAGATGCCGCCTCTGTCTTTCACCAGCTCGCGAGCGCCGTCCTTACCGTTCACGAGAGTGGAATGGTACACCGAGACATTCACCCGTCCAAGGTGGAGCTGACATCATCGCTTCAAGTGCGCTTGGTGGGCTTTGAGCTGGCTATGACCCAAGAGGAGCTGAGTCGGGTCGCCCGCCCACCTCTGGGTGACCTGGCCTACGTGGCTCCCGAGGTCATTGGTGACCGAAACCACCACGTCTCTCGCGCGGACCTGTACTCGCTAGGCGTTGTGTTCTACGAGGTCCTGACCGGTTCACGTGCCTTTCCAGCCGCCCTTTGGGGTGACCGTGCAGACCCCGAAGCACGTATGATTGCCTGGAAATCACGCGCGGATGCCCTGGATCCAGGACCGGACGTCCCCAGGTGGTTGCGAAACCTGATTCAGAAGGCCACCCATCCCAACCCTGATAAGCGCTTGCCAGACCTGGAAGCGATGGTCGGTTGGTTGGATGCGGCGCGCGACCAGTGGTCCACGCCAGCGCCTGAGAGTCGGGTGATTGCCCAGGCTCCACCGCCACTGCTTCCGCAGCTCGGTGGGATTGCGCCGTCGATTCTCCCCCCCATGATGCCCGCGGCAGCGCCGCCGCTCCCTCGCCAGGACGCAGTCAATCAGCCGTTTCCCTTTGTATTGGCCTACGCCTTTGCTGGGTTGATGGGCGTTGTCGCTGGCACGACCGTAGGCCTCATCTTGTTGATGTTTATGGGTCTTGAACGAGTTGCTGTTTAGGTCTAGCTGCGGTTGGCCATGGCCCGCAGCTTCGCAACGCGCTTTTCTGTTGGTGGGTGCGTAGACATCAAGCGTCCCAGCCTTCCTGCGAAGCCGTTGATGATGAAGTGAACGTTCTGCGCGCCTTGGTTGTGCATGGGCTGCCGCGTGGTTCCACGGGACAAGCCCTCCAGAGCCATTGCCAGTCCCTCCGGGTCTCCGGTAATCTGGGCTGCGCGAGCGTCGGCACCGTACTCTCGCGTTCGGCTAATCATCATACGTAGGATGATGGCCGCGAGGGGGGCTGCAATCATGATGACGATTCCGAGCAGCGGATTTCTGTCGCGGCGTCCTCCGGAGAACATGGCCATGCGTGCGGCAAAGCTGATGACGCCGGCCATGGTTGCCGCGATTGCTGAGACCAAGGTGTCGCGATTCTTGATGTGGCCCAGCTCGTGGGCCAACACGCCTCGAACTTCCCGCCGACTCAGCGTCTGAAGCAATCCCGCCGTGACCGCGACCACGCCTTTGTTCGGACTTCGCCCCGTCGCAAACGCGTTTGGCGACTGCTCGTGCGGCACAATGTAGAGGCGAGGTACCGGCATATTTGCCCGTTGGGCCAGGTCTTCCACTTCATCGTGTAGCCACCCGAGCTGGTTTCGGTCGACGGGAACGGCGCCTGTAGTCTTGATGACGATGGTGTCTGCGAAAAACCAGGTCCCAAAGTTGATCACGACTGAGACGCCGAGCATCAGAATCATGCCGGTCGTTCCGCCAAAACCGTAGCCAATGGCGACCAATATTGAGCTTAAGAAGGCGAGTAGGGCAGTGGTTTTGAGGGCGTTCAGCATGCAAGCTCCGTCGGATACTGTACGGGTAGTCGCGGTGCTGCCGTTTGCAACCGTGGTCGTGAAATGCTGACAGTGCTACGGCGCTGCATGACTGACGCCGCTCCCATTGACCTGTATAGCCTTACCCCAGACGCCTGGACGTCGATGTTCACCGAGTGGGGTGAGCCTACCTATCGCTCGGAGCAGGTGCGAAAGTGGGTGTATGAGCGTGGGGTTACCAGCTTCTCGGAGATGACGAACTTGCCCAAGGCGCTGCGGATGCGCCTAGAGTCGGAGACCACACTGGGTACGCTGCGGCTGTCCACCGAGCGCGAGTCCAATGACGGCACGGTGAAGCGCTTGTGGCGTCTGTCGGATGGGCAGCTCGTTGAGAGTGTGCTGATGCCGTACCAAGACGGGCGGCGCACGGCCTGCATCAGCTCCCAGGCGGGCTGTGCCATGGGGTGCGTGTTCTGTGCAACGGGACAGATGGGATTTGCCCGTCACCTCTCAGCCGGCGAGATCTTTCAGCAAGCGGCCGTGTTTGCAGCGGAGCTACGAGAGCGCAATGAGCGTCTGTCCAACGTAGTCCTGATGGGAATGGGCGAGCCGTTCCACAACTACGATGCGGTGTTGGTCGCCATTCGTCGGATGATGGCTGAGCTCGGTATTGGGGCGCGTCACATCACCGTCAGCACCGTTGGTTTGGTCCCTCAGATTAAGCAATTTGCGAAGGAAGGCCTTCAGGTCAAGCTCGCTATCAGCCTGCATGCGGCCACAGACAAGGCGCGGGGCGCACTGATCCCGGTGAACAAGAAGTGGCCTATCGCCGAGCTTATCGCCGCCTGTCGTGAGTACGTGGATGCCACTGGTAGGCGTGTGAGCTTTGAGTGGGCGCTCATCGCTGGTCAGACAGACACCGACTCTGAGGCCCACGTCTTGGGCCGGCTTCTACGCGGGCTGCGGTGCCATGTGAATCTGATTCCGCTCAATCCAACGGGTGGGTTTGATGGCATGCCCTCGGAAGTACCCCAAGCAGCGTCCTTCGTTCACATCTTGGAGTCGCATGGGGTTCCAGCGACCGTGCGCGTACGTCGAGGCATCGACATTGAGGCGGGCTGCGGTCAACTCAAGAGTGATGTCATCAAGAAGCAGCGTCAGGCTGCACCCGAAACATCGGCGCCGATTGACTGACAGTCGGTCTAAGCGCGTACTACAGTGTGCCCGGGCATGGGCTGAAAGAGGTCCCGTTGAAACGCATCGTCATCTTAAGCGCAGTCCTGATCGGATGTACTGACCCAGGCTTCGTGGATGTTCTGGGGGAAGCCCCGGAAGGCGCGCTGTTGTCGGTCTGGGGGCCGTCCGCTGAAGACGTGTGGATTGCTGGCGGTCAGCCCGAGGCCGGGGTGCTCTTTCGTGGCTCCGAGTCGACCTTCGAGACCATGACCTTGCCGGCGGACACCCCCATGTTGAACTGGGTGCACGGAACCGCCGCCAATGATGTCTGGGTCGGCGGCTTGTCCGGCACCATGCTTCACTGGGACGGGGCAGGGTGGACGGACCACTCTGAGCCTGTTGAGGAAGCCATTTGGGGGCTGTACGCGCGCGGACCCGAAGACGTGTGGTTTGTCGGCGGAGAGAGCCGCTGGGGCGGAGAGACGGCCCGGGTGTTCCACTACGATGGCCTGTCTATGCAGTCCGTCGAGCTACCCACAGAGCTTGGCGACGTTCCCAACATGTTCAAGGTGCATGATGACAGCTCACGGATGTGGTTCGTCGGTGCTGGTGGCGCTGCAGCCTTTGAGACCGAAGAAGGTCTGCGTCCGGCGGCCACTGGGTTCTCAGGCGACCTGGTGACCGCGAATCTTGGCACCGCCGAGACGCTCATTGTGGTGGGTGGACGCGGAACCGGAAACGTCTTTGAACAAGAGGGTGAGCGACTGACCGAGCTCACGGCCACGCCAGCAGGCCTCAATGGCGTTGTTGGATTGCCTGGCCATGCGCTGGTTGTCGGTGAGTCGGGCTTCATGGCCATGGTTGATCGATCCGATGGGACGGTCACACCTATCGAGGTGCCCGTCAGGGACATCTTGCACGCGGTTTGGATTGCGCCCGATGACACTGTCTACTCTGTAGGCGGAAACCTTGGAACAGCCGACCCGACCTTTCATGGTACCCTGATTGTGGGTCCACTTCCGGAGACCCCATGATGAAGACACTTGGCCCCTTGCTCACCGCCGCACTCTTGGTGGGATGTCCGGGCGGCGATGATGACGACATGGCGTTGTACTGGGCGGAACAGACGGGAGATGCCGCTCTGTTGATGGATGCGTCGCTACAAGACTCGTTTGACCGGGGACGCGAGGTCATGACCCGTGATTTTGACCCGAGCGCCGGTCTTGGACCCACGTTCAATGCCGATTCTTGTTCGTCGTGCCACCAGGCACCGGTCGCTGGCGGCTCAGGCCCTCGCTACCGCGACTTCTGGCTGGTCTTCAGCGAACGCTTTGATGGCAGTCTTGAGGCGGTGGGCAGCAATGGTGAGTCACCGGTCCGCAATCTGTACGCGACCGGGCCGAGCTTTCATATTGGCGAGCCAGAGGACACAGCCGTGTACGCGCGTCGTCAGGCACCGAGTGGTCTTGGCGTCGGTCTCTTCGCCTTTGTGGACGACGAAGACATTCTTGCCAACGCGGATATTTTAGACGAAGACGGCGACGGCATCAGCGGGCGGGCCAACTTCGAAGAACGCACCGTTGGGCGGTTCGGATTCAAGTCTCAGGCGGCCTCCCTTGAGAGCTTCAATCGTGGTGCCATGTTCAACCAGATGGGCATTACCAGTGACCCACTCTTCTTCGATATCCCCGGCGCGCCTGATGCGTTTGCCCGTGTGCAACAGACGGGTTCGACGCTTGATTGGTTGATTCCGTCGGCCTTCGCTCAGGTGTCGGCGCTTGGTCAGCCGACGGTTGATGAAGACGGAGTGCCGGACCCTGAGATGAGCAATGCGGACCAGGAAGACCTGCTCATCTTCAGCACCTACATCGCTCCGCCCGCCATGACCGACCTCGATGACACCGGCCGCCTCGGAGAGTTGCTGTTTGGCTCCACGGGCTGCGAGAGCTGCCACCTTCCGAGCTTGCCGTCGACCGTTGGCGAGCTTCCCGCCTATACAGATCTGCTCCTGCACGACATGGGACCTGACCTCGACGACCGGGTCATTGCCGGTCTCGCAACCGGCACCGAATGGCGAACAGCGCCTCTGTGGGCCGTCTCATTGCATGGTCCGTACCTGCACGATGGCCGTGCGGACACCTTGCATGACGCCATTACAGCCCACGGCGGAGAATCAGAAGCGTCGCGTGACCGCTACTTGGCGCTTCCTGAAGCCGAACAGCAAGCCATCGTGACGTTTTTGCGCGCTCTCGGCGGAGGGGACATTGAGGACCAGAACATGGCTCTTCCCGAGTCTCCACTGCCTGAAGTTGGAGAAATGGGTGGCCCACGTCCTGGCCTAAGTGCCGAGGAACTGGCCCGCTTTGATGCGGGACGTCGTGCGTTTGACCGCAACATCACCGTGGCCGAGGGGCTTGGAACCCACTTCAATGCTGACTCCTGCCGAGCGTGTCATCGCGACCCGGTGATTGGAGGAGCGGGCGGCGTAGACGTCAATGTGATTCGCTATGGCCAACGTGACCTGGACGGTGTGTGGTCCAGCTTGGACGCCAATGTCCTGCCTCGGTCTGTGATTGCTGGCCTCAACCCCGGGCGCCTGCCCGATGCCGCCAACGTCATTGAGTGGCGCAACCCGCCCACGATTCTCGGCACCGGCCAGGTGGACGGAATCTCCGAAGCCGCCATCTTGGCGAATGCGGATGACGAGGATGCAGATGGCGACGGCATCAGCGGTCGCGCACGTATCCTCGCGGATGGCCGTGTTGGACGCTACGGGTGGAAGGCCAATGTGCCGAGTGCACTCGATTTTGTGGCTGACGCGCTGCTCAACGAGAACGGTCTGACCATTGACCCGTCACTGTCCGACTTCACGGCTGCGAGTGACGACGACGACGTTGCGGACCCCGAAGTCTCGACTGCTCAGGTGGACGACCTGACGTTCTTCCTGATGACGGTGGACCAACCCCAGCGCAAGACGGCGGAAGATACTGCTGCTGCGGACCGTGGAGAGGCGGGCTTTGCGAGCGTCGGATGTGCCGACTGCCACCTGCCCGAGCTTGACGGAGTCGCTGCGTTCAGTGATTTCCTCCTGCACGATGTCGCGCCGGACGCCATGGTCTTGGTGGAGCAAGACCCTGGAGTTCTGCCGACCGAGTACCGGACGTCCCCGCTGTGGGGCCTGTCAGATACTGGGCCTTGGCTGCATGATGGCACGGCCTTCACGCTGGAAGATTCGATTGTCCGCGGACATTTCGGTGAGGCCAGCGCATCCCGCATAGCCTTCGAAGCGCTGCCAGAGGCCGACAAGGCCGACCTTCTGGCGTACCTAAATACCCTCTAGGGGGCGCCGCCGATAACCAGCGTGTCGCCCTGCTCGAGCAAGCCGTCGAAGTAGGCGGTCTCGGTCGTGTTGTAGGTCGTGTAGCCGCACTGGCTGGTGTTGACCGTTCCCGAGTAGCTGCCAAAGACGGTCTCCGAGGCGCTCGACGCGGTGAAGCGGTACAGCTGGGTGCGCGAGGCCACCCGGAAGCCTTCCCCTTCGACAAAGCGCATGCGGGCTGGCAAGAACAGGTCGCTGCCAATTATGCAGTTGTCTCCGCCGATCATCTCGAATCCCCTACGTGAGGCCAGGTTGAACAACGGCAGGTTCGCTTGGGTCTCACCATCGTGGGTGAACTGTGCAGCACCGACGACGAAGGGACACGTTCCCATTGTCATCCCTGAGGCATTGCGAAGGACCACTGAGCCTGTGGCGTTGGTGATGTTCAGCACTCCCTCTGCACGGCTGCTGCTGTCAATGCTCGGTGTACCGCACGAGTAGCTCGCGGTGCTGCCGTAGGTCGTTGAGGCGGTGTAGTACGAGGTGTTGACCTCAACTGTGCGGCTGTAGTTCTGGAACGTAAAGTCAGCTTGACCACTGTTGATGGTGACGTCTGCGCCGCCGAAGCAATCGGGGCCCCAGCAGTCATCGTCCGCGCAGTCGACATCACCGTCCGAGTCGTCATCAAGGTCGTTTGAGCAGTCCTCGGCGCAGGCGATGTCTGTGGCGCAGTCCTCATCTTCGCAGTCCACCAAGCCGTCGTCGTCTTCGTCGATTCCACTGTTGCAGACTTCGTCCAGGACTACTGGGTCGGTGTCAGCCTCTGTGTCCGGCTCGGTATCAGGTTCCGTGTCCGGTTCGGTATCCGGCTCGGTGTCCGGCTCGGTGTCCGGCTCGGTGTCCGGCTCGGTGTCCGCCTCTGTGTCCGGCTCGGTGTCAGGCTCCGTGTCCGCCTCTGTGTCGGCTTCCGTGTCTGTCCCGGTGTCGGTGTCTGAGTCCGTGTCACCGTCGGTGTCCGAGTCGCTGTCGGTGTCCGAGTCAGTGTCGCTGTCGGGATCTGTGTCCGTGTCCGTGTCGTCCGTACCGCTATCCGTGTCGGTATCGGCTTCTTCGGTGTCGGCTTCAGTGTCGGTATCGGGTGCGTCCAGCGTATCTTTGTTGCAGGCTGCAAAAGTCAAAGCAAGGACGAGGCATATTGGGCGCATGGTGGCTCCATACGGGGTTGGTCGCGCCCTATTACTCGTTAGCAGCACCTTCGCCTGTCCTGCGATACTGCCGCCGGCCCTGGAGGCAGCATGGCAGACGGTGAATTGGTTTTCGTGACCGGTGGACATGGATTTGTAGGTAGTTGGGTCGTCAAAGCGCTGCTTGCCCGAGGCTACCGCGTTCGTTGCTTGGTCCGTGCCACCAGCAAGACTCACCGCATTGACGAGCTGGGTGTTGAAAAGGTCGTTGGCGATATCCTGGATACCGAGAGCATCGCTGCTGGCATGACTGGCGCTGACTACTGCATCCACCTCGCTGGAATCAGTGCCTACAAGGACATGCACTCCGAACGCGCGTGGCCGACCATCGTAGACGGCACTGCGAACGTCCTAGAGGCCGCCCTGGCCGAAGGGGTGAAGCGTGCGGTGTACATCGGTAGTGGCATGGTCTACGGCAGCCCAGAGCCCCGTGGAGAGTGTGACGAGACCACGCCGTTCGTCTTGGGCGACACGGGCCTTGTGTACGCAGAGGCCAAGCATGCGAATGAGCTGGCGGTGGCCGCACTCGCCGAGCGTGGACTGGACGTTGTGACCGCGATTCCCATGGAGACCTACGGCCCACAGGACGACGAGTTTCTGACGACTGGCTACCTCAAAGAGGCCATCAACGGCTGGCCAGCGCTTGCTACGCGCGGCGGCACAAGCTTTGCGCATGTCGAAGACGTGGCGCTTGGCGTGGTGTTGTCCATGGAGAAGGGAACCAAGGGCGAGCTGTACATTCTGGGCGGCGACAACGGCACCGTGAAGGAAATCATCGACCTGTGTCTAGAAGTCGCGGGACAGAAGAAGCGCGCCATCGTGTTGCCCACTGGCCTGACCAAGTTCGTGGTCAACACCCTGTTCAAGCTGGGTCTACCGAGTCCAGAGCACCCGAATGCCATTGAATACGGAACGCTCTTTGCGTTTGCTACCAGCGAAAAGGCAAAGCGGGAGCTGGGCTACGACCCACGCCCCGGGCGTGAAGTGATGGAGTCCGTCATCGCGTGGCTTCGCGAAGAAGGGCACGTCAAGAAGTAGGCGATGAGCTGTGTGAGTCCCTTCTGGAACAATCTTTGTAGTTCGGGAGGTCAGAAGTCAGCTATCAGAGGTCAGAGCGGACGCCTTCGGCGCCAGCGTTGTGACGTAGCACGCGTTTGGTGACGTGGAGAGTCCTCCATTTCGCCGCTTCGGCGGCGGACTGAAAATCAATCCGTCAGTTGTCTCGGCGACGGGGCGAATCGTAGTCTGACAGCCTTCGAACCGGTGTACATGACGAAGCCGCCAGTGAGTTCCGCCGCGCACCTGGCGCGAGCCGGATGCTCTGACCTCTGACCTCTGAAATCTGACGTCAAACCTGCGAATATCTCCGCAAGCTCACGTTTCATAGCTCTAAGGCTACTCGGTGTCTGCATCCGGATTTCGGTAGGCGTCGACGGCATTGCAGTCGCCAAACAAGTTGAAGTCTTCGCCGTCTCCGCCGTCGAAATCCATGCAGGCGAACCCGCGCGGATGCTTGGCGGGGTCGGTGAATGGGGAGCACGGGGGCAGGCAGTAGTGTCCAGAGGTGAACCAGCGACACTCACCGCCAATCTCCTCGCGGCAGGTCGTTCCGTCAGTTCCAGCGCAAGACGAGCACAGGTCCGTCATGGTCTCGCAGGCGCCTGTGTCTTGGTTGCAGGCGTCTCCGAAGTGACAATCGAGCTGGCTGTCGACGCACTCGGTCTCGACGCATGTGGCGGTCTGGGTGTCGCAGGTTGACCCCGACAGGCAGTCGACGTCTGACTCACAGCCTTCGACACACGCATACTCGGTGGTGTCGCAGAAGCTGTTCAGCCCGCACTGCGCCGAGCTTAAGCAGTCGACGGCTAAGCACTCAGAGGTATCTGTGCAGATGGAGATGCCGGGGCAGTCTCCGTCATCGCGGCAGTCCACCGCAGCCGGCTCGCCACCGGAGCAGCCGGCAAAGACGATGACCCATGCAAGGCGCATCATGGCTCCACCACTGGCGGACAGAAGGACTCAAGGTCGCCTGCACCCCGGTCGTACCGAACGGCGAGTCGCGCATTGGAGCGCGGCATCTCGGCGCGGTCGAAGACGATTGCTGGGGTCAACTCACCGTCCACTTCGAGCTGCTGGTAGGTCCAAGCTTCGTCTTGGCAGAGCAGCTCGTCTTCCTCTACGAAGACGCGCATGGTGGCGCTGTCTGGCCAGTCAGAAAGGTAGAACGTGTCTTTTACCCGAGACGCATTGAGGGATAGCTGGGTCACCATCTCCACGAAGTTCACGTTGCACAGGTTGCCGGTGATGCCTCCCATCTCGTTGGCGACCTTCACGTACCGGGTGCCCTCACTGCTGCCGCCGGGCTGCACAATACAGTCGTCGATGTCGGTGATGACGAGTGCAGAGGCGTTGACCACACCGCGTTCCCGCTGGCCTTTCACCTCGTACAAGTCGTTGATGTAGTCGTGCACCGGGTCTGCTGAGCCGTCTTGTTCGTCGCTCACGAAGATGAGGCTGAGGGCGGCGTCGGGTCGGATAAACCCGTAGTTGGGGCCGGCCACCATGTCGGGGGACAGGGCCATGCGTGCGGCTTCGAGGCCTTTTTCGTCTCCGCTTCCGCAGGTTCCGACGTTGACGAGCTCGGCAAAGATGTCTTCGGCGTCTTCGGACTGGGTGGTGATGTAGCGGTTTTGCGCCAACTGGCCGGGCATCGGAATTTGGTCGACGTCTTCTTGACGACAGCTCTCATTGGGGCCCACTGGCTCGGTGGTCGTGGTGGTCACACCGATGTGGTAGTCGACGTCGGCATCCACGAACGCTGAGATGAATTCCGTGAACCGGGCACCTAAGAGAAGCTGGTAGCCCTGCATGGACCCAGAGTTGTCGATGACCACCAAAATGTCGACTTCTTCTGTTGGGTCCTGGACAAATGTATCCACGACCTCAAAGTCGGTGATGTTGAACTCAGTACAGCCGGCGATAAGTGTCACAGCAATAAAAGGGATGGGAAACCAACGCATGCACGTCCTCGGCAAGAGGTGGAAGGTAGTCTGAGACAAAGGAATGTGCGAGTGGTGATCCGCTTCCCCATTGTGTGATCCGTAAGCGGACAGATTTTGGATTTGGCATGTGGGAAGCGACTTGGTAACTAGGGCTCCCGCTGGATACGCGTTCGCTCGTTCCCGGCGCACAGGAGAAGTTTTCAATGGCGTTCCGAATGATCTGTCCCAAGTGCGACACCATGGACTACAGCATCGAGCGGGACCGTCGCGCTTATGCTCACGGTGGTGAAGCTGCGGATTTGATTTACTCATGCCGCTGCGGAAAGCGCATGTTTGGTGACGCTGTACTGCAAGAGTACGAGCGGCAAAAAAAGGAGTGGGCGTCTGATACGTCTGCTCGCTCCGAAGAAGACGCAGCTCGTGAAGCGGCTTCTGATGAACGTGAAGCGCGGGAAACGAAAATGCGTGAGGCGCTTGCCTACCGCACTCGCATCCGAGCGGAACGTGAACGCGAAGAGCAAATGCGTCGCGAAGAAGAGATGCGGCGCTGGCGTGAGCGGGTTGAAGCAAGTGGTGGCAAAGCGCTCCCCATGCCTCCACCTAAGCCTCGTGCGAAGGCCAAGCCCATCGCGAAAGCGAAGCCTATCAAGGCCAAGCCGGTGTCCAAGCCTCTGAAGGCAGCACCTGTTGCGAAGGCGGCCGCTCCGGCAAAGGCGACCCCTGCGGCTGCAAAGTCGGTCGGAACGACGTCGGTGTCCAAGGTCAGCAAGTCTGCCAAGGCAGCACCTGCCAAGGAAGGCGTGGAGCTGGCCATGTGTGCGTGGGAAGAGTGTGACAAGGCGAGCCGCTCGAACAGTAAGTACTGTTCACGTGAGTGCTCGAACAAGAACGCTCGTGCCCGTCATCGTCTGCGCAAGACAGCCACCAAGGCCTAGTCGACCCTGCGTCTGCCGCATGTCTTGTCAGGTTTGACGGGAGATGCGGAGCGCCTACACCATCATGGTGATGTCGCGCGTGGCGACTACCTCGTCTGAGTCCGGTAGCTGACCGGCCTCTGCGAGACGCAGCAGTCGCTGGATGTGACGGCCGAGAAGGTCGATTTCAGTGGACGCGAAGTCTTCTTCGCCGAAGGTCTGGATGGTCTGTGTTTGAAGACGCAAGACCACCTGGTCCTGACCGAAGATATGCAGTCCGATTGGCAACAAGATGGGCTTGAGCAGCCAGGCAGGGACACGCGTGTTGGCGGTCACAACTGCGAACATCCGGGTGTGTGTCTCGGAGACGGGTGTGCACGCGCCGTTGAGAACGATGTGGTTCTCGTCGCCAATTCGGTACTCCACCTGGATGATGGACGGCAGGAAGAAGCGGTCGAAGTGTGTGACGACACCGCCTGAAGGCGACAACAATCGGGCGGCAATGCCGGTTGGCCGGGGCTCGCCAATGTACTCGGCTTCCACATGGTCGCGGAAGCGCTGAATGACCGCTTGGATGGGATTGCGCACGCTCTCGGAGCGAAACAGGCCCCCGTGTAGAAAGGCAGTGTGCGGGACATCCAGAGCGTTCTCAGCCATGGCGTGCAGGCTGCACTCCGCCTCAAGGTCGCGGCGAACCACGGTGTAGCCTTTGGTGTCCATGTGAGGGAACTCGAAGGGCTTGGACTCCGGTGTGACGCCCGCACTCATGAAGACCCATATGTACCCTTGCTGTTCGACAATGGCGTGGCTACTGGCGCAGCGAGTACGGTGATTCGGCTCGCCGGTGAAACCGGGAACGTCACGGCATGCACCCTCTCCGTCAAAGGCCCAGCCGTGGTAGCCGCACACGAGCTTTCCATCGGACACCTTTCCGAACGACAGCGGGACGTTGCGGTGTGGGCATCGGTCGACCAGTGCCTTGGCGCTCCCCGTCT
The DNA here is from genome assembly GCA_913061235.1 of uncultured Pseudomonadota bacterium. GTDB lineage: Bacteria > Myxococcota_A > UBA796 > UBA796 > CAJXTB01. The sequence goes on along the minus strand of CAJXTB010000015.1, from coordinate 139,576 downwards.
CATCGCGGAACAGAACCAGGGGAATCCCTAGGATCGTTCGCGCAACGGGTTCAGCACGCAGCTCACTGCTGCGACATGCGATGTACCAGTATGGGTGCAGCCTGTACATCGGGCTTGCAGCACTTGGGGGAGGGGTGTTGGCACTCATGGCGACCTCTTCCGGACGGTTTCGCTGTGGATTTTGGCTGTATGACGGTGGACGCTGATCCGACACCTTCGTGACGGAGGCACGAATGCTGCTGCTGGAAGAGTCCGATGTTGTAGACGGTGTGTGCGACGGGCTCGTGGATGCCGCGGAGAACTTGGGCATGTTTCCCGAGATTGCGCGTCAAATTCAGCAGCTGTCCTTCAAGAAAATGGCGTCTATCCCGGACCTTGAGGTGATTGTTAGCCGTGATGTTGCGCTGACTGCGCGCATCTTACGTCTCGCCAACTCTCCGTACTACGGTGGACGGCGAACGGTCACAGCGCTGCGTCACGCGCTGGTGTCGATTGGCTACGTGGACGCCGTTCAAATCTCTCTGGCCTTGGCCATGACGTCCGTGCTTGTTCGGCATCCTCGGTCGCACCTGGTGATGGCACACAGTGCTCGAACGGCGGTGATTGCGCGCGAGCTGGCCAGACACACGCGAGCCCTTGAGCCGCCCGAGGCGTTTGTTGCGGGAATGCTGCATGACCTGGGCAAGGTTGTATTGTTGGAGGCGGTTGGCCAGTCGTATGCGGAGGTACTGGAGCGTCCGGGCCTGACCGAGCCTGAGCGACTCGCTGCAGAGCGGCACCTCGCACACGTGGATCATGCGGTACTCGGTGAACAATGCCTGAAGCGGTGGCGTTTTTCATGCGGTACGACTCTGGCAGTGCGCAATCATCATCAACCCGAGATGACCCATGGATTGGAGGGGCGTCCTGCGTTCTGTGCGGATGCTCTCATTGCCTTGGCAGACTGGGTAGAGCATGCGTACACAGACAGCGGCACTAGCGGTCTTGCAGCCGCAATTGTGGCCCATCCGTGCAATGTGCCCCTCGAGATTGATGATGCCCGCGCCGTGGAAGCTGTGGACGTCATTCAAACCGAGCTGTCTGCTCTTTCGGGTTAGCGACGCGCTGCTCGGGTGATTGTCGGGTATACTCGCCGCGCACGGACCGAGGACATGACAATGCGCACTCTCTTATTGGGCGCCGTAACGACGCTTGGCCTACTGGCCACCACTGACGCGTCGGCTTGCGGTGGATTTTTCTGTAGTCAGGTAGATGTCGACCAGATCGGCGAACAGATTGTGTTTGGGGTCGACCCCGGAACCGGCATCGTCGAGACCCACGTACAAGTGGCCTACCAAGGAAGTGCGGAAGAGTTCGCCTGGGTTGTTCCGGTGCCCGAAGTCCCCGAGCTGTTTGTGTCGTCGGACATGCTGTTTCAGCAGCTACGCGCACGGACCCGCCCCCAGTTTCAAGTCGAGACGGTCTACAATGGCGACTGTGGATGGCAGTGGGACTCGGGCTGGGGCGACGACTTTGATGCCGACAACGGCGCCGGTGGCGGACCGTTCCCAGCGAGCGAAGAAGACGGTGTTGAGGTCATTGCAGAGCGCAATGTTGGGCCGTACCGCACGGTTGTCCTTCGCGCGTCAACGTCGGAAGCGCTCCTGACGTGGCTACAAGAGAACAACTACGACCTTCCGGACAGCCTGGACCCGGTGCTGGCTCCGTACGTGGCGAGCGAGTCGTACTTTGTCGCGCTGGGCCTTCTCAACGACCGCGACGTCGGTGACCTCAAGCCGTTGGGCATGCGCTACGCCGCCACCCAACCCATGATTCCGATTCAGCTGACGAGCATTGCGGCAACTCCGGACATGCGTCTAGAAGTCTACGTGCTGGGTGAAGAACGGGCCGTTCCGTCCAACTACCTTCACGTTCAGGTCAACGAGGCGGCCATTGACTGGCTGTCGTGGGGCGGCAACTACGAAGACGTCATCACTCGCGCCGCTGATGAAGCGGGTGGCCAGGCATTTGCGACAGATTTCTCGGGCTCGACGACCCCTTTTCAGGGCATGCTGTACACCGAAGGCCGCTTCAACACGTCGGCATTCGACGGTGTCACGGACCCTGTTGAGGCCATGAACTTGGTCATGGGTGGTGGCTTTCCAGCCGACGGAACTACGCTGGGCATTCTGCGCCGCTTCTTGCCTGTACCCGAGGGCCTAGACGAGCAGAGCTTCTACAACTGCGTGGAATGCTACGCCGAACAGCTCGAAGGCGTCACCGTTGACGGCACGGCCATGGGTGCTGCCTTTGAAGAGGAAGTGGTCACCCCGCTTCGCGATGCGGAGTCCCTGTTCTCACGGTTCAGCACGCTGTCTCGCATGACCTCCTCCATCTCTCCGATTGAGATGACCGTGGACCCCATGTTCGTGTTCAACCCCGACATGGGGGACGTCAGCAACGTGCACTCAGCAACGGTTGAGTACGACTGCCGTGATGGGGAAGATGTCACGGATGCCGAGCGTCGGGTTGTCTTGGCAGACGGTCGCGTGATTCTGCTGCCGCCTATGCGCTTTTTCAACGACGGCGACGTGACCACTGCCGAGTACATTGAAGATGCGACTGTGTACGCTGCGTCGATTGTTGAGCGGACGTCAGAGTCGGGACTACCAGAGGTCCTCGTGGACCGCTCCGCCGATATCGATGGCGTGATTCGCGAGAACAACGACAACGTCGATGACTTGTTTGGCCAGTCAGCCTGCGGTGGCTGTAGCCACACGGGCGCGCCAGTTGGTGGCCTGTTTGGGTTGCTTGCGTTGCTCGGACTGTCGCGTCGCAAGCGCTAGAACAGGGCTGTAGACTCCCATTGTTCGAGACCTCGCCGGAATGCAGTGCATTCCGGCGCAGTCTTGAGCAGACCCAGTTCACTCTTTGTGCGGCGCTAGCGGTACGCCTCACTTGTGTGTTCGTAGGTCACCGTTGCGTCCAGCCTCCTTAGGCGGCGGCCTACCTGCTCGAGCGGAGGCACCAGTCCAGTGTAGCGTAGGATGTTCCTGTCTTCATCGAACACAAGTTCGGTGGATGGCACCCCGAGTGCAACGAGTGGATGGCTCGGAGACATCTCGAAGGTGGTGGTCCCCGGTGGGCCATCTGTCTTGCTCAACTCGAACCGATAGGAGCGTCGATTTTGCAGCACAACGAAGCGAAAGGCATGGGTGCTTCCGGCCATGAGCGAGTCCCAGTTCTCTAGGACAAAGCCGAACAAGGTGGGCCCAACGTGAAGTGGATCTCCCGGTGCCTCCACATGCGTGCGCGTGCGACCATCGGAAGTGGTGTGGTAGGTCGCCGTTCCATCAACGCCCACCTGCACCTGACCGACCAGGCCGGTCTGTGCGTGGATTTCGCGAAATTCGAGAAGCTCGTAGCTTGAGGTGTGGTGTGCTCGTTGTATGACAACGGGCTCGCCTGCGGGAGACAAGGTCAGGTGCGACGACCGCAGGCCGTCGGTAACGGCCAGCACGCGGCGTTCGTAGCGATAGAGGGAAGGGGCTGTGCTGTCGCGACGGTTCACGGCTCCTTGGTAGATGAGCTCGCCCAGCATCCCAGACGGGGTTGCGGCGCTGCGCAGGGTTGTGGCGGCATCTGAAGGAAGGATGTGGCTGTGTTGGCACGCGGCCATGCCCACAGCGAACACAACGAACAGTCGCCGCAAGAGGGGGTGCAGCTTGGATCTGAAGTCGTCCATGCGCACCTACCTAAGCGTCTGCAGGTAGCTGATCACGGCGTCCAGCTGATCCTCCGAGAGCTGCTGAGCGGGCATCTTCGTCCGGCTACTTGCTGCTCTGGCGACCGCTTTCGAGTTGACAAGCCACTCACGAAGCGACGCCTCGTCCCATGTGGCCCCTGCCGTGTTCTGGTCCTGGAGGTAGCCCCCGTATCGGTAGTCCGCCTCGGCACCCATGGGGCGGTCAAAGATGCCGACGAGGTTCGGCCCCCACTTTCCGTTGCCGCCGCTCTCAAGCGCGTGGCATGAGCTGCACAACTCCGCCACGCTCGCGTTGAAGTTGTCGACGGGCTTGTTGACCGTTGCATTTGTTGGCCTGGTGGCCAGAGCCTGCGTGGGACGAGCGGCCCAGCATGCTGCGAATAGCAGGAGAAGGGCGATTGGGTTCTTCAGACAACGGGTCATCTCTCGCTCCAGGAGTTGGTTTCGATGATTCCGCCTCAATGTAGAGGTTGTTCAACAGCCCAGCCTTCGCAGATCCCGCCAAACCGCTGCCCGATGGCGACAATGGTTGCCGCTGCCATCCAGCGCGCCTAAAACGGCGGCATGTCCGTCCTGCGCCCCAACCACATTGCGGTCGTCAACGTGCGCCCTGCGTACGACGCCTCCCTGGCTGCGGGCGTGTCCAGCCACGACCTAGCGGGCATTGGCCTGCCAGCAGCGGTGATGTGCAATCCCGATGGCGCGGTCCACGGGGATGCCACGTACGACCACTTTGAGCACATGGCGTCCCTGCCTGGCTACGCCGACTTCGTTCAGGATTCTGTTGTACGCCACACCTTCGGGACTCTTGGCGTTGTTGGGTTGGCCTGCAAGACGCTCGACACCATCTACGAAGCGCTGATGTGTCACCAGCGATTCCAGCACCTCACCAATCAGACAGCGCGCTACCACCCCACCGTTGAAGGCCAACACTTGGTGTTTCGAGAGGAGCGCTGGGGCCCGCCACGGCCTGGACTGCTCTACGTGTCAGAGTACACGGCCCTGGTGGCACTTCAGCTGCTGAGGTTGGCCACGGATTGCCCGGTATCGGCGGTGGCGCTTCACACCCGCAGCCCCATGCTCTCGCCATCCTTGCGGTCCATGTTCGAGGCATTCCTAGGTGCACCTGTCCACGTGGGAGCCGAGCACACGTCGCTAGTGCTCGATGCCCAGGTATTGCTGATGCCGGTGCGGTCCGCCGACGCCGAGCTGGCTGATTACTTCGGGACCAAGCTCCATCAAGCCGCCCAGTTCGAGCCGGATGAACCCGAGGTCATCAACCAAGTGCGCATGGCCATTCAGCATGCGCTGGCCACCGGAAAACCCACGGCAGACCGGGTCGCGCGCAACCTTGCCATGAGTCCACGAACTCTCCAGCGGCGTCTGAGAGAGCATGACGTTGGCTACGCCCAGTTGCTGGAACAAACCCGCCGTGGTCTTGCTGAGCGCTACCTGACGGACCGGACCCTGACGCTGGCTGAGGTCGCCTACTTGTGTGGGTATGAAGAGCAGACCTCGTTCTTCCGCGCGTTTCGTCAGTGGACAGGGGAGACCCCCACCGCTCGCCGAGCCGCACTCACCACGAACGGTTCGGTGTAGCCTCGGGCCTGAGACGCGGGTCTGGTGCGTCGGACTCCGCTGAGAAGTTGTCGCTGATGTCAGACCGACAGGCCAATGGCCAGGACGGTCTTACCCGTAGCCGCATGCAGCGCGTCTGCGTACAGGGCCAGCTGCACCTCGTAGGCTTGTTTGCGCTCGCCAACGTCTAGGTCCGTCTTGTAGTCCACGACGACAACGCCTGTTCCCTCCCAGAACACAAGGTCTGCGCTGCCTTCGATAAACACGCCGTCTTCACGGCGGTGTGCGATGGGCAGCTCGCGTTCTATGCGCTGTGCGGCGCGGGCTCGGTCAAAGATGTCGTGAGTAAGCGCGTGTTCGACCAGGGTGATTGCGGCGTTGCTCTCTGTATTTGAGACGCCGTGAATGCGTGCCTGTTGCTCGGCAACTGCGCGCAGCTCCGCGTGGCTGGCGGTCAGCGATACCGTGGCCAGAACCGCATGAACGTAGGTACCGAAGACCTTGCCGTGCGGCCGTTCGTGTTGGGTGCGCTGAACGGCGTGCCACTCGATGGCGTGAACGCCTGTGGTGAGGTCGGCAGCGTGCGACGGGGTTCGCACGACCTGTGACTCGCTGCTTCCACGCGCGATTCGCGCGGCTCGCTGTTCTGCCCAGTGGGTGTGTCGTTCGGCAACGGCTGCATGCCGAAGGTCTCGGTCTGGCGCCAAGAGCTGGGCATCGACGCGTCGAAAGCCGAGTGCGGAGCTGGGCGGTGGACCAAGAAGGTGGCCGTCCCACCAGGTGACGTCGAGCGGGCCGTCCGTGTAGCGTCCGGGACGTACACCACTGTCTGGCGGTGGAGCACGGTCGACCGGGCGGATGACGGTGGCATCGCTTGTGAATGGCGGACACCCAGGGCTCGGTTGACCGTCACGCCAGGCGTCGGCTGCTGGGTACAAAGCCGAGTGCAAGGCGTCCGTCCAGCCATCGAGGGGACCGTCGGCGACGGCGGGCACGACCAGGATGTCCCGTGCCCGAGTGGCAGCCACGTACAGCAACCGGTCGGACTCTTCGCGCTCGGCTTGAAGTAGCGAGTCGCGGTGGTCGGTGAGCTCCCACGGGTCGAGGCCGACGATGCGGCTTGCGCAGGTCTGACTCTCGGCATCGACCCAACGACCCGGGCTCCGGGGAACACCCGCGTAGGCGCTGTCGCACAGGATGACGACGGGAAACTCCAGACCCTTCGCCTTGTGAACCGTCATGATGCGCACGCTGTCGTCGGCATCGTCATCTACGGCGGCTTCACTGGTGCTTCGAGTCTCCGCGTGTCGGTCGAGGCGACTGACGAACTGGCGGAAGCTACGCAGGCCACCGCGTTCGGCGCTGCGCGCCTGTTCGACGACGGCGAGAGCATTGGCCAACACCTGTGAACCGCCGGCCCACAGCGCTAAGCCAGCATGGGCACGTGTGTGGTCCAGCAGGCGGCGGACGGTCTCGGAGATGGGGATGAGATTGCGCTGACTGTGGAGCTCGGCCAAGACGGTGAGGGCAGCGGCGACCTCGGTAAACAGGGCCTCGTCGCGCTTGGGTAGCGGCTGGCAGGGGTGCAGCGTGCCGATGGTATGCTTGAACCACAGCAGTGCGTCGTCACCTACCGCGAAGAGTGGGCCGCGAAGGGTGGCGTAGACGGCAAGCGCGTCGTCTGGCCGCTCAATGGCGGTGAGTGCTGTGCGCAGGGCCTGCACTTCTTCGCGTTCGTGCAGGGACCGTCCGCCGAGCAGCAGCGTGGGGTGTCCAACGGCTTGTAGGGCGGCTGAGTACGGCTGGGCAACGCTGCCGTGGTAGCTCTGAAGACGGCGAAACAACAGGCAGATATGACGTGGACGCAGGGGCGTGGGCTGACCCGTGTTGGGGTCGCTGACCGTCCAGCCCGACTCGCCGACGGCCCACTCAATGAACTTTGCGACAGCCGCAGGCTCGGTCTCGCGAACGGCCTTTCCGGTCACCCGCCCCCACTGGCTGTAGGGCTCCGGCAACGACAACGCAATCACCGCTGGGCGACTGGGTATGGCGGCACGAAACGGGTCCAGAGGCACGTATGTGGCCTGCGTTCCTCCGGTCATGCGCCCATCGAAGGCACGGTTGATTGCGGCTTGAATGCGAGGGTCGCTGCGGAAGCTCGTGGAGAGCTGAAGGACGGTGGCGCCTTCGGTCTCTAGGCGCTCACGGATAGCCAGGTACAGGCCGACATCCGCCCGTCGGAAACGGTAGATGGACTGCTTGGGGTCCCCAACAATGAACAGCTTTCCGGGGACTGTAGACACCTTGCTGGGGTCAGGTTCTTCTGCTGAGTCTGCCGCCAAGAGCAGCAAGATGTCTGCTTGTAGCGGGTCGGTGTCCTGAAATTCGTCTACGAGGAGGTGCGTGAAGCGCTGCTGCAGGTCGTGCCGGACGTCTCGGTTTGCGCGAAGCACGGCACTGGTCTGGGCCAACAGGTCGAAGTAGTCGACAGCGCCCTCGTGTTGAAGTCGCCACGCGTAGTCGTCGACCAAGGGCCACAGCTCCGCGTGTAGACGACTGGCGAGGTCGGCATTGCACGCCTGAACGCACCCCAACAGGACGTCATGGGCACTGTCGCGTGCGGCGACGAGCTCTTTGGCGGTGAAGCTGCCTTGATGGTCGACCCACGGCTTGTGCGTCCAGCCCCACTCGTGAGACAGGGCGTGTAGCGAGGCTTCTAGGGCGTCTTCGTCGCGGTCCTGTACAGCTTCGCGCTGGTCGAGGTCGTCTAGCCAGTCGCGAACCACCAGCAGGTGGGTGATGGCTCGGTCGCCTCGCTTTCGAGGACGGTTGGCGAAGTCGGCGAAGCGGCGAAGGCTCCGGACGGCGTCGTCTAGCAGCTGGCTTCGGTCGATAGTGGGCTGGCGCAGCGCAGTGCGATGGTCTCTCCACCCACAACGCTCCCAGCCAGCACGTCGTAGGGTCTCACGGGCTGTCAGCTGTCCGTGGCTGGCGCGGCGGATGAAGCGGCGCAGGGTGTCGCTCATCTCGGCGAGAGCTTGGGTCCACCAGACGTCGAAGGCCTCGTCAAATAGGGCCTCAGCGGCGACTTCATCGAGGGTGGCGAACAGCGGGTCTAGTCCCGCCTCAATGGGCCGCTCACGCAGCAGCTCGGCGCAGAAACCGTGAATGGTGCCGATCTGTGCGGCTTCAAGCTCGGTGAGGGCGGTGTCTAGGCGCTCGCGCACGTCTTCGTCCGCCGTGTTGCGGGCGTCTTCGATGGCGGCTCGTAAGCGCAGCTTCATCTCACCGGATGCCTTTTCGGTGAAGGTCACCGCGGCAATGCGCGACAGGCGAGTGGTTCCCGTGGTGAGCAGGGCGATGATGCGTGAGACCAGTGCGGTCGTCTTCCCAGTTCCCGCGGCGGCTTCGACGACGAGTGTCTGGTCGAGCACAGTGCGAATGGTGTCGCGGGCGTCTTGGTCAGCCAGGCTCATGGCAGGCCTCTCAGACGCGCCAAGTTGGGCAGTGATTGCTTGCTCTTTGCGCGCAGTTCTTCGTGGGGACCGCACACGGCGGTGAACGGACAGTGCTCGCAGGCGGAGGGGCTGGGGGCTGCGGGAAGGCTACCGGTCTCGACATGCCGGTCAATGGTCTGGAGTACATCGCGCACCAGTGCTTCTGACCGATGGTCCAGTGGAACGTCGTGACTGGCGAACTGATGTTTGCGGGTGGCGAACCACACGCGGGCGCCGACCACGTGTTGTTCGGGCGCTTGCTGTGCGGCGGCCAAGCTGTACAGAAGTGGCTGAAGCATGCGTCCACCGGCGACCCGAGCGCCAGGCTTGTGACGCGGGGCGCCGGTCTTGATCTCAGTGACCCGTATCTGCCCAGCGCCGTCGGTCTCTAGCTGGTCGACGGCACCGTGCAGCCTGACGCCAGCAACGGTGATGGGGCCGTCTTCAGCGAAGTCCCAGTCAGCGATAGTCGGCTTCCAGATTGGGTCTGTGGCGAGCTGATGCAGGGCTGCGTAGACGTCGGTCCGGATGACGTCCAAGGTGTCTTGCCACACCCGAGGCACGGTTGGCGCGAGTCGGTCGCGCAGAGCGTTGGCTTGGGTGAACAGGTGGCGGTCGGCGGCTCCAAGCGCGTCATCGAGGGTGTCTGCGGTCAGCGGTAGTTGGTCGTTGGCGGCGAGCGTATTGATGGTCTCGGCGAGAACGGCGTGGTGTAGCGTTCCGCGACTGGCGGGGTCCAGCTGCTCGACCGCTGCCCAGGTGGGGCGTTCGCGAAGCCCCACGATGCTGTGCAAGAAGTATTGGTACGGACACGCAGCGAAGCGCTCTAGGGACGATGCTGACGTGGGAGTCTGGCCCAAGCGAAACGTCTGAAGGACGGATTGGGCTTCAGGGCGCGGTCTGACCAGGCCATCTGCGGGGGTCCACTTGGCCACCGTCCACCGACGCGCACGGGTCCGTAGTGCACGGGCCAGGTGTGGGTTGGTGTCCAGTAAGTAGTGGGCCAATCCCGGTGCTTCCGAGCTTGCCTGAACCACAGGACGCAGAAGGGCGAGGTCATGCTCGGCGGCGTCGACCGCATCTTCGGCCTGATGGGGAGCGGGCCACGATGCCGTGCCTTGCGTGGATGCGTGTTGTTGCAGCTCGGCGATGCTCGGCAGCTGGGCGGTAGCCGCGCGAACGACCTCGAGGGCATAGAAGCTGGGCACAACGGGTCGGCCGGTCGCGGCATCTGTCTGGGGCCAGGACAAGTGCAAGGTCTGCACTGCGGCTCCCACAGGGATGTGCAGCGCTAAGCGCTCGTCACTGGCGCGGTCTTTGACGGTTGGTAGCTCGGGTACGTCTGCACGTAGACGGTCGAGCAACAAGGGGTCTTCGCGCAGTAGAACAGGGAACTGGCGCTCGGTCAGGCCGGGGACGAAGACTGCTGAGAAGGCGTGTCCAAGGGCGTCGTCGCAGCTTCCGACCCACACCCGACCGAAGCGGTGTGCATGGCTTGGCTCGCGGCGGTCGGTCAGGGCGGACTCAAGCGTACGGGCGACGTCTCGCAGGGTGACAGGGCCCAGGTCTCCCAGAACGGCGAGCTGGGTGAGCGCGTCTTGAACGACCGCATCATCGCGCAGAGTAGTGGCAGCGAGCAGGCGAAGATGGGCGAGCCACTCGGCCCAGCTGGCGGTGGACGGCAGTGCGGCGAGGCGGTCGATGAGCGGCAGTAGAGAGTCGGTGAGGGCGTCCAGCTCGGAGATGAGCCGTTCGTTCGCGTGTTGTTCGACCAACTCACTGCGCAGCGCTTGTAGTCGTGCTGCATACCGGTGGTGACCCGAGGCAATATTCGCAGTCGCCAGGGTGCGTTCCCAGCGCCGGGGCACACAGGCGCCATCCAGCTGACCCAGCGACAGGAACTCACACAACAAGTCCGCTGAGAGGTCCTTTTCCGCGCAGTCGAGCAGCACGAGGAACGCTCGCCCGCTGGGCTCTGGCTGACGTACACCCCCGCAGAAATACGCCGGAATACCCGCTCGGTCCAAGGCTTCAACCAGGTGCGAGTAGTACCTACCCGGTTGACGCAGCACGACGGCCATCTGGTCGAAGGGCACGCCGTCGCCTGCCAAGCGGTGCATCTGCCGGGCGAGCTCCACACATTCGCGGTTCTCTCCCTGCGCCGACAGGACGCGAACCGAGGGGTCCATGTCCATGACGGGGCCGGACGCCCGGGCGAAGAGGGAAGACTGGGTGCGCTCGAGCGACGTGTTGTTGTGTGCCGGAAGTGTCTCCGGCATGACCGCGAGTGCGGAGGCGAGATGGTGCAGTGGCCCACCAACGGGTGCGACGGCGAGTGCATTGTTCGAGCACAGAACGCGGACCAGCTCGCGCTCGGCGGGCCAGCGAGGCAGGACGTCCACGAGCAGCGTGCGTCCTGGTGTGGCGTGGTGAGCCGCGATGGTCAGAACGGTGGCGTCGTCTGCCAACTGGAGGTCTTGCAGCACCGAGTGGTACGTGGTGAACAAGTCCTGCAGAACCTCCGGTACGTGTGCGGCGGGCAGCTGGGCGAGGCGCAGCTCGGTGAGGGTGTGAAGCACTGCGCGGGGCAGTCCGGGCAGGCCAACGAGGCGGTCTAGTCGTCCAAGCTTGCCGTTGAGGCGGGCCAACGTGTGCATGACGGCGGCTAGTCGTGCCGAGGGTGTGGCTACGACAAGGTCGCGTTCAGCCAGCTCAGGCGCTGCGACGCGGCGAGCCAGCGTGCGAAGCGTGTCTCGATGCCAGTTGAGGGCCGCACCCGTGGGAAGCGCCGTCCGAATGACTTGCCCGGCTGCGGCCAAGGTAGGGGCGACCACTGAGATTCGCTCGTGAACCGGCTGTTCCTGGAGCCAGCGCGCAGCTATCGCTAGGCGTTCGTGAGCGCGGGAACTGGTCAGTAGGCGGGGGGGCATGAGCGGCACCCTATCTGAATGAGGCCGGGTTACCCCGGAAGCGGAGGTGGGGATGCGCGGGTTTTTGGTGTTGGCTTTGGCACTCGCTGGATGTGTGCCACGCGCTGTAAACGAGCGAATCGGTGCCCTTGAGGCTCGTGTTGCGGCGCTTGAAGCCGGAGGAGCGGGCTCAGGTTCAGCGCCAGCACGCGCGGATGACTCTCTGGTGCGCGCTCAGTTTATGCAAGCCGAAGCCGAGGTCGCAGCCGGCGATACCGTAGCGGCTAGGCAGACTCTGCAGGGCATTCTCGACGCCAACCCGGATCCTCGAGTCGAGCAGCGCATTCGCCAATACATGGGCGAGCTGTCGGTGGTTGGGCAACCTGCTGGAAGCTTGGCGGACAGCACCGAAGCCTGGGTACAGGGTGAGGCGGACTGGTCAGAGGGGCGGCATCTTGTCGTGTTCTTCGAGACGTGGTGTCCGCACTGTCGCCGTGAGCTGCCGATGGTCGATGACCGCCTGGGTGGTCGCGATGCATCGGCTGTGTTGCTGACGCGTCTGACCCGCGACGCCACCGTGGAGTCGGTGCAAGAGTTCTTGACCACCAACGACGTCCAAGAGCCTGTTGCTTACGTCCGCCAAGATGTTGCCGACCGCTTCGGCATCCAAGGCATTCCTGCGGCGGCCGTTGTGGAAGACGGCGTCATCATCTGGCGTGGTCATCCGGCAGCGCTGGAAGGGGAACTGCTCGACCGCGTCCTACCGGCACTGTGATGGACATTCACCTGATCGACGGTACTTTTGAGCTGTTCCGCAGCTACTTTGGCGCCCCAAAGACCGCAGCGCCGGACGGCCTCGAGGTCGGTGCTACGAAGGGCTTTCTGCGCACCATGACGCGCCTGGAAGACAGCGGCGCTACCCACATTGCTGTGGCCTTTGACCATGTCATCGAGTCGTTCCGAAACGACCTGTTTGATGGCTACAAGACCGGTGCTGGCATTGAGCCGGAGCTGTGGAATCAGGCGCCGTTGCTCGAAGAAGCGGCGGCTGCGCTGGGCTACGTGGTCTGGCCAATGGTCGAGTTCGAGGCCGATGATGTGATTGCCGCGGCAGCATGGAAGTATGCGGAAGACCCTGAAGTTGGGCGCATTCTGATGTGTTCGCCGGACAAAGACATGGCTCAAGTTGTGCGCGGTGAGCGCATTGTGATGTTCGACCGCATTCGCAACACCGTCATTGATGAAGCCGGTGTTCAGGAAAAGTGGGGCATTGCCCCCGCGAGCATTCCGGACTGGCTGGCCCTTGTCGGTGACAAGGCCGACGGCATTCCGGGCATTGCCCGATGGGGTGCCAAGTCTGCCTCTACGGTGCTCGCACGGTGGGGCCGGGCGGACGCAATTCCCGAAGACCCAGCGGACTGGGACGTGAAGGTTCGCGGCGCCAAGACCTTGGCGACCAACCTCAATGCAGAGCGAGAGGCAGTGGTTCTCTACCGCTTGCTCGCGACCCTTCGCGCCGACGTTCCCATTGCGGAGTCGGCGCAAGACCTCCGTGTGACCGGACCCGATTGGGACCGTCTACACGCACTGTGCACGCGTATCGGCGACGAGCGCTTTTTTGACCGACGACGGAGAGCGCAAGGCCATGACTGATCGATTCCAGAACAAGTGGGCACTCATCACGGGTGCCGGCAGCGGTATTGGTGAAGCAACAACGCTGGCGCTCGCCAAACGCGGCTGCCACGTTTGGATGGTAGACAAGGATGGCGACCGTCTTACTGCGTTGCAGCATGCGCTTCGCGCGACGGGCGTCAACACGCGAACCTCAGTGGTGGATGTGTCCGATCGGGACGCCATGACCGCCCTGCGTGACGAGGTCCATGCAGACGTCGGACCCCTGTCGATCCTGTTGAACAACGCTGGATATGCTGTCATTGGCAGTGCCTTTGAGACCACGCTCGACCAGTGGGACAAGCAGCTTGGCGTGAACCTGATGGGCGTGATCTATGGCGCCCAGCTGTTCGGTCCGGAGATGGCCGCGGCTGCGGGGCCTGCCTCCATCATCAATATTGCGTCGGCAGCGGGCTTCACCGGCATGCCTCTGATGTCCGCCTACTCCGTGAGTAAGTGTGCGGTCGTGGCGTACAGTCAGTCTGTGCAAGCCGAGTGGGAAGACGACACCCTGCATGTGGCGGCTATCTGTCCCGGCTTCCTGCCCACCCGCATTGGCGAAGACGGTGACTACGCCGGCAAGTTCCAGGGCGAAAAGCGGCAGAACCGCGTCAAGCGCATCATTGCGAAGGACGGTCGCGGACCCGATGACGTAGCGGCGGCCATCATTGGCGCCATTGAGAAGCGTTCCTTGCTCGTGCACGTGTACGGCGAGTCGTGGCAGCTCGACATTGCGAGCCGCCTGCTGCCCTCACGTCTGCTGCGTCGCCTCAAGCAACGCGGTGCGGCAAAGCTGGGACGCTAGGGCGGACAGCTTGCGTTCGACTACTCGTTGGCGTCGGTCCCAACGCGGAAGTCGAACCGCCAAGTGTAGGTCCCGTCTGCGACGTCTTGGTAAAACCACTTCTGGGTGCGTCGTTCCATGCACCGGCTGAGCGAGCGGATGCCGACGGTGTCTGCGGTAGCCTCGGTGTGGGTGGCGTACTGCTCGAAGATATCGAAGGTCATCGTCACAGAACCGCGTGCTTCAGGCTGCTTCTTGTGGGCCTTGCCGAAGCACTTGACCATGTCCGAGGCGAACGCTCGGGCGGCCTGGCGGATCTCAAGGGAGCTGCCTTCTGGGACATCGGCGCTGGCCGAAAGAGGGAGCAGTAGGGCAAGGGCAAGGAGGCGAAGGTGTGTCATACGCCAGCATACGGCGTCTGGTGCAATCGCGCGAGTGGGGCGTCGACAACCGCCCACCTACGTTTCTTTTCACGTAGTCGACTGCTGAGAGCCGCCTCTACGAGCCTCGCAGGCGCGTCTCAAGTGCGGCGAGTCGTTCGCGCAGAGCGTCCAGCTCGGGGTCTTCACTTGGTGAGCTGTCGTCAGAAGGCGACTGCTCTGGGACATCGGCGGTCTCTGGTGGAGCTGTGGCGGGCGTGCTCGGCGACTGTTCTGGCGCTGACGCTGGGGCCGAGGCGCCGGCACTTCGCATCCATGGCCACTGACGCTCGGCTTGGGCAAGCTGCTGGTCCAGAAGGCTCAGGCCCAGGGACAGTTGTTGCAGCGCAGCAGCATGGAGGGGGGCGTCGAGCTGGAAACGTAGCAATCGGTGAAGCAGACCCATGGGGATGAGGTCTGACCCTTGCTGTTCCATGAGCAGCTGCAGCAGGACGCCTCGGGTCAGGTCCTCGCCGGACTTGGCGTCCGTCACTTGTAGGGTTTCTCCCGAACGAATGAAGTCCGACAGCTGGGCCAGATTTACGTAGGCAGACGACTTCGTACAGTAGAGGCGCCGGTTTCCGTACTTTTTGATGTGGCGCATCCTGTCCTCCGCTCGGCGGTGTGTATGTCGTTTCTTACCCATCGGGGGTCAGCTTTCGAGGTTGACGCATTGCAGCATTTTCAGTAAGCTCTTGGGGTGACTGGGAGTGTGCATGTCGATACCACCGTTTGGTTTTGCTGGAAATGAGGCGAGCAATCAGCTGTATGAACAGTGGGAAAAGGGCATGACCGAGTGGTGGGAGAGCATGATGCAGAACCCCGCCTTTCTGGGATCCCTCGGCGACAACATGGCCAGCATGACGCAGATGCGAACGGCATGGGACGACGCTATTGACCAAGGCTTGGAGCGGGCTCGCATGCCAACGCGCAAGGACATGATTCGACTGGCTTCGATTGTGTCGCTGCTCGAAGACAAGCTGATGAAGGTGGAAGATCAGCTGCTCAACTCCAATGACCGGCTGGTGGAGATGGAGAAGGCCCTGTTGGTCTCACGCATTGAGTCGGCGGAGATGCGTCTGGAGTTGAACGAGCGCTTGTCCAGGATTGAGCTAGCTCTTGAACGTGCGCTAGGCGGCGGAGAATCCAAGTGATTCCGGGAGCGGACGCAACGTCGCAGGTCCAGCGTGGTTGGTTGTTGCACGCCACCGTGGCTAGGCCCCCAGTCGGGCAGACAGCGCATGTTGTGGTGCATCAACACGACAAGCTGGCGGTTCGTTACTATGCACCAACCGGCGAATCTATTCAGAAAACGCCCGTTATCCTGGTCCCATCGCTGATCAATCGGGCCTACATTCTGGACCTTGAACCGGACCGCTCTGTTGTAGCCTCCCTGTCGGCGATGGGGCATCCGGTCTACCTGGTCGACTGGGGCATTCCCGGCGAGGAAGATGCCGCTGAGGACACTGGGTACGTCCTCCATGAATTGCTGTCGCGCAGCATTGATCGCATCTGTCGTCATGCCGGTCAGCCGAAAGCACTGGTGTTTGGCTACTGTCAGGGCGGCGTGCTTGCAGCCATGCTTGCAGCGCTAGCTCCCGAGCGATTCGCCGGTCTCGTGCTCTTGAACGCGCCATTTCGCTTCTCCGAAGGTGGGCGATTCCGCGACCTTGTTGCACCCGAGGTCATGGACGTAGACAAGGCGTTGACCGGCGGATTGGTCTCGGTGGAGAGTATGTCGGCGGGCTTCAAGCTGTTGGACCCCATGGGCAACTGGACCAAGTACATCGGCATCGAAAAGGCGAGCGGTGACCCCGCCCGAATGGCTCGTGTGATGGCCCGCGAACGCTGGCTTGAAGAAAATGTGCCGCTGCCCGCTGTGTTTGCAAGAGAATTCATCCGCAACGCCTACCAAAAAGACGCTCTGCTGGACGGCGGCTGGGTGGTTCGTGGAAAAGAAATCGACCTGCGCAACATCACCTGTCCGGTGTTGGTCGTAGCGTCGGAACGCGACTTCATTGCCCCCAAAGAAGCCTGTCTTCCTGTTGCAGAGGCGACTGGCAGCGACGACGTCACGGTCGAGGTGATTCCGACCGGACACATTGGCTGTGTGGTCGGCTCTGCTGCATCGCGGCATTTGTTGCCGCTGCTCGACGGCTGGTTCCGGCGGGTCCAGCCATGAGGGCCGTCAGCAACTGGCTAGACGTGTGGAGTCGCTTCTCGCCCAACCGTGAAGCGGTCTACGACCTGGGAACAGGGCGGCGTTGGACCTACGCACAACTCCGAGATGAGGCCAACGCGTGGGCTGCGCTGCTGCGAGAGCGCGATGTCTGTAGAGGAGACCGTGTTGCGGTTCTGGCGGAGAACCGCGGAGAGACCCTCGCATTGCTGTTTGCCGTTGCGGACATTGGCGCTGTCCTCTTTCCGATGAACTGGCGTCTCGCGGATGCCGAGCTCAACTGGCAGTGCGGGCATGCAAGTCCGAAGGTGGTCTTTTGCGATGACAGACACGCCGGTCGCCTAGAGGGAGCCGAGCCCCTCACCACACCTGCACCCGCAGCAGCCGTAAAGCCGGTCAGCCTTCACATGAGCGACCCTTGGGTGCTGATGTACACCTCGGGCAGTTCCGGGCGTCCGAAGGGAGCGATGCTGACACATCAGCAGCTGCACTGGAATGCGGTCAACACCACGCTGGCGTGCAACCTGACCGCAGACGACGCCACCCTCACGTTTGCCCCGCTCTTTCACACCGGTGGCCTGAACTGCCTCACCACCCCGTTGCTGCACCGCGGCGGACGGGTGGTATTGACCCCTCGGCTTGACGTGGCAGAGAGCCTGGCGACCATTGCGCGGGAGGGCATCACCTTGCTCATGGGCGTTCCGACCATCTACCAAATGATGGCGGATCATGAAGACTTTGAGACGACCGACCTCACACGGGTGCGAGATGCCCTGTGCGGCGGCGCTGCGTTGCCGAATGCGCTTCTTGAGCGGTACGCCGCGCGAAACATTCCGCTTCGTCAGGGCTTTGGCCTGACCGAAGTGGGGCCGAACTGCTTCTCATTGCCGCCGACGCATATCCGCAGCAAAGCAGGAACGGTCGGCCTTCCCATCCATCATGTTGCCGCGAAGCTCGTGCGTGATGATGGCTCGGAGTGCGACGTTGGCGAGCCTGGTGAACTCTGGCTCAAAGGGCCCGTGGTCTGCGGCGGCTACTGGAATGACCCAGAGGCAACCGCCAAGAGCATCACCAACGGCTGGTTTCACACCGGAGACGTTCTCACCCGGGATGCCGACGGCTTCTTCACGGTGAGCGGTCGCAAGAAGGAGATGTTCATCTCTGGGGGCGAGAATGTGTACCCAGCCGAAGTCGAGGCGGTGATTGCCGATTGTCCCGGTGTGGCGCTCGCAGCCGTGGTCGGTATTCCCGACGTGCGCTGGGGCGAAGTTGGCGTGGCCTACATTGAGGGCAGGCCCGGGGCTGAGCTTGGCACGGACGCGATTCGTGGTTTTTTGGCCGGCAGATTGGCCAAGTTCAAGCAACCCAAGCGTATCGAAGTGGTGGCGATGCTCCCGCGAACGGGAAGCGGCAAGATCGACAAGCCCGCGCTCATTCGCCGCGCAGTGGGTGCATCATGATGGCCAGCTGGTTGTCCCTGGTTCGCCCGGAACCTACACCGAGCACCGCTAAAGGGCCGCTATCTCCGCGAGATCTGGTCACTCCCATGCCGTCCCGTCGCGTTCGCGTGTCTGGCATGGACATCAACACAATCGACAGCGGTGAGCGGGACGGCACGCCCGTTGTGTTCCTTCACGGTCTGTCTGCGTGGATGGATTTTTGGCGTCTGCAGCTGGCTCCCGTCGCTGAGAAGCGGCGGGTACTCGCACTCGACCTGCCTGGATACGGAAGCTCTGACGCACCGGATGCGCCGTACACGCCGTCGTGGTTCGCGGACATTGTGGTGGCTTGGCTCGATTCTCTTGGAGTGGAGCAGGTGGACATCGTTGCCCACAGCATGGGCGGACAGGTCGCGTTGAACTTGGCGGCTCGCTTTCCCGACCGCGTACGTCGGCTGGTGTTGTCGGCGCCGGCCGGATTCGAGCAGTTCGTCCCCGCTGCGGCGTCCGTGATGAAGGCGTATTGGACACGAGACCGCGCTCAGCAGTCGAAAGAGCCCGCCATTCGTACGAACTTCAATACCGCGGTGTTTGCCCGCAATGACTCCCATGTGGAGCTGTTGGTTGAGCAGCGTGTGCGAATCGGCCTGCATCCATTGTTCTACAACACGAGCCGCGCCGTCTCTCGCAGCGTCGCCGGTATGTTGGATGAGCCCGTCTTTGAGCAGCTATCGCAGGTGCACGCACCGACCCTCGTGGTCTTTGGCGGCCGCGACACGCTCATTCCGAACCGCGTCTTTACCCGCTCGACCACTCGCCAAGTAGCGGATGACGGCATTGCTCAGCTGCCCAACGCACACTTGTGTTGGCTCGATACCGCGGGTCACACCGCCCATCACGATGACCCGACTGGGTTCAACCGCGCGATGATGCGCTTTTTGGAGACGCCATGATTGCTTGGTTGCTTTGCATGGGCGTGGCCTTCGCGACCCCAGGATTCGACGCGACAACACCCGCTGAGCGTCTGACCGGCGATGAGACCTACACCTCGGATGGTGTGATTAAGCTCTGGTCAGCCATTGAGCGCCTCGAAGACCCGGATCGGACGCTGCTGTCGGCGGATACGTTCAATACGGCGACGGAGTGGCCGGAGAACATCAACTACGCGCCGTTCATCCGTCAGAGCTTCGGGACGGCAAGACCCGGCTCACACAGTGCCTTGCTGCACATGGGGCTTAGTGAGACGGTTGCCAACGGAACGCCCATCCTGATGGTTCACGGTGCCGGAGACAACGGCAGCCGTTCCTTTGTGACCATGGCCTCGCGCCTAGACCGCACCGGACGCCCCGTCTACGCCTTGACCTTCGCGCACCCGCACGGAGACGTCTTCAAGCAGGCCGAGCTCATTGCAGATGCCATTGCCCGCATTCGTCACCGGACCGGTGCCGAGCAGGTGGACTTGGTGGCCCACAGCAAGGGCGGTACTTCCGCGTCCATCTACCTGTCGAACGCCGCGAACACCGACTGGGGTCGCCCCGACTACGCGTCTGCCGGAACCGTCTACCGGGGAGATGTCCGACGGGCTGTGTTCATTGCTACGCCGCTCGCGGGTACCGACACCACGTTCCGCTGGACCGCCAACAACTACGCGGCGCTGGACTCAGACACCGCGCTGACGCCGTCATCGTGGTCGACCTACTACCCGGCAGGGGCGGCAAGCTGGTGGAATAGCGTGGACCTCTCGGCCCAAGACCACCTGTCTGCGGATGGCGACTTGTTCCCAGGGCAACGCCAGATCTTGGCCCGCCAGCCGTACACCCTTCCCGGTGAAAACCCGACCTTGGGGGCGTACGCCCTACAGCAAGACTGGTACACCACCTATGAAGGCGGCGTTGGCTTCTTCTCTAGCTCCGCTGGCATTGATGCGGCGATTGCGGACGGCGGAGACGTCATTTCGCGCATTGCGGCTACCGGCGTGGACCCTGACGTTGAGCTGTTCATCCTCGCTGGCCGAAGTGCCGTACTGTCCAACGGTGTGGACTGGGTCACAGCCCTGTACGACGAAGCCTACGCAGGCGAGATTGGGGCTAGCGCCGATACGTGGTCCGAGTTCGTCGGCAGCTTGGTCGGAGACGGCCTGCTCGGTGAAGGACTCACGACTGCGGAAGTCACTGGAATCGCTCGTGGGGACTTGGTCCTAGGCGAAATCACTGGTGAATCTGATGGCGTGGTCTTTGTCACCAGCGCCACGAATACTGACGCACTGACCGCTCGCGGCGCGCGCGTCGAAGAAGTCCAAATTGTGAACCTGTCGCACTTGGACCTGCTGTACGCGAGCACCATCACGGGCCAGCTGCTCATTGATGCGTCCGAAGAGGAGGACGGTCGCCCGTGGATGCAGGCCTTCGGTGAGCGCTACATTCAAGCGGATGCTCTTGGCTGGGTGGAGCGGGTGTTGGCGGACGAGCCGGTTGAGGACGAGGGAACAGACGTTGTCATCGACGACACCGGGGATGTAGAAGACGACACAACCCCCAACGCTGGTGACGGCGACGGCGACGGCGAGCTCGATGCCTGTGGCTGTAGCAGTGCTCCGACGCCATGGATGGCGGGCGTGTTGCTCCCGGTCTTGTTCGGCCTGCGACGTCGTCGGTAGTCGTCTCAGTGTAGGGGTTGTCATCACGGTCTACGTGGTCATCTGTGAGCCATTCGCAGGAGGCCACCATGGCTCAAGACCTCTACGACGTTCTCGGAGTTCGCAAGACGGACGACCACGACGTCATCAAGAAGGCCTACCGTAAGCTGGCCCGACAGACGCATCCTGACCGCAACAAGGACAACCCTCGAGCGGAGAAGCGGTTCAAGGAAGTCAGCTCGGCGTGGGACACCTTGGGAGACAAGGAAAAGCGCGAACTGTACGATGCCTTCGGTGATGTGTCGACCAAGCCAGGGTTTGACGCCAACCAGGCCCGTGCCTACCGGTCCGCAACAAGCGGTCGCGGTCGCAGCGTGAACATGGGCGGCGGAAACGTGGACCTTGGAGACCTGCTCGGCGGCATGTTTGGCATGGGTGGTGGCGGTCGGCCCGGCGTCAACTCTGGATTCGGTCCGGGTGCCGGTGGTGGATTTGGTGGATCTGGATTCAGCAGTGGCTTTGGCCCATCTCCCGGCCAGGACATCACCGCGAATGTTGTGGTTCCGTTCGACATGTCGGTGCTCGGTGGTGAACGTCCGCTCGTCTTGAGTGATGGGCGAAACATCAAGATTCGCATTCCTGCGGGTGTCAAAGACGGGGAGTCGCTCAAGCTGCGTGGCCAGGGTGGTCGTGGACAACAGGGCGGGCGCAATGGTGACCTGCGCCTCACCATTCAGGTGCAGCCCCACGCCCGATTCCGGCGTGACGGCCTCAACCTTTTGGTCGACGTGGACATCACGGTCGTTGACGCCATGCGCGGCGGGAAGGTCGTGGTCCCAACGCTGCAAGGTGACGTCAAACTCACCATCAAGCCAGGTGTTCAGTCGGGCCAGAAGATGCGCTTGTCTGGTAAGGGCGTGACACGTCGTAAGCAGACCGGTGACCTACTGGCTGTGCTTCAAGTCAAGCTACCGAGTCAGCTGCCAGACGACGTTCTGGACGCCCTGCAAGAAGCGTACGACGCGGATGTAGTGGCCACCGAGGCAGACGCGGACGAGACAGTCGACGCTTAGGGACTGGCTCTCGCGGCGCCTCGCCTTGGTCAACCAATCTAAGGTTAGCCGTGAAGTAGCGGGGGCAAGATGCTCGACAGCCATTCCCGGATGGCACGCTCGCCGCCGAACTCAGGCAGCTCGGACTCCAGCAGGATGGCGCCGGGTCGGTCGCCTTCAACCCAGCTGCCTTGGCGTAGGGTGGGGGCTTCTGTCTCGTCGGACGGCCAGACTCCCCAGCACACTGCACCGTCGAACTCGCCGTAGCTAACGTCGACGTAGCGGTCCTCGGCTTGGGCGAGCGGAATCCTTAAGGACAGGTCAAAGTCGCGCGGCCAACATCGTGGGTCGTCGTCGGTCTCATGCTCCCGGCTCAAGTCGTCGAGAATGGCCGCAGCCCTCGCAAAGTATGTGTTGAGTTGGGTGGAAGCGTCCGGGCTCACCACTGGAAGCGGCGTTGTGGCCGAGAATCCTGCAGGAGGGTCGTAGGGGGGCAGGGACAAGCGAGAGTCGCGTCCGCCCAGAGCTGCGGCCGTGGTGCGCAGCCAGGTGACCAAATCGGCAGGAGAGGTGCCGCTCACCGGTCGATTGCGCAGCAGGGTGTCGTCGCGAACGAGGACCAAGTTCAGATCTGCGAGTCGCACACCTGCGGACAGGCCATGAGCGGGCCTTCCGACAAGAGCGCCGACCGCCGTATTCCAGCCCATGTTGAGCAGTCGGTGCTTCGATGACGCCTGGAGGTGGGTCGCGGCCCACGAGGTCGCGATGGTGGCCGCACTATGGGCTACACTTCGGGCCTCAGCAGCGAGGGCGATTTCGTCGGGTTCGGTCTCGTTCACAGTGTCACAGTACGCTGCGCGTCCGATGTTGGGAAGGGTGCGTTACTCGGAGCGCAGTGGAGCCGAGTCATTGTCTAAGCAACGCTTTTTTCACCTACGTAAACCGGCTCGTCGAATTGGCGGCTCGCACGTGCCAAGCCGCGAGCCCTACTCGTACCCAGACGTTGGCGCTACGCGTACTGCGCCGCCTAGCGGGTGGGCCGTTGACCGACTGGTGGATGACGTGGGGGTGGGGCGCGAAGCCTTTGAGCGTGCGAAACAGGCCATCTCCGCCTACCGGATGTTTCACCAGAGTTGGATCGATCTCATCCATGCCGACACGCTTGCGGAGGGGGCGGAGGTTGTGTTCGCGTCCCACCAGTTCGGCATGTGGACGCTGAACGCCTGTCGGGTCGTCTACGTCATTGATGAAGAGGATGCTGACCGCGCACAGTTCGGCTTCGCGTACGGCACTCTGGCCAATCATGCGGTTGCGGGTGAAGAACGTTTCCTTGCAACGTGGGATAAACAGTCGGACATTGTGGACTTTGAGGTCTTCAAGTTCTCTCTGCCACGTCATCCGCTGGTACGGATGGTGGCGCCGATAGCCCGCTCGATTCAGCGAAAGTTCTCGGAAGATGCAGTACTCACAGTAAAGCGGGCGGTGCAATCATGAGCAGTAAAACCGTTGTTGTTGCAGGAGCGAGCGGCTTTGTCGGGCGTCACCTTGTAGACCGGCTGCAGACCGAAGGCTTCCGAGTCCGCTGTGGCACGCGCAATACCGTTCGGGCCGGCTCAGTTCGGCCTGGATTCAACTGGGTGGAGCTGGATGTTGACCGTGAAGAGACGCTCAACAGCGCCTTTGAAGGCGCAGACGCTCTGGTCTTCCTGGTTCACCGAATGCGAGACGGCGGAGATCACCTCGAAGATGCCGAGGAAGCCGCAGCTAGACGGGTTTTAGAGTGCGCAGAACGTGCAGGAATCCGTCGTATTGTCTACTTGGGGGGGCCGGCACCAAAGGACAACGGTGAGGACGCTGATGTCAGCGAACACCTGCGCGCGCGCCTGAAGACGGGCGAGGTTCTGCGGTCGTCTACGAAGGTCTCCACTATCGAACTACGCGCTGGAATGGTGGTCGGAGCGGGATCCGAGAGCTGGCTGATTGTGCGTGACCTCGCGCTGCGTTTGCCTGTGATGATTCTGCCGAAGTGGTTGAAGAACCGCAGCCAGCCCATCTGGGTTGGAGACGTTGTCGATGCGCTGAATCACGCGCTGAGCCACGAGATGACCACGTCACAGGCCTTCGACCTGCCAGGCCCCGAGACCCTCACTGCGCAGAACATCTTGATTCGGATTGCGGCTCGGAGAGGCATTCGTCCGCTGATGATTAAGGTGCCGGTGCTCACACCGTCTCTGTCGAGTCACTGGATTCGACTGGTGAGCCGTGCCGACTACGAGATTGCCAAGCGACTGGTACACGGACTGACCCAGGACTTGGTTGCGGACGATGCGGGCTACTGGAACGAGATGCCAGAGCGCACTGCAGTGCCCTTTGATGACGCGATTGACCGCGCACTTGCTGCTGAGAAGAAGCTCGGCGGTGCTGCCGCCTTTTGGGAGAACTTGGCGCATTCGCTGGCGTGCAAGGCACGATGAACGAGGAACTACCAACAGAGCACGACTGCGCGGATCCCGCACATGACCACCAACATCTCCCTGCGAAGCGCTCGTGGGTGGTGACGGTGCTCATCCTGCCGATTCTGTTCTACCGCAAGGTCATCTCTCCAATGACCCCGCCGTCCTGCCGGTACCAGCCTACGTGTTCGGCGTACACGCTTGAGGCGATTGAAGTGTGGGGCCCAGTCGGCGCGTGGATGGGTTTCAAGCGGATTCTGCGCTGCCATCCGTTTCACGCCGGCGGGTACGACCCCGTTCCGAAACCCGATGCGGTCGACGGGTCACTCTGAGGCGGTCTACCGCTACTCATCGTGCGGTAGGCTGCCGCGTTCGGACCGAAGATAGGCGTGCGGCGTAGCCCACAACAGGTTGCTGACCCGCGAGGTGTAGAAGTCGGCGTATCGCTCGACCTGACGCGCCAAGTGGCTCTTGTCATTGCCGGCTCGGAACAGGGACCCCCAGCGCGCGTTGCCATGGGTGCCTTGAGCGGCCACTAGCGGGCTGACCTTGGCGTCCAGTTCTTCAATGTGCTGGTAGTAGCCGGTGAGCTGGGCGGTCAATGACTCGGCGGACTCTGTGGGCTGTGGACCGTACGCCTTGGAGAGTCGCTGTTGTTTGAGTCGAATCACACTCATGTGGTGCTCAATGGCGCGTTTTTCGTGCATGAGCGCTGCGATGGCACCGGTATTTCCGCCAGCGTCCAACACATCTTCTTCCAGCTCACGAACCACTAGGCCGGTTCGCCAGCGCAGGAGCTTCTTGCTGACGTTCACGTCCGCGAAGACATGGTCGCCTACGTACAGAATGGACTGACCGGTCAACCCGAAGGCGTCCTCTACGAGGCTTGCATTTCCGCCATGGTAGGCCTCGTCTGCAGCAAGGGGTCCCATGTGCTCCTGCAGCAGGCCTTGGTCGGCATCCACCACACGGTAGACTTGGTCTTCGCGGGTGAAGAAGGTTGGCTTGCGCGCGGCCACAATCACGACATCGAAGAGACTACGCCAAGATGCTCCCGATAGGTAGGGGTCAAAGGTGTGTTCCATGATGGCTCGGGTGTACGTCCACCCGCTATTCGTGATGAGGGCTAGCTTTTTGCCGGCGTGTCGCAAGTCGAGCAAGGCGAGGGGAGTCTCTGGGTCTGGGGCAATGAAGGCTGACGGGTCTGCGATGACCGCGTCTTTGATGTGTCCTTCGGTGTGCACTCGGAACAATGCGTGAGACACGCGCTCGAAGGCGGCGCGGTAGGAAGCGACCCCGGGCAGTGCTTTGCGGTCTAGTCGGTCGACGAGCTGGGCGAAGAGGCTGGCCATGGACAGGGAGAACAGCGTGTTGAGAAAGACCCATCGGTTGTCTCGAAGGTCGACAAAGGTGCGAGCGTACAGGTCACGCTGTTGACGCCACGGCAGCATCTCCGTGCCATGTGACGCCCGCTTGGGGTAGCCAAATCGGTTGGCTTTGACGACGTTTCCGCACTCCAAGTCCAGTACAAGACCGCGCGAAAAGGCGGTGTGGTCGAAGCTAAGGTCCTCAACTGCGAGCCCTTCCTGCAGAAGAATCGACTTTGCCGCTGCGAACGCCGCACCTTCCCAGGCCGCGACATCGTAGTGGACCAAGGTGTAGTCCATGTCGAACCCGATGGCGCCGATGTCGCGGAGGTTCAACGTTCGATTGGCGTAGATCCGTCGTGCCGGCGGTACCGCCGTAGAAAAGCCGTCCATGATGACCTCTGTGCGCGCCCGACCGGCTGCGCGTGGTATGGGGTTGCATTGTAGAGGTCACCATTTCTAGCGCCGACTGGACACCGCTGTATCCGCCGGGACCGTTTCCGCCGCACGGAACCGAGCCGATTGGGACCGTAGACCTTGGAATCCGGCTTCGAGATGCCTTGTACGTGCGCAGCATGTACGTGGGGCCGGTACGCCGAGTGTTGGCGGATGCCGTCTTGCGAGCCGGTAAGACGCCCTACCAGGTCGCTGCTGCCGCCGAACATGTCATCGCATTGCTCGACACTTACCCGCTGGGCGCCCTCATTGAGGATGCGCGTGAGGCCTGGAAGCGGGGCCCCAATGGCGATGCACTTGCGGTGTTGTCGCGGGCAACGGAAGTCTTGGCCCCGGTCTTGGGCTGGCCGCGCACGGTAGATCGGCGATGGCCGCTGCCGGATGAGGAGTGGATGCGGCAACAGCTCGACCCGCAGGTGAATTACGGTGTGGTGGCTCGTGGGCCACGGGATGGGGCACCTGCGGTCTGTGTGGCAACGGGACAGCCGATGGCCCCCGCAGAGCCGGTTGACTTGCCATGCTACTGCCGCATGCCGGGAGACAAGCTCGCCGCCACCCTGGATGACGTTCTGGCGCTGGTGGACAGCGACGGCATTGTGGCAGTCGAGTTTGAGAGCTTCGTCCCGACAGGGGCAGATGGCCTTGCTGCCCACGACCAGCTGCGCAACCTGCTGCCGAATCAGACCGCCATGGACACCTATGGACTGGCTGGATTGGTCGCTGGACAGGTTCCAAACTGGTCCACGCTGCTAGGGGATGCCCCTCCTGGCGTGGCCGGTCCGTTCCCGAAAGCTGTTGCTGACGGGCTCATCATTCCCAAGCTTGACGCAGACGAAAACGTTGTGGAACGGGGTGTTCTTGTGTGGGACGGCCCTTACCGCGCGGTCTACGTTCATCCCGCCGCAGTCGAAGTGTTGCACTCTCTGGACGGCAAGCGAAGCCTGGACGAGATTGCCGCATCAGTTGGGGCATCGTTGGCGCTTGTTGTGGAAGTCGCTCACCAACTTGTAGAGCTGGGTGCCGCCTCGGCCTAGTGGTCGTGCTCGTGCGCATGGTCGTGTTCGTGCGCATGGTCGTGTTCGTGCGTATGGTCGTGTTCGTGCGCATGGTCGTGTTCGTGCGCATGGTCGTGGTGGCTGTGGTCGTGGTCGCCATGGTCGTGACTGTGACCGTCTCCCCAAAGTTGGCCGAGCCATCCTCGGGGACCCTGGCGGAACAGAGAGCCGAGAGCCAACAGAGCGAGTCCACCGAGTGCAGTCCACGACACCCAACCGTGTGCATGCGTGTCTGCTGCGGCTGCAACGTCTAGGGTAAAGCGGACGAAAATGGCGTCTACGGCGAAGCCTGCGAGCATGGCGCCACCGCCAACGACAACGCCGAATGCAATGGCTGCCCGGGTACCGAACTCGCCGCGCAGCACACCAAAGGTCGTGGCGTTGGTGGCGGGTCCGGCGAGTAAGAATGCGAGGGCGGCGCCGGGCGACAAGCCCTTGTGGAGCAGAACCGCAGCGATAGGCGTGGACCCTGACGCACACACGTACACTGGCAGTCCAATGAGCACGGCTGCTGGGACTTGTGCCCACCGCGGCAGACCAACCAGAGCGTCGGTTGCGAGAAGCGGGGTTGCGATTGCGGCGACCGCGAGTCCCACAGCCATCCACGGCAGCAGGTGGTCAGCGAGCTCGGTGACGGACCAGACCATTCCAGCCCGCATGCGGACTGCGAGGGGACGGTCGTCTTCGGGCTTTGCCTCTGCATGAGAGTGCTTGGCCGGTAACCACGCCCCCAACAGCACACCCGTCAACCACGCGACAACGGCGGCCGCAAGCAGTCGGGCGAGGGTCAGAGAGCCGCCGAGCAGTGGAATGGAGATGAGTAGAGCATCGATCCCGAGCTCTGGTGTGGCCACCAAGAACGCGAGTGCCGCTGACGCCGGGACACCCCGTGCAATCAGGGTCTGGTAGATGGGCAATACACCGCAGGAGCAGACCGGTACAGGCAGTCCGACAGCCATACCCTTGAGCGCTTGGGTCGGTGCCGAGCCGCGTGCAATCCACTTCAAGGGCTCACCGCGTAGAGTGGCTGTCAGCAGGCCAGCACCGGCAAAGGCGATGAGCAGGGCAGGGGCGGACTCCAACAGCAAGTCGAGCAACGCTGTCGCCGCCTGCATGGCCAGAGTCGGACCGCCGCTGTGTCCGTGAACGAACAAGAGGCCGACGCTAAGGCCGATTCCCGCCAGCGCTCCGAGTGCGGATGCTCGTCTCCCCGATTGGGTGTTGTCCGACAGGTCTGGGGCGCGCTCTAGAACAACGTGGCCGAGGGTGCCTGCGACCAACGCTTGCATCAGGGCCAGACCCGTGATGCCCATTGCTGGAAGGGCTTCGAGACCCGCTTGGTAGCCGCCGATGGTGGCGACACCCACAGCACTAGCGACAGCCCACGGCAGCCAGCGGCGGCCCTTCGAACCCAAAAGGCCGATAATCATGCCCATAGGCAGACGATGAAGGACCACGCCGAGCGTCAGCGCATCCGAGTCGTGGAGATGCAGCGCATCAATTGACAGCGCTCCTCCGTCTAAGAATGCATGGACCAACAAGCCCAGGGATGCGACGGTCAGGATGCTCCACGGTTCTTTGTGATTGGCCTCATGCGAGTGGGTTCCGCCTTCGAGCAGTCGTGGCAAGAAGACGCCGGCGACCACCATGATGACGGCCCAAAAACCGGCCTCATGGATGCTCTCGGGGATCACATGAACCAGCAACAGCCCAGCGAGCGCTGTCAGGACGAATCCGTCGAGTGCGGCGAGTGCAAGGCGTCGCCCGCGGACCAGCGGAACAATGGCGACCCCAACGAATAGGGCGATGATTGCCGCGATCAGCACGTCCGACTCCCGAAAGTGGGCGGTCTTAACGCCGAGCCGTCTCTCCGTCGCTCAATGACCAGTGGCGACATTTTCTTTCTCCTCCGAAGCACCACTTTCGGTACACTCCAAATCGGCGGAAACTGGAGGACCCTCCTATGGATATTGCACACATCGGAACAGACAATGGGGGAGCGTTTGTGGTGCAGCGCGGCGGCCGTCGCGTTGGAGAGTTGACCTACACCCGTCAGGACCGGCAGGTCGTCGTGAACCAAACGTGGGTCGAGCCCCGTCTGCGCGGGCGCGGCGTTGCGGAGACCTTGGTCGCGTCTGCCGTTCGGGTTGCTCGGAATCGAGACTGGGTTGTGGTGCCGGACTGCTCGTATGTTGAGTACGCCTTTGAGCGGCACCCGGAATGGTCAGACCGCTTGTCTGCCGGAGCGGGCCAAGATCTCAGCGTCAGCCCCGTGGATGGTGGCGAGCAACGCCGCGCGTAGCCACATGCCGTTGCGAACCTGGCGCCAGACCACAAAGCCAGCATGGTCTTCCCACGAATCGGGAAGCTCGTTGACGCGTGGCAGCGGGTGCAAGATTGCGCAGTCGTCGCGTAGAAGCGAGCGAAAGCGTGGCTCAAGCACAAAGTCTGGGTGGGTGCCTAGGGGCTGACCTTCACCGTCCCACTCCTGCTGCAACCGAGTCATGTACAGCGCGTCTAGGTTGTGGCCGAGTGTGCGGATGGCATCGTCCAGCGAGTTGTGGCGATTCAGACGGATGCCACAGTCATCAAAATGCTGGCGGAAGGCGGGCTCGGGTTGGTGCTTGGGCACACAGGCCACATCAATATCCGTGATGTCGAACCGTGACAGCAGCATGGCTAATGACCGCGCTGTTCGGTTGCGACCAATGTCTCCCACGAGCAAGATTCGCTTTCCGTCAATGCCGCCGCGGCGCTCCAGGGTGCGCTGAAGCGTGTACACGTCCAGCAGAGCTTGGGTCGGATGTTGTGTGGTTCCACTTCCGCCTGAGACCACTGGAATGGGTCTGCCCGACGCGGACAGTGCCCATGCGGCGCGCTCAGCGAAGGCGTCATCTCCATGGCGGGTGACGAGGGTGTCGTAGAAGCTCGACAGCACTCGGACGGCATCTTCGACGGTCTCGCCCTTGGCAAAGCTCGACAAGCGCAGGTCGTTGATGACCCGTGCTGTGGCGCCCAGCTTCTCGCTGGCGGCAACAAAGCTCTCTGCTGTGCGCGTGGACGGCTGTGCGAACAGGCACAAGACCCGGTGACCGGGCAGAATGCCGCGCAGGAAGGCGCGTCCTGTCACATCGCGGTCGAGCCGACGAATCGCCGTTGCCGTCTGACATAGTCGCTCAATGACCGGTCGGCTGAACTGCTGGCTGCGCAGAACGTGGAAGGGTTGACCGCGCCTATCCAAGCGAGCTTGGCGCCCGGACTCGGTCTGTAGGTCTTCGCTGAATGCCTCGAAGCTTGACGGGTCCATCCATACCTCCGCGCGCGCTCTAGCACGTTAGGGCTGAACGATGCTGACCATTCGCCTTCGCGTTTCCGGGCCCAAAGCGGGCTCCTCTGGTGACTACCGTGCCTCCATCCGGACGGTGGAGGCCGGTGCCGCGTTGTCCGGTTCCATCCTCTGGCGTCTGGTTCCGCCCGATGCTGTAGGCACACCGCCTGGTGCAGGAACACGTGCCGCCAAGGCGTTGCTGGTGTGGGCAAAGAGTCGCGAGCTGGATCTGACGGATACAGTGGACGTTGTTGAGCTCTCCGCGGGATCTGGCGAGTATTCGCGGGAGCTGTGCACCACCTTGCTGGAAGCCTCGAGCCCGGTTCGTTTCCGTGTCGTCGTCACCGATCCGGACAAACGGACGGCACAGCTGCTTGCGCGAGACTCGGTGTTGCGGCCTTACATTCGCAAGGGCCTCGTTGACGTGGCTTGCTACGACCCCGCGCTGGACCCCCTTGTGGTGACCCTCACGAAGGGTGACAACGTCTTTCCTGGGGCAACCCGCAACCCGCTCGTCGTGTGCACTCATGGGGACCTTGGGCGCAGACCCGCCGACCTCGTTCGCTTTGACATGGGCAATCTGCGTGAAGCACTCGTCATGCTCACCGGACCTACGTCGATTCCCGACCCCCCTCGACCCCACCACCTGCATCGGTTGGAGCTTGAGTGGCGCTGGCGTGACACGGATACCGTCTACTACCAAGACGACCGCGTTCGAGCGTCTGTCGAGGAGATTGCCGAGGACCTTGACCTTGGCGCGCTGCCCATCCCGGTTGGGGCTGTGCATGCGCTGGACCGTCTGCGTGGACTCGCGAATGACCGGCTGTTGCTGATTGCGGAAGAGGGCGGCAGTGACGACCTGCAAGCGCTGCTGGTCTCGGACACGCCCTCAGACGGCATTACGCTTCCCACCAACCTGTTTGTGTTGTCTGCTGTGGCGCGCGCATCTGGCGGGTCGGTCGCTGTGCAACCCACCGAAGAGGGCAGCATCTTTGTCTGTGAGTTCGCCGAGCCCAAGATCGATGTGTCACCGCTCGCGGACCTGTGGCTCCCGGTTGAAGACGGTGCCTTGGACGTTGCCGGACTCGCTTCGCAACTGGAAGCCAACCCAGACCCCACTGCGCTGCTACAGCTCGATCTGTCGGTGCCATTGGTCGGTTCTGAGGACGAACTTCGGCGCCTTCACAGTGCGGTTGATGTAGTGCTAGGTCGACTTAAGGCCCTGCAAGAGGCCACAGACCTGCACAGCAAAGTGCGGTCCTGGATGACGTCAGACAAGGGTTAGACAACCGACCAAATGACAGGGTATGCGGGAGCCATGACACACCTCCGCTCCCTGTCCGCTGTTCTGTTTACCTTGTCGCTGTCGGCCTGTTGGCCGTACCTGGGTGACCCCTACGAGTCGTACGTGGACGGTTCTTCCGGGTCGGACTCGTCTGACGTTGACCAAGGCGAGCTGAACCTTGTCGGCCAGGTCATGTGGGGCGAGCAACGCGGCACCTATTGGGGGAAGGGTCGGTCGACGGCGAACTCACAGGTGGCACGGCTATTCTCTTCGTCATCGATGGTGGAGCGCGCTCAGCGTTGGCGCGATTCGCGGGTGGGGATGGCAACTGCCAGGCAAGCGAGCTGGTGAACAGCGGCATCGACAACGGCCTAGAGTCTCCCGATGCCGCTGCCATTGTCTTGTCTGGCCGCACCGAACTGTCTCTGGCATACCAGGCGGATGAGCCCTTTTGGGGCATGTCCATTCCGGCGGGAACGTCTCTTGGGCACGCCGGTGGCTACGACATGAACACCGTCGAGACCGACTTTGGAACGATGGGAGGCGTTGAGCTGTTCAGCACGCCCAGCCGCCTCACCATCACCGACCCAGACATGACGGGCAGCCAGCCACCATCCGTCGGACGGTCAGGCATGCGCTTGTCCTGGACAAACCAGGCAAACGCCGTAATCCTCGGGTTCACGACCGTCGGCGAGAACGGGGATGTCTTGGACAGCATCTACTGCGGTGTCACGAGCGGTAGTGACTTCTTCTCACTGACCTTGGACGACCTGCCGTCGTTGGCGACAGCCGCGTACACGGTGGTCGAGGTCGGCAACGTCTCCAACGGAACGGGCTCGGCGGGTGACGGCATCACAAACGATGTGGCCGCCATTCATTGGCAGATTGGCGCTGTGTTGCCCTAAGGGTCTGCGCATCCCTGGTAGGGTGGCCCCCTGGAGCCGCCTTGCACCCCGTTGACACCCTCACTCTGCAGTTCGATGCAGGGTCTCTTCAAGCGCTCAACATCGCGCTTGCCATCATCATGTTCGGCGTGGCTCTTGAGCTGCGACCGGCGGACTTTGTACGGCTGGTCAAGGACCCGAAGGCGCCGCTCATTGGCATGGTGTGCCAGTTCCTCATTCTGCCCGCGCTGGCCTGTCCGCTCGCCCTCTGGTTGGCGCCGACACCCAGCATGGCTCTCGGCATGATGCTCGTTGCGGCGTGTCCTGGGGGCAACGTCAGCAACTGGCTGACCCAGTTCGCGCGGGGCCGAGTCGAGGTCAGCGTAGGCATGACCGCCATCTCCACGCTGGCAGCAGTCGTGACCACCCCGTTTAATCTTGCTTTTTGGGGCAGCCGAAGCCCTGAAACCGCGGCACTGTTGCAGGACTTTTCGTTGAGCCCAAGCGACATGGCTGGGACCGTGGCGCTGCTGTTGGTGGTGCCCGTCGCTCTGGGAATGTCGACCCGCCAGTGGTTGCCGAAGGTGGCCAAGCGACTCAAGCCCATCATGACAGTGCTGTCGCTAGTCTTCTTTGTTGCGCTGATTGCACTTGCTTTTTCGTCCAACATAGACGCCTTTTTTACCGTCATTGGCGATGTCTTTGTGCCCGTTGCCGTGCTCAACGCTGTTGGACTCACACTGGGGTACTCGGCAGGACGTCTGCTGCGGCTGCCGGAAGCGGACCGACGGGCTCTGTCGATCGAAGTTGGGATCCAGAACTCGGGCTTAGGGCTGGTCCTCATCTTTGGCTTCTTCGGCGGTCTCGGTGGAATGGCCGTTGTTGCGGCGTGGTGGGGTATCTGGCACATTATTGCGGGCCTCATCTTGGCCGGGATTTGGCGCCGAAACCCGCCCAGTGCGCTACCTTCTGCTGCCTGAATGGCGCGCAAACAATCGCTTGACTTGGAGTACGAATGGGACTGGACCTGAAGATTGTTGGGGGCACAGTTGTCGACGGCAGCGGCAACGCCAGTGTGCGTGCGGACATCGGCATCAAGGACGGCCGCATTGTGGCCATGGGCGAGGTGCCGGACACCGCTGACCAGGTCATCAATGCAGACGGAGCGCTGGTCACCCCGGGCTTCGTGGACATTCACACCCACTACGACGGCCAAGCGAGCTGGGACGAGGAGATGGCGCCGTCGTCCATGCACGGTGTCACCACCGCCATCATGGGCAGCTGTGGCGTAGGGTTCGCCCCGGTTCGACCCACGGACAGAGACCGCCTCGTTCGGCTGATGGAAGGCGTGGAAGACATCCCCGGTACGGCCCTTGCCGAGGGCATTCCGTGGACCTGGGAGTCTTTCCCCGAGTACATGGACGCACTCGATGCGCTGCCGCACACCATCGATCTCGGCACTCACGTCCCGCATGATGCGCTGCGAGTCTACGTAATGGGCGACCGAGCGGTTGCTGGCGAAGATGCTACCGAAGCAGACGTCGACATGATGCGCAAGCTCACTCGTGAGGGCATCATTGCGGGAGCCTTTGGCGTCAGCACCGGTCGCTCAGACAACCACCGCACCGCAGATGGCGACTTCACCCCAGCCAGTGAAGCCTCCTTGCGTGAGCTGATTGGCCTAGCCGAGTCCCTCAAGGGCCTGGGTCATGGCGTCATTCAGGCAGTTAGCGACTTTGACCTTCAGGACTCCTGGGACCGTTTCGACCCTGAGTTCGACATGCTGGAGGCCATGGCCGCCCATGCAGACGGGCACAAGATGTCCATCTCACTGATGCAGCGCGACCAAGCGCCGGGCCAGTGGAAGCAGATTTTGCGACGGGTAGAAGCGGCGAATGCCAAGGGCTTGAACATGCATGTTCAGGTCGCTCCACGTCCGATTGGCGTGCTGCTGGGCCTTCAAGCCACCTTCCATCCGTTCATGGGCTTCCCGACCTTCAAGAAGCTCTCTCACCTGCCGCCGAGCGAGCTGGTTGCCGAGCTGAAGCGTGATGAGATCAAGGCAGCCATTCTGTCCGAGACGCATGAGCCCGTCGCCGGAGATGGCAGCAAGCTCCCTGCCTTGGCGGACCAGCTCTTGGCAGCCATCGACATGCTGTCCATGCGGATGTTCCGCCTAGGAAGTCCACCGGACTACGAGCCGAAGGTGGAAGACAGTGCCTACATGGAGGCACAAGCCCGCGGCATCACGCCAATGGCCATGCTGTACGACATGATGCTGGAGAACGACGGCGAGCAGCTCATCTACTTCCCGCTGTACAACTACACACACATGAACCTGGACAGTGTTCGGGAGATGCTCACCCATCCCATGTCCCTGTGTGGGCTGTCCGATGGTGGCGCACACGTTGGCACAGTGTGTGACGCGACCTTCCCGACAACGCTGTTGTCCTACTGGGGCCGCGACCGTCCAACCGGTCGCATTGCTCTCGAACAGCTCGTGAAGAAGCAGACCTTCGACACGGCCAACTTCATGGGACTGACCGACCGGGGCCTTCTCGAAGTAGGCCGCCGCGCAGACATCAACGTCATTGACTTTGAGCGGCTACAGCTCGGTCGTCCGCGGTTGACTGCAGACCTTCCGGCAGGGGGAAAGCGCTTGCTGCAGCCAGCGACAGGCTACTTAGCTACGCTGGTCAACGGTGTTGTGACTCTGCGCAACGATGAGCTGACCGGTACTCGCCCGGGACGCGTGGTGCGGGCAGGGCGGTAGTTCGATGCCCAATCTGAAGCGCCTCAAAGCAGTCGGAACGGTGGTTCGCAGCCTTGGTGGAGACATTCCGTACCCAACGGCACGTCCGACCGAGACCCTTGCGTACGCGGGACCTGCGAATCGCTACAAGCGTGTCGCAGATGTGTACCGGCCGGCCAAGCCCAATGGCACGTCTGCGGTGTTGATTCACGGTGGTGGCTTCGTCTTGGGCTCGCGTGACATGAAGCCTATACGAGTGTTGGCTACAGACCTTGTGAATGCTGGCGTTACGGTGTGTTCCGT
Organism: uncultured Pseudomonadota bacterium; assembly: GCA_913061235.1. Lineage (GTDB taxonomy): Bacteria > Myxococcota_A > UBA796 > UBA796 > CAJXTB01. The sequence goes on along the minus strand of CAJXTB010000015.1, from coordinate 103,785 downwards.
TGACTATCGCTTGCTGCCGCGGGCACGCGTGCCGGGTATGCGCGATGACGCCGTTCTGGCCCTGTTTTGGTGGTTGGACGAGGTCCGGCGAAGGGGGCTCGACCCAGATGCTGTGGACGTCGTAGGCTTGTCTGCTGGCGGTACCTTGGCCTGTCTGGCGAATGAGGCTGTTCCCACAGGGAGTGTACGTCAGCTCGTTCTTGGCTTTCCGCTGTTGGATGTGACCGCGCTGTCCGGACGCGGAGTCGGAATCTTGGCCCGAGCCTTGTTTCCGAAGGGAGACCGGGCGCGGTGGTCCCCCTCGTTTGTGTGTAGGTCTCAGACGCCGATGACCATTCACCAAGGAACCGCCGACATGTTGGTGCAGGCAGACGTGGTGAAGCGGGTTGTCGCGGCCCTTCGAGACCGCGGTGTGACCGTTGAGCTGCATACCTACGACGGCGGCACGCACGGGCTGTTCAACGTCCCCCTCGACGCCCACGCGGTTGTGGCCCGAGAGCGTGTCGTCGCCAGAATCCTTAGCGGTCCCAGCTAGGCGCTAAGGGCGCGTCCTGGCGCTGTTTAGAGCCGGTGGAGGCGTCGTCGAGGACAAGTCTTAGCGGTCTACGCCAAGCTCAAGGGCAGCCTTAAGGCCGGTCCAGTCTGTGTTCAGGCCGTTCTCAACCATCCAAGCATTGGTCACGCCCATGCCTTCGAGCCAGTTGTTGCTGTCGATGTAGCGAATCTGGACGGTGTGGAACCCGGGTGACACGGTGAACAGTGCATTGAGGTCCTCGCAGCGGCCGTCCAGGTCGTTCGGGCTGGCCACGCCAACACCATCTAGCAGCACTGTCGGGCTGTCTCCACGGCACATGGTCCAGTCGACCACAACTGGACTTGAGCTTGGGTTTTCGATGTACCAAGTGACCGTCCACACGCGGCTGATACCGCCGGTGTAGTCGAGCCCAGAGTATCCGGAGAAGCTGAATCCGCCGCCGCTCGTCTGGAGCAGAAGCCCGCCACGACCCTGGGCAATACGGGCGTCGTAGTTGGCGCCTACCCCTTGGTATTCAAAGAGTGCCGGGTAGCCGCCGAGGACCTTTTCGTCCACGTCATCGATGGCTTGTGCCAGGACGTCGAAGGTGTCGGACAGCTCGCTCTCTAGGGTGTCTATGCGGCTTCCGTTGTCGCCGATGGCGGTGCTCAGGCCGTCTCGACCTGCTTGAGCGTCGGCTTCGACCTCGCCAATGAGGTCCACCAAGGTGTCTACGTCGGAGCTGGTGCTCGCTTGAAGGTCGTCGACGCGCTGATTGAGGGCAGCCAGAGCTTCCGTGCTCCCACCGAGTTCGCTCTCTGCGGTATCCAAGCGCGAGGCAAGGCTGGCAATGTCCGTGTTGAGGTCGTCTTGTGCTGCGGCGAGCGCCTGCTCGAAGCTATCTTGGGCGTCGCTGATTGCTGTCTGATTACCTTGTGTGGCGGATTGTAGGTCGCTGATGGCCGAGGCGTTTGTTGCGGCGGATTGGGTGTTGCCGCTGACACTGGACTGAACGGTGCCCACGGTGGCTTCGAGGTCGCTGACGGCGGCCGAGACGCCATCAATCGCCGTTGATTGTTCGACGAGGGCCGAGCTGTTGCCGCTAGCGATGGATGTATTACTGGCGATTGAAGCGTCTTGTTGCTCTTGCTCGACGTCTAGAGCATCCAGACGCGCAGTGTTGCCGGCAATGTCGCTGTCCAATCCGAAGCCTTGGTCGGTGACCCATCCTTCGCTGGCGAGATCGATGGCTTCGATATCCGTGAGTCGCGTGTCAATGGCGGCGACGTCTGCGAGCAGATCGGTCAGCTCTAGGCCGGTCAGTGCATCGATTTCGTCATTCAAAGAAGTGACCTGACCTTGCTGCGCTTCGGCCGCTGCAGCCAAGCTGTCTACGGTCTCTGTCAGTGTTGCAAGCTCGCTTGTGAGTGCGTCATTCTCTGCCTGCAGGGCGGCGAGTTGGTCTTCAGTGGTCCCCCTACAAGCGGTGAGGACGAGGGCGGCAAGACCGAGATGAGCAACACGCATGAGGACTCCTTGAGACGTAGTACTCAAGCATGGATTGACATTGGTAGCAATGCGGGCATCCCTACCTGCGTTACGAGCGCTGGCTCTGACGATGGGAGACTTTATGGGTTCGGTAATGAAGCAATGGTCCGGCGAGATTGCGGCGGCGACGGATGAAGCCGCACAGCGGGCACTCTTGGGACGAATCAGTGTGTGGCGGGCAACGAAGCTCGGCGACATGGTGGCACAACGGCAAGCGGCTGGGGCCATTTCCCGACTGCACGCGTTGTTGGGCAACTCTGCGGGTGCGGAGCAAGAGGCGCGGTCGTTGATCTCGCTGTGCCAAACGCATCCAGCAGCACCGAAAGAGGACCTTCGCGATGCACAGGCGCTGCTCGCAGGACTCGGCGCTGAGAAGGCGATTGTAGGCCCCCGGGCTTCGGAAAACCGCCGCGAGCGCAATCCTCGTGACGGCGGTCGCGACGGAAATCGCGGTGGCAAGGAACGTCGCGAGCGCGGTGCAAAGCCTACTCGTGAGGACCGTGGAAGCCGCGTTGCACAGGCCATGTCCCTTGCACGCAGGGGCAAGTGGGAAGACGCCAATCAGGCACTCGCTGGTGGCCGTGGACCGAGCACACAGCTCGTCCGCACCTGGATTCGCCTGTCCTGGGCACTCTCTGCTCCAGATGATGCCGCACGGGTTGCCGGCATTCGTGAAGTAGAATCGTCGCTCGCTGACTTGTTGGAGCGCGGTGGACGCGGTCGCAATGACGACCAAGCAGACGCCAAGGAGCCTCGTGCTGCCAAGGAGCCTCGTGCTGCCAAGGAGCCTCGTGCTCCGAGAGAGAAGGCGCCGCCCATTGAGCACCCGCTCGATGACGTTCTTGGGACGCTGACCCCGAAGCGCTGGCGCGACCGCCTGCGTCTGCTCGAAGAGGCTGTCTTGGCCTCTCCCGAGCGCGTTGACGAGATTGCGGCAATGGCACTCGACCACCACGTGGCCGTGTCTGGCGACCGCAGCCCTGCTCCGTGGTTGGCCAACCTGGTCAGTACCGCGTTGGCAGCCGGTGGAACCGCGGTCAAGTCGGCCATGGACGCACTCACAGCCAAGGGCGCCTTCGCGGTGTCCCTGTACGCAGAGTCCGCATTTGACGAACTCGTAGATCTTCGCCGCGCTTCTGAGGCCGCTGGATACAGCGTGATCAGCCTGCGTCGTGGCGTGTTGTCCCGTGGTGAGCCGGCCGAACGCCGTGTGTGGACCTTCCGCGCCGAGAAAGACGGCGTCGAACTTCTGTACGCACGGGCGCCCGAGAGCGACGTGCCGTGGGAGAAGGACCTAGCCGTGCGCATTGCCAATCGACTGCCCGAGTTGTGCTCGCGCGTGGCTCTGTACGCTCCAGGCTCTGGAAACGACGCCCTACGTGCCGCCGCCGAGAAGCTGGGAATCCACGTGGTCACCGACATATCGACAGATGCGTTGGTAGCCTCGTTTGAGACGCTTGCAGTCTCCACAGCACCGCCATCTCCCGCGGATGCACTGAAGGCGCTGCTCGCACAGGGTGTGCCAGATGACGCTGAGTTGGACAAGGCCGTAGACACCTTCGGACGCGCATACCAAGCGTTCCGCGCGGCTCGGCCTGTGTTGGACGAGCGGACAGACGGTGAAGCTGGGGCTGCCCGGTTGGCCTTCTTGAAGTCCGTCGACCGGATTGCTCCCGAACACGTACGCATTCCGGAAGGAACGTCCTGGGCTGTCCGTCTGTCTGCCGCTGGTGTGGACACTGGGATGCTGTCGGACACGTCTCGCTTTGGCGGACCTGGAATCGACACCGTCGTTGCCGTTGCGACAGGCCTCGCTGCCTCGAACCTGTCCGTGGAACGCGTACAGGTCGGAGCCAGCAAGCGCGAGCGTCGTGAAGACCCCGTGTTGGCCCCAATGGACGCACCGTACGGCGGCTTGTGGCGACTGATGGTCGGAGACGTTGAGGTTGCTGTGCTCACCGACCTGACCCCAGAAGGCCGTGTCGCAGCCACTCGCTTGCTGACCGGTGACAGTCCTCGTGTTGTCGTTGTCTCGCTCGACGGCGACCTGCTGTCCTGGTGGCGAAGCACCGGTGGGGCCGACCCCATTGGCTGGACCGGCGATGAGGGCGCAGACGTCGCTCGTGCCATCCAGGAATTGACCCCAGCCGCGTAGTCAGTCACAGATGAGAGGGCGCCTGGCCATGTGTTGGGCGCCCTCGCTTTGTTTGAGCCCCATGTGGAGGCGATGGAACGAAGCGGAACAACGGCTGGATACCCGGCGTGTAGGCCCATACAGGGGGTATGCTGTGTGGAGTCCAGATGAATCTTCGATGGGGCATGGTTGCCGCGATTCTTTCAACAGCGAGCTGCGGGATTCGCGAGTGGACACCCCCTGGTGTCGCTCTGGTAGACACGGTCGACTTTCACGCAGACGCGGACGCCTTGTGGCCGGGCTCCGTAGCCGTGGACATCACCATTGCGAACGGCACAGGCACTGTGAAGTGGGCCCAGGACCCAGGTGGATACACGCTATTTGGCGCATTCGTTGAGCTTCTGGCGGTTCTTGACGGTGCCGACCCGACAGTGCCGCAGACACCTGCGATGGTCGATTGGCATCAACGGACAGACACCGTGAACGTGTCGTCTCTGGCTTGGCTGGCCCGTAGTCCTGATGACGCTCTCAGCTTCGACCCACTGGCCCCAGATGCACAGCCCGAGCGCAGCGAGGTGGACGGTATTGTCGTGGGCGCTCCGCGTGACACCTTCGACAAGCGCGCCTCCGCTGCACAGGCGAACTGCGTGCAGACAGAGTGGGTGACGGGCTCCACGCCAGAGCGGATTGAGCGCTTCTACGACGGCGCGGGGGAAGACCCCATCTACGAGCTGTCGTCGACCGGTCGTAAGGTTCAGCGCACCACAACGCGCGAAGGCGACGTGTGGACGCAGACGAACACGCACCCGGGAGGTCGCACAGCGACATCGTCGGCCATCAAGACGGCAGACGGCTGGTACAGAGTTGATGGGGACCGCCGGTTTCGGGACTGGACCGAAGAAGACGGCCGCGTGACCGTCGCGCGAGGGGGTGTCACGATTGGCTGGGAAGGGGACACCTACACGACTCTGACGTCAGAGCGTCTGGTCGCCACTCGCACCGCAACACTATCGGGAGAAGGCGTCCCTCAATCGTTGGTGGTCGACGGCCCCGATAGGATTGTGACACGCACGTACGACGCCCAGGGGCGCATGCAGGCAGGCTCCACTCTCGGCCGCAATGGCGTCTCCCACTCGTGGTTTGCGTGGCGCTGCGAGGGCGACCTACCGGCAGAGCCGGTGCGCACCGTCGAAGAGCGCCCAGATGGCTACTCACTGGACATCAACCCTATGACTCTGGTTGTGCCCGAGACGCAGTGGCGGCGGTCCCCTTGTATCGCTGGAATGGGTCAGGAGTGGCTGGATACGCGTCCAAGAGCGGTGGCGCCGGGCTCATGCGGAGAGCAGACAGCGGACTGGATGCGAACGCAGCGCTTTGCCCGAGCGGCACCGGCAACGTGGTGGCGGCTGTTCTTTGAGCAGGATGGCGTGTCTGCGCTGCGCCCACAGGCCATCGTAGATGCGGCGCCGCAGCTCGAGCCGAGTGTCATTGTGGTGCCGGATCTACCGGCAGCCGTTCAGTGTGCCTTCACACCCGTGCTCGGCGGGAGCACCGTTCGTGCGCTCCACGCGCCGGGAGACTGTCCAGTAGCGCTAACCATCGCGGCGGCAGAGCAGTGGGTGGGCACGTCGTGGCCGTCGCTGCTGGTGGGGGGTGTGCAGACTCCGCTGCGGCCCGAGACCTTTGTGCAGGTATTCGCCCCAACAGACAGTCCACAGGTGGTCAGCGGGGAGTACGGAACCCGCGTCAATGCGCTGGGGCCCTACACCACGGAGATTCCCAGCGGAATGATTCGTCGTGTGGACTGGCCGCTGTCCATGGTGGTCGACGCTCACGGTGTGCCCGTCTCTCTGACCAGCCAGAACGTCTTCGACCAGGAGTCACGTCAACAGGTGAGCCTTGTCAACGGCGCTGCGACCGAGGCCCGTACGGTGGACATGGCCTTGTGGTGGCCGGTGATTGAAGACTGGCGTTTTGAGGCGACAGGCTCGCCACGACGTGTCTGGGTGCCGTCGGTGTCGCTGCACACCAGCCGGTCCAGACCGGCGGTTGAGCCTCTGATGGGCGCCGCTCCTGCTGTGTCCGAGGGCGTGCTCGTCCCGCTGCCCGTTCTGCGCAATGAGGCCACAGGCTCGGTCATCTACCTAAACTCCAACGGCTCGATGCTGAGCCGTCTGGACCTGCTTGCGGAAGAGACTCAGGTCTTTGTGGACCCGGACGCCACGTGGCAGGCCATGGCACCCACTCTGGCATCGCTATCGGACCCGGTCATTGTGGACGCAGGCGTGGGGCGGCGGCGCGTTGACCGCGTGGCGCAAGCGTCGCCTACGGACCAGCGCATCGCTGATGTGATGCAGCAGCTGGGCGACGGTGACGAACTGTTGGTGTTTCCTGAGGTCCTGCCGCTTCAGGTTCTCGTAGACATCACGCCGGCTCGTCCCGAGTCTTCCGGACAGCGGAACATCAACGAGTTCACGCCGATCTACAAGTCGGAGCCTGTGTGGCCCGAGTGGCCGACCCTCGATGACAAGACCGCTACGGCCTGCGATGTGAGCTTCGTTCACGTAGATGCGTCGGGTCGCATTCCCGTTGAAGAGCTCAACATCGGCTGTGACTGGCCCTTCCGAGACATGACCCGGGGGCTCATCGCTAGGTGGCGTCTCGACACTGGAGGGCAGTCCTACTCGCTTGAGCCGTTCACCGTGCAATGGACGCCGCCGAGGCCGTAGAGATGGCTCTAGCTTTCCGGAACGAACACGAACTTCAGTAGAAACTGGACCGGCACTGGTTGACGACCCACTTTGTACGGGTACCAGCGACTGCGCATGACGGCGTCTTCGGTCACTGCCTGGAAGGGCACCGGACAGCGGACGATCTTCACCGAGCTCGGTACTCCCTCGGCATCAATACTAATTTCGACCACGCAGTCCTGTCGGCCGGTGAACTCACCCACGTCACCCTCGGGGTAGCTTGGGGTGCGCAGTCGCTTCCGCTCCACCTCGTTTTGGTGGACGCGTGTGACGCCGAGGCCGAGCTGGCCGCCAATAACTCCGCCGGTCACCGCGACGTTTGGTTGGTCAGCGGCGCGTTGTTGCTGCGTCTGGAAGGTGATGGCTGCACCCACACATGCAGCGCGGACCTGGGCATGGTCGAGCTCGCCGAGCGGCAAGGTGCCGGCGCGTACAGCTGACGTGTCGTCAACGCCGGTGAACGTGGCCGTGTCGGCGGTCATAAAGACGGTGGCGGGGACGTCTGGGCTGGCCTTGCAGGCGAGTCGTGGACCGTCGTCGGTCTGTTCGACGGCGGACAGCTCGGCCAACGTGTGCTCCGTCTCTGCCACGCGAATGCCCTGGGCACTCCAACGAGCAGCCTCGTCATAGGCAAGCGTGAGTCGACCGTCCCAGTGCGCCTCTGCGAGTCCTGCAATCGTAACGCTCGACAGTTCCTTGCTGGCCAGGCCCAGCTGAATCATTGCGGTCTGCACTGCGTACGGCTCGCCTTGAATGGCGCCGACCTCGTCACGACCGCGCATGAGCCGCGAGCCGTCCACCTCAAGATACGGAATGGACGGACGCTCGGGCTTCCAATGGTCGAGTCCCATCATCTCGACCTCGAAGACGCGGGTCTGCGGCGGTCCTGCCTGTGGGGTGAACAGCACGGAGATGCCGCCGTTGTCGTAGGTGGCCAGGACCTGACCGGACGCATGGGCCAAGCGGGTAGGGGTCTCGAATCGGGCGATGGTCACGCCGTCCTGAGTAGCGGTGGCGTAGGTCCCATCCGGCGGGTCGAGAGCGGGCAGGGCAGGCTGAAATGACGGCGGGGGGCTCGCCTCAGCGTCGAGCAAGACCTGCAGACCGGTCAGCTCGAAGTGCATTCGGGATGTCCACAGCGCAACGTCTGCCCAGGGTGCTGTCGGTGGGATGGTCATCACAACGTGGCCCTTGTTTCCCGACTTACGAATGGCATCATAGAGTGAGGAGGTCTCGGCGAGGTCGCCGGCTTGGAACTTGGGACCTCTCGCTCTGGCATCTGCGATTGGCAGAAGAGGGCCGCACCAGGTGCCGGACTGTGGGCGCTCCGCCGAATACAGGGCGGCAGCACGAATCGGCATTCCCTCGGGAACCGCTGCGAGAACCTCGCTTAAGGCAAGGCTAGCATCTGCGAACACGACCGCTCCGCCGTCTCCGCCCAGCTGCTCTACGACAGCAGAGCTACCATCGGGCGGAACGGAGATGAGAGCTGTGGGGGTCTGTGTGCAGTCCCGAGTGTGTCGCAGGAGAATCGGCAGCGTCATGCCTGGCACGGGATGGACGCCGTACTGAAAGCCGCTACCGGTCTCAATGTCGACGAGGCGGTATGGCTCGGGCAGGGTGTCCATGTCCACGGCGGCGGCGGTGGCTGCGAGGGACAACCCTACAACGACCGGTACAATACGATTCACGCGGGTCTCCGATGTGACGAGTCAGTGGCGTATGGACTGGAGCCTATTCAACACAGGGCGGAGAGGTCCACGTGACCCACACTGTGACTCTTTGGCCCTAGTGGCTGCGCCGTCGTCCAGAGGCGTTCCGACCGGGGTGTACGTTGAGGGACTGGAGGCGTCGTTCGACCCAACGTCCACGGACCTGGCTCCTAGGCCGTGGATTGCCGCACAGGACGCGTGGTTTGTGTTCGGGTCTACCCGTCCAATGGTGATGGGTCTGCCGGTGCTCACCTACGCAGACGAGGCGGCTGCGACCCATGCCGCAGCGACTCTGTCGGGCACGCTGGCCGACTGGGGCGTTGTGTCTACAACGCCGTTCAACGAGGCCCCGCGGTAGCGTGACACTGGATGAGTGAGTGGGGACGAGCTCTCCGGCTCCGGCTACGCGATTGTGTTGGGACACAGGGCGTTGTGCCGGGGACGTTTGTGCATGAGCGGTACCGCTGTTCGGTCAGCCGTATCCACCGCCGACGAAGCCGCCGGAGCTGAAGCCGAACCAGATGAAGCTCATGAAGAAGTTCGACGTGAACAGCCACAGTAGGGTCATGGCCAACACGAGAGCCACGCAGAATGCGACGAAGGGCAGTGTCGAGATGGGCCCAACGAAGCTTCGCACTCGCTCGCTGGTTGTGCGGTGTCCGACCAGCGTGTCGACCTGCTCAATGGTGGCCTTGACGGCAGGGCCATCGCCTCGGTCAATGCTCAGCCACTCGCCCACGAGCACACGCGCTTCGGGTAGCTCTAGCGTCCAGCCGGTGATGGGGGTGGCGTGCGGGTCGGTGCTGACCATGGGCTGCGCGCACATGTCGCACACTCCCACGACGACCGGCCCGCCTTCTTGCCAGGCGCGTAGCGTCTTCCAGGCGTCTCGGTAAGCAGGGTCTGACGGCCGCCGACGCCCGCCTTCCATGTCTACAACTTGGGTGCCGTCGGCTGTCCATCGCTCGGTTCTAAAGCATGTGGAGCAGCGTGCGGTGACGTGTGGTGTGGGCATTAGCTGTGGTCCTCGTGAAGCTCAACCAGCAAGTCGCTGGCGATGGCCTCAAGGTCCTGGTGGAGCTGGGAGGTGTCGAGGTCGTCTGCGATGGCCAGAATGGCCGTGGCCCGAAACAGGAAGCCTCCTGTCATCGGGGTCTCCAAGGATGTCGTCGACAGCTCGGTGATGGTGATGTTGTGCCCGACCATGACTTCGGTGAGGGCCTGAACAATTCCTGGCCGGTCCATGGCCGTGCACTCCAGACGGATGCGGCGCTGTGCGGGCAGCAGGGAGTCGTCACCGGCGTCTAGTAGGAACCGGACCCCTTGTTTTTCGAGGGTGGCTAAGCCGGACCGGAAGCTGGCCTCGTGTTCATCTGCGATGAGCACGTCTAGGATTCCGGCGAACCGACCTGCCAATCGAGCCATACGGCTGTCTTGCCAGTTTCCGCCATGGGCGCGAACAACATCGGCGAGTTGGTGTACGATACCGGGCTGGTCGCGGCCGGTGAATGTCAGAACAATACGCATACGGCTGGCTAACCCGGAGACCCCATGTCGGAAGAACTGACGCAGGACCAACTGACACTGCTGTCTGCGCGCCTGACGCATGAGCAAGACACGCTTAGTGCAGGTCTCAAAGGGGCAGATGACCGTTCGGGTACCGTTGAACTGGATGGGTCGATGGGACGCCTGTCCCGCATGGATGCGTTGCAGCAGCAGGAGATGGCTCTGGCTCAAGCGAGGCAGGCAAAGCAGCGCTTGAAGACGGTACAAGGCGCGCTACGACGGATTGAGACGGACGATTATGGCTGGTGTCCCGACTGTGGAGAGGCGATTGGGTTCAAGCGTCTAAACGCCCGTCCTGAAGCCCCGTTCTGCCTCATCTGTACGCAACAACGCGGAGGGTAGCGTACTACTCAGCGGGTAAGAGGTGTCCAACGCGGCGGCGGCGTATCCACGCTTGTCCCACCGCGAGGCTGGGGGCTGCGTCCAGGGCCTCACGAATATACGGCTCGGGGTCCTCTCCGAGGATGTCGGCGATATCGGATAGGCCAGCGTAGGCGAGGACCCGTGTGTGGGGCTCGTTGAGCAGGCTGGCTCGGTAGTAGATAGCCTTAGCCGACTCGTATTGGCCACCTGCGACGAGTTGGTCGGCAACGAGGAGAACGAAATACGGCGCGGTGTTTAGTGCATCACCATCGATCAACTCGGAGAGTTGGTCGAGCGAGAGTTGTCGTAGTTCGGGGTCCGTTGGGTGCATGTGTAGAGCCGTCTCGAAGGTACGTCTCACAAGTGCAAGGCCATCTTCGCCGTCGAATGCGGACGAAGGATTCTGGCGTATCTGCCACATTCGCTGTGCCTCTTGGGCTCGCTCGGTCACTGGGGGACCTTCTACAGGGCGGTTTGTCGGGATGAGTCCATGTAGGGTGAGGTCGGTGAGCATTACCCGGGCAACCGCTGCATCTGCCTCGGCATGAAAAGGTATAACTACCTCGATAATGGCGGTGTTCGTGTCGAAGACGATGTGGCGGTCGTGACGCAGTATCCTCTCACCTTCCGACCAAGCCTCTGCGTGTAGTTGGTCTTGTTGGCGGTCGTAGGCCAAAAAGAGGCGTTCACGGTGGGGGCCTTGTGGATTGTCGTCGCGCCGATATTCGATGAATCCACCAACATGGGGACTGCGGTACAGCTCGCCGTCGCCGCCATGCGCAGATTCTCCCATCTCAAGGCTTTGGCCGGTCTGTGGATTTATGAGGTGAACCTCGATGCTCGCCGCCCATTCCAGTCGATCAACGACCATGCCAAGGTCAATTGCGAACACGTCTGACCGCCGCTCCACCTCGAATCGCAGAACGGTGGCCATGCCCGAGGTTCCTTGAATGGAAACGCCTTGGCGAGTGGGGTCCCAGTGGACCGCCTGCGGATTTGTCCACGTAGCTTCGGACAATGGGACTGAAAAATCGAAGCGCGTCACATCATCAGGCGCGCGTGTTGGCAAGCCAGTCCGCGTGCTGTAGCTGCCCGCTTCTTCCAGGGCCCAGCCCGCCATGAACGCGTCCAACGCTCGTGCGACGGCATCGGTGTCTCCAAGCGCTGCCGCCTCTTGGTATGCTCGCGCAGCAGCCACAGGTTCGTCGGCGTCCAACCATGCTTGGCCCGCAGCATTCCACGCATCCAAGGCCTCGGAGCTTGCGAGAGTTCTTGCGGTTCGTTCTGCTTCCTCAGCGCTGCGACGGTGCAGGCCCAAGCGGCGTAGACTTTGGCTAGAGGAGAAGGCTTCGCGAGGGTCGTCGACGGTCGGGGGCGGGGCTTGGCGGGCCACCAGAAGGTCCTCGCCAAGACCCAAGACCACAGCTCGCCCGTTTTGGGTGGCGACAATCTCCAGTTCTGGGTCCTCGTCGAGCTGCAGTAGCGTCGCATTGGCGAGCTCCCCGAGCTCGATGGGGAGCCATGTACCCTCGTCATCTAGCCAGATGGTCAGCTGGCCGGATGGGCTGTTGTGGGTGCCAATGATGTCTATGTCGCCGTCGTTGTCGATGTCTCCGGATGTGACCATCCATGCGTCCACGGTGTCGACGATGGGGTGGTGTAGGAAGGTCGGCTCGCTGAATCCGTTTGCGGTCCAATCGAACACTGCAAAACCCGACCTGCCGCCTTCGGGGAAGAAGTAGGGGCTGATATGGTAGTTGGAGATTGCCGTAATCACGCGTTTGCCATCGCTACCGGCGAGTGGATACATGTTGCGGAAATCGCCAACGGTGGTCTGGTCCAGCACGGTGTTGCCGTCCGACGATATCGCGCGTAGTTCGTAGCCGAACGAGGAGCCGGTAGTCAGGACGAGCTCGTCAGAGCCATCGTCGTCCAGATCGATGGCGTGAAGTGATGTGACCCAGTTGTTCAGGCCGCCATCCGCGAGTGGAGCCGGGGTGAGTTCGCAGGATTCTGGGTCAAGAATCACAAGGCCATGGTCCTGATCACTGGCCGACACGGCGAGAGTGCCATTCCAATGGGTTGCACTTACGATTCGGTGAAATGGGAGTTCGCAGACGAGTCCACCGTCGGGGCGAATGATACCAACGTCCGTTTTGTAGAACAGTATGCCCATAGGACCGCCGTCAATGATGGCAGACACGGGCCCTGCGAGCTCCCTGCCGTCGACGTTGCGGCAGTGGTCCGGGTCGCAGAACCATCCATCATGGGAGCCTGGGTGAAGGTGAGGCCCCATGTCATCGTAGTATCGAACCTGGCCATAGAGCGCGGCGATGGGGCGACGGGGGTCGTCTGGGGTCATGCGAGCGAGTGCAGCGTCCATCCGGAGGGCCTGAAGGTCCAGCTGAATACGCAGTTGGTCGGGGTCCAACCCGGCTCGAATGAAGGCGTCGTCCGGGGTATCGACCACCAGCGCGTCGATTGCGTCCCATCGGCCTGCTCGCATGAAGGACTGTACGAGACCGGTCAGAGCCTCATCTCTTTCTGCCGCCGCTTCTGCGAAAATCCAGGCGGTCGCCCAGGACTCAATGACGACGTCTGGGTCGGTGCTGGTGGTCGCACGTCGGCGCCAGGCTTCACGCCACGCGGCGGTATGCTGGGTCTTAGGGTCGTCGACGAAGGCCTGAAAGGTAGGGTCTATGTCTGGATTGTCTGCGGATAGGCCTTCAATGCGCGCCCAAGTCGCTTCAAGACGCTCCGCAGCTTGCACCTCGCGTTCCTGCTGAGCGAGTGCGGAGGACACAAGCATGGCTGCCGGGATGAGCAGGGCCATGGCGACGATGCCCACGGCGGCAATGGCCATGCGGGAGCGCTGCGTCGACCGCCACCAGCGCGGATTTCTGGCCGCATCGATGGCCTCTGCTAGAGCGGTGGGGGACTCGAAGCGGTGTCGTGGGTCGCGGTGGGTGGCACGTGCACACAGCGCTCGGATGGCCTCTGACTGCATCTCGAGCGCCGGTAGTGCGCCGGGGGGAAGTGAGCCGGTCAGTGCCTCTGTGAGCACCATTCCGAGGGCGTAGACATCCACCTTGACCCAGTCGATGGTGTCCCAGGACTCGGTGTTCTGCTCAGGGGCCATGTACAGCGGAGTGCCCACGACATCGAGGGTGATTCGCGGCGAGTCCTCGTCTCGCCGCAGCGAGGTGACCAGGCCAAAGTCGACAAGCACGGGGCTGCCGTCCAATGCCAGCAGGATGTTGCTGGGCTTGATGTCCCGGTGGGCAATGCCTTGGGCGTGCACTTTTGCCAGCGTGCGAGCGAGTGTGCTGACCATGCGCAAGGCCTCGTCCCTCGGCAACATCAGCGCATCAATGAGTACGTGTTCAAGCGTAGGGCCGTGTACGCGCTCCATGACGTACCAGGCCATGCCGTCATCGGTGACACCGCCGTCCAGTAAGCGCGCCAATCCTTCGATTCGTAGATTCGCAAGAGTCTTTAACTCTTGCGCGAACCGCATTTTAGCGGTCTCGCTCGCCCGTTTACCGCCGATCTGGACCTTCAGCGCTACGGCGCGGTCGAGAACACGGTCGTGTGCTGCGAGCACCAACCCCATGCCTCCGCGGCCAAGCTCCTCACCGATTTCGTAGCGACCGAGACCTTGCAGAATCTCGGCGGTCGCGGACGGAACGGCGCCGGGCTGTGGACCCTTCTGCGTCGTCTGACGGTCGCAATACACCCACTGGCGCGGTCCTGGCCCGCCGGCGAGAGTACGCGAACAGCGTACGCAGACGGCATTGCTGGTGTTGGCCGGCAGCCGAGAGAGGATGTCGCAGTCGGGAAAAGAGAGGGCCATTAGCGCGATAATACCCGGAACCGTGGAGTCGGGGGACCGGGACTGCCGAATCGCGGTTGTTTTGGAGGTCAGAAGTCAGGTATCAGAGCGGACGCCTACAGCTACAGCAGTTTAGAGGTGGGCTGTTGGAGTAGGCACGCTGTGGGGCAGCGGATGGTCCTGGGGTGTCGGCACGTGGAGAACATGCACCTGGCGCCAGCCGGTTGCTCTGACTTCAGACTTCAGACTTCTGACGTCTGACGTCTGACGTCTGACGTCTGACGTCTGAGCTGGAAAGAACTCCTGAACGTTCCGCCTACTCGCAGGTACCTTGCGCAATCCGCGGTGCTTCGGGATTGACCAGCGGCCCAGCGGCGCCAATACATTCGTCTCCAAGACTGCTGGTCGCGCTGTACAGAACCTCACGAAGGAGCGGGCCTTCTTCGAGCAAGGTGGTGTGTTCAAAGACATGGCCAAGGTGGTCGCCGCCGTCGAACAGGAAGTCGGTGGTGACGATTTTGTAGGTGGCTTCGTCGGACACTGGTGCGTCTGCAACGCTCACTGAGCACAGGCGGTTGGTCTCCCAGTCGGCGGTCTCACCGTCTCCGTCCAGGTCGCTCCCGCCGGTTTGCTCGGGGTCGAAGTGGTAGTTGGCACCTGCCACCTGCAGGATGCCGTGGGCGCCACTGCTGCCTAGACGGAACAGCTCATTGACCTGCTCGCCAGTCATTTCGACGAGGAAGACGCGGTTGTCGAACGGCATCATCGCTTGCAGACTTCCGCGACGAACCACGCCTTCGGGAAGGTTGGCGCGAACTCCGCCGCTGTTCTGGATAGCGAAGTCGGCTTGCGGGAAGTGGCTGAGCATCGCATCCGCCATGAAGTTTCCGGCTTCGCTCTCAGCGGTTCGGGTGCGACCCAGGTAGTGGTCTGCGCAGCCGAGGGCCTGGCACATGCTGCCAGCTTCCTCTTCAAGGGCATCGACGAGGGCGACGGCTTCGGCATTAGGCGTGACAGTACGCGGGCCGATTGCCTGAGGCGTCATGTCGTATTCGCCTTCCTCACAGCCTGGGTCAGCCTGCGTGTGCAGAAGGGGCCATGGCTCCCGAATGTGGCTGGCATCTGCGTCTACGCCGTCGGGTCCGAAGACCAGCTCGAGCTGTCCCAGGGCGTGGCCCTTGGCGCGCTGTTCCATCAGGAAGGTGTCTCCCACGCGGTGGGCCATGATGGTGTGAGCGTGACCGAGGACCATGACGTCGAACGTGCCGACGGGCAGCTCGTTCAGCAAGCGACCGATTTCGTCGTCTGGTGTACACGGGGCACCCACTTCAAAGTAGCCCTCGGGCTCGCAGCTACCGGTGAGGTGGGCGACGAGCACCATGGCGTCTACCCCTTCCGCGTGGATGACCGGAAGCAGCTCTTGCACGGTCTCGACGATGTCCGTGAAGGCGAGGTCGGCGACGTTGCGCAGAAGTGTGGTCTGCGGCGTGTCTTGCGTGGACAGGCCAATCACACCAATACGCTTGCCTTTGCGCTCGATGATGGTCCATGGCGCAATGCCTTCTGGTGCCCAGACGCTTCCATCACTGTTTTCGATGTTGGCGGACAACCACTGGAAGTTCGACCGCTTGGCACCCGCTTCGAGGGCACCGCGAAGGTTCTCGGGGTCGCCGTCTTCGAGGGGGCCGTAGTCAAAGTCGTGGTTGCCGACCGCAGCGGCGTCTAGGCCGAGCATGTTCAGTGCGTCGACAGCGCCTCTGCCTTCGGTCGCGTTGACTTCCCAGTCGCCCTGGAACACGTCGCCGCCGTCCAACAGCACCATGTCTGGGCTCTCAGCGCGAATGGCTTCGACTGCACCCACTAGCCACGGCAGTCCGCCCATGCGCATGTCGTCTTGGCCGCGTGGGGTCTGTGAGTGGATCGCACCATGGAAGTCATTCATGGCCACAATCGTGATGGTGACCGGTGCTTCGGGCTGTGCCGGCGGAACAGGCTTGGTACAGCTGAACAAGGTGATGAGGGTCAGGGCAGACAGGTAGCGCATGGAAACTCCCGAACAGTAAGAGCGGGTAACCCGGTAGTGGTGCCTCGTGATAGTCGTGGCGCCATGAGCCTTGATCCCCGAACATGGCGCGTCCTACGCGTCCTCAGCACCGTGCCAACCCTGTTGGTCGGCGTCGTTGTGGTCGCAGGCATTGTAGGAATTTGGTCGGCTCGCAACGCCTATCCCTATGACCTGGAGTGGATGGAAGGCGGCATGCTCACCCACGCTTGGCGGTTGATGCAGGGCAAGCTGACCCACACCGAGCCACAGGTCGACTGGGTTCCGTACTTGTACCCGACTGGGTACGCATCCGTGCTCGCAGCACTCGGCAAGGTCTTCGGTCTGTCCATGTCTATGGCCCGAACGGTCAGCACCTTGGGGACGGTCATGGCAGCGCTCGCCATGCCGTACATCACTCACCGAGCTGGGCGGTCTGCAATTCCGGGTGCCATTGCCGCCACACTGTTCATTGCCTGCTACCCGTTCAGCGGTGCGTTCTATGACTTGGTCCGACTCGATGGGCTGATGGTGGGCCTGTGGGCGTGGTCGTTGGCGTTCGCAGTCGACGGTCGAAAGGGGACGATTCCGGCGGCAGGTCTACTCCTAGCCGCGGCGTACCTAGTCAAACACAACGTGGCGCTCACCGGTTTTCCGATTGTGATTGCGCTGTGGCAGCGCGGCGGGCGACGAGAGGCACTGACCTTCGCGTTGTGGGCGGCAATACCGGCGTTAGCGGTCACGGTGTACTTGGACGTGGTGAACGACGGCAACTACCTGACCTGGTTGCTGACCGTTCCGTCGTCGCACAACTGGGCCCCAAAGCGCATCTTTCCAGGCATTGGTCAGGACCACGGTCATGCCATGCTTCTTGGATGCATTGCGGCAACGGGTGCGTTGCTGTGGTGGCTGCGTGATGTGAAGAAGGCGAAGGTGATCTTGGCCATTGCGGTCGCTGCGGCTGTGATCTCAACGGCCATTGTGTACCGAGAGCGCTTGGACAAGACGGTGAAGATGGCTGAGCTCGTCAGCGGTCTGACGGTGGTGTTCAGCGGCTTGTTGGTCGTCGTGGGACTGCTCGCGAGGCAGCTGCGCAGTCCGTCGTGGCGGTTCACTCTCGGCGTGGGTGTCGCCACGAGCACACTGCTGATGTGCATGCTGATGCGCGGACACGTTGGTGGATTCGTCAACGTCAACATCCCAGCACACTGGGTGTTGTGTCTGGCTGCCGCAGGGGCTCTCGGCAATCCTACGGCGCTGTCGGCGTCGTGGAAAGGCACAGCTGCCACCGCTGGAGTCGCCGTCCTGCTCATGGGTCAGCTGTGGTGGGCGGACAGCTGGATTGACGGTGAAAAGCTCACTCCAACAGAGGCAGACGTTGCCGCAGGCGACGCCCTGGTTGAGGCGTTGACGGGGCTGCCAGAGCCTGTGCTGTCGCCGTTTAATCCCTGGCTATTGGTGCTCGCTGGACACGAAGAGCCTGGCTGGCACCTGATTGCTCTGTGGGATGTGGCGCATGCACGGGGACCGTGGCCGGGCTCCGCGCAGATGATGGACGACGCTGTGACAGACCAGCACTGGACGTACATTCTTGAGGGAAATCGAGAGCTATCAAAGGGCTTAGATGAGAGCATTGACCGGCGCTATGGTGCAGGTCAGGTGCTCATTGGGCGCGGCGTGTTTCGTCCGAAGTCTGGGTTTGGTGTCTACCCGATGCGGTTGCGTCCGAGACGGTAGACGCTTGGATACGCCGTTGTCCGAACAGGACGATTCGTTGCCGCGACAACCCTACGGTTTCACGCTAGGCGCGCTGCATGAAACGACTACTCCCTCTGCTTGTTCTCACGGCCTGTCCTACGGCTCCCCAGTTCCCCGAGACGGCGCCGGAAAACGCCTGTGTCGCTGGCGCCATTCAGTCAGGAGAGCAGCTGCTGCGGATTGATGTCGCCGGCAAGACTCGCCAGGCGTTGATCTGGATGCCGGAGGTAGATGGGCCCTACAGCATTGTGATGAACCTGCACTCGTTCCGCAGCGAGCCGCGTCGCGTTGCTCACTACATGGGTTTGGTCGAGTGGGCGAAAGACAAGCCCATCATCATTATTGGGGCAGACGGTAAGACCGCGACGTGGAACGCTGGCGAGTGCTGCGGCAAGGCCAAGGACCGCGACTATCCGGACGTCGAGTTCCTCGACACCGTCATTGCGCATGTGGAGTCTGTGGCGTGTACTACCGGTGAAGTGACAGCCAGTGGCCTGGGCAATGGCGCGTTTATGGCGCACCGTTGGGCCTGTGAGTCGGATGCACCGGACGCGCTGATTACGGCGGGCGGGACCCTTCAAGCGGAGAGCTGCTCACGCACGCGTCCGCTTCCTGTCCTGCACTACCACGGCACTGAGGACGGCTACGCGCCTGCAGATGGCTCTATGGGCCACCGCACTGCTGAGTACGGCTTGGCGCTGTGGCGCGACATCAACGGCGTGACCGGTGAGCCTACGGTGACGTCGGACGGTGAGCTGTCTTGTCAGTCGTGGACTGGAACAGCTCCAGTGACCTACTGCACCGTAGAAGGTGGTTTTCACGGATGGCCGGGTGCCCAGGACATGCCGGTGGTCACGGAGATGGTCCTCGGCCAGGCCACACCCAACGGCTACGACTGGCTCGATGCTGCGAGAGTGGTCATGACCACGCCGTCAGCGAATGATGACGCCGTGGAACCGGGTCTCGCCACGGACCCTGCGGGCGCGGTAGAGAACGCGCTTGAACCGGGCGTAGATAGTGAAGAAGGCGCGCACTGACATCCAGGTGTCTTGCGACGCCGGCCACATGCCGACCACCCATTTGTCGTCCGTCACTCCAGCATCTGTGAACTGAATGCGACCGCGCACGGTCATCTGGGCACGGGTGCCTAGCGGCAGCTTCGGACCGAGAATGATGACGTCTTCGGGGTCACCGTCTCCGGCGAGAGAGCCGAGCACGCTGCCGTAGTTGAACGGAGACGGAAGAGGGGACACAAAGTCAATGGTCCCGTCGGCCTTGCGCTTACGGTGCGTACCTTTGGGAATCTCTACAACGACTTCCAGCGTTTCCGGCCAGTTCACCGTGCCTCCAGGGATGACCGCTTATCGCGACAGCGGCCGGACGCGAGGAGCAATTGGTGGCACATGGTGAGTGAAGACGTGCTGTGTCGTGCAACAAGGATACGCAGCAGACCTTGGAGGTACGATGCGTACAGTTTGGATGGCTCTGGCTTTGGCAGCATGTGGTGGAACGGCAACGACTGAGGGTGAAGCGACTCCCTCGGACGCAGCCTACGTCTTGACCGACGCCCACGAGGCGGTTCTCGCCGCGGCAGACGCCCACGATGGCACCGTTGATCACGTTGTCAGCGAATGTGCGAGCTGTGGTCTGGGCATGCCTGGTGACGCTGCGCATGCAGTGACGGTTGGCGAGTACCAGGTGCACATGTGCTCGGACTCGTGCAAGACCATGTTTGAGGGCAGCACGGGCGAGACCCTCGACCGTATTGGCGAGCTGGTCAACTAGCGTACAGCGGCTTCAATCGATTGATTGCTTGGCCGTGGTGCAGTATACGTGGCGGATGAACACTCGATCCGTCTATCTGTTGCCGCTCCTTCTCTCCGCTTGCGTAGACTACGGATTCAGTCCGGGTACCGAACCCGGAGTGGAGCCGCTCGATACAAGCATCACCGACACGGGCATTCCCCAGTCCATCTTGGTGGTGAGTCCCGAGCGCGTGGACTTCGGTGAGGTCGAGCTAGGCGACTCCGCGTCGGCCGTTGTCACGCTGCGAAACGAGGGGTCGATTCCCTTGGATCTGACGGACATTGACCTCATTTCGGACGGCACGCCGTTCACGGTGGGGCCAGCCAGCGACGGTGAGCTTGCGCCGGATGACGTGGCCGAGGTTGTAGTGACCTACTCACCGGTTCAGGGCATTGAACACGAGAGCAGTGTGGTCGTTGAGTCGACCGCTACGGTGGACCCAAGCTGGCGCGTACCGCTGACAGGCAACGGTCTACGAACCCAGTTCGACGTGGACATGCAGCTGACTGCAGACGACTCGTGGAGTGCCACGCTGGACGGCGACCCCATTGGGGGAACGAACCAGAACGCGTGGAGCTCGGCGGACGTTCTTGTCTTTGATCTAGAGCGCGGCGAGCACGTTGTCGCCGTTCACGCCTGGGACGTTGCACGCGTCATCGCCGGATTTATGGCGGTCGTTCGCGTAGACGGTGAGCCGATTGCTGTGAGCGGCGGAAGCGGATGGACAGTGTCGACGGTGGCTCCGGCGACGGGTTGGGACGTCCCCGGCTTTGACGACAGTGCTTGGGCCGTTCCCAACCTGTGTGCCGACCCGTCCGCGTGGGGCAACCGTCCCACCTCATTGACGGACGACGGGGCTGAGTGGGTCTGGCATGACGCGAACTGCCGCTCGCTCGGAGAGGCGTGGTTCCGGCTGTCGTTTACGCTGGAATAGGCGGTCTGTACGCGCCGAATGAGCGTATCAGCACCCGCCAAAGCTCACATCCACCCGGTACTCCACCACTGGGCTTGCGGTTGGGTACAGCACCATTAGCGTTGAGGCGTTGGTCCCCAAGACGATTGGACCCAGGGCGCTATCCCCGGCTGCTATCCACGCTGTCCGCTCGATCTGCATCGACTTTGTCGGTGCCAGCTCTGTCCCATTTTCCAGTACGAAGCGATGGAAGTACGCCGCGTCGCAGGGTTGCGAATACCCGGCTGAGCCCTCCTCGCACACGGTCGCTGAGGTCGCCTGAATGTGTACGACTCCAGCGACTTCGTGCAGCGCAAGCTCGGTCACCGAAGCGAGTGAGTGGATGGACTCCGAGGCACGGGCAAGGAGGGCAGCGGGGGGCTGTGGAGTCGGCTGCAGGCCAACGTCGTACCGACTGAGGTACAGCGCGCCCGGGTCATGACACGAGCCCAAGACGATGACCTCTTCGTGCCCCTCCCCGCGGAAAATCATGGCCTGTGCGTCCAGGCGTGCGGCAGGGAAGCGCGGACCGTTGATGGAGTGCTCGGTGTACCAGCGCTGGGTCACGACTTCGGACAAGTGAGCCCGCAAGTCGTCAGCGCCTTCCCACGACTCAAAGGGGCCAGTTTGGGGAATGGTGCCTGCGACGATGAGGTCGTTGCCGTCGCACACCGCAACGTAGACCGGAGGTGGCACGGCGATTACCGCTGCCGCGTCGGCTTCTCCCATGTCGAGTAGCTGCTGGGCGAACTGTGCCCGGTCCCCAGGGGAGTGGCCGTACTCGATCAGCATTCGGCTCGCGGCGCGGACTCGGTCGGCAGTTGGGGCTGTCTCGGACCTCAGGGTGTCGTAGTTTTGGACCTTACCTTCGGAGAGAAACGTCGAATCAACCCATCCATCCACCCAGCCGTCGTGCGATTGATGGCGAACGTGTGCGTACGCTCCGTTGCGCTCGGTGACATCTACCTGGTCGTTGGAAACAAGCCGGGCAACGATGTCACCGCCTGGCGCCTCCCGCACATTGAGCACATCGGCGTCCACCCACTGGGGTTCTGCGTTCGAAAAGGCAGCCAAAAGTAGCAACAGCATGAGATCCATCCTCCGTTGCCCCTAAAGCAGCTTTCGTGCCATCTTTTTGGGCCCAGATCAGCATGCTGGTCTATGATAGAAATATTTGGTGGCAGATTCGTTGCAATAAGTCGACGTTGCTGGCCGCGTCAGGTCGGCCCGGCGCGCCTCCGCCGAACCGCCAGCACACCGAGCACTAGGAGGAGGGCCGAGCCGCTGCCTGTCGGGGTATGGCCACACCCGCAGGACGTCACCGTCTGGCTGGCATCCGGGGCGTCGCTTGCGGTTGTTGTGGTGTCGCTGTCGTCGTCTACAGCGGGCTCGGTGTCGTCATCTTCACGTTCGGTGTCGTGCTCGATTTCGCGGACCTGAACGTCGAAGACAAGGGCGTCGTCTGACGGTCCCTGGTGGTCTGCGAACCAACCGAGTGACTCGGACAGAAGGCCGAACGCCTCTTGGTAGGAACCGGGTGTTGTTGGGGCGGTGAAGTCGAGCTCGACGGTCCAGGTCTCGCCTACTGCTACGGTCCCGTCGACTGCGGTCACGCGACTCGGGGCAATCCAGCTAGGGCTGACAAGGGCACTCTGACGGTATCGTGGCGCGGTTGTGGCAATGCGGACGTCGCCCGGTTGCCAGTCTCCAACGCCAATGTTTCGCAGCGTCACCTCAGCGATTCGTGTCTCGCCCGCAGTCGCTTGCCAGGGCTCAAGGCCCGTCACCGACACCACCTCGGCGGCCAAGACAGGACGTGGGTCGGGAACAACAACGTCAATGTCGATGACCGGTGCGACGGGGCCGCCATGGTCGGAGAGGTAGCGCTCGGAGTCCGCCATGAGCTCGAGCTGAACGGGGTAGGTCCCTGGGGTCTGCGGGCCTCGGAGCAAGAAGGAGTACGAAGTTTCGCCGCCGGTTGTCACCTGACTGATGTTGGCTTGCGGGCTGTCAGGCTGGTCCCAAGTGGGGTGGGCGACCGGGCTGACCATGCGTCGTGGGTTGCTGGTCACGAGGTGTAGGGCGCCTAGGTCCCAGGTCTCACTGCCGGTGTTGCGGACGTCCAGCCGGATGATGGCGTCTTCACCAGCCTGGACACGCACCCGACCCGACTCCGGCACGCCCGCTGTGGAGATGACCTCGGCACGAAGGCGCTCCATGACGGTGATGTCCCAGTGCAGTTGGTCGTCTGTGGGGCCACCGGCGTCCGCGAACCAGGCGCCTGTTCCCAAGGCGAATCCTAGGGTCTCGCTGTACAGTGCTTCGGTCTGCGGCGCGGTGAGAGACAGCGACAAGGTGGTTGTGGCGCCAGGACCAACGGCTGCGTCATTGGCAGCGGGGGTCGTGGTGTCCAGCCATGACGCGTTGGCGAAGGGGCTGATGTGGCCGCGAGGGGCGGTGGTCGCGAGGCGAAGCTGGCCGGGTTGCCATGTCGCCGTGCCACGGTTTTCTACAGTGACCAAGGCGGTCCGCGTCTCCCCCGGAATCATGCTCACATCGCCGTGTACCGGAAGTCCGGACACCGAAATCAGCTCGGCTCGGTAGGGCTCCGCGACGGTGACATCCCACTCCACAAGAGGCTCTGGCGTCTCGCCTTGGTCGGCAAACCACGTGGCCTCACCAGCGACGAGGGCGAAGGCTTCGCTGAAGACGCCTTCGGTCGGGGGGGCCCATGCTGAGACATCGAAGGTGACGGTCTCTCCGGGGGCAGCGACCGCTTCGTTGCTGGCAACTCGCGCACCCGTCAGCCAGTCCGGATGGCCCAACACGCTGGGGTGGTCGCGTGGCTCGGCGGTTGCGAGAAACACGTCGCCGGGCTGCCAGGTGAGTGCCCCGGTGTTTCGCACGGTGACGGTTCCCGCGAGCTCTTGATTGGGGTCGACGGTCGAGCCTCCAGCAACAACGCCGTCAACCGTCACAAGCTCAGCGCGGTAGTCGGGAGTGGGGTCGACCACATCGATGGTCCAGCGCAGCATGTTGTCGGCCGGACCGCCTTGATTGGCGAACCAGGTGATGCCTTCAGCGACGAGGCCAAACTGCTCGGTATAGCGGCCCTCCTGAAGCGGTGCCTGTAGGCGAACGGTGTAGTCGCGCGAGGCGTTGGGGCCGACGCTGCCACTGTTTGAGGCCACGCGAGAGGCCCCCAGCCACGACGAATGCCGGAACGGGCTGCTCCGGTCTCGCGGACCTGTGGTGCCAATACGCACGTTGCCGCTGTTCCACGTGGCCCGTCCGGTGTTCTTGAGCCGTACGGTCCCGGTCACGACTTCGCCGGGTGCGACGGTCCACGTGCCTGTGGGGAAACCAGTCTGGGAGACGAGCTGTGCCCGGTAGTTGGGGACACCCCCAGTGCACTGTGCAGATAGGGTGAAGCTGCTGTTTGCGCCCGAGTAGCCGTCCGCCACAACGGTGTAGGTGGCGTTTGCAGCAGCGGTGAAGGTCACCGTCTCGTTCTCGTTGTCGCCGTTGTAGGAACTGGTCACACAGTTGCTGCCATTGCACGACGAGCTGCTGGTCACGAACAGATCGATGTCCGCGGACAGGCCGGTCATGCGCAGGGTAACGGCCTCGCGAACTGGAGTTCGAAAGGTCCAGCTCTTCTCTCGGCCGGTCGTCTGCCACGGACTACACCCGTACGAGGCGACCTCGCTGCGACTGCCAGAACCATTGTTGGACGCGGTGAAGGACTGGCCGCAGCTCAAGGTTCCGACAGGATGACAGCTTCCGCTGGACGGACACGACCGCCCAGGACGACCTCGGTACGCGCCCTGGCTGACCCAATACGTGGGGGGACCAGAGCACGGTCCGTCGAAGGGGTCGACGGCGCCACCCGAGGGACTGTTCACCTGAAAGTGGAGGTGCGGACCGGTGGAGTTGCCGCTGGAGCCGACCTCCCCGAGCTTTTGGCCGCAGGAGACGACGGTTCCCACATTGGGAATCACGCTCCAGCGCTTGAGGTGCGCGTAGATGGTCACCCGTCCGTTGGCGTGCTGGATGTACACGTAGTTGCCGAAACCGCCGCCCCCGCCGCACTCTCCAGAGGTACAGCGGTCCGAGATGCCGTCGTTGCGTCGAATGACGGTGCCGGCTGCGGCGGCCACCACATCCCGGCCGGCGTCCATTCCTGCAAAGCCGCCCACGCCGTAGTCGCTGCCGCGGTGATTGTAGTAGCGCACGCTGCCACACGACCAGTCACGCCCCGAGTGGTCCATGTAGGCGGTGGGGTAGAAGGAGCCATAGTCGGCGGCGGAGGTTGGAAAGCTGTAGCTCTGCGCCTGCGCAACACACGCCCACAGAATGCCGAGCAGTAGCGTGAGTACCGTCCTCATCGCCACGCCACCTTGTGGGCGCCTTCTTCGGAGGTCCACACCAAGAAGTCGCCGTCGAACGCTAGGTCATCGGTTGTTGGTGGAGGTGTCCATCCCTGTGGCGGTCCGCCTCGCTTCTCCTGAACAAGTCCGATGTTGGTGACCTGAATCGCCTCACCACCGGCAAAGCGCTGCACATACAGGCTCGCAAACCCGCTTGCCGCCGAGCAAAAAGCGACGTGCTCACCGCTTTGGGAGATGGCGACGCGGTCTGGGTTTCCGTCGATGTTCAGGACGCGCTCGTGCCAGCCGGTGTCCGACCGCTCGGCCACCACCAGCTCGGTAGACATCTCGTCGGCACTGCGCCGGGACAGGGCACGTCGGCTGCCGGAGGCGTCGAACACGGCCGGCCCGACCGGGTCTTGGGGCCCGGTGAAGTCTGCATCGACCGGAAGGTCAGTGGGACTGTCGGCTACGCGCTGGACCGATAGCGGCACGGCAGCGTCGGTGTCGACGGGGAGTTCATCGGGAGTCGCACAGGCGACAAGCACAGAGCAAAGCAGAAAACGGTACATGCTCGGGAGCGTACAGCAGGGATAATGCACGGCTCAATGTCGAGGATTTTTCACCGGTTCCGGGCCTGCGCTTAGGGAGACGTCACTCGCTGGGCTTGGGGATGACCGGTACCTCTTCCAGCCAGCCGCGCGAGGCATTGGGAAGCGCGTCGTAGTCGGGAATGTAGGGCTTGATGTCTAGGATGGGGGTGCCGTCGATCAGGTCAAGGTCGTCGACAAACACGGTGCGCCCCTCAATCTTGAGCAGTCGCACACAGGACAAGCCAATCGGATTGGGACGATGCGGCGCACGCGTCGAGAACACCCCGCGCTTGGGGCCGCCTCGGGGTGGGCTGACCAGGGGTTTCTTGCGCGGTCCGTTCAGGTGAAACCAGCTGATGAGCCAGATGTACTCGAAGCCTTCAAGGTCTCGTAGCGCTTCGACCTGTACCTGATTTCGCAGAAGCTCAATGCGTCCCTTGCCCGAGAAGTTGCCTTCTTGGCGTAGGCCACGTGCGCGGGGTTGGCGGGGTGTGCCAAAGCGCTCGGAGAACTCGCTGTGCACGCGTCCAATGGTGACCGCTTCAATCGACAGCGGAAAGGGGACGGCATCTCGGTAGTCGCGCACATCTCCCATTACAGAACACCCGGCCACAGCACCGTGTCGCGTCCTGACCACTCGGCCCCGCGATTGCCTGGAATGTCCGTGCCGTGGGAGTCGGTGACGAAGTTGCCGACGTCGCTAAACGCGCGCTCTTCGCTGGTCTGTTCTCCGCTCTGACGGAAGGGAACCACACCGCCACCGCGGCGAACAAAACACGCTTCATGAGGTCCACAGCGTAGGTCGACAAGGGCTCCCTTGCGTGCTGGGTTCATCAGCTGTTCTTCGTTGCCGATGGGGTCGCCGACAGTCTTTGCCTTGAGCGTCCACATGAGCAGCGAGGTCGGGTCCTTCGACGGATGGGCGCCGGAGAGCATGTCGCGGAAGCCGAAGAAGGTCTTGCCCACGTCATTCTGGTTGACCGGTCCGGCCATCAGGCAGATACCAGCGAGCAGGTCACAGCCTTCCGGGATGTTGGTGCAGCCGGACAGCTCTGCCACGAGCGAGCTGCGTGAACAGGCGGCTCCCACAGCGCGTACGGCGAGCTGCCAGTCAACGCCTTCGGCCTTGCACTCGGACTTGTCCGCACCCACGATGTAGATGCGCTGGCCGGCCAGGGCGAAGGCCTTCTTTCCTTTGGCAGCATTGCGGGTGAGCGCCTTGCCCATGGCGTAGTCGGCCCACTTGGGGATGTTTGCGACCACGGTGTCGGTGATGTCTCCGAGCTCGCCACGAATCTCGCGCAGCCGACGCTTTCCTTCGGGGTGCAGCACGTCTACGCGCTCGAGGAGCAGCAGGTCTTTGGCGCGCTCACGGTTGACGCCGGTCCAGTGAGAGAAGGCGTTGTATGCGGCGCGTCCGCACATGACCGTGAGCTCGTCGTCGACCGACATGTCTTGGCGGCCTTGGTAGGACGCTGGCGCACGCTCTTCTTGGTTCACGCCGGGCTGAATGCGCTCCGAACGCAGGGCGAGCAGGTTGGCGCCGAGCTTACGTGCGGTGGCCTTGCTGAGGGCCACACGCTCGTCCTTCAGAGCGGTGCCGACCTGCGCAACAATGGCAATCCGCCACCCAGCGCGGCGGTCTGAGCGCGACACACCGCACAGCTCGTAGATTGGCTCTAGTGCCTTCTTGTTGTCCGCCAAGTGGTCGCCGGAGAACGGGGCCATGTGGACCTGGGCACGAAGGGCTCCGGCACTCGCGATGACCGAGGCGCGCTCCATGGCGTCTGCCAGGATGCCGACGTGAAGCTCCGTCAGGTAGCCGATGGTCGGGATGTCGTCTGTGTGGTGCACCTTCTTGCGGAAGGCGCGGCGAGGGACGGTCACCAGGCTGCGGAATGCCTTGTGCCCAATGAAGGTGAGCAGCATGGTGAACGGCGTGCGGTAGGGCCGACACAGCACCACGTTGGTGTGGCTAGCGCCGGTGAGAATCGCGGCGTCACGGTGCGACAGGCCGCCCATCAGACTCGCGAGCTTGGAGCTGTCCGCCGGTCCCAGCGTGACCTGCTTGTGGCCGCGGAAGTTGGTGGACTGACGTGCTGAGAGCACGCCAAGAGCGCTCTCTTCGAACAGCATCTGGTCGGTAATGTCGGTCGCTGGACCAAAGCCAGTGGGGCGGTCCATAGAGAGCAGGCCGAGCGCTTCTTGGGTCTGTGCGGCGGACAGCGAGATGCGTGTGCGGTAGCCGACTGGCGACGATGACGTCAGCTTGCTCGGCAGGTGGTAGCGATTGCGGCGCTCCCCGTCGTCTGCAAACCGGGCATCACGGCCGTATTGCTGGTCTTTGGGCGGGGGCTGAATCGTCACAAGCTGAACGGGCTTCACAAGAACTCCGGGTCTCGGCCCGTCTAACGCATGGCGTCATGGCGTGGATGCTGTCAGTTCGCGAAGCACTTGACCGTAGTTGTCGTACACCGGAGCCCCATCCAGCGCGCCTCGGTCCTGGAGCATTCGGTAGGTTTGCCGTGTGCGATACCAGGGGATGCTCGGGTATAGATGATGGGTGATGTGGTAGTTGAGCTGGCCTGGAGCCACCCACCAGGCTTGCCAGCGTGACCGCACGGTGCGGGTATTCATACGCTGGTCGTCTCCTTGTTTGAAGCCCGCATGCTCGGAGATGCCCCGGATGCGAAGGTAGACCTGCAGGGCGGTCATCTGCGGCACAAGCCACAACAACGGGTACAGCCAGACGCTGCTCAGCGCGAAGAGCAACGCAATCAAGCTTGAGTGAAAGACCACAATACCGGCGAGTACCAACCACATCGGCACGCCGTCGTGTCGTTGGGTACGTCGTTTTTTTGGGGCCAAGGCTTTGTTGGCGACGGCCGCGGTCCGGCGGTGCGGTGCGATGAAGTGGCGGATGAACTTGATGTAGGTCTGCCCCGTCATGTCGCGGAAGAAGCGCTTGGCGAGTCGTCTACGTGAGATGGGGTAGCCACCGGTAATGCCAATGTCCGGGTCGTCGTCGGCGAGTGGGGCTCGGTGATGCTTGAGGTGAGTGCGCCGGTAGCCGTCGGAGACCAGCAGCAAGGGACCTGAGACGAACAGCTGACTGACGACGTCGTTGAGGGGGCGGCTGCGGAATAGACGCCGGTGAGCAGCGTCATGCATCAGCGCGCCCATTGCCATCTGGTAGCGGGCGACGACTGGCACCGCGATGAGCCAGGCCCACCAGGTCCCAATGACGGTGACGGCGGCAAAGAGCAGTGTGATGGCCAGGTAAATCTCGGCAATGCGCAGCCAGGTCCGGGTCCCAGAGAGCTGGCTCAGGCCACGCAGCTCCGTGGGTGACAAGCCGCCGTCTTCTTCACGCAACATGGGTGGGCTCCGCGTTCTTGTCGATGCCGGGAAGAGACAGGTTGGCGCTGGCCAGGGCGTCGCGCCACAGCCGACGTGCGTTGTCGTCGTAGGCGAGCATGGCGCGGGTGAGTGCTGCACGAGCGTCTGCGTCCACGATGGATGGGGGCAGCAACGGGTCTAGGCCGAGCTGACGAATGACCCTGCGTCCCACATGAAATGCGTGGACCAACGTCGCTTCCGAATCGAGGGTTTGCAGTTGCTCGTGGCTGTCATGCAGTGCCTGCAGGCCGTCGGCGTACTGCTCGGCCAGGGCCTGACGGTCCCACAATGCCGACGACCACATCTGCGCCAGCTCGGTCCGTGCCTCAATCCACAGGGGCTCCGCCTGGCTCTCCAGCCCCAGTCCGGCAAGGGCTTCGATGGGCTTCATTGCATCGCTGAGGCAGTCCGGTCGGACCCAGAGCAGTGAGCGTGCTTCTCGCAGCCCGAGCTTGGTTAGCGCATTTACGCTCTGACGCCGTACGCTGCGACTGAAGGGCTTGGCGGGCAGGTGAATGGCGAGCCAGGTGCCGTTCCACTCCCGCAGTCGGTTCTCGCCAAGGCGCCAGGTCTCTAGGTAGGCGCGCACCGGATCTGCGGCGTCTGCTAGTCGGTAGCTGGCCGTTGTTGGTGTGTGAATCAGGCCGCGCTTGACCAGGCGGGTCAGTGCCACACGAACGTTGTTGGAGGTCACCTCGAAACGACCGGCGACCTCTATGAGAAGGGCGACGCTGACCGCGTTTCGCTCGGCAATCTGCAGAACGGAGAGGATGAGATCGGAGGCGGTCAGATGGGGATGCATGAGCCTGTATTACAGTCTTTGTACGAATCTGTCCAACTAGTGTTCGCGCCCGACCCTCTGACCCTGTCGGATGCATGTACGTGGCCCTGACTTTGCGCTACACCATTGCAGGAGGCCGCATGCTGTTGTGGATGATGGGCGTAGCGCTGGCACAGGACCCTGTTCCGCTGTGGGACCAAGTTGCAATGGCCTCTGGACAACCAACGTGGCGAACCGTCGACCATGTTCAGTTCACCTGGAGCCATGTTCCGTCCTCGCGTGCGCGGACCTACGACTGGAACGTGCCTGCGGGAATGGTCGAGGTGACCATGGAACCCGGCGCTCAGTCGCTCACCGTGCCGGTCTTCGGGACGGACTTGGACGGGGAACAGCTCGACGCCCACCAGGCCTTCGTCAACGATAGCTACTGGCTGTTGTTTGAGTTCAAGGCCATCACGGACACGGTCACTCGGGCGGAAGTGTCGGCGTCGGGGCCGTTCGACACGGCATCAGCGGCGTATGAAGTTCGCTACCCGGTGGGTGGCGGGTACACACCGGGCGACCGCTACGTTGTGTATGTGGGGGAAGAGGGGGCTCCGGTGGGTTGGAGCTATTTCCCCGGCGGCAGCGACGAGCCACGACTGTCGACCACGCGAGCGGGGTGGACAGAGTCGAGCGGAATTCGTGTGCCGACCATCTTTGATACACCAGATGGCCAGCCGTTTATCCGTATCACTGACTTTCAGGTGACCACGTACTGAGCGGCTACCCGTGGCGTTTCTCATGGGCCTGAAGCACCCCTTCAACCCGTTCGAGGGCGTCGAGAATACGAGCGGAGATAGTGTTGCTCTGGGTGTCCGCCTTGAGCAGTGCTCGGGTGTGGGCTGCACACAGGTTGTCGACGTCAGCGCACTGCTCAGCGAACTGTTTCGCCCACTCGCGGAACTCGGAGGCGGCGCCGGCACGGGGCTGCAACGCCTTGTTGAGAGTGGGGTGGAAGCGCACCCCGCCCACGACGGGCAGCTGGGTGTGCATCAGGGTGTCGTCCACGTGCAACGTTCGCGATGCGTTGTGAATGGCGAGAACGGACGAGAAATGAACGTTCTCGTTGCTGGAGATGAAGTCGACGCCACGAGGAACGGTAAAGGTGAACTCGTCGAACAGCGCATGAAGGGCAGGGGAATCGGTGTGTTCAGGCTGCCAGGGCAGGTCGGGGGCCTTTGCGATGTGTCGGGTGGTTCCGTACAGGCGAGCCTGCGGGAATTGCTCGTGGGAGCGCCGAACGTGGATGGTGTGGAACGGGTGGAGGTTCAAGATGGCGTCGACCGCAGCACCCCCATCGGTCAGGTCGCGTACCTGCTGCTCGGTCTCGCCGGACAAGGTGTAGGCATCCAACAGCACGAAGCGCCCATTCGCACGACGTACCAGTGAGGCGTGTGTCCCAATGTCTACCACCTTGAAGATCTTGAAAGACCCTCGGATATTCCAGAAGTCATCGGCGACGTGAATGAGGGAGTCGGACATGTATTTCCCGAGGCTGTACGTTGGTCCTTGGGCGGTATCGCGGTTGTGCTGACACCGTCTTCCATGGCTCGACAAGGCCACTCGAATGAGTCATCATTGACTCATGAACGACCGAATGCGACCCGATCTGAAACAAACCGTCTTCAATGGGATGGTCACCTGCTCACCGCGCATGCTGTCGCTGTTCGAGCTCATCCGTCGCGCTGCGCACAGTGATGTGACCACGTTGCTGCGTGGCGAGAGCGGCTCGGGAAAAGAGTTGGTCGCTCGTGCGCTACACGCTGAGGGCGCTCGGCGCTCGGCTCGGTTTCGTGCGGTCAACTGCGCGTCTTTCACGTCGGAGATGCTGGCGAGTGAGCTGTTTGGGCATGTGAAAGGGGCGTTTACTGGAGCCGTGGGGAGTCGCGATGGCCTGCTGGTTCAGGCCGACAAAGGCACACTATTTCTCGATGAGGTCGCGGACATCCCGGCAGACCTTCAAGGGCGTCTGCTTCGCGTCCTACAAGAGCGCCGCTTCAGGCCGTTGGGTGGGTCGGTTGAGAAACAGGTGGACATTCGCATTATCTCGGCCACAAACACCGGACTTCGGGACTTGGTGGCGCAGCGAAAGTTCCGCGAAGACCTCATGTACCGCCTTCGCGTTGTGATCTTGCGCCTGCCGCCGCTGCGTGAGCGTGAGGGGGATCTGGAGCTGTTGACATGGACACTCATCGACCGCCTCAATGCCAAGGGAGGACGTCAGATTCACCGGATTTCCGCCGATGCTTGGGACGCGATGCAGAGCTATCCGTGGCCCGGCAATATTCGCGAGCTGGACAACATGCTCCAGGGCGCCTTTGTCCTAGGACTCGGACCGGTATTAGGCGTTGAAGACCTGCTTCCAGAGCTGCGTGGCGAGGCCCCTCCCATCGACTCCATCATGCTGTCTACCGGCCATCCAGACCGGCCGGTCACCAATGAGCTGGACGCGCTTGAGCGCCGGCAGCTGGTTGACGCGTGGCAGCGCTTTGGCGGCAGTCGCGGAAAGATGGCGGATGCGCTGGGTATCTCTCGGTCCACTCTGTATCGTCGGCTACGCGAGCACGAGCTGGTCTAGCCCACCCGCTACTCCACCAGTGGGTAGCCAGCGCGTCGCCAAGCGCTCGTTCCGCCGGTGATGTTGATGGTGGTGAACGGGTTGCTGGCAAGAAACCCTTGGGCCCGCCCAGATCTGGCGCCAGACAAGCAGATCAGATGGACCGTTTGGTCGGTTAGCTCGGCGAGTTCCGGGGCATTGTTGATACGGGCCAGCGGCACATTGATGGCGTTTGGGACGTGTCCCGCCGCGTACTCAACGGCCGTGCGAACATCGACGACGACCAAGTCGGGATTGCTCTGCAGCGCTGCATGTAGGTCGTGTACGTCCATGCGTTGAGCGGAGGGGGAGTTCCCTGACCAGGCGTCTAGAATAGCCCTAAAAAAGCCTTTCATAGTAGGTTCCTTTCGCGTTCCTTAGAAGGATGCGGTGACTTGCGTGGTGATGCGGTCTGCCATGGCGTCGGCGACCTGCTGGGCTGGAATTGGGGCATTGGGGGCGTTTAGGTCACGAAATTCGTAGTTGACCTGAATGCGGACCTTGCGGACCGGGTTGTACTCCACCCCGATGGTTGTGGTCTGGAAGACGCGCAGTGCGGCGCTGTCATCTGTACGTCGATGATAACGGTCGTATCTTCCTTTTAGACCTATCGACCCTTGAGAGAACTCCAGTCGTCCTCCGGCCTGTGCCACCGTCCCCCAGCCGCGTCCGGTGGGTGAAATGACAACCTCACCGGTCGCGAATGGTGTGGTACGGCCCGACTCGAGCATGCCCACGCCATCTGCGAACTCCACGAGTCCCCAGTACGAGCCCTGTTCAAGGTGAACAAAGGCACCCCGTCTGGCGCGTCGGGCGCGGTCGCCGTCCGAGGACCGAGTCCCCTCGAGCCACCATCCGCCTACCTTCAGCTCGTGCCGTCGAGCCGACTTGCGCTCCCCTTCGAAGACCCACGCCACCTCTCCTCGGACCGATAGGTCTTTGGCGGGGTCGTTGTCACCAGCATGAATGCCATTGCCGTTCGACAACATGATGGCGTAGGAACCTGCGAATGTGTCGGTTTGAAAGCCCTCGAACACCTGGGCACCCACGTCGCGAAAGCCAAACGAGGGGCCGCTGTACTGGCCGGTTGCGTCCACCCGGTTCTCGAGCAGCAATCCGGTCAGGGTGTTGGAGAAGTGGATGAACTCCAGTGACACGGCCACACCCTGCACAATCTCTTCCATGACCGGGAGCTTGAACTGACCCAGTCGCAGACGTGCGCCAGGGGCCGATAAGGTCAGGGAAGCATCGGACAAGACGACGGGAGCGCCTCGGGTCAGCGAGACCTCCCCGGCCTCTGCAAGCAGGTAGTAGGAGACGCGTTGTTCGGTCTTTGGAATCGACCCACGGACGCCAATGCGCGCTCGATGGACTCGGACCGAAGTGGGCGTACCTCCGATGGTGTTGAATATTGGACGCTCACCGTTGACCCGCTCACCGCCGACAAAGATGTCGAGCTGTGGTTGGACGAAGCCGAAGGCGTGAATGGGGGTGTCGTCGCGTCCGAACTCTGAGCCCTGAAGGGTCAGCCAGTCGGCGGCGAGAGATGCAGCGAGCAGAAGGAGCCACATCAGTACCTCGCATCTGCGGGCTTATCGCCGTTCGGCCAGTCGCCTTCTTTGCCTTCCAAGTCAGGACGTTGCTGAACGGTGAACCATGCGGCGACGTCGTACGCTTCTTGGTCGGTCAGTGTTCCGCCCTGATTCAGCGGCATGTTCCACTTCACGAACGCGGCCGCTGTGTCTAGACGGGCCATGCCAGCGCCCACATTAAACGACCCATCACCCCACAGTGCAGGGAACATCAACTGTCCGTCTGGCAAGGTGAGGCCTTCGCCATTCGCTTGGTGACACGCCATGCATTGGGTCTCGTACACATGCTGTCCACGCGCCGCATTAGGGGGCTCGGGCGACGTAATCCGAGGCATTCCGGCACCCGGCATGTCAACGCCGTCCACCCCCTCCGAGACGAACTCTGCGTACGCGACCAACGCCGCCATCTCCTCGCTGTCCGTAGCGAGTGGGGTGCCGTTCATGCTGCGCTGAAAACAACCGTTGATGCGCTCTTGCAGAGTGTCTACCTTGCCCGAACGCTTGCGGTACCGAGGATAGCGGTCCGTCACGCCTACCCATGGAGCGGCCTTGGGACGCGTGGCATTCTCCAGATGGCAGCTGGTGCAGACCAGGTCGTTACCAACGTTGTCCGGCAGCAATCGGTGGGTGTCCGTTGCGAGTGCGAGCCCCCGTTCGGCAGCGGGCGACATCACCTTGTCTTCCGACGGAGCCGGAGGGGGCGCCTCGACACGTGCGAGTTGTTCCTGTTGTGGCGCCTCGGGAGGGGCTGTCGGTTCCTCCGACATCTCCACCCCGGCGCAACCCACCAGCCATCCGATTGTCCACCACCAGCGCATGTCGAGACCTCCTAGCCTCGGTTTTGCACCATCCGTGCCAAGGCGAAGTCCTACTGTGGACGGGCGAATGCTGGAGGTGGACATGGTAATGACTCACTATCGGTCACTCTCTGACCGATTTTGATTCATGGCGGTCGAACCGTCCCCGCGGATGCCGCCACCTCCTTGGCACGTAGTTTGCTTGTGACAGGGCATTAGCGAAGGAGCTACCCATGACCGTCGAGATGTTTTTCGATTCTGCCACCTGGACGCTGACGTACCTTGTGTTTGATGCGCACAGCAAAGACGCTGTGATCATCGACCCAGTGCTCGACTTCGACCCGCTGGCTGTTGATGTGTCCACCGCCTCGGCCAAGCACGTCGCTGACCGGGCTGAGGCGCTCGGGTTGAACGTTCACTACGTGCTGGACACCCATGCGCACGCGGACCACCTGTCGGCGTTTCAGTACCTAAAGGAACGGCTGGGAGCCAAGATTGGCATTGGTGCTGAGATTGGCGCGGTTCAGGCCGCCTTCAAGGGCGTGTTTGGATTCGACGACACGTTCAAGACGGACGGTACTCAGTGGGACGTCCTACTGTCGGACGGCAAGGCCCTACAGGCGGGCAGCTTGACGATTGAACCGATGCACAGTCCAGGTCATACACCGGCTTGCTACGTCTATAAGATTGGCGATGCCTTGTTCGTTGGAGACGTCTTGTTCATGCCGGACTCCGGTACCGGGCGCTGCGACTTCCCCGGTGGGTCTTCGGATGACATGTACAACTCGATCAAGCGCCTGTACGCCTTGGACGGAGCGCTGCGTGTCTTCGTTGGGCATGACTACCAGCCCGGCGGCCGTGAGCTTGCGTACGAGACCACGCTTGAAGAGTGTTGGACTCACAACATCCACATGCGCAAGGACACCACGCGCGATGAATACGTGGCCATGCGTACGGCGCGTGACAAGACACTGTCGCCACCCAAGCTCATCTTTCAGTCTCTTCAGGTCAACGCGAAGGCCGGCAAGTTGCCTGAGCCCGAGCCCAATGGTCTGCGGTACTTTAAGCTGCCGCTCGGAATCTTCTCGGAGGCCAAATAATGCTACTCGTAGCCCTAGATATTGAAGGATGTGCAGGCGAAGTTGTTGCCTGTGCCGGACAGCTCGCACTCGACCTAAACTGTGGACTGGAGCTGATGACGGCGGTGGCGGTTCCAGCCGGCCTGTCGCCCGATGATGTCCTTCCTGGGCGTCGTTCAACAACCCATGACGTGGTGTTGCGAGAGGCCCAGCACGCGCTTGAGCTGCTTGCGGCGCCGTGGGAAAAGGCGGGTGTAGCCACTCAGTTCATGGTGCGTTTTGGCAAGCCAGAACCGGTGATTGTGCAGCGTGTAGCAGAGCTGAACCCACGCATGTTGGTCATGGGAACCCATGCTCGCACTGGTGTGTCGCGCTGGGTGTTCGGGAGCGTTGAGGAGAGTGTCGTCAGGCGCGTTCACCTGCCAGTGGTGGTGGTCCCGGCTCAGGGCGAAGGACACAATCCGTCCGCTACCCTCGCGGCCTTGCGCGCCGAGTCCGAAGGCTAGCCGCTTGTACTGCCGATAGCGGCAGTCGCTCGGTTGATTCAAATCCGGTCACATTGGGTCATCTCCAACAACCCAATGTGGTCAACTTCCTACCTGGAGACGCCGTTCTACTCCTTTCCCTAGGGATATCGGTGGTTCGGTGATTGGCACGATTCCTGCTCATAGATGAGGAGGAGGCCCCATGATGAACTACATGCTTTGGCTGCTGGCTCTGTCGGTCTTCGTCTTTGGTCTGGAACGATTGTTCGCCGCCCGCAAGCAAAAGGTGTTGCGCAAGTGGGTGTGGTCAGATGCGCTTCATCTGGTGTTCAACGGTCACTTCCTCGGCCTGTTCCTGTACGGGATTACCGTGTACCGGGTGCTGCCTTGGGTAGACGGCATCCTCGCCGAGAATGGCTGGAGTGCGCTGCTGTACCGCAACGCGTCGGCCAGCTGGCCGATGGTCCTTCAGATCATCGTGGCCCTAGTCGTGGTGGACTTCGTTCAGTGGTCGGTGCACAACTTGCTTCACCGGGTGTCGTTCCTCTGGAAGATTCATCAGGTGCACCACTCGGTCGTTGACGGGGAGATGGACTGGATTGTCTCCTTCCGGTTCTCCTGGATGGAACCGGTCATCTACAAGTCCATCACCTTCATTCCGCTGGCGTGGTTTGGCTTTGCTCCCGAGGCGTTGTTCTTTCACGCGGTCTTCGGCACGCTCATTGGTCACCTCAACCACGCGAACCTGAGCTGGGACTACGGTCCTCTGCGCTACGTGCTCAACAGTCCTCGAATGCACCTGTACCACCACGACGCTGCCGGTCCGCGGACGGGCCAGAACTTCGGCATCATCTTCAGTGCTTGGGACTGGATTTTCGGAACGGCTCACCTGCCCGATACGCCACCGGAACACATTGGTTTTCCCGGTGTAGAAAAGCTGCCCCACGACTTCTTCGGCCAGCTGGTCTGGCCACTGCCTCTGGTCTTCCCGCGACTCCAGGGAAACAACGTCTTTGGGTCTGTGATGGGTGTCGCTGTGATTGCGTCGCTGTACCTGTTGAGTCAGCAACCCACCGTTCCTACGCCCATGTTCGGTGAGCCTGCCGCCAGCTCCCAGCCTTCCGTGGAGCCTGGTGCGTCGGACGTGCGTCATGCAGCGACCCCGGCCGACGGAACAGCGGCCATGCAGCGGTTTGGCGGGACAGCATCGGATGCGGGATGGGCCCGACCCGAGTTTGCCCTGACCGCGAAGGAACTCGCGGAAGCGTTGCGGGCTCCCTCACTCGTGATCTTGGATGTTCGCGCTTCGGAGCGGTTTGTGGAGGGCCATGTTCCGTCCGCACAGCTCGTTGAGCGCAGCGACTACTCCGGTGGCGATGTCCCCGGCGTCTCCTTCGACCGTGCGGCTCTTCAGGAGATGTTGCGCGAGCGCGGTGTGTCCGACGGTGACACCTTGGTCCTGATGGGCGACGGCGGCCCGGAGCCCTACCGCTTGTGGTGGACGCTGACCCAGGTGGGTGGCGTGTCATCGCGGGTGCTCGATGGGGGACTTGGTGCGTACAAGCAGCTCGGTGAGCGGCTTGCAATGGGGTCGGGTGTGACCCGTGAACGAGGGGACATCACACTGCCTGGCGGTTCCGCGGACAACCTGATGTGGGAGGACGTCGCCCGACTGCAGGAGCAGTACTCCGACCTTCAGTTTGTCGATACCCGCAGTGACGACGAGTATTCGGGTGTGGAACTCAACTCGAAAGCTGCTCGAGCAGGACGCATCCCAGGTGCCAAGCACGTGGCGTGGACGGATGTGCTGTACCTGGACGGCGACGCGCCACGACTGCGAAGCCCCGACGACCTTCGCGAGGTCTTGGCAGCTGCAGACGTCGACCTGAACGACCCGATTGTGACGTATTGCCAGAGTGGAACGCGGTCGTCAGCGATTTACTACGCAGCGCTTCAGCTCGGTGTGTCTGAGCAACAGCTGTGGAACTATGATGGCTCTTGGGCGGAGTACAGTCGTCTCGATCTGCCGCTGCAGACCGGTCTTCCATGATTCTTTGGCTCGTCGTAGCCCAGGCATTGGCCACGCTGCCCAACTCAGGCGGCGGTATTGCCCTGGGGCTGTTCGCGGACCGTGTCGACTACGACTACGCGCCGCTGGTCGAGGAAATTGGTGCGACAGGTGCCACCGAGGTGCTCATTGCCGTTCCTTGGTCGGTGCCGCATGTCGATAGCCATGCGCTGAAGAGCGATGTTCCAAGGGGGGCACTCGCCGCGGTCCTGCGGGCGTCGAAGAGCGCGGGCCTTGCTGTGTCTGTCATGCCCATCATCACCGTACACAGTCGGCCGGATGGCGAGTGGCGCGGTGTTCTGGCTCCGCTGGACCGCGACATCTTCTGGTCCAACTACCAGGGACTCATTCGCGACGTAGCGGTGGACGCAGAGCGCGGTGGCGCGACCCGTCTGGTGGTTGGCTCGGAGCTGAACAGCTTGGAAGACGACCCGACTTGGTCGGATGTCATCCAGACGGCTCGCGGCGTCTTCTCGGGCTCGGTGCTGTACTCTGCAAACTGGGACCGCTTCGACCAGGTGCCGTTTTGGTCGCTTGTCGATGAAGTGGGGGTCACTGCCTACTTCCCAATCGAGGGACACCACACCTGGCCCGACGAGCTGTCGCGCCTTCAGACCTTTGCGCAGGGCCAAGACCGACCTCTCGTCATCACCGAGTACGGGTACCCTGCGCTGACCAGTGCCCGTGAACGCCCTTGGGACGAGACAACCGGCGCGGCCTATGATGGGCGACTCCAGGCATCCCTCATCGACAGCGCACTGCGCTCGCTTCAGGCAGACCCGCCAGCCTCGCACTTTCTGTGGAACTGGTTTGGCACGGGTGCTGTGACAGAACCCAGCTTTACCCCCCGCCATCGCCCCGCAAGCAACGTCTTACGGCGCCGTCTTCATTCCCCCGAACAACCGAGCGAACTGTAATGAGCAGCACACGACGGACCTTCTTGCACGGCATGTTGCGCACCGCCGGTGTCGTCACCTTGGCCGCTTGCTCGGGCACAGCCCCCTCTGAGTCCAGCACGGATGATGACGCAGCGCCCGCGCCACAGCTCACAGCATCGGGTCCAGATCCGCTTCCAGACAGTCTTCAGCGACGGCACTTTCATGTTCACAATAAGCGCCCACTGGCCCTAGAGACGCGCCGCTCGGAGATGGGCGTGGGCGTCATCACACCGCTGTCCCGCTTCTTTGTTCGCAACAATCTGCCGCGTCCGAGCGACTCGATTCTCGACAATCGCTTGGCCTGGACACTCCGGGTGTCCGGTGTTGTCCGACCGGGGCAGATCCGCCTGGCTGAGCTTCAACAGCTGGGTGCAGAGACCCTGACTACCGTCATTCAGTGCTCGGGCAATGGCCGCGCCTTCTTCGAGCATGGGCCGTCGGGCTCGTCGTGGGCGACTGGCGCTGCGGGCTGTGCCATGTGGACAGGTGTGCGTGTGTCAGACGTCCTGACCCATTTTGGTGGACCCGTCGAAGGCGCTGCGTTTGTGACCAGCACCGGTGGTGAGCCCCTACCGGAAGGTGTGGACCGTGATGCTGTAGTGGTGGAGCGCTCGATTCCGCTTGAGA
Source organism: uncultured Pseudomonadota bacterium (assembly GCA_913061235.1). Classification (GTDB taxonomy): domain Bacteria; phylum Myxococcota_A; class UBA796; order UBA796; genus CAJXTB01. The sequence continues at coordinate 63,442 of CAJXTB010000015.1, read as the reverse complement.
AGGGACTGGCAGACTGTTTCTTGGTGTGGGAGATGAACGGGGAGCCGCTGCCGCTGACGCACGGGGGACCGCTGCGCCTTGTGGTGCCTGGGTACTACGGCTGCAATCAGATCAAGTACATCGAGCATCTTGCCGCTACGACCGAGCAGACGACGGCAAAGATTCAGCAGTCTGGCTACCGGTTCCGTCCAATTGGTGAGAGCGGTAGCCCGGACCAACCCAGCCTGTGGCGCATGCCGGTGAAGTCTTGGCTCCATGGCGCGGGGGCCGATGACCTGGCCATTCTTGCGGGGCGACGTCGCCTTCACGGGGTGGCACTGTCTGGTGAACGCGGCATTCGAAGCGTAGAGTACTCGGTGGATTGCGGGGTGACCTGGCTGGCGGCAGAGCTGACCGGGCCGGACCTGGGGCCCAATGCGTGGCGTACGTTCCTGTGCGAGGTGGACCTGCCCACGGGTGCCACCACGGTCGTGACCCGAGCGACCGATATGCTCGGTGATGTGCAACCCGAAGCGCGCGACGAAAATGAGCGCGGCTACCGACACACCGGCTGGAGAGACCATGCGCTCACCATTCAGGCAGTGAACGAGCTGGCCGCGGTCACGCCTAGTGCTCCCACAGCAGTCGACGCTGTACCCACGGCTGAACCACAGGCGGAACTTTCGCTATCGGCTCAGGCTGAGCGAGGAAAGACCGTCTTTACGGACACGTCCTCTCCATCGTGTGGGGTCTGTCACACGCTCGCGGACGCGGGAACGCAAGGGGCTGTGGGGCCCAACCTCAATGCTCTCGCCCCGAGTGTGGACCAAGTTCAGGCAGCGGTCAGTAAGGGCGTCGGAGTCATGCCCGCGTTTGACTCGTTGTCTCCCGAACAAGTCGCAGATGTAGCGGCGTACGTTGTGGAAGCGACTCGCTAGCAGCGCGACCCTGGTGACAGGGGATTCCGCTCTCGGTCATGCTCGGTCAGTCCTGACCGAAGTCTGACCGATTTTGAGACGAATCTGGCGCTTAGGCGGTGGAAGGCGCTGAATCGAGGTGGCACGGACCTTGCTCTAGTCTGGTCAGGAGGCGCCATGTTTCGCCAGTTGTTTGATGCCACGTCCAGTACCTACACCTACTTGCTCGCAGACCCGACCACCCGTCGGGCTGTGCTGATTGACCCTGTCCTCGAGCAGGCAGACCGTGACCTACAGATCTTGGGTGAGATGGGCCTGACCTTGGCGTGGGTTGTCGAGACCCACGTGCACGCCGACCATGTGACGGCGGCTGCAACACTGCGTGATGCGACCGGCTGCAAGGTTGCCTACCCGTCCACTGGACTGGTGGAAGGGGCTGACCGTCTGCTTGAGCATGGCGACCGGCTCACTGTGGGGGCGGTTGAGCTGCACGTGCGGCACACGCCGGGGCACACTTCGGGCTCTGCCTGCTACCTCGACATGGCCAACAATCGGGTCTTCACTGGGGACACACTACTGATTCGCGGCTGTGGCCGAACGGACTTCCAGGGCGGCAGTGCCAAGACTCTGTTCGAATCGGTCCACGAGCAGCTCTTCTCCTTGCCCGATGACACCCTGGTTTACCCAGGGCACGACTACAAGGGCCGGACTGTGAGCTGTGTGGAGGAAGAGAAGGCACACAATGTGCGCTTGGGGGCTGGACGGACCGAGGCCGAGTTCATCCACATCATGGACTCCCTCAACTTGTCCTATCCACGACTTATCGACGTTGCGGTCCCGGCTAATCGGATGCTGGGTCGTAAGGAATGCCCGTGGACCGGTCTGGAGCGCGCGGCATCTGGCGCCATTCAGGCCCCGATTGAGTGGGTAGAGCAACATGCCGACACGGTGCGCCTTGTCGATGTTCGCGAGCCTGACGAGTACAACGGTCCTCTTGGCCATGTGCCAGATGCCGCTCTCGTGCCCCTTGGCACGTTGTCGGCCGTGGCGGCGACGTGGGACCCCGCAGAACCTGTGGTGCTGATCTGTCGGTCGGGAGCCCGGTCGGACCGTGGGGCGCTTGCGCTTGAGGCGCTGGGCTTTGCTCTCGTCTCCAGTATGACCGGGGGAACGGTCGGCTGGAATCAACGTTCAACTGCCGCATCGTGCGGCTGAGGGAGAACGGTCATGCTTACTGAATTTACTCCAGTAGCCGCCCTCGCGGGTGGGGCTCTCATTGGGCTCGGCGCTTCAGTCATGCTCCTGTTCAATGGGCGAATCGCTGGTATTAGTGGCGTCTACAAGGGCATTCTTCGCCCAGTTCCGGGCGACCTGTTCTGGCGCATTGCCTTTGTTGGTGGGCTTGTAGCGGCAGGTCTTGCGTTGATGTTTCTGGCGCCATCCGCCGTGGCACCCACCCAGGCACGCTCCATTGGCATGACGGCCATCGCCGGACTTGTTGTCGGCGTGGGCGTCACCATGGGCAACGGCTGTACGAGTGGTCACGGCGTGTGTGGTCTGTCTCGGTTCTCGAGGCGCTCCCTCTTGGCCACCGTGACGTTCATGGCTACCGGCATGGCCACGGCCACCGCCATTCAGGTAATGTTCGGAGGTTCGCTATGAAAGCGGTTTTCAGCGCGTTGGTCGCAGGTGCTTTGCTCGGACTGGGTCTGGGTGTGAGCGGAATGACCCAGGCCGACAAGGTCATCAACTTTCTCGACCTGTCAGATGCTTGGGACCCGAGTCTGGCCTTCGTCATGGGCGGTGCGATTGGCGTACACCTGGTGTTGTACCGGCTGATTCTTCTACGTAGGTCGCCGCTCTTCGCGGACCGATTCGGCATTCCAACCCGCACCGACTTCGACGCGAAGCTTGTCGGCGGTGCAGCTCTCTTCGGAGTCGGCTGGGCGCTGGGTGGGTACTGTCCAGGGCCAGGCCTTGTCTCGCTGTCTAGCGGCGCCGTCAATGCGGTGGTCTTTGTCGGAAGTCTGACCCTTGGAATCTTGGGATATCAGGCCTTTCAGACGTATCAGCAGAACGCGGTCGCGGACACCACCGTGGCGAATGAGCGTGTCGCATGATTCCGCTGATTCGAACTCTGCGTACGTCGAGCAAGGAAGACCTACGGGCTGACGTCATTGCCGGCTTGACCACCGCCATCATGTTGGTTCCACAAGGAATGGCCTACGCCATGCTGGCCGGGCTTGACCCAATCGTCGGTTTGTACGCCTCTACCATTCCTCTCGCTCTGTACGCGTTGTTCGGATCCAGTCGGCCCCTCGCGGTTGGACCGGTGGCCATGGACTCGCTCATGGTCGCGGCGGGCCTGTTGCCGCTCGTTCAGGGAGATCCGGTGGCCTACGCCGCCTATGCCGCAATGCTCGCGCTGATGGTCGGCGGCATTCAGATTGCCCTTGGACTGCTGCGCGCGGGCATCTTGGTGCGCTTCCTGGCTCAGCCGGTCATTCTTGGATTTACGGCTGCGGCGGCGCTCATCATCGGGCTCTCTCAGCTCAAGTCGGCCGTCGGCATTCCGCTTCCACGGTCGCAACAGGTTCATGTGATTGTGATGGCTGCCGTCCAGAGCCTCAACCAGATTCATCCATTGACCTTCGCCATCTCGGCGGCCGCCGTGGTCACGCTGGTTGTCTTGAAGAAGAAGGCTCCGAAGTTCCCACGGTTCTTGCTGGTCGTAGCTATCGGCACCCTCGTCACCTGGGCTGCAGGGTTGAACACCATGGGCGTGGATATCGTGGGTGATGTTCCGGCTGGTTTGCCGGGAATCGGGCTTCCAGCGGTTGACCTTAGCGTTGTCGCTACGCTGTTCCCGATTGCCTTTGCGATTGCCATGGTGGCCATGATGGAGGCCATCTCGGTGGCCAAACGCTACGACCATGACGTGGTTCCAAACCGTGAACTTGTCAGCTTAGGACTGGCGAATGTTGGCTCTGGCATGGTCGGCGGCTACCCGGTCACAGGCGGGTTTTCCCGAACGGCCGTCAACGCGCAGGCCGGTGCACGGTCCCCGTTGGCCGGGCTTGTCACCTCGGCAGTGGTGGTCGTCACTCTTCTGTTCTTGACCCAGTACTTCTTCTTTCTGCCCAAAGCAGTCCTTGCTGCCATCATCATGACGGCTGTCGCCGGGCTGATCGACGTGGCTGGTGTGAAGCGCTTGTGGGCGAACAACCGGGTGGACTTCGGTGTGGCGGCTGTGACATTCGCAGCCACTCTCGGACTCGGCATTCAGCTCGGAATGGCCATTGGCGTGGGTACCAGCTTTGCGGCCTTTGTGTGGCGCACGGCCCAGCCCAGCGTGGTCAACCAGAGTGGTCGGGAAGATGAGCTCCATGTCGTGCTGCCTGGGCCGCTGTACTTTGGCAATGTAGAGGCTGTAGAGAGCGGTCTGGAGAGCCTAGAGGCTGGGCGTACCTTTCGCAGCGTAGTCATCGATACGTCGGCCAGTGGGCAGCTCGATAGCGTGGCTTTGAGCCTGCTGGACCGGCTCTCGGCTAGGTACACAGATGCCGGCAGTGTGGTGGAGTTCGTACATGCGGCCACGACCACAACAACACCCGCTCCCGCCGAACCGGTCGGTGCGTAGCGGGGAGTTTGCACAGCGTGCGTGAAGGATTGTGGCTCCGTCGGACACAGCGCTTCGGAGGGGGTACACTGCGCCGCCTCGTCTTGATGTGAGGACCGGTCAATCACGGCTGGGTTCTGGCCAAGACTACCGAGCGACCTCGACTTGCTGTTCAACTCCCTGGACTACTTCGTCTTTCTGCCCATTGTGTTGGTGGCGTACTTTGCGCTGCCGCTCCGTGGGCGTCAGATCATGCTTGTCTTCGCGAGCCTGTTCTTCTACGCCTGCTGGCGCTGGCCCTACGTTGGGCTGCTCCTGCTGTCCGCAGTCGTCGACTACAGCGTGGCGAGGGCCATCGACGCGTCTGACACCCAAGCCGGTAAGAAGCGCTGGGTGACCTTGAGCGTGGTGTTCAACCTCGCGGTTCTGGGCTTTTTCAAGTATTGGGGCCTGTTTGTCGAGTCGCTCGGAGTGGTCGACGGTGGCGCTTTGGGACTGCCGACCTTCGACCTTCTGCTGCCCATGGGCATCTCGTTCTACACCTTCCAGACCATGGCCTACACCATTGATGTGTACCGTGGAAAGATGAAGGCGGAGAAGGACTTTGTGAAGGTGCTGCTGTACGTCAGCTTCTTCCCACAGCTTGTCGCCGGGCCGATTGAACGTGCCACCCATCTGCTGCCGCAACTCAGTGAAAAGCACGCATTTGCTTGGAGCAACATAGCGATAGGCAGCCGTCGAATCTTAGTTGGCATGGTCAAGAAGGTCCTGATTGCCGACAACGTGTCCGCCATCGTCAACCCCATCTACACAAGCCCTGGGGACTACTCGGCGCCGGCCTTGTTGCTCGCCACCTGGGCCTTCGCGATTCAGATTTTCTGTGACTTCTCGGGCTACAGCGACATTGCCATCGGCACGGCGCGTCTCATGGGCATCGACATCATGGAGAACTTCAAGAATCCCTACCGAAGCCGAAGTATCCAAGAGTTCTGGCGGCGCTGGCACATCTCGCTGTCGTCTTGGCTGCGCGACTACCTGTACATCCCGCTCGGCGGCAACCGTCATGGACCGGTTCGCACGTACATCAATCTGTTCCTGACCATGGTGCTCGGCGGCCTGTGGCATGGCGCGTCGTTCAACTTCGTCATCTGGGGCATGATGCACGGCTCTTGGCTGGCCGTGGAGCGCTTCATCACCCGTCGTACCGGCTGGGTGAAGACGTCGGACGCCTGGACGCTTCGCAGCATGGTCCAGACCTTCTTGGTCTTTCAGGGCGTGTGTGTGACCTGGGTCTTCTTCCGCGCCAATACCCTGGGCGATGCCACAACGGTTCTGTGGCGCATTGCCACCTTCGCGGACGGCGGCCGCCCGAATGCCTTCATCACCGCCTTTGCTATTGGCTGTGCGGTGCTCGGAGCGGGCATCATCGCCCTGGCTCCACGAGCCGAAGAGTCGTCGTGGCGTTGGTGGGTCGCAGGTGGCATTGGTGTTCAGGCCATCGTGTTGTTTGGCGCTACCAGCAGTGAGTTTATCTACTTTGTCTTCTGAAACCCGAACAATGCTGGTGAAGATAGCGGCCTTTGTGGCGGTCAATCTCGGAGTGATCTGGGGGGTTGGCCTCGCTCTCGAACAGCTCGCCCTGCGCTTCGACTACAACGTGCCGAAGGTCCAGGAGATGATGGCTCTGCAAGGCCAGAGCTTCGACACCATTGTCCTTGGAAACTCCGTGGCTCAACAGTCTTTCGACCCAACGGTCGTGGACCCCATCGCAGGTACGCACTCGTACAACCTGGCGACCGGCGGTCAGGGATTCTTGGCGGCTGAGCTGATTCTCCGCCAATACCTTCGCTACAACGAAGCCCCAGAGCGCCTCATCATCGGAGTCTTCATCAACCGTGGCTCGGACGGTGCAGACCTGTCGCCCGAGATCTGGTCTCAGCTAGATTCCATTGAGCGCGGGATGTACCGCGAACGCTATCCGTTCTACGAAGAGGCAAGGCTACCGCTGTCCTTCCCAGTGTTCAGCGCGGTTCCTGCCTTTCGGTACCGTCGGTCTCTCAACGAAGGCGCCAAGTACTTGGTGGCCGGAGACGCACGCGTTGCCGAGTACCGCCGAGGGTTCTTGGCAACGCGGTACCACTTGAGCGCCGCACCGCACTTTGACACGGTCATCGGTGAGCTGGATGCACCGGGACTGAAGCGCTTGGTCGATGTTGCCACCGAGGCAGGCATGGACGTCTTGCTGTACGAGCCACCGAGTCATCCGGGTCTGTCCCAGCTAAATCCGTCCCGTGAGGCACAGCTGGCAGAAGTCGAGCAGATTGCGCGCGACAACCCACGAATTCTGAGCTTTCGCAGCTTCAATGACGATGCCGGCTTGACCTACGCACATGAAGATTGGTCGGGCGCCAACCACCTGGCGGTTGAGGGAGCCGAGAAGCTCTGCACCGAGCAGCTTGGCCCGTGGTTAGAGGACTTCGTCGTTGAGTGAGCGCCATAGGCTGGCAAGCTGAGCATGGACGGCGGCGTGGGTGTACACCTCTCGGGCCAGTGTGTTGGCCTTGGCCCCTGCAGTAATGACCGCCTTGGCGGTGAGAGCCCGCAGGCTCTTGGCGAGCTCGTCTGGCTTGCCGACGGGAACGACCCATCCGGTCTGTCCGTGTCGGACCACTTCGGGCATGGCGCCAACGGGCGTGACAATGCTCGGCATGCCCGAGACCATGGACTCGAGCAGCGTCATTGGGAAACCTTCGGTGTACGAAGGCAGCACTAGGACATCCGTCTGGGCGTAGTAGGTCCACACTTCTTCGGTAGCGACAGGGCCGATGAGGTGGACGCGCTGCACTAAGTCTGGGTCGGCAATGCGGTTGCGAACCTCTCTCTCGCACGATGTCCCGTCTCGGTCATTCATCCACCGTCCCACGATGAACAGGTCGAGATGTGGCGACGACTTCAGGGCTTCAAGCAGGTCTATGATCCCCTTGGCTCGTTGGATATTGCCAAGGAAAAGTAGCCGAATTCGACGTGCCCCAAGCGGGGGACGGTCGGGAAGGGGGCGTGCGGCGATGCTGTTGGGAAGCACCTCCACATTCTTCAGGCCAATGGACTCAGCGCTCGCTCGGCTGCCGGCACCTAGGGTGATGACGCTGTCCACCTTGCGCAGAATGCGGTGGGACAGGCGTGGACGTACGGTCAGACGTGCAGCATCACCGTGGATATGGACCGCTGTCGCAACACCGGAAGCCCGCGCCATCCGCAGTCCTGGGGCATCCCTCAGGAGGGGACGCGGGTGTCCGGTCGAACACACATGGAGGACGTGCGGACGGTGCTGCAGCAGGCCATCTACAACGCCGAACAGGCCGTGCACGCCCTTGCCTGCTTTCTGTAGGAGCGACGCCTTGTCGCCCCCCGCACGCGTTCCGTACGACATGTCCACCAGGCGGATGTCGAACTCCTGCGCCAGATCCGAGTGCACAACATTGTGTGTCCACGTGGCAATACCGCCTGTTGGCGGTGGAAGAGGGGCTTGAAGCAGGACGCGGATGCGGTCAGACACAGGGCTCTCGCTTGTGGGACGCCGGCGGTCGCCCCTGTAACCGACTTGTGAAGACCAACCTCATCCACCGCAATACACGGCCCGACCGGAGGGACCGTGGACCCAGTTGAGTGGCGTCGCGCAAAGCAGATTGGAGCGGTGGGAGTCACTGTGTTCTTGGTGTGGCTTGCAGGGATGGTCTTCATGGCAATCCGCCAGCCGGAGCCGTACGCTGGAGTCTGGCTTCTGGTTGTGGAGATGGCATTCACCGGTCGCGCGGTGAACATTGCTCATGGCGTTCGCGACGGGTATTCCACGTCATTCCTATTCTTTCAATGCGGCTTACAAGACGTGGCGCTGCTGCTGTGTGCCTGGCCCGGTCTTGTCTTGGGCGAATCAGCGGCTCAGCGCATTCCCATCGTTGGTGGCTGGGTGAGTGGGTGGCACGAGACGGCAAAGACCCATCAACGATGGATGGACCGCTTCGGCATCATTGGGTTGATTGTGTTCGTCTTCTTCCCGTTCTGGAGCACTGGTGTGTTGGTGGGTGGCGCGATTGGCAAGCTCATGGGCATGCGCACGGGGCCGCTGCTCATCACCTGCCTGCTCGCACACATCGCGAGTGTGGTCAGTCTGCTGTGGTTCTTTGACCTGGTCGCCAGCTGGTCTGATGCTCTGGATTCCGGTTTCATGGCATACTTGCCGTGGATTGTGCTCGGCACGCTCGCCAGCGTGTGGGTGCTCCTGCGCCTCATCAAAGCGGTCCGTACGTGACGGTTTGCGGGAGGTTTTGTCTAGCCGGGCAGAAACTCGGTGATTATGGAGGTCAGCAGTCAGCTATCAGAGGTCAGAGCAGACGCCTTCGGCGCCGGCAGTTTCGGGCGGATGGGTGTGGTGAGTCGTAGCCTGTGGGGCAGCGAGGGTCTTAGGGGGGGCTTCTGAGTTTGGATGTTCGAAAAACATCTGATCCACAGTATTCTCCGCCAGTGAGAGCCCGCTGGCGGGCGAGCCCTGAAAGCTGACGACTGACCGCTGAAAGCCAGGCCCGCGAAGTCCTCCCGCAAACGCACCCGCCGCAAGGCGGTTGCTCTGACCTCTCACCTCTGACGTCTGACATCCGAATTGCCGAGGTCTACGTAACGGAAAGTGCGACGACTAGCGGTGCGGTAAGTCCGTGAGCACCTGTCGAGCCGCCGCGTCTGCTGCGACCAATGTCGTGCAGATGTCTGCCGCAATCGACGCGCTCTCAGGCCACTCAGTGGTGCACAACAGTGCTGCCGTCTGACGGCCGTCTGCCGACGTCGCCGTTGCCGCATGGGGAGCGCCGGTGATGTGAAGCTCGGCGTCTTCGGCGGTCGGATAGGTGTTGAGGCGTACGGTGACGCCGAGGGAGGCCCAACGTAGCGTGCCGTACTCCGAGATGTCTGGGTGGTCCGGCCCGGTGACAGCCCAAGCGGTGCCAGGAATGGCGACTGTGATGCGTTTTGTGCGCACGCGTGGCTCAAGGCTGGCGCAGATGCTTCCAATGAGCTCATCTGCCCATGCTGGGCCCCAGCAGGACGTTGTCCAGACCGCAACCTCACCGCGGGTGACCTCAACCCACGGCGGTGTGGGCGGCTGCCAATCCCTTGGGGCGTCGTCTGGCTCTTCGGGGGGAGGAACCGGCAGCCCAGGGCGAACCTGAACGCGGATATGGTCGATTCCGGCGATGTCGAGTGCGGCCGACCCGTCGTGCTCTGCCCAGGTCATGGCGAGCGCGCTGGGCACAGTCCACGTGTACCGTTCACGCTCGATGCGGCTGTCGAGACCCCAGGTGTCGGGTGCGCCTGTCAGTAGGAACAACTCGGTCCGAGCTTGCACCAAGTCGTGGTGGGCGGCGGGGGACTCCAGCACGCCTTCAATGCGCTGACGCTCGGCGCCGGACTCTGCGCACCGCTGTACAATGGCTGCTGTCTGAATAGCGAGCAGGGTGGCGGCATCGGCTGCACGGTCCAAGCGAACGCCAGCAGCCGTCGTACCGGGCGACAAGCGCTCGGCGACGGCTTCGGCGTCACAGGGTGCGGCAAGTGCCGCTGTAAACCACCACCACAGCACTGCTTATGGGCAGGTGTAGTTGCCGAGGTCGGTGGTGGTGTCCTGCGGGAAGCCATCCCATTCTAGCGACGGGTCGAAGGCGTCTACAGGGTTGATATCGCCCTGAATAACGGTGCACTTGCGAACCAAGGTCTGGTTGGCAGTGGACTCGTCATCGCTGCCTGCCCACTCGCTTCCAGGGTCGCCGCCGGTTGTGGAGCCGATGAAGTCGACGATGTTTCCGTCGCACACCAGGGCCAGTCCGTCGTCGCCGTTGAAGTCGAGGTTCGCGGTCTGGTCACAGGAAGAGCCAGGCGAGAAGCCGCTGTTGCACAGGACGTACTCGTCACCAGCTTCCAAGGTGATGGCGTCGAAGGTGAAGCCGTTGCCCGAGGGCGCGGTGGCGCCATTGCGGTACAGGTCGACCTTACAGCGGCTCGCGTCGACGTCACCGCCGGTTGCGTTGGTGACCTCTAGGACCTTGTTGCCCGAGCCCGAGCCTTCGATGTACCGCGAGAAGTACAGGTTGGGCTCTACTGTGACTGAGGCCACGTTGATGTTGGCTGTGGCTTGCGCGCCGAGGTCTCCGCTCACGCTTGCAGCACCCGGTACGTCTCCAGCAAGGACGGTGAAGGTCGCGGTTCGGCTGCCTTGTGCGACGGCTACGTCCGACGGTCCGCTGAGGGGACCTGTGTAGGTCAGTGGCACGGTGGTCGCGAGGCCAGCCGGGATGTCGAGGAGGACGGTGACGTCGACCGAAGCGCCCGGAAGGACCGTGTTGTTTGCGGCGGTCAGGCTCGCGAGGTTGCGTGTGGACAGGTCGTTGTACACGCGCACGCTAGCGGTGTCTGACTGCGTGCCGATGGTTGCGGTGACGGTGACCGGGGTCTCATTCGCAAGGACGCCTGTGATGGCGATGTCTGCGCTGCGCTGGCCGCCAGCAATCGTGACCGTAGCGGGGCAGGTGACCGTGTTTGCGGGCAAGCAGGTGATGTCCACGGTGATGTCTTCGCTGGTCTCACGGGTCAGCGACACGGTGAGAGTTGTGCTCGAACCTTGTTCGATGGCTGCGTCGTCTTGGTCGATGCCGTCGAGGGTTGCGTCGCCGGCGATGATGTCATCGGGACCTTGCGGGAGAAGCTGGCTCTGGCCGTTGCCCCAGCGCATCACGCCGCGAACCACTCCGAAGGTCTCGCCGACCATGGGGAATGGGTCCGCCAGGTAGGTGTGGTCGTCAACGCGAATCTCACCGTCCAGCACGAACTGGTTGGTTGGAGCCGTGTCGCCGCCGCCTGGATCAGGGTTGATGGCAGTGACGGAAGCACCGACAATCTGGACTAGGGTCGACTCGTTGACGCCGGCTTCTGCTGTGTTCGCTTGGAGTGGGGTGAGCACAGTGTACGCGGGGAGGTTCCGGCCCGTGGCAGTGACTTGTACCGAGGCGACGTCGCCTAGCTGGGTCTGACCGAAGAAGTCTGCGACCGTACCTTCGATGGTCACCACATCGCCTACGTTGGGGCGTGGCTCGAAGTCAGGCATGTAGGCGTAGATGCCGCTGTTACCAACGCCCGAGTAGTCGATGGTGCTGGTGTTGGGGTCGAGCTGGAAGAAGACGCCCGCTTCGTAGCTACCAATCACCATCATGTCTGAAAGGACCACACTGCCCGTCGCAGTTCCGGCCTTCACGTCGTAGACCAAGGCGTCGCAGGCGCCGCGCTCGTTGGCGAAGTCGTCGCACGGGTCACACGCAGCGCCAATGCCGTCTTCATCGGCGTCTAGCTGGTCGGCATTGGGCAGACTTGGGCAGTTGTCGGTGGTGTTGTCCGTGCCGTCGCCGTCAATGTCGAAGGGGTCGACCTGTTCGCAGATGCTTCCGGGGTTGAGCGGGCAGGGGTCGCAGTCGTCGCCTAGGCCGTCGGCGTCGAAGTCGCCCTGCATGAAGTTCTCGAGCGGGCGAGGCGGGTTGAAGATGTTCGCGCAGTTGTCTTGTGCGTCAGCAATGCCGTCGCCGTCGCCATCTGTGACGTCGACCAAGGGGAAGATGACGCCGTCGCCGTCTTCATCATTGCGAAGGGGCTCACAGGTGGGCTCACCTGCTGGGACTCCACAGAAGAACAGTGGGTAGGCCGAGCCGCCGGCAGCGCTCTGAAGCTCACCGATGGTAATGCCTGCGTCGAGGTCCGAACACACGCTCTTTTCGCTGCCGCAGACGTCCAAGGTGTCGCACATGGCACTGTCTTGGGACGTCAGCAACGCGCCGACGATGTCGCTGTTGCCCGAGAGAATTTCGGAGCCGCGGAACACAGCGACCACGTCTTCTGTAGCGGCGTCGATGACTGCCCGGTAGCGCTCGTTCACGCTACCGTCGAAGATGGTGATGTCTCCCACGTAGCCTTCGGCCAGGCGGCCTAGGGCTTGCTCAGCACCCATGGCGACGGCGGCGTTCTCTGTGACCATGGCCCACTGCTGGCGGTCGGTAAAGAAGTCGCCGTAGTGGTTGGTGTCGAGCTCGTCGGCACACTGCAGCTCACGCAGCAGCTGGGCAGAACCGGATGGTGTCCAGTCCGTACCGAGTGCAATGCGCACACCGGCGGTTGCGTACTGGGTGACCGAGGCGGTCATGCCGTACAAGCTGATGTTGCTTCGCGGTGACCAGACGAGCTGTGCGCCTTCGCCAGCCATGATGCTGATGTCTGGTGGCGTCATGCCAATGCCGTGGACCACTGCAGTGTTGGACGCGATGACGTCGCTTCCACCGTTTGCGCCGGAAGATAGGCAGCGGAACTCGTTGTTGGCTTCGGCGTCGATGCCTTCAGCGATGTGCGGCAGGTAGCTGTCGTTGCTGAGAACACTCGGACTGTCCATGTCGTACGAGTCACAGCCCGATGCAACGAGCTGGCCGCTGATGTCGGACAATGGGAAGGTGGCGTAGTCGGTGCGACCGCTGCGCAGGCCTTCGTTGTCGGTGTTGCTGTCCAGGTTGCGAAGCAGGCCAACGGAATCGACGCCGGAGATGGAGCCGGCGATGCTGGTTGCGCCAGCGAGCAACATGCGAGTCTCGCCGTACAGAACGTTCTCGCGAGTGGACCGTGAACCGCCAGCACTGATCTCGGTGTGTCCGCGGCGACCTTCGCGCCAGTCATGGCGGTGATCGAATCGTTCGTCGCTGTTCAGGTTCACCGGGCGGTTGTGCGCGTAGCGAATGTGGTCATGCGAGTTGATGAGGCCCGGGCTGATGACACCGTCTGGGCAGGTGACAATGAGCGTGTCTTCCGGTGCTTCGTCGGCACAGTCGCAGCCCGTACACGTAATCAGGCCGTTGTCACCGCGTTCGACGAGAACGCCGCCGTCGTAGATGACGTTGTCTCCGAGCACCACGCCTTGAAGCAGCAGGTGTGTGGCGGTCGCTGGGTCACCGGACACGTCGCACAGGCCGTCTGTGGCTGGAAGCGGGGTGTCACAGAACACATCGTCTGCACCGGGATCGGTGTCGTCCTCTGTGTCGGGGTCGGTATCGGTGTCGGTATCCGTGTCGACTTCTGTTCCCGGATCTCCAGTTTCATCTACGTCTTTGTTGCACGCAGAGAGTGCCAGGGTCAGCGAAAGGGGCAGCCAGAACATGCGCAGCGTCACGAGAACCTCACCATCAGGATGGCGCGCAACATGGCACATCTGAGGACATTTCGCCGTATCGATTGTGTGTCAGTGTCGACAAGAGAGTACCTGGAGGGTTTTCGAAGGCCGATTCAGCGGTGGAACTCGCTGGACGTGAACCGGCCCTCAAAAAACCATCCGCCAGAAATCAGTCGCGACCGTAGACTTCAATGTCGTTGGTACTAAAGTTGTAGGCACCGCAGAAATCTGTTCGGCATGTATTGTCAGCGTAGGCGCCGACACGGCACTGATAGTTGTGCCCGATATTGCAGTATGAGGAGCTCCCATTGTTGGGATAGAACGTCAAGTCGTGGCCACCGCCGAAGGTTGGACCGTAGGCGCTGTGGGCATAGATGTCGTGGGTGTACCGGTACGGTAGGTGCTTGAAGTTGTTTGTGAGTGAGAACAGGAACGACGTGCGCGGTGTTTCTGTCCTGTAGGCACTCGCGTGGTTCCACAGCAGTGGTGTGTACCCGCCGAACTTCTTTCCGCTGGCGTCAATGACCGTGACCGTACCGGCGATGCCGTCGCATCCGCTATGGAATGCACCGGCGCTGAATCCGTCCGTGCTGCCCTTCCAGCAGAGCGTCCAGTTTGCGTTGGGGTCGCCAATCCAGCCATTGATCTGGTCCATCTCGGACTGCGACAGCATGGTACCTCCGACGAACACACCGACCGACGGGTCATCGTAGGTCTCTCCGCGTGGGATGACGGCGTCGTCTGGGACCAAGGTCGTTGCAGTGACGGTCGCCCCGGCACCGATTCGCGCGTTGGCCCCAATGGTCACGCCGTCTCCAATGATGGCACCGCGAGCAATGCGGGCACCGCCTAGAACGGTGACGTCGTTCCCGAGTGTGGCGTCTTTTCGGATGCGTGCGGTGGCATCGATGGTGTTGTTGCCGCCGATAGACACATTCGGTCCAATGAGCCCGTCGATCGAAGAGGAGCCCGATGAGCTGAGAATGGTGACACCGCGGGCGAGAACGGCATTGGTCTCAACGGTTGTGTTGTCGCCTAGACCCGCCAAGTTGCCGATGACGGCGCCGGCGTGCACGGTGATGTCATCGCCCAAGATGGTTCCGTAGCCAATGGAGACGTTGGCGTCTGTCACGAGCCGTTCGCCGGCATCGACGTTGCGGCCGAAGGTGTTGTCCGCGCCAATGTCATGGTCGGCGTCAATGTAGGTGGCGCGGCCCAAGACCGTACCGGTACCGACAGGTCGGGCACCCACAGCGGCGGCGCGTCCGACCAGAGTGACGCGTGCAGCAACGAAGGTAGAGGCTGCGAGAGAGGTATCTGCCCCGATAGTTGCGAGTTCACCAACAACGGCACTCGAACCGATGGTCACGCCGCTACCGATAGTCGCACTGGGGGCTACGCACGCGCTGTTGGCGTCGAAGTAGGAGTCTTCGCAGCCGTCTCCGGTGAGGTCGGCTGCCGAAGCGAAGGAAGCTACGAGCGATAGGAGTGTCAGAAGCATGATTTTATCCCCAGGATTAGTGGGGTCTACAGTACTCGATTTTCATGCTGGAGCCTCTCACTTCGTACCTACGGGAACGATGGAGTGCAGCGCCTGCTTGAAACAGATGAAAGAACGCAGTGAACCTGGGGGCGGCTCCGCACCACACAGGACACGCGCACAGATCCTTCGCACATCATCGGGGACTTGGCGCGGTGCGCTAGTGACGGCAGGACGTCGCTTCTCAACGTTCTGATCAAAATCGCCACATCCGTTGTAAGCACCGATGCGGTTGCTCGTTGCACCGGCACCTTGGAGGTTGTCGTGCTCATTATTCTGTCCCTTGTGTTGTCCGTCGCTGATGCTCGTCCCTCTGAAACGCCGGTGCGCGCTTCGTTTGGAGACGGCCAAGTCTTGATGGGGGACGTTCGGACTGAGACCTTGGTCTTGACCACGGGAGCCGGTGTTGTCGACATTCCACTCAGTGATGTTGGTGAGGTGGTTCCGGCAGACGGCGAAGGGCTAGCCGAAGCGCGCGGCCGGGTGACCGTGTGGCTGCGAAACGGCAGCGAGCTCCGCGGAACCTGGACCGACCCCACCTTGGCCATGAGGGTGAAGGTAGGCGGCGAACACACAACGGTGGACCTGCCGCTCAATGACCTACAGCGGTTCCAACTTCAGGGGCGCAATGAGTGGGCGTCTGGCCCGGTCTACCGGTTGAAGACGGCGTTTGGAGACGATGTCTTGGTGGACCCGGCCCGCACCACCCTCGTTGTGCACAACCAGTTCGGGACCTTTGAGCCGCGACTGTCCGAGTGCACGCGTGTGGAGCCGGTTGGTGCCACAGATGGTGAGTGGCGTGTGGAGCTTTCCAGCGGAACCATTCTCATTGGCAACCTGGACAATAATGCGCTGACTGTTGCCTTGCCGATGGGGCCTGACCACGTGTCTCTGCCGCTAGCAGACGTCGTGTCGCTGTCGACCGACAACTGGCAGCCCCGTGTGGTCCAGTCCTACAACGAGTATCAACACGAAATCGTTCAGGAACACCAGTCGGTGACCGCCTTGTCGGCGGGGCCGCGCAGGGCACGTCGCCAAGGTCAACGCAGTCAAGCTGCGCCCGCAATGGCACCGTCAGGCTCCGATGATGCGTGGTTCGACCGGTCGGTCCTTGAGGCGTCAAAAGCTCAGTAGGAGCTACTCACTCTCAGCGTCATCAGACTCGGTGACTCGCCACTCGTGGTCGTTCTCACAACCGTATCGCTTGATGGTGACCCCGTCTTTGGTCCGCGCACCTCTGTGAAAGGTCTTGCTCGGCTCCGTGCATTCGGGGCAGTCGTTGTTGGGGAGTGTGTGTTCGGGGCGTCCCAAGTACGCCCAGCGGTTGTGTCTAGCCATGCCGTAGCTTACCTCGTGAGTCAGACCGGGGTCGAGTTTGAGTACAGTAGACGCATTCGTGGAACATGCCGAGCAGTTGGCAGAAATGGGCGATTTTCCTGGAGCGCTGCGCTTGCTTCAGACCACCCAGGCCCAGGCCGGCACCCCCTCGGAGCGGACCCGTGTGCAGATTGAGCTGGGTGCCATGACCGCGCGCTCCGGTGCGCTTGGGCAAGCTCTCGTCATGCTTCAAGATGCGGAGCGCAGCGCACGCGAAGCCGGCCTTGAGGTCTTGGCACTTGAGGCGAAGCTCAACCACTGCAGCGTACTCGGGGCCATGGGGCACATGGAGCGCGTGTTGCCCGCGCTGCGTGAGGTTGTCGGGCAACTCGGCACGGTCGCGAGCGGAACCGAGCTGTTGGAAGATGCCCAAGCAGAGTTGGCCTCTTTCGAGACGGCGGTCGCAATGCATGGATCTGCGCAGTAGCGTAGAGCGCACATGCAGGGGTGAACATGATCTGGGGACTACTCGCGGTCGCGATGGCTGGAACGCCAGACGAGATTCACCTAGCGCTGGCGACTGAACTAGCGACTCAACAGGTACCTGGCGTATCTGTGGCCGTTGTTGTGGACGGAGAGATGGTGCTGGCGGACGCGGTGGGAGTGTCCGACCGCGACGCCGGAACTCCGGTGACCGTTGACACCCGATTCGGCATTGGCTCGATTGGCAAGACTGCGACCGCGACCGTCGTTGGACAGCTTGTTGGTGAAGGCCTGCTGTCCTACGAAGATACCCTTGGACAGCACATTCCAGAGGTCGGTGGCACCTATGCTGCCGTCACCCTGCACGAGCTGTTGAGCCACATGAGTGGTGTGCCCCGTGACTTCAAGAGCGGTGACTCCTTCACTGGCCCAAAGCTGTACCGAAAGGTGCGAAAGTCATCTCCAGACTTCGCTCATGGCGGGGGATGGTCGTACAGCAATACCGGCTTTATTCTGCTCGGTGAGGTCATTGAGCGCGTGACTGGACTGACCCTTGCCGATGCCGTCCGCCGGCGCATTGTTGAGCCAGCCGGCATGGCCAATACCGTGGTTGTTGAACCTGGCGACGACCCGGAGCGCGCCGTTGCGTACGAGGGCGTTGAGGGGCCTGGGGCACGCATGTTCCCCATGCGTTTCGGCGCCGGCAACTTGGTCACAACCGCTGTAGACCTTGCTCGGTACGACATGGCACTGTCATCAGGTACGTTGCTGTCCGTAGCGGCTCAGCAGGAACAATGGACACCTGGCGGACCCACGGTGGAAATCGGACTCCCCACAGGCGAGACGTTCATTGTGGGGCGGTGCTGGTGGGTGGGGGAGTTCTCTGGCCACCGAACGGTCGGGCACAGCGGAAGCATTGATGGCTACAACGCTGTCATCGAACGATTCGTCGATGACGGCGTCAGCTTCGTAGTCCTGACGAATGCCGAGTACTCGAACCTGACGCCATTCCTCGACATCTTGCGCGGGCACTATCTGCCCGGCTCGGGCGGCTGACTACTGAGTAGGCTTGCGGAAGCGCAGGGTCATTCTGTCGCTCTCGCCGATAGCAGCGTACTTTTCGCGGTCGACATCGTCCAAGGCAAAGCTAGGTGGCAGCGTCCACACGCCCTCGGGGTGGTCGTGGGTGTCGTTCGGATTGGCGTTGATATCGCTGGCCTCTTCAAACACGAAGCCAACGGCTGTGACGGCGTCAATGACGGCTTGCTGGTCCATGTAGCCGCTCTCTGCACTCTGCTCGCGTGTCATTCCTGGCGCGCTGTGTTCTACAATACCGAAGGTTCCGCCTGGCTTGAGGGCGGCGAAGGACTGCGCGTAGACAGAGGCATCGGTGTCGGCCTTGACCCAGTTGTGCACGTTGCGGAAGGTGAGGACCACGTCGACCGCGTCGGTCACGCCGAGCTGAGGATTGTCCGCTGTGATGGTGATGGTGCTGGTTGAGGACTCTAGGCCGTGCTCGGTCCGGTACGCCTCCCAGCGCGTCGCGTGCTCTGCGCGGTAGCTGGGCTCAGCATCGTGCGCGTACTGGGTGACGTGCAGGTGACCACCATCCGCAAGGTACGGAGCGAGGACTCGGCTGTACCATCCGCTACCTGCCCATAGCTCTAAAACATGGTCGGTAGGCTCAATACCGAAGAACGCCAAGGTCTCAGCCGGATGACGCTGACTATCACGGGCGGTGTCGGCCTCCGAGCGTGCCGCGTGGGTGAGTGCCGCGGCCATGGGGTCGGCTTGGACCTCGGTGGCCGCCTGCTCGGTCTGTGTGGGTGTTTCTGTTGCAGGTGTTTCGGGCGCAGGTGCCCCACATGCGGCGAAGAACGTGAGAAGTAGAATGGAGCGCATGGTGGATCCGGGTCGAGAGGTTGCCGGCCTCATACCCAGCGAGGTGATGGATTGGCGCGGTCCGATACACTCTGTGTCATTCGAGGAGCTTCTATGTTGGGTTGGTTGGCAGCAAGCGTGATGATGGCGTGCACAGCGGTAGCCCAAGAGGTGGAGACGCCGCCGCTCAACGTGATGCTCATTACGGTCGACAACCTGCGCCCCGCGAACATGGGTGTGTACGGCTATGAGCGCAACACCACCCCGTTTTTGTCGTCCATGGCGGACCGCTCGCTCATCTTCGACAACGCCTGGTCCACTTCTGCCTGGACGTCTCCGGGCATGAACTCGTTCTTCACTGGCTACTGGCCTCCGACCCATGGCCAGAACGGCCACTCCGACTGGTGGGACCCGACCCTGCCGAGTGCGGTGAAGTCGTTTACAGACGCCGGGTATCGGTCGGCTGGCTACAGCAATCAAGGGCCGACCTACGCCAACATTGGCTGGCAGTTCCAGACCAACCCGTACGCAGACGAGCTCGACGTCATCGACAACCGAGCCCTTCCGTCGCTCATCAACAAGCCATTCTTGGCCTGGATGCACTTCAAAGACGTACACCTGCCCTACAACAAGGGGGACGCCTACCATCGCATGCTGTGGGGAGCCGATGGCGAGCCTACGGTCGCGGTCCAGACGGTGCTCGACAACGTGACCATCTACCGGGGCCAGCAGGAGTTTGAGTTCACCGAAGACGACCAAGAGGTGGTTCGCGGCCTGTACGACTCGGCTGTTGCCCACGCGGACGCACGCATTGGCGCCATGTACCGCAAGCTTCAAGAGACCGGTCTACTCGACCGAACCATCATCATCATCAGCGCGGACCACGGTGAAGAGCAGTTTGAGCATGGCTGGCTGGGCCATGCGAGTACGTCATGGGACGGCAAGCTGTACGACGAGAGCTGGCACATTCCGCTCATTGTCATCTTCCCCGATGCAGCGATGACCGGCCGTATCGACGCCCCGGTTCAGCAGCTGGACCTGATGCCAACGCTGACCGAGCTTCTGGACATTCCGACTGACAACCTGGTGCTGCCCATGCAGGGCGCGTCACTGTTGCCGTTGATGCGCGGCGAGACCACCGAGGGACCGCGCCCCTATTCCTTTGCCCAGACCACCTACAAAGGCTGGGCCACGCCGTTGGATGAGATGAGAGCGCGAGTGACTGCGGTGCGTTCGGACACACTCAAGCTGTTGCGCTGGGGACGAGTGGAAGGCGATGAACTGGTTGGCTTCGACCTTGTTGCCGACCCCGATGAACAGGCTCCAATTGATGTGACGACGGACGACCGCTTTGCCCCCCTACACGCAGCACTGCTGGAGTGGGACGCGGAGACGCAGCAGGGAGCGGCGACGTTGGCCATGGCCGCTGCAGAAGGGGAGATTGAGCGACAACGCGATGCTGACGGGGATGTTCGCAAGATTATGCAGGCGTATAGCGACCTGTTGCTCGTAGACCAGACCTTCACCAATGAGGTCTTTCCGTTCACGGAAGACGAACGCTGGGCGCGGCAGTGGCGTCGATTGCTGGAGCGTAGTCGGAAGAACACCGCTCGGGCGGTGGGCCGGCCGTGAAGGCGCTCTCACTATGGGCGCCTGTTGTGGCGCTGTTCGCCCTCATCCTGTCGACACTTCCGCTGGGGCCAACTTTTGGGCTGATACTCAAGCGCATTGGAGCGTCGAGCGCTGAGCAGACGGTGGACCTGCCGTCAGCAGGCGTGGAGCTGGACACATCGAGCGGCGTCACTGCGGTGCGACTGTCGGACGACCGGCTTGCGATTTATTCGGAAGACACCCTGCATGTGTCCGATGTGCGCTGTCTGGGTGTAAACGTTGCCGCAGGAGAGGTGCTCTGCGCGGGCGGGACGGCCGGACTGCTACGTGTGGACCCGACCGGCACGCTCATACAAGCGCTGCCGATGCGCGGAGTCGCAACACGAGTAGCGCGTAAGGGGCGTTTGGTGACGGTGGGCACGGCGGCTGGTGAGCTTCAGCTATTTACTGTGGACGACGGCGTGTTTCGCCCAAGCGGCACAGTTCCCAGCATCGCCCAAGACATCGTGTCGCTGTTCCCGGTGGATGGGGCGGTCATCGTCGCAGATGCAGATGGCGACATCATTGGTGTGAGCCTGTCCGACCCAGCCGGCCCGGTGGTTGTTGGCACGTCCCGCTTAACGGACGTCATCTACGACTTGGTGACTTTCGGGAACGTTGGCATGTTGGCGGCAGGGGCAGACGGTGTCGTGGTCTTCGACATTTCGGACTTGGGCAACGCGGTCGAAACGAATCGCTATGCGATTGGCGATGTGCGTGATGTTCACGTCAGCCATGGCCACCTGACCTGGGGGATTACTCCGGGAGAAGGAGCCCAAGCGCTGCTTCATACTCGCGTAGGCCCGATTGTTACGCAGCGAGCCCACGGGGTCGAAAACCAACTGCACGCCATCTCTGGTGCACCGCCTCTACAGCCTGGATTGGCTGGCAACACCTTACTAATAATCGATACGCAACCCTCTGCAGACCGCCTGATTGTAGGTGTGGGCGCGTTGGCGTTGCTTGGAATGGTGGGCCTTATTGGCCCGTTTTTGTACCGCCGCGAAGAGGGATGGACCGGTAAGCTGCTGTGGATTGGCCTGGGTGTTTTGGGGCTAGGGTGGCTGCTCGCGGACCGTACCCACAACCCGATTGAAGCGCTTCACATCCTGGAGTACGGCGCGCTGGGAGCCTTGTTAGTGCGAGCCATTCGGCCTCTCGGAGGCGGTCTGTCTGGTGGTATGCTTGTGGTCTTGATCGCCACCTGTGCAGCACTCACGGATGAGACCGTGCAGTTCCTTTTGCCCATGCGTACTGGGGACCTCGATGACGTGTGGCTGGACTTGCAAGCCGCGGGTGTCGGCACAATCGTTGGCCTTCAGGTGTGGACTGCTGACAAGCGTGTTTCATGGTCGTGGTCGGCGTTCGTAGGTGCTGGTTTGGTCTGCTCGATTGGCCTGTTTCAGCATGTGACGGTGGGTTATGGCAACGCGCATACGCTGGGCGATACCACCTTCACCAGCCGTCTAAGTATTGACGAGATTACCGCCTTGGACCTTGACAACGGTGCCGAGTACGCCCACACCCTCGAGCGGACCGCGGCCATGGGCTACGGCATCTTCTTGGCCGAGTTCCCCGCACGGGCCGAGCCGTTTCTATACGAGCTTCGCGTGCATCTGTACCGCCGCGACCGGCGGTTGGAGCAGGGGGATGTCGAGGTCGCTTGTGGCGAAGAGCGCCTGCTTCAGCAGCTGTTCCGCACGTCGTACACCGGGACATCGTGGGAGTGGCCTGCGGAAATGACCGTCCGGTGCGCACCGTTTGTGGACACACCGTACAACTCGCCGGTCAGTGCCGAAATCATGACCACCACAAGCCCATTTCGACTGTGGTTGGGCGTGTTCTTTGGGGCGGTGTTCTTGATTGGAATGGGCGTTCGCTTTCGTCAGAGAGACGCTTAGAACAACAGGTCTGGCCACTCATGGCGTCGGTGAAAGCCCACCTCGGTGAACGGCGCTGTGCTCGCGAGGGCGTAGGTGCCGTCCGCTGCGTAGTCGTAGCGAGCGACATGTCCTGTCCATCTGGCGCCAGGTTCAGGGGCGCCACCAATGTCGGACCATGGAATCCAAACCTCGGCCGACCAGCCTTCGTCTGGGGTCGTGTCATTGAGACTGCCGATGAGGTGTACTGCTGAGAGCTGGTGAAACACGGGGGCGTTTGTGGTGCGGGCGTCTTCACCTTCGGGTGCGGGCAGGCGCAGATCGAGGGTGGTGCCGGCGGGGGTGATGTGAAACTCGTAGTAGTGCTCGCCGGTGTCCGGCTGGATGAACACCTCAAACACGTCATCGTCCCAGGTCCGGCCATCGTGTTCGGTGACGGTGGCGGTCAGGTGAGTGTCGGGGCCGCTGACGAACACGGCGAGTCCGTCGTCTGTGCGCAAGCAGCGTGCTGTGCCGGTGGACTGCCCAAGGGAGGGCAGTAGCGTAGTGGGCCTGGCCAACGTCCAACTGGTGTCAGTGTCTTCACCGTCGATGGTTGGCGTGGATGACGTCCACAGGCAGACGAGGGCTTGCGCAGAGGGGGGCTCTACAGGCACAGGCGCTTGGGGTGGAGCTGCGCAGCCTGCGAACAGTGCCGCCCAGACCAGCGGTCTCACATAGCCTTCAGCGCTTGAGCGACCCGTGCTAGACCGGCTTTGGAGCCGCGCAGAGTGTAGCGAATGCCGTCGTCTTCAAAGCTCTCATCGAGTACTTCGGTCTCGCCACGAATCGTGCCCATGACGCCTGCTTTGGACCATGGAATCAAGATCTTCGCTTCGATGAGCTGCTGGCCGAACCAGTCCACAATGTCAGCGATGAGCGCCTGAATACGCTCGGGCGTCTTGGCGGATGTGCGCCAGGCCTCTGGGAATTCCTCGGCCAGGGCGGCTTCGTCTTCGGCGCTCAGCACATCACACTTGTTGAGCACGAGTACGCGCGGGATGTCTTGGGCCTCGATGTCCTCCAGCACGTCCGTGGTGACCGTGATGTGGTCGCGGAAAGACGGGTCTGCGGCATCTACGACGTGCAAGATGAAGCTGGCTTCGAGTGCGGCGTCCAGAGTGGACCGGAAGCTGGCGACGAGGTCGTGGGGCAGGTCGCGGATGAAGCCGACGGTGTCTGTGACCAACACCGGTGGGGTGATGGCGGCGTCTAGCTTGCGCACTTGGGTGTCTAGCGTGGCAAAGAGCTTGTCCGCCACGTAGGGCTCTGAGCCCGTGATCTGGCGCATCAGCGACGACTTTCCTGCATTGGTGTACCCAACCAATGCGACCTGCCGGGCAGCCCGACGGCGCGCACGACGGTGGCCGCGCTTGGTCTCAATCAGCTCGAGTTCTTTGCGCAACTCAGCAATGCGGTCTCGGACTTTACGACGGTCCAACTCAAGGTTCGACTCGCCACGGCCCTTGCCACCCACGCCGCCTTGGGCGCGCTCGGAGGTGCCGCCGGTCTCGCGCAAGCGTGGCGCCATGTAGACCAGTCGCGCAATTTCGACCTGGGTCTTTGCTTCTTTGCTTCGCGCGTTGCGAGAGAAGATTTCCAGGATGACACCGGCGCGGTCCAAGACCTCAACACCCGTGATGGTCTGTAGATTGCGAAGCTGTGACGGTGACATTTCGGCGTCTACAACAACGATATCGGCTTCGGGCTCCTTGTCTTCCTTGGGCCCCTCAGGCAACTCTTCTTCCTTGCCGAACCGTTCGTCATGCTGCTTCTTGCTGAGCTGCGGACCCCGATAAATCCAGCCGGGACCGCCCGTCCACTCGGCGAGTTCCTTGAGCTTTCCGTCGCCCAAGACGCGGCGCTTGTTCTGCGACGAGAGCTTCTGCGTGAGCCGACCCACGGCCGTCAAACCCAGTGTATCGCAGAGCCGTTCCAGCTCGTCGAGGGACGCCGACAGCTCGATGTCGGTCTGTCGATTGGTTTGAATACCGACAAGAACTGCGCGGGTTTTACTCATGGTGCCTCTTTCGTTGCGACCTGTGTGTAAGCGTTCCCTGTGTGTTCGTCGCGTTGTGGGGGGCTACGAGCCTAATTGCCATTCGTTGGCCTGACCGATGACAGGCGTGTGGGCGTCACTCTTGAGGCGCAAACCACCAGCCGGCCTCGGTAACGACTGCGTGGACAGACTGGTCGTGTGGCTCAGTAGGCACGAGGTCCACGCGTTGGCACTCAAAGACAACGGCCACGCGTAAGCCGGGCTTACCTGCGAGGGTGCGGTCGTAGAAGCCTCCGCCTTGGCCTAAGCGGAACCCTCTTTCGTCCATGCCAACGGCTGGAAGAAGCCACAGGTCGACTGGACCGGTGTGCTCTGGGGAATCGACGGCGGGTTCGCGGATACCGTAGGTGCTTGTTGCGACGGGAAGCGTTGTTGTGGGATGCCAGCGGAGGTCTTGACCGTCCACCCGCGGAAGCAGCAGCATGTGCGACGGTGCTGGCCACAGACCGTCTAGACTGACCTCTGCGCGCATACTTGCGTAGGCGGTCACGGTCTTGGCCTGACGATAGTGAGTCGACGCCACAATGTGGGCGACGATGGCATTGGAGGCTTCCTGACGCTCGGCGGGGGTCATACCAGCGCGTTGGCGGCGGAGATGTCGACGGAGACGTTGCTTGTCGGTGATTGGCATGGGGTAGGATAACGCCAACCGGAGGCAGCATGGGGTGGGCGTCGCGATGGGTCGGTCCACATGACCGTGCCATTGCCCAAATGGCGGTTCCGGCGCTGGCGACACTTGCTGCAGACCCGCTCGTGTCCTTGGTCGACACAGCGATTGTGGCGCGCATCGGGACTGCTGAACTTGGGGCTCTTGGGGTCAATGCCGGCGTGTTCGGTTTTGCCTTCGTCGTGTTCAACTTCTTGGCGTACGGCACGACTCCACTTGTCGCGACCGCCGTTGCTCAAGGAAAACGGCGAGATGCGGGCCGCTTGGTGGTGTCATCCCTGGTGTTGGGACTGTGCATTGGCGTTGTGGGAGCGCTCATCTTGTCGGGTGCTGCAGAGCCTATTGCTCGGCTGATGGGGGCTGATGCGGAACTCATCGGGCCTACGGTCGAGTACCTGCGAATTCGTGCGCTGGCGGCACCTGCGGTCCTTGCGATTACGGCAGGAAATGGTGCCTTTCGGGGGTACTCGGACACGCGAACCCCGCTGTATTTGACGCTTGGCCTGTCTGCGGTCAATCTGGTCGGAGACATCGTCCTGGTCTTGGGCTTTGGTTGGGGAATCGGCGGTGCTGCTTGGGCAACGGTGTTTGCGCAGTACCTTGGAGCGGTCGGCTTCCTCGTCGCGTTGCTAGGCGCTCGCCGGCGGTCGCTAGGACTGGTGCTGGAGTGGCCCCAATGGGGGGCGATGCGTCGCTTGCTGAGCGTGGGCTCGGTGATGAGCATTCGCACCTTCGCCCTGGTGGGCACCCTCACCGTGGGCACCTCCATGGCCACACGAATGGGGCCGGTGACGATTGCCGCCCACCAGATTGCGACTCAGCTATGGCTCTTGTTTGCCCTGTTTATCGATGCCTTGGCGTTGTCAGGGCAGATTTTGGTGGCAGACCACGTGGGTCGTCATCGCCCGGACTTGGCCCGTGCCGTGTCGTCGCGGCTGCTGGTCTTTGGCGGGCTCTTCGGGGTCTTGTTTGCCGTGGTTGTGTCTGCTGGAGCGCCGTTCTGGCCCTGGTTTTTCGATCTAGAGCCAGAGGTGACCGTAGCGCTGGGGACGGTTCTGCCGATTGTCGCCTTGATGCAGCCGCTGAATGCGGCGGTGTTTGTGGGCGACGGCGTCTTCATGGGAGCGCGCGCTTTTGGTTGGTTGGCTGCGGTAATGGTGTTCACAGCACTGTGTACGGGAACGGCCTTCGCAGTCACGTGGATCGGTGAGTACGGATTGGTCGGTCTGTGGTGGAGCATGGTGGTCATGATTGTGGCCCGAGCTCTAGGCCTCGGGGCTCGCTGGTGGGGCCCGTGGGCGATTCTGACCGAGTCGCCTTCACAGGACTTGGCGGGATAGGCGGCGGCATGCGCATTCTTACCTTGACCAGTCCGGATATGGTCCCCGGAAACTCGAACAGTCGTGACGATATTTGGGAGCTTGAAGCTCATCTTGCCGAGCTGGAGCCGGAAGCGGAGCGACGTGGCCACACCCTTGACCTGCGGGTGTGGAGCGACCCCACGCTCAGCGCAGAAGGGTACGATGCTGTGGTTGTGGGAACGCCGTGGGACTACGCACAGCATGTCGACCACTTTCTGAGCGTCATCGACCGGCTGGCTGCGCAGAGTCGGGTGTTGAATGCCCCAGAGGTCATCCGGTGGAACTCGGACAAGACCTACCTACAGCAGCTCGGTGCGGCTGGGGTTCCGACCGTTCCCACACTGTGGCTGAACGACATTGGAGCCGAGGATGTGCGAGAGGCAAACGCCCACTTTGGCGGGCCAGGTGTTGTGGTGAAGCGTGTGGTGGGGGCTGGTGCCACTGGCCAGGTGATGTGGACGGGCGAGGGACCCATCCCAACACCGTCGGCCGGTCGGGTCATGGTGCAGCCGTTTCTCCCTGCCGCTCAATCGGAGGGAGAGCTGTCGCTTATCTACTTTGATGGCCAGTTTTCGCATGCGGCGCAAAAGCGTCCGAAGGCCGGCGACTATCGCGTACAGTCTCTGTATGGGGGAACCGACACGGTATACGAGCCGGATTCCGAAGCGCTCTCCGTCGCCAAAAGGGCGCTAGACGCTGTCAAATGGGATCTCCTGTACGCGCGAGTGGACCTCATGCGCCACGACGGGAGACTGTGTTTGATGGAGCTTGAGGTGATCGAGCCGTACCTGTATGCACTGCAAGGCCCCGGTATGGGCGTGCGGTTCTTCGACGCTCTCGACAGGCTGCTGGAGCGGTTTAGCGCGGTTTGACGCGGCGACACTGTGGAATTCTCTCGCCCAAACGTGTCAAAGATCGTATACGTGAAACGCAACTCCTCGCACCAAAAGGGATTCGACCATGCCTCAAAGTCGCCTCCAACGCTCTGCTGAATCGTCCACCTCGACCGCTACGGGAACCTCCACTGAGGTCACGACCGAGACCGGACCCGACAACTCAGTCCTCGCCAACCTTCTGAATGGCTCGACAAAGCTCGATGGCACTGCCCAAGAGTGGTTTGACCAGGGCATTACCATTCAGCGCGGCATGAAGGGCAAGGTCGTTGAAGAGATGCAGAAGCTGATCGGAACCGGCGCAGACGGCGACTACGGCCCCGGTACCGAGCGTGCGGTCAAGCGCTGGCAGAAGAAGAACGGCAAGGCAGAGACCGGCCACGTTGACGGCGTGCAGTGGGACCTGATGAAGATGAACAGCAAGTCGTTCAGCAAGCCCCAGGGTGATGCTGCGTTCGACGAGATGTGGGAGGCTCACCCCCACAACTACCTGCAGGATTCATCGCAGAACACCGACAGCGGTGACCTCAACGAAGAGCTCGGCTACGAACGGGACCAGTGGGGAAACACCTGTGCTGTCCGCATGAGCACCATGCTCAACCGTATGGGTGGCGAGTACGCCATTACCCCAGAGAAGGCGATTGCTGCCGGCCTAGGCAAGATGCGCGATGGTGGTCTGTACCTTCCGAAAGCGAAGGACCCTAAAACGGAATCGACCTCCGACCGCATCATTGTCAGCGCGCGAGAGATGATTGCCTACCTCGACCACCACATGGGAGAGCCTGACCGGGTGTTCCCAGAAGAGGGTCGCAACATCATGCGCAAGGACGCCGAAGCGGCCACCCCAGATGTGGAAGGTGCTCTCGCTGGACGCAAGGGCTTCATCTGCTTTGACAAGATGAAACTGAAGGACGCTGACGGTTCTTGGAGTGGCTACGGCGGCTCGGGACACGTTGATATCTTCGATGGTAAGCAGCTTTCGGACGGTGACGTCTACGCTGCCCAGCGCGTACTCATTTGGTATGTGAAGTAGTCGACGGACACGGGGTGGGGTTGCGCCCGTGGATTGGGCGCGCACGTTGAATGCATGAATGACCGAGGAGGTCCCATGCATCGTCCCGTCTCCAGACACCAACAGTCTCGCCTCACTCAGGGCGGCGTCTCGCGTCAGGCTGTCGAGCGGTTGCTTGCTGAACGCGATGGTTTGGCGCAAGACCGCCAGACCCTCATTGGTGAAGTCCAGCGGCTGCGTCAGGCGCTGGTGCAGGCACAGACCGAGCCGTTTGTGGAGAGCCCGCCTGTCTTCGAGCCCGAGCCGCAGGTGCCGAAGGCCCTTGGGAGTGGGCGGGAAGAGGAACTGCTCAACGACATTGCCCGGCTTCAGCGAAACGTCGCATCGACGGTAGAACAAGCCGTCTCACGTGAGCGTGCTCGCCTGTTGTCCGTCGTCGCAGATACTTATGACGACGTTGCTCGGGCCATTGGCTCGGCGACGACAGAGGCGTCGGTTGGACTGACCACGGTTCTGCACGCGCTTGACGACCGGTTGAGATCAGTGGGGGTCTCCCGGGTTGGTCGTGTGGGGGACCGATTCGATCCCGCACTGTTTGAAGCGGTTGCGCTGGATGAGACACAGCCGAACAACGCTGTCGTCGCCGTAGTCTCGACCGGTTTGCAAGACGAGAACGGTCGGCTTCTTCGTCCTGCTAAGGTCGTGGTCGGCTCCTCGCGGTTTCAGTAGACGATTGTGACTTCGGCGGTGCTGCTCGGAGCGATCCTAGGCCCCACGTGTAGGTGTACGACGTCATCTGCCCCCAGTTCCTGTCATCCGTGCAACAAAGCAGTTGCCCATGATGGGGCGGGGAATATGCGGCGCCGCGATTCCGCGGAGGTGGCATGTCCACTACGTTCGATCCCGATGGGCCTGCAGCAGGTGATGGACTGTACGGCTTGCCGCACACGCCCGAAGAAGCACGCGTTTGGGTGCTACCGGTGCCGTTCGAAGCAACGACCAGCTACCGCCAAGGGACTGCGGGTGGACCCGATGCTGTTCGCGAAGCGTCCCAACAGGTGGACCTGTGCGACCTAGAGACTGGAGAGGTCTGGCGTGATGGGATGGTCATGGTCGAAGCTCCGGCCGAGATTGTCGCGCTCAACACCACGGCTACGGCGGCTGCCCGTCGCGTACGTGAGCTGGACGACTCGCCCGACGAGCTGGCCCTCGTTCAGGCACTCGCCGAGGTCGACGATGCCGGCGCTCGAGTGACCGAGCTGGTTGCTGCGTGGACAGCGAGAGCTCTCTCCGAGGGGCACATCCCGGCCATTCTGGGAGGAGACCACTCCGTCCCTCTAGGCGCCATTCGCGCCGCTGCTCAAGCCCATCCCGGCTTGGGTGTTCTACACGTCGACGCCCACGCAGACCTTCGTGAGGCCTACGAAGGCTTCGCATACTCGCACGCCTCCATCTTTCACAATGTCCTGGACCAGTGTGACGTCGGGAACATTGTGCAGGTCGGCATTCGCGACCTCGGACACCGTGAATTGGCGCGGACTCAGACCGAGCCACGGCTGCATCTGTGGACAGACATTCGCATGGCGGATGCTCTGGCCGAAGGCACTGCGTACGCCGCTCTCGTTGACCAGATGATTGCTCCGTTGCCGCAGGATGTCTGGGTTTCGTTCGACATTGACGGACTCGACCCCGCACTGTGTCCAAACACTGGAACCCCCGTGCCCGGCGGCTTGTCGTGGCGTGAGGCGCTTGTGTTGTTGTCTCGTCTGGGCCGCTCTGGCCGTCGCATTGTTGGTGTGGACCTGTGTGAGGTCGGACATCAAGAGTGGGACGCCATGATTGGCGCTCGTTTGCTGTACAAACTCACGGGCTGGGCGATTGTGTCCCAGCGCCCGTCGTAGGAGTTCCCATGGACGTTCGCACGTTTATCGACACGCACTATCACCACTACAACTCGCGCGAGGTCCGTCGTGCTGCTCGTGGGTATGAGGCGCACATTGCCGCCGGTGGAAAGATGTTCGTGACCTTGGCGGGCGCCATGAGCACCGCACGCATTGGCCGTATCTTGGCGCGGGCGATTCGCGCAGACCTGGTGCACGGCATCAGCTGTACAGGTGCAAACCTCGAAGAAGACGCGTTTACGCTGCTTGCCGGCAGTGAGTACGAAGAGATTACCAACTGGCGTGCGCTGTCCGCGGAAGACGAAGTGGCCCTGTACGAGCGCGGCATGAACCGGGTGACCGATAGCTGCATTCCAGAAACGGTCATGCGTCACATGGAGCGTCAGCTGCTGGAGCGCTGGAAGGCGGCGTCGGAAGAGGGGCGCTCGTACTTGCCCAGTGAGCACATGCTGGCGGTCCTGCGTGACCCGACGGTCATTGAACACTTTGAAGTGCCGGAAGATAGCTGGCTTTTGGCGGCGATGGAGAAAAACATCCCCATCTACACGCCGGGCTGGGAAGACAGCACCACAGGCAACATGTTCGCCGCTGCTTGCTACCGTGGGGACCTGCCTCATCACCGCGCCACAATGACTGGAACCGAGCAGTTGGTGCACCTCATGAAGTGGTACCAAGCGCAGACCAACGACCTGGGCGACGCACCCAGCGTGGGCTTCTTCCAAGTGGGTGGGGGTATCGCTGGTGACTTCGCTATCTGTGCGGTTCCTGCGCTCATTCAGGACCTAGAGTTTGAGAAGACCCCGTTCTGGGGCTACTTCTGCCAGATCAGTGACGCGGTTACGAGCTACGGCGGCTACTCGGGCGCACCGCCCAATGAGAAAATCACATGGGGCAAGCTCGATATCGACACGCCCAAGTTCATGATTGAGTCCGATGCCACCATCGTGGCTCCTCTCATCTTTGCTTACTTGTTGAAGGACTAAGCCATGGCATGGACGATTGAAGACAGTGCGGAGCTGTACGGCATCCCATTCTGGGGAAAGGGCTTGTTCGAGGCGAACAAGGCTGGACACCTAGTCATGACGCCTGCCGGTGAAGGCAAGGGCAAGGTGGACCTGTACAACGTGGTCACTGAGCTGACCGAGCGTGGTGTTGAACTTCCGGTCCTGTTGCGCTTGCCGCAGGTTGTCGAAGGCCGCCTAGACCTGATGTGGTCGGTCTTTGGCAAGGCCATCGAAGAGAACAACTACCGCGGACGCTACCGCGGCGTGTACCCCATCAAGGTCAACCAGCAGCGCCAGGTGGTTGAAGACCTGCTCCGTGTTGGGCGACGTCACCACGTGGGTCTAGAAGCGGGCAGCAAGCCAGAGTTGCTCGTGGCCATGGCCATGATGGACGACCCTGAGGGCCTCATCATCTGCAATGGCTACAAAGACCGGCGGTACATCGAGACCGCACTCATGGCCAGCACGTTGGGCCGTGAGACTGTCATTGTGGTGGAGAAGCTGTCCGAGGTAGACGCCATCATGGCGGTTGCCGACCGCTTGAAGATTACGCCGAAGATTGGCGTTCGCGCAAAGCTATCCAGCCCAGGTAAGGGGCGCTGGCAGGCGTCTGCTGGAGACCGCGCGAAGTTCGGTCTGTCAGCGCTCGGCATTGTGGAGCTCGTTGAGAAGCTACGCGAGATGGACCGACTGGAGTGTCTGTCGTTGCTGCACTTCCACATTGGCTCCCAGGTCACGTCGATTCGGACGTTCAAGCGCGCGCTTCGCGAAGCCACCCGGCTGTACGTCGAGCTCGTCTCCATGGGTGCCCCAATGGGCATGATGGACGTCGGTGGCGGCATTGGCATTGACTACGACGGCAGTCGCACCACCTTTGAGAGTTCACGCAACTACACCGAAGAAGAGTACGCCGCTGACGTCGTCATGCAGGTGGCAGCCGCGTGTGATGGCGCGAACGTCCCGCATCCGGACATCGTCACTGAGTCCGGCCGTGCGACCGTTGCCCACTGCTCAGTCTTGCTGTTCGACGTGCTGGGGGTGGAGACTCTGCCGACGGACGGCGAGCCCATGTCTGTCGACGCGAACTCCCCCGAGCTGCTCGTGGAGATGCGTGATGTGTACGACGGCCTGACGAGTCGAAACTACCAAGAGGCCTGGCATGATGCGCAAGATGCGCGCATCCGTGCCAAGCAGTCGTTTGAGCTGGGCGTGCTGAGCCTGGTCGAGCTTGCCCAGGTAGACCGCCTCTTTTGGCAGATTCTCGGTCGACTGCGCAATATTGTTCGTGAGCAGAGCTACGTCCCAGATGAGCTGAACAGCCTAGAGCCAGCGCTCGCGGACACTTACTACGCCAACTTCTCGGTGTTCCAGTCCGCGCCAGATGCGTGGGCCATTGACCAGCTGTTCCCGATTGTCCCGATACATCGTCTGGGTGAAGAACCCGTGCGTCGCGGCATTATTGCGGACTTGACCTGTGACTCGGACGGTAAGATTTCGCGCTTCGTCGACCGCCGAGATGTCAAGAAGGTCTTAGAGCTTCACCCACTCAAGAAGGGCAAGCCCTACGTGTTGGCCATGGCTCTTGTCGGTGCCTACCAGGAAATTCTGGGTGACATGCACAACCTCTTCGGAGACACAAATGCTGTTCATCTGTCGGTGGGCGACGACGGACACGTCAACTTTGACCTAGTCATTGAAGGCGACACTGTGGAAGACGTGACCGGGTACGTGCAGTACGACCGCAAGGACCTTGTCCAGCGCATTCGTACGTCGAGCGAGCGCGCCATCCGCAACGGCATCCTAGGCAAGAAGCAGGCGGCAAAGCTGCTCGCATTCTACCGTGAAGGCCTCGACGGCTACACCTACCTAGGCCACTAGTTCTCACACCCTGAAACGACATCGGCCGCTCTCCACATGTGGGGAGCGGCCGATTGTTTAGGGACGCCCGCTCACGCGATGAGAGCGCGTAGGTCGTCAATCACGTGGTCGCAGTGCGGCAACCACTCGGGGCGTGCTTTGACGGTACGCTCAATGAGTACTGTGGTGCACCCTGCCAGTCGGCCTGCGCGAACATCGTGTACCCAATCACCGACCATGACCGCGTCTGCAGCGGGCACGTTCCACTGCTCGAGCACCATCAGCAGTGCGTCTGGCTGGGGCTTTGCTGGGGCGCAGTCGCGGCCCAGGATGACGCGTTCATCGGGGAAGAACGACAGTAGGTCGCTGGCTTTGAGCGTGGTCAGGGCGTGCTCGCGGGTGTTTCGAGTCACCACGCCGAGGTTGCAGCCGCGCTCCTGCAGCGCGTGTAGCAGAACGCGAGCGTCGTCTTGGGCGACGGCCAAGCTGGCCACTTCGGCTTCCCACTCGGAAATCGCTGTGAGCAAGGCAGCACGTCCTGCGGCTGAACGCTCGTTGGCCGCAGACAGCAGGTCTTGCGACTCGGCAATGCCGTGGTCGCGTTTGAAACCAGCGAAGTCATGGCCCGGCACAGTGAGTGTGCCGTCCATGTCGAAAATCCATGATGACTTGTCGAGTAGGCGAGTCGTCATGCGAATCCGCTACCCGTTGAGAATGGCCACAACAAAGGCGAGTGCCATCCCTCCGAACGCCAGGACAGCGAACACGAGACTGATCGCAATTGCGACACCACCGAGAGCGATACCAGCGAGAGCCAAGGGTTCGGATTCCCCGTCTTCTTTCTGGGAGTTCGCGATGAACCCAGTGGCGATGGCCACGACGCCCAGAAACACAATCACAATGCCGACTAAAAAGCTGAGCAATGGCGTACATGTGCCGACGCAACAGCAGGGGATGTTCGAAAGCAGGGCCAGAATGCCGGATACCAACGAAACAACGGACAATGGATTCAGGGACTTCTCTTCCACGAGGACCTCCAGCGGACGAACGCCTATTACGGTTGGTGACATGTCGCTGTCATTCACCGAAATTGGGGTCGTCCGCCGGGCAAAACTAGCGGGCTACTCGACGGGAAAGCCGCGTGAGCGAAGCAGTGCACTGGTGTCTACGTCACGTCCGCGGAAGTTGCGGAAGGCTTGTGCAGAGTCGACGGTGTTGCCAACAGACAGAACCGTGTCGCGTAGGCGCTGTGCCGTTGCTTGGTCGTACATGGAGCCCGCTTCAACAAACGCCTCGGCGGTGTCTGCTGTCAGCGTGTCGGACCACAAGTAGCTGTAGTAGCCGGCGCTGTAGCCGTCTCCGCTGAACACGTGCGCGAACTGCGGCGTGCGGTGGCGCATGACGAGCTGTGCAGGCATGCCCAACTCGGTCAGGGTCTCGCGTTCCCAGGTGTCTACGTCAATGTTCGGGTCTTCGAGCAGGTGTAGCTTCATGTCGACAAGGGCGCTGGCTAGGTACTCGGTTGTGCCGAAGCCCTGGTTGAAGGTGGCTGCGCGCTCGATCTTCTCCAGCAGTTCTGCGGGCATGGCCTCGCCGGTCTCTGCATGCAGAGCGAACTGTTCGAGCATCTCGGGGGTGCCGAGCCAGTGCTCATTGAGCTGGCTTGGGTATTCAACGAAGTCGCGGGCCACGTTGGTGCCGGACAAGCCGCTGTAGGTCACGTCGGAGAGCAGGCCGTGCAGGGCGTGGCCGAACTCGTGGAACAGCGTGTTGGCGTCGTCCCAGGAGATGAGAGTGGGCTCACCTTCAGGTGCTTTGACGAAGTTGCTGGTGTTGCTAACCAAGATGGTCTGGGTCTCTGGGTACGCCGCTTGTGGACGGTAGGCGTTCATCCAGGCGCCGCTGCGCTTGCCAGTGCGGGCGTAGGGGTCAAAGTACCACAAGCCAACATGCGCCCCTTCGGCGTCGGTGACTTCCCAGACGCGAACGTCAGGATGCACGACAGGGATACCTTCGACTTGGTTCCACTGCAGACCATACAGCTGGTTGCTGGCCCACATCATGCCTTCGCGAAGGCGCTCCATGTCCATGTACGGCGTGATCTCAGCTTCATCGAGGTCGTACCGGTCCTTACGAACCTTCTCTTGGTAGAAGTGGTAGTCCCACGCCTCAATGGTCAGATCGGCACCTTCAGCGTCTGCAATCGCTTGCATGTCGGCCACTTCTTCGCCAACACGAGCCACGGCGGCGGGCCACACGTCCATCATCAACGCCATGGCGTTGTCTGGATTACCAGCCATGGCATCGACCAGACGCCAATGTGCGTGGGTCTCGTAGCCAAGCAGCTGGGCGCGTTCCCGACGCAGGGTCAAGATCTGCGGGATGAGTGCGTTGTTGTCGTACTCGTCAGCGTTGTCGCCGCGGTCGGTGAACCGACGCCACACCGTCTCGCGAAGGTCGCGGTTGGTGCTCATGGTGAGGAACGGGTCGACGGAGCTACGCGTATTGACCACGACGTAGCCGTCTAGCTCGCGTTCTTCAGCAGCAGCCTTGGCGGCGGTGATGTAGCCGTCGGACAGTCCTTCAAGGTCGGCTTCTGTGAACGGGGTGACCAGCTCTTCGTCGTGAAGCAGGTTCTGGCTGAACGTGGTGTACAGCGTTGCCAGCTCTTGGTTGACTTCAGCCAAGCGGGCCTTTTCGGTGTCTCCCAGCTTGGCACCAGACTTCACAAAGGAGTTGTGTGTGTCCCAGGTGAGGCGCTGCTGCTCGGGGCTGAGCGTGGCGTAGATGTCACCGGTGTAGATGGCGTCAATGCGTTCGAACAAGGCGCGATTGCTGGTGATCTTGTCCCAGATACCGGCCAGGACAGGCGCCATTTCACGCTGAACGCCACGCAGTTCGTCGTCGCTCATTGTGCCGCCGTACACGCCGTAGACGGTGCGCACGTGGGAGAAGGTCTCGCCGGACAGGTCGAGTGCCGCGATGGTGTTCTCGAAGGTGGCTGGCTCGGTGTTGTCAGCGATAGCGTCGATCTCGGCCATCATCTCGTCGGTTGCTGCCATGAGCGCGGGCTTGAAGTGTGCGGTCTCGATACCGGCGAACGGTGGGACGCCGCCGTGTGGACCGGTCCACTCTTGAAGAAGCGGGTTCGGGGATTCAGCCTGCATTGGGGCCTCCGGGATGGACTCGGGTGTGACGGACTTGGGGCACCCAGCGAGGAGTGCGACGGCGAGAAGAACAGAGCGCATGGCGCCTCCGGAGTTGGCCGTCCGGTTAACCCGTGTCGGCATGAACGTTGGAGGCTGCGTGCGTCACCTTTGGTTAGTGGTACTTGTAGCGGCAGGTTGCGCAAATGGACTGCGGACCGAACAGGTCGGAGAGGTGTCCGTCACCACCCTTCGTCGCGGCTACAGCAACGTTCATCTCATTGAGACTGCAGATGCGGTTGTGGTGTTCGACGGCGGGTATGCGTCGCAAGCCCAACACATGTTGCGTGCATTGGAGAGTCGCAACCTGACCTGGACAGACATTGATGCGGTGCTCGTGTCCCACGGTCATGCCGACCACGCAGGCGGCAGCCAGTGGATTGCCGAGCAGGCCGGTGCACCGGTGGTTGTGGGCGAGGGAGACTCAGACATGTTGGCGACCGGGACCAATGGCAGCGTCTGCCCAACGAGCTGGCTCGCGAGGCGTCGTGAGAAGAAGGACGTAGGGACAACCTATGAGCCGTTCATCCCAGACGTGTACGTGCCGCTGAACACCGGTCTGCCGCTATCGAGCGTACTCAGCGAGCCTAGACTGCCCGGCGAAGTCGTAGCGGAAGCGGGGCACACCGAAGGCTCGTTGATGTACGTAGTGGGCGGCGTGGCCTTTGTTGGTGACCTCTTCCGCGGGTCCATCACAGGACATAAAGCCGTTCGGCATTTCTATATGTGCGACCTGGACGACAACGCAGCCGATGTGCGGACGCTTCTACAGACAGATGCACCCGATGCCGAGGTCTTCTTCCCAGGCCACTTTGGACCGCTGACACGTGAGTCGGTGCAGACCATGGTGGATAGCTGGGACGAAAGCCCTTAAATCCGGATTCGAGGGCTGTCTAGCGCGGTGCGCGGACTGCCCAAGTGTACACGACCTGCGCGGTGTGAAGTTCGCCAACAGACAGCGTGACATCCACGTCAAAGTCGGCTTTTCCGGTCTCATTGTAGGCAGCGCGAATCGCCTTGGCCTCTCCAACAATGGCGGCGGTCGCGACAACATCGCCGGGGGCGGCCTTGAGGTGACGAACGCTGCTCGACTTGAGGGCAATGAAAGCGTCTGGCAGCAGGTCCGCGAAGATGGAGAGCACGGCGCCTCCAGATGCTGACTCGCCAAGGGTGTACACGGCGCCAGCATGGGCAGTACCCATGTGGTTGTTGACTTCGGGGCGGGCAGGCAGGGTTGCCGTTGCGGTGCCGCGGCCCACGTCATCGATGGTCAGGCCAACAGTGTTGATGAACGGAACCATCTGGGTGAGCAGAACGCGTAGGTCAGGTGTAGCCATGGGAGCCTCCGGGTGGGGCGGGTGCGTATCTCACGGAGCGCGGTG
Source organism: uncultured Pseudomonadota bacterium (assembly GCA_913061235.1). GTDB lineage: Bacteria > Myxococcota_A > UBA796 > UBA796 > CAJXTB01. The sequence goes on along the minus strand of CAJXTB010000015.1, from coordinate 25,554 downwards.
TCGGTGGGATTGTGGGTGGTCGGCCTCGGACTGCGTCAGGTACAGTGCGCGCAACGTCAGGAGGGTGGATGTGTCGCGTGTGTGTGTTGTTGGTGTTGGCTCTGACGGCATGCCCTGACAAAGACACCGATGACTCCTTTGACCCTGGCTCAGACACACTCGAGCCCGGCACAGGTGGGGACGACGACTCCGACTTCGACACAGAAGCCATTGAGTGGTGCGACTCGGGTGTCGATGAAGACGGTGACGGATTTGCCGATTGCGCGGACTCCGACTGTGATGGTCAATGCGCGGAGGCGGTGTGTCTGGCCGAGGCGCTCACCTTGCCGGTCTCGCGCGACGTGAACGCTGTAGCAGACCTGACCACGAACTCCTCCAGAGGGGATGACTGTGCTCCGCGAGCCGTGCCGCATGACTTGGTGGTGGTCCGACTGGAGGCAGACGATGGTCTGCTCGTCACGCTGCGCGGCGATGGCGAGGTCATTCCGGTGGATGCTTGTGAGACGGCCGGTCGATGCGACGTCCCCGTACCGTCTGGAACGGTGTTCTACCCGGACGTTGCTGGCACCCAGGCATTCGCAATTTATCCAGTTGACTCTTCGTCGTTTGGCTACGACCTTGAGCGCGTGCCTCGGGAAGACTGCGGTAATCGCGAAGATGACAACGGCGACGGGGTGGTCGATTGTGACGACGTGGTCTGTGGAGACTCGGCGTTGTGTGCGGATGAGTGCCCAGAGCCGGGTGCTGCGACTGTGACGGTGATGAGTGCGGACCTGACGGCTCAGTGGGAAGACACCAGCCAAATGATTGAGGATGACACCTGTGAGCTCGCGCAGCCCGGGTCGTCCGATGTGGTGCTGGCTTTCGACGCTCTGGCCGGACAGACGCTTCGAGTGGACGAGGTCAGTGCGACCGATGTTGTCCTGAATCTCACCCAGGGGGCTGGCGCCTGTTCGGGACGCGCAGCCGACGATGTGTGTGTCGCCTCGACCCTCTCTGAGTCCCTGGAATACCGCGTTGTGGCCGATGACACCTACTACGTCATCGTCAGTGTTGGCCCTTCGGATTCGGTGGTTGCGTTGGAGCTGACCGCGTCGCTTTTAGGTCCTGAAGACTGCTCGACATTGGACGACGATGACGACGACGGCTTGGCCGCCTGCGATGACTCGGATTGTGACGAAGTTGGCGAGTGTGCCCTGGTGTGTGACGCGCCCATGCTTCCCGTTGTGCAGACCGGGACGAACTGGCAGGCAGAAATCCAAGCACAGAGCGCGTTTTCGTCGGACGGCGGCTGCACCGTTGAGCGGGGCGGGGACCTTCGGTTTACGGTCAATCCCCAGGCTGGCGACACACTGCGCGTCATTGAGCAGGGAACGGCTCAAGCGGTCCTCAATATCACCGAGGGCGAGGGAGCGTGCTCTGCGCTGTTGTCGACGAACCAATGTGTAGACAGCGCTGGTGAGGCTCCTGGCGCTGGTCTAAGCGTGTTCGACAGTGCACTGGTGAGCGACGCACCCCACCATGTTCACCTGTCCAGTGCGGATGCGGTGGACACGGGAGACTACGACGTGCGCGCTGGGCTGATCTCCGCTGGTGAGTGCGGCTTGGAGTTGGGGAGGGACGGCACAGAGAACCGCTACCGTTTGGCGGGGTCGACCTTCCAATCCGACTGGCCGAACGACGTCCCAGAGGGCGTAGGAGCGGGCTGTTTCGACCCGCCGACGGGTGTTGCGGATGCGGCGTTCACCGTGTCCCTAGCGCATGGCGACACCGTGATTGTACAGGACGTCACGGGCTCTGGCGGCATCGACCACGTGGTCAACATCATGGAGGGAAGCTGCTCATTGGCCACGTCTTGCGTGTACGGACGAGACAACCCACTCGGTCCTGGCCTACCCGAGATTTTCTCGTTCACGCGAGAGGACCCAGGCAGTGTGGGTCGTGTGCCGTTCACCGTTCAAGTCACCACCGCGGCAGCCGCCGATGAGCCGTACGACTTCACCGTGTCCGTGCTGCGGGACTAGCGCCAAGTCGGCCTAGGGCTACTCAATCACGCCGTCCGTTTCTGGCGGCATGAATACGCCGTCCCCGAAGGACACGTCGAAGGGCACGCACCACAGACTAATCAGGTTGAACTGCTCAAAGTCGACGTCGTCGGGGAGGCTCAGGGTGAGCGTTTCTCCGTTGTATGCGTCGCCAACTTGGTTTTCAGAGATGGAGAACCCGTCTGAGCCTCCGTCTGGGAACAAGTACCACTGCGAGTTGACGCCGCCACCGTCGTACACGGTGTCTCGAATTTCGATTGTGTTGTCGTCTACAATGAAGGCAGTCCCTGCAACATCGTGATTGTGTGTGCGCAGGACCGCGGACCAGCCGGGGCCAGGAACCTCCTCTGCGGTCACGATTCCGTCGCCGTCTCCAACCGGACCTCCACAAGCGGCAAGGCCCAAAAATCCGAGGGCCCAACCAGTAGATGCAAGCTTCATGACGACTCCCTGTGTGTGTCCTACCGGTATGGGTGCCTTTGAACTTGGTTACCGATGCTGTCTTTTTCGTTCTAGAAATGAGTCTAATAAAGCGACATTCTTTGTGTAGACATTCACATCTGGAACGGTGAGATTCTCCTTCGAGTTTGCGGAGCCTATTGGGGCCCTCGCGGAGGCTGACTGTGTCATCGCTGCTTTTACCGCTTATTGGCGGTGTTTTGATTGGACTGGCGTCTGCTGGATTGCTGGTGCTGCATGGCCGCATTGCCGGAATCACTGGGATTGCTGCCGGTGTGCTCGCACCTGTGCGTGGAGACTGGGGGTGGCGAGCGTCGTTCGTTGCTGGCCTGCTGGTGGTTGGCGCGCTCGGTGCGTTCTGGGTTCCCGAGTCCTTTGCCGGTGAAGCGCCGCTTCAGGGCCCCTCGTTGATTGCAGCAGGGCTGATTGTTGGCGTTGGAACCAGAGTGGGGAACGGATGTACGTCTGGGCATGGCGTGTGTGGTGTGGGACGGCTCTCACCCAGAAGCACGGTAGCAACCATGGTGTTCATTGCCACTGGAATGGCCACGGTCTCGGGGCTTCGCTTGCTCGGAATGATGCCATGATGCGCACAATTTCGGCCTTTGCATTGGGCGCCTTGTTCGCTGTAGGGCTTGTGGTCTCGGGCATGACGCGGCCGAACAATGTGGTGGCCTTTCTCGACATCACGGGTGCATGGGACCCGCGCTTAGCGGTGGTGATGGTGGGGGCTATTGCTACCTATCTTCCAATATACTTGTGGGTTCGGCGCCGTTCGTCGCCCGTGTTGGCGCCAGCGTTTCAGTGGCCTTCGAAGTCTGTCATTGACCTGCAGCTCTTGGGTGGGTCCGCCGCGTTTGGTGTGGGTTGGGGACTGTCGGGATTCTGCCCGGGACCCGCACTGGTGGCTGTGGCTGCTGGGGCCCCGAGTGCGCTGTGGTTTGTGGTTGGATTCGGTGGTGGCATGGTCCTGTTTGAAGCGTGGAAGGCACGTCCGGCAGCAGTGCCTCGCATCACTCAGACATCTCTTGTCGACGGCTAGCACAGCCTGCATTCATCCGAGATAGCGCCCGTTCCTACATGGGAGAGACGGATGTTTGCCGAAAATGTGCTGGCTGGGCGTGTTGTGGTTGTGACCGGTGGTGGAACCGGGCTTGGGCGCGCGATGGCGCTGCACTTTGCCCGCTATGGTGCCAAGGTCGGCATTATTGGGCGACGGACTGAGCCTCTTGAGGCGACGGTCGCGGACATGACTGCGGCGGGTGCGGTGGCTGCGTGGGCGAGCGCGGATGTGCGAGACCCCGAGTCTGTGCATACTGCGTTTGATGCCCTGGAATCGAAGCTTGGTCCGCTGGATACCCTCATCAATAATGCCGCTGGAAACTTCCTGTCTCCGACCGAAGACCTGTCGCCAAACGCCTTCAATGCCGTCATCGACATTGTGTTGCGCGGCACCTTTCATTGTACCCAGGACTTTGGTCGCCGGGTCATTGCAGACGAGGCACGCCGGGGTGTGGTGCTCAACATCACCACCACCTACGCCTGGATGGGCTCACCCTTTGTCCTGCCCAGTGCGTGCGCCAAAGCCGGTGTTCACGCCATGACCAAGTCCCTCGCTGTGGAGTGGGCGACGTACGGAATGCGCTTCGTCGATGTTGCTCCCGGCCCATTCCCGACGGAGGGGGCCTCCTCGCGGCTCGCTGTCCCTGGAATGGACCAGCTCGGCAAGGACCAGAACCCAACGGGTCGCTTTGGCAAGCCCGAAGAGCTGGCAAGCTTGGCGACGTACTTGATCAGCGACCAAGCCAGCTATATCAACGGCGCAACGGTTCCTATCGACGGCGGAGAGTGGCTGTTGGCCGGGCAGAGCTTTGGACTGTTGGCTCGAATGGACCGCGACAACCTCAAGCAGATGATGACCGCGATGCGGCCGAAGAAGTAGTCGCTGTCAGCACACCAAACAGCCAATACCGGCCATCGCGGACAGCCACTCGCCCGTCACGGCATCGAAGCGCAACATCCAGCCCATGGTGGCGTCGCGGTCGTCGGCGGCTGGGCAATACGCGGTGCTCTGGAAGAGCTCGGGTGTCCAGGCGGCGCCGTCTACGTGAAACTCGCCGTCGATGGTCTTCTCGAAGACAATGGCGCCGTCCGATTCGTACCAGGACCACACAACATTCGGGCCGAGGCTGAAGCTATCGGTCGACTGCGCCATGTAGGTGCCGGTTCCGGTCGACTGGCATTGCTCGAAGGTGGCGTAGTCGTAGGAGCCGCTCAACACCGCGGTCTCAACGTCGTCGGGGGTGACGGTAGGACAGGCGGACAGCTCGGTGTCTAGCGCTTCGGTCGCTGGCGGCAGGTAGGTGCCGGACATGCCGGTCATGTGGACAATGCCGTCGTCACGGCGCAAGACGGCAGAGACAACGTCGCGGGCTAGGGTGACGCTTCCAATGCGCTCGCGGTAGAACTGGACGGTCCGCACACGGCCTTCCGCAACGATTCGGCAGGGGCCGTTGCTGTTGCTCCAGTCATCCCGGTCGAGAAGGAAGGCGTCTGGGGTGGCCTCAAAGACCTGCCACACAGCGTCGAAGAGGTCGGCTTCTCCGTCTGCGCAGGCAGCCAGCTCAACGTCGAAGGACAGGCTGCTTGGGGTATCGCGGACGGTGTTCCACGAGACCGTTGCATCGGCGTCTAGGCCGGTGATGGCGGCGGTGACACCCGCCTGCCGACCCAGTGGAGCAAGGGGGACAGGGTAGGTCAGGCAGGCGGTTCGTTCAGTGTCCGAGTCGGTGTCGACATCTGAATCGGTGTCTGAGTCCGCGTCCGAATCGGTGTCTGAGTCCGCTTCCGAATCGGTGCCGTCGGTTTCTTGCTCGGTGTCGGTTTCTTGCTCGGTGTCGGTGTCTTGTGTGTCGTCATCGGTGTCACAAGACGCGGCAACAGCAGAGATGGAAACAACGACGAGTGCGATGCGAGCTAGTGTCATGGTGACTCCTTCGAGTCGCCGTTGTACCCGCTGCACGTCGAACACGTTCGAACAATGCAGGTGGTTGGGGCCTATTGGCTACAGGTGAGCGTCGAAGTGGGTTGTCAGCGCCCCACGGATGTCGGGTTCGACCGCTTCTGGCAGGACAAATGCATCGCTGCACTCGTTGATTCCGACCACATCGGGTGCGGGTGTACCGTCTGCACAGCCATCTCCCGCGAGTGCAATGAGCAGGTCCGAGAAGGTGGGGTCGAGGTCGTCGCGGTCCAGAAGGTTGGCTTCGGCGAAGGTGGTGAGCTGTAGGTCGCACAGGTCGCTGAAGGCCAAGTGACCGGCGCCGTCGTACGCGATGTAGGGCAGGGCGCTCTCTGTCGCAGCTTCTTCGGTGCCTGTCGCGGACACAATGCCGTCGCAGGTGCCTGCCATGAATAGACCGGGGACGTCACGGGTGACGGCTTGTCCGCCGGCCATAGCCACGAAGGCATCGATTCGGTCGTCGTCTTCGGCAACCGTTGTGGTGGAGTTTGCTCCTGCTGAGTGACCGAACAAGCCAATTCGGGTGGTGTCGATGCGTCCACCGAGCAGGCCGTCGCCCTGTGCGAGCCCGGGGAGTGCGTCCAACAGGTCATCGAGGTCGTCTTCGGCGGGGTCGGAGCCGAATCCGGACAGGTCGCAGCCTTCTAGAGCCGGTGAGAACAGGCAAGGCAAGACGTCTCTTAGTGAACGGCCGCTGTGGTCTGTGGACAGGACAATGTAGCCCCGAGAGGCGAGGTGGGTGGCTAGGTTTGCCGACTGGACGCGCATGCCACCAAAGCCATGGCTGAACAGAATGACGGGAAGGGGGTCTGCGAGGCGGCGCGGTTCGACGTCTCGCCGGGCGCTGGTCGTGATGCCGTTGACAGACACCGAGCCGAGATGCTCAATGAACGAGTCCGGCACGTAAGCGAGGACGTCAATGACCTCGCCCGCTAGGCGCTCGTTGCTGTCTGTGGCTGGGTACCAGACCTCGGTGGTGTGCCCGTCAATCTCGAGGGTCTGCACGCCGACGGGAACGCCAAACTCGCTGGGGTCTTCGGGCAGGTCCAGGGACTCGGTACATCCGAAGAGCAAGGCGGTGAAAATGAGCATGGCGGACTCCAGCGGGTGTGGGTGACGACGTATCTCAGGAGGGACCGGTGCCGCTAGGAAGCGTCAGTGAGAGGCCCTTTGGGGGTGGAGAACACCTCCTGCATGTGGTCCATGAACGCACGTACCCGGCTGGTGTGGCGCAGCTCCATCAGCGTGAGCAACCACAGCGGACGGCTGAACTGTGGCGGGCCCATTCTGCGAACGCCCGGTGTAGCGTCGCCTTCGTAGCAGGGCATGAAGAAGGCGCCTATACCCGCTGCAATCGCCTGCTTACGTAGAATGGCGCTCTCATCGATGCGCGCGACAATCTTGGCACCGGGGGCGTTGTCGTTGAGCCAGGTGTCCAGCCACTTGCCAGGCAGCCGCTCATCCCACCCAAGCCAGGGGTAGTCTTGCAGTGGCGCGTCCTCTCCAACCTGCGCAATGAGTGCTTCACTCGCGTACACTGCGAAGTTGACGGACCCGAGTCGTCGGCCAAGGAGACCCTCTGGCGGGGACTCGGACAAGCGAATGGCGATGTCTGCCTCGCGTCGGGTCAACGAGACGGTGTCTAGGGTGGATGTGATGGTGAGGTCCACGCCTGGGTACCGCTGGATGAACGAGCCGAACCCTCCTGCGAGCACGCGAAAGATGTCGTCGAATAGGGAGACCCGGAGGGAGCCGCGCAGGTCGGTGTCTTGGCCCATTACCAAGCTCTCTGCTGCGTGAACCTCGAACTCAACGCGCTCTGCGACGGCGACCATCTGTTGTCCCGCCGGAGTGGCGTGCAGTCCGTCTGGACGGCGGTCGAACAGGCGCACGCCCATGCGTTCCTCCAGTGCACGTAGCCGCCGGCCTACGGTCGTGTGGCGTACGCCGAGATCTGTGGCGGCACCGGTAAGCGACCGGTGGCGACTAGCGGCGAGTACGTAGCGAAGGTCGTTCCAGTCCATGTGTGCACCATTGCACACTGGGAATGCAAAACAAACCATTTCGTGGACAGAATCGCACAACTAACAGGAAGGTGAGGAGACCGACATGCCCCACCGACCTAAGCATTCTGTTGTCTACACCCTGGCGCTATGCGCAGCACTCGTTGTGGGGGCCGCCGGGTTCTCGCCGGCCGCTGCACAGGCGAACCCAGAGACCGAGTCTGTGGAGCCACAACCCGCGGACACCCCAGCGACTGAGTCTGTGGAGCCGCTACTCGCAGATGCCCCACCGTATCGGCGCTTTCATCTGGGGTTGTCGCTGTTCGTTCTGCTCAACCTCGTGCCTGACGACCAGCCGCCTGCGTTTGCCAACGTCAACTTTGGCGTGCGCTTGACCCCCAAAGATGTGCTGACCTTCGAGGCCATCACCTGGCAGTACCACGAGCCTCTTGGAATCCCGTACGGGCCCGACAAGGGACACTCGGACAACGCGTTTCCGGGTCGTGCTCGCGACATTGGGATTGGCGTGGCCTACCAGCGCTTCTTGTGGAGAGGGGCGTACGCAGCACTTCATGCCACACCGTTCCATCAGACCTACCTCGATGCGGAAGGTAAGCGCATTCAGAGCGGCTTCCAGCTGTTCATGACCGCTCGGCTTGGCTACCACTTCGCCTTTGCCAAGAACCGGGTGTTCCTCGAGCCTTCCGTGGCGTTCACCGCCTGGCCCATCAACACCAACCTCCCCGACGACTTCGCCGCGGTGGAAGACCAATGGCCTAGCTACTTTTTGTTCGAACCCGGGTTGCACTTCGGAGTGAAGTTCTGACTGACAGGACGCGTGATGGGTTAGCTGGCGCCCATGCAAACACTGCCCTCCGATACGCTCGCCCTGTACGACTTCACTGACGCTCTCATTGGGGTGGTTCGCTTCGCTCCACGTGACGACTTTCCCAACAAGGGGGAGTGCATCTTCGACATGGAGACGCCGGCAGCAAACGCCGGTGACGAAGTGCGATGGCTGTACAAGCAGCGCTTCAAGACGTCCGGCGAACACAAGTTCAAGATCGACAAGCATGGGGCAATCAGCATCACCCAAGGGGACTTTCGCATTACCCTCGCGGCGGATGACGAGGGCCACTACCACGTGGCCCCACCAGCCCCGCAGGTACTCGCTATCTTTGAGATGGACGAGTAGACTTGGTATCTAGCGGACTTTGAACGGTTCCACGTCACGGCCTCACCGAGCGTCGACGTTAGCTCTTGGGACTTCCCGCTAGCGCGCTAGGTTGAGTGATTCCGGGGCTGTAGGGCGGTTGACCCCTTACGAAACGGACTGCGGGTGCCGATGGGGGGGATCTTGGAGTCCCCATGCGTACGTGTGCCCTGTTGTTGTTTGTAGCCCTCGCTGGCTGTGAGGCTGACCCATGTCGATGTCACGGTGGCGAGTGACATTGACAACGACACAGATCTGGACGCCGACAGCGACAGCGACACGGACGCCGACAGCGACAGCGACACGGACGCCGACAGCGACACCGAGGGGGTTGCCGGCCCTTCGCCCACCACCGACGTAGTCTTTGATGACCTTGTGATGGTGCGCCTGTCCGACGACTCCCACGACGATGACCTGTACGACATTGCAGTCATCTACGGTGCGACGGTGGAGCGCGAGGTGGGCTTGTCGGGACTCGGCGTACTGCGTGTGGCCGGCGGGCAGGCTCCAGCTCTCGTGACCGCGCTCGCCCTCGAACCCGCCGTGGCCGCCATCATGCCGGTAGCCGTGGCGTCTGGGGCGGTGGTTCAGACGGTCGATGTGTCCGGCTACGCTTGGCACCTGGACCAGCTCGGCTTGCCCCCTGCTGTCTTTCTACAAGACGGCGACTCCGTTCGCGTGGCTGTGTTGGACACAGGTTTGGCCTACGAAAACGCCACAGAAGGCGGTCGCGCCTACCAAGCGGCTCCGTCCCTCGCCCACGTTGAAATTCGGTACCCCATTGACCTTGTCAACGGCGACAACACCCCCTACGACGACCACCAGCACGGCACTCATATTGCCAGCTTGATCGCGTCACAAGGACTGGTTCAAGGGGTCGCTTCCGGCGTGGACCTGATGCCCATCAAGGTACTGGACAAAGACAATACAGGCATGGAGTTTGACCTTGTTGAGGGTATCTGGCACGCGATTGACAACAACGCGGACGTCATCAACCTAAGCCTGTCCTTTCACCGTGACTACGTGCCCAGTCAGCCACTGATCGAGGCGCTCGATGCTGCCGATCAGGCAGATATTGTCGTGATTGCTGCCGTCGGAAACGATGGCTCCAGCTACGTGAGCTGGCCTGCGGCCCATTGCTCCGTATTGGCCGTAGGAGCGCTGGGATACGGCGAGAACAACCTCATACTCGCGAAATATAGCAACTATGGTGGGGGGGTGGACCTGATGGCACCCGGTGGAGAACTCGACGTCGACCTCAACTCAGATTTGGTCTTGGACGGCCTGGTTGGCGAGACAATTGGGTTGCAAGAGCCAGGTGACGTCGGCGCATGGATGTTCGAGGGCACCAGCCAGGCGGCGGCAGTGGTGACCGGAGTGGCAGCGCAGTTGATTAGCGACGGCGTGCCTCCAGAAGAGGTCCGGCGGCGCCTCATCTCTGGCGCCATGGCGAGTTGGGGGTCATCATGGGTGCATCAGGGCATGGGCGTTGGGCGTGTGAGCTACATGAGGTCACGCGCAATCGCTTCGGGCGCATTACCACCGCGGACCTCCCAAGTGGCGGTGTCCATTCTCCCGGTCTTACTGGACTTGGGGGCAGGTTCTGTAGCGCCACTCGTCACCGTTGCAGCCTTCGATGAGACGGGAGCACCGCTGGTTGGAGCGCAGGTCCTTGTGTCTGTGAGGGGGGCCTCGGAGGAATCCACCCTGTGCACTACCTCCCTTGACGTGGACGGCGCAGCCCAGTGCATGATTGAGGGGCCCGCTGTGGACTTGCTGTCATTGGACGGACCGGCATCGTGGGAAGTAGTCGCTACGCGGGTCATCGACGCCCAGGGCGGTGTGCATCGTCCAATGCCAGGGCTCTTCGTGAGCGACGCCTTGGATGTCTTGGTCGAGGCCATTGACGCCCAGCCAGCTACCCAGGACGCGACCCTTGCTGTGCGCTGGGAGCAAGGCAGTGTTGAAGGTCTAGGCGACGTGCATGATGCGTACGTTGTGTTCGATCTGGCGAGCTCCGGACAGAGTCGGTCGCTCATCTTCACTCCAGACGCATTGCCCTTTGGCTCAACCAGCACCGTGACGGTCAACCTAAACGCCACCCGTGCCCTTGACCCACTGGGCATTCAGAGGCTTACGCTCATTGACTTCGGCGGGTCAGGCCTGCTGTCGAGTCCAATGGGCTTCCGCGCGCCGCGACTGCTAGCCTTCGGTGGCTCTGGATTGCTGTCGAGCCCCATGGGCCTGCGTCCCCAACACGTGTTCGGCGGAAGACGGGCTCCCGTTGTTCGGGTGTCCGGCTCGTCTCACGCTGGCGGTGGTGTTCAACTCGGTCAGCCCACCGGCGATAGCGGTCCGCTTGGTGAAGACACAGCCCTCGGTGCACGCGTCTCCAGCGGCGGATGGTCCACGTCCGGCGGGTACGGGGGAGCCTCAGCAGTAGGGGGCGGACGCTGGGTTGGAGTTGCCGCGACTACGGACTTGGGGGGCAGCGCTGCCGATTCGGTTCCATTCCCGATCGAGTAAACACGGTCGAGTCACCCGTCGAAAAATGGGCTTTGGAATGGGTGGGGCCTCCGCGTCATACGTCAGCTATGGGGAGGGCATGCGTTTTCTTGCCCTCGTCGCCTTTGGTTGTGCCGCACCGATTTCGGAGCTCCCTTCCGCTGCCGAACCGGTTGCGCCAATCGATTCGCCTGTCGATTCGCCGGAGGATTCGCCGCTGTTCGAAGGGGAAATCTGTCGCGCCGCGCGTGAAAAAGCGTTCGAGGTGCGTCGTGAAACCACCATCAACGCATCGACCCTTGGCAACGCGACGGCTGAGGACTTCGTGTGCGCCGCAAGCGAGGACTTCAACGGGGATGGGGTTGTCGACTTCACGGTCACGGCGCCGGGTGCGTCGGTGTTCTACCTCTTCCTTCAACAGACACCCGCTGTCTACGTGGGACAGCTTGCCTCGGGACGCATGTTTGGCTTCAGCTGCACCGGTGAGCGAGTGAACGGGATGTGCATCATTGGAACCGACCAGATGATGATTCACGGGGAAACGATGTACACGCGCTACCAATTCAATGGGGACCTGTATGCCAAGAGGGACCATCGATACTCGGCTGGAGAGCCCTGAGGCCCAGTGAGAGTGGGGGGACTGGGTCTGTGCGGGCTCACTGTTCGTCCAAACAGAATAGTGATGTTCTGATTATCCGTTGAACTGAAATGAATGGCGCACGTCTGAACCGGTGAACCCCAAAGGAGGCCACCATGGCTCGCTTCGTCACCGTCATCTTTCTAGCCCTCATCGCCGCCGCTCCTGCACTCGCCTGTGGACCGTACGGCTCCTTCATGCCTTCCGTCACCGCGCAGGATTCCGACAAGGGGTTGGTCGCTGAGGCATGGGGCAGCACAGTCTTCGTGTCGGACGGCATCACGACCACGACGGTGGACGTGGAGACGGCGGACATTGCATCCATGGAGTTCAACAAGAAGGGGGCGCTGGTTGTCCATGCGGTCGACGGCGAAACGACCCGGAGCATCACCTACGCGTGGTCCAAGTAGCGCCGCTTGCAAGGCACAACGACCTGAATGACGGGGGCAACGGCGGACCCAACGCCAAATGGGCTATTCTCCGGCCCCGGAGACTCTATGCGCATTCTCATCGCACTCGCCGTCCTACTGCCAGCCTGTGCGAACGGACTGCGTCCTATCGACCCGGACACCGGGAGCGGAACCGACATCACCTCGGACACCGACGATGGAACCGACTCTGACGCGGGGACCGACCCGGACGGTGACACAGACTCCGATACCTTTGGTGGCGGTGGAAACGACGGCGACTGCCAGCTGCCTGTGGCCGGCTACCGCGACAACGATGGGTGCTTCGACTTTGGTGACTTCCGCTCCTCAGACGCGTCGGGCACGTGGGGCTACCACATCGCAGACGACTACTGCGCATCCGCCGGAACCGAGGTGGTTGCCTTCGCGGATGGCACGATTCGCTCCAACGCCACACGAGGCACGGTTGCGAACAACTGGGGGCCCATCGTCATTGCCGAGCACTCGCTCTCCGACGGGACGGTGGTGTGCGCCATCTACGGACACGTGGACGGCGACTCGAACCTCACCGCCGGAACCGCGGTCTCCCGAGGGGACCGCATCGGCAGCATTCATGACGGCACCACCGTGCTGTCTTCTTGGGCCAACCACATCCACTTTGGCCTGCGCATGGGCGCCTGCGACGACATCCTGCCGTGCTCAGATGCTGCCGGCGCCTGCGCTACGCGTGGCTACGCCCCAGCGCCACCGTTCTCGCCGTACGTCGACCCAGTGGCCTTCGTTTTGGACGACTGCCAGGCTCCAGGCACGTGCCCCAGCGGCAACGGTGACTACTGCGGCGACACCGGACTGGGCCAGATTGCCGACCATCTGTACGCCTGCAGCTTCGGCGCGTACACCGACCTTGGTGCGTGCGTGGGGGGCTGCGAAGTTGCTGCTCCTGGGTTTGATGACACCTGCCAAGATGGCATTGGAGACTGCCCAGCTGGCAATGGTGACTACTGCGGAATCCCAACGCTGGGCCACAACGCAAACCACCTGTACGACTGCACCAACGGCACGTGGACCGACCTGGGAGACTGCGCCAACGGCTGTGTCTCAGAAGCGCCGGGCATCGACGACACCTGTGCGGACGACGTCGCAACCTGCCCCAGCGGCAATGGCGACTACTGCGGAAGTGCCGCACGCGGGCAGAACACGAGCCACCTGTATGCCTGTTCCAACGCGAACTGGAGCGACCTGGGCAACTGTGACTACGGCTGCGACACGGCGCCGCCAGGACAGCCGGACACATGTGCAGCACCTCCCGCTTCATGCCCGAGCGGCAATGGGAACTACTGCGGAAGCGCATCTCTGGGCCAGAACACGACCCACCTGTATAGCTGCTCGAACGGCAACTACACCGATATCGGAACCTGCGGTGCTGGCTGTACTATCGCCAGTGCCGGAACGAATGACTACTGCGCGACAGTGGCGTGTCCGAGCGGAAACGGTCTGTACTGCGGTGCAACCAGCCGAAGCCAGAACACCAACCACTTGTACAACTGTACGAACGGCTCGTGGTCGGACCAAGGCAACTGCACGAACGGCTGCGCGACGGCCGCTCCTGGGTTCAACGATTACTGCAACTAGGGTAGAGAATCCCTGGGTTCAGAGCTGGTTGGTTCACCAAACATGTCTCTCTGGCTGGTGCTCGCCGGTGGCCCGAGAGGTGTTCGTGCTCGCAGTTGCGCTGGTCGGTCGGGCGTTCGTCTCCCAGCACTATCGAACGAAGAGCTGATACCGCTGGTCGAGGGCGACTCCGGCCACCGGCTGGAGAGCTACGGCGTACCGTCGCGCCCCCGTACCCTGAGCGCTGTCAGTGATGAGGTGGGTCTCTCCGGTAGCGTAGGTGTAGGACACTGGCGGCGAGAGTGAATTCGGGATGTCCGACTGATTAATGTTGAAGGCGCCGCGCAGGTCTCCGTTGCTGAACCGGTTGTCGCTGGTTCCACCGGAGAGCAGAGCAAAGGATGTCCGGCTCCCACCGGTCCAGAGTGCAACGCCAGGCCATAGCGGATCCACGGTGTCGAGGAAGTCGTTGACGGTGCCGCTTGAGAAGGTGCTGGTGCTGAACACCGGCACGCTGTGGTCCTCGTCCACCATGTATGACTCGGTGAATGGGACCGTATAGAAGTACGGCGGTAGGAAGTTGTCGTCCGCAAGGGTGCCGAAGGTGGACCGGTTCTCAAAGACATCTTCGCTGTCGTACTGGGTGCAGCCGACGGCGTTGACCTGGTAGATCAGGGTCCAACCGCCGCCATCCGTGGTCATGTCACAGTAGGCATCGAACGCATCACCACTGCCTGTACCGTCCGGATCGATGGAGTACAGGTGGTCTCCAGTTGCCGCTCCGGAGTCAAAGATGGCCTTGCAGCTGGGAAGGGCTGTACAGCCTTGCTCTGGGTAGGTCTCGCCGCTTGGGATGGAGGTGTTGTCCGCCAGGACAGTGGCTGCGCACAGCTCGCCCCCGCGCTCAATGACGGCACCCAAGCCGACGGTGGCTCCCGCTCCTACAACCGCGTTCGCCTGGACCGTTCCATGTACGGTAGCGCCGGCCTCGATTCGGGCGCCGCGTCCAATGCGCGCTGTGGCCTCAATGCGGGCGCCTTGTAGAAGGGTGGCTTGCTTGCGAACGCGTGCGCCGAGCTCTACGCGGACATCGGATTCGATAGTGCCGTCCGGGCCTACGATGCCGTTAATGACGCTGCCTTGTCCTGAAGACACAGCGTTGGCGATGGTGGTCGAGCGGGCCACGATGGCATTGGAACCCAGTGACGCGTAGTCGCCCACTTGTACGAGGTTTCCAACAATCGCGTTGGCACCCAAGGTCACGTCATGACCGAGCTGTGCGGCGTAGCCGACCGAGACGTCAGTCAGGGTGGTGAGGTCCGCGCCGGCGGTCGACGAGCGGCCGATGAACGTGTCGGCACCCAGAATGTGGTCTACGCCGAGTGTTGCTTGCCGGGCAACGACAACACCTGTTGCGACAGGCAGGGGATTGCTCGCGTGGTTGAGACGTCCGCCAAGGGTCGCGCGTGGTGCGACGATGACGTCTGCACTGAAGGAGACCTCAGGACCGATGCTCGCGGTGTTGTCTACGCAGGTCGTGCCGACTTCGTAGGCGTCATTGCAGCCGTTGTCGTTGAGGTCTTCGGCCCAAGCGGATGGGGCGATGGCCAATCCAATACACAGTGATGTCAGTCGCACTTGTTCTCCCCATGGCGACGACCGTATCATAACTTCTCACTACCTTCCCGACTGTCCTCGGGTGGCTTGGATGACCGGGACCGACATCCTGTCTGGGACCCGTCTTAGGAAGGCCTACCGAAGCCAGAAGGCAGCAGTATCCCCCGTGTTTCCAGAGTTGGCTGTGAGCCCCGAGTACACACCGGGCGTGCTGTTGCTTGACTTCCAGGTCGTCAGACCGCCGGCTACGTAGTCGCCATGGTAGGACGGCGCTCCGTTGTGACTGTTCCCAATCCACAGGCGGGGACCTGTCCAGGGCGAGCTCCACTGTTGGTAGTTTGTCTGGACTGCCTCCGTCCAGATGACGTCTGTCACGGTGTCTCGACAGGTGATTGGCGCGGGTACTTGGTTCTGGTTTCCGGGGTTCTGCCACTTTCCGCGAACCGCACTGGTGATGTCGCAGGCGGACTCGGTTGCCCAGCTGTCAGCTGTGCCGACGGCGGCGGTCGTCGCGGGTTCGGACATCCGAAAGCTGCTCGCTGTTTGGAGGAGGCCTGACGCATCTATCTTGTAGGAACCAACAGCTCTATTCCCCCTGACGACAGAAGAGAAGATGGACGAATACTGCTGGTTGTACCCCTCCGAGTCCGTGTTCACTCAGGCGATCTGAGTCCACCCGCCGCCGTCTGTAGTCATGTCACAGTAGGCGGTGAAGGAGTCGCTGGGGTCTCCACCATTGGGGTCAATCCAGTAGTCTCCGGATCCAGACGACGGTGTTCCGGTGAGGATTTCCACACAGCTTAGGCCTGGGTCGAGAGAGGTCAGCCCGCCGCCGCATCCGGTGGACGGATAGGTCTCTCCACTCTCGATCAGACCGTCGTCTGCCAGCACGTTGGCTGCGCACAACTGGCCTCCGCGCTCAATGACCGCGCCCGCTCCAACAGTGGCTCCTTCTCCGACGACGGCGTTCGCCTGGACCGTTCCATGTACGGTCGCGCCGGCTTCAATGCGTGCACCGCGTCCAATGCGTGCGGTGGCCTCAATGCGGGCGCCTTCGAGAAGGGTTGCTTGCTTGCGAACGCGTGCGCCGAATTCTACGCGGACATCGGCTTCGATAGTGCCGTCCGGGCCTACGATGCCGTTAATGACGCTGCCTTGTCCGGAAGACGCAGCGTTGGCGATGGTGGTCGAGCGGGCCACGATGGCATTGGAGCCCAGTGACGCGTAGTCGCCCACGTGTACAAGGTTTCCAACAATCGCGTTGGCTCCCAAAGTCACGTCATGACCGAGCTGTGCGGCGTAGCCGACCGACACGTCAGTCAGAGTGGTGAGGTCCGCGCCAGCGGTGGACGAGCGGCCGATGAAGGTGTCAGCACCCAGAACATGGTCAACGCCGACTGTCGCACTCCGGGCAACGACAACACCGGTTGCGATGGGGAGCGGGTTGCTCGCGTGGTTGAGGCGTCCGCCAAGAGTGGCGCGTGGTGCGACGATGACGTCTGCGCTGAAGGAGACCTCAGGCCCGATGCTCGCGCTGTTGTCGACGCAGGTGGTTCCGACTTCGTAGGCGTCGATGCAGCCGTTGTCGTTGAGGTCTTCGGCCCAAGCGGAAGGGGCCACGGCCAATAGAATACACAGTGAAGTTAGTCGCATAGAATCTCCCCGTCGACCCAGACTATCACGACTCACTCCACTACCAATGGCAAGAGACTAGCGGAACGCCATCCAGAGGTGTCCGTTGTCATAGGACGGAGCAAAGATGTTTCCGCCGTCGTTTTCCCACACCGAGTAGGTGCTCCACGCTGCGTTGACGCGGGTCCGCGGACCTGCCGCCACACGATTCGTGCTGGTCTCCGGCTCCGGGTTGAATCCATCGGGTCCGAGGCTCCAGATCACGTATCCTGCGGGATATCCTCGTATGTGGTCGACTCGAAGTCCCAGCCGAGCAGGGTCTCGGTGGCTGCGCTACGCAGCTCCGCCGAGTACACGTGGCGGTATTGGTGGTCTGCGAGCGTGCCGCGGCCCACGAACGCTTGGCGCAGCGGGTTGTATTGCGCCATGAAGCCGGTGTTGCTGTAGTAGGCTCCCGAGCCCCATCGCTTCATGATGGTCCATCCGCCCTGCGTGTCCATGTCGCACTCGGCTGGTTCTCGTAGATGGACGCTCCGCGAACCGGTCTGCGCGATTGGCGTGTTCCATATCCGCTGTCTCGGCGGGGCACGCCTCGCCCCCAAGAGGGGTGTCCAACGATGCGCTACGGATAGGTGATTCCAACGCCCTTCGCTCCGTACCGCGGGCGGCTGACTTGCGTGGGAAGAGCCGCGAACAGGTCGCGAGCGCTGATTCTGCAGGGGCTGACAGCGCTGTGGCGCCCAACGCCGTTCCGAATCGGGCACGGGCCCAGCCCGAGTCGCACGTGACCGGACCAACAGCGTTGTGCTGCGGCTCAAGCGGAACCAGCGAGGCTGTCAGGCGAGGCTGTCAGGCGAGGCTGTCAGGCGGGGCTGTCAGGCGGGGCTCGGGCGGCCGAGGCGGCGAGGCCGTCCAGGATACGCAACGTGGTCCTGGACGAGCACTACCCGAATAGAGCCATCGCCCCATTGCGGTGAGCTGGGTTCGCGCATAGGTGACCTGCATGGCAGATAAACAACGCTCACCTCAGTCGCAGACCGACCTCGCAAGCGGTCTTGAGCGGCACGCAGACATGGCGCTGTCTGCCGCAACACTTCCCGCACTCATGGGCAATGCGTTCTTTGCCGAGCTGGTGTCCCGGGCGGGCGTAGATGCGCTCGCCGCCGCCACAACCGAGCAGATCCAGATGGGATTCGGCTCCGTGTTGGGCAGCGGTGCAGCTCGGGCAGATCGAAGGGCAGATGACACCGCGCGCAGCATTGGCGGCGGCCTATGGGACGTGGGTTGGGGGGAGCGTCGTGAACAAGATGAGTTCGGCCCAGGGAACCCAGACAAGGACATGTTCTTCGACCCCGGCGCAGGGGAACGGCCAGAGATTGACCATGACCACGGCTTTCTAGATGACGGGAACGGTGGCATTGACGAGTCCTTGAAAGAGGAGCCGGGTGTCTCGGACTACACACTGTTGGCTGCCTGCGTTGCTGCCGTAGAGAGCGCTGAGTTGCTGCGACCGGACCTAGTGGACGCAACCGCTGCTGTTCGGCACTACCTAGATGGCGGTGGTGCCCAGCGTGACCCACAACTGGAGCGGTTCTTCGCGCAAGACAACGCCGGTGCGGTGATCTTGAAGAGCGTGCTTGATGACGCCACGATTGGCGCGCAGGAAGTGCATGGCGCGGCAATGTACAAAGACCCGGACAACCCAGACTTCTCCGCCATGAGCCTCCAGATGCACGCTTGGAAACCGGTTGTGGTCGGCTCGGATGCCCGATTCCCGTACCCGGCCACCGAGAACTGGCAGAAGGCGATTGGCGGCTTCTCCATCTGGGCCACGGGAAACATCTCCGCCTCCGTGGACGAAGCCAAGGGCATGCGCACCATTGACATGGAGATTCACATCGAGATGGAGGACATGTACAACTTCAATCCCGGTCAGAACGACATCTCCACCGGCGTGCCAGACGCGGTGTTCGGCCGCCTACAGGTTGTTGGATTGGGCCACGAGTTCAAGCAATTAGGTTCAGCGGACCGTCAGATCTCGATCACCCGTGCAATCCGCGGACCCGGCGAGTGTGACCCCGACCGACCGGACACCATTGGCGGTGGTGACGGCCCAGCGCGCGGCCCGGACGGCGCGCGCCCCTACCCACACACATGATGGCCTTACTGCTCGCACTGGGAGGATGTGGCGGTCCAAGTCCGTCCACACCGGTTGAGCCAGCCCTCAGCACAGTGGAAGCGTCTGTGGAACCAGAACAGATTGCGGCGTCATTGCAGCTTCCGAGTGGGACTACCCACCAGCGAGCGGCGGACCATCACGACACAGTCTACGTGCTTGCCCGCTGGTCGGAAGAGTCATGGCCTGCCGCCGAAGCTGAGCTTGGTCGGTCGCGGGACCGATACGCATACTCGGAGCGTCCAATGCGTGCGATACCCGACGATGTCGTGACTGCGCTATTCCCAGACGGGCACGAGTACGGAGACCCGCTAAACAGAGCGGCCTTCCCCCATCTACTGCGCACAGACTGGCCGGTTCGCAATGTGCAGTGGGCCCTAGTTCTGCCGGACCGCGCTGTGCTTGTGCGCGTGGACGTTGGTGAGGTTCGGTAGCGATTCCCGTGGCCAACCCGGGCCGGCACCGCTGTATCGACCACAACGGATAGGTGATTCCAACGCCCTTTGCTCCGGACCGCGGGCGGCTGACTTGCGTGGGAAGAGCCGCGAACAGGTCGCCAGCGCCGATTCTGCCCGAGCTGACAGCGCTGTGGCGCCCTATGCCCCTCCGAATCGGGCACGGGCCCAGCCCAAGTCGCACGTGACCGGACCAACAGCGTTGTGCTGCGGCTCAAGCGGAACCAGCGAGGCTGTCAGGCGGGGCTCGGGCGGCCGAGGTGTCCAGGCCGTCCAGGACAGGTACCTCGCAACTCGTGGTGTTGAGTTGTTCGATAGGGGTGCCCGGTGCGTAGGGTCCGACGCGGGCGGAGTCGGCACAACCTCCCGCCGCCATGCAGAGCGACCTGGGAGCACGCCGTGGGTTTGGACGATGCGCGCACGCGGTGGAAGAACCAGCGCCGCCAGACGTTCCACGAGCTCGAGCGGTGTGAACGGGACTCCTGCAGTGCCATCCGCCCACAGGCGCTTGAAGATCACCCGGATTAGTCCGGCCGAAGTCTCCTCCAGCCGGTTGCGAGCGAGAGCGGGACGGGCCAAATACCGGCACAGGCGCTCGCGGTCTCCAGCATCCCGCCCGCCGACCGCGATGCCGCCGTGCAGCGTGTACCCGCCCCACGTGGCGCACGGGGGAGGCAGCGCGTACGTGCGACCCCGATGCACCTGGAATCGACGCGCGCGTCGCCCACCCGAGACCGCCGACCGCCCCTCGACCGACGCCGCCTGCATCAGCAGCAGACGGGGTATGTCAACCTGAAACGATTTGCTGTACGGTGTGCCTCATTTGGAGGGCATCTTGACTGGAACGACGATCATACTTGTAGTCATCACCGTGTTGTCGGTTGTTGCTGTGATTGCTGCTGTAGCAGTGGCGTCCACACTAGTGATGAAGGCAAAGCGCAGTGCGTCTGACGCTCTGGAGCGTCTTGGCGACATCCCGAATGTGGAGGAGGAGACTGAGCGGCTGCTGGTGCAGCAACGTGCAGCCAAGGCCTCGCTCGCAAAGGCAGAGACCGACGTCGGACAGGCCATTCAATTGCTAGAGTCGCTGAGGAAAGATGCTGGCATTGCGAGTGATGTATCGGACATGCAGGAGTTCGGTCTTTACCAGCCGAAGTTCGAGTGGGATGACCCGGAGCGCTTCAAAGAGGCCATCAAGAGCGTTCGTGCTCGACAGAAGGATATGATCAAGGACGGAGAAGCGGCTACCTGCAGCGTAGAGTGGACAATTGAAGGCAGCGCTGCCAAAGGACGGGCCGCAACAAAGCAGCGCTTAAAACTACTTTTGCGAGCATTTAATGGTGAGTGCGCTGCGGTAATCGCGGCAGCGCGGCCGACGAATGAGGACCGGCTTCTCGAGCGTATCACCAAGGCTCATACCGCCATCAATCGACTTGCGACCCAGCACAAGTCAGAGATTTCGGACCAGTACATGATGCTCAAAATGCGTGAGTTGTCCTTGGTCGTTGGAGAAAAACATCGGAAGCAAGAGGTCAGGGAAGAGCAACAACGCATCAAGGCCCAGATGAGGGAAGAAGAGCGGGAGCAAAAGGCCTTGGAGAGCGAACGCAAGGCGGCTGAAAGGGAAGAGAAACAGCAAAACACTGCTCTCAACAAAGCACTGAAGGAGCTTGGTAAAGCGCATTCAGAGCAGAGAACATCGCTATTGGCGACAATTGCGCTTCTCGAGAACAAGGTTGCGGGAGCGAAAGAGCGAGTCCGTCGCGTGTCAATGGCCGAGAAGACACGAGCGGGCCACGTTTATGTCATCTCAAACGCAGGGTCCTTCGGCGGCGAGGTGTTTAAGGTCGGCATGACGCGGCGGATTGACCCGCTCGAGCGTGTCCGAGAACTAGGCGACGCATCTGTTCCGTTTCGATACGATGTCCATGCGATGGTGTACGCCGACAATGCGCCTGGCATGGAGAATGAAATGCACCGGCGAATGGAATCCACCCGTATGAACCTCGTGAATCGAAGACGGGAGTTTTTCCGTATCTCGCTCGACGAGATTGAAGGGCATGTGCACGCCGTGCTCGGTGCTGATGCCGAGTTCATCCGTTTGATGCCGGCCCCAGAATATCGAGAGTCCTTGGCCATGCAAGCGAAGCGGGAGGGGGAACGGCTCGGAGTCAAGCCGGCAGCTCCAGCAGACCGAGTGGTAGAAGATGCTCGTTCACGGTTCGATGCTCTCCGGCAGAGTTGGCATCCGGACGAGGCGACTTCTAAGTGAGCTGAGGCGGCGTCAGGGAACGCACCATCGCCCATTTGTGTGGTGGCTTTTTGGAGCGTCGCTTTCGGTATTGCAGCGGTTGTTTTGACGGCCGTTTCGGATGTCAGAGCAGCTGTAGAGTTCAGGACATGGGGCGCTTGGGGCCAATGCTGCATCACCGGCTAGCTGTGGTAGCTCTCTCCGTCCGCTCCAGTGGGAAGCCCTCGAAGCGATCGATACGTCGAGAACTCGGCCATGCCAATGTCCGCAGCTATGTCTTTGACGCGTTCTCCGAGCTCGAAGCGGTGCACGGCGTGCGCTCGACGGATGCCCGATAGTCGAACATCGGCAATGCCAGCACACTCCGCAGCAGCGCTAAGCGCACGACGGAGTACCTTCTCTGCCAAGGCGGGTGTCCGCACCCCCCGGAGCAGGTGCTCGTGGCCTGCGCAGTCACGGGCGAGGATGGAGAGGCGTGTTGGTAGGTCGGCTGCTAGACGAACTAGCCGGTTTCCCACGAAGATAGAGTGGTCGCTCAGGTCGTCACACCGGAGCGCTATGAGTTGGTCCACTGTGCAGCCTGTTTCCCAGACCAGCCCAATGGCCGCATAGTTGCGGTCTCGATGGGGACCGGAGAACATGGCATAGGCGTATCGCTTGCTTTGGCGTTGTCTCGGCATGGCTCATTTGGTGCTTGAGCGAGACACGCTTGGGCAGGTCGTCGAGAATGGCATCGGGCAAACGACCTTCCGAAACTAGCCAGCGTACGAAGGACGAAACTGCGACGAGTCTTTGGTTGACCGTGGCGGGTTTGTAGTCCTCGACCAGCAGCGCCTTGAATGTCTGGAGGTCGGCGCTGGTGATGGGTCGAGGGAATGGCTCTAGTGGGGCCATCGATTCGAACAGGACTTCGGCAGCGCGGCGGTAGGAGCGGCGCGTCCTGGCGTTGGGAATGGTCTGCACCCAGTCTTCGGCCACCGCGAGGAGCATGTCGTTGGCTTGTCGCATCAGCCTACTGCTTTAGTCGCGTGAAGGCCGTTACGCGCCTGGGCTTGCGCTCCTGAACCGCTGATGAAGACGCGCGTGAAACCTCCGGGAGCGGGAGTGTCATCGATCGTGCTGGTCGATGCAATCAGGCTGGCGGCTTGACATGCGTTCTCTGGCGTAAACCATCCGCTCGCTGACACGCAGGGGGCCGAGTTGCCGACATTCCTTCACCAACCGATTGTGACTGGTGTGGAGGTCAAGGACCTTGTGACGCGAAGTGTTCGTGAGCGACAGCATCTGGAGTACAAGCGGGACTTCTGGGTTCCTCAGCAGATGGCAAATGGCGAGGCGCGCGACAAGAAGGTCGTTGAGTTGTGTAAGGACGTCGCTGCGATGTTGAACGCTGAGGGTGGCGACATCATCGTTGGGATTGAGGAAGACGACGATGACTGCGCCAAATGTTGGTACGGCTTGGGAAGCCTGGACACCGATGGGGCTATCTCCACATTGCAAAGCTCGCTGAACAGCCGGTTGTCGCCCCGCCAGAGCGCGAATTCTGTGACCTGTATTCCTGTCGAACATGAGGGAAAGTGGGCGCTGGTCGTGTCAGTGGCGCCCTTTGCGCACGGACTGGTGAGTGTCTCCGTCGGTGGGGCGAATGCAAGGCATTCGCGGGTGTCGCATTTGTTTCCGGTTCGCGATGGTGATGAAACACGATTTCTTTCGGTTGAGGAGGCTGCGCGGTCTATGGATGTGCGATTGAGAACGCTCCAGTTGGAGGCCGCAGCTCTGTTCGGTCGACCTGCTCGGCAACTCGATGTGTGGTTGGATTCTGAATTCAATGTGTGGTCCACAGGTGGCTCAGGACCCTGGGGTCGCCCGCTTGATGGCAAGGCTGACGGCACTTTGACTCGCTTAGATGAGACAACTCTTCAGTTGGTTTTCCACAGAGGCGCTACTGTTCGGCGCCAAGTCGAGCAAATGAATGAGTTCGTAGCCTACAAGCATAGCCGTAAGTTTGATTGGGACCACCTCATCACTCATTTGACGCCTGGCGCGCGAAAGGCGAACCCGGAACCCGACATGCCCGGGGGAAGCGCTTGGACGCTATCTATCCCGATGACATTTGTTCGTGCGCTTTGGCGGCCTGCCTCTGCTGACACAGAGGTTCGTTTGGCGTTGACCGCAGACGTCGTTTGGGACGGAGCCAAGTTGCGATTGTCTGTGTAGCGGACCGGTGCGGCCGAACTCAAGCGACCATGATGGCCTGCACCATCCTATCGCCTGACCTGTTGGCGAAGCCGATGGGAACAAGTTCGCGGCCTACAGCTTGCCGAGGATGCCATCAGGTAATTCCTCATTGCACACCAGGCCGCCGTCCATCATGGCGAGCAGCCCTGATACGAGGTCGACAATACCTGCTCTGAAGAATGCAGAATACTCTGTGCCGTCGTTCGCTTGTGCATCCTCAAGGATGCCGACGACAGTTTCGAATCCGTTCCACCATTCACCGGACGCTCCCTCACGGCCATGGATGAGGTCTGCCTTCAGGGCGCTCATTGTCCGACATGCAGCCCGCATGTCTGCGACGCGGCGTCCGCCTCTGAGTCTGTTCGCTCCCCCAGTAGTAGGGCGTTGCAGGGCTGCGGCCCTATTGAGGAGGATGGTCTCCCGCGGAAGCACCTCATCCGGATTCGCCACGACCGGTGCATTAGCTTCGACTAGGCTTTCGCCAAGCGAGAAATCCCTGTCGACCGAGATAGCTGACAGCTTTTCGTCCAAATCATCCATGACATCTGCAAATTCACCAGCGAGCCACTCGTTCGTTTCTGCGTCCTTGTCCTTAAACTTGCGGATGTTCTTCTCGATGGCCTCAGACTCTAGCCGGAGAGCCTTGAACGCCAGGCGGGCTCTTGGGTTTTCCTCTGATTCGACGTACGCAATACAGGCGTTGGTGATCTCAATCACCTCGTCCATTATCGCTTCGACTTTGGTCAGATTTGGGTCGACCGGGTCCGCGCTTCCGGACAGGTCATCGGACAGCTCTTCGCTCTGTAGTGTGCGAGCGAGCAGCTCATCCGAAGGGGCTTCCTTGAATTCTTCCTCCGAGAACTTCCTCGCTCCGCGGTCGCTGACATCACTACTCATGCTGTTCTCCCTGTTTTTCCGGCAGGACAGTACATGAATTGCGTGCGCTCAGGTGGATGCATCTACCTGTTTGGATACGATGGTTCAATGACTCATGATGATGAGCCTCTAGACCCGCCTCCGGCGCTGCACGACACAGAAGCATGGTGCACCGACGAGATGACGGCTAGGTTTCCTGGTGAGTCCGACCATGACTGGATGATGCGCATGCTGGTGACGGCCGACGACCATGGCGACGGATAGGTGATTCCAACGCCCATCGCGTCGTACCGCGGGCGGCCGACTTGCATAGCGTGGGCCGCGAATAGGTCGCCGTCGCCGATTCTGCTCGGGGCGCACAGCGCTATGGCGCCCTAGGCCACTCCGAATCGCGGGCACAAGCCTAG
>CAJXTB010000014.1 GCA_913061235.1 uncultured Pseudomonadota bacterium | reverse complement strand
CTCCCGCGAAGAAAGCCGACGCTCCCGCGAAGAAAGCCGACGCTCCCGCGAAGAAGGCTGCCGCGCCAGTGAAGAAAGCTGCCGCACCCGCGAAGAAAGCTGCCGCGCCAGTGAAGCCAGCGGCTGCCCCGGCAAAGAAGGCGGATGTCCCCGCGAAAAAGTAGGGCGGACAATTTCTGGTTGATCAACGTGTGAGGAGTAGGGCTCGTGACTACTCCTTCGCCTCCTGCTCACTTCGGACCGTCCTCTCGTGGCCCTTCATCTGTACCGCAGCAATCGCCTCGAGTTCCTCGCCACCGTGCTTGGGGAGCTGCTGCGTTCATCTCCGCCCGAAGACCCGTTTGCCCCCGTACGCGTGGTTGTCGGAAGCCGAGGCATGGCCAGATGGCTACGTCACCGCCTCGCTGAGCAGCTCTCCATCTGCGCAAACGTCGTGTTCCCCTTCCCCGCCGCCACACTCGATGCTGTGGTTCGCGCGGTGCAGCCCAACACCATTCGGCAAGACCCGTGGGCACCAGACGCACTGGCCTGGACCGTATTGTCGAGCCTGCGTGAGCTCTCCGGCGAGCCCGAGTTCGAGTGGTTCACTCCCTACATCTCTGAAGACGGCGTGGTTACGCCGCGCCAGTGGGGAATCGCTCGACAAGTGGCAGATGTCTTTGACCGCTATGTCACCTACCGGCCGGCTCAAGCGGTCGCGTGGAGCGCGGGGTCGCCCACTGAGCCGGTGGATGATGACCTGAAGTGGCAGCCGATTCTGTGGAAGCATCTGGCCGAGGTCACAGGCGTAGACCACCGCGCAAGCCGTTCGGTCGGAGCCACCCACGCCATGTACGGCGGCGAAGCGCCAGCTGGCTGGTCATCCATCCGCATCTTCGGTGTCTCCAGCCTGCCACCCGCATGGCTCGACCTCATCGGAGCCATCGCAAAGCACGTGCAGGTGGACATCTTCCTGTTGTGTCCGTCGTCCGAATACTGGGCGGACCTACGCAAGCGCTTCACCGCGGATGTGCAGTGGCGAACGCTCGATAAAGACGATGTCAGCGCCCACTTGGCGCTGCCTGCTGGCACCGGGAACCCGCTGCTCGCCTCGCTCGGCCGTCAAGCCCGGGAGTTCCAGCTCGTCCTGGAGTCACAACCTGAAGACTACGAAGATGAGCGGCTCGACCTGTTCCGCGACCCATTGGATGACGGTGCTACTGCACTCCACGTCCTACAATCAGACGTGCTGAATGCCACGCCGCCAACGACTACCGCCCTGGTCTCCGGTGACTCGTCCATACAGCTACATGCATGCCACGGCCCAACCCGCCAAGTGGAAGTGCTGAGAGACGTACTGCTAGACCTTTTCGACAGCACGCCGGGCCTACATCCGCGAGATGTTCTGGTCATGACACCAGACATTACGACCTTTGCCCCACTGGTCTCCTCAGTGTTCTCCCAGGGCAGACCGTACAAAGGAAGCGACAACTGGGGGCCAAGCGGAACCCCAAACATCCCCTTCGAGATTGCAGACCTCTCCGCCAAAGACAACAACCCCGTCGCCGAAGCGCTTCTGCGTGTGCTGGACTTAGCAACCGGTCGCGTGCGCGCGTCAGAGGTCATGGACCTGCTCGGCCTCGCGCCCGTTCGTCAGCGCTTCAACATCTCGCGTGATGACCTGCCACGAATCTCGGATTGGGTCCACAATAGCGGCATTCGCTGGGGGCTAGACGCCGACCACCGCGCTGCCCATGGCCAACCGGAAGACGCGCAGAATACCTGGGACTTCGGCATCGACCGTCTGCTTCTCGGCGCCTGCATGCAAGACGTCGGCGGCGACTTGTTCGACGGCATCTACCCCTTCGACGCCATTGAAGGCGCTGACACACTCGTCCTAGGCCGGCTGGTCCATGCGCTGCGTACGCTCTTCGCGGAGCTCAATGACTTGAGAAAGCCGCGTCTGCCTGGTGAGTGGACCGGGCGCCTCGCGCAGACCCTGACCGCACTCACCGAAGTCCGCGAAGATGAAGCCTGGCTGGCTGTGGCCGTCAATGAAGCCCTCGACACGCTAAACGCCGAAGCCAGCGTCGCTCCACAGCCGAGACCCGCAACTGTTCAGGTCATGCACACCGTTCTCACCGAGCGCTTCGCGCGTGTGTCTGGCCACGCCAAAGAACAGAGCGGTGCTGTCACCTTCTGCGCAATGGCACCCATGCGCAGTGTTCCGTACCGAGTCATCTGCTTGCTAGGCTTGGATGATGGCGCACTACCACGCGTCGCGAAGCCCACCGCCTTCGACATGACCACACGTCACCCTCGCCCCGGCGACCGCGACCTACGAGACGAAGACCGGTACCTTTTCCTTGAAGCCATCCTCGCTGCGCGAGATGTATTGGTGGTCACCTGGACCGGAAAAGACGTCCGCTCCAACGAAGAACGTCCGCCAGCAACACCTCTAGCGGAGCTGATGACGGTCATCGACCACACGCTCACCACCGAGCCCGGAAGTCCAGCCGCCAGCGCACAGCTGACCACGGTTCATGCCCTACAGGCCCACAGCCGCGCCAACTTCGAGCGTAAAGGACCGCCGCGTAGCTACGACCCGTCCCTGCTAGCGGGTGCCATGACCGCCAGTTCCCCCTCAACGGACACGCCGCCGTTCTTCACACAGGCGCAGGGGCTGGACACATCCGAGTCATCTCTTGCCTTGGACGACCTGATTCGCTTCTTGGAGAACCCGTCCGAGTTTCTGCTGCGCCGCCGCCTCTCAGTCGACCTTCGAGACAACGCAGACAGCTCTAGCGACCGTGAACCCATCGCACTGGACGGACTGGAGCGGTGGGCCATCTGGCATCAGATCATCCAGTCCCGCCTGTCCGGTACCGCAACAGATGCCCTGCACACCCACCTGGCCGCTCAGGGAGCGGTTCCGCTTGGCTACGCCGGTGTCCGAGTCACACAAGACTGGGCCACCACCGTAGATGCCGCCCTGGAAGCCGTCGCGCTTGTCCAACCCGACGGAACCGTGCGACCGGCGAACCCTGTCCTCCCAATTTCCGTAAACGTCGGAAATATGACGGTAAACGGCTCTATCAGCCGTGCCTGGCAAGACCAGCTCATCCACATTCAGTTTGGCAGCGAGCGGGGCAAGCGCTGGATTCGGCCTTGGGTAGAGCTCGTTGCGTGGGCGGCTGCAACGGACTCAGCGCCACATGCGTTGGTGGTCTGGCGCGACAACAAGAAGGGCCCGCAAGTGATGGGCCTACAGACCCCGCAGTCCCCAAAAGACATCCTGTCTGACCTGGTTTCCCTGTATCAGCGAGGATGCCGCGAACCCCTGCCACTCTTCGCCGACACCTCCTTCGCCTTCGCCAAGTCACTCGGGGCAGCCCCGGCAGATTGGGACGAAGCCTTAGACAATGAAGAGGCCGTCGCCAAGGCGCTATCCAGCGCCCAAGGAAAGTGGCATGGCTACCAAGGCGGAGACGGCACCGACCCACATGTTCACAAGCTATTCGACGGGCGATTCCCCGCGATGAACAAGGACAGTGGCACCGCTGACTCCACCTTTATTGAGGCGGCTCGCCAGTTGTTCGCCCCCTTGGTTCAGGCCCGCACCACACCGGCCAAGGCTCGTGAATGGGTGCGCTCATGAGACAGTTTGAGCCAACGGCTGCTCTGGAAAAAGGCATCACGCTGCTCGAAGCGAGTGCCGGTACCGGCAAGACGTACAGCATTACCAACTTGGTGCTGCAGCTCATTGCCCTACACTCCGTTCCGCTCCGTGAAGTCCTACTGGTAACGTTCACACGCAACGCCACCGCCGAGCTTCGCGAGCGGGTTCGCCTACGCCTTCAAGAGGCGAGCGTCGCCCTGGGGACCGGGCTGGCTGACCCAGCAGACGCCGTGCTCACCCAGGTAGTAGACGCCGCGGCCACGGACCCCGGAATCGCGCTTCGCGTCCAGCAAGCGCTTGAGGGATTCGACGAGTGCGTCATCCGGACCATCCACGGGTTCTGCCAGCGCATGCTGCAGCAGTTCGCCGCTGTCGCAGGCGCAGACGTTGACCTGGAGCTGGACCCCAACGCACAAGACCTCCTAGACGACATTGTCGACGACTGGTTGTCGCTTGAGCTGTACCCGAACGACCCACAGCGCTTTGGGTTCCTGACGGACCGCGCGGGCTTCAAGCGGGACACATTGCTGGGGCTGGCCAAGACGGTGGTGGGCAATCCCGCCCTGCGCATCCACCCCGTTCCCGTGCCCGGAGGTCTAGACAGCCTGCGTGCGACCTACCAGACCTTCGCGACTGCCTGGGCTGGGGGCTGGCGAGACCAGGTCGTAGACGTCATTGCGCAGGCCAACGCAGACAAGCGCTTCACGCCTCGCCAGCGAACCTACACCGCAAAGACGGCCCTCAAGCTGGTGAGTGCAGTGGACGAGTGGCTGTTGGCCGCAGACCCCTTCATCTCACTACCCGCAGATGCCGAAAAGCTCCGCGCACAGCCCCTCAGCGCCAAGACAGTTGGCGAGCCCATTCACCACGAAGCGTTGACCGCCCTGGAAGACCTGGCCGCCATGCCAGAGACCCTCGCGGCCAGCGAGCAAGCGCGGTTCGCCCTGTGGGTACGCGAGCGATTTGCGCGCCTGTGCGAAGCCAAGCGCATCCAGCCATACGCCGAGCTGGTTCGCAGCCTGGCAGATTGCGTACGAGCAACGGCCGAGCCTCGCGCTCGACAGGCCATGATTGAGGCCATCGGGGGCACCTTCCAGGCCGCCCTCATTGACGAGTTCCAAGACACAGATGATGCACAGTGGACCCTGTTCCGCCAGGTCTTTGGCCAGGGCGCGCACTGGCTGTACCTCATCGGTGACCCCAAGCAGGCCATCTACGGCTTCCGCGGCGCCAACGTCCGCGTGTATCTGCAAGCCCGTGAGTCCGCAGGTGACCGCGTCTTCACAATGACCAGGAACTACCGTTCAGATGCGGGGCTCTTGCGTTCCCTAAACCACCTCATGGACACCGCTGGGTTCTTCGGCGGCAACGACATCGAGTACGTGTCGGTCGACGCACCGCCGCGCACAGAAGACGTTCGACTCACTTGGTCCAATCCGAGCTTGTTCGTCCATCCTGAACCCCTCCAAGTGAGGTTCTTTGATGCGACGACTAACGGCGATTCCCCTAGCGAAAAAGGCGTACCAGACGGCAAGGCAAAGCCCCTCATCGCGCAGGTCACAGCCCTAGACGTCGTCAACTTGCTGACGTCAGCGCCATCGGTCCACACGTCACACGGTCCACGACCTTTGACCGCATCCGACGTGGCTGTCCTGGTCCGAACGGGCGCAGAAGGAGACGCCGTTCAAGCTGCCTTGACCGCACGCGGCGTGCCATCGGTCCAGACGGGTCGGCGGTCCGTGTTCGAGTCGTTGGCCGCGCGCGAGCTTCAACAGTGGCTGTCGGCCCTCGTGCACAGCGGCCGGGACGCAGCTGCGCGCGCAGCTGGGGTCACCCGCATGTTCGGCTACACGGCTGACGTGCTGATTGGCGTGGAAGCACAGGACCCAACGGCACTTGCAGAGTGGGACGCCTGGCTGACGGCCCTTGCCGAGTGGCGCGAACTGCTTGAGAACTACGGCTTCTTACGCGCACTGCGCCGCGCCATGTCCGACCACACGGTACGCGAACGCCTGCTCGCCCACCACGGAGGCGAACGCCACCTGACCGACCTGCTGCACGTCGCGGAGCTGACCCACACTGCACAGCTTGCAGAAGACCTGCACGGCGCCGGTCTGCTGGCCTGGCTGACCCACGCTCGACAGGATGCGGGCTCGGGCGGTGAAGAAGCCGAGGTCCGCCTAGAGCGTGATGATGACGCCGTCGTGGTGATGACCATCCACAAGTCCAAGGGTCTCCAGTTCCCCGTGGTGTTCGCACCATTCTTGTGGAGCCAGCGCAAGACCCAGTCCAATGACTGGGTCATCGCACCCGAGCAGAACGACCCTGCCGCGCGGGTCCTAGACCTGACACGGGCGAGCGACTCCGTTCAGGCCGCACAGCGCCAGACGGATGAAGAAGCCTTGCGCTTGTTCTACGTCGCCGTCACACGCGCCCAATACCGCGTGATCCTGTACTCGGGTCACTCCCAATCGCTGGCCCGAAGCGCCATGGCTCCGGTTCTACACGGCCAGTCACCGGACCGAATCACCAGCGGACAGGCACGAGCAATGGCGACTGCTGACGCATTGCAGTCAGACCTTGAAGGACGCCTACAACATCCTGAGAGTCGCGTGTCGGCGTGCCCTCGCCCTATCGGTGCCGCTCGGTGGAGCCCAGCGCACCTCGACACGTCTGGGCTCGCGGTGCGCACGTTCCGCCGCAAGGGACTCGACCGCCTGTGGAAGCGCTACAGCTACACCGCACTGACCCGCAACAAAGCCGTCAGCTACGCCGTTCCCGCTGACCGTGAAGGCTTTGACCCGGACCGGATGATGCCGTCGACGTCCGCCGAACACGTCCCCGTATTGACCGTTCCGGAGTCCTCGCCAGATGTATCCTTGGCGAGCTTTCCAGCAGGCGCGCAGGCAGGTATTTTCCTGCATGAAGTCTTTGAGCTGGTGGATTTTCAGGACGCAGAGAACAAGCCAGAAGCTGTGCGAGAGCACGTGGACTCACTGCTAGGAAAACACGGATTCGACTCCGAACACGCCGAGTCGTTGACATCAGGTCTGGTGGATGTCCTCCGCACACCGCTCGGAGGCCCCCTAGACAACCTGCGACTGTGTGACGTGCCACGGGCTCAACGCTTTGACGAGCTCCGCTTCGACTTCCCATTGGCTGGCGGGAATGCGTGGGGGCGAACTCAGCGCGCAACCGTCCAGTCCTCCGCAATCATCGAGGCCATCCAACAGCATCCTGTCTCACCCGCCATGCGTGAGAGCTACCTGCGTGGCCTGTCTGCCCTAGACCTTGGTGCCCTGGCTGGGTTCATGACCGGCAGCATCGACTTGGTGTTCCGAGACCCAAGCGAAGGCGGGCGTTGGTATGTCGCAGACTACAAGTCCAACCGCATCGACCCCCTGGCCACTCGTCGCTACCCCATCGAGCACTTCGCACTCGAGCCCATGCGCTACGAGATGGAACAGCACCACTACTACCTGCAGTACCACCTGTACACCTTGGCATTGCATCGCTACTTACGCTGGCGAATCCCCGACTATGACTACGACACACACATGGGCGGAGTCTACTATTTGTTCTTCCGCGGCATGGTCGGTCCAGCGACCCCGTCTGCCAATGACACGGTGAGCGGCTCGTTCTTCGACCGTCCCCCAGCAGACGTCATCCACGCACTGGACGCTGCTTTTGATGCAGAGGAAACGCCATGAATGCCGCGGTCCTGACCCACCCGCAAGCGGAAGCTCTTGCTGCCCGCCTCGCGCCGTTCGTAGACGCAGAAGCACTGTCCGAGCTGGCTGTCCACGTCGTTGATACCTTGGGGTGTCGCTCGAACGAGACCGATGTAGACGTATTGTTGGCGTTAGCCTTGGCTGTTCATGCGCCTACACGAGGCCATATCTGCGTACCGCTGGCGTCCATCCAGCCTGACCATCTTGTACCCGAAGACTGCGACCCCGAGCAGGTCACCGCCCTACAGCTGCCTGCGGACCGCCCGGACTGGCAAGCCCGAGTACAAGCCAGCGAGCTTGTGGGGGACACCGCTCCGTTCCGACTAGACGCCGGCTCGCTCTACACCCAGCGCTACCACCAGTACGAACACCAGCTTGCTGCCAATCTTCGCGAACGTCTTGTCGAGCGCCGAACTCCGGCAGATTCCGGCCTGCTCGCTGACGGTCTCAGCGCACTCTTTGAGCCACGTACTGGACTCGACCGCCAACGCCTCGGTGCTGCAATGGCCGTGCTGCGCGGTCTAACCGTCATTTCGGGCGGGCCCGGCACAGGAAAAACCCACACAGTCAGCCGCGTCCTGACCGCTCTGTGGGCACAGTGGGCCACAGAGAATGCAGACGGAGTCGGCCCAAGAACAGCCCTTGCCGCCCCCACCGGCAAGGCCGCTGCGCGCATGAAGGAGTCCATCGCCAAGGGGCTACCACAGCTCGAAGCGTCGGCAGAGAAAGCCCTTCCAAAAGGCCGCGATGTTGGTGATCTCTCGTCTTTCCTCACCGAGCTGCAGCCAGCCACCTTGCACCGCCTGCTCGGCTACCAACCACACTCCCCTACACGCTTTCGCCACAACCGCGACAACCCGCTTCCACACGACATTGTGATTGTGGATGAGGCGTCCATGGTGGACTTTGCTTTGATGGCCAAGCTGGTCGACGCTGTCGCTCCCAAGGCGCGGCTCATCTTGCTCGGAGACAAGAACCAGCTTGCGAGCGTAGAGGCCGGAACCGTCCTCTCAGACATTGCTGGCCGTGTGACTGCGGACAGTATTGAGCTATCCGCTGGCTTTTTGGCGGACCTTGCGAACGCCGGTATCGCCACCGAGAACATCAAGACCGTTGCACCAGGCCCACAGGACGGCGTGGTGCTGCTCACCGAGAGCCGACGGTTCGATGCGGACTCGGGCATTGGGCGGTTCGCCAGCGCATGCTTGTCCAATACGTTCAGCGCCGACGAAGCGACTGAGCTACTGACCACCTCAGACGACACTACACTCCTACAGCACGCCAACAACGGGCTGCTCCCTAAGGACGCCCTGGCCTGCATTGTGGCCGGAACACGTCCGTATCTAGACACGCTGATGCGTGGGCCCAACAGCGGCCAGTCTCTCACCGAGCACCACCGAGAGGTCTTGGTGCAGTTTGACCAGTTCCGCGTCCTTGCTGCTCACCGCCGCGGCAGGCTCGGGGTTGGCGGACTCAATGGCGCAACAGAGGCAGCCCTCAAAGAGCGCATCCCTGGGTTTGCGCCCGCGGCCTCCGACTACTTTGGACGCCCCATCATGGTCCGGCGCAACGACCCCGTTGTCGGGCGCTACAACGGCGACGTTGGCGTGATGGTACACACCACTGAGGGCGTGCTAACCACAGCGTTCTTGGCAGATGGCGGCGTAGAGTACCTGGCACCCGCACGGCTTCCCGAGCATCAAACCGTCTTTGCAATGACCATCCACAAGAGCCAGGGCAGTGAGTTCGACCACGCCTTCGTTGTTCTGCCGGAACAGTCGAGCCCTATTCTCACTCGCGAGCTCGTCTACACAGGCGTGACCCGCGCAAAGAACCAACTCACCCTTCTCGCCAACACGGCCGTGCTCGGGGAGGCTCTGTCGCGAACCGTCCGGCGAGCCAGTGGCCTACGCGCCAAGCTGTGGGAGACCTCATGAAGCTGCTTCACACCTCGGATTGGCACCTTGGCCATTCCCTCCATTCCCATGACCGAGCAGCAGAACATGCGGCCTTCCTGACGTGGTTGAGCGACCAAGTCCAAGAACAAGGCGTAGACGCCCTGCTCATCGCCGGTGACATCTTCGACACGGCCAATCCGTCCGCAGCCGCGCAGACCCAGTGGTTTCGCTTCTTGGCTGCCACCCGTGCCCGGTTCCCATTGCTCGACATCGTGGTCATTGGCGGCAATCACGACAGCGCTGCGCGTCTAGACGCACCCCTGCCGATTCTCGATGCGCTCAACGTGAAGCTCGTGGGCGGCGCCCGTCGGCATGGAGACCTCATTGCACCGTCGGACATGGTGGCTCCGCTCACCAATGCTGAAGGAGACATCACAGCCTGGGTAGCGGCAGTGCCGTACCTGCGCGTGCCGGACCTGCCGCGGGTAGCAACCGATGACGACCAAGACCCGCTCGTTGAGGGCGTTCGCGCCTTGTACAGCGAAGTCCTTCAGGCCGCCCGTGACCAGCAACAACCCGGCCAAGCCCTCATTGCTATGGGCCATTGCTACATGACCGGAACCCAGCTGTCAGAGGACAGCGAGCGGCGCATTCTGGTGGGCAACCAACACGCCCTGCCCGCAGACATCTTCCCAACGGACATTGCCTACGTGGCTCTCGGCCACCTGCACAAACCCCAGCGAGTGGGCGCCGAGCACATCCGGTACTCGGGCTCCCCCATTCCGCTGTCGCTGTCCGAGCGCACCTACCCTCACCAAGTCCTGTTGGTTGAACTGGACGGCGACGCTCTCACCAGCGTGACCTCGTGCCCCATTCCAAGGACCGTGGACATGCTGCGAGTCCCGGCGACCGGTGCTGCCCCCCTCAGCGAAATCCTCCCGGCGCTCACCGCGCTGGCTCCCGAAGGCACCACGGACAAGCAAGCCACCTGGCCCTTCCTAGAAGTCCACGTGCGCCTTCCACATCCCGAGCCCTCGCTTCGTAAGCAAGTGGAAGCGGCCCTGGTTGACACGCCCGTTCGCCTTATTCGGCTCGCGACCGCATACACTGGCACCAACGCCGGATTGGGCGACACCACCCAGGCGGAATCCCTGGACGAACTCCGCCCCGAAGACGTGTTCCGATTGGCCTGGGGCCGAAGCTACGAGTCCCCACCCGACAGCGATGTCTTAGGCCGCTTTGCCGAGCTGCAAGACAGCGTGGATGTGACCGCATGAAAATCCTAGCTATTCGCGGCGAGAACATCGCAAGCCTGTGTGCACCCTTTGACGTCAACCTCAGCCATGGTCCCCTCGGAGACGCCGGCCTGTTCGCTATCTCTGGCCCAACCGGGTCTGGAAAGAGCACGCTGCTGGACACCATCTGTCTCGCTCTCTTCGACACCACCCCACGACTCTCCGAACGTGGTGGAGCTGCGGTTGGCCGGGCGGACCTGGACCCGTCGCATCGTCTCGCCGCCAACGACGTCCGAGGATTGCTGTCTCGTGGTGCAGCCGCTGGCTTCGCGGAGGTCGACTTCCGCGGCGTAGACAACCGACGCTACCGCGCGCGCTGGGACATCCGACGCTCCCGGAACAGGGCCGGTGGCAAGCTCCAAAAACAGAGTATGTCCCTGTGTGATGTCGAGACGGACCGGCGCTTTGGCGACAAGAAGACCGAGGTCTTGGCAGCCATTGAAGAACGCCTCGGCCTTACCTTCGAGCAGTTCAAGCGCTCGGCAATGCTTGCTCAAGGGGACTTTGCCGCCTTCCTTCACGCAGACGACCGCAACCGTGCGGACCTGCTTGAGAGGGTCACGGGAACAGAGGTCTACAGCCGTATCTCCCGCGCAAGCTACGAGCGAACAACCGCAGAGAGGCGCACCTACGAGGCCCTCGTGACCCAAGCCGAGCGGCTCGGACGCCTGACGCCTGCACAGCGCAGTGAGCTGCTCGACAAGCTGGTGATGACAAAAACAGCGCTCACAACAGCCGAAGACGCACATGCGCAGTCCACCAAGACACTGGCGTGGTTCGACGACCATGTCGTTCTTGAGAAGCGCTGCATCAGCGCCGTTGAAGCTGTCGAGACTGCGCAGAGAGCGGTCACGAGCGCACACCCGCGCCGTAAACACTTGGAACGCGTCATCTCAATGGCTCTGCTTCGGCTGCCGTTGTCTCGCAGAGACGACGCCGTGCGCCACCATGCAGAGAGCCTCACTGCCGAGCACACCGCCGTCGCCACGCATCGACTGGCAAATGACGCCCTGACCCAGGCAAAGAAGCTGGCAACGGAAGCCGCTCTGCGTCGGACCGAGGTCCAAAAGGCGCACACAGAGGCCGAACCCATAGTGGTCAAGGCGCGCGCGCTAGACGCGCGTATCGAAGATGCCATCAGCGCCGAATCACGCACCAAGGGCCTCGCAGACAGTGCACGGACCCACGCCACGGCCACCACCGAGCAGGTCACATCCCTCACGAAGGCCTTGGCAGACACGGAAGAGCGAGCCGCGGTAGGTCGCGCATGGAACACCGAAAACCCCCACGCAGAGCGGCTGGCAAGCGTCATCGAACCGGTTCAACGGGCGCTGACGACCCTGTCCCACGCTCACCAACGCCTCGCCGAGCACCAACGCCGTCATCCGGCACTCGTCGACGCAGACAGCAAGGCGAAGGAGACCCTTGCAGAGTCCAGAGCGACTGAGCTCAAGCACGCTGCGACCACATCGCAGCTCCATTCCGCGCTGCATACTGCTCGCGTAGCCGTTCCAGAGCAAGCTCGGCCCACCCTCGACGCCCGCCAGCGCGAACTCGATGGCGAGCGCGAGCGGCTAGGACAGCTGGAAGATGCGCATCGCTCAGCGACTGTTTCCAACACCGAACAAACCGCGCTCACAGACGAACAGACCGCGTTGGATTCTGCCATCGCAGCGGACCATGAGAGCTTGGCCACGACCACACCTCTGCGCGACCAGGCCACTGTCCGCCTGACCGAGGCCGAGCATGCCCTGGATGCGCTGCGAGCGGCGCTGTCCGCTACAGACCTACGTTCGGGCCTGGAACCGGGAGACCCCTGCAGCGTGTGCGGCTCCACGGACCACCCCTGGGCAAATGATGACGTGGTCGGGGACCTCCACAAGGCGGCGACCGAGCGCGTGCAGACCCTCAAAGAGGAGCTGGCCACACACACCCAGATCCTCGCCACCGTGCAAGCGAGGCTTGCCACAGCCGCTCTGACGAAGACTCGCCTCGCACACCGCAAGACCACCGCCGAGGCAGCACTCACCAAAGCACTCCACGCATGGTCTCAAGCCATCGCTCAGACCAGCCTTCCCGCAGACCCATTGCAATCCGAAGACGCCCTGGATGCCGAGCGCAAGCGCGTGGTCGCGGCGGTGGAGACCCTTCGCGCACAGGCCGAGACGCTCAACGCGTTGGAGACCACTCTTCGCACTGCCCAGCACGCCTACGATGCCGCTGTCGCCAAGCACACAGCGGCCAAGGAGGTACTCGAGACTTCCGAGGGGCACGCTCGAAAGACCGCTCAGGCGCTGTCCGACTCGGCCGCAGAGCACCAGGCCGCGCAGGACGCCGCCGATACCGCATTCGCAACGGTCTCAGACGCTCTGGGTGAGCGCGACAACTGGCAAGACCGAGCCAACACGGACGCCGCTGGCTTGCTCACCGACTTGAACGCAGAAGTCGCCACCTACAGAGCCCATCACGCCACCCTGGCCGAAGCGGACGCACACATTGCTGAGATGCGGCCAAAGATTGCCGAGGCGCAGGCCACAGCAAAGGCTGCACAAGACGACTCCGCCCAGAAGCAAGAGCACCACACCACGGCAGCGAAGCACCTTACCGACCTTCGCGACACCCGCGCCTCGTTGCTTGGCGGGGAAGCCGTCAGCACGGTCGTCGAGCGGCAAAAGCGTGAGCAAGCCCAGGTCGAAGCCACCCATGCAGCCGCCGAAGACCAACACCAGAAGGCTATCGCCACGGTCAGCTCCGCCCAAGGGTCGCTGACGAGTGTCATCCAGCAACGCCAGGCAGCGGAGACATCCAAGACCCTGGCACAAAAGGTCTTGAACACCTCACTACAAGCAGCCCATGTCGACGAAGGCACCGCAGTGAGCTTGCTCGCGCACACCGAGGAGTGGGTGGATACGGAGACCGTTGCGTTGGCTGAGCTGGACCGGGCCGTGCAGACATCCGACACGGTACTCAAAGAGCGCCAAGCCGCCGTACAAGACCATCGAGAGTCCGCGCCGCAAGGCACACAAGAGGACGCAACGAAGGCTGCCACAATCACAAAGAGCGCTCTCGAAGACGCCCGAGAAGCGCACGGCGACAACACCGCGGCACTGCGAAGAGATGATGACGCCCGTCAACAAGGGCAAGAACTCGACGACCAACTGTCCACACAGCACGCCGTTGTTGACCGCTGGGCGGCCATCAGCGACGTCATCGGGTCTGCAGACGGCAAGCTGTTTCGAACCTTCGCTCAAGGCCTGACCCTCGATGCCTTGTTGGTGTACGCCAACCACCACCTCGCGGACTTGGCGCCACGCTACCGATTGCAGCGCGTGCCTCGAGAAGACCTGGCCCTTCAGGTCATTGACCAAGACATGGGCGATGAAGTCCGAGCCATTCCCAGCCTCTCAGGCGGTGAGACCTTCCTCACGTCGCTTGCGTTGGCACTAGGCCTGTCCTCCCTCGCCGCATCAGAGACGCCCGTGGAGTCGCTGTTCATTGACGAGGGCTTCGGTACACTCGACCGAGACACCCTTGAGGTTGCCCTTGCCGCCCTAGACTCGCTTCAGGCAAGCGGCCGGCAGGTGGGGTTGATCAGCCACGTAGATGGCCTGTCCGAACACATTGGCGTCGCCATCCAAGTGCAGAAGCTCGGTGCCGGAAAGAGTCGCATCGTGCTTCCCGATTCCGTTGCAACGCCGTAAAGGGATTCCACCCACAAATGCCCAATGAATCAAATGGTTGACGCACCCGCTCGGACCCAGCATTCTGGCGCACTGGAGGCCGCTGTGCGCGCGTCGCTCATCATCACATTGGGGCTGTTTGGTTGTGGCGAGACACCACCCGTTGCTGGCCCAGATCCAGGCACCGTCACCCTTCGGCGCCTCAGTCGCACGGAGGTCGACCGCAGCCTGCGCGACCTGTTCCACATTGATGGCCCCATCGCCATGCAGCTGCCCAATGATGACGTCGGAAACGGCTTCGACAACCAGGCAGATGTGTTGTCGCTGTCTCCGCTTCACATCGAGGTACTCGACAACATCGGCTACGAGCTGACGACCTACCATGTATTTCCAACACAGGTTCCGGTCCGCTATCAACGCGTAGAGGCGGAAGATGACGACGTCATCACCACGTCCGGTGGCCCCGTTGGCATAGGGTGGAACCTGTACTCGAACGGCATGCTCAGCACGTCAATAGGCACTGACACAGCCGGGCCATACACCTTCACGGTGCAGGCCTTCGGCCAACAAGCTGGCTCCGACCCTGTTCGTCTACAGATCGACCATGACGGCGAAGAGTCCGTAATCGTGGACGTGGACTGGTCCAATCCGCAGCCTGTAAGCGTGGAGTGGGAGTTGGGCCGAGGCTTTCATACGGTGAATGTGGCGTTCATCAACGACTTCTACGTGCCGGCTACGCAGACCACCCCCAGTCAAGACCGAAACGCCATTATCGACTGGGTTGAGCTGTCCGGTCCTTTCGATACC
Source organism: uncultured Pseudomonadota bacterium (assembly GCA_913061235.1). GTDB lineage: Bacteria > Myxococcota_A > UBA796 > UBA796 > CAJXTB01. The sequence goes on along the minus strand of CAJXTB010000014.1, from coordinate 162,998 downwards.
ATGGGGCCAACGCCACCTGGCTACGACACTGTCTTCACCTGCGTCCCCACGGCAGCAGAAGAACCGGCCTGTGCACGGAGCATCGCGCAGACCCTAGGCACACAGGTCTGGCGACGCCCGCTGGTCGAGTCCGAAGTTGCCCAGCTCGTCGGCTTGTACGACACCGCCCGCGATGCCGGAGAAGAGCCGGACCGCTCGATTGGTTGGATGGTGCGTAGCTTGTTGATGTCGCCGAACTTCCTCTTCCGCGTCGAGCTGGACGGGGCCCCGGACGACACCACACCGCATGAGCTGACCCAGTTCGAGCTGGCAACACGCCTGTCGTACTTCTTGTGGAGCTCCACACCGGACGAACAGCTGCTCTCGCGGGCCGCAGAAGGCCGCCTGAGCAACCCAGACGAGCTCGCTGACCAAGTGGAGCGGATGCTTGCAGACCCACGCGCCAACGCCCTTGTGGATGGCTTGGGAGCCCAGTGGTTGAGCATCGCGGCCATTGATGAGGTCGCTCCGGACCCCGACGTCTTCCCAGAATGGACAGAAATTCTCCGTCAGTCCATGGCCGAAGAAATGCGTCTGCACGTGCAGAGCGTGATGCTCGAAGACCGCTCCATGCGGGAGCTGCTCACGTCCGACACGACCTACATCGACAGCACACTCGCCATTCACTACGGCCTGCCCGAGCCGGTGTTTGAGTGGGCGCAAGTAGATCTGTCGGACACCGAACGCGCGGGCCTCCTGACCACCGCTGGCTGGCTGACCTCCACGTCCTATCCAGAGCGTACAAGTCCCGTTCAGCGAGGCAAATGGGTCTTGGACAACTTGCTGTGCGAGGCTCCAGCGCCACCACCTGCAGGAGTCGAGGGCCTCGGCACAACCTCCGAGATTGGACGGCCGGCAGCCGTCGACATCGCGGCTCACGCCACAGTTCCGCAGCAACAGCTCGGTCAGCCAATCCGTGAACGCCTCGAAGAACACCTGACCAACCCTGTCTGCCAGGGCTGTCACCTGTCCATGGACCCCATCGGCTATGCCTTCGAGAACTACGACCCAATCGGCGCCTGGAGAAACACCGATGGCGGTCGCCCCGTAGACGCCAGTGGCCGCTTGCCTGATGGGTTCACCTTTGTAGGTTCTACCGCGCTCGTTGGCCAGCTGTCCGAGTCCCGCAAGTTCGACCGTTGCGTTGTTCAGAAGACCATCACATGGGCGCTCGGTCGCGCACCCGGCGTTCAAGACCTGCCCTACCTAGACGCCATCGAGAGTGAATACGCGGCCAACGACCGTCGGTTCAAGGCGCTCGTGACAGCCATTGTGTTGTCCGACCCCTTCCGCCAACGACGCGGCGTAGCCCCAGACGACTCCCCGTTGCCCAGTGTGGAGGTCACCAATGAGTAAGGTCAGCCGCCGATGGTTGTTCCGCTCAGCGGGAGCGAGCATTGCTCTACCGTGGCTCGGTTCCATGGTTCCACGAAGCGCGCGTGCACAAGAAGCACCCCCACTGCGCTTCATCTCATGGTTCACGCCCAACGGGTGTGTGATGTCGGAGTTCAAGCCACGCACGGAAGGCGCGAACTTCGACCTTCCACCCTCACTTCAGCCACTTGCCCCCGTGCAGAGCCACGTCTCTGTACTCTCCGGGCTGCGAAACGCAGGCGGTACTGACAACCTTCCCGGCGACCACGCGCGCGGAACCGCGTCCTTCCTCACGTGTGCACGTCCCGTGTTCACTGGCGGCGCGGACATCTCCGTGGGTGTGTCTGTCGATCAGCGCGTGGCTCAACACTACGGCTCTGCAACCTCGCTGCCGTCGCTCGAGTTGGGTCTCGAAGGCGGGGCCAACGGTGGAATCTGCGACTCTGGCTACGCCTGCGCCTACCCACGCAACATCGCTTGGTCCGGTCCCTCCACACCCCTGCCGAAAATCACTGACCCAAGCCTGGCGTTTGACCGACTCTTTGGGGGCCAAGATGCCGGTGTCACCGAGATTGAGCGCGCACGCCGGCGTGCACTGCGCAAGAGCGTGCTGGACGAGAGCGTGAGTCAAGCTCAGTCCTTGTCGGGTCGTCTGTCTATGCAAGACAACCGCAAACTCGACGAGTACCTGACTGGCGTTCGCGAGCTGGAGATTCGCCTCGATACATTTGAGGCGCCCACTTGCGACCCAGGCTTGCGCCCGACCACCCCACCCGACATCGAAGCGGCGGCCATGGCCATGGCCGACATCATGGTCATTGCGCTGGAGTGTGACGTCACCCGCGTCATTACCTTCATGTTTGCCAATGGCGGAAGCAACCGGGTTCACGACTTCTTGGGTGTGACCCGAGCTCACCACCAGATCTCGCATCATGGTGGAGACAGAACCAAGCTCGATGATTTGGCGACCATCGACCGCTGGCACGTGGCCCAGTTCGCCCGGTTTGTCGAGTCCCTGGCCAACACACCTACCGGTGAAGACCGCATGCTCATTGACGACTGTTTGGTCATGATGGGCAGCGAAATCAGCGACGGCGACCGCCACAACCACGACGACATGCCCGTCCTTCTGGCTGGTGGTGGCGTCGGTCACCATACCGGTGGTGTGCATCGCCGCTACGATGCGCCTGTGGCCAACTTGTACAGCAGCATCATGATGGCTGCTGGATTGCCGGAAGAGGCCTTCGGCATTGATGGAACCGGTGCTCTGACGGACCTGACCTCGTGATCTGGCTGCTTCTTCTCACCGCCTGCGGTCCCGAAGTCAGCTACCGCGATGAGGTCTTTCCTCTGCTGCAGGAGCACTGCACGCGCTGCCACAGCGCTGACAATCCAGAGTCCGGCCTCAACCTCTACAGCACGGGTCTGGAGGGGCTTGTTGACGCACCCGCCGCCCAGTCGGACCTGATGCTCGTCACCCCTGGCGACAGCCTCAACAGCTACCTGTTCCACAAGGTCAACGGAACCCAGTCACTCGCTGGCGGCTCTGGTACACAGATGCCAATCGGCCGAGCCATGACGGACGACGAGATTGACCTGATTCGTCAGTGGATTGACGACGGCGCCCTCTGGTAGCGCCGCCCTCTTCGTAGCTACACCGACATTCCGCCATCCACCGCAATCACCTGGCCCGTGACGTACGCGCTGCCAGGACTCGCGAGGAACAGGACGACGGGTGCAATGTCTTCGGGCTGCGCTAGCCGGCGCATCGGGATGACCTTCTTGGCCTCCGCAATGACCGTGTCAGACACACCAGCAATCATGTCGGTCTGTACAAACCCAGGAGCTACCGCATTTACACGGATGTTGCGCTTGCCCATTTCTTTCGCCAAGGTGCGGGTCAGTCCAATCACCGCCGCCTTGGACGCGCTGTAGTTGGCTTGACCCGGATTACCGCGCATACCCGCAACGCTGACAATGTTGATGATGCTGCCCTTGCGCTTACGCATCATCCGATTCATGGCACCGCGGCACATCCTGAACGTGCCGCCGGCGTTGGTGTCCATCACCCGCTGCCACTCGTCATCTGTCATTCGAACAACCAGGTTGTCCGCCGTGATGCCTGCGTTGTTCACCAGGACATCCAGCCCACCCAGCTCGTCTGCGGCAGCGAGCAAGGCCTCACAGCCCTCGGCGGTACCGATGTCAGCCTGAACCGCTTTACCCTTGCCACCCAGCTCGTCTACGACGGCCTGTGCAGCGGCCTCGTTGCGAGCGTAGTTGACCACAACAGTCGCACCAGCGCGCCCGAGTGCCAATGCAATGGCTCGGCCGATACCTCGGGAGCCACCGGTCACAATCGCAATCTGTCCTTCGAGTTCCACAGCTACTCCAGTCGGCAAGGGGCCCAAGCGGCGGGCTATCGCAGTCAGCTACCGTCGGCACTCAGTCGAGCAGGTAGGTCTCGGGATCTGCGGGCCGGCCGAGCAAGAATCCTTGCAAGACTTCGCACCCGCGGTCCACGAGGAAGTCCCGTTGCGCCGGCGTTTCAACCCCCTCTCCAACAACGGTCAAGCCGAGGGCAAGTCCCAGACTGATGATTCCGCCAACCAGGGCGTGGTCTTTGGTGTCTTGGACAAAGCTCTTGTCGATTTTCAGGGTATCGACCTGGAACCGACGCAGGTGTGACAGCGAAGAGTAGCCAGTTCCAAAGTCGTCCAGGGCAATACGGACCCCGAGGTTTCGCAGTCGGTCGAGGACTTGTGCCGTACGCGGAACGTCACGCATGACGGCCGCTTCGGTGAACTCCAACTCCACACAGGATGGCGGGACTTGAAGCTCATCCAGCACCGCTGTGACCTCTTCAATCAGTGTGCCATCGTCCAGCTGAGACGCAGAAACATTGACGGCCATGCGCCGCCATTCACCCGTGCGCTCACGCATCTGCACCAGGAACTCGACGGCGGTCCGCAAGACCCAAGCCCCCACCGAGCGGATGAGTCCGGTCTCTTCCAACATGGGGACAAAGTCGTTCGGTGCGACGCGACCGAGCGTAGGGTGATCCCAACGAATCAGAGCTTCGTAGCCAACAATCCGACCGGTTTTCCCATCGACCTGCGGTTGATAGACCAAAGCGAACTGGTCTTCCTGAAGCGCAAAGTGCAGCTCACGTGCCCGACTTTGAGGCAGTGAGGCCATAGCCGCTCGCCCCAGCGCGCAGTAACACCGGTTTCGACCGGTACTCTTGGCGCGGTACATCGCTCTGTCAGCAGCGGTCACTAGCTCGTCTACGGTGGTGCCACATGCAGGGAAGTGGGAGCCACCGACAGAACCGGTCACGCGTACTTCCACGCCGCTCAGTTGGATGGGCTCAACGAACGCATTCAGCAGCCGCTGCCCAATCAAACGTAGTTCCGCAGTGGAGCTCAGCTCGGGAACCACAATCGCAAACTCGTCGCCGCCGATTCGCGCCACCACGTCGTTGTCGCGCACGGTCACGGAGAGACGATGAGCGACGATACGCAGCAGCTCGTCACCAGCGTCATGACCCAGGCTGTCGTTGATGGCCTTAAACCGGTCAAGGTCGAGGTAGAGCACGCCCACGCATCCCTGCGCATGTTCCCGCGCTTCGATGGCGCCGGCCAATGCTGTACGGAAGCCGAACCGGTTGAACAACCCCGTGACACCGTCACGAAGCGCCATGTACTGGAGCTTGGTCTGCGAGCGCTTTCGCTCAATCGCATAGCGAAGAGCACGCGTCAGCAAGCCAGAGTCCATCTCACCTTTCAGCAAAAAGTCTTGGGCTCCCCGGCGCACATTTTCAAGTGCAGCATTCTCGTCACCACCACCGCTGACCATCAAAATGGGGATGGTACGCGCAGCACGGTCGAGCGTCTCAACGGTGTTGAAGCCGGTGCTGTCCGGTAGATGCATGTCAGCGACGACGACGTCGTAACCGCCGTCTTCGAGAGCCTGCAGTGCCTCCCGCAGCGTGCCGACTACGGCCACCTCAGTATCACCGGCACGCCGAAGAGCACGCACCGCCAAGTGAGCGTCAATGGAGTCATCTTCGACCAAAAGCACCCGAATCGGGCGCGCAGGGTCAGGCGATGGTTCGGGTTCCAGCGCGTCAAGATGTGCTGGTACTCGTATACGTCGTTCTACACGGTCCCAGGCCAAAACGGACGCTCCAAGAATCTAGGGTGTCACGAGGTGAAGAGGCGCCGTTTGGGGGCGACGGAACAGCGTCTGGCGGTTCTCCAGAGTCCATTGCAAGGCCGAGACACACTCTACGCCAGGCATTGGTGAAGCGTTGTCATCAACTCCAAAGAACAACAAGCGTGCCTTAGGCATGTTCTCTTGAGCGTATTGAGCAAACGCAACGGTATCGTCGCTCGCACCTTCGCGGATATCCACCAAGATCGTGGAGACGGGCAAATCTCGAGCGTGCAAAGCAACGAAGCCTTCGTCCAATGAAGGGACCACCCGTGCATCACAGCCGACCTCGTCTAGGTCCGCCCACAGGTCGATAGCCTGACCGACACCACCGGCAACAACCAGCACGATAGGATCGGTACTTCGCACCATTTCGGACAGCAAAATTTCCTGGATGAGCGCACCGGCTTCGTCAGAAACGTCGCTGAATTGCACACCCACCTTAATGTCGCCGTCGTCACCGAAGCACCGAGCGACCGTGGCTCGTACGTCCACGGACCGGTCCCCCGGAATCTCCAAAGTCAGGTCGACATGCGACCCATCCGGAATCCGGACCACCCCTTGGAGAAGCGCGCCGAGGGGCGACAAGTCTCCAATAGTGTATAGGCCAACGGGCTCAGATTCCCCGTGCAGAGCGGCATGAACAATCACGCCCATCGTGTCATGACGGGGCGCGCGTCGTCGTTCCTGTGCATCAGCCATGGAAATTCTCCTTTTGCGCCGGATGGACGCTCAACGGTGTCGGACAATAGCCGGACAACTTTAGGAAAAGGTTGAAGAACAGCAGATTTTTCTCAGTCCTCTAGGAGTAAGCCGCGGTTTCAATGAGGCAAAACATGCTCCAAGCCCGTCCACTGCTCCTACTTCTTGCCGGTTGTGCCAGCACACCGACGCCCCAACCCGTCACCTCCGCACCTCCGGTGGCAATCACGCGAGAGGTGTTCAACCAACGGGCCGTCGAGCTGGCAATCCCCCTCTTCCAGCGGGCGGATGGTGAGATTGTAACCACCATCTCCCCACCACAGTCCGGCCTCGATATTGAAGCGGCAACCGCTCGGATCTACGAACCACTGCCAGAACCGTTGGACGCCCGGCACACTCTCCTCCAGCAAGAGCTCGCAGCCAGTCGGGTCACTCTGCTGACAACGGAAGCCAGTCAACTGCCCCCAGGCGACCGCGCGATGATTCGCGCGCTGTTGCAGGCAGGAGAACAGGTCGAGACGCTGTTTCACAAGCAGCTGGGTGTTGCCGCCCTCGCCGAACAGATCCCGCCAGAAGACACCTTGGCCCACAGCGTGTTCTACCGAAACCAAGGTCCCTACTGCACGAGCTCGGCACTCGCGGCCAACACGGAGTGCACGACCATTCTCCCGACACCTGCGCGAATCTCCGGCCTGTACCCAGCGTCTGCGCAGACCGGAGACGATTGGTGCAGCGCCATTCCGCGTGCCGCAATGGACCCGTTTCATGTCGCTGTCCAAGAGGGTTCACAGCTTGTGGCACGGCCCTACTCCGAGCATTGGGCATCTGACATGCAGGCCGTTGCAGTCACGCTGCGAACTGCCGCAGATGCTGCACCCGCAGATGAAGGGGCACTGCAGACCTACCTTCGTGCCGCAGCGGGCGCGTTCGAGACCAACGACTGGTTTTCCGCGGACATCGCTTGGGCGGACATGAGCCAAGACAACAGCCGCTACTACATCCGCATCGGGCCCGACGAAACCTACTCGGACCCATGCAGTGAACACGCCTCATTCCACATGGTCCTCGCCCGCGTCAACCCCGCGGGGCTGTCCCTTCAGCAACGCCTCAACCCCATCAAACAGGCCATGGAGCAGCACCTCGCAGACCTGGCCGGAGACGACTACTCGGCCCGAACGGTGGGCTTTGACCTGCCAGAGTTTATCGACGTCATGGTCAATCGCGGAGACAGCCGCGCCGCTTCGAGCGCAACGATTGGCCAGAGCCTGCCCAACTGGGGCCCAGTTGCTGAAGCAGGCGGTCGAACAGTGGCCATGACGAACATCGGCGGAGATGCGGACAGCGTGTCGTCCAAGCGCCGAGCGCTCGCCAGCGTGTTCTGCGACACCACCATGGCCGCCTGGCCCGCAGCCCCAGGGCCACAGCTGTTCAGCACCGTTCTTCATGAAGCGGCACACAATCTGGGGCCGTCCCACGACTACACGTTTGAGGGCAAGACGGACAACGAGTCCTTCGGTGGTCCACTGGCGAGCATGCTCGAAGAGCTCAAAGCACAGACCGCAGCCATGGCATTGCCCCTGTGGATGGTTCACAACGGACACGAAGACATCGACACCCTCTACCCAGGACAAGTGGCCGACATGGGCTGGGCCCTCGGTCACATTGCCTCGGGACTCACAGATGGCGCCGGTCATCCAGAGCCCTACAGCCACCTCGCGGCGATTCAAGTCGGGTACTTCATGGACAACGGTGGCATGACCTTCCACCCAGAAACGCTCGCAGCGAACGGTTCAGACACGGGCTGCATCTCCGTAGACGCCGACAACCTGCCAGACGCCATTGACGGTCTCATCCGACGGGTTCTACACATCAAGGCAACCGGCGATGCCGACGACGCTCGGACCCTGCAGGCCGCCTACACAGCGGACGACGGGGAGTTTGCCGATGTCCGTGCCGTCGTTGCTGAACGATTCGCTCGCGAGCCTCGGACCACCTACGTCTACCGGATCGAAGCGACAGACTGACGCGCCGGTACTTTCGGGTTCAAGTTTTCCAATCATGCGTCGATAGAGCAAGCATGAAGCCAGCAACATCCATTGTCTTTGAAAGTGTGGGGCACGCCGACCTTGAGTGGTGTGCTCCGATGCCCCCAAACCAGCCAGATGCTTGGTTCGCGGCACTCGAACAACGACCGCCACGAACCGTAGTGGACCTCGGCTGCGGGACGGGTGCATTCCTGCGCAGCTGGTCAGCCGCAAATCGTGGCTGGACGGTGGGTATTGACCACGCAGCCCGGTGTGTCGACGCCGCCCGTGCGCGAAGTGGTGGTGTTGGACAGTGGGTCGTCGGAGACGCCGCCGACTGGGCCGCGTCACACCGCAACGCTGCCGACCTAGTGGTCTGTATTGGTGTAGAAGATTTGGGTGGTTCGTGGCGTGAAATGCTGAAGCTCTGCAACAACGTAGGCAGGCGAGGAAAGTGGGCGCTCATTGGCGTGACCGTCCGCGATGAACGAGAGGCGTGGAACTTCATTCCAGAGCTCGCGGAGCAAATCCCAACCCTGCACGAACTTCAGAACGCCATTCGTGTGCTTGGCTGGCGCCCGTCGAGCGTTGACACAGCAGACGCAGAAGCGTGGCAACGCTACGACGACGTGTGGCGACAGAGCATCTACGCGTGGTGTTTCGCCAATCCAGACAACCCCGACGTTCCCCAGTTTCGCGAACGACTGCGCGGAGGACGCCGATTGTTTGAGGCCTTGGGTGCAGATGCCCTCACCTTCGTCACTGTCTTAGCGAGGATCTAAGGGTCTACCGGCGTTGCCGACAGATCAGCAATCGCCGTAGGCTGCACCACATCCAGCCAATCGGCCGTCGCCATAATCGCGCTCTTTTCGTGGTCCGCCAGCGTGAACGCAATCAGGGCTTGCTCGGCTGTGACAGCGTCTACGTACAGGGGCAGATCGAACACCGGCCTTCCGAACGGAGGCACACAGCCCGGACGCAGCCCTGTGAGTGCAAACAGCTCCTCCACCGTAGCGAACCGAAGCTTGTTGACGCCAACAGCCTGACGCACTTTCCAGTTGTCGAGACGCCGGGCACCGCTGACAACAAACAGGGCGAAGTCCTTCTTCTTCCCGAGCTTCATCACCAGCGACTTGCCCCCAATACCCAGCGGCGTGCCACGTAGGACAGCCGCCTCTTCTGCGGTACGAGACAGGGAATGGTTCCGTCGCTCGTACGGGCGTCCGCTGGCCTCAATGGTCTGAATGATACTGGCTGTGACGGCATTGTCGGTCATTTAGACACTCTAGTCGACGCGCGCCCAGGCCGCCGCAACACCAAGGCCACCAAGAGCGGCGCCCCAATCGCAGCGGTCAGAACGCCTACCGGCAACTCTCGGCCCGCCCAGACCGTACGGGCAACGGTGTCACACAACACCAAGAAACCAGCACCGCACACTGCGGACAGAGTCAGCACCAGCCGCCTTGACGTGCCCACACCCAGCCTCACAAGATGCGGCACGACCAAGCCCACAAAGGCGATTGGGCCACACCACGCCACACACACAGCCACACCAAGCGCGCCGAAGACCAGCACCCGCGTTCGTACCCGAGTGACATCTACACCCTGGGAGAACGCGAGCGCCTCGCCAGCAATCAGCGCTTCGAGGGCGCGTAGATGCCAGAGAACTCCAGCGATGCTCACGGCGCAGACCACCGCGACAATCCCCACTCCGCTGTAGCCAACCTGGGTGAGCGACCCCATGCTCCAGCGCACCGCACGAAAGGTGGTGGCCAAGTCCGCTTGTACCTGGAGTCCGGTGGTCAGAGCGCTAGCACCAAGCGTCATGGCAACGCCCGCCAACAACACATCTTCAATGCGCCGGTTGCCGCGAGATGCGAGAGCAGCCACCGGAAGCGCAATCGCCAGCGCACCAATCAAGGCCGCAATCGCCACAATCGACGGGTTCGGTGTAGCCATGAACACCAACGCGGCGAGCGCACCGACCATCGCTCCTGCTGTGGTCCCCGTTGTGGAGGGTGTCGCCAGAGGATTGCCGAAAATGGCCTGAAAGGCAGCGCCCACGGTTCCCAGACAGGCTCCGACCGCAGCAGCCATCAGCACCCGCGGCACGCGCAGTTCCCAAAGCACAAACGACCAGACGGCGTCGTCAACACTCGGCCCAATGAAGGGTGCCGCAACGACCGCTAACAACGAGACAACCACCAATACAGCGACTCTCATGCTTGAACACCAAACAGGAAACGCCGACGCCCCGCCACAATGATGGCGGTCACGGGCACGTCATACAGGTCGCTCAAGGCACTGGGTAAAGCGTCGGCGTGGGCAGACAACTCGAAGGTGACACGCCCGTCACGCAACCCAACCACGCGAGCCGGCCCCTCGGTGACTCTGGCCAACACTCGGTCAGGGTCATGGGTGACGAGAACAACGGTCTTGCCCGCGCGCCATTCGCCAAGGACAATCTGCATAAGCTCAGTCTGAACCCGTGGGTCCAGGTGATTGGCTGGCTCATCTAGCAGCCACGTCCGTGCGTCTTGGGCAATCAGTGCCGCCAGAGACACGCGCTGAGCTTCTCCACCCGACAAAGAGGTTCCGTCGCGCTCGGCAAGATGACGCAACCCCACCCGTTCGAGCGCTTCGAGAGCATGTTTCAGGCGCTGTGCACGACTCTCACGGATCCGAAACCGGGCAGCCATGACCTGCTCAATCACGGGGGTGGGCTCTGCCAGCGACGCACGCTGCGGCAACCATCCAAGCCTAGCGGCACGCTCTACGCCGGACAGCTTTCCAACAGACGTTCCTTCACACTCAACCACGCCGCCATCGATGCCTGTCCATCCGAACAATGCGCCTACTAACGTGCTCTTACCCGCACCATTGGGCCCCACAACAATCACAAGCTCGCCCGATTGCACGTCTAGGCTGATGCCATCGAGCAGAGCTCGTCCACCGCGAACCACCTGCAGTTCCGATACAGATAGCGGTTGTGGACGCATCAATACCCCTGTGGTGACGCCCTAACGGACCCAGCCTCAGCGGGTCCGTCGCGCTACACATCGGCATGATCAACTTCGCACACGCTACCGCCATCGATGACGACCAACGCGGGCTCATCCACCCAAGCTGGACACAAGGCCGCTCCGCTTTCGGAGGTATTGGCGCCGGTCTTGCGCTCTCCGCCATTGGACCGTTAATCCCCGAAGGTCGTCGTGTTCGCTCGGTTATGGCTCAGTTTACCGCCCCAATGGGGCCCGGCCCAGTCACCACAACAGCACGCATCAACCGGTCCGGACGCGCCGTCACCCAGGCCCAGGCTCAGGTGTTTACAGACGGCCAGCTCGCTGTGTCCGTCTTGGCCACGGTCGCAGCAGACCGGCCCAGCGACATCCACCTTGATGCTCCAATGCCATCCGAGATTGCTGGCCGCGACGCATGCACAGAGATGCCCTACATCGACGGCATCACGCCCAAGTTCACCCAGCACTTCCGCTACCACTGGGCCACTCTGGACAGCCTGCCTTTTCAGGGTGGAGGCCGTGCAAACATCGAAGGCTACGTCGCATTCAAGAAGCCCACGGCGCCGACACCAGCGGCAATCTTGGCGCTCATCGACTCGTGGCCCGCACCCATCTTGGGCATGGTCAACCGGCCCATCGCTGCGTCCACCGTCACCTGGATGGTCAATCTGTACGCCGTGCCAGACCCTACACAGGATCAGACCTATCGCTACTCATCCACCGCCACCGTGGCCGGTAATGGCTACAGTGACGTAGACGAGCAGCTGTGGGACAGTCGCGGACGGCTCATTGCGACGGGCCGCCAGTTCGTTGCTGAGTTCAGCGGAACGTAGAGACTACGTTCCCGACGGTGCCAGCGTACGCTCTTCTGGGCGCAAGAAGTACGACAGCAAAACCAATGTGAGCAGAACGGCAGCCGGAACAGCATTTGCCACGGATCCCTCTGCCACAATGTGCGACGTGATGGCACCACTCAGGACAAAGAAAAAGCCTGCGTACGCCCACTCCTTCAGACGGTTCATTCCCGGCAGAACGACGGTCAAAACACCACATACCTTCCAGAATCCGAGGATAGTAGCGAAGTACGCTGGGTAGCCCATGTGGGTCAGCCCTTCCACGACCGGAGCCGCACCGGCAAGGTCTCCCAGTCCACCGAGAAACAGGCCGGTTCCAGCCAATACAGTGACAATCCAGTAGGCAATACGCATTTTGTGCTCCGTAAAAGACGGGCCTTGTAAGAGATGACGACGGCTCCCACAAGACTCACCCACGAATCACACTGTTCCATCCAAAAGAACTCCGGCACGCCAAGCTCCGGCGGGTAACAACGCTCGGCGCGGCACGAAGCAATCGTGAATTCGGCATTGGCAGTCCCTGCAATCAATGCCCCGAAAGCCACACAACACGGGAGAATCGCATGGATGAGCAGCAAGTCAGGAACGTCGGAATCGCTCAGATCATCTCTGGGCTAATCAACCTGATCATCATGTCGATTGCCTGGTTCATCTTTGGGACGACCGTCGGCGGCACCGTCTCTGCGGTGTTCTGCGCGGTCATCTCACTGGGAGCCTGCCCCGTCCCGATTGGCGCCTTGTGTGGATTCGTCGGTATATTACCCTTGGTTCTCGGTATTCTAGAGATCATCAGCGGCGCGCTAATCGTGTCCGACGCCGAGCGGTACCGGTCCTTCGGTCGTGCCATCGCTATCATTGAGGTGCTCAGCATCCTGTACGGCGGAGTTTGTTCGGTCCTCGTAGGTGCATTTGTGCTGATGACCCTCAAGGCAGACCCGGATGCAGAGGACTTCTAGGTCTCACCACCGCAGTACGCCCAGTGGGAAGGCCTTTGCGGCCTTCTCTTCGCGTTACGATGGCCCCATGCGACTTCCACTCCTTCTCTTGCTCTCGGCGTGCACAGGCACCTCACCTGCAGACACTGAAACTGAGCCGGAAGCCGCTCCCATTGCGACCTACCAGTTCAGCTTTGCCGTCATTGCAGACCCCCACCTGAGCAACAGCCAAGACCACGTCGACCGATTCGCCGACGCCTTGGACTGGATCGATGCCGAGTCCGACGCTCGCGGTATCGAGGTTGTCCTGCTGGCCGGGGACATAGCCTGGGGCAACGGCTTCCCCGACGCCGTGCGCCTGTTGGCCGACACGGTCATCCCCGTCGCCCCCATGATCGGGGATAACGAGATTGCGTCCGGAGACGAAGAGGTGTTCCACACCTCATTCACGGAACACTACGTCGCTCTGGAGTCGACACTCGATGGCTGGCGAATGGCCGAGAGACCGGTGCACAACCCAGAGCATGGCGTCGACAGCTGGCTGTTCAACTTCGCCTTTGAGCACCGGGATGTGCGCTTCGTCGGACTCGACTGGTCACCTCGAAACGAGACGGACCGCGTGCTCTCTGAGATGGGTACGCTGCACAACTTTGAGGGCGGCACGCTGCCCTTCTTGGTCGACGAGCTTGCGTCTGCAACAAACGCGCTGGACAGCTCCGTCGTCATGCTCACACACCAGCCTATGTACCTGGGGCCAGGCGGATTTTTCCTAGACAACTGGGCAACGTTGACCGAGGCAATGCTGCCGTATGACAACCTACTCGGCATCAACGTCGCTGGGCACCTGCATCAAGACAGCGAGTTTCACGCATACGACACAGAGGTCGACCTGGATGTCTGGATTACAGATGCCCTGTGGGATGACGTCGTTACTGTGCGGATCGTAGACGTTTGGTCCGACGGCCAGGAGGTCACTTACGAGACCGTCACCGAGGTCGTTCCACACTAAAGCGTCACAGACTTCTGTGCCGCCCTCTGCGAACATGGGCCAGCCAGAGGCGTGGATTTTAGGACAGCCCTGCGGCTGTCCTGTTCGTCCAGAGGTCTCCCCCTACGGTGCTTCGAAGGCTCCGAGGTCCGGCGGGTCGCTGCGGGTCATGCCTTCCAAGTCCGTGGCTGACAAGGCGCTGAACATGCCTGCATTGAGGGCCGGTGAGCCGGGCATCAGGCGCCAGGGGCGGTACGGGTCCGTTTCGGTGGGAGCGCCACCAAACAGGAGTGGGTCGGTGCCGAACACGTTGTCGACGGGGATATCCGCTTCCTGAATAGCGCTGTCGGCCAGCCCGAGGTCACCCTCGAACAAGCCGGTGGTGTGCTCTACAGCGTTGAGGCCCGCGTTGCCGACGATGATGCTGTTGGTGACGCTCATCTGGGTCCGTGATGAGGAACCGAAGGAACTATTGCGCCAGACCGCCACAGCGGAGCCACCGTCGGCGGCGGTGTTGCCCTCGAAGGTAGAGCCGACGATTGCAAGCATTGCGCTGCCCGTCACGTTCTCATCTGGGGCAAAGTGAATGGCGCCGCCACGGGCCACGCCTGAACTGCCGTTCGCGCCGCTATTCTCGGTCAGATTTCCAGAGAAGAGGCTGTCGTAGACCGACAGGTTGACGCCGCTTTGCACGGTAAGAGCACCGGTGTAGCCAACGGGGCCAAACTCACCAACCCCGGAGAGGTTGTCGATGAACGCCGTGCGCTCCACAACTACGGTGTCTACATTTCCGAACTGAATGGCAGAACCAACGCCCGCGACACTGCCTGTTCCGTTGCCTTCGAATCGGCTGTCCGACACTGTGGCAAGAGCGAAGTAGTCAAACACGGCAGCACCACCGGTCACGCCGGTGGCATTGCCCTCAAACACGGCGTCAACCACGGTGACGGTGCCCGTTTCAGAACCTTGAATCGCCACGGCTCCGCCCACGTACTCGCTCTCGAAGCCGATGAACGAGACGTTGGTAAGCGAGGCATCGCCTTGAACTGTCGCGCGAATAGCGCCGCCGACAATACCGCCGGAACCACTGTCAAACGTGGTGTCGGCAATCGCCAAGCTCTCGACGTTCTCGATGTTGAGCGCACCCCCCAGAGTGCCCGCCTCAGTGTTCGCGAACGAGCTGTCCGAGATGGTGACAGGAACGTCCACACCATTCGCGCCGTAGATGCGGACAGCGCCGCCACCCACGCCCGCCGAGCTCTCCGTGAACGACGTTCCGGAGATGTCGACCGAGCCAATGTATTCAATGCGAGCCGCGCCACCAATGATGTCGACCGCAGTGGACCCAAAGGTCGAGTCCACAATGCTGACAGCACCCGGAGACCCTGACCGGCTCATGTTCACGCTCACGCCAGCGCCCATGACATCCGACGAGAGGTCAGTGAACGTTGAGCGTTCGATGAGGACGGAGGCGCTGCCCTCGTCGCCCGACTCGTACCAGATACCCGCACCGCCCACGTTCGCGCTCATCTGCGCGAACGTAGAGTCGCGCACTTCGAGTGCACCGCCGCCATTGAGGGTGATGCCGCCGCCAATGATGTTGTTGTCACCAAGAGCATCAGAGAAGTCGGAACGCTCGACGATGACCGAGGGGATGTCTTCTAGGCCAATGTGTGCGTAGTTGAGCGAGCCGGTGAAGGTCGAGTCAGTGACGGTCAACGAGCCAGAGCCGCGGGCATAGATGCCGGACGAGAAGTAGTTGCCCGAGTCGTTGTTCGAGAAGGTGGCATTGGAAACGACAATGTCGCCAAGGACCGCGTCGAGGTGCAGGGCACCGGTAGACCCGTCTCCCACTCCAAGGTCAGAGCCAGTGTGGTCGAGGAACTGCACGTCATCGAGCGTTGCCGAGGCTACGTCGTAGATGGCTGCACCAGCGCCCCACCTGCCGCTCGCTGTGTTGCTGGTGAAGACCGTTCCGGTGACGGTGACGTCTGTAGCCCGAGAAATGGCGTCGACCGAAGTCCCCGGAGGCAGGTCGAAGTCGTAGCCGTCACACGAGTTGGTGCCGCCGAAAGAGCCCCGGTCGAAGTCTCCTGCACACGCCGTCAACCCTGCGCCGAAGTCGCTATGGTTGCCAGTGAACTCAGAGCCATCGACGTTGAGGGCTCCGAAGCCACGAACGAACAGAGCGCCCACCGACCCGTTGGTGTTGTCTTCGAAGGCGGTGTCGGTCACGTTGACCTCAGTCACCTCAAACACGGTGATTGAGCCACCCGACTGGGTGCTGACGTTGCCATTAACGACGCTGCTGGACAGCGTGAAGGTGCCGACGTCCGCCACGGCGATGGCCGCTCCGCCAAAGTGGGCGACGTTGTCCTCAAACACCGCGTTGGTGACCGAGACGAGCGCGTCTTGGTTCACGCCGTACAAGTACAGCCCGCCAACTGCAGCGCGCCCCGACTCGTTGCCACGGACGGTGAGAGTGTCGAACTCGGCCGTCTGAAACTCGGAGGCGTACATGGACGCGCCAAAGTGATGGGCGACGTTGTCGGTGAAGATGCCGTCAGTCACGCTAATAGCATCCACGCCGGTCAGGTACAGACCTGCACCCGCTGCACCCGCGCTTGTGTTGCCTGTAAAGGACGTGCCGGTCAGAGTGAGCGACTCGGCCGAGTCCATGTAGATGGCGCCGCCGTCCCAGAAGGCTTCGTTGCCGTCGAACGACACGTCGTCCATTGTTGCGCTGCCAACATTGTAGGCCGTGATGGCACCGCCGCGTCCGCCGGTCGGGTCACGCTCGGTGCCCTCGAGCTGGCTGATGTTGTCGGAGAAGGTGCTGTTACTGACGGACAAATCGCTGGCACCGTCTACGTACACAGCGCCGCCTTCCATCATCGAGGCGTTGCCGAGGAACAGAGCGTCGCTGATGGACAGACTGAAGTCCTCGCCAATGGCGTAGACCGCGCCGCCAAGGCAGCCGCTCTCAAGACCACCGTTGTTGACGAAGTCAGTTCCGGAGAGGGTCAGGGTACCGGCGCCGCCGAACCACACCGCGCTGCCGTCCCATTGCGCGACGTTGCCAAAGAAGGAGGTGTCCGTGGCGAAGAGGTCGTTGACATCCTCTGCGTAAATCGCGGCGCCATGGCCATCATCGGCCGTGTTGGCAGCGAAGGACAAGCCGGTAATGTCCAAAGCGGCCATCTCGCGCGCATCAATACCTGCACCCGAGTAGTCGGCAAGGTTGCCGTCAAAGGAACAGTCTACGAGGGTTGCAGAGCCGCCGTCGAATGAGACTCCAGCGCCACGCTCAGCTTCGTTGCCTTCAAACAGGATGTCGGAGAGGGTCAAGCCATCGACATCGCGGGCGTACACGCCGCCGCCCCAGCCGTGGTCGGAGACGGTGGAGTCTTGGTCTGCCAGGCCGCCGGTGACAATGAAGCCATCCAGAGTTGCTCCGTTTGCGGCAGTGACGACGTGGTAGGCGTTGCCTTGACCGTCGAGCACCGTGCCGAGAGCCGGACGTCCCGAGCTGCCGAGCTCGCGCTCTACGAGTTCTTCTTCCACAGCTGCAAAGCCGCCGCGGACGGTGACGTTGTCGGCCAAGGTGAGCGTCTCGGTGCGCAGAAGGTCACCGTAGGTCCAGGTCCCCTCGCCTACCCACACTTCACAGTCTTCGGTTGGGTCGGCAGCGACAATCACGCCGACGGCATCCACCATGGCTTGGATACTGCCTGAAGCGTCGCTCCAGGATGCGCCGGAACCCGAAGCATCTTCGATGACGTAGCGGCGGCATGGAGGAATCTCCTCGCAGCCGTTGTCCCCGTCCTGGTAGCCGTCTGCACAGCCGCAGGTGGCCTGGCCGTCGACGATGGCGCAGATCTCAGTGTCCGCTTCACAAGGCGCGAATACCGCCGACAACTCACAGTTGGACAGGCAGATTCCGTCTTCGTCTTCGTCTTGGTAGCCAACGTCGCAGGAGTCGCAGGCAGCGCCGGTGTAGCCGTTGTCGCAATCGCAGGTACCGGTGGAACAATCGTATCCAACCTCAACGTCGCAGGCGTTGGAGCAGCCGTCGTCGGAGTCCTCATTGCCGTCGTCGCAGGCCTCTTCGCCGCCCAGGATGCCATCGCCACAGCCGGGGATGGTGCAGTCGCTGCGACAGGCGTCCTCGTCATTGTCGTTCGCATCGTCGCAGGCTTCGTCGGGGCCAACCAGACCGTCCCCACAGCGTGCGATGACGCAGTCTTCGGTGCAGGCTTGGTCGTCGCCATTGGCCGAGCCGTCGTCGCACTCTTCTCCACCCTGCAGCTCACCGTCGCCGCAGAAGCTCAGCTCGCAGCTCGTGAGGCAGTCATCGGTGTCATCTTCGTTGCCGTCATCGCATGTTTCGCCAGGGTCGAGGTAGCCATTGCCGCACTCTTCGGGCACACACAGCCGCTCAATGCCGACGTCGCGGCACTGGGAGCCATCGTCGCAGTCGTCGTCACATGTGGCCACACAGACCGCGTCACATCCGACCGTTTCGCCGTCTACGTCAATGCCGGACAGGGCCACGGTTGCGGCATCTACACAGACCATGGGGCGGCTGAAGGCATCGCACGGGTCGACATCTCCAGGCTCAGTCGGACAGGCGTCTTCTACACACTCGAACTGCCCGGCATCTAGGTACGTGATGATGGGGTCGGCTTTGCAACCAGCAAACAGCAGAGCGAGGGCGAAAACGCGCATAGAGGCACCTTTGGCAGATTCCTCCGGTATCACAGGCGCTACCAGACACGTCAACGCCAGAGCGCTTCAACGCGATCAATCGAACGATCAAAGCGAACAAGTGGAGCGTATCGGTTCCTGCTGAAGCGCCGTGACTACCCCAATTTCGGAGCAACTTCCCATGGAGCTTCCGGCTGGCGCAGGTACAGGTCGCTGGCAAATGCACGTCGGGCTTCGGGCGCGTGCCATGCCAGCTGCACCTTGCACAGGTGCCCGCCGGTGGTGACGGTACCAGAGGCCACCCCAGCAATAGACACCTCCGCTCCAACCGCGAGCGCACGCGGAACGCGAATCCACACCCGATCCGGCGTTCCCCGCACCAGCTGAGCCTGCAGCTGTACGCCATTGGCCTGCACCGTCAGCGAGGCGGGTGCAGTGATGGACGCTTGCCCCTCTGCCCCGCGACGTCGCAGGACGTGCCGAAGCGCGCTGGCAGTGACAATGCCGAACCACACTGCAACGCCCGTTGCGAACACAATCGCAGGGGTGTGCCCCATCTCGTTGAGCACCATCCAGCCACCCCAGGACGCCGCACCAACATGAAATGCGAGCAGAACCCCTAGACCCATGACGACAAACGGCGGCAAGCCGGTGTGAGCTCCCTTTGGGGTTGGTAGGAACTTGGCGCCTTCCGGTAGAACCAGCCGAAACGCGGCTCGGACCTGGATGGGGATCTGGACGGCCCGGTAGCGTTCCGTCGCGAACCAGCGCGAGTCCGGCCACGCAAGCAAGTGATGCGTGGCCATGTCGATTCCCAGGTGAGCACCGATAATGGGCAGCATCAATGTGGCGTCAAGAGACACCGGCGCGATGCCGGTGAGCAGGTACAGGCCGGGTGCAACGTGCAAGAACAGCGTAGCCCAGCCACTCGCAAAGCTGGCGAGTGCGGAGCTATACGCGAGGCGCTGCCAAGGGGTGAGACCCGGAGTAGTGAGCGGGTTGCTTCGGCGGACAATCTGCATGGCCCCCTGAGCCCAGCGCAAGCGCTGACTGCACCAAGCGAGGGTCGAGTCGGGCGCGGTCAGAAACGCGATGGGCTCGCGGACGTAGCGGCCCTCAAATCCCGCGCTGTGGAGCTTCATGGACGTCAGCACATCCTCGGTCACGCTCTGGACGGCAAAGCCGCCGACCTGGTCGAGCGCAGACCGCCGCAACAGACACCCTGTTCCCACCAAGATGGCGGCACCCACGCGGTCTGCGCCAACCTGCAGGCGCTCGTGAAACACCGTGGACTCATGCCAGGGCTGGCCGGCTGTGGGGTGCTGGAAGCTGTCGGTATTGTAGTAGCGCTGCGGGACCTGAACGAAGGCCACGTGCTCGTTGGTGAAGTGGCCGAGGGTGCGCTCGAGGAACTCCGGCCGCGGCAGGTGGTCTGCGTCCAACACGAGCACAAATGGGGCGTCGACCTGGGCGAGAGCGGCATTGAGGTTGCCGGCCTTGAAGTGTTCGTTGGTGTCGCGCGTGAGGTAGGAAACGCCCAAGGACTCCGCCATTACCTGCATCTCGGGGCGTCGGCCGTCGTCGAGCAGGTGAACGCGCACCTCGCCGCGCATCTGGGTCGCGGCAATGACCGTCAGCCACACGAGGTCAGCGCTCTCCGAGTAGGTTGGGATGAGCACGTCGACCGCACCCCCCACTGGGTCGCCGGCCTCTGGGGTGTCCGCCTCGCGCTCTGGCAACAACAGGTAAAACGCTAGCCCAGTGAGGAATAAGAACAGCTCCGCCCCCCAGAAGGGAACGGACCAGAGCAACGGCGCATCGCCCATTGTGTACAGCAGACGCCACACCAAATAGGCGACACCGGCCAGTGCGTAGACGCCGAGAAGTGCGCGACGAACCAGACTCACGGACCACACAGTGGCGTGGGGTCGGACAGCGCTGGAGCGATGGCGCGCAGAAAGGCGCCATCATCGGTCTCTGGGGACGTCATACACTCGGTTCCTGCGCCAAAGACCACACCGATAGCACCGGCCGCAGCAACGGCATGCCGGGCCTCCACAAAGCGAAGGACGCGGTCATCGACGTAGCGGCCGCAGGTGTTGTCGAGCTCTGGGGTGCCCATGGGAATCTGCCACCACAGGTGCGGTAGTTCGGTCGTTTTCGTGAGGGTTGAGGCCCAGATAAGGGCGCGGTCTAGACTTGGCTGGGTATCCGTCCACGGCTGCCCATTGAACCCGGAGTCACGGTCGCTGGCTTCGACCACCAGCAGATCTCCGGTGAGGTTGGCGGACTGCAAGAACGAGGCTGTCTGTGTCGCATGCTCAACGGGGTTTAGTACGCCTGGATGACGCATCAGGTCGGCACCGTGCCCCCATGCGGACACGTGGATGCCGAGCAAGGCCTCCGGCGCGTACTCATCAACGATTTCACCCCAGCAGGGCATGAGCGAGGCCGCGGTATTGGGTAGGTCCGCACACTCCGGCACGCCAGACAACGCCACGGGAATGTCGCTCGGCGCCCGACCACTCTTGTGCAGGAAACCGAGCAAGTCGGGCTCCATATGGACAATGACCGGGCCTTGGTCCGAGAGGGTTTGTGTGAAGAAGCGCAGGTCGCCCAGCCAGGAAGCAACACGGTCTTCATCGGCCAAGGCGGCCAGCTCTGACTCCCCTTCCACACCGCCTGAGACGGCCAGCCACGTGTAGTAGGTGATTAGAGTAGGTACGTTGTTGTTGCTAGCAAAGTCCGACGCCACGCGACCGGGCGGCAAGATGTCGTGCTGCCAGCAGCCCCACCAACCACATCCATCTGGGTTGGCACAGGGCACTCCGTCGATGTCGCAAGCGCGGCAGTCGTCACACGTTTCGCTGGGCACCGGACCCGCGACGTATCGGTAGCGCAGACCAAAGGCGTGGGTCCCGAAGGATTCGTCCGTCATCTGGCCGCCCCACATCAGGTGCTTCGTGCCAAACCGCTCGCCCAGCGCTTCGGCGGGGCACACAGGCTGCGACTCAATGACCGGCGTGGGACCCGTACAAGTCGCCCAGAACGCACCACCGACCAGCGCCACAAGGACTACCGGCACAGTCACCACCATCACTGTCAGAGCCGGGCGTTGCATGGCCTGCCGCTATCCACGGCACCTCGCGCTGTCGACCGGTGGCGAACGCTCCGCAGCCCTGCTGACTGAACAGCAGATGGGCCTACCGTCCGCCTCGGTTACACACCGGACCTTGGAGTCCTCATGACCACGTCGAACACGCCCATCATCCATCTGTACCGCGGGGAGCTTGGCCGGCTCACAATGTACCGAGTACGCCTAGATACAACAACGAACTGGGCACTCGGCGCGGCGGTAGCCGTCATCACCTTCACGCTGGGCAAGCCCAATGCCCCCCCCGAGGTGTTGTTGCTACCCTACGTGCTGGCCATGGTGTTCGCGTACATCGAGGGGCGTCGGTACTTGGACATGGAGGCGTCGCGCGTGCGAGTGGCTGCCCTAGAGAAAGGGTTCTTCGCCCCCATCTTGCGAAAAGAGCCCATTACAGATGCCTTTCGCACCGAGCTGGCCGCACGCTTGGTTGATCTGGGCCCTGAAATGACGCTGTGGCAGGCGTTCGCGAACCGCGTGCGGCGGAACTACCTATGGGTCTTCCTCACCCTGTATGCGGCGTGGTGGCTCAAGCTCTGGTTGGGGGTCGACGGCCCTGTCGTACAAGCCGGCCATGGCGCGATTCCTGGGTGGGTAGTGCTCATGCTGTCACCGATTCTGGTTCTGCCGTGGATGGGAATCGCCCTCGTGGCCGACCATCGACCCCCAGGAAAATAGTCAACCCAATCAGTCTATCGAGTTGAGGCAGTAAATACCTGGTATTGCTCGGGAGTCTCGAGGCACAATCGCCATCCGAGAATTCTTGGCCACCCGTCTCAACACGGCGTTTCGGCATAGACATAAGCAAACGCCACCTCTGCCCCAAACAGGCGACCAATATATCCACTGAACGGCTGATATGGCATGTCTGGGTACCTTGTTCGTGATAGAACGTGACATCGGGGTGGTCGGCACTGTGTGGTTCCTATTTAGGGAGTCAGCGGGTGGCTTCTCGTCATGGAAAACATGCGTAATAGCCTTCTTATGACCTTGTGCATGCTCGCACCAGGGGTCGCATCCGCCGTGGATAATTGCCCAACAGACCCGGACAAGGATGACCCAGGGTACTGCGGATGCGAGTGGGTCGACTTGGATCTCGATCTCGTCCCCGGAGCCGAGAGTTGCGTGCACAGCACAGCCAATGTTGGGGCGGGAGCCACTCTTCACCCCGGGGCAATCGTCTCGGCAAGCGCGAGCGTTGGCACGGATGCGGTCCTCGGCGCAGACGCGCTGTTGGCTCCTCGCAGTCACCTGGGAGATGACGCCACTTTGGACGACCTGAGTGTCGCCGGTCGAAGTTCGTTCATTGGCAATCGCTCCATCATTGGGACGGACAGCCAGCTGGGCCGCGCCACAACCGTAGGCGAAGACGTTGAGGCTACTTTCGGCACCTTGGTCCTTGGTTACGCCGCTTCCGTTGGGGACCGAACGCGCTTCACCGGGCCGAATGTCACAGTGGGCAACCTGGCTGAGATTGGCTCTGATGCAGTCATCGGCGGCTCCGTTGTCATTGCCCGGAGTGCGTATGTGGGGATCGGTGCCAACGTCGGCGAGAGAACAACCATCGGGCCCGAGGTCGAGATCGAAGACGGCACGTTGGTCGGAAATATGGTCAGTAACGGCGTTGTCATTGGGGAGAATGTTCGCCTGCGCAAGAACGCCATCGTTGAGGCCGGCGCCGACGTTGGCGACAATACGCGCATTGGCAGAGACGTTGTCGTTGCTGCGGGCGCTGATGTTGGCGAAGACGTGACCATCCGGTCAGGAGCCCGCATTGGAATGAACGTTGTTGTCGCAGACGGGACGTACATTCCGCGGGGAACCATCCTAGAAGATGTGGTGCTCAATCCGTACGGAGACGCAGCACCTGTGGTGGTCATTACCTCCCCATCTCACGGCGTAGATGTCGACGGCAGCACCATTACCATCACCGGCACCCTGTCAGACGACTACGGCATTGACCGCGTCACCGTGCGCTTTGACGACGGCGTCGAGTCCGACATTGCCTTCGCCACATCATCCTTCTCCGCTTCGCTCACCGTGCCCAACGGCACCCAGAGCATCCGCATCACTGCCTGGGACACCTCTGGACAGCCCGGTAGCGACGTTCTGTTGGTCTCGGACTGCAACACCGGAATCTCCTTCGGTAAGACCTGGACCGGCACCGCCTCCAGCGACTGGTCAAATGGCGCGAACTGGTCCCCTTCCGGCATCCCCGCCAACACAGACGATGTCTTTGTGTGCGGAAGCCTGCCCAATCAGCCCACTCTGACAGGGAACGTAGAAGTCGCGGGCCTATGGATTGACTCGAGCTCCGAGCTGTCGACCGATGGGTACACCGTGACTGCGAACGGCGATGTCACTGCGGGACTCATCTCAGGTTCGGGCACCTTGATTCTACCGGGCACCTCCAACCTGCGCGGCGTGGTTCCGAACCTCCAAGTTCGAGGAATCACGACGTTGTCTGGCTACACACGCGCGGAGGGTGACACGACGCTCCTGTCCGGTGACCGCCTAAACGTCGCCGGCCGCACCTTGGACCTACAGGGAGACCTCGCCCAGTATTATGGTGGCTCCGGCCAGGGCCTGGGCATGACGGACGCCTTGTCGATGGTCACCGTTGAGGGAGATGCGCTCTTCCAGGGCTCCTCGACGATGAACAACTTCACCGCAGGCATCCTCCGGGTACGCGGGGACCTCACAGGCGCCTCCTCAACACGGAACCCGTTCCGCTCCACCGGCACGGCGGTCATCTTGGATGGCACCAACCCACAGACGGTGTCCTTGCACAGGGCGGCCTCAGGCGAAGCGCGTTTTCACGATCTCACCATCACCAACCCCGCCGGAGTCACCTTCTCCTCGGTCGTTGCCAGCGGTCAGCTGTATGTTGGGGGAGACCTGACCATCGCGGATGGCTCCTCACTCACATCATCGACGATTATCCGGACCGAGGTCCTCGGACTGACCACCCTCAGCGGCAACGCGGCCTTCAGCGCTCCAGGCACCTTCATCGCGAACGGTGAGCTGACGCTCAACGGCACCACGACCCTGGACATCGTCGGACGGCTCACCGCCAAACAGGCGCTAGAGATGGCCGACACCAGCGCGCTCACCGCAGGCGACGTCACCCTAGAGACCACAATGGACGTGGCGACAGGTACCACCCTGACCGCAGACGAAGTCCAGGTCCTGACCGCCGTTCCGCGGCCCAGCCCCAACTACAACGTCAACACCACACTCATCTCGGGGAACATCACGCTCGACGCACCGTGGACCCACACCGTGCCGGACGTCTACATGGACCAGAACGGCAGTCTGACCCCGAACGGGCACGCGGTGGTGCTCAACGCCGACTACGAGCAGTACATCAACGCCCCCAGCGACGGTCTTCAGCTGACACATGCCGCGGATGACATCACCTTCAACGGGACCGCGCTGTTCAAGGGCTCCACCTCGATGACCAAGTTCACGCACGGCGTCATCCGGGCACGCGGGGACCTGACTGCGGCCACCTCCACGCAGAACCCGTTCCGCTGCCACGGCACGGCCGTCATCCTGGATGGCATCAGCCCACAGAACGTATCTTTGGCCAGGGGCGGCGCCGGCGACGCGTACTTTGACGACCTCACCATCACCAACGCAGCTGGCGTCACCTTCTCCACGATCTACGCCGGCAGCAGCCTCTATGTGGCAGGTGACCTCGAAATCAGCGGACTACTCAACCACAGCAACAACGGGTCCATCGTACTCAACGACCTCGACGTCACTGCAACAGGCACACTGAACAATACTGGGTCCATGGCCTATGGCGGCGCCTTCACCGCATTCCTCGGCAGCAGCGTAGGTCCAAACATGCCTACGCCTACTCCGTAAGGGGCGGTGGTAACGGCCGAGAGTCGCTTGGCGCCTGTCCGCAAGGAATACGGCGCCCTCTGGGAGCAGCGCCGTTGCCAAGATTGCCCTCGTCGGGTTCAAATGCGATACCCTCGCCGTCTGATTGGACGGATCCATGCGCCACATTGCTGTACTTGCCCTTCTCGCCGCGTGCGTTGAGCCCGAACCGGAGGCGGCGAACGTTACCCCGCCTCCACTTCCACAAGCACCCTCGGGTACCTGTCCGGCTATCGACAGCGACGGCAGGTACACCTTCGAGTCGAACGGTCGTGAGCGCGAAGTCTTCGTCTACATGCCCAGCCAAATTGCTCCGGACCAACCTGTCTTGTTCATGTGGTACGGCGTTGGCGACCCCGGCACGATTCTGCCCCGAGTCCTCGGTGCGCGGGCAATGTCCGATGAGCAGAACGCCATCATCGTCGTCCCCCAGTCCCTAGATGAAAACCCACTTGAGTGGGGCTTTCTCAACGGCGGCGAAGACGACTTGGCGATGTTCGACGACCTGCGAAGCTGCCTGTACCGAGACTTCGACGTAGACCTGTCTCGCATCTACAGTACCGGTTTTAGCGGTGGCGGATTGTGGACGACGTTCCTCACCATGAATCGCAGCGATGTACTCGCATCCGTGCTGATGTTCAGTGGTGGAACCGAGCCAATTGTTGAGTACAACCGTCTTGAATGGGACATTCCCGTGTTGCTGTCTTGGGGCGGTTCAGGCGACACCTGGGGCCAGGCGGGCTTGTTTGAGGTCGAGTTTGAGGTCACCACATTAGACCTGCAAGCCGAGCTCATGGAAGACGAGCACCTCGTTATCAGCTGCAACCACGACCTTGGGCACACCCTGCCCCAGTCCGCTGGCGACATGGTGAGCAACTGGCTGTTTCCCCACAGCTTTGGCGTTGCCTCCCCGTTCACCGAAGGTGAACTGACCGGACTTCCAGACTTCTGCGAGCGCAAATAAACGTGACGACCGACATTATCGCTGATCGATGGCGCAACCATCGCTACCCTCGCTATGCCCACGACTGCACCCACCCTTCCCGCCTGCGCACCGCTGCCGCGTGGTTTGGCCTGGACGCACCCGAGACCGCAACGGCGACCGTACTAGAGCTCGGCTGCGCTGTTGGGGACAACCTCATTCCAATCGCCGCTCGCAATCCCAAGGGAACGTACGTTGGCGTTGACCTCAACCCCGAAGCGATAGCCGTTGGCCAGGGCATCATCGCCGACCTGGGCCTGACCAATATTACGCTGATGGCGGGCGACATTCGAGCCATTCCCATCGACGGACCGGCGTACGACTACATCATCGCGCACGGTCTGTACTCGTGGGTTCCTCTGCAAGTGCAGCAGCACATCTTGGGCCTGTTCGCGTCACGCTTGTCCGACAATGGCGTGGCTCACATCAGCTACAACGCCCTGCCCGGCTGGCGACTGTGGGGCGCCTTCCGCGAGATGCTGCTCGAGCGCTTCTCACACATTGCCGACCCCTTCGAACAGGCCGAGCACGCCATGGACTATCTGGAGTGGCTGGACGAGAGCCAAGCTGGCGGCGACTCATGGTGGGCCATCGCGGTGAAGTCGCAGAACATGCGCAGCAAGATTGGTGAGCTGTCCAACATGGCTCACGACCAGCTCTCTCCGGTCATGAATCCCATCTGGAACCGTGAGTTTGCCGAACATCTGGCACCCCACGGACTTGCGTGGATGGGCCAGGTCGACGTCGAAGACAACTTCGTTGCTACACGCCCAGAAGAAACATGGCAGCTCATCGACGGCGTTGTAGACCGAGTCGAACGGGCCACACTGCTTGATTCGGTTGTCGGACGTACGTTCTCACACGTCGTTGTCTGTCGAGACCATCACAAGGTCTCCATTCCGCAGGCACCGTTTCCAGGCGCCTTCTGGTCCGCTCGATTGAGCTTGCCGGACGACATGAAGCTGGACACCGCTGAGGCCGTCACGGTCAAGACCGTTGATGGCCCTGAAGTCGAGGTTCAGTCTCGGTTGTACAAGGAAGTTCTTCGCGCTCTAGGACTCGCACAGCCGGTGACTATCGACCAGCTCGCAGAACATCTTCGTGAGCATGTCGGCGCAGAGTTCGTCAGCGACAGCGACATCGAAGACGTGCACAAGGCGCTCTTCCACTGGGCGAAGCTCGGTGTGGTTCGCGCAGATGTTGAGCCCGGTCCAACGCTCGTAGAGCTCGAAGGAACGCCGGTCATTGAACGCTTGGTTCGATACGCAGCACAAGGCGAGCATCCCGTGGTTGGCAATCGCCACAACATGATTGAGCTTGATGACGTCGACCGGTTGCTCCTGCCCCTCCTAGACGGCGACCATGACCTGTACGACGTCGCCCGCGTGCTCGAGATCCGCCTTGGCGAAGGCCCCATCGGCGGCGTCAAAGCAGATATCGACATGCCGCCGCTCGGACCGGAGCGTATGGCACTTGCCGCAACAGTACTGCGCGCCCGTTGCCGAGCGTGGCGTGTCGCTGGCCTCATCGAGAAGTGTATCTAGCTGACACTTACAGAGCGTCTAGCACTCGGTCCGTGTCGTCTTGTAGGCGCTGACGCAGGGTGTCGTCCAGCGCATCTCGCGCCTCTTCATCGTTGAACACCAGGTCGCGCTCTTGCATCTCTCCGGCGGCGACTTGGTCGCGGTAGGTCGCCAGATTGTCCAAGTAGTCTTGAACAGCGGCATGCACAAAAACCCGCTTGCGCGCGTCAAATTCGGAGCCTGCTATGACGTCAGCAACGCGCTGATGGGTCGCACCTGCATCGCCGGTGATGCGTAGAAACGCACTGACCTTCGCCTCATCCATCTGTGGGTCCCGCACCGGAGCGGGGTCGCCTACCGTCGGCTCTGGGGATGGGTTGGGACGCGCTTGTGCGGGAGTTCCTTCCATGACCGTAGCGGGAGCCGGTTGTTGCGGTTGCTGTGGAACGCCTTGTCGGGACATCCAGGCTCCCACCAGGATGCCACCCACCAACAGCACGCCAATCACGCCTGCAATACCCACTCGCTTGACCATGATGCGTCCTCCGCGGGACGTCTACCGCCGTTGGTGGCCACGGGCGATGACGGTGACGAGTTCGTCGGACGATAAGTGTCCCCGCGCCTCGTCAAAGGGTGAGCCATAGTGGTAGCGAACGCGCCAAACTAAGGGCCCTTCGGGGAGCTCGACCTGCCGCCACTCGCCGGGCTCAAGCGCCGTATCGCTGGCGATAACCTTCACCACATCCCCATCGTGTGTCTCGCTCCGGTACGTCCGTCCCATGCGGTGAAGCGTTGTAAAGCCCTCACCGGTGTCCACTTCGACGGTCATGTTCCGAAACAGGTCCCCGGTTGGAAGCCTGTGTCCGACGCCGACCGAACGAATGCGCAACCGACCCGGCCGAGTGCGAACGTCAATGCTGTCCGCCAGCCACTCCAAGTCATGAGCTCCCCGGAATTCGTGCGAGCCGCCTGACATATGGCAGTCTTGGCACTGTTCTTTTCCGCCAGCTTCCTGCCACGCCTGCCACTCGGTGAACGTGGCCTGCATCAGCTCACCGGTGAACCTTAGGCCTTCCCCACTCGCGGCAAACATCTCAAACTCGTGGCAGTTTCCGCACAGGGAACCCGTGGCAAAGTCTGGTTCCACGCGAATTTTGTGAGGTGACGTGCCAGAGTCCGAGGCGTTGACAATCTCGCCCTGCCGCTGATGACACACCACACAGGTGATGCCTTCGTCTGCCATGGGCTCCGGCGCTCTGTTGGCAACGGTGTCTGGCCGACGACGCTGGGACAGATACCACGGACGATTCGCCACCACCTCCGCCACTTGTTCGGCAAGCGGGCTGTGGCAGTTCACACAGAAGGTAAGCGGCTCATCAATGTAGCCTTGGGTGTACAGGGCGTTGCTGTGCGACACCGCGTGCCGACTGCCGGACCACTGCTCAAGCTGCTCAGCATGACAGACACCACAGCGCTGAGCGGACACAAAGGGCTCATCCACCGAGTCCCTGCCACGCGAAAATCCAAGGTCCATCGGCACCGTAGCCACAGCTACCGTCGCCACCAGAACACAGAGGCCAACGGCAAGACTACCGCTGCGCACGTGCAGTGGCTCGATGGAATTCCACCTTCGGAATCACGGTATTCCAGTCATCAGCGGCCTGCATGGCGTAGTAGTCCGCCCCCGCAACACGCCGAGTCCTTGTCCATCCGGAGATGGTCCCGTTTCCGTCGTAGGTGATGCGGTAGACCGACTCGGTGGTTGCGCTGAGGTCCATTTCGTCATTGCCGACGTCATGGGTGTACACAGTGCCCACGCGACCCGCGGCGTTGTAGGTCAGCAAATAATGAACGTCCGAGCGGTAGGTGCCACGACCGAACTCGACCGACCGCACGTTCAGGTGTACCCGACGCGGCGTTGATTTGGTCTCATCCGCCCACTCCACACGCTCGCTGGACCGCCACTCTTCGCGCACTAGAAACCGGTCGTCGTCTTCCCACTCGGCGTAGTCTTGTTCGTGGGTGATCTGCTCACGTTCCGTCTCAAACCAAGCCAGGTTTTCTGGGACAAAATGCTGGAAAACGTTCTCGAATTCCCGGCTTCCATCACTCACTTCCATACGACGGGTGTGGGCCACATCGTACCGAATTGGGCTTGCCCGAAGGGCTTCCATCCGTGCCCGCTCAGCCGTGATGAGCTGTTCGGCGACTGCCGCATCTACCGTGTCATCCACATACGGATACCAACCCATCACGAATGGGTAGTCTTCGGGCTGACCCGCAAAATACTGAGCCGCTGCCACTCGCTCCGCAATCCAGGTGTTCGCCTGATGAAGCCGTCCTGCCTCAGCTTGTGCGGAGTACAGAGAGTCGCTGTCCACGTCCACCATCACATCACTGATGCAGGTGTCCCGGTAGCGCGAGCCTTCGTGCACACTCAGCACTTCCAGGTCGACCTGGCCGACTCCCCCACCGTTGAGTGGAATGACCACCTCTTGCCAGCCCATCTCACGAAGCAGGGTCACCTCCACCTCACCGGAGATACCTCCGCGAGCACTCCATACGCGCAATCGAACCCGTTCTGGAGCGGCATTGGCGGTGAGCAATCCGGCAGACTTCTGGTAGCCATTGCGAATCCGAACCCGAACGGCCCGCGCACTCGGCACGGTCGACAGAGGCAGGGTCAGCACACTCCCTTCACCGTTCCCGTCCATTCCCTCGACCCAAGCGGTGCGCGGATTGTCATCCAACACATAGGTCGGATGGTAGTTCTCGCTGAACCGGTTCCAGTTGGTCTGCAGATAGGTCGTTGCCTGGGCAGATGGGGAGCGGAGCGGCTGCCATGACGTCTCTTCTGCCGCCGCGAGCGGTGACAGGACGAGCAGCAGCGTGAGGATGCGGGGAATCATGGGGCACTCCAGCAAGGCGTGCGTACAATAGCTGCGAATGCCCACGAGGACACGCATGCGACGGACCTATTCCTTTGAAGAAGAGCTAGAAGCCCTGATCCATGGGGCGATGGATGGCTCGCCCGTAGGCCCTCGTCTGGCCGAGTCCTTGCGACTGGCCGCGCGCACCGCCTGCATGCATCATGGCCTAGGACGGGCCCAGATACGCATCCTTCGTGCAGGAAATGGCATGGTCGTGGAGATCATTCCCCCCCCAGGTGCGCCCCGCGTTCAGACCATCCGTGTGAACGTCGGCTAGGTGCGAAGACTGGCAACGACCACATCGACGGTGGCCTCTTTACATTGCGAAGCATTGTAAACGGCACGACCGATTCGGCCGAGCGCAGGTGAACAGGCGGTGTCTTCAACGGAGGTCCCCAATGTCCCGCTTACCGCTCCTGCTCGCCGTCCTCGTCGCCTGTGCCCCGACACCCGAAGGGCAGCAAACCCAGACGACTGTCGCCCCGTTCCGTGTTGCGCTCACAGACGCTGAGGCCGCTGCGGTGCTCGCTCTGGCCAACTCCGCGACGTCCGACACGCTCACCCTGGAGGTAGGACTCGACATGGAAGAGGTCGCTGCAATCGTGGACGGCCGGCCGTTCGTACAGCTTGACCTGCTCGAGGGCGCCGAAAACGTGGACGGCTTTACGATTACTGCACTGCTCAGCTACGCCATCGACCAGGGCATCTTTGGCGCCGAAGCTGTGGACTGCGAACCCGGCACCGTCCAGCTGTCGGATGGTCGGGTCTTCTCCGACTTCAATTCGGAGGAGATTGACTTGGCACCGGGCGAAGTCCTTACCCTGTGCGATGGGTACTTTGAATCGGAGTATGGCATGTGGCTGGAGGACGTGACCCTGCGCGGCATGGGCGAGGTCACAATTGTGACGTCCTATGCCTACCTACTCGGCAGCACTCGCCTGGAGAATCTGACCCTCGTCGCTTCAAGTATGACTGTCGAGCGCAGTGACAATGTACGGCCGAACCCTGTGGTACAGGACGCTGTCCTGAGCACCCGGACCGTTCGTGTTCAGCACGGTTCGTTCACCATGCGCAATTCTCGAATCGAGAACACCGAAGACCTGAGCGAGTACTCCCGCCACGCTGACGTCGGCTTGATTGTCTCGGAAGGGGGGCATGCGGCCCTGTTCGATTCTACTGTTGAGAATTTTCCATCGCGCTTTTCCGCCGTGACCATCGAAGCCACTGCATCCATCGAGATGGTCGGAGGGGGCATCCTTGGCAACAGCGAGGGTCTCGCATTCAAGGGTGATGAGGCCAGCTTTGAAGGGGTTGACTTCGGAATCGGCGCTGCCGACAACGCCCTATACGACATCCGCGTCGAGCGCGGTCCCAGCTGGACATCCTATTGGTACCTGAACCAAGACGTGACCGGCGTCTGCAGCGGCTACTCCTGCGTCTTTGAGGAGCCGGACGCCGAATAGGCAGCTCGCCAAGCGTCCAGACCATTCGGGTCAACGTCGGCTAGTCGAAGCGGTAGGTCGCTCGCAGCTGCCCGACAACGAGTGGACGGGGCGTCGGGCCGAGCAAGGGCAGCATCGCGTCGAGCTGAATTCCCACCTTTCCAATCGCCGTTCGCACCGACAGCTGCGGCGAGAGATGGTCGAACGGATGGTCGTACAGCAGGCCGCTTGCGACCCCCAAACCCACGCCGAAGCTACGCTTGACCGTCAGCTCGGCACCGAGACTCGGAGCGATTCCCAACCGCATCTGAGTGGGACCGCGACCGATTCCCATCGAACCGATGACCGACAGCTGGCCGTACAGCTGCAGGGCCTCACCGACATCGAGTTGTGCTGACAGACCGCTCTCGAGAGCGAGCGGATGCTGGTTTTGGTACAAACCAAACGCGGTCGGCAACACCATTCGGTTGAGCCAGGCCACATGCGTATCGACCTCATCCACCACCAACGCGCTCACGCCAACCGTTGTGTGCCCGAGCCCCGTATACGAGGCTCCAGCCAACGAAATGGCCTGTTGCGACCGGAACGCTTCCAGCCGGCCAAAGACCTCCAAGCGGTCAGAGACGGCCACGCTGCCGTCCACAACACCCTGCACCTGAATCTGGCCGTAGATGTTCAAGTTGCCGGTGTCATCCAGCAGCAAGGCATGCCCACCCAGCCCCACTTCACTGCGTGGGCAGGCGCGTCGTCCACTACCAAGAGCCCCATCTCGCAGGGCGACACTCACCGGCCCCGTCGCAATCGGGTCGCTGTCACACGGTGCCGCACTCGCCAGAGCCATCAACAACACAATCATCGGACCACCCCCTCAAATCCGCCACCGTCGAGGTCGAGAACAAACGGATTGGTGAATGCCGCTGGATAGCCATCTGGAACGGTCGTCTGAAAGAACCACAGGGGTGTGTCCCGGTCGGGTTCAGCAACGCTAGCAACCGGCCCCGTGTCATCAAAACACGCTTCTTCAGGCTCTTCTTCTAGGCCTTCCACATCTCGCCAATCCACCGTGCCGTCTGCGTTGGTGTCCCCGGTGTCCGGAATTCCGTCACAGTCCAGGTCACCAGAGAGCGGCAGAGCCACACCCGCCTCAACGGAAATCCACGCATCCCCCACAACTGGAAGCAAGCTGCCGACCGGAACATCCAGCTCAATGCGCAGCAAGTCAGCAGGCGATGATGACGCTGGGTCACTTGGAACCGTGACATCCGTGAAGGTGTCCATCACCTGTCCGTTGACGATGACGCGAACCTCACTGACCACCACCCAGGGAGCCGCCCGGACCTCAATATGAAGGACGTCCCCTTCCTCCGGCGTGAAGGCCGTCAGCGAAGGCAGGCGTACCGAATCATCCCCCGACACAATGGACGCCTCAATCACCGGACCGTTCGTGCCCATCATTCGGCCGTCGCGTACCGACTCGTTGAAGCGGTCAATGTCGAATGAGGCCCCTACCTGCTGGTCGGTCCACACGAGCGTTCTGGGTGTTCCGAGTACATTTTCCGTCAGCGTGTGGCTGTCGCTGTTCGCGGTTCCGCCTCTCAACAGCCCTTGGTCTAGCATCCACCACCAGATGGCGCGGTAGCCGGCAAAGTAGCCGTTCGACGTACCATTCATGACTTCCGTCGTATGAAAGTCCGAATTGCGCATGCTGCTGCCATCCGGCGTGTCGGAGAACAGGCTGTGCGGTGTGCCGTCGTAAGAATCGGCAACGTCTCGGTTCAAGTCGAGCTCAATCGTGTCCGCCCAGCCAAAGTCCCGTCCAACGGACAGCGCATTGGTCGGGTGATTGAGCTGGGCAATGCCCGTGCTTGCTGGCCAGCCCGCGGCAGAGGCGCGATTGAACAGCTCCCCTGGCAGCGCCTTCTGGTCCCACCACGACCCGCGATACGGGGCTTGCCCGTCGAACACGATTGGCCAGAAGTTCCAGTGACCCGTCACCTTGGGAACGAGCGTCTCTGGGACGACGTCGAACAGCATCACGCCCGTGTTCTCTGTGCCTGTGACGAGCTGAATCCGCGAGTCTGCGCCGAGCTGGTCGATAGCGTCTGCGTAGTTCCAGGCTGAGTTGTGCTCGGTGCTGACGATGACATCAATGTCTGCGGCCAAGAAGGCCCGCACACGGTCGAAGTCTTCAATGCCCGCGTCCCATGAGGCGCCGCCGTGTACATGGAAGTCGCCGGAGAGCGTGCCTTCTGGCTGAAGGTCGAAGCGCACGAGCTGCAGTTCTGCCGTCGAGATGCCGCCGGCAGTCACCTCAACGTCCCGAGCAACACCCAGCGAGCTGAACGGTCCTGCCGTCGCGAAAATATCGTAGCGACCTGGAAGAATCGGGACCATTGTCGGCCCTTCAACCAGCACCCGATTGCACGCCGGGGAGCTTCCGTGTGGCAGGCCGAGCAACGGCGCACACGTCTCCCAGTGCCCATACACATCGGCCCGGACCGCACTCTCCGTCGCGTCGTCCGCCGGCAGTACGAACGCCAACAGCACGTCTTGTTCACCGTCCAGAGTCGCGGTGATGTCGAGGGCCCCGACCTGTGGAATGTCGAGCGGACCGGCGTCAATGTCCGAGCTGCTCCCTGAGATATCGAAGCTGACGACCTGTTGGCCGAAGCTACTCACCGTGAGCTCCAGCGCCGACTCTGCCGGGACGCGAGCCGAGAACGTCCCATCCGCCGCTGGAACGACCTGTGTGACCGGACGACCATCCGCCCGAATCTCAACACTGGCTCGAAGTGCTCCCCCCGTCGCTGGAGCACCTCCCGTTCTCAACGCGCCGGAGACCGTCACAAAGGGCTCGTCGAACAGTTGCCGACGTAGCTCGTAGATGGGGTCGGTCGCAGCCGACACCGAGGGGCCCGTACCCGCTGCAACGAAGCGGTCATAGGTCAGGTAGTCACGCGGTTGTATGACGACAGGAGCCTGGCCGGCAGCCGTGACGGACTCACTGTGAAGCGAGTCAAACTCTTCCCGGTCGCAGGCCATTGTCGCATAGCTCGCGCCCGTTCCATCATGAAGACCGCTCGCTACATAGGGAGCGGACACAAAGCCGTCGCCAATGGTGAGCAGGTCCCAGTCGGGCCAGGAAAAGCCACCGTCTTCGTGCGGCGAGTACGACAATAAGCCGCGTCCACCCCACCAAAAAGCATCCAACAGCATCCAGGCGCGCGGCACCGTTCCACGATTGACAAGCTCGGTGCGCACGCGAACTCCAGGCTCACAAGCGCGAATGTCGTAGCGCGTAGCGATTGCCAGGTCGTCGCTCCCCGCAAGCGTGCCTAGGAACTGCACGCCCTGCACGTCTCCGTCATCAATGAGCCGAACATCCGTGTACAGCGCAGCCTCTGCGGGGAGCAGTCCAGCGGCCTGAAATACCTGCTGCATGGTGTCATCGGCGCCGTCCCACGTGCCCATATCGATGATGCTGCCACCGCTCTCCGAGAAGAGGTGAGGATGGTCCAAGGCATCAATGACCACCCATACCTGATCATTGGACAGCAGAATGTCGCCGGGAGACGCCAACGTCTGAACCGAGAGCGGCAGTCCGTCGAGTGAATCCAGCACCCGCACGGTCGCCGTGCCGTCGTCGCACGTGAAGGCCAAGCTGTCACACGCCGCTGGAACGGTGCATGTGGGGTCATTTCCACTCAAGCACCCAGTGTCACCACATCCGCTCCACAGCAGCAATCCAGCGGGTAGGCCCCAAACGCGTCTCACAGACACCTCCACAGGCCACCCTACACCGAGCTAGAGTGCAGCCGGGCAGGACGAGGAGTTCACCATGGCGTTGCCAACCGCAACAACCGCTGCGAGCATCGCAAGTCTCACACTTCTCTCCTTCTGTGGCTGGGGCCCAGGTGGTGGAGGTGGAGGTGGGCCTCGGGTCGACCCGCCCCGCTGGGAGACCGCTGAGTGGCGTGAGACTGGGGACTGGGACTCTGACCCAGGCGACCCGGACACCGAACCGCCAGAGTGGGACACCGACCCGGACAGCGACAGCGACGCGGATTCCGACACGGATACCGACACAGACGGTGACTCGGACACGGACTCCGATACGGATTCGGACACCGCCACCACAACGGGCGTGGTCCGCAGCAGCATTGTGGCGAGCGAGATTGCCGTCTCAGAGTCCAACACCTGCGCCGTTATTGCCGACCAGGTCACATGCTGGGGAGACGACCGGTTCGGCATGGTCAGCGGCGTACCCACATCGCCCGTACGCGACGTGACCCTCGGCTGGGACTTCGGCTGTGCCATCACCACAACCACCGACGCCGTGGTGTGCTGGGGAGATGACACCTTTGCCACCGCAACCAATGCGCCTGCCGGGGCTTTCGCCACGATCAGCGCTGGAACCTCGCACGTGTGCGCCACAACGAGTGCGGGTTCTGTGACGTGTTGGGGAAGTGACGCCTTTCAAAAGGCAACCGCCCCGACCGGTGTGCCGCTGTTCAACGCCAGTGCGGGTGACCAGCACAGCTGTGCGCTCACCGCAGCCGGCGACACCCAGTGTTGGGGAGACGCAGGCGCGTGGACCACACCGCGAGTAGGCCCTTTTGACGCAGTAGATGCCGGTCGCAGCTCAACATGCGTGCAGGACAACACAGGGATCATTCCGAACGTGGTCTGCAATGGAACCTTCGCGGACGCCTCCCCACTCATCGCAGAGAATTTCGACCTGGGTCGCAACGGTGCGCTGTGTTTGGTCATGGGCGGAGACATCAGCTGTCTCGGTACAACAACGACCCCGCCTTCTGGCCTGGATGACGAGCGCTTCATCGACGTTGCTGTTGGCCAGAGTCACTACTGCGCGCGGAGCGGAGCGGGAGCTGTCACCTGCTGGGGAACGTCAGAACGCGGTGCCCTGGGACTTCCGACCGCCGAGTAGATTCCGGCACGCGCCAGGTTGCAGGTGCCGCGCTAAACGCGCCGCATGTCCATCGCATCTACCCTCTGTCTCGCCGTTCCCGCCATGGCCCTCGCCGGTTGGACGGCACGCTGGCTCATGCTTCCACCGCAAGACCGCGGTCTGTTCGGCTTCCGCGGCGTCGTCGCTTGGTGGGTTGAACGTCGCCTTGGTGGTTACCGGCACCGGTTCCATGAACCTGCCAGCTCCCTGTCGGACACCGTCTCTAAGCCCCTGCGTGTAGCGGTAATCGGTGGCGGCATTGCGGGAATTGGTGCGGCGAGCGTTCTGGGGGAACGCGGTGCTGATGTTGTGCTGTACGAACGCAACAACCACATCGGCGGCAAGCTCGGCGCCTGGACCCACACATTCGAAGATGGCTCGCAAGAGGTTGTCGAACATGGATTCCATGCCTTTTTCCGGCACTACTACAACTGGAATGCGTTCTTAGACACCATGAAGCTGCGCGAAGGCATGCGCGCAATCGCCGACTACTTTGTACTCAAGCCCGACGGCACATCCACTGGCTTTCGCAATGTAGACACCGTTCCCATGCTCAACCTGTACGGCCTGTGGCGAGCCGGTGCGTACAAGATGCGCGATGTCTTGTTCACCCCAGCGCGGGACTACATGCACATCTTCCTGCGGTACGACGGCGACGCCACCTTTGAAGAGTATGACAACACCTCGTACGCAGCCTTTGCCAAAGAAGCGCACCTGCCCAAGGATCTGCAGGTCGTCTTCAACAACTTTGCCCGAGCATTCTTCGCAGACACCGACAAGATGTCCTTCGCCGAGATGCTCAAGAGCTTTCACAGCTACTACCTGTCTCACGACCACGGGTTGCTCTACGACTTCCCCACAGTGGACTGGGAAGAAGCCTTGCTGGCGCCCATCCGTGAACACCTGACAGACCTTGGCGTTCAGATCCGTCTTGAGCACCCCGTACACGTCATCGAGCGCGATGGGGACGCCTTCCGTGTAGACGGCGAACGCTACGATTCCGTGGTCATGGCGTGCGACATGCCCGCCGCGCGCATGTTGTTGTCCGACCGGGAGTGGTTGGACGAAGACACACGCCACAAGCTGAAGTCGCTACCGCAGGGCCAACGCTACGCGGTGTTGCGCTTCTGGTCGGACCGAGACGTTCGCGGTGGGATTCCTCCGTACTTCGTCACCGACCGCGCCTTCATGCTGGACGCTGTTGCGCTGTACCACCGCATGGAAGAGGGCGCTGTGGCCTACCAAAAAGCGAACGGCGGCGGCGTCTACGAGCTTCATTGCTACGCCGTCCCCGACGAACTGCCTGACGAAGACGTCCGTGACCGTCTGCTGGCTGAGTTCGAGCAGTTCTTCCCAGAGATGTCCGGCCAGATCGTGTCGCGGGAGATCCTTCAGATCAAAGACGACTTTGTTGCCCTGCACACCGGAGCCTATGCAAACCGCCCCAGTGTACAGACCGCAACTCCAGGGCTGTTCTTGGCGGGCGACTGGGTACGCGTTCCCTTCCCAGCCATGCTCATGGAAGCCGCGTACAGCACCGGAGTATTGGCAGCAAACGCCATCTTAGAGCCCCATGGCACCAAAGGTCGCGCTCTAGACACCGTTCCGCTCGTCGGTCTGTTCGCCGCATCTCGCTAGCGACCCCGGGTGGCACAAACCGTGGACGAAGGTGTGACAATTCTAGAAACGGCGGACATCACGGCGTTGCATGTACTGCAATCGGAAGTATGTGCGCCACCGCACCGTCCAGTTGACGTTCCATGACAGCGCATCTCTACCCAAAGCCTATACAAACCCCATGCACAAGGCAGCCGGTGACAAACCGCCGCCTTCATTTGCTCATCATCCCTCGGAGAGACACCAATGACCCTACGTTCTGCACTTCTTCCACTCGCTCTTGTTCTCGGCACCATGGCTTGCGACAAGGACGACACTGACGACACCGACATGGGTACCGGCACCGATATGGGTACCGAGACTGAAGTCGACCCCACCAGCATCACCGGAATTGCCGCAGGCGATGACCGCTTTGAGATCTTGGTCCAGGCCGCAGTCCGCGCCGGACTCGACGGTGTGCTCGCTGGCGAAGGTAACTTCACCATCTTCGCACCAACAGACGAAGCCTTCGAGGCTCTCTTCGCACAGATTCCAGGTGTAGACAGCGTCGAAGACCTTCCGGTCCCATCGCTGACCGCCATCCTGACCTACCACGCCTTCCCAACGGAAGAGTTCGCTGCAGACCTCGCTGACCTCGGCGCCATTGAAGACACCCTCTCGGGCTTCAGCGTGTTCCTCAACGTCGGCGACTCGGTCATGATCAACCAAGCCACCGTCATCGAAGCAGACATCGACGCCAGCAACGGTGTCATTCACGCCATCGACAGCGTCCTCCTGCCGCCCACCATGGCACAAGCCGCACAGCTGGCCGGCCTCACCGGCCTCATCGGCGCCATCGAAGCATCCAGCCCGGCAACCCAGGCCCTGTTCAGCGCCGGCCCGACAGATGACCCCATCACTGTCTTCGCACCGGACAACGCAGCGTTCACTGCTGCAGCCGACATCACCGCTGACTTCGTCGCTGCTGACTTCGACGCCGTGCTCGCGTACCACGCAGTCGACGGAAACGTTCTGTCGAACGGCGTTCCAGCCATTGGCTCCTCGTTGCTAACCAACAGCGCTGACCAGAACGTGTCCATCGTCTTCGACACGACTGACGGCGTGATCGCCAACGACTCCGTTGTCACCTTGGCCGACATCAAGGTTGTGGGCGGTACCATCCACGTTGTGGATGCGGTCCTCTTGCCGCCGACCATCGTTGACCTCGCTGGCTACGCTGGCCTCGACAGCCTGCTCGCAACCGTCGGCGTCGCAGACGCAGACGCTTCGAACCCAATGATTGGCAGCGCCCTCAGCAGCGCCGGAACCCTGACCGTCTTCGCACCGACAGACGGAGCATTCACCGCAGCCGCAGCCGTGACTGCTGGCCTGTCCGATGCACAGCTCGGCACCGTGTTGACCTACCACGTCGTCGCTGGCGCAGCGCCCATCCTCAGCACCGACCTGTCGGCCGGCGCTGTCGAAACCCTCCAGGGTGAAGACGTGACCATCGCGCTTGATGGCGGAGCCACCGTCAACGGTGTCGACATCCTCATCGCAGACGTTGTCGCCACCAACGGTGTCGTCCACGTCATCGACGGCGTGCTCGTTCCACCGACTCTCCTCCCATAAGTCACTGTGCGGGGCTAGCCCCGGTGGGCCGACTGTTCGCAAGGACAGTCGGCCCACACTTGTTTGTACGCTAGGCTGCGTACATGACTCGTCTCGCCACCCTCGCCTGCCTGCTCGTGAGTACACTCGACGCCGTGCAGCTGTTGGTGCGTCCTTGGGAGAGCGCACGACTCGGAGCTGTCGGCGGTGCCGTTCTGTACGCGGTCGCGGCTGCACTCATCGCGCGCAACCAGTCCGTAGGACTCTGGCTCGCGCGCCTCATCCCGGTCATTCCCACTGGGATTATGGTCAGCAACGCCTTCACCGGCGCACTGCCAGACTCCTGGATGGTGAGCATCTACGCCGTTCAGCTAGTCGCAGCCTACGACGCCTGGGCCCCTATTCCGGCGCGTCCTGCGGCCTGAGAACCTGACCGGCAACCAGCGTCTTGCGCACCCAGCGGTACGTGCGCTCGTCTAGGTCCTTCTTGGCGTCACTCCGGCGACGCAAGCTCCCCATGATGAGACTCATGCGGTGGTTCTTCCCCATGGCCTCAGCATTGCGTGCCAGGAACGACCAATACAGCGGCGTGATGGGACAGGTCTTCTTGGGATGAAACGCACAGCTCTTGCAGTAGTCGCTCATCTTGTGGATGTAGTTGGCCCCGGACACGTAGGGCTTGGTGGTCATGACGCCGCCCACAGCAAACGTGCCCATAGCCAGTACGTTCGGCTCTACGACCCAGTCAAATGCGTCATCGTAGGCTACCCAGAACCAGTCGGTCAGCTGGCGCGGAGACACGTCCAACAGCCGAGCGATGTTCGACAGCACCATGAGTCGCGTGATGTGGTGGCTATGGCCTGTCGCCCAGACCGTCTCCGTAGAGGCATCTAGGCAGGCCAGACCAGACGGCGCCCCTTCCCAATAGGTCGGTGGCAAGTCCAGCTCACCGTCGAGAACGGTGGGATGGGCACCGGCGTCTACTCCGCTGGTCGGATGCTCAAAGGGCACACCCGTGAAGGTCGGGTCCTTGGGCAAGACGCGAAAGCCATCCGTCACTTCATGAACATGCCGCACAAACTCGCGCCATCCCAAGACCTGTCGAATGAAGCCTTCTTTGCTGTTCAACGGAATGTCGAGCTCCTCAACATCTTCCACGACCTGCTGAGGCAGCACCCGGTGAAGATTCAACAGCGGCGAGATGTGGGTGTGAAAGAGCGTGGCCGACTTGGTGCTCATGGCATCTTCATAGGGACCAAAGTCGGTCATGCAGCAGTCCTTCGCCCACTGCCACCAGCGCTCGGCATCTGCATGCGTCGCGGCAATCGCCGCAAGGTCCAGGGTTCCTGGATGGTCCTTGAGCACACCCGATGTCAGCAGCTCGCCCACCTCCAGCGTGACGGCATCGGGAACAAAGCGAGGCAGCTCGGGCGCCTCTGGCGTGCCATCCCATCGCTCGCGGTTGTCGCCGTCAAAGCTGAATTGCCCACCGATGGGTGAGCCGTCGTCCATCAACACACCCGTCTTGCGTCGGACGAATCTATAGAAGGCATCCATGCGGAACTGGGTCTTGCCAGCACTCGCGCGAAAGTCCTGCGACGACGTCAGCCATCCTTCGTGGTCTACCCAGGACAGCAGCCCCGCGCTGACCAGAGGCGCTAGCTCGGCTCGAAGCTCCCGTTCGGCGGGACGCATGCACACCAAAGCGCCGTGCTCCTGTGCTGCCGCCGTCAGCTGCGTCGCGTAGTCGTCTTCGCCAGCGCGGTAGTCGACAGCTACGCCACGTGCAGCCTGCTCCAGTGCAAAATGACGCATGTTCGTCAGCAATAAGGCCAGCTTCTGCTTGTGGTACGGACGACGCCGTGGCTTGCTCAGAGACTCCACCAGCACAATGCCAACATCCGACGGCGCTGCGTCTGCCAGGGGCCCGACTCGGTGGGTGAGCTGGTCATAAGGCACGTACACCCACTGTCGTTCGCCAACCTGAGGCTGTACAGCAGCGAGGGCCTTTCGGAACATCTTCATGAGTCACCCTTGCGAATACGAATGGGACCTCTTGCCGTGGACGGGTCCACAACACGGCCTTTCTGAGTGATGACCACGCGTCCAGCTGCGACAAGACGACGTGCTGCACGACGGGTTCGCTCCATCAACGGACGCCAGTCCTCTGTCACAGCACGAGCCGCTTCAGACGGGCAGATGGTCGCCCCACGCGGCCGGGTCTCCAGCAGCCGAAGCACAGTGTCTTCAAGCTCACGGTCCAGCGCTGTAGGTTTGTGACGACGGCACCCAGCCGAGCAATACTTCGGCACCACTCCACGAGACGTCCACGACGCCCTCGGCTCCATCACCCGACCGCACGACCCACACGTCACCACCCTGCCCCCAGCAGACCTTATGTATCGAGGCGCCTTCCCGAGACTGCGCCACGGAGTGTCACCAGGGTGCCAGCGATTGTTGCGGCTACTCTTTCTCGCGTGCTTCTTGGGCTTGCTGAGCCTTGACGTCTGCTTGGCGCTGGGCGGACGAGGCCAACAGCTCGCGGACGGCTGGCAAGATATCGAACACGGAATCGGGACAGTAGCCGGCAGGCAATGGCGGAGGTGCCACCTCTATAAGCTCACTGCGAAGAACCTTTTCACCCTCCATAAACACTTCCGCATACACGTTCGGCAGGCGGGTCTGGGTGCGACCGTCTGGCGACAGCGCGTACTCATTACGCCAGCATCCCGTCACAAGGAGCGTTCGGTCTGCCCAGGTCAGGACAGAGGGACAGTGCTCATGGCCCACAATCCACAGCTTGGGCGCCCGGTCGCCGGTCATCCATCCTTCGTAGCGGTCGCGAACGGACAAGCTCATGTCGCCACTCCGCCAGCGGTGAATGACCTCTTTGAACATGGTCCAGCTGATGTGCGTCATGGGGTCATGTGCACCCCACGCCGACCGAAGCCGCTCGCCTGTCCAGTAGCGCCAGTAAGACGCTAGAATAAGCTCTTTGACCTCCGGCAGTAGCTCCAGAGCCCGCTCGCGTGGCTTGAGTCGGTCGACATGGTACAGCGCCGGCTGCATGGGCATGGCCACATCCAACAAGGCCACCGAACCCCATGGGTAGGCAATGACGTCTCGCCCTTCGTACTTGATGAATGGATGGGCGGGGTCCATACGGAACAGGCTGTCACCTTGGCTGCCGTGCTCAATCCGGACTTCCCCGGTGGTGTAGGCCCATGAGTGCACAAAGACGCGACCCGGCGCACGAAGCCGTCGCGCGAGGTCTTGCTGCACGCCCACGAAAAACAGCTCGGGGTCGTGGTTTCCGACAACGAAGTGAACGCTCCGCCGCGGCCGCTGAAGCCGCACCGCAAGACCGTCTAGAAAGGCCGAGTGGGCTTGGGCGATTCGGGCAAACTTACGCCGAGCCACAGTCAGGTCGACGTGGTGGGTGTACTTGCCGTCGACGGAGGTCTTGAGAAAGTCGAAGGTGTCCCCGTTGAAGACGAAGACCACCTCGATGTCATCGTACGGCGCGTCATCGTAGCGAGCGAGAACCTCGATAACGGACTCGGACTGCGGAAAGTCGTCACTGACACCGCCCGCCCCCATCTCGAGGTCGGACAACACGACGAGCAGGCGGTCCGCTGCCATTGGGCAAAGACGTTCTTTGATCCACAGGTTCATACGATTGGCCTAATGCAACTGAGTGGGGCTGTCGTTGGGACGGTAGTCAGCTGTCGGAAATCGAAGCGGTTCGGGAGGTCAGACATCAGACGTCAGAAGTCAGAGCAGACGCCCTGGGGCGTCGGCATTTCAGAAGCTTTAGACTAGGTTTCTAAAGTCCAGCAACGGGATGTCACGAAGACGCTT
The DNA here is from genome assembly GCA_913061235.1 of uncultured Pseudomonadota bacterium. Classification (GTDB taxonomy): domain Bacteria; phylum Myxococcota_A; class UBA796; order UBA796; genus CAJXTB01. The sequence continues at coordinate 118,184 of CAJXTB010000014.1, read as the reverse complement.
GCGCGGGGAAAGGCGCAGACAACTCGCTGTTGCTTGCGCCGAAGGTGCACGCTCTGACCTCTGACCTCTGACCTCTGTTCTCTCGTATGACCCAGACCTTATCAAGTTGAAAGCTCAGTCCGGTGTGTTGGCATCACAGTCGTCATCAATGTTGTTCCCGCGCACTTCGAAGCGACCGGGGTGGATATTGGCGTTGCTGTCATTGCAGTCTCCACCAGCTTCGGAAAACCCGTCACCGTCGTCGTCTCCTTGGGCGGTACCCTCGTCTACGTTGCCGTCACAGTCGTTGTCGATGCCGTCAGCGATTTCGGGAGCGCCTGGGTAGACGTTGGCTGAGTTGAGCCCGGTACCATCGGCACAGTCGCCGCCTTGCGCACCGTCGGAGCACGCGTCTTGGACAGACTCACAGAAGCCGTCGCCATCGTCGTCATACAGGCGGGTACCTTCGTCTACGACCGAGTTGCAGTTGTTGTCGCTTCCGTCGGCAAGCTCCGCGGCTCCCGGTCGAATGGAGGCGTTTCGGTCGTCGCAGTCGCCGGCAACTGGACTGTAGCCATCGCCGTCAATGTCGTCGCTGCCAAGGTCGGCCACGCCGTCACAGTCATTGTCGATGCCATCACCTAGCAGCTCGGTTCGTCCTGGATTGACGGTGAAGGCACTGTCGTTGCAGTCGCCTTGCTGCTCGGTAAACCCGTCACCGTCGTCGTCAAAAGCGGTAGTTCCTTCGTCTATTTGACCGTCGCAGTCGTTATCTCGTCCGTCTGCAATCTCGGGCGCAGCGGGGTTGACGTTGGGCTGGGCGTCATCGCAGTCGCCCGCACACGAGGTCCAACCGTCCGTGTCGTTGTCGTACAAAGAGGCGGAACCACCGGTGCAATCATTCGCCCGTACAACGACAGGTGCCAGCTGCGTGCCGTCCTGAAGGGTAAGAATGAGGTCGCCTTCCGACGACAGGGAATCGGCGGCAGTGTAGCGAATGTCCAGCTCGATGGTCTGTCCGGCTGGGACGGTGACTGGCATGACCTCTTCGAGGGAGAATCCATCTCCGTCCAGGTCCGCTTCGATGATGTTGACGGGCAGCAAGCTGTCGTTGGCGACGGTGACCTCGCGCACGCGTGAGCGAGTCTCAACAACAGGACCAAAGTCAAGAATCGCGGGCCATCGTGCCACGTTCAGCGACACGCCTCGGCCACGAACGACAAGCTCGACTTGGCCCTCCGCATCACCATCTCCCCGAATGAGGAAGGTGACGATAGCGCGAGAGTTCGCCTCGCCGGTCGGTTCGAACACAAACGGAATGTCAGCGGACTCCTGCGACGCGATGGTCACGGGGTCTCCGGCCCAAAAGAACACCTCATCCTCTAGGTTGAGCACGTCGACCTGAAACAAGGTTCCGGCACCAAACTCGCTGGTCAGCGGGATGGTGAAGGCGTGGCTGTCCCCCGCTGCGGCTTCGCCAACGTCTAGGAAGGCTGGGACGACAAAGCGTGAGTCAAGGACCCCAATGCCGGGTCCGTCGTTGGTCGTACACGCGGCGAGCAAGAGCACGCTGGTGGCTGCGAAGAACCGGCTCATGAGCGACGCCTCCGGACCAGCGGCAGCGCCAAGAGCAACGGCAGCCAGGCCCACGGCGTGGGACCGGTCTGGCAGCTACACCGAGCGGGCACCATAGGAGCAGCGGTGTCCTCATCGACAACCCCGTCACACCCTTCGTCCACCGCGCCATCACAGTTGTTGTCCACGCGGTCGCACATCTCAATGGCACCGGGGAAGACCCAACTGTCGGCATCATTGCAGTCGCCTTCCGCCACCGAGAAGCCGTCGCGGTCTAGGTCAGCGATGCCCTCGTCCACCACACCATCACAGTCGTCATCAATGCCGTTGTCGAGCTCTTCCGCGCCTGGGCGGATGGACGCGTCGCCATCGTCGCAGTCACCTTCGGCATCGGTCAGGCCATCGCCGTCGTCGTCCCAGTCTGCACCTTGGTCATCGGTGATGCCGTTGCAGTCGTCATCACGGCCGTTGCGAATCTCGACGGCGTCGGGGTTGATGTCCTCATTGTCGTCGTCGCAGTCGCCCTCTTCTTCGGTAAATCCGTCGAGGTCGTCGTCCGACGCATCGGTGTTTTCGTCGATCTCACCGTCGCAGTTGTTGTCCACGCCGTCCGCCACTTCCACGGCCGATGGGTACACGCTCGGGTCGAGGTCATCACAGTCGCCGGCGTCTTCGGTCACGCCGTCGCCGTCTGTGTCGAACCCACCCGCGTCAACAACGCCGTCGCAGTCATCGTCGATGCCGTTGCCAGGGAACTCTTGCGCGTGTGGACCCACGTTGGGGTCGCTATCGTTGCAGTCCCCTTGGTCTTCGCTCGAACCATCGTTGTCGTCATCTGTACAGAGCGTGTCTTCATCGACCACGCCGTCACAGTCGGAGTCGGTGCCACTGCAGACCTCACGGGCCCCCGGGAAGACGCTTGGGTCCGCGTCGTCACAGTCGCCGGCGTCTTCGGTCCAGCCATCTCGGTCGTCATCGTTGGCGTTCGAGTCTTCGTCAATCACGCCGTCACAGTCGTTGTCGATGCCGTCTACGACCTCGGTCACGCCGGGGCGGATGTTCGGGTCGCCGTCTGCACAGTCGCTTCCGCCGCACAGTCCAATTGTCGCTGGAACACCGTCACCGTCTGCATCACAGACGTCGCCGCCCACGCAGTCCTGGTCAATGGTGTCGTACGGGGTGTCGACAGCCCCAGGATTCACGCCGGATGCGCGGTCGTTGCAGTCGCCCCCGTTGCTGACGTAGCCACCCGGGTTGTCGCACTGGCGGGCCTGTTGTCCGGGGTCGCCGTAGCCATCGCCGTCAAAGTCGTTGTACCAAGTCAGCGCGTCTACAGCGTCTTCGTCAATCGCCACGTTGCAGTTGTTGTCGAGGCCGTCGCAGGTCTCGGCCAGTCCTGGGTAGCGGCGGTTGGTGCCGTCATCACAGTCGCTGCTGTTGTTGACGTAGCCAGCGGGCTGTGAGCAGGACTGCCGTTGACTCGTGCTGTCCCCGAACTGGTCACGGTCGGCGTCGCGGAACCACACGGGGCCTACACCGTCATCCACCACCAAGTCACAGTCGTTGTCGATACCGTCACACACTTCGTCGCGCAGAGGGCTGCGAAGTGCGGTGGTGTCGTCGCAGTCATCAAAGGTGAGCACCCGTCCGCCAGGGTTGCTACACGATTGGACGCCGGTGTTGGGGTTACCGCGGTCATCGCCGTCCGCATCCACGTACCAAGTCTGGCCAACGCCATCGTCAATGATGAAGTTGCAGTCGTTGTCCAAGCCGTCACACGACTCGTTCAAGCCCGGTCGACGTAGTCCAGTGGTGTCATCACAATCCCCGGCAGAGCTCACGAATCCAGATGGCTGGCTGCACGACACTCGGCTGACGTTCGCAAGGCCCGACCCGTCCGAGTCCGCATCTCGGTACCAGACTGTGCCCGCGCCATCGTCGACAACGTTGTTGCAGTCATTGTCCTTGTTGTCGCAGACCTCGGGGTTTCCAGGGTAGCGCGCGGCATCGTTGTCATTGCAGTCGCCGGAGCGACTGTTGAAGCCATTGGGCTGACTACATGCCTGCTGGGCGTTGTTGCTATCACCGTAGTTGTCGCCGTCAAAGTCCCGGTAGAACGTACTTAGTGTGCCTTCGTCCGTCTGCAAGTTGCAGTTGTTGTCAATGCCGTCGCAGACTTCGGTACGCCCTGGGTAGGACAAACGTTCGGAGTCGTTGCAGTCGGTGTTGTTCAGCACGTAGCCGCTGGGCTGGGCACAGGCATCGCGGAAAGAGGCACTGTTACCAAAGTTATCGCCGTCAGCATCGCGATAATAACGGCGAAAGGTGAGTCCGTTGTCGGCTTGGCCGTCGCAGTTGTTGTCGCGTCCGTCGCAGACTTCAGGGCGGCCGGGTGCGTTGGTGCCGTCGGAATCGTTACAGTCCCGCTTGCTCACCGGCATATTTGGGCAAGCAGCGGCATTGTAGGCGTATGTTTCGTCGCCGTCGTTGTCTGGACAGCAGCCAAACCGGTACATATTCATGCGCCAGCTGGGTGAGAAATCCCAGTCGTCATCCAGCTCTTCGACGGCGATGTACGTGGTGGCGTTGGCGGACACCTCGAAGCCGAGCTGCGGGTCAAAGCCCCACCCAGGATACTGGTTGGTATTGGCGAATGAGGCGTTACACACGCTGCTACTCGTGGCGTACAACGCCAGCTTCAGGTCGCTGCCCGCTGCAACGCCTACGTCGACCCACATGTTGGTATTCGGGGTGAACAGCATAGTGAAGTCGTCCTTGGTCCGACCACGATTGGACGACGGCGCACAGCTGTTGCTGTTGTCCTCATTGTCCAGCGCGCTGCAGTTGAAGCAGCCGACGTTCCGGGTGCGACCACACTGCCAGGGGGTCGGATCTGCAGAGGCCTGCTGGGGCAAGCCGAGTCCCACCGAAGCCACAAAAGCCGCCACACTAGAGGTCCATCGATTTGGCATGCGCATACAGACTCCACTGCCGAACCGGTCGGCAGAACAAGTCTAGCAGTTGCTTTGTCCCATCGCCGAAGAGTCAAACAGCGGGTTGAACGGTTAGGGTGCGAAACCTGCTCTGCTCGGAGTGTTTATGCGCACCTGTCTCTCCCTCATCACCGTGATGGCAATGGCCTGCGGAGGCCCAGACTACGAGCCACAGACACGGCGTGCCCCTATCGATACCGGCAATATCGACGACACAGGCCTGTTCGACACAGACGTGGAGCCAGACACCGATCCAGAGGTCGACACCGACCCCGATACCGAACCAGATTTCGACACGGACCTGCCCCCACCCAGCACCGACGCCTGCTACCTCGGCGCGGCGCGCGACAACGCCACTTGCCTGGCCACTGTGGCCCCAGCAACACTGCCCGCTGCCTACGACTACCCGCCAGCGCTCAGCGGGTCCGCTCAGTACCGTGAGCCTGTGCGCTACCTCGACTTGACCATCGTGCCGTCAAGTACACAGATTGCGCCGAACTTCGCGCTGTCTGAAATCGCCTCGGCCAGCAAAGGTCGCTACGGCGTGGTTCAGCCCCATGCCATTGCTTCCCTACAGCTCGTCCGCGACGCCGTCGGTGCGCTGCGGGTCAACAGCGGCTACCGCTCACCCGACTACAATGCCGGCGTTGGCGGTGCCACATCCTCCCGTCACCAGTACGGAGATGGCTTCGACTTGGCCCCCATCAGCGCAAGCCTGGGACAGCTTGACGCCGCATGCGACAACAACGGCGCTGGGTACACGCAAGTCTACGCTACCCACGTGCACTGTGATTGGCGCAATGACGCCGTGGACACCACGTTCTACGGCGCTGCCCGTCGCAGCACACAGGCCGCCGCTCTGCCAGAGCTTCACGCACAGATTCAGTGGCGTGGCGGAGAGCTGACCGCCCCGGCTGAAGGCTGGGACGAGGGAGAACCGCTCCGCGAGTGGACCGCTGTGGGCGCTGACGGATTGGTGATGGAGTCGGTCACCGCCGAGACCTATCTACCGCCGCTGGACGCCGTAGCCGTGGACGTCTTTGTGGGCCGACGCTTGCAACGCCGGTTGTGGTTGGGACCCGCTCCAGAGTAGTGGCATTTGGACTTACGACAGGGCCTCCGGTACCGTAGTGGTGGAGGTACCCATGAAAAGTCTGCCCGTCCTGTTGGCACTCGTTGGGTGCGGCCCACCCGTGGCCCCTGACACCACCTCGAACCTCGCCACAGTCCACATTGTGGGGTCGGAGACGGTAACGTCCACCCTGCTTCCGGCCTTGGCACGAACCCACCAAAGCACTCTCGGTACCCTCCAATTCGACATTCAGGGCGGCGGTAGTACCGAAGGATTCGCTGCTCTCATCGAAGGGCGTGCTGACCTGTCGGCAAACACCCGGCACCACACGCCGGAAGAAGAGCAACTGGCTGTGCAAGCCGGTTTCTCTCTCGATGATGCGGCCTCAGAGCACGTGATTGGGGTGGATGTCCTGGCGGTTGCAGCCCATCCAAGCAATGCCTTGTCCGCCTTGACGTATGACGAGGTCATCGGCGTTTTCTGCACGGGTTCCATCGACGACTGGTCCTTCTTGGGCATGCCCGAACAACCCATCCGAGTCCTGTCGCGCGCCGAAGGGTCTGGAACGCGCGCGCTGTTCGAAGACTTCTTCTGCGGGCCCGAAGGACTGGGCGACCACGTGCAAGTGATGCCGCTAGACGAGACGCGACTGACTCTGGAGTCAGACCCGAGTGCGTTGACCTATGTCTCCATGAGCGAATCGATCGGCCGCGTGGTCGGTCTCAGGCCTGCCCCACGAGGACCCGCGGTCCTACCGAGCCAGCGAAACATCATCCGAGGTACCTACCCACTGTTTCACGACGTCATGCTGTACAGCCGCGGCGTGCCAGAGGGCGACAGCGCCAATTTCTTGGTGTGGGCGGCCTCCCCAGCTGGCCAGGAAGTCGTTGACGAAGCCGGTTTTGTTCCGCTATTCATTCGCCCGGCCCACCTCGACTCACCGCGTCCACTGCGGGAGACGGTGCACTTCGAGACGGACACCGCTACCCTCACCCAACGCAGTCTGGCCCGGCTGACCATGCTGGCTGACGAGCTCAAGGGCCGGTCCGACACCTACGACCACATCATTCTTGAGGGCTTCACCGACTCCCAAGAGCCAGACCCGCTGCGCTTGTCCCGAGAACGCTCTGAGGCCGTGCGCGACGCACTCTTCCCGACCCTACCCGGTGTCTTCATGGAGATTATTCCACGAGGCCCCGCCACACCGTTGGCTCCGAACGAGACCGCCTATGGCCGAGAGCGCAACCGACGCGTCCAGGTCTATCTAGCGGCCGAGGAAGTGGAAGCTCCCGAGCCCGTCACCGACGGCATCGAGTAGACCACCGGCTAGTCGCAGTACTCTGCGAGATCCAACAGCACGCCCTGTTCGACTTGGGCGCCTGCCGGCTGGCTGATGACTACGCGAATCTCGGTGGTATTGGCGCTTACCGGGCCGACAACGCCCAGGTACCCGCTGTCATCTGTGATCGAGGTCTCTGACGCGCCGTCCACAACAACCAACGTGGTCATGGCCTGATCCGACGTCACCAGGTTGACCCCGTACTCGCACTCGGGGCGAACTCTGCTCATCACGACTGTCAGCTCAGGGGACCATGGGCACAAACGGGCAGCGACGACGTCGCCCCAGTTGGCATTGATGCGGTCCATGCCGCAGCTTGGACAGTCAAATGCGGTGGAGACCGTGTAGACGTCATCGTCACCGAACAGCAAGACCTCCCACGTATCGAAGCTTGCGGACACGGCCTCGAGCGAGAGCGGGGCCTGACCACTCGCGAGAATGTAGGAGTCCTCGATAATCTCGACGCCCACCGTAGAATCAGCATCCACCGAAACGCTGTAGGTGCAGCCCGCATCGACCGAAACGCGAATGGACTCGTCGTCTCCGCATGCCAATCCAGACACCGACTCACCCGGCGCCAAGACGTATTGGTCTGTGGTGTCGTCAATGCCGTCTACGCACTCGTCGACATTGTCGCACGCACCGTCAAAATCGAAGTCGACACACTCAACATCGACCTCATCGTCGGTGTCCGCATCGCCTGGGGGCGGTCCGGCAATCCACGGACAGCCCGTGAGGCCAAGCACCGCAACCAACGCGGCAGAGAGCCTCACGTGAGTTCCTGGGCAACCAGAGCGGCCAGCCCGTTCAGCAACGCAGTGCTGTCGTCGAAGTCAGGCGGAATGTGAATGAAGACGCTTGGAACCTTGAGTTCGTGCAAGGCGGTGTAGAGCCATGCATTGCAGAGATATGCCCCAGCATCCGTGGACAACACCCCGCCCAGTGCACGAATAAGAGACTCAACCTTCAGCCCTACCGTCAACTCCGCAGGCCCGGAACAGAGGGACTCGGGACACGCCCCATCGACATCGGGTGTGGGTCCGACGTGATTGCGCGCCACACACTCAACGCGCACGCCCGGTCCCCGGTGCACACCCATTCCCACGACCAAGCGCGGCGAGATGGCGCGAGCCTGGGCTACCATCAGCGGTAGTCCACGCGCGTAGGACACAGGAAGTGACCCACCAATGACGGTATGCCCCACGACCCGACGCCCATCAAGTTGACGAGCCATGCGACCACTAGGGTTGTCGCCGACGTCCAAGAAGGGGCCGAAACCTGTGACCAGTATGGCGGGGTGAGTGCGGTTCACGGAACGTATCCTAGCGCGCGGAGTAGCTCAGTGTCCGTACTGCTTGCTGCCGACGGCGTGTTTGACTGCAACTTACGCTGCGCCTCTACGCGCCATTGATGCAGCACCGAGGCGTCGTCTGCACTGGCTGGCTCCAGCAGCAATTCGCAGGGATCTACTACCATATCCGAGGTGACCACATCCGACGCAAACTGGGTGACCTTGAGTCCATCCGCGGCGGTCCACGCATACCAAGCTGGCTCATTGGGCTCGGAGACAAATCGCAGACGAACGGAGGGGGCTCCGTCCCGAATCGGGGTCGACACACTCGCGGAAAGATAGGGTGCAAGGGACACACCATCCATGTCCGTGAGGGGTGCGACGCCCAGAAGGTCGAGAAGTGTAGGAGTGACGTCGGCCAGACTCACAGTGTCGCTCGTCACGCTCGGGGACACGTGGGCCGGCGCCCAGAAGATGAGCGGCACATGGGTCTGCGCCTGAAATGTGCTGGTGCCGTGATCAGTGACCCCATGCTGGCCAAACGACTCCCCGTGGTCCGACACCACAACGATCACGGTATTGTCGAGCTCATCACGTGCATCAAGCGCTGAGAGCAGCTCCGCCAGCCCGTCATCCGCTGCCGTCACCGCTTGTTGGTACGACGTGCGCCCATCCGGGGGAACGCGAAACCCCTCGTTTCGCCAGGCATGGGGCTCCAGCGTGTGGACATACGCCATCCAGGGCTCATTCGACGCACTATCGACCCAATCCAACAGTGCGGAGCCGACCTGCAGCGCGCTCGGATGCCCAAGCTCACCAAGAGACCCCCTCCAGTGAATCGGAGGTACGGACACGTCAAAGCCGCGGTCTAGACCGGAGAGCGTGGAGCCAAGAGGACTGGCCGAGAACGACCCGGTCCGCCAGCCCGCGGTCGCCAGCGCTTCATGCAACATGGGAATGTTGGTCGGAAGAACATCTGCGTAGCCGCGCAGCCCAACACCGTGGGCCATCGGGTACCGCCCAGTCAACAGCGTGGGCACCGTAGGTTTTGTCCAGCTGCCCGTGCTCTGTGCCCGTGCAAAGACCGCCCCCTCAGACGCGAGCCGGTCCAAGGTTGGCGTAGAATGGGAGGCATCCGTGCTGAACGCCCCCACATGGTCAGCCCGCAGTGTGTCGATCATGTACACAAGGACATTAGGCAGGACAGGAGGTGCCCGATGTACTCGGGCGTCCCCGACAACAATGGGCACGTCGCCTGGATTGGACAGCGCGAGCGCCGACTCGCCGGAGACATCCCACGAGCCCGACCGCCAAGTGTCGGTCACATCCAGCTCGGCCAGACCCGTACCGCCACTCCAGAGCTGTAGGACACCAGGGTCGGATGACGCCGCGTACACCCTGAGCTCGCCGGCCTGTAGCCCTGGCGGAATCTCCAGACGCCCGCCAGGATGAATCGTCCACCCCGGCCGCCGCACGTCGTGGGCATCCACCACTCCTTGAACCACGGGCGCCTCCCCTCGCTCGGCGGCGGCGCGAACAAACCTCACCCCAAGCAGCTGGGCGGGGTCTGCAGACTCGGGCACGGACACAATGAACCGTCCAAGAACAGGCTGTTCCTGCTCGTCTCCCCAGTTCTCCCCAATCACAGTGGCAATCGGTACGTCCACCTCCACCGTGCCGGACGGTCCAGGGATCAGCGGGATTCGAAGGGTACGCAGGTCGCGGATGCTGTCCGTCGGAACTTGCAACGGAGACGGCAAGACCTCCATCCATGCGGCATCTCCGGGTGCGACAATCAGCCGTGCAACGTCAGGAAGCTCACGCCCGAGAAGCACCGGACTGGTGTAGACAAGCTGCCCGTCGCGACGGGAGAGCCAACCAGCCAACTCCGAAGCATTCCACGACGCCAAGCCAGGGCGTCGGCCACGCTGCGGCCCTCGCGCATACCAGGCCCCCTCTACCAGACGCTGGGTGGACGACACGGGGGATTCAAACGGACGCACCGGTCGTTCCGGCGAAAGCGGAACAACCACTGGTAGTTTGCACACGGATTCCGGCACTGTCGGAGAACAGGCAAGACCCAGTACAAGCGGAAGGATGCGACGCATGGCACGGCCTATCGCCGCAACCTCCCGAGCGACGACTAGCGGTAGTAGCCGTTGACCTGAATCGTCACGTAGTGGGTTCCTCGGCTGTAGCCACGGCACATGCTGGCATCAAAGGTGCCATTTGCCTTGAGCGGGATGAGGTTCGAGCCATGGCCCTGGCCATAGTAGAAGTCGCCCGCCAAGTCGCCTTGATGAGTAATCGACACATCGGACATGGGGATGTTTCGGTTCCAAGGCTCATTATCCCAAGTAGTTCCCGAGATGACGGTCCGACCGAAGTGGTGGTTCACGTGGTCATCACGCGTGTTGTTGAAGGAGTACAGGTTGACCACAATGGCCGACGCGTCGTCCGGCACGCTCGTGACCGCCTGGTTCAGCTTCGTTTGTGTGGATGCGACGCCATTGCACGACAGGCGAATGATCTGAGGCGTATCGAGCAGGGTCAGCGACTCGGTACCCTCGATCTGCTCGGCCAAGTCCACGTAGTCGTCAGACGTCAGGTAGTCCGAGGAGATGGTGTCGACGTCGCCTTCCAGAATCGAGAAGATGTCGCCGGTGATGTAGTCCCCGGAGATGGTGGCGACGTCGTTCTCGAGCGTGGTGAAGCGGGAATCGGAGACGTAGTCGGCAGTGATGGAGTCCACGTCGCTCTGAAGTGAGCCAAGCTCTCCGGAGGTCACATAGTCCGACGAGATGACGTCGAGGTCGCTCTGAAGAGAGCTCAATTCACCGGACGTCACGTAGTCCGAAGCAATCATGTCCACGTCGTTCTGGACAGAACCGAGCTGTCCCGAGGTCACGTAGTCCGAAGAAATCATGTCGACGTCGTTCTGAAGAGAACCGAGCTGTCCCGAGGTCACGTAGTCCGAAGCAATCGTGTCTACGTCGCTCTGAAGTGTGCCCAGCTGACCGGAGGTCACGTAGTCCGAAGCAATCGTGTCCACGTCGTTCTGGACCAGCGACACATCCGACTGGGTCGCGTAGTCCGCGGAGATGGCGTCTACGCTGGACTGAAGGTCCGCAAGTCCGTCCTGGCTTGCGTAGTCTGCCTCTACAGTGGTGAGTCGCCCATCAAGCTCGAGGTCTACGTCGGCCAAGCCACCCACATCTTCCGTGAGCAAGGTGAGGGCGTCAGCGAGAGCCGTGACTTCTTCTGCATCTGCGCCGGAATCCTCCAGCTCAGCAACACGGTCACGGGCGTCCAGAAGGTCGGCCACGAGAGTGGCGACGTCTTCGTAGTCGGGCTGCAGATCGGAGACGCGCACCACGCCCTCGATAGACGCCGCGGTGACGTAGTTGTCAGACACATCCTCCTGAATGGTCGTGAGCGTCTCGGCGGTCACAGCATCGGCCTCTTCCAGAGCCGTCACACGCCCCGCAAGCACTTCGGCTTGCGCTTCGAGCGTCTCCAGACGCGCCGTGAGGTCTGCGGCAGTCGCCTGCACCGAGGCATCAATGGCATCAATTTCGGCGGCGAGCACACCCGCTTCCGCTGGATCAAAACCGTCAAAGCGGGTGCGCAGCGTGTCGAGTTCCGCCTGAAGGGCCTCTTGAGCTGCAGCGAGGTCCGCCGCTTGTTGAGACGATGACGATGCAACCTCAGCTTCCAAGGCAGCCAAACGCTCGTCCCGCTCCTTGCCGCCACAGCCAACCAACACCAAGGCCATCAGGCCCAACCCAGAAAAACGCATGACATCCCCCAAAGATGAGGGTCCTTTTGCCATTTTGTGCGGCACACCGTCAAGGTGTACCGCACATCTGCTAGGTCGCGAGGACCGCATCCGGCTTAGGAGCAAGCAGCCAGCGTCCCGACCGAAGGCGCGCCGTCAACACCGCTGCGACCACAATGATCTCAACAGTGATGCCCAACCACGCTCCAACGGCGCCTAGGCCAAGCGGAATGGCGAGGGCGTAGCCAATGGGAAGCTTCACGAACCACGCAGCCAAGGTCATGGTCACGGTCACAAAGCGAGTGTCTCCAGCGCCAGAAATACCCTGAAACAGGACCATTGCGATGGCATCGAACACCTGGAATCCAGCAGCGATGAACAACAGAGTCGTGGCCAAGGTCGCGACCTCGGGCTCAACACTGAACGGTGCCAAGACAACGCCAGGTAGGAGCCAGAACCCCAAACCACACACCACCATGATGACCGTTGCCACCCGCAGGCCTGCGTAGACAGACTGAGTTGCGGCATCTGGCCGACCGGCTCCAACAGCCTGGCCAGCGAGCACCCCTGCGGCCTGCCCGATGGCATGCCCCGGAAGGAAGCTCACCGACACAATGCGCATGACGAGCACGTGAGCGGCGAGGTGAGCGTTGCCACAGACTGCCAAGATGGCGGTGAAGCCAGCAAAGCTACCGACATCGAGGGTCCAGGCGAATCCCATTGGGAAGCCAAGACGCGCAATGTCCAGGACCAAGCGTCGCGACCACCCCAACGAGGCGCGCCCAGAACGCAGAGCTAGCGGAACAAGGAGCCACGCAGCACCGAGAGCTGTGCCGATGACCGTAGCCAGCGCCGCACCCGAGATGCCCATTGCCGCAATCGGCCCCACACCAAACACAAGCGCCGGCGTCAACACGCCGTTGAGCACGTTGGATACAACGTTTGCGACCATTGGAGTGCGCGTGTCTCCCCGTCCCTGGTACCAAGCCGTCAGGCCGAACAACAAGAACGTGAACACCGCACCAAACAGCATGATGTTGACGTAGGACGCCGCCATCGCCGCCACCTCTACTGTCGCTCCAGATGCCAAAAACACCGGGAGCGACACGAGGGTCGCAGGCAACACCAAGACACCGAAGGCCAGGGCCATGTAGACCGTGTGCCAACCGTAGCGCTCGGCATCGGAGAACCGACCCGCGCCAGTTGCCTGGGCCGTCACAATGCGAGACCCCGACAGAACGCCGAGCCCCATGGCACGGACCAAGTAAAGCCCGGTCACTGCGAGACCGACGGCGGCCAGCTCAGTGGTGCCAAGCCAGCCCACAACCAGAACATCCACGAGAGACGTGCAGGTGTACGACAGCATCGAGACCACGATGGGCCAAGCCAGACGCAGAACGTCCATGGCGCGAACAGGAGAAGAAAAAGAATGTGTTGCCGTCTGCATGACGGACTCCAGTCGTTTCAGACGCCACACGCGTGACGTCGCAGATACGCGTCCACAGACGCGCAAGAATTGCCAAGCGACCTCACCCAAGCGGACGGGTCGACAAAGCAGGAACAGTCGCCGCAGCAACGAAACCGGCGCAGCGAAGACCAACAGGGCGCGCAGATGCACAACCCATGACGGTTCGCTACTCGGAGTTCATTGCTGCCGTTGACCGGTGTTTGAACACCACAATCAACGCTTGCGAGAACATCCGGGGTCGGAGGTCCAGGCACAAACAACGGTCGCAGTCTGATTCAGAACAGACGCTTGCATGTTGTACATAGGGATTCCTCCGTGAGATGGGCCGCCGAGATTACACGGCGTCAACAGCATGTCAACGGATTGTTCCCATTTTCTTTTCGACCGTCAAGACGAACGGCTTCCTCGGCCAATTGCAGCAAGAACGGTCAACACCAACACAAGGCCGCGCCGGACATCTGACGAGAGTGCAAACTTGAACAGGCCCCACACGCCGAGAGTCGGTTGCTCTCGCGTCTTTGCGGCCTCTTCAATGCCCTGACTCGCGCCATCCAGCACCGCCGACAGAGCCTCTGGGTCTACGTTGGCGAGGGTCTTCCCAACCAACAAACCATTGCCCAGCAAGCGTCTGCCGGACTCGCTGTTCATCTGGTCGACGGCGACCGCTGCGACCCCATCCCGGTTGTCGGTCAGGCCGCGAATCAGACGCAGCACGCCAGAATCATGCAAGGCACGTAGGGTCTCGTCCAGGTCGGTCTGTGCCGCCTCCACAACGGGAGGCTCGGGCGTGTAGTCAATCGGACGAGCCATCACCCCACCTCCCGGTAGTCGGGACGCGCCCACTTTCGTTCCACCTCAACACCGGTCTGTGGCGTTGGCGTGTGATTGCGCCAGTTGTTCTTGCCCAAGACAGGCGGCCCGCGCTTGCCCAGCTTCTCCAGCTTGACCGCACACTCTTTGTAGGCGGGCGTGCCGCTATCAGGGTCGACAACACTCGATGTGAGCCGGTTGATGGGGTGGTCCGCGGAGTTCATGGGCATGTACAGCTCATTGCGGTGAACACGGTCCGTCACCACAACTCGCGCCTTGACCCGTCCTCTGCGCGAGACCAAGCGCACCCAGTCCCCGTCCTGTACATCGCGTTCCACAGCCAGCTCCGGCGACACCTCGACGAACGTGTCGGGCACCTTCTCCATGGCTCCCGCGGTGTGTCGCGTCTGATTGCCTACGTGGAAGTGCTCGAGCAACCGTCCATTGTTGAGATGCAGGTCAAACTCGTCGTCCACAACATCGGTCAGCGGCAGCCAAGACACTGGGTACAACCGGGCCTTGCCATCGTCGAAGTGAAAGCGTTCGGTGTACAGCAGAGGCTCGTCCGTTCCATCAGGTGCGACCGGCCACTGCTGACTGCCAAAGTCCTTCAGCCGGTCGTACGACACACCAGCAATCAAGGGTGTGAGGGCAGCGGCCTCATCCATGATGTCCGACGGATGAACGTAGTCCCATGAATGCCCCAAGCGCTTGGCGAGCTCGCACAGAATCACCCAGTCCGCACGTGAGTTTCCAAGCGGGTCTAGAGCCTGGTAGAGCCGCTGGATACGGCGCTCAGTGCTGGTGAATGTGCCGGCTTTTTCAAGGGACGGAGCTCCCGGAAGGATGACGTCCGCATACGCGGCTGTCCGGCTCATGAAGATGTCCTGGACCACTAGGAAATCGAGCTTGGTCAGGGCGTCCTGCACGTAGTTGGCGTTCGCGTCGACCAGGCTCATCTCTTCACCAATGACCATCATTCCCTTGAGTGAACCTGCATGAATCGCGTCGATCATGCCGTGGTTGTCGAGGCCTTTGATGTCAGAGATGGGCGAGCCCCAAGCCGCTTCGAACTTGGCGCGAACAGCGGGGTCAGACACTGGCTGGTACCCCGGGAAGACCGTATTGATACAGCCAAAATCACTCGCTCCCTGGACGTTGTTGTGGCCACGAAGCGGGTACGCACCCGTGCCGGTTCGCCCATAGTTGCCCGTCACAAGCAGCAAGTTGCTGATGGCGGTTGAGGTGTTCGACCCGCCATGATGCTGGGTGACCCCCATTGCCCACAGCGCACAGACAGCGCCCGCACGGGCAATGCGGTCGGCGACGTCGGTCAGCACTTCAACAGACAAGCCGGTATGCTCGCTGGCGTACTCTAAGGTGTACTCGGCCAGGCTCTGAATGAAGGCGTCTACGTTGTTGACGCGCTCGGCTAGGAAGTCTGCGTCATGCAGGTCCTTGTCTAGGATGTACTTGGTGACCGCCTGCAGCCACACCAAGTCTGACCCCGGTGAGGGTCGGAAGAACACGTCAGCGCGCTGGGCCAGCTCGTGCTTGCGCAGGTCCGCAACAATCAGCGTCTGGCCGTTGAGCTTCTGCGCGCGCTTGACCCGTGTTGCCAAGACCGGGTGGTTCTCTGCCGCGTTCGCGCCAATCACCAAGACCAAGTCTGCGGCAGCAATGTCCGAGATGCTTCCCGAGTCGCCTCCGTAGCCAACGGTACGCCAAAGACCCTGTGTTGCCGGCGCCTGACAATAGCGAGAGCAGTTGTCGATATTGTTGGTATGAAACACAGCTCTCGCAAGCTTCTGGGTGAGGTAGGCCTCTTCATTGGTGCACTTGGACGAGCCGATAAACGCCAGCGAATCGTCCCCGTGTTCACCCTGAATCTCACGAAAGCGAGAGGCGATGAGTGACAGCGCCTCGTCCCACCCCACTGGCTTGAACGTGTCCCCATCCCGAACCAGCGGCGTGGTGAGGCGACTGTCGCTGTTGATGTGTCCCCACGAGAACTTACCCTTCACGCATGTGGAGATGCCGTTGGCGGGCGCCTCCAACTTGGGCTCAATCTTCAGGATTTCTCGGCCCTTTGTCCACACCTCAAACGAGCAGCCAACGCCGCAGTAGGTACACACCGTCTTGGTCCGCTCAATGCTCGCGTTGCGGATGGTGGACTCGACGGTCGACAGCGCAAACACCGGCCCGTAGCCGGTGATGGGCTCAAGATGCTTGACCAAGTCAATACCCGGACGCTTCACCGCATCTGGAAGCCCGGTGAACACCCCGGCTTCGCCCAGCATCGTGTTTTCCATGAGCGCATTGCACGGGCACACCGTCACACAGTGACCGCAGGACACACAGGACGACTCGTCAATCGACTTGCCGCCGTCCCACTGGACGCGGGGCTCCGGGCTCTCCCAGTCGATGGTCAATGTCTCGTTGACCTGCAGGTTCTGACAGGCCTCCACACAGCGCCCACAGCGAATGCACTGGTCAGCGTCGTACCGGTAGAAGGGACTGGAGTTGTCGACCTCAAAGCCCTTCTTGGTGAACGGGTACCGCTGGTGCTCAATGCCCAGTGCCTCAGACGTTCCTTTGACCTCGCAGCTGCCGTTGTTGTTGTCGCACAACGTGCAGTACAGCTCGTGGTTGCCCAGAATCCGGTCCATCCCCTCCCGACGCGCTGACACAGCCAAAGCGCTGGTTGTCACAACGGTCTGCCCCTCGGACACCGACATGTCGCAGGAACGAACCAGCTCGCCATCCACCTCGACCATGCAGGTGTCGCAGGTGCGGATGGGGCCCAGAGCGGGGTGGTAGCAGACATGTGGGAAGTCAGGGTCTGCGTCGATCAAAACGTCGACCAGGCGGGCACCTGAGTGGGTGGAGGTGCGCACACCGTCAACGAGGACATCAATCGGAATCTGTTGCATGCGCCGAGTGTACAGCGCACGGACGTTCACCGGCTCAGCGGGCCGCGCACCAGCTCACAAAGTCATCCACCAGACGGTGTCCGAAGGCCAATACACTCGGGTCACCCTCAAATGGAATGCCGTTGTTGGTCGTGAAGGCCGTAGTGGCTTCCGGGTGCGGCTGGAATCCCCAGATGGGGCGTGTGGGATGACCGAAGGCGTCGATGGGCACGTGTTCGCGGTGGCCCAAGTTCACAAAGCCCTCCGGCAAGGCGGTGACCATGTCGCGATGGCTGACGATGACAGGTCCCGAGACGGCCTCTCCCCACAGCCGGTCCGCGAGCAGATGAGTGGTGCGAAGTCCGCGAATTTTTTCGTTGTCCTCACGAACGGCGCCCACCACGCCACCGAGGCGATGCGCGAGGTGCTGGTGGCCGTAGCACAAGCCCAGGACCGGAATCCCCTCGTCGACCTTCGGCATCAGCCACTCGTCCAGCTCGTGTTGCCAGGCTTCGTTGTCATGGACGGACGCACCGCTGCCAAAGATGACGATGCCTGCAATGTTGTCGCTCATGCGATGCAGGGAGTCGGAACCCGCACTTGAGGGTAGATGGTAGGTGGCCGGAAGCGAGCTGGCGCGGGCGATTCGGTTGAAGTTGTGAAGCTCTGGAAACTTGGTTCCGGGGTCAATGACGACAATGTGACGACGCATCAGGGGGACTCTCCAGGGTCGAGCAGTTCGCGCACTTCAGCGGGGGTGCTGACAGGGCGCTGGCAGGTGCCATCAAAACACAAGAAAGCTCGAGCAGCAGCGTCACCGGGAGTCTTGTCCGCCAGCAAGGAGGCGCCGCTCGGCACCGGATGCTCCGCCAACGCCAGAACACCGTCCGGACGAAACGCGGACGACCACGGTGCAGCCAACGCTTGGGCATCTGCGAGGGTACGCCCGACCACCACAAAACTCTTCGCCGGCTGACGCTCCGCTTCGTGGGCCATTGCCAAGGTAGGAACACCGGCAGGAGAGCGGCTAAACCACCGTGATGCCGCCATGAACGTGGCCGTGACCTTGGTGATGTCCGCGCTCGGCGTACCGTAGGTGTCCAGACGCTGGTGGGCCTGAACGGCACGGGCAACACCGCTGGGTTCGGGGCCGTCGGACAGGTCGATCTTACGCACCAACAAGTCGGCGTCCGCACTCATGAACCAGGTACCCGACGTTGGGTCCCACAGCCGACCGTCCATGGCGCTCACAAGACTATCGGCGGCGGTCAACCACTCGGCATTGCCGGTCGCTTCGTACAACTCCATGAGTGCAACAGCCGTGAAGGCATAGTCATCCAGCACCCCATCGGGACTGTTCGCTGCTAGCGTCCGAGGCATCGAACCGTCTTCCCGACGCGCCGCGAGCACCGCAGTGGCGGCGCGTTCTGCCGCTGCTATCCACGAGGGTCGACCGAGCAGCCGTCCCCCACGAGCCAACCCTGCAATGGCCAAGGCGTTGTAGGAGACCACCATCTTGGTGTCGGTCGCCGGCTGGGGTCTTGCCAGACGCGCCGTCATCAGACGGGCGCGCACGGCACCATCGATGGGACTGGCAGACGGGCGCGTGAGCACCGTCGCGCCCTCAAAGTTCCCAGCAGCAGTGATGGCGTGGGTACTGAGTACCGCTGCGGCGTCGTCTCCCAGGACCTCAGTCACTTGAGCAGGCGTCCACGTGTAGGTCGTCCCCTCCTCGCCTTCCGTGTCGGCGTCCTGGGACGAGTAAAACGCGCCAGTCTCCGGGTCCGTCAGCTCACGCATCATCCACGTCGCAATGCCGTCTGCGACGTCGGCAAAACGAGGCTCATCCAGCGCCACAGAAGCGGATGCGTACACGCTCAACAGCTGGCCATTGTCGTACAACATCTTCTCGAAGTGGGGAATCTGCCAGCGCGAGTCAACGGTGTAGCGGTGAAATCCACCACCGAGCTGGTCGTGCACACCGCCACGGTCCATTGCCCACAGTGTGTCGCGCACCACACCGGTCAATGCAACATCCTCATTCAGCAGTCCAAACGCAAGGAGTGCCTCCAGACGAGGTGTCATCGGGAACTTCTTCTGACCCCAGCCACGGGTCTGTGCGTCCCAAGCAGTGAGCAGCGACAACATCGCCGTCTGGGCCACCGACTCTTCCACCTCGCCCGGCGTGACGCGAGCCCGGGCGGCAAGCTGCGTGACAAGGCGCTCGGCGTCTGCGTCAATCTCGCTTCGGCGGGTGCTCCACACATCCGTCACTCGCTCGAGAATCTCGCGAAATCCGGGGCGGCCGCGTCGACTGACCGGTGGGTAGTAGGTGCCCGCCAGGAATGGCTTACGGTCGGGAGTGAGCCAAATACTCGCCGGCCAACCCCCGTTCCCATTGAGGGCATGAACCGCGTCCATGTACACCGCGTCCACATCGGGCCGTTCTTCGCGGTCTACCTTTATAGTGACGAAGTTGGCGTTGAGGTACGACGCGAGCACCGGGTCTTCGAACGATTCCTCTTCCATCACGTGGCACCAATGACACGCCGCATAGCCAATGGACAGGAACACCGGAACGTCTCGCCTAGCCGCTTCAGCAAAGGCCTCATCGCCCCAAGGTCGCCAGTCCACCGGGTTGTGTGCATGTTGGAGTAAGTACGGACTACTGGCCGAAATCAGCCGGTTGGTAAACTCGCCATCCGTCACCATCTCGGATGCAACCCGAAGCACGGGAGCGGGAGGTTCAGTAGGGACGTCGGGGCGGGAGCACGACACGAACAACAGGAAGAGGGGCCAAAACATGCCGACTCCTACCCTGTACATGCGCATGTCGTCGGATATGCGCCTGCCATGTCTCACTACAGCTCCCTCGAGCTGGCCGCTGCCGTAACAAGTGGCTGGCCCGTTCTACATGTCTTCTGCGACGATGAAATCGCCATGCTTACTGCACGCGCGCGCATCGAAGCGGCCCTCGGCGTCCTACCGCAAACGGACGAAATCGAGCCCTGGGACGACAACGAGCCCGACTGGGAGCTGCGAATTCCCCTGCCGCGCGCTGACATTGAGACGGTTGTCACCGGCGCCCTCGCCGCCGAACCGCACCGCATCCGGGTGATAGCCGGCCCCTTGCCCGGCCTGCAATACGACCTCGACCGGGGTCGCCCCGTTGCTGAAGAGTTGGTCTCCGGAATCGTTCAGGCACGCCTGTGGTCGGACCCCGAAGACGGTGGCTCCGGACTGCCGGACCTGCGCCCCTGCCCCGCAGACGCAGATATTGAAGCGCTAGACCGTGACATTGCATTGGCCCTTCAGGCCGGTGGCGTCACAGCTGCATTCCGCTCCGACCGCGGAGATGACACAGTTGTACCCGTCGTTCATCGCCCGTCGGGTCGTCTTGGCATTCGCATCCAGTTCCTCGGAACGGATGTCGACCGGCAGGCAGTTGTCGACGCACTCGCTGCCCTGGTTGCCGAGCGCGCAGCGCACCCGACCATCCGACTCGCGACGGACATGTGCTGGGACGTCGACAATGGTACGGCGTTCACCGTCTGGCTCGTCGCCCCACCCGCCTCTCGCCTTCCCGCCGACGTCATGCAGGCGTGCAAGCCCGGCGAGCTCACCGCCCTGCTCGCCGGTCTAGACGCCTCCACACCGCAGCTTGAAGTACACGTTCTGGCCACCTCGCCAGACCTCAGTGATGCCGCCATTGCCGCCATCAGCGACTTTCCATTGCCCAACGACGTCATGGTCGGAGATGCCCCGCGATGGTTGGGTGAGCCCGCCACCTTTTGCCCCACCTGGCGGTTTGACCAGGACGCCCTACCTGCACGAGCCATCGAAGACTGGGTGGTTCGGGTGAGCCAACACCCTTCTATCGCCCAGGTTCGTGTGGTTCCGAGCGCTCCTCTAGGACTCGAAGAACGGTGGAATGCCAACCAGGTCTCTTGGCGAATGGCCGCAGACATGGCCTTCGTGCGCATCCGCGACCCGCTACTCGACCGAGACCGTCACCCCGAACGCACCCCGGCGGACATGCCGGACTGGGCTCGCGTGTTCGAGGGCATGCCGGGTATTGCCAGCCTTCGCGGCTTTCGTGGCGCCGATGATGGACCGATGGTCGGAGTAAACCTGGTGACTGACGCGATTCACAGCAACGTCCTAGACGGCATTCTGCAGAGCATTGCCGCGCGCAGACCCGCTCAGGTCCGAAGTGTCGCGTGGTGGGCCTACCAAGCTGACCGCGCTACCCTCTACCTTTCCGCCCGCCAAAACCGGCCGTAGGAGATCTCTCTGTTCACCCTCCTCCTAGCGCTCGCAGCCGCCCAAGATGCGCCCTGTGACGACCCGCTCGCCTGCCGCCACTCCTGTGAAGATGGCAGTGCTGCGGCCTGCGCAGTCCTTGGGGATTGGTACGATGCAGGCCATGAGGTACCCGAGGACCCCGCCCGAGCCGTGCGCTACTACCGGCTAGCCTGCACAGGCGACAGCCCAACCGGATGCGCGGGTCTCGGCCGTATGCTTCGCTCAGGGCGCGGTATTGCCGCAGATGCTTCCACTGCCGTGACCTACCTTCAGGGGGCGTGCGGCGATGGTGTCGCCCAGGCGTGCATCGATCTGGGTGACATGTTTGAGCTAGGTCAGGGCGTGGACCGCGACCCTACTGGCTCTGCGCTGTACTACCAGCAAGCCTGTGATCTGGGCGGCGGCGCTGGCTGCTACCGCGTCGGATTCGCCCTTGAAGTAGGCGATGGCCTCGCCATCGATCCGGTACGAGCCGCAGCCGCCTACACCCTCGGATGCGAGTACGCAGACGGGGCCTCGTGCACAGAGCTCGCACGGCTGTACGCAGATGGCTCTGGCGTGCAGGAAGACCCGACTCTTGCTGCCATCTTCTACGACTCCGCCTGCTCCATGGGACACGCTCGTGGCTGCCTGGACATGGGGAACCGGGTGTGGAAAGGCAAGCTGGGGTCCGACCGTCTCGGTGCATTGAACTGGTTCGATCAGGCCTGCACCCTGGGCAATCCACTCGGGTGTCGACAACTTGCCAAGGCGTACAAATCAGGACGCGGCGGGCACCTCCTAGTGGAAGCGGCCGCCGCGTATGAGCGCGGGTGCGCAATGGGTGACGCTGAAGCGTGCCGTCAAGAGCAACGCCTCAGCGAATAGCAGGGCCTACTTAGCGGCTACTGCTTCCTCGACCTCGGCCTGATGGACCACGATCTGGTTGAACGGAATCTCGATGCCTTCGGCATTCAGAGCGTCGTACACAGCCACGCGCACATTGTGCAGCATGTCCAGGTAGTCGTCTGCATCACAGTGGCAGTGAACATCGATGTCCAAAGACGACGCACCAAAGTTGGTGAATGCCACGGCCGGTGCCGGGCTCTGCTTCACGCACTCGGCGCTGGCAGCTGCCTTCTGAATGACGTCGAGCGACTTCTGAATGCTTTCGCCGTAGGCAACGCCAACACTCACGGTGCCACGGATGACGCCCATGGTGGTGATGTTGACGATGGAACCGCCAGTAATGGCCGAGTTCGGAATGATGATCTTCTCGACGTTCAGCGTGTCGAAGGTGGTTGCGAACAGACCAATCTCTGCGACAACACCGGTGTGACCACCCGCGGTGATCTTGTCACCCAGCTTAAAGGGACGGAAGAAGAGAATCATGACGCCAGCGGCGAAGTTGGCGAGCGAGCCCTGTAGAGCCAGACCAATGGCCAGACCTGCAGACGCGAACACAGCAATCAGGCTTGTGGTCTGAACACCAACGCGCTCTAGAGCCGAGATGATGGTTGCGGCCAAGACCACGTACCGAGCAATGCTTCCGAAGAAGCCGGCAAGCTCAGGGGACACCTTGCCGCGAATCGCGGCCTTGGTGACAATGCTCTTCACCCATTTGCTGAAAATCCAGCCAACGATGAGGACGACGACGCCAAGCAGGACCGACAGTCCCATGGGTAGCAAATATTCTAAGGCCCAAAGCCTATACGTTTCGATTTGTTCTGGGGTCATTCAATATCTCCGATAGGGGCAGAAACAACGGACGGCGAGCCGCCATCAAAATTAGAGAATCGACGCAACGATGGCGATGCGGGTCGTTTGGTCGAGCTTGACAAAGTCCGGAACCGGCTGATTGTCAAACGTAAGCTCATGGGAGAAGCGGACCGAGAACTTGTCAGACAGCTTGGCTGACAACGCAGCGTCGTTCAGCAAGCGAAAGTCTTCGAGTTCCACGACGTTCGGGTACAGCTCCAAGGTGTTGGTGAATCCAACACTCTCGCTGAAGTTGTGCGAAAAGCCAGCGAGCAGACGAGCTGCAAAAACATCCTGGTAGTCCGGGTCAAGCGGGCCGTCTGCGGTAGACGCAAAGTTCTCCTGCGCCCAGTCAAATCCAAGCTCAAGCATCAGCTTCGTTGGCTCGGAGTTCACTGCCAAGTACGACACACCGATCTGTTCATGGGTACGTAGGTCAAAGCCTGCGAACCGGTCAACCAAGGCGCCAGCAAGGAAGTACAAGCTGACGCGCTCACCGAGAAAGCGGTCGTACCGAATCTCACTGTTGAAGCGCTGGGACGTCGTCTGACGCCCCTGGTCCTTATCGAAGTCGTCAATACGGCCATTGTCGTTCTGGTCTGTGATGGAGCTACCAAAGAGCGTCTTCACAAACAGGCCAACCTTGTTCTTGCCGGCTTTGTGCGAGCCGAGGATGCCTGCAGACAAGTTGTAGACGTCCGTGTTTCCCGTCGTGATGGAGCCGCCGAGCTCAGCGGAGAGTGTTGTGACCGACTCGTCGAACTCTTGGCCGGCATCTTCTGTACCGACGATATCCTGGGCACTCGCCAAGGAAAGAAGTAGGATTGACCACATATATCACCTCATCAAGAAATTTTTAAGCAGTAACGGAGCGCACCTTAATACAATTCTGACGCTCATTCCCCACGGAGAGAGAAACGAGCAGTACAGATGTGAGTGGCGTGATAGTGTGCGCCGATGATTCTTGACGAGCTCCGAGCCGCGGTCCAGCCCCTAATCGATGACGATTTTGATGAGGTTTATGCAGGCTTTACGAAGTCTACTGGCTCCAGCGACATCGGGGCATTCTTGGTTCATCTTCGCAAGCGAGGCACGCTGACCGAAGAAGAACTGACGATTATTCAAGATGTCTACCCAGAATTGGCCGTTGAAGGCACCCTAGCGCCGACCTCACAAGAGGAACCAGAGGCTCCCGAAACACCGCGCTCTACCACACCGCGTCCAGCCCCTCGTCGACCCCCAACGCGCGCGCCAGCACCTCGCCCCACCGGCCCGCGAAGCCTCACGCCTACCGGGTCTACGCCAAAGAAGCCCACATCCAACAACACCTGGGCCGACTCATCCGCAGCGGTCGACACCGGACTTGTGGACGATTCGTTGCCGAGTGGACTGCGCCGAGCCGGCCGAACAACCGGCTCCAGTCGTCCCCCAGGTAGACCAAAGAGTCGTCCGGCACCCACGGGCTCCGGTAGAAGCACCGGCGGAAGTAGCTTTGTGAGCACAACAGGGTCGCAACGCACCCGTCCGCTCATTGGCCGTGGCTACAAGATGATTGGAGACGTTGGCGAAGGCGCCATGGGCAAGGTGCTGCTGGCACGCGACCTCGACCTCGCCCGCACCGTCGCCTACAAAGAGATGAGCCCGGAAATCGCCAGGAAGCCGGCGCTCTCTGGCAAGTTCTACTGCGAAGCGCAGATCACCGCACAGCTCGACCACCCCAACATCGTCCCCATCTACGCGCTGGACGAAGGTGCGGACGGCCGACTCGCCTACAGTATGAAGTTGATTCGGGGACAAACCCTCGAAGACCTAATTGGCAGCTGCATCACCCAGTACGACAACGGTGCTCGTAGACTCGATGACGAGCACGACCTACCGCTCCGACTCGATGTCTTCCTGAAAGTCTGCGACGCGATGCACTACTCGCACAACCGCGGCGTCATCCATCGTGACCTCAAGCCTGAGAACATCATGATTGGGCCGTACGGCGAGGTCTACGTGATGGACTGGGGCATTGCCAAGGTAATGGCCGCACCCAATGACGGCGGCGCCACGGCATGGGTCACCTTGGACGTACCCGCTCCAGACGAAGGCGAAGTCGTCATTGGCACGCCTCAGTACATGTCACCCGAGCAAGCTGAAGGGAAGACGGCAACGCTGACGCCCAGCTCCGACCAGTACGCTCTGGGCCTCATCTTGTTCGAGCTGGTCTGCCTCAATCACGCAGTCACGGGCAAGACCCCCATGGCCATCGTGATGAAGCAACAAGACGGCTACAAAGAGAAGATGGTTCACTACGCAAAGAAGCGTATCCCGCAAGAACTACGGGCCATCGTAGACAAAGCAACTCAGCGAGACCCTGCAAACCGCTACGAGAGTATTCACGAGCTGTCGGAAGACCTGCGGCGATATGTCCGTGGAGACGCCATCCATGCGCGTCCAGACGGTCCCCTTCAGAAGATTCTCCGCTGGGTGGGCAAGCACCGCGAGCTCACCCTCTTCGGTATTCTCGCTGGTGCGTTTCTGTCGGCCATGGTCATCTTGAGCGGCATTACGTTCGGTTACTACCAGCGGACGGTCGACCAACAACGCCAAGAAGCGCTCAGCGAGGTCCTCTCAGCCGTAGGACTGCAGGCCGCAGGTGTTGACGGTCAATTCGTCCGGTATGAGGGGTTGCTCGGGATTGTAGCCGCTTCGGCCTCCGAAATGCTTGAACGAGACGCAAGCGACAGCGCACCGGTCTACTTCACACACGCATTCGACGACGCAGACGGTATCTACACCTCCCCCGTTGGCGAACAGCAGACCTACTCGGAACTGCTTGAGCTCCGTGACAGCAGCCGGTACGGCCAACCCGTCTCCTTGGCCTACCCCGCATTCCTGCGCGCTCCCGGAATGGGCGCCGACCGAGCCATGTCAGATGCCCAGCATCTCGAGCCGCTACGCCGAACTCAGCGTCGAATCCTTCTGCGCAGTCACACCGAAGAAGCCCAAGGCCTCCCGCCACGGCGAGCAGAGCGACTCATTCTGGACCAGGGTGTGCCCATCGCGTGGGTTCATGTGGGATTGCAAGGCGGCCTCTATGCCGGCTACCCCGGACATGGTGGCTACAATGAGAGCTTCGATCCTCGTGAACAACCCTGGTACAAGCTGGCAACAGGCGAGTCCGGCAGTCAGTTCAGTCGCGGTGTCCGAGGCCCACAATGGGGTGCCCCCTACGTCGACCCAACCGGCCTAGGACGCATTCTTCCGAGCGCCATGGCCATCGTGAATGACGAAGACCAACTCGCAGGTGTCGCCGCCATCGAGCTCACGTTCGAATACGTCATCGACGAGCTCATGGAGATTCCGGAACTCGTCGGCAAGTCTGAGGCCTTCCTACTGGATGAAGCCGGACGCGTCGTTGTTCGCTCAAGCCAGCGAGACTCTTCTGCGTCCGCAGCAACCTCTCGAACACTGCGCATGCCTGCCTTCCAGGTCGATGAAGTCGTTGACGCCATCACCACTCAAGGCCGCCGTAGTGGCTACCTGGAGACGGAGGTCAACAACAAGGACACGCTGATTGTCTGGCAGCGTATGGAGAGCTTGGGCTGGTTCTACGTCGTTCAAGGCGAATCGAGCAAGCTGCTCCGGCAGTGACACGGCGGGTCCCAAGCGTCCCCCTCCCGAGCCGACGGTACGTGCCCGGCACCATGCCTCACCCAAGGCACTTGGGCGAGTCCGCCATTCCACCGCTACCCCTAGCGACGGCGAACTCAGTCTGGACCGACACCCGCTGGTTGTACGGATTGGACCTCTTTGATGCGGCCTTCTACTGGGAAGCGCATGAGGTCTGGGAAGAGCTGTGGCACACCCTGAACAAGCAGGTCCCCAACGCCCAAGTCATTCAAGGCATGATTCAGCTCGCGGCTTGTCTATTGACGGCAGAGTTGGGTCGAAGTGCAGCGAGCGAGCGCCTCCTTACACGAGCCCGAATCAAGCTTGAGTCCGGCCAAAGCAAGACCCATCCAGCCTACGCCGACGTCTCATCGGCCCTCGAACGCGTCCAAGGAAGAATGGGTCAGGGGTAGTCGTAAAAACCAAGATGAAACCGAATATTGCGCCAGTCGCAATGGACGACGAGGCCCAGCTCTTGCACAAAGCCAGCACCGTTGGCCCGGCACGCCTCCGCCACCTCGGGCAGTGTGGCTAGGGTCGCGCGAAGGCGAAATCCATCTCCATAGATGTACCGGTCGTACGGTCCGCCGCCATCAGAACCGTTCTCCGACGGCGAACGATAGCCACGCTCAACAATAATCGGCCCCAACGCATCTCGAACCGCCTGGAGCCGTACGACAGACTCCGGCTGAAGCACCATGAGGCTACCGTCTGTCGTCACAAGGTCGGACAGCTGGAAATTGGGGGCAATGAACAGGTCCAAGTCAGCCGTCTCAAGATCAATGAACGCGCGTGGTTCGCGGAACTGCGGACTTCCCTGGAAAGGCACCGGGTAGGCGTAGTCACTCGGCAGAGAAGCCGGCTCCACCAAATCCAAACACAGCAGCCCTAGACCATCCACCCCTGGAAAGCAGGCCTCGGGCGCGGGCGGCGGCTCAGTGTCTGCCTCGGTGTCCAGTTCAGTGTCCGGCTCACGCTCAGTATCCGCCTCGGTATCGACATCCGGCTCAGTGTCGATGTCGGTGTCTCCCGTCGTGTCTGTCTCCACTCCGCTGTCGACCGGAGCCTCCCGCACCTCACCGTTGGCCGACAGACCGGTCAAACATGCGGATGACGCGAGGAAAGTGAGAGCAGACAACTGACGCATTCGTGGCGAACCTCCCGATGGTCGCGCCGCACCCGGTACCGAGTGCGCGCCGACTCGCAGCCGGCCCATGGACGGGCGTTCAGTCCCGTGGTGCAATCCCCACATGCCACACGAACACCCCGTCCGCATCTACTACGAAGACACCGACCACTCGGGCATTGTCTACCACGCCAACTACCTGAAGTACTTTGAACGGGCCCGTGAGCACGTCCTAGACCCGGACGAGCTGGTCCGGATGTTCGAAGAAGACGGTATCGGCTTCGTGGTCTACAAGATCGAGATGCACTTCAAGGCGGCAGCTGTTCACGGCGACGTGCTCACCATTCGTTCCGTTGTCGAGAGCGGGAGCCGGTACCGGGTCGTGTTCGACCAATCTGTCTGGCGCGGTGACACGCTGCTCGTTCAGGCCACCATTCAGCTCGCCTGCGTGGACCCCAATGGAAAGCTGGTCCCCGTCCCCGACTCAGTAATGACCGGCATTGAAGACCAGAACGGCTAGACAAAAAAAACCCCAGCATTGCTGCCGGGGCCATTTTCAGAGAGCGACTGACTACTCGGCGCGGAAAGCAGCCTTGTAGAAGTAGAAATCAGTGCCATCGTCGCCAACAAATCCGCCACCGAACCAGCAGCCTTCATTGTTGTGCAGGTCGCCGTCAACGCGGCCACTGATAGGCATGGACGATTCGTAGTCCGAGCCGGCGTAGGCGTCATCCGAGTGGATAGCGAGCAGAACGACGCGGGCGCCATCTTCGAAGTCGGAGATGGTGGATGCGCCGGACGGGCAAGACGTCGTTCCGCCGCCAGCAACCGACGGAATCAAGAAGCTTGTGTCAATGCTGCTCGAGCCGCCACAGGCCAGAGTGAAGAAAAGGCCGACGCCAGCGGCTGCCACGAGTGCGGTGCGAGTGATCATATCAAATCTCCGGGAATGCAGCCCTCGAAGGGCGGGGACGGTCCAAGTTCGGGCCTATATGAGCCGATTGGACCAACATTGCAAGTACACGATGCTGTCGAACACTCAAAGGCGATCAAAACGCGATACCTCCCGGCCCCAACGAGAGGCCAAGTATGACGTGGAGCCCGAACGACTGGCATGGGCGCCCCATCCACCAACAACCAGAGTACGGCGACCCCGCCGAGGTGCGTCGCGCCCTCGACCAAGTCCGCCAGCTCCCGCCGTTGGTACACCCTGGAGAGGTTGACGCGCTGCGTTCGCACCTTGCTGATGTCAGCTTAGGCAGACGTTTCTTGTTGCAAGGCGGTGATTGCGCTGAGCGGTTTCGTGACTGCAACATGCAGGCCATCGAGTCCAAGCTCCGCATTCTGCTTCAGATGAGCCTAGTGCTGACCTGGGGTGCACGCATTCCGGTCGTCAAGGTAGCCCGCATGGCTGGCCAATACGCCAAGCCACGCAGCAGGCCGACCGAGATCATCAATGGTGTCGAGGTCGCATCGTACAGAGGCGACCACGTCAACGACCGCCCAGCAGACAAGCGAGCGCCAGATCCCGCACGCCTCGTCCAGGCCTACTTCCATTCCGCAGCAACGCTCAACTACGTGCGTGCTCTGCTCGATGGTGGCTTCGCCGACCTCCATGAGGCCGACGACTGGGACCTCGGATTCGTTCGAAACACGTCCCGCCGCGGCCAGTACGAGGCCTTGGTCGAACGAATCTTGGACGCCATGTCCTTCCTACACACGACCGGTGCCTCTGCAGACCCAGCACTGCGAACGGTCGAGCTGTACTCGTCTCATGAAGGCTTGCTCCTTCCCTACGAAGAAGCACTGACCGAGAAGTTCGACGATGGTTGGTACAACGTTGGTGCCCACTTCCTCTGGATTGGCGACCGCACCCGTCAGCTCGACGGTGCGCATGTCTCGTACTTCAGCGGACTCCGCAATCCCATTGGCGTCAAAGTCGGCCCCTCCATGGAGCCAGATGAGCTTGTAGAGTTGCTCGACGCCCTAGACCCCGACCGGGTTCCAGGGCGAATCACGCTCATCACACGGTACGGCGCGGACCGAATTCACGACCTCCTACCAGGGCACCTCAAAGCTGTTCAGGCGGCCGGACGCCTTCCCGTGTGGTCGTGCGACCCTATGCACGGCAACACGCGCTCGACCGACAACGGCTTCAAGACCCGCGAGTTCAGCAACATTCGCCGCGAGCTCGGTGCAGCCTTCCAGATTCACGCTTCCCACGGATCAGTACTTGGCGGCGTGCACTTGGAGCTGACCGGAGAAGACGTCACCGAGTGTGTTGGCGGACCGCAGGAGCTAGACGAGCAAGACCTGCCCCGCAGCTACGAGACCTTCTGCGACCCACGTCTGAACTACGCGCAGAGCCTAGAGATGGCCTTCTTGATGGCGCAAACGCTACAACACCATCGCACGGATGACGTATCCGGCGCTCCGCTGCGGTAGGATACGCCGCTCATGAGCGACTCAGACTCCGATCCAAACGAAATGACGCTGACCGGCACCCTGTTTGCCGGAAAATTCGACGTGGTGGATCGCATTGGCGAAGGCGCCATGGGGAACGTCTACCGAGCGCGTCACCTGCCAACCGGCGAGTGGGTTGCGCTCAAGCGATTGCACCCGGAGCACGCCAGCGACGAAGAGGTCACTGCCCGGTTCAACCGTGAGATGGAGGCCACCGCGAATATTCGGCATGAGAACACCGTCCGCGTTGTGGACTACGGCGAATCGGACGGGTCGCTGTACTTGGCCATGGAGCTCATCGAAGGACGTAGTCTAGATGACGTGCTCATTGACGAAGCGCCGCTGCCAGCACGTCGGGTTGCTGACATTGGACGCCAGATTGCAAGTGCGCTCGTCGGCGCTCATGAACGCAACTTCGTCCATCGGGACCTCAAGCCCGAGAACATCATGCTCACGGTGCAAGACGGTGTGTCGGACTTTGTGAAGGTCCTGGATTTTGGCCTCGCAGCCCTAATAGACGACGAGAGCACCAAGGCCGCTCGATTGACCGCCCAAGGGCTGCGGGTTGGAACCCCGTTGTTCATGGCTCCCGAATACATTGAGGGAACTCACAGCGACCATCGTGGTGACCTGTACGCCCTCGGCGTTGTGATGTACATGCTGGTTGTCGGCAAAGCACCGTTCCTAGGGTCTGGCTACCAGCTGCTCACCCGCGCGGTCACCGAAACCCCCATTCCGCCCTCCCAGCAGCCGTCCGGCTGTGAGCCCTGGCTAGAGTCCATCATCCTGCGGCTGATGGAGAAGAAGCCCGGAAAGCGTATCCAGACTGCAGAGGAGGTCGAGCGACTGCTCTCGTCTCAACAGGCAGTGACGCTCTTTCCATTCGAGCGTGAGGAAGCCACGCAGTCTTCAACTCCCCCACCGTATTTGGAACGTCCAACGCCAGCATCGATGCCTCCGCAGAAGAGTTTCACTCCGCCTAGGCGCGCCCACTACTCGCCTCCAGTGCAAAAGGGCGGCTACGGTCCCCTCATCCTTGGGGCCGCATTGGTGTTGGGGTTCTTCGGCTTTGCCATTGGCATCTTCTTGCTCTGGCCGGTCCTCTACCCCTCGTGAAACGCGTAGCGGCCCTGCTGGTGCTCGACCGCACTCGACCCCCGCCCCCCATTGCCTCGCTGCCAATGGGCCGCGCCGCGGTGGCGCTCTTGAGAGATGGCATCGAGGTCATTCTCGCCGACCAGGCATCCAACGGGCGCGTGAGTGGCTTTGTCGCCACCCCCACCGCTTGGCTACCCATCCAAGACGCTGTTGTTTGTGGCGTCTACGACCGGTTCCCCATGCCACGCTTTCCACAGCGGCATGCCCAGCTTGTCCAACAACTACATGGCATTCCCCTTGGCAATCCGGTCTCACTCCGTGCGCTGTCGCGGGACAAGCTCGCAAGCCAGCGACACCTCGAAGCCCGCGGGGTGGTCATGCCTACCGTGGTGGACATGACAGGTGACGTTCAGGCCATGTTGCGAGACTGGGGCGTCGCCTTCGCGAAACCGCAATTTGGCGCTGTGGGTGTGGGTGTCGAGCGCGTGGTTCCGGGAGATGACATCGCTCCAACCCGCCCAGGTGCCTTGGGTGTACACGAGCCCACCCTGCTGCAGTGTGCCGTACGTCCCCCAGAAGGCTGGGCCGGTATTGCCACGCGAACGGTCGTTCAACGCGATGCACAAGGGGTGTGGATCGCCGGTCCCCCCGTCGCCCGTCGTTCCCGCATTGATGCCGTCGTCAACGTGGCCCGAGGCGCATCTGCGGACGCCGCCGAGGACGTGCTGCCCGCTCAAACCGTCCGGGCTCTTCAACTCACCGCCATTCGCTGCGCACAAGCCTTGGCCGACCACCCCGACGGCGCTGACCTACTCGAGCTTGGGGTGGACGCGATGATCGACCCAGAACTAAACCCCTGGGTCATCGAGCTCAACACCCGTCCTTGGGGACGACTATCGGCGCTGTACGCCAACGACCCCGAACGGTGGAGACAGGCTCACGTGGACCTCTGCGCCCGCCCCTTTCGCTACCTCGCTGGCCGTCGCACGCACATCCGATAGCAGTGGCAGCCGGAGGTTCGCATGCTGTTTCTGTTGTCCCCTGCCAAGACACTGACCGAAGGCCCTGTCCTAGACGCTTTCCCAGCCACCGAGCCCGTCCTGGTGGATGACGTTCGCATTCTCCAGAAGAGCGTGCGCGCACTCACCACGTCAAAGCTGAAGACCCTCATGGGCATCAGCGACGACCTCGCCACGCTCAACCGCGAGCGACACCAGCTCCTGGTCCCCGAGCCCACAACTGACCAAGCTCGCCAGGCCATGTTCCTGTTCGCCGGTGATGTGTACCGCGGCCTAGACGCACAGAGCCTGGCAGACCAGGACGTCCTGTGGGCCCAGGACCACGTCGGCATTCTCTCGGGTCTGTATGGCGTCGTTCGGCCACTCGACCGCATTCAACCGTACCGCCTCGAGATGGGCACGTCGCTCAAGACCCGCCGCGGCACGTCGTTGTACGCCTACTGGGACACACGCATTGCAAAGACCCTCAACGCATGGTCTGTCGAGCACGGTCACAAGAGCATCGTGAACCTTGCGAGCAACGAGTACTTCAAGGCCGTCAGCAAGAAGACCCTCTCCGTGCCCGTCATCACCCCTGTCTTCAAAGACACCAAGGATGGAAAGACGCGCATCTTGAGCTTCTTCGCCAAGCAGGCTCGCGGCGCCATGGTGCGCTGGGCGGCCATCAACAAGCCCACTAGCGCCAGCGAACTCAAGAAGTGCACCGCCATGAATTACCGGTATGACGACGCGCTCTCGACCGAGACCCAGTGGGTGTTCACCCGCAAGCAGCCGCCCCCCGTCAACGGGTAGCTAGACCAGCTTGCGGTGCGTAAAGGCACGCTCTCCCGCCGAGAACGGTGCCACCGTGTCGCCCGTTCCCGTCAGCTTGAACCGGGTGGTCAGGAGGCCTTCCACGCCGACCGGTCCACGCGCGTGGATTCGACTGGTGCTGATACCCACCTCTGCGCCGAGTCCGAACCGGTAGCCGTCAGCAAAGCGGGTGCTGGCGTTGATGAACACGCAGGCACTGTCCACGGTGTTCTGGAACTGCAGTGCCGTCTGGGTATTGTTGGTAACGATGGCCTCGGTGTGCCCACTTCCGTAGGTGTGGATGTGCTCAATCGCAGCCTCCACGCTGTCCACCAGCTCCACGGCAACGCGAAGGTCTCCGTACTCAAACGCCAACGACGACGCGCGCGGTAGATCTGTACGAACACCCGCTGCCTCGGGTCCGACGAACACCGTCACACCCGCCGACTCCAGCGCACCGACGAGGCTCTCGCCCAGGGACGCCCAAACCGCTCGGTGAATCAGCAGTGTCTCCATGGCATTGCATGCTGCGGGGTAGTCGAGCTTGGAGTCGAGGACGATTCGTAGCGCCATGGCAGTATCAGCGGATTCGTCTACGTACACATGGCAGATGCCGTCGGCATGCCCAAGGACGGGAATGCGTGTGTTCGCCTGAATGTGACGAACCAAGGCGTTGGAGCCGCGCGGAATCACAAGGTCAATCACATCGTCCAGCTCCAAGAGCTCGGCAATGTCCGACCGGGAATGGACCAAGCCAATCACGTCCGCTGACACGTCGGGGGCAAGAGCCTGTGTCAGCACCGCGTGAAGGACAGTATTGCTACGACGCGCCTCTTTACCGCCTTTCAGCACCAGGCCATTGCCCGAGCGTAGCGCGAGCGACGCAATCTGTGGAAGCGCATCCGGGCGCGACTCAAAGATGATGAGCAACACGCCAAGGGCGGCGGTCTCTTTTCGAAGCACCAGCCCATCCGCCAGCTCCGTTGTGTGAATGACCCGCCCCAACGGCTCATCCGCGTCGGCAATGCTGCGAATGCCAGCCGCCAGAGTCCCCAGCTTCGCCTCCGTCAGCGGCAGTCGATCTGCGGACGCTTGGGCCAGCTCGCCAGACTCCACTAGGGCCTGGGCGTCTGCCACATCGAGAGCGTTCTCCGCCAAGATGTGCTCTGCATTGTCCACAAGGGCCTGGGCCATGCGGTGCAGTGCCGCGACGCGTTGGTCGGTGGTCAGAGCTTGAAGAGCACGGCCGGCACGACGCGCGGCAACAGCAGTTTGTACAACGGTCATGCGTCGCCTCCGGTGCGTAGCAGCACCACATTGTCTCGGTGAATCACCGCACGCTGGCCACCGGTTCGACCCACAACGGCCCGAAGACCGTCCGAACTCAACGTGCTCAAGCCACGTCCAAACTCAGGACCATCCGTCGTGGCCAACGACACCACGGCGCCCTCTGCGAAGTCGCCGGTCACATCCACAATACCCGCTGGAAGCAGAGACGCCGCACGCTCGACCAGTGCGCTACGAGCGCCCTCATTGACCCGAACGACGCCCTCCGGTGCGGTGGCGTAGGCAAGCCATCGGCGCTTTCGAGACAGTCCGGGTGCCGCTGGGAACCAGGTACCCACGTCGTCTCCGATAACCACACGCCCGACGACTCCCGGCTCGTCTCCAGAGGCAATCACCACGTGGGTGCCACCGTGCGCGCCAATCAGTGCCGCCGAAATCTTGGCGCCCATACCGCCTCGACCTCGCGCAGAGACCGCTCCAATCGTGACCGACTCGCCTTCCCACGTCGCAATTCGCTCGGCCCCTTCGGACCCAGGAGGTGCGGTGTGCACACCGTTCACGTCGCTCAGCAGCACGAGCAGGTCGGCGTCCGTGCCGGCGGAGACCAAGGCAGACAGCTGGTCGTTGTCGCCGAAGACGCGGTCCCGAGCCACCGCAAGCTCAGTCGTGCTCACCGTGTCGTTTTCGTTGATGATGGGAACCGCACCCGCGTCCAACAGGCGCTCCAACGTCGCATGCAGGTTCAGGTAGCGTTCACGGTTCAAAAAGTCGTCTTCGGTAAGAAGAATCTGGGCAACGGGGTGCCCCATGCGCGTCAGCAGACTGTCCCATGTCGCAACAAGGGCGCCTTGCCCCGCCGCCGCACACGCCTGACGGTCGACAACGCCGACCGGCACAGCATCCAGACCCAGGCGTCCTGCTCCAAGGCCGATTGCGCCCGAGCTCACCACCATGACCTGGTGACCTGATGCGATGAGGTCGTGGATGTCTTCGGCCAAGGCCCCCAAACGGCCAAGTGCCAACCGACCATCGGGTCGCGTAACGACACCCGTTCCAACTTTGATGACGATGCGGCGCACCGCACCTAGGGCTTGCGCTCGAGTGTTCATCTTCAGCGCTTACCGCACTCAACCAATGATGTCACCGGACGAGCGATCTAGTCCTGCGGACGCGTGGTTCGCTCGAGGGGCAAGCTGACCGCGAACACAGCGCCACGGAAGTCCAGAGCCGACGAATCGAACGGGCTCTGACCGTAGAACACCATCTGCACACTGTCCGACAGCGGGAGCTGCGGGTAGTCGATCAGCCGAGAAGCTCGCTCAGAGACCTGCTCTTGTGCACGCCGTGTGCGTCCGACAAAATCCTCGTAGCTTGTGGCTCCCTCTAGGTACGCTGCGTGAAGTGTCGCTGTGCAGTCCCGCTGCATCATCGCAAGCGACTTGGCAGCATCCGCCAAGCACGCCTGAAGGTCCCGGGGGGAGTTCATTGCCGCCCGCGCCAACGTCCACACCCGAATGGCATTCGCACCCTCCAAGATGGTCCGGTAGACCTTGGCCTCAGCTGGCTTATCCGTCATCGCTTGCATGCATCATCCCGCGCTGGTTGCACAACGCATCGGCCCACATGTGCGTCAGGTGAAGGGGCAACACTGTGGGAGTTCTGCTAGGGTCCTCGTCCCGCAAACAGGAGGCCACCATGGGTCTATTTTCGTTCGTAAAGTCCGCAGGTCGCAAAGTTGGAATGTTTGGAGGCGCAGCCGCCGCTGAAGCCGAAGTCAAGGCAGCAGCCACCAAGTCGAAAGACGAGGCGAAGGCCGATAATGATGCATTCGCAGCACAGCTCCGCAGCGTAGTGACCGAGCTCGGCCTCGAAGTGAGCAACCTCGGCGTCAGCTTCGCCCCCGACACCGCAACCGTCACCGGTACTGCCAAGACCCAGGCCGGCCGCGAAAAGATCATCTTGGCCATCGGCAACAACGCCGGCGTCGGCCAGGTCGACGACCAGATGGCCGTCGAAATCCAAGCACCACCGGCCATCTTCCACACGGTTGAAGCAGGCGACACCTTGTCCAAGATCTCGCTGTCCCAGTACGGCGTCATCCACAAGTACGACGATATCTTCGAAGCCAACAAGCCTATGCTCAAGCACCCGGACGAAATCTTCCCGGGGCAGGTGCTGCGCATCCCGCAGATCAAGACCGTCCTGCACACGGTCGCTGCAGGCGAGACCTTGGGCTCAATCGCCAAGCATTGGTACGGAAAGGCTGGCCGCTACAACGAAATCTTCGAAGCCAACAAGGACATCCTCAAGGACGCCAACAGCGTAGCCGTGGGTCAGGTCCTGGCGATTCCATCGACCGACCCCGCGTAGTTCGCCCTATCGACGGTTGAGAGTGCCCATGCGCCCGCGTTGAAAGCGGGCCATGGCTGCACGAATCCCGTCGGCACTATCGGCGATGAACGGACCGTAGCGCGCCACGGGTTGATGTAGCGCTCGGCCGACCATCACCAACGCTTCGACGGGCCCATCCCCGCCAGCAACCAGCTCAATGGATGTGCCGTCGCCTAGTCGTGCGACGTGCCCAGCTCCAAGCGGTCTGGACTTGGCTCCAAGGTACAGCTCGCCATGCCACGCCAACACCAGGGGATTGCGGCCCCCTGAAATCGTGCCCTGCCAGCGGGCCCCCTTGGCCAGAAAGACATGGTAGATATCGACTTCTGCCAAGGTCTGGATGGGACCAGCGACGTCTCCCAGAAACCCGGCCAAGACGCGTACACGCACGTCCTCGTCAACGGTCACCACGGGTACCGTCTCGGCTCGGACTTTCTGCAGCTCAGGCTCGTCCCGCCATGAGCGCTTGGGCATGGACACCCAAAGCTGTGCCGCGTGCAGGCGTCCACCGGTGTTGTCGGTAGCCAACACAACTTCGTCATGTACGACTCCCGCCCCGGCGCGCAGCCAGCCGGCATCGCCAGGACCGACGGTGATAGAGCTTTGAGAGCCGAGCGAAGCGCGTTGGTGAACAGCGCCTTCCCGTACCAAGGTGAGCACTTCCACATGACAGTGCGGATGCGGCTCGACTCCCGGCGCTTCGTCCGGCATCAGTGACACAGGCCCCCACACGTCCAAGAGGGCAAACGGGTCTGCGCCATCGAACTGTGGGGTTGGAAAGAGCCTACGTAGCGGGAGAGTGCCCTCGGTAGCAGCGATACCCTCCCCCAAGGAGACAACGTCACAAGGCTGGGCTGCTCGGGGCAATGAAAACGGATTCATACAGCGGCCCTATCGCATCGTCACTTGCGGTACCGTGGCGCCATGCTCGTATTTCTCCTGATGATGGCCTTCGCAAAACCCGAGCCGGAAGATTTCGAACCCGCTCCTGACGTGGAGTCGTGGGAGCGAGTTGGCTACGGATGGGGAGCCGTTCCGGCAGTCAACTACAACAGCGACGAAGGATTCGGCTTTGGCGTTGTTGCCAATCTGTACCGCTACAATGGGACTTCTGCTCCATACAGCTACAATCTCGGCGCGCAGTTCTTTACGACCACAAAAGGTATCCACAACCACCGGGTTGAGATTGACGCGCTCCGGGTCGGCGGGTCCCCTCTCCGTCTCACCGCTCGCGTGCAGCTCGCCGTCACACGCGCTGCCAACTTCTGTGGATTCGGATTCGACGTCACCTGCGACCCCGCTGTAGCAGAGCAGGCAGCCGACGCCCTGGCCCTCACTGGAGAGGACCGCGACACCTTCACCAGTCGCTACTACAAGGCCCGCTGGGTACGTCCCTACGCCTTCGTCAATGCTCGCTACGCCATCGACCCCATGCCACACCGTGTGGAGTTCTTCGGTGGCGTACGTGTCGAGTGGCACCAACCCGGCGATTTCACCTCCAGTGAACCGTTTCCCGACTCGTTGTACGCAACCGTTTTTCCCGAGGGTGAAACGGGGTTCCTGTCCGTCCTTCAGGCCGGCGTGATGGTGGACAATCGCGACAATGAACCGGCACCACATCGCGGGTACTGGATTGAAGGCAGTGTGCGTGGCGCGGCCCCTTACTGGGGCAGCAACTGGTCGTTCTTTGGCGTAAACACCACGCTCCGTGGCTACGTGCCGCTGACCAAGGACGAACGGGTCGTTGGCGCAACTCGCGTGGTGTTCGACGGTTTTGTGGGCGATGCTCCTCTGCGTGAGTGGGCCAACCCTGGCGGCTCTGCACTGTACGAGGTCTACGGCTCCTTGAACGCGGGGCGTGGCATCCGCGCTCGCCGCTATCTGGGTCGAGCGCGAACCCTCGTGCAGCAAGAGGTCCGTTGGACCTTTGTAAAAGCGAAGATTGGCAGTGTGCCCGTTGACCTGACGGTCCTGGCCTTTGCAGACGCAGGAGTGGTGGCCGAAGACTGGTCAGACCTCGGTGCCGCCTTCGCTGAGCCCCTCGTCGGCACAGGAGCCGGACTACGAATCGCAATTGATTCGAACTTCATCATCCGAGCAGACGTCGGTCTGAGTGCCAAAGAGAATTGGGCCCCTGGCGTGTATATCGACCTCGGAAACCTGTTTTAGCAACGCAACACCCGCGAGTGGGATGCAGGCGAACAAGCTGTTCAATCGAATGATTAGAACACCATGGGTTTTTGACAGTATCTCCTCAGGCTTTGCTGGTAGCGTCCGACCTCCTCACAAACCGGAGCCTACCCATGGAAATCCTCTCCATCCGCTCACTGACTGCCCTCGCGGCCATTTCGCTCTTTTCTGCGGGATGTGAGACGGACCCGCTGACCCGGCCAATCAATGAGGTGGCACCTGCTGTACCGCAGACCCTGGATGATGCAGCGTCGGAGTGGGACATCCCCATGGAAGTGCTGGCGGCGATTGCTGAAGCCGAGACCGGCTTCCAAGCCCTCGACTTCCACGAAGAGTTCGAAGGCCAACCGCAACGCATTGGTCTGATGGGCATCCCCGAAGCGCACCTCGCAGACGCCGCTGCACTCGCTGGCGTCTCCATCGATGACGCGCGCACCGACTCTTCGGCCAACATCGCCGCCGCCGCTGCCCTTCTCGACAGCTGGGCCGGAGACATTGACCGTGGCGTCATTGGAGCCTGGGACGACGTACTCGCCACCTACTCAGACCTCCCAACAGATGACGCCGCCTTCTACGTTCACGACGAAATCTACCGCCGCATCACACGCGGTATTCGCCTAGAGGAACTCGCGACCACACCATGGACAGGCCGCCCAAGTTCGACCCCACCCATCGTCAACTTCAACAGTGGCGGTGACCACCCGTACGTCCGCTACCGTCCATCGCCCAACAGCAGCTCACGTCCATCCGGCTCCGCTGGAAACGTCTCGGCCGTCATCATTCACACCTGTGAAGGCGCTTACACCGGCTGTTGGAGCTGGTTGTCCAACACGCGTTCGGGCGCCAGCGCACACTACGTGGTCAACGACGACGGAAGCGAAATCACCCAGCTTGTCCCCGAATCCCGCAAGGCCTGGCACATCAGCGCCACTTACGACTGCGACCGCAACAGCGGTGAGATGTGTGAGCGTAACGGTGCTTCATCCAACAACTTTACCGTTGGCATTGAGCATGCGGGCTCAGGTTCACAGTCGTCTTGGCATCCAGGCCTCATTGACGCCTCGACCCAGCTGGTCTGCGACATCACCGAATCGCACGATATCCCGCGCGATAGCTACCACATCGTTGGCCACGGCCAACTCCAGCCGTACAACCGAACCGATCCAGGTCCCAACTGGCCATGGACCGCATACCTGGCCGAAGTACGCCAGCGCTGCGGTGACACAACGGACTCAGCCAGAAGTGAAGGCACTGCCGGAAGTACGCCCCCCTCCGCAGCCGAAGCCGGTTCGGACACCTTCGTTATCGACAGCAACGACGGCCGCAACATTCCGGGTCGCACCCGCATGGAAGTGTCGGGCAACTGGAACTCCAGCGCCAACGTTCGTGGCTACTACGGCACTGGATACTGGTGGCGCACCACCGGTGCTTCCTCTGACGCCGCAGAATTCAGTTTCCTCGGAGATGCCGGCTGCTACGCAGTTGACGCCTGGTGGAGTGCTGGCTCGGACCGGAGCAGCGCTGCACCGTTCGTCATGCTCGACGCCGCTGGCAATGAGCTTGGACGGACCTCCGTTGATCAGCGTTCCAATGGTGGACGCTGGAACGGCCTAGGTTCCTTCAACTTCACCAACGGCTGGAACACTGTGGCCCTCTCCCGCTGGACTACCGCCAGCGGTGTGGTTGTCGCGGATGCCGTCCGGGTGCGGCCGTCGACCGATTGCTCGGCCCCCGCTGTGGACCCCACGCCCGAACCGCCAGCGCCGCCCATCGACTGGACCATCGACAGCGACAACGCTCGCAACACCAACGACTATGGCGTGGAGTACTCCAATGGTTGGACCTCGAGCGCGTCGACTCCTGGATACCTCGGAACCGACTATGTCTGGCGTGAAACCGGCAATAGCAGTGACCCTCTTATCTTCCGCTTCGACCTAGACCAGCCCACGCAGCTCCGCGTTGAGGCCCGCTGGACTGCTGGCGCAAACCGCAGCACCGCTGCCCCGTTCGTCATGTTCGATTCAAGCAGCAACGAGGTCGGACGCGCGTACGTTGACCAACGTGCCAACAATGCCACTTGGGTCACCCTCGGTACCTACGACTTCACTTCAGGTCGCAACGAAGTGGCGCTGAGCCACTGGACGTCTGCTGGAAATGTGGTTGTGGCAGACGCCATCCGCGTGCGCGAGGTTCGCTGATCGCAAGGCGCTGGTCCGCAAGCTTCCTGGCGTTGTGCGCCTGTAACGCTGGCCCATGCTCCCCGGAGCTGGGCCAGATTGCGTTCCTGGTCGACTCCCACGGACAGCCCACTCGCAGCTGCCTCGCCACTGTTCAGACAGGCGAAGTCGAGTGCCCCGATGCGCTGTCTACCAGCTTTGTCGGCCCCGTCTCGCCGGACGGCTCCCGTCTTCTAACCATCACACCGGGTCCATCCGGAGATGTGCTCGGCACCTGGGCCCCCGGCATGGGCGACGTCGGGTTTCTCGCAGGCCCGGGGTCCCCTCTTCGCGAACCCATGTGGAGCACAGACGGTCAGAACGTCGTCTTTCGCGGTGAGCTTGCTGGAAGAACCGGAGTGTGGAGAGTCGCTGCCAGTGGAGGCCCCCCTTGGCAGGCCAGTCGTGCACCTGAAGGCGACTTCGAGCCCCACATGAACGCCGCTGGGGACATCGCCTTCGCAAGCAGTCGTGACGGGAATGCTGAGATCTACACCGTCTTTGGGGACAGCCAGCCCGAGCGCGTCACCACTCACCCAGCGGATGACTTGAGGCCACGATGGTCACCCAATGGCAACACCTTGGCCTGGTTGTCCGACGTGGATGCACACCGACGCTTGATGGTTCAGACTGAGGGTGGAACACCGCAACTGCTGGACACAGGGGATGCTGACCAGCTGGAGTTCGCCTGGTCGCCAAAATCCGACCAACTCGCCATTCTTGAGAAGGAGTCGACCCACCTCACCCTTCGCATCCGACGCCTTGACGGATCGGAGGTCTGCACACTCGACTTCAACGCAGACATGGTGGAGCCAGCTTGGTCTCCCGATGGACGTCACATTGCGTGGACGTCGCGCACACCAACGGGCAGTACCATTCGCTGGGCGAGCACTAGTGGACGGGTGTCCGACGTGGTCATTGCCATGCCAGACGCGGACGCGTGGCTCCCTCGCTGGCTCGGTGAGTCAGTTCCCTGACGGGACAATCGGCAAGTCAACCCAGAAGGTCGTCCCCTTTCCAACGAACGATTCAAACCCAATCGTGCCGCCAAATGCGGTGACCAAGCGCTTGCAGATAGACAGACCCAAGCCCGTTCCACCGGCCTGCCGTGTCTCGCTCGAGTCGGCCTGCGCAAACGTCTCAAAGACCCGTGGCTTGAAGTCGTCAGGGATGCCGCGGCCATTGTCCTGTACTGAGATCCGGACGTTGGCATCGTGGACCGTCGCCTGAACCACTACCCGACCCTCGTCCGGGGAGTACTTGATGGCGTTGCTCAACAGGTTGGAGACCACCTGATGAAAGCGGTCGTCATCTACAGTGACCGTGACATCGCTCACCATTGGTCGGTACTCAAGTTCCACGCCATATTGAGCCGCATACAGCTGATTGCTCTCCACAGCCGCACTCAACAAGCCATCCACAGCGAACTGCCCCATGCGTAGATCCAACCGACCCGACTCCATCTTCTGGACGTCGAGCAAGTCGTCAATGAGCCGGCGCAGACGGTCTGAATTTCGCCAAGCTAGCTCCACCACACCCGCCGCTTCACCACTCAATTCGCCTAGCGCACGATTCCGCAGCAACGCCAGCGAGCCATGAATGGAGGTCAGCGGTGTGCGCAGCTCGTGGCTCACTGTAGAAACGAACTCGTCCTTCATGCGACGGGAGCGCTTCTGCAGCGAGATATCCCGCAATAGCGCAACCAAGTTTCCTTCTGGATGAGCGGATACGCGCGCTTCGATATCGAAAATGGCTCCTGCCAGAAGCATCTGAAGCTCTACCGTCTCAGGCTGACGAGAGGCCGAGACCGACTCCAACGCGGACTGAAAGCGACTGGCCTCGCGAGGGTCAAGCATCACGTGAATGCGGTGGTTGATCAGCCGTCCCAGCCCCACCAACGCACTGTCCGGCGGTACGCGGGCCTCCAGAATCTCACCCATTGGCGACAGCAGGATGAAGGTATCGGGCAAGGCGTTCAGCATGGCGCTGGCCCGTTCAGTGGCACGCTCTAGGCCTGACTCCGAGTCCCGACGACGGCGAACGTTCAACACCGCAACCAGGGTACCTCCGGTCACCGCGACCAAGATGTACAAGTAGCGCAGGAAAAAGGCGGCCTCACTGACCGGCATTGCCTCCGGGATCCGACCGGTGAGCTGTGCTCCAAAAACGAAGGTCAGAATGCTCAACGCAACGGTTGCCACAATGAGCGTGGCCCGCTGTGAGAGTAAGTGACTTGCCACCCAGGGGATGAACGGCACCAACACTACCGCCGGAGAGGACAAGCCTCCGTGGGCCATACACGCCACACCCACATGAACAAACCAAGCGGCCACCATCAGGCTTCGTGCTGAGAGCCCACCCCAAGCGTGGCGACCAAAGTAGGCCGACCCAATGGTCGCGATGACCACAGCGTTGACCGTTGCACCAACCGCCAGGTACTGCCCCACGACTAGGTGGTACGCAGTAAATCCTAAGACACAGAGTGTAGAGAACAAGGCGTAGCGCGCAAAGACAGCGTCCACGCGCTTGGGGTCGACCGTTCCCACAAGCGTCTCTGGGTACAGCGACTCCTTCATGGAAAGCGTTGACAGCTCACTCAGCGCAATGAGGTCCAAGCCGGTCGGACGGTTGGGGTGTCGACGGTCCATCGGTCAGTCCTCGGCCACATCATCGCCATGGTCCAGCCATGACTGGAGGATGATGGCAGCGGCAGCCTGGTCGATAACTTTCTTTCGACGGTCACGACTGGCACCTTGGAAAATCAACGACCGCTCAGCCTGGACCGAGCTGTACCGCTCATCC
Organism: uncultured Pseudomonadota bacterium; assembly: GCA_913061235.1. Lineage (GTDB taxonomy): Bacteria > Myxococcota_A > UBA796 > UBA796 > CAJXTB01. Next base: position 73,884 of record CAJXTB010000014.1, on the reverse strand, counting down.
ACATAGATGACGGGGAGCTGTGCCGCGTCGCGAACGGCCTCACCGATCTGCCGAGCGAGCCTGGCAGACCGAGACTCTGTTCCGTCCAACTCAAACGGTAGACCCACGACCACCGATTTCACGTCTTGCTCAACAATGCGTGAGCAGATGACTGCCACATCCTTCGCCACGCCCTTCCGGGAAAGCGTGCGGTCGGGCTGGGCAAACATGCCGGTTGGGTCCGACAGCGCAATGCCAATCGTCTTCGTACCTACGTCCAATCCCATCGACCGACAGTTTCGGGCGGAATGTTCGCTACGTTTCATCGTGTGTATTCCAAATCGGACATTTTTTGGTCACGCCAACACGACACATGTGCCTTCCATCCAGTTATGCTGTACACCTGTTCACCTATCGAGGCTCAACGAATGCCATCCGCAGTCATCCTGTCCCAAGGCGATGAGGTCGTAACCGGCCAAGTCGTGGATTCGAACGCCGCATGGCTTGCGGAACGATTGACTGAGCTTGGTTTTGACGTCTTGGAGCACTTGGCTGTCCGAGACATCTCCCGTGAGATCGAACAGGCTGCCATCCGTGGCGCTCACCTGGCAGACGTTGTGGTGTGTACGGGCGGCCTCGGCCCCACCTCAGATGACCTGACCGCAGGAGCCGTCGCCAACGCATTCTCCCGTCCCCTTGAGCTCGACACCACCGCTCTTGAGAACATCCGCGCCATGTACGCTCGCTACAAACGCGTCATGCCGGCCATCAATGAAAAGCAGGCCTGGTTGCCCAAAGGCAGCGTACGCATCGACAACGACTGGGGGACTGCTCCAGCATTCTCCGTGCAAGAGCACGGCGCTACGCTGTACTTCCTTCCCGGTGTGCCGCGTGAGATGAAGGCCTTGTGGACTCACAAACTCGCCCCGGAGCTCCAGCAAGGCCGCGGTCTACTGCCTGGTCTATTGGTCACGCTTCGTACAACCGGCGTTGGCGAGTCCAACCTTCAAGAACGCATCGGCCCATTTGATGAACCCGATGTGATGCTGTCGTTTCGGACCACCTTGCCCGAGAACCACATCAAGCTTCGTTTTGAGCCGTCAACGTCCGCGAAGCGCGTCGCCGAATTGGTAGACCACATCGCGGCCCGAATCGGCTCTCCAGTATTCGCCATTGAACGCCCTGGAGACCCATCCATGTCACTTCACGAAGTGGTCGGCGCACACCTGGCTGCAAGTGGTCAAACCATTGGAACCGCTGAGTCCTGCACAGGCGGACTCATCGCCAGTCAGCTCACTGGCATTGCCGGCGCAAGTGCCTGGTTCATTGAAGGCGCAGTTACCTACGCCAACGCCGCAAAGAGCCGTACCCTCGGGGTGCCAGAGGCGATGATCGCTGAGCACGGTGCGGTGAGCGAAATCGTCGCCCGTCAGATGGCCATCGGTATTCGTGAGCGTTGTGGCAGCACATGGGGCATGTCCACTACAGGAATCGCTGGCCCAACGGGTGGAAGCGAGCACAAGCCTGTCGGCACCGTTCACATTGCGCTTGCTGGTCCACAAGACCAGGTTCATCATCGGCTTCTTCACTTGGGCGGTGACCGACGCCGCATCCAGGCACTCACCGCCGGTGCCGCGCTGGACCTGCTCCGTCGCGCCCAACAGACACTCATTTAGCTTCCACTCTTCTCTCTTCTCTACAGGAGGCCACCATGGCCAAGAACGACCGCAACAAAGCCATTGACGCCGCTATCTCCTCCATCGAACGCGCATACGGTAAGGGCGCCATCATGAAGTTTGGCGACACCGTGCCGCCAAAGGTGGATGTCATCTCAACTGGCTCCATCGGAATCGACCTGGCGCTGACCATCGGTGGCCTTCCGAAGGGCCGGGTTGTCGAAATCTACGGACAGGAAGCCTCTGGTAAGACCACCCTGGCTCTTCAGACCATCGCTCAGTCGCAGAAGCTAGGCGGCACCGTCGCCTTCATCGATGCTGAGCACGCCTTGGACATCAACTACGCAAGCAATCTCGGCGTCAACATCGAGGAGCTGCTCATCTCGCAGCCCGACTTCGGTGAGCAGGCACTTGAGATCACTGAGACTCTGGTGCGCTCCGGCGCCATTGACGTCATCGTCATCGACTCTGTTGCTGCCCTGGTGCCGCGTGCAGAGCTCGAAGGAGACATGGGTGACTCGCTGCCCGGTCTGCAAGCTCGACTCATGAGTCAGGCGCTTCGCAAGCTGACAGGTGCCATCCACAAGTCCAACTGTGTGGTCATCTTCATCAACCAAACGCGCGACAAGATCGGCGTCATGTTCGGCTCCCCCCGCACAACGAGTGGCGGAAACGCGCTGAAGTTCTACTCGTCCGTGCGTATCGAAATCACACGCATCGGCTCCATCAAGAAGGGCGACGAAATTCTTGGAAACCGGACCCGCGTCAAGATTGTCAAGAACAAGCTGGCTCCCCCGTTCCGCAAGGTCGAGTTCGACATCTACTACGGCGAGGGCGTGTGCATGGCCTCCGAGCTCATCGATCTCGGCCTTGAAGCTGGCTACGTCAAGAAGAGTGGCTCGTGGTTCTCGATCGACGACGAACGCGCCGGACAAGGCCGAGAGAACGCCCGCCAGTACCTGAAGGACAACCCTGACGTCATGGCATCGTTGCACCACCGTATCCTCGTAGACAACGGCGTCATCGAGCCTGATCCTGCCGCTGTTACCAAGGCTTCTGGAACTGCTGCAGAAGCGTAGCAGATGAAACGGGCCGACCCGGTTAGAGCCGCCCGCTCACCGGGTCGTCCCCCTTGGCGGCTGGTGCTTGGAGTGTTCCCATGCAGGCCGCCGAAATTCGTCAGCGTTTTCTCGACTTCTACGCCAAGCGAGGCCACGAGGCGCTGCCTTCAGCGTCGCTAGTTCCGCACGGTGACGCCACACTGTTCTTCGTGAACGCCGGTATGGTCCCGTTCAAGGACGTCTTTACTGGCGCGGAGACACGTGCATACACCCGTGCCACCACGTCGCAGAAGTGCATGCGCGTGTCGGGAAAGCACAACGACCTTGAGAACGTGGGTGTGACACCACGTCACCACACCTTCTTCGAGATGCTCGGAAACTTCAGCTTTGGCGACTACTTTAAGAAAGAAGCTATCGCTATGGCTTGGGAGCTGCTCACGGTAGAGCTGGGTATCGACCCCGACCGCTTGTGGGTCACCGTCTACGAAAACGACGACGAAGCTGAAGCGATCTGGCGAAACATCGGTTTTCCTGCCGAACGCATCCAACGCATGGGCGCAAAAGACAACTTCTGGTCCATGGGAGACACCGGTCCCTGCGGTCCTTGTAGTGAAATCCACTACGACCACGGCGAGTACCTCGACCCCAAGGGCGGCGGTCCCGCGACTGAGTCTGACCGCTACGTGGAGATCTGGAACTTGGTCTTCATGCAGTACGACCAATCCGCTGACGGAAGCCGGATCCCACTTCCCAGGCCATCGATCGACACCGGTGCCGGTCTCGAGCGCATCGCAGCCGTTCTACAGGGTGTGTACAGCAACTACGACACAGACGTCTTCCAGGGCCTCATTCAGCGCGGTGCAGACCTCGCTGGAACCCCCTACGGCGCCAATGACGACTCCGACACCGCCCTTCGCGTTCTCGCTGACCACGCCCGTGCCTGCGCCTTCCTCATTGCAGATGGCGTCATGCCGTCCAATGAAGGTCGTGGATACGTCCTACGACGGGTCATGCGACGGGCCATTCGCTTTGGCGTCAAGCTGGACATCAACAACAACTTCTTCTACCAGCTCACCGATCAGGTGGTGGACGACTTCTCACACGCGTTCCCAGAGCTTGGCGAGCGCCGTTCATTCATTGAAGAGGTGGTCAAGGCCGAAGAAGCGCGATTCCGCCGCACCCTCGACCGCGGAATGCGCCTGCTAGATGACGCTATTCGCGATGCCGGAGCCAACGGTGTGATCCCTGGAGAGCGCGCGTTCGAGCTCTCCGACACCTACGGGTTCCCCCTGGACCTGACCCAGCTCATCGCTGCTGAACACAAGGTCACCGTTGATGAAGGTGGCTACAACATCGCCATGGAAGCCCAGCGTGCACGAGGCCGTCGCGCATGGGTAGGTTCGGGCGCCGCCGGCGTTGCCGACCTGTGGCGGGAAATCGCTGACGAGCACGGTCCGAGCGGCTTCTTGGGCTACGACGTCGACCAGTCCGACGCGATTGTGCTCATGGTGCTCAAGCAGGAAAATGACGACATCACCGCGGTCGATACCCTTGAGCCCGGCGATACCGGAATCGTGCTTCTCGACCGCACGCCGTTCTACGGCGAGAGCGGTGGCCAGGTCGGCGACGTTGGGCAGCTGCAGGCGGGAGACGTCACGTTCACCGTCAGCAACACAACCAAAGCCCACGGCCTGCATCTGCACCTCGGCACGGTCAGCGGAGGCCGAGTGGCCGCCGGACAGCGCATTCATGCCCAGGTGATGAGCAGCGAGCGCGATGCCACTCGCCGCAACCACACGGCAACACATCTGCTTCACGCAGCACTGCGAAACACTCTAGGCGACCACGTCACCCAGAAGGGCTCGCTGGTCGCTCCGAATCGCCTGCGCTTCGACTTCTCCCATCACAAGGCCGTGACCGCTGACGAGCTGGCCACGATTGAAGACGCCGTAAACGGGCAGATCCTCGCGAACATTGAAGCCGAGACCTTCGACATGAGTCTGGACGACGCCAAGCACATGGGCGCCATGGCATTGTTCGGAGAAAAGTACGACGACCGCGTGCGCGTAGTGACCGTGCCCGGCTTCAGTGTGGAGCTTTGCGGCGGCACCCACGTCACCCGTACCGGTGACATTGGACTGTTCCGCATTCAGAGTGAGAGCGGCATTGCCGCTGGTGTACGGCGCATTGAGGCCCACACCGGAAACGGCGCTCTTTCCTACATTCGCGAACAGACGAACCTGCTCACGCAAGCATCCGCCCGCTTGAAGACCAGCCCAGAACAGCTCTCCGATTCCATCGAAAAGCTGCAAGAAGAGAAGCGTCAACTCGACCGTGAGCTGACCCAAGCACGCTCTGAGATCGCCAAGGCTGCCGCCGGAGACCTCGCCTCACAGGTGATCAAGGTTGGCGACGTCAGTGTTCTCATCACACGTTTCGACGGCGACCTTCGTGAGCAAGCCGACACCCTTCGGGACCAACTCGGAACCGCTGTGGTCGTTCTCGCCTCGTCGGAAGATGGCAAGGTCAAGCTCATTGCTGCAGCCACCAAGGACCTGACCTCCAAGATCCATGCTGGAAAGCTCATCCAAGAGCTTGCTCCGCTGGTTGGCGGTCGCGGTGGCGGACGCCCGGACTTGGCCCAAGCCGGCGGCTCTGACGCTTCAGGTATCGACGCTGCGCTGGCTCATGCCGAGACCTGGATTCAAGAACGGCTCGCCTAGCCCTACATCCACTGATTTCGCCGCCGCCATGCGGCGCCAAACGTCGAACAACGCTTGCAGGAGTGCACCATGAATATCGAAACCGCCAAGGCCCTCGTCACCGGAGGCGGCTCGGGAATGGGGCGCAACTTCGTGCTCAATCTCGCCAAGGCAGGCGCTGACGTCGCGTTTTGCGACCTCAACCCACAAGCCATCGAGGAGACCGTCGCTCTCGCAACCGACCTTCCCGGCAAGGTCGTAGGCTTCACAGCGAACGTTGCCGACGAAGACGCCGTCGTCCAGCTCATCCAAGATGCTGCAACGGCTCTTGGGGGATTGAACGTCCTGGTCAACAACGCAGGCATCTTCCGTGATGGCATGCTGGTCAAGCAGGACCGCGAGACCGGTGAAATCAAGAAAATGAGCCTCAAGAACTGGAATACGGTCATTGCGGTAGACCTGACCGGTCCCTTCCTGTGCACCCGAGAGTTCGCCGTTCATTGCATCGAGAACAAAGAAGAGGCCGGTGTCGTCGTAAACATCAGCTCGGTCTCCCGTCACGGCAACGTTGGCCAGAGCAACTACTCAGCGGCCAAGGCCGGCTTGGTCGCCGACACCAAGCTCTGGGGCGTCGAACTCGCACGCCACAACATCCGCACCGGCGCCATTGCCCCCGGATTCATCGACACCCCAATCCTCCAGGGCATGCGTCCTGAGGTCTTGGCCAAGGTGCTCAAGGGCGTGCCACTGAAGCGTGCCGGCTCCCCCGATGAGATTTTTTCGGCCGTGCGCTTCATCATCGAATGCGACTACTTCACAGGCCGCTGCATCGATGTTGATGGCGGTTTGACGCTGTAATTTCGATCGGTGAGAGAGAACCGTGACAACCTAATTCCCAGCCTTCGACTGCTGCCGGGACGAAATGTTTGCCCCATGGCGAAAAATTTCCTCCCCCGTTTGTCCAAACGAGGCATTGTCTATGCATGGACCTCGCACCCACATCCACCGTCGGCGGTTGGACTCTGATTGAGCGTCTGGGCGCTGGGGCCTTCGGCACCACTTGGCGTGCCGTGGATTGCCGCGGACGCCAGGCTGCCGTCAAGACACTCGCGGAGCCACCCGGGGCCGAGCTTCGAGCCCTCGCCTCGATTGTCCACCCAAGTGTCATCGGTGTCATCGACAGCGGCACATCGCCCGTCCCGTACATCGCGATGGACTTGGCCCACGGACAGCCGCTCACGGCCATTCCGAAGCCGCTCACCATTCCGCATACCGTCCAGATTGTCGCGTCCTTATCCGATGCGCTCTCCGCACTGCACGATGCAGGATTGGCGCACGGAGACGTCAAGAGCGCCAACGTCTTGGTCCGCCTGTCACCGTCCATCGAAATCCGCTTGGTCGACTTCGGCATGGCCGGTACAAGCAAAGGCGGCACCCTCGCCTATGCGGCTCCAGAGCGCCTGGGTGGGACCAAGTCGTCTCCCGAGTCCGACGTCTACGCACTCGGCTTGGTGTTGTGGGAGTTGCTTCATGGAGACCTCCCGTGGGGCCACATGGGCAGCGACAGAGCCCTCTTGCGCCGACGCTACCGGGTACCCAAGGCAACGGTCGGACCGGCATGGCTCCGTCAGTTGCTGTCCGAGATGCTGTCCATTCAAGCCGGCGTCCGCCCTACAGCATCCGCCGTTGCCGACACCCTCACATCCCACGGCGCCGTTCTCCCTGCGCCAACCCCCCAGCTGGTTCGCCGTCGGGCACGCAGTACCCACGTCCCCATGCTGGCCGATGATGGACTCGCCACCTTCCTCAAAGATGGCGGAAGCATCACCATCGTTGGAGGCCGTGGTCAAGGCCGTACTCACCACATCGAGCGCCTCGTCACCGAGCTCGCCGCACAGGGACGACAGTTTGTCCGCCTCCAAGGTGACCGTCGCCCGTGGAGCGCTGTCGAACCGGCACTGACCGACCGTCGACTACCCGGGCCTCCCGTCCTACCGCTCCTCGCTGCATCGGACGAGGACCGGGCCCAAGCAGCCGCAAAGGGCCTGCTGCGTCGCGTCAACGGACCACTACACATCTTGGTCGACGACATCGACTCGCTCGACAGCGCATCTCGCATGGTGGTTGACCTTCTGATTCGTCACCGCGATGCCCGTGTCTGCGTCTCCAGCGACCGTGTCATTCCCGGCACACGCGGCATCGAGCTCGAAGACCTCACACGCGACGGAGCCATGTCCTTCATCGGACAACTACTCGGCTCCACCACCTGCGCCGAAGCTCTGGTGGAGACTGCGTACTCCTTCTCATCCGGCAATCCGTCGCTGACACTGTCGTGGGTTGTGGCCGCGGTTGAGCAAGACGCCGTGGTGTGGAGGGCTCGCACCTGGATGGCCGATACGTCGCGCATCCCGTACGTCCGACCTGCCACTGACGGTCGCGACCGCGTAACGGCCCTATCGGACGACAGTCGCCACCTTGCTGCGGCCGTCGCTCTGTTCGGCCAGCCCGTGGACGTCACCACCCTGTCGGAAGTCACCGGGCAGAGCCGCGAGCTCGTCCGCGAGGGCTTGTTGACTCTCGTCGACGCCGCCTTGATCCGCATCGAGAGCGAGCTGGTTCAGACTGCAAACGGTGCCGTCTCCGAGCTGCTCGTTGGCGCAGTCGACGACGTCCGCCCCCTTCATGCTGCAATCGCCATGCGCTTGTTCGACACGTTCCCAGCACCCTTGGTACGCATCGCCTGGCACGCTGCACACGCCCATGACCACAGCCTGGTGCACGTCATCGGTGCTGACGCTCTGCGCGAAGCGATGGAACGCGACGTCAACGAAGCCGCGGAGCTGGCCGACGCTCTGTGGAAATGCGCCGAAGGCGACTCGGAGTTGGCTCTGCTCCGCCTGCGCGCCCTTGCAGCAGCCGGCCAAACCGACCGAGCCCTCCAGTTTGGCCAGACCTGGGTTGGCAGTCCCGAAGCGGACGACGCCCTGCTCATCGAGATGGCTCGGGTCCACCTGCTCTCCAAGAATGTCCAAGGCGCCCTAGACCTCGTCGAGCGCGTGAAGAGCGGCGACAAAGCCAACAGCTTGGACGCCATCGAAGTTGAGATGTCCGCAAGCTTCCATGGTGAGGACTTCGAGCGCGCCGTCCGACGTGCATCTGACCTCCCGGAGCGCCGTCCTCGCACGGCTGCAAAGCTCGACAAGTGGCTCACGATTCAAGGCATCTACGCGCAGTCACTGCATGCGCTTGGCAAGATCGACGAGTCCATCGCCGTTCTCGAGAGCATTCCAACGGATCTGGGTGAAGGACGACGGGCTCGGCCCACAGTGGATGCGATTCTCGGACGTCTGCTCTGGCACAGCGGGCGCGTCGCCGAGGCTGGCGAGGTCATGCTCAGAGCTTCCCGTGTTTCCGCCGGTCTGCCGCTGACCGACCGCGCACGCTTGGCGAACAACGCTGCCCTGGCCAGCTACAAAACGGGCGCCCTTGATGATGCACTCGCCCGCTGGGAACGCGCTCGTCTCCTGTTCGAACGCCTCAACGACGTTCGCAGCCAAGTCGCCGTGCAGTTGAACCTGTGTGTGGGCTACCGCGAAGTGGGCCGCTGGACGCGCGCACGTCGAGCCGGTGAATGGGCACTGTCAAACGCAGAAGCCGCTGACCTCAAAGGCTACGCCGCGATGGCCGCCGGAAACCTTGGTGATGTTCACTTCGCCCTAGAAGCATGGGACGACGCGCGGACCCTGTACGAACAAGCATTGGAGGCCTCACAGGTAGCCAATGACGTAAGTGAGCAGGTCGAATGCATGCGCCGCCTGGCCGGTGTGGCACTCGCGATTGGCGAGGATGCCCTTCCCCTCGCACGGGCCACAATTACCACAGCCCGACGCGAAAAGCAGTACACCGAGATGTGGCGTGCGACGGCTATTGAGTCAGTCGCCTTGGCACGTATCGGAGACCCCGCTTCCGTAGAGCGTGTGGAGCAAGCGGTCGACGGCTTGCGAACCCTGGAAGCGACTCGCGAGCTGGCTGAGGCCCGACTGTCTGCCGCAGAAGTCTATGCAAGCGCCGAACGCGGTTCCGACGCCGTGGCCACCATCGCGCAGGTCATGCACTACGCCGAAGACGTTGGCTCTGTTGACCTTGCACAGAGGGCCCAACGCCTCTCCGAGCGCTTACAAACACGCGTACAGCTGTCTCCAGATGTGTCGCTTGCCGACCGTGCTCTACAGGTTGCCGCGTCCATCGCAAGCGAACCTGACCTCGCCTCTGCACTTCAGCAATTGGTCGACGCCAGCCGCGATATTGCTGGTGCGGAACGGGCCTTTGCGGTCCTATTGGAACCTGCACTTCACGTCGCCTGTCGCAGTGGTGCAACGCACGACGAAGAGCCAGCCTGGCCACTCGTCGAGCGCTCGCTTCGTTCGGCACGGGAACTCATTGTCGCGGACCTTGGCGACCGCCCCGATCTACGTGCCTCGACCAGCCAGCTACTCCTAGAACTCCGTGCCGTCATGGTCATCCCAATGACCCTCGACGGAGTTCGCCTTGGCGCTTTGGTCATTGACGGCCGCCATGCCAGCGAACAACAACTGCTCTCGGCACAGGCACCGCTACGGTCGCTGTGCCGTGTTGCTGCAAGCTCGATTCTTCGCCAGCAACAGGCCAAACACCTCGATGCAGCGCGGGTCCGAAACCGCCAAACGACAGAGAGTCTTGAGTCCGCTATCGACCGGCTCGTTGAAGCCCAACGCGTACTTGAGCAGGAAGTTCAGACCCCAATCGGTCGTAATGCTATGGCAGCAGTCCGCAGTGCAAGCTCGGACATGGCAAGGTTTGCCGGGGGATATGAGTCCGAGACTCACAGCAAAATCAACCCCGTAGATGTCGGAGCTCTGGCCCGAGAATCCTCTGCGATGATTCGTCACTTGGCCACGCGTCTAACCGTAACCATCGACGTAGATGCCTCCCGGGAAGCCTGGGTACAAAGCAACGAAGAAGACCTTCGTACAGGCATCTACTCGCTGCTCTCTCGCGCCCTTCACGTCAGCGTCTCCGGTCAGGTTGTCAACCTGTCGGTTCACCGCCACCACGACGACGTTGTCTTGGAAATTCGGGACTTTGGCCCAGACCTTCCACACCCCAGTGTCCACCACCTGATCGGTAACGAAGCCGAAGCGCGTACTCGACACTCGACACGGGCGGCGCTTCGCGGAGTCAGCGAAGCCGGCGGCACATTGAATTGTTGCAATCACCCCCAAGGCGGCGCCGTCTTTACGATGCGCATTCCTGCCATGGACAGTCTCCCATCATGAGGTTCATTATGAACGCGCACCTCCATCGCCTGCTCGGGTTGTCTGTGGGGCTCGCCGCCCTCGCCCTCGCAGGCTGTCAAGCCGTGCAGCAGGAGTCTCAGCAAGGAGCGGATCCAGCAGGTCCAACCACCGGAACCACTCCGGATGACGTCGACGCCACAGACCAGACCGCCAGCACGACTCAGGCGTCGAACACCTACGTGTCCGGTGAGTTCATGGTTCGTCCAACTCCCGGGACACGCCTCGACGAAGTTATGGTCGGACTGGACTCCGTAACTGTGCACCCGGTCGGCCTGTCAGGGTTCGGACTGATCCGTGTCAACCCAGCACAACAGGGTTCCATTGTTACCAAGCTACGCGCCGACCCTCGGGTTGACGCCATCTATCCGAATGGCCGAACCGAAGGTGCTGCCACCGGAAGCGGACGGCATCGCATGCTTCAGTGGCACCTGACATTCATCGGAGACCCTGTCTACCAAACGCAGGACTTCAGTGAAATCACCGTTGCGGTCCTCGATTCCGGCGCCAACTACACAACCCGCATTGAAGATGGCGTGTACCACAAACGAGTGTCCAGCCTGACCGCCGTGCCCGTTGAGTCCCCCTACGACTTCATCAACAGTGATGTTTGGCCGCTCGATGACCACCAACACGGAACCCACATTGCCACCACGCTTCTAGGGGATGGTGCCATCATGGGCTCCGCCCCAGGTGCAACGCTCATGCCCATCAAGGTGCTCGACAGTGCCAACAGTGGAACAGAGTGGGAGCTCGTCGAAGGTATCTACTGGGCGATGACGCACGGCGCCGACGTCGCAAACATGAGCCTGTCTTTCAGCCCGGACTACCTGCCATCCGGCGCATTGACCGGAGCATTGTCACTGGCCAGTGACTCCGGTGTGGTGTTGGTGGGAGCTGCAGGCAATCACCTGGCAGACCAGGTGACTTGGCCCGCAGCTCACCCCAGCGTCATCGCAGTCGGTGCACATGCTCCAACCTCACCATTCGCACAAGGCCCGGCCTGGTACAGCAACCTTGGAACAGCCGTCGACGTCATGGCTCCGGGTGGAGACACCAGCGTCAACCTGAATGGCGACTACTACAATGACGGTATTCTTGCCCACACCACACGCTTGAACCAGCCGTACTGCACGCAGTACTTCTTCATGGCCGGAACCAGCCAAGCGGCGGCAGTCGCTTCTGGAGTAGTGGTACAGCTACTGCAGGACGGTGTTCAGCCGGAAGATGTGCGCGCCCATCTGCAGCTCGGGGCGGATGTCGTTCCACAGAGCTTCTCGATGGGCGAAGGCGCCGGACAGATGCAAGCCGACGGAGCCCTTGCAGCAGCCCCCAGTGCCTCTGCCCCACAGTCGGCCCACATTGGCATGCTTCCCTACCTTCAGGCTGATGGTACCGATGTCGTGCCATCCGTCGACATGATGGCCTTGGATGAAGCCGGACTACCGCTAGCGAACGTCGATATCTTGGTCACCGCACTCGGCAGCGTCAGTGACACGTGGTTGTCCTGTACAACGGACGCCACCGGCCAGTGCTCCGTGCAGTCCAATGCTGTCAGTGACGCCACCGATGTGGCCGTCATGTTCCGCGCAGACGCGGTAGTCGTCGACGGCGAATGGACCTTGCCACCCATGTCCATGATGCATGAATCCACAGCATTCGAAGAGCTCGTTGCGGCGCTCGAAGCGGACCCGACCTTGCCGGGTTGCCTCTATCCGTCGCTTGGACCGCGGGAAACGATGCGGAGCTTGGCGACTTGGGTGCCGGATACTCGGTCGTGAACACTGGCTCCGGGCTTGCTTCGCTACCGGTCGGCATGGTCTTCAACATGCAGATGCTGCTCAACATGCCACGTACCGTCCACACGGTCAGTCTTCAGGGCATGAACGTCGACGTCGAATCCATCGAGATCGGCGGCTCCGGACTCGCTTCGCTACCTGTCGGTTTGCAGTTCGCAAAGCTGGGCTTCGTCAGCGGCTCGGGCCTCGCATCGCTGCCACTGGGCGTGCATCCACGGGCGGTCTTCGTACGCAACCCGGCTGGACGTCCGGTCTGGATGGACCGTCCACTTGGCGCATTCGCTCCAACGGCCAACACCGCGTTCAGCGCCAAGTTGAACGCCGGCGGATGGAAAGCGAGTGGCTACCCTGCTGCAAGCTTCGCGACAGCAGCGAGTGGCGTCACTGTCGCAGCGTCCGTTTCCACAGGAAGCAACCGAACGATCGAAGAAATGGACGACCAGATGGAGCCACTCGACTAGCGGGTGGCCTCGGACGACAAGCAACCCTGGTGACCTAGCGTCTCCGGGGTTTCCTGCGTTTATTTGGCCGCTTTCTGCGCGTTGACGAACCGCATGCGCAGGTCGTACAGAAGAGTCTCGACGAGCTTGGTCTCGTCATCACTCAAATTGCCCTTCGTTCGCTCTTTCAGCATGGCAATCAGATCGATGCTGTTGCGAGCCAACGGAAGATGAATGATGGTCTTTCCGCTCTCTGGATCCGGGGTCTCGCCAAGGTGAACCATAGCAGATGACGCGAGCGACACGATGAACGAACTGAAGCTGACAGGCAGGGCCTCGGACATACAAACCTCCACGGGCGGTGGAAGATAGGGGTACCGTGGTTGGATGGCAAGGTCCCGCGTTGCTTGCAGACACAAACGAGCTACGCGGTGGCTCTTGGAGGCCGCGTGAATCGCTGGGTTTTTCTACTACTGACGGTCGTCTCCCTCGGGCTTTCTACGAGCGCCGAAGCCGCAGACCGCTGGAAAGACCTCTCCCCAGCCGAGCAGTATGAGTACGGCGAGCGCCAGCTGCGTCGCGGATACGCAGACCGCGCACTCCAGGTTTTCAACCATCTGCGCAACTTCCACCGTGACGACCCGGTGTCGCTTCGCGCAGAGCTCGCGGTCGCTGATGTGTACTTCCGCCAACGGGAATTCGAGCAAGCGCGACTCGCGTATGAGGACTTCGCTCGACTACATCCGCGCAGTGAGCAGATGGACTACGTCGTCTACCGGACTGGGCTGTCGATCTACAAGCGTTCGCCCAAGACCGCCCAGCGTGACCAGACCCCTACCTGGCAGGCCATCAACACCTGGACTGGCTTCGATACTCGCTTTCCGGACTCGGAACATCGGGAAGAAGTCACTGTGTTGCTTCAGCGCAGCAGGGACCGTATCGCCGCGAAAGAGTTGAGCATTGCTCGGTTCTACCAGCGCGAAGGCAAGTGGCTTGCTGTCCGCCGTCGCGCAGAGACGGTTCTTCAGACCCAGCCCGAGAGCAACCACGTCCCTGAAGCGCTGATGCTTGCCGGAATCGCCTACTGGGAGTTTGGCCGGATCGATGAGGCGCAAGAGACTCGCGAGCGATTGGCGACTGCATTCCCAGATTCTACCGAGCTGGGTCGATTGGACCGCCGGTTGGCCAAGAAGCCCGGGCGTCCTCCCGAAGAAGAGATCTTTGTGCGGCCCTACCGCCTGCCCAGTGGCGCTGGCGGCGGCCCCGGCATGTAGAGACGGGTAGCGACTCAGTCCACAATTCGGGTCGGAACAGGCAGTTTGGCGCGCGACAGGCGTTGACACCTACGGGTGTGGTCGGGTATTGACGGCCCTCGCGAGACGCGACCTTTTGGAGGAGACCCTTTATGAACCGCTACGCTGCCCTGATGGCAATCACCGCCGGCCTTTTTTCTGTTGCTTGTGATGGCAAGGACTGTGATCCCGAAGTTGAGGATTGCGACACCGACTCCGGTGATACCTGCGAAAACTCAATCGACGAAGTCTTCCCGGAAAACGGTGAGGCAAACGCCTTCTTCCGCACCAGCGTTGACGTGAAGTTGGACGACGAAGAAACAGGCGCTTCCATCACCCTTACGGGTCCAGACGGCGACGTTGCCGGTACTTCGACTGTGAATGGCGACACCATCACATTCAACCCAACGAACGCTCTCACCCCGAGCACCGAGTACACCGTCACGGTTGATTACTCGTGTGGCGCTCCCACCACGACCTTCACCACCTCGTCGGTCGGCTCAGCCATCACCGGTGGCGACATCGAAGACAACACCTACAGCTTGGACCTCGCCAGCGGCCGCTTCGTCGAGCCACAAGGCATTGGTTCCATCCTCGGTGACTTCATCGACCAAGAAATCTTGATCGGCGTGCAGTCCGTCGGTGCTGACAACATTCAGCTCATCGGCGCCATTGGTGACGGCGGCTCGCCCCCCGCACAGGGCGAATGCGACCCCACCATCGCTTTCCCGGAAGCATCCTTCACCGCCAACCCGTTCTTCCAGGTTGGACCTGAGACGACCTCGTTGTCGGTTGCTGGCTTCACCGTCACCATCGAAGACCTCGAGATCAGCGGCGCCTTCTCCCCAGACGGCACGTTCATCGCTGGTGCAACCTTGGCCGGCGTCATCGACACCCGTCCGCTGGTTCCCCTGCTGAACGCAGACGACAACTGTGACCCAGGCGCACCACGCTGCTGTGACACCGACGTCGACCCTGGCTGTGACTCCGCTGACGACACAGCAGATTGCTGTGACGAAGACGCCATCTGTGACCTCGCTGGTCAGATCGGCGTTGCTTGTCAGGCCTGCGAAGGCGGCACAGGCGACTTCTGCCTGACCCTGCTCGTAGACAGCCTGCAAGCTGAGCAAGTCACTGGCGCTATCGTTGATCCGCAGCACGCTCCAGCCGACGAAGCAACGGCACCTGCCGAGTCCACGAACATCTGCGACATCGCAGCATGCGTCGGCGAAGAAGACTGCCTCGCACAGCAGTAAATCGCTTCGCCCGCGAGTAATCGCGGGCTACGATTCTCGAAGCCGACTCTCTCCCGAGAGTCGGCTTCTTGCGTTTGTGCAGCCTTGCAATGCCGCATTTTGTCAGAATGTAGACACGACATTCCGGCGGATGTCCATGCCTGAGGCTAGACTGCGCCGGAATCCTGTACGGAGTTCTGAATGCGCCATCTTTCTGTTTTGTTGCTACTCGCCGCTGCCTGCGCGGACCCCGGTATCGACGAAGACACCGCCCTAAATGACAGCGACACTGACGCCGTCCAGGGAACCGACGCGGACACCGAAGCCGAGACGGACACAGACGCCGACGGCGACGGCGACACCGAAGGCGATTTCGGTGACCCCATCACATCTGACGGCCTCGAAAACCGGACCTACGCCATCGACTACGACGATGTGACCTGGGTAGCCCCCGCAGGTGCAAGCCTGATCAGCGGCCAAATCCCCGTTGAGTACATCCTGCTGCACATTGAAGATGCAGACGCACAGGCTGAGACCATCGCAGCCGTCGGCGCTCTCGGAGTCACGGGTTCTACAGGCGTCGAACAGGACACCTGCCAGGACGTGTTCAGCTTCGGCGAGCAGAGCTTCACGACCAACCCGTTGTTCAACGTTGGCCCAACAACCTTGACCTTCCCGGTCCAAGGCCAAGACGTCGACATCACCAACGCGAACATCCAAGCGACGTTCGTTGAGGATGGAGACGCCATCACGGACATCAGCATTGCTGGCCGCCTGGACACCCGCGACTTCGCAGGCATCACAGACATCGACGTCTGTGCCACCTTGGGCATCTTCGGTGCCAGCTGCACCGCCTGTCCAGACGGCGCAATGCTCTGTCTAGACGTGCTGCTGACCGTAGACCGTGCAGAAGCCGAAGACGACCTCGTCTTCGACCCGAACTTGGTTCCTGGCGGACCGAACTGCCGCTAGCCCAGTAGAGCCAACCGTCCGTGTTGGCTCACCCGTTCGCTTTCACTCGACGCTCGATGCCCAAGGCATCGAGCGTCGCTTGGTAGTCGGGGGGCGGTTCTGCGGTGAACACCAACGGTTCCCCAGAAATCGGATGGGTCAGCGCCAGTCGCCACGCATGCAGTAGCGGACGATTGGGAGCTACGAGCTCACGTATCGATGCAGGAAGGCGTCGCCCCTTGCGCTTGTAGACAGGGTCTCCCAGCAGCGGCCAGCCGCTCTCGGTCATGTGGATCCGGACTTGATGCGTCCGGCCCGTCTCCAGCCGACAGCCAATCAAACAAATCTCCCCGGCTACGTCTAGACGCTCCCAGTGCGTCACCGCCAGCTTTCCGCTCTGACCGTCCGTGGATGCCCAGCGAACACGGTCTCTCGGATGCCGGGCAACGTGTGTTCGCACCGTACCCGAAGCCACCTTCGGAACCCCTTGGCACAACGCCCAGTATCGACGGTTCGCACTGTGGTCGGCAAACTGGGCAGCGAGTCCGTGGTGGGCCACATCATGCTTTGCGACCACCAACAATCCGCTCGTACCCCGGTCGAGTCGATGCACAATGCCCGGTCGTGCCACGCCGCCAATGCCCGACAGACCGTCCAGATGATGCAGAAGCGCGTTCACCAAGGTCCCATCAGGATGGCCGGCGGCCGGATGAACCACCATGCCAGCAGCCTTATTGATGATGGCCATGTCGTCGTCTTGGTAGACAATGTCCAGGGGCAGGTCTTGAGCGACGGCCTTGTCCGCGACCGCATCCGGAACGTCCACGACAAGCAGGCTGCCAACCACGACAGCGGTGGACACCCGTGAGACCACTTGGCCGTCTACGCAGACCGCTCCCTGTTTCACCAAGGCGGCCGCACGGGACCGCGACAAGTCAGGAACACTCGCCGCAACCACAGCGTCCAACCGACCTTTGGCCGACACCAACGCTTCATAGCGAGTGGTCACGAGCTAGCGCGCACCGTGAAAGCGCTCCATGTACCCCTCAACGACCTCGTCTTCGTCAAGCTCCATGAGAGTGGCCATCTCCCGGACATATCCTCGAACAAAGGTCGCGGAAGGAAGCCGGTCAAACGCCTCTTCTTCGATGGCCTGCAGGAAACGGACGGCAATGCGAGTCTGCTCGGAGAGGTCTGCCAGAGACAGATCCTTGTGCTCGCGTACTGCGGCCAGCATTGTTCCAGTGGGTCCTAGCCGTAGGAAGATGCCCGGAGGCCCCGGTGGGTACTGTGGCTCGGGAGGTGCCGGCGGAGGCGCTGGTGTGGTCGCCTGGACCAGACGCGGCGCTGGCATTGTAATCGCGGGTTGATGCATGGTGGGCATCACAATGACGGGAGCCCCCTGATTGGCACCGTCTACAACACGCAACGAAGGCGGTGATGTCAGCGTGGGGCGACCAGATGTTGGCAGCTCCACGACCACAGAGGACGTGAGCGGAACAGGCTGCGCAGGCGGAGCCGGAACAAGGCTGGGCGGCGCCGGGTAGCCCTCCAGCACAATGTCCGTTGTGAACTGAAGCAACTCCACAGCCGCGACGACTGCTTCGGACACGATAGCGCCCTCAACTTCGTCCCACAGTTCGTCTTCATCCTCTGGAATGCCAGACTCAAGCAGAGAAAGCAGGGCGTCATAGCGGCGACGACGCTCCGGATCGGACAACACCGCGTAGCTCTCGTCCGCTTGGTTGCGCGCCAGCTCAAGGCGGTCCGGATCTCCCCCACGGTCAATCAGCGCTTGCCGCCGGCGGCGGAACTGCGTCACAAGGCGCAGGTAGGCTTCCCGGATAGCTTCCGGGGTTGCGTTCGGCTCGACACCGAGCTGGTCGTAAAATCCACGAGTCATTGGATGCGGCCTTACATCGGTGGGCGTTCACCGCTGTAGCTCCTACCGACCGCGCCTGCCACCCGCTTAGCGACCTCAGCGAGCGCAGAATCGGGCAAAGTCCGCACATCGAGAACCAAGGCATCATCGATGATGCGCGCCAGCACCGCTGGTGAGCCCAACCGCAGTCGACGAATGACGCCATCTACCGCCTCACATGACACCCGACAGGCCTTGGATGGCAAGCCGAGTCCGGGCATTGCACCTCCCCCAACAGCGCTCTGTACATCTGTCACCGACACCGAGACTCCCTGCGCCTCCAACAGTGCCGCGAGCTTCAACGCCCGTGCGCCCAGCTCATCGGGCTGAAGCGTCAACATGGTGTCTACGGGTGTGTCTTCTCCGGCAATCGCAAGGGCAAGAGTCGCCTCACACGCAGCAATCAGCGTCTTGTCTAGTCGCATGGCTCGGTACATCGGGTGCCGACGAAGACGCCGAATGGCCGAATGGGACCCCACAGCAAAACCGCACTGCGGTCCACCCAACAGCTTGTCACCACTGAACACAACCACGTCCACGCCGGCAGCAACGGCATCGCGAACACCCGGCTCACCGTTCGCCTGATCCCAACTGCCGGAGCCCACATCTTCGACATGCAGAATGCCCAACCGCTGCGCCAGCTCGGTCCGCTGCACACGGTCCGCGGTCTCCGTGAATCCCACAATTCGAAAATTCGATGGGTGAACGGTCAACAGAACAGCAGTCGCCTCAGATGCCGACGCCTCAAAGTCCCCCACCCGAGTCCGGTTGGTTGTCCCCACCGGTACAAGGGTTGCCCCTCCGGCTTGAACAATGTCAGGAACGCGAAAGCTGCCACCAATCTCCACCAGCTCACCCCGACTCGCGAGGACCTCTCGACCGTGTGCGAGGGCTGTGAGGGACAGTAGGAGCGCCGCAGCACAGTTGTTGACGACGACGGCGTCCTCTGCGCCCGTCAGCGCACACACGAGCCGGCGTACCCCTTCGGTCCGCCCACCACGCTTCCCAGTGTCCAGAGACATCTCCAGGTTGCAGTACCCACTCGCGCGAGCCGCGGCGTCAATCGCCTGCTGAGACCAGGGTGCGCGTCCCAGGTTGGTATGAATGACCACACCCGTCGCGTTGAGGACGGGACGCATTCGCCCGCTGAGTAGCTGGGTAGCACGCTCAGCGACGACTCCGGCGACATTGGGGAGCTCGGACAGCGTTCCGGCCCGAATCGCGTCACGAAGCTCATCCAGCACCTCACGGGTCACCGTGGTCGCCAAGCGTGCAGGAAGTGCTGTGACCTTGGAGTCGGCCAGAACAGCGTGAATAGCGGGCAGGTCGCGAAAGGAAACAGGCATGCCATCGCCTATCCCAACTGCCTGCGTCCGGGTGTAGTGAGATACGGGTTGTCCCCCGTCTTCCGGAGCCCGTCATGACCGCACTGCTGTACTTGATTGTCGGCGTGCTCAGCATTGTCTTGGGTGTTCGAGGATGGCTGCCCGATCAGCGCGACACATCACGCATCGCCTTTTTCGGTCTGTGCCTGACCGTCGGCATTGCATATGCTGCATTTGGACTGTCTTTGTTGCCTGGCCTGGCGGGGCTTCGCCTGCTGTACATGGCCATGGGGATGTGTGTTCCCCCGTTCGCCTTGTGGACAGTCGACCGCATCTTCGCAGGAAAGCCGCACCGCTTGGTCGGCGTGTTGTTCGTCACCACGGCAATTCTCATGCCCGTATTGGTCGGCATCCACGCCGCTTTTAGTCAGGACGTCCCCCGTTCGTCTCCCGCTGAAGTGGCTGCAGGCCTGTTCACCTTCGGCTCGTTTGCCCTAGTCATCATGCGGCTGTGGCAGGCGCACGAAGATGCAGAGCTAAGCGTCGAAAAGACGCGCTTACGCTACCTTATCGCCATCACACTCGGTGCTGTGGTGTTCGCGTTGCTGGAACAACTGGCTCGCAATGTGGCCGCGCCAATCGACATGTCGGGCATTCCCGTCACCAGTCGCGGTGTGGTGCTTCAAGGGGCATTGCCCCCGTTCTCAGCCTTGTTGACGGGTATCGCCCTGTACTTCATGTACCAAGCGCTCGTCTTCTACCGGCTGCTCGACCTCAACGAAGTGTTCAGCCGCCTCATCGCCTTGGTCACGTCGGCCGCCCTATTGGTGATTGTCGACGGTGTAACCGTGATGTGGATCGGCACCTTCACCGACTACCCCCTGCACGGTACCTTCCAGATCTTCCTGGCGTCCCTAATGTTCCTCGCCGGCTACGACGGCGTTCGCGACACCATTCAGTGGGCCAGCCATCGCATGTTCAACCGTCGTGGCCAGCAGCTACAAGAGGCCCTGGACACGCTGGCGAATGAACTGCCTACGACGGTCGCAGTGCGCTCCCTCGCCGATACTTTGCTAGGACGACTGCACTCCACTGGCCGTGTCCCCATTGCGTCGCTGTACTTGTGGGACCGAACCTTAGACGCGTTCGCGTGCGTCGCTCATCGTGGCGACTCCGACTCACCGCCAATGGCCGCCGTTGCCGCCGGGCCGTTCTCGGAAGGCTTCGACCAGAACACACCGGTCTACCTGCGCGGCGCCATGCAGCACCGTCGGATCGATCCCCTTCAAGACCGACTACCGCTGATGGACGCCATGCATGCCGACGTCATCCTCCCCATGCGCGCACGTTCGGGACTGGTCCTCGGTTGGCTGGCGTTGCGTCCAGAAGCATGGTCCGACGGGTTCTCAAGCGAAGAGATCCTGCGCCTAAGAGAGATGTTGACCGTCGCCAGTACCGTACTCACCAATATTCGCGGATTCCAGGCATTGGAAGAGCAACAGCGTCTCGCAGCATTGGGTGCGATGGCCGCAGGTCTAGCGCACGAGATTCGCAATCCACTGGCCGGCATCAAGGGTGCCGCCCAGTTCCTACAAGCAGACGCATTGGACGGAGACTCAGCGGACATGCTCTCGGTCATCGTGGACGAGACCAATCGTCTCGATGTCGTGGTTCGCCAGTTCCTCGACTACGCACGACCGGACACCCTGCATCTGACCAGCGACCACATCAATGCGCTGGCCACGCACATCGTGGCACTGGTCGCTGCACAGGGCCTACCTGAGATCATCACGCTTGTTGAGGACCTTGCCCCCGACCTTCCCGCAAGTCGCATGGACCGTGACCGCTTGACCCAGGTCTTGCTCAACTTGGCTCGCAACGCTCTGCAAGCCATGCCAAAGGGCGGCATTCTCACTATTCGGACTCGGAAACGGTCAGAATCGGTGATTGAGATTGCGATTCTGGACACTGGTGGGGGCATTGCTCCCGAAAACAAGCGCAAGCTATTCGACCCCTTCTTCACCACAAAGCGCGACGGAACCGGGTTGGGACTTGCGATCTGCGAGCGAATTGTGCGCGCACACGGCGGCAATATCGACGTGACGTCGTCTGTTGGACGCGGCTCGGTGTTTGCTGTCCGCATTCCGGTACGTGCGACGGATGACATCACCGACGTACAAGAGGCGTCCTAGTCCCTGTCAGAACTGGAAGTAGACGAAGGGCCTGCTCTTGGCGCCTAAGAACACGACGACCCAGATCAGACCGGTGAGCAGCACTAGTCTCACCACCCACGGTGAGCGTTCCAGTACATCCTCTCGGTACCACCGGTACGAAGCGACGTGCATTGCGGCAAACACTGCCACAATACCCAGGGTCAACGAGTCCACCGCGCCACCGCCGCGAAGCGTAAGCACCGCCCAGATGGCCGTGAGGGCGTCTTGCAAGCTGGCGCTGCGGAACACAATGGCGCTCGGCAACATCAGCGCCAGATTCAGCGCAATGCCGGCCACTCGTTTTCCTGGGTAGTCTGGAATGCGGTATCCACGCCGGTAGAATTCACGGGTTCCAGCCTGTACAACACCGTTGTACAGGCCCCAGACCAAGAAGGTCAGCCCAGCACCGTGCCAGATGCCAAACAGCGTCCAAACAATGCCAATATTGATGGCAACGCGCCACGCAGAAACACGGCTACCCCCCAGAGGATGAAAGACGTAGTCCCGGAACCAGGCGCTCATGGTCATGTGCCAGCTACGGCGGTACGCGAGCGGGCCATCTGCCAACAGCGGAAAGTTGAAGTTCCGCGGCAGGTCGAAGCCGAAGGCAGTGCCTAGACCACGCGCCATCGTGCTGTAGGCGCTGAAGTCGGCGTAGATCTGTCCCCAAAAGATGAGCGCGCCAATGACGAGAGTGGGACCAGACTGGGTGTCCGGCGAGCTCCACAAGGGGTCGCCCAGCAGTCCTAGGTTGTCTGCAACCACCACCTTCTTGAAGAGACCGACAGCAAACAGCTCAATGGCCCGCCACAAGCGCGCTTCGGTAGTCGGCTTGGGGTTGTATAGCTGCGGGAAAAACTCAGCGGCGCGAACCACTGGCCCGGCGATGAGCTGCGGAAAGAAGGCAACGAACAGGGCAAACTCAACGGGGTTGCGAATCGCTGACTGCTTTCTTCGGTACACGTCAATGGTGTAGGACAAGGTCTGAAACGTGTAGAAGGACAGCCCAGCAGGCACGCCTCCAAGGAAGTGGAAGCCCCCTTCATAGGCGGCCGGGACGAAACCACCGAGCCCGACCAACGACAGCACAAAGGGCAGGTACTTGTAGGCGAACAAGATGCCTAGATTACCAATCACGCTCGCCGCTAGAAGTAGTTTTCGCTTCCCTGCTTGCTCATCGGGTGTGGTGTCTAGGGCACGACCGATGAGGTAGTCGAGAATCGTCGAAAACCACAGCAGCAGCAACCATTTGGGCTGCCCACCCGCGTAGAATGCCCAGCTAGCGAGCAGAAGAATCCATGTACGCGGTCGCCCACGCAGGACCATGCCCAACACCACTGTAGGGGCCGCAAGAAGTGCGAATGGCAAGCTATTGAAGAGCATCTAGCGAAGTTCTGCTGCAACGGCTTGGGTGAACCGGCGCTGACCAGAAGGAGCGAGATGAAGCGGGTCTCGGAAGTCGCTGTCACGCCACAGGCCGGGCTGGTCGAGCACAAGGACCGACGCACCGTGTTTCTCGGCAACGCGCCGCATCTCCGCCACGTGAGGTGGATGGAACCACACGTCTGGAGTCCCCAACAACTCACTGTGCACCGGTGCCGCGACCAACAAGACCGAGACTCCCTCTGCGGTGCACCGGTCAATGAGCGCGCCGACAGCACGCGATGCAGCCCCATCCACCACCGTTGGCGTACTGGCGGCAGACCACTCCGGTCGCGCGGCTAGTACAGCGAATCGATCATCCTCTGCGCGGTGAAGGTTGGATGCCCGTCCCTTCCATTCCGCAAGCGACCCATCCCAAGCGAGCCGAGGAACGTCACGCAGTCGGTAGGCATCGCTGACATCGGCCAGGGCCGCACTCAAGACATCAGAGCGCATCCATGCCGACACGGGAAACGCAGAAGCCGCAATGCGCCAATCAAAGGGACTGGCGCTCGGAAGCTCCGAGTCGCCAAAGGCACGGTGACCGGTCACCACAATCACCGTAGACGGGTGCAGGGAGAGGGCGTCGTCCAGGTACATGCTGCTAGCAATGGGTGGCATGGCCAAGACGCCGGCGTTGAGAACCGACAACCCAGTTTCACGCTTGATCATCACCGCCGAGACATCCACGACCGCGAGGCTGCTCCCCAGCACCACAATGTCTACGTCAGCGGGGTCGGTACTGCGCAGCGCGCCAAGCACTGCCAAGTCCGACCCGTCATCCGCCGTTTGAAGCCAGGTCCACAGGCTGGGCATGCGACGTAGTGCCAGATTTGGGAGGACGAGAGCCACGACAAGGCAGGCAAATACCGCAGCGATCACCCGAACCTGCGCCACTGGAAACCTCCGAGCGGCGGTTTACACCATTCCCGTCAACCAGACCATGCCGCTAGTCCAGCACCTGGGGACGCTCGCCCTCGGGCCAGCTGACCTCATACTCGAGAACGAACTCTTCAGACGCACCGTTGGCGAGTGTCGCCTCCCACTGGAAGACGCCTTCGGTGGGAACGGTGACCTCGGGTCGGGTGGCGACCTCCACCTCAAAGCGGTCTTCCCGCGAAGCCGGAATCTGCTCGACGACAGTCAGCTCAATCGGAGCACCTGTGCGATTCGTGATGCGGGTCTCAAACCCCCACTGCTGCCGGTCGCGATTGGAGAGCGGCCGCTGAGAGAGCGTGAGGTCTTCTACACGCACACGCTCCACAGCAACCCGGTCATCCACGCCGAACGACAGGTCCACTTCGCCGGACGGCGGTGTTGCCGAGAGGTTGCCACGGCCTACAAAGGCGGAGCCTAGGTAGCTATTGACCGGGCCAGGCATCAAGCCCCAGTCCGCAGTATTCGTGACGCGGGCGGTCAAGTAAGCGACGGGTTCGCGTCTGGGCACTGTGCGGTGCACGGTCTCGGCGTCTAGGTCCAGAGAGGCCAAACGAATCTGGCGAGCTGAGCCATCGGACGGAACATCGACCGTTCTCGCGGACTCAAACTCACTGACAAGAGCCAAAGAAGCAGAGCTTCGTGCGACAACGCCGCCAGAAGATTGTCCCAGAATGAAGGGGGTCAAGGTGGGCGGTTGCGTCCCGCGCGTTGCGGCTCCAGTCGAGACCGTCAGCGAGGCGTCCATCCAGTCTTCGCCGGTCGATTGGGTCACTACGCCAGACAAGTCCAAGCGCACTCGATTGCTGTTGGGGTCGAAGCGAGCATCATAGCGTGGCGTCCAGTTGGCATTGGACACCAAGTAGGACAAGTGGACCGTGACAGTCCCGCCTGCAGAGGCATCAATGCCCACAGCGGCGCGCTTGGAGTCGCGGGTCTCCGAGCCAATGCGGGAGATGTCGCGATTAAGCGCAGAGACTTCCGCTGCCAGATCTCGAATCTGACGTTCCGCTGTGCGCTGCTCACGAAGCAGGGCTCGCAGCTCATCCTGCACATCCGACGACAGCTGGGCGAGCTGGTCAGGTGCGTCACCTGCTAAGAACAGGTCTTCCCGCAGAACAGAGGGTGCAGTCGGCACAATCGACTTTCGAAAGGCCATATCGGCCTGAACACGCGCAATAATGTCGTTGAGAGCGCCCATCTGGTCTTCGCGCTCTTGCTTGTCTGCACGCAGTTCACGAACCCGCTCATCGCGGTCTTCGGTGCCGCGAACCGAGCGCATATCGACGCCCAACAGCGTTGCACGCCCTTCCCCTTCGGCGGTCATGGAGTTGTTGTCGAGCGAGAGGGGCAGTCCGTCAAAGACAATGTCCGACCGGCCCGATGGAACCCGCGCAGTTGCTACACGAGTGACCCGTGCGCGTCCCTGAAACACGGTGACCGACTCAACTCGGCTGGTCACCACCACATCATCGGCGAAGGCTTGGCTCGCCAAAAGTGCCATGAGCGCAATCATTCCATCCACCCCAACGTGCGGTCACCTGGGTAGGTGACGGTATAAGTCCACTCAAAGCCAGCCGACCGCCGAGCCGGCACGTCGACGGTAAAGGCCAAGATGCCACCGTCTTCTTCGCTGATTTCGGGGGCCCCCGATTCAATCTTGTAGGCCACCACAACGTCTTCAGAACGGCTGGTAGGAACCTGCTCACGAATCTCGACGTTCACCGGGCTCTGGTGCGTCGAGCGGATGTCCACTCCCCACTTCCACTCTGCGTTTCGACGTCGACCAACAGGGCCGTCGCCATCAATATTGGTACCTAGGCGAGTACGCGTCACCAACACGCGGTCATCAGGGCCAAAGGAGACGTCAAAGGTCTCGCCGGTAGGCACCGTGTCGAGCATGATGTCGCCCACGTAGGCCCCTCCTACGAACACTCCAGCAGGTCCCGGCAGTAGCGGAAAGCTGGCGGTATTGGTGACTTCGCCAATGAGGAAGGCAGTCGGGTCAATGCGCGGCACACTCACATGCCGCAGCTCCGACTCCAGGTCGACGGTAGTCAGGAGTACCTTTCGTGCAGTGCCATCACTCGGCATCGACTCTGGGTTTTCGACACCGAAGGTCGTGGCCGCGAGCTGCGTTTCCACCACTGCCTGTGCCACTTCCATCGGAGGAGGAGGTGCTGCAGCCGCCACGGGGGCCGCATTGTCCATCTCGGCCATCGCACGCATGGGCGCACCGCCACCACGAGAGGCCCGACTCGAAGGGCGCGGACGGTAGGCCATCAGCCAGAACGGGTCGAGCCTTGGCACATCGGTGCCCCGCCCAGGACGAGCGGAGGAGACGGACAAGTCAACGTTGCTCCAGTCCTCTCCGGTTCGTTGCGTGACAATAGCGGAGAGCG
Organism: uncultured Pseudomonadota bacterium; assembly: GCA_913061235.1. GTDB lineage: Bacteria > Myxococcota_A > UBA796 > UBA796 > CAJXTB01. Next base: position 47,197 of record CAJXTB010000014.1, on the reverse strand, counting down.
ACAGAGAGACCGAGTCGCTTCCACCGTCGCTTCGCAGGTCATACCGAGGCTGCCAATAGGCGCCGCTGACCGTGTACGTCAGGTCGACGCCGATACGACCGCCGGCCGCCACGTCGACCCGCACTACCGCCGTCAGTGTGTCTGTGGCATTGGACCCAAGGGACGCTTGTTCCCGCCGGGCTGCCGCAATGTCAACATCTACGTCACGAATCGCCAACGTCGCCTGACGCAGGGCGCTACGCGCTTCGGCGTCCTCACGCGACAGCTGACGCTGAAGCGCATCAGCTCGGGAAGGTCCGTTGGTTCCCACCAAGAGCTGGGCAGACAGCTGCGTTGCCGACGCGGACCGAGCCGAGCCAATGGACGACAGCTTGGCGGTTGCCGCTTGTTGGTCGTCCAGCAAGTCCTGGCGGGTATCGAGCAAGGTCTGAATCTGCGTCAATAGCCCTGCAACCCGCTCATCTGCTGCCTCTACGGCACTTACCATGCGGACCTGAATGTCGAGCAGTTCTACCGAGCCCGACACATCAGCCGTCAGAGAGGCCGCATCCGTTGTGGCTGGAAGTCCGACAAACGTCACCTCGTGGATGCCACGAGCGAGCTGGGAGAGACCACTACGCGTCACACGAGCGCGGTCGGCGTACACCGTGACCTCACTCGGCGCGGCAGTCACTTCCACGACGTCTGCCATGGCCAAAGCCAATAAGAGCGACAGCATCACAGACCTCCTGGGACGAGCTTCTTCGGGTAGGTGACGCGCCAGCCAGTATCGACCAGTGCTTCGGCGTTGCCTTCCAGCGGCATCTCCCACACCATCAACCCCTCGGGGAGCCTCTCGGTCGCCTCCGCTCCCAGGGCATCCACACGCCACTTGGACTCGGTGGACACCGGAATACGGTCGCGCAGTGAGACTGTCACGGAGTCCGTTCGTCCGTTGCGAAGTTCGGTCTGCCAGGTTCGGGTGACGCGCGGACGACGGAACAGCCCCGGGCTTCTGCGAAGGTCTTCGGTCACCGTGCGTTCAACCGTGACCGCATCATCCGGACCAAAGCCAAGCTCGAAGGTAGCGCCGGTCCCAACGGTCGGCAGGAACATGGCGCCAACATAGCTATCAGAGGCAAAGATGCTGACGGAACCGGCCATCAACGACCAGGTCTCGGGCCACGTGCCCTCCGCTACCATCCACGCACGTTCGTCTAGAGAAGGAACCGCAATACGCTTCCACTCCACCGGAACATCCACGCTAATCACCTGCACCTTGCGTGCAGTACCGTCACCGCTGATGGCGGTTCCACCCGGCACTTCGAATTGACTGGCAACAATCTGCTCAATGACCTGGGCTTGCTGAATGAGCATCGGTGGCGCAGGTGCGGGCTCAGGCGCGTAGGCCATATCGTCAGAGTCGGCCATGTCGTACGACATTTCCATCGCTGGGGCATTCTGTAGGCTTCGGCTATTGCGGTAGTCTACGTACCCGCTCTGAAGCCAAAACGGAGTCAGCTCCGGCGCCATCACCCCACCGGCCGGTCGCGCCGTTGACAGCGTGAGTGATGCTCCCGACCAATCTTCACCGGTGGTCTGAACCACACTGGCGGACAGGGTCATGGCCAGTGTTTCACCACCGACCTCTGCACGAGCGTCCCACACGGGCGTCCAGCTCGCTCCCGGTACGGTGTACGTCAGGGTGACGGATGACGGCCCAGCACTCGTGGCCTCCAACAGCACACTGACCTCATGACGCGCCCACTGCGCAGCTCCTCGCACGGTAGCGAGCTCCCGACGCAACGCCGCGAGCTCCGAATCGACCTGGCGCATGGCCATCGTCGCTTCATGGACCGCCTGAAGGCCATCCCGTACTCTGCGACGAAGCAGTGCAGCCATGGCGTCCGCGTCGCTCGTTGTGTCTGCGGAAAACAGCAATTCTGCCGATAGCTGGCCTGCTCCGGCGGCTCCGAGACTGCGAAGGAAGGACAGCTCGGCTTCGGCGGCCGACTTGTCGTCGAGACGCTCTTGGCGGACGTCCCCTTTCGCAGAGATCAGCTGATTCAGGCCGTCTACACGTGTACGGCGGTCGGCAGCAAGCTCCACGCGGTCAACGGAGAGGCCCCGGATTACGGCGTTTCCGGTACCATTGGCCTGGAGAGTAAGAGTGTCCAGGTTGGCAGGAAGGTCCGAGAACAGGACCTCGGTCTCACCGGGCTGAAGAACGACATCTACCTGTCGCGTCACCGTAGCGCGGTCCAAGAACACCGTAGCTTCGGTGACCTGACCGGTCGGTTCAGGCTCTGGCGCTGTCTGCGCGAGAGCCAGGGATAGAACTAGGCTGAGCACGAGCCCTCCAATGGCAGCGACCTAACGCAGCCGCTGAAGGGAGCTTACAACTCATCACGGGATTTCTGATTCCCGACGACTACTCGACGTCGACGTCGTCTTCGTCTTCGTCTTGGACGGGGATGCCGGGAATCGCGATGCCGTCACGGGCAATCGTCTCACTCCACATACGCAGAGGTGGCTGGTTGCCTACGCTCTGAAGGGCCTCGAATCCGACCCATCCTTGTGCCGGACAGAAGTGGTCCCGAAGCACCACCACACCCAGTGTTCGCTTGGACTCACACACCGATACAATGCCACCGGCGCAGTGCTCAGCGACCATGATTTCGCAGGTCCGCTCGCTGGACCGAGTGCCCTTGGTATGGGTCTGTGTCCAGGTGTCCCCGACTCGTGGACGCGCTGGCAAGACAACCTGAGCCGGCTCCCACACCTCAAGATCACCGTCTTCATCCAACGTGCCGGCAAATCCGTAGCCACTCGGACCATAGAAGACGCGGACGGTCTCCATCCAGTCGTGGCCACCGTCTGTTGTGTCGTAGGTTTCGACGTCGTAGAAGGTTTTTTCTCCCTGGACTATCGGCGCCTGCCACTCTTCACGGTGCTGCAGGACCGGCAGGGGGAACGGGCCCGCGACGGTGTGCCGGTCGTAGTCGATGGTCGATGCGGGCTTTGCGTAGTCCATTGCAGTCAGCGATGAACGACCGCCGCCTTTTGGACAACCGACCAGCCCCACCAATGCCAGACACAGCCAAGCAGGGCGCATCAGATTCGACCCTGGATGTGACCGATATCTGTGGCTTCGTCGCTGATGTCTTCTTCCATTGTCCAACGCACGCCAGGAACCACTTGAGAAGGGTCAAATGGCCGTGTCTCAATGACCGAGGCACGCGGCACCGACAAGAATCGCACGAGCTCAAGGCCGGTTGGAACGCCGTTCGACGAACGACCTAGCCCAGCAGAGGGCAACCGAAGGGACGAGGCAATCGTTCCACGGTTGACGTACATGGAGCCGGTACGAAGACGCTTTCCAAGCTCGGTCACGCGGGGATGGTTCGCGTCTGTGAAGACCGACACTGTGTTCCGGTAAACTAGCTGGTTGTGCATGCTTGCGGCCTCTTCCCACGAAGACACCTTGTACAGCAGCACATTGGGCCCTGGAGGTGGGTCGTTGAGGAACGCGTGTCCGTTTTCCCAGTTCACCCAGTAGGCGGACGGGCGGACGTAGAAGCCGTGGCGCTTGGGAAGCTCCACATTGCCGACTTCGGACAGCGGCGTGTGACCGCGAGCGAGCAGCGTGCGGCCGTAGCGGCGGTAGCGTGTACGGAAGTTTTCCGAGATGACCGGACCAATGAAGACGTCGCGGTCAAAGCCATAGCCAACACGCAAGTTGGCGATTCGTTGGGTGAGTTCTGAGACGAACTGATCGAAGATGCCTTCGGTAACGAACACGCGTGCCGTGCTGTTGTGCCGCTGCCCGCTGGTCAGGAAGGACCCAATCAGCACTTCGTAGATGGCGCGGTCGATGTCTGCATCATCCAGCACAATCGCGGCAGCCTTACCGCCGGTATTGTACAAGATGGGCAGCTCTGGACGCTCGCGAGTGGCCTTGCTGACCGCCAACGCTGTTGGGTACGACCCGCTAAACAGCAGCGCTCCGAGCCCCGGATGTGCGGCAAGTCGCTGGCCAACGGAGGAGCCCGAGCCTTGAACCAAGTTGAACGCACCACGCGGTAGGCGACAACGGTCGATCAGCTCGGCTACGCCCTGACCGACGCCAGGCGTGAACTTGGACGGCTTGAAGACGACCGTGTTGCCAGCCAGCAGTGCGGCCGCGACCTGGAGCGTTGGCGTGAGCAGCGGCATGGTGTAGGCACCAATAATTCCGACAACACCGCGCGGACGCCAATCACTGCGCGCTTGCGCCTCTGAGATGACCCTAGGCTCGAGCAGCGCAAGTCCATCTTCCAGCAGAAGGTCAATGGCGCGAATGGACGACACGACCTCTTGGCGAGACTCCCAGAGAGGCTTGCCCGTCTCCCGCGTAATCAAACTCGCAAAGCGATCTTGAGCCCGGCCTAGCGCCTCTCGGTACCTGCGCAGGGCAGCGGCGCGTTGCGCGAGTGTTCCTTGACGCCAGACGGTCAGACCGCGAGTGGCGCTGGAGACAGCATCATCTACGCTCGTCTCTGAAAAGACAAAACGGCCGAGGACGTCCGACCTATCGCCAGGGTTTACGCCGACAACGTAACCGTCAACGCGTTCTGGCTTTATGAAAGAGCCCCAGATGTAGTCGCCTTTTCTAAGCAGGCGTTGACGATGTAGTCGCAACTGAGGCGCTCCCCACGAGGATGAGTTTACACTAGCATGGCTAGCTGGGTAGGTTTGACGCTACTTGACCACCGCAGGTGTACACAGTGTGCCGCTTGCTGACGAGACCTTGAGCGAAGCACTTGGACGTTCACCGGAAGAGTAGGCACCAACGAGCACTGTGTAGTCGCCAGCACCTGCCGCAGGAATCCTGACAACCGGGTTACTTCCCTCGGAGTCGTCGTCGCACAACGTGGTCCCGTCCGGTCCACGAACAATGAGCGTGGTGTCGCTTGAACTACACGCGGCAATGTTGAGGGGTCCGCTCGCACCCGTGAAGCTGATGCGAGCAGTCGGCGTTGCCTCGTCGACATACCCGGTGCAGTTTCCACGAGCGTTGCGGATACCACCGGCGCTTGAGGTGCCACCGGCCTGAACCGGGACACTCTGGGGGGCAAAGCCACCGGCCAAGGCGATAGGCGGCACGGACGGCTCGCCGTCAAACGCGATGCGTGTGCAGACGGAATCATTTGAGTCCGTGATACGTAGCTTCGCACTTGCACTTCCGCCGGAGCTGTAAGTAGCAACCCAGACGGCGTACTCGCCTATTGCGGACGCATTTTCGGTGTAGACGGGGTTGGTTCCCTCGCTGTCGTCAATACACTCGGTCGATCCGGACGGTGTCCGAATCACCAGTGCCGTGTCCTGGTCGGAGCACGCGCCAATGTTCAGCAGACTTCCTGGGGACGCGACTGTGAAGGTGTAGTCGGGCTGCTCGGGCGCAATGAAGCCAACGCAGCTTGTAGGAACACCAAGGACGGTCTTCGCTTCAGTGTCACCGCCTGCACGGACCTCAACTTCCGTCATGCCGCCTGTGTAGGTGCCCGACCCATACAAGGGAGCGCCGTCACCGAGGCCCCCCAAGGCACCTCCGCAAGCCAAACTCACCACACCGACAAACCCAACACCAAACAGCCCCAAACGCATGCGCCCTCCACAAGTGCCGCGCAGTGTAGTCGAATCGATCAGGGGGCAAGTCGAATCGTCACGATAGCCCCCTTTCCAGTGTGGTTATCAATCGACACCTCCGCGCCGATCTGCGCACACAATCGGGCGACGACCGCTAGGCCCAAGCCAGTTCCCGCTGTCGTGCGGGTCTGTTCGTCCCCTGCACGGTGAAACGGACGAAACACAAGTGAGCGCTCAGCCTCGGCAATGCCAGGCCCGCAGTCCACCACCGTGACACTGCGCCCGCGTGCACAGACCTCCACCCTTCGCTCGTCACCTGGGCGCAGAAACTTGCTCGCGTTGTCCAACAGATTGGTCAGAATCTGGGCGAGTGCATCCTGCGGAACATCGCCCGCTGCGGTGCCTACATCCAACACCACATCCACATCACGTTCCGCCAACATGGGCGTCATCGCCGCGACCGTCTGTTCAATCGCCACACCGAGCGGAACGCGTACCGCTGCGGCCGGCAGCTCACGAGTCGTCAACGCCAACGTCTGTTCCACAAGTCGAGCCAACCGGGTGGTCTCCCGACGCAACACGCGGATGTACTTGGCGCGTTGCTCGGGTGTCTCCGCCACGCCTTGCTCCAGCATCTCGGCGTACAGCTGCATGGACGCGACAGGCGTCTTCAGCTCATGCGTCACTGTTGCGATGAACTGCTCACGTTCGTAGAACATGCGCTGTTGGCCGGTGATGGAGCGCTCCACGGCGACCAAGCTGAGCAGCCCGAGCCCAGTCGCTAGGGCTGCCAACAGCCAGACCCAGACCACGCTTCCGCCCTGGACATCCAGCAGCCGAACGCTGGCATGAAAGCCGGTGAACGGTGCCTGGAAGACGTAGTCGTCGCCGCTCCAGTCCACCGCGACAACACCGTGCAGTCCGGCCTCCTGCACAACCGCGTTGGACGTCGCTTTCTGAAGCAACATCCGGTCAAGGAGTACTGTTTGAACCCAGGTTTCTCCATTGATATTTAGGTCCCGTGACAGCCCCCAAGTTGCCGATGACCACGGTCCCCCGGTCATCGGGCCCACAACCACGTCCACCATGCCTGTTGCCGGTTCCAGAGGAACGCCAGGAACTTCTGCGAGGACATCCACCTCGGTCATACCGATTGTCGGCTGCGCCGGCTCGACAAAGGCCTGGACCTGTTCGACCGGCGTGACGATGTTGGAGACACCACGCTGTTGTCGGCTAAATCCCTCCATATTCATCTGGTTTCCGACACCACTAAACGTGTTGTCCACCAGCTCCGGAACACTGGGAGCCGGTGCGGCCACCTGTCGCACGACCATCTCGGGGACCGGGACTCGGACCCGCACCGTTCGGCTCGGGGAATGGCGGGTCACAACGGGCGCCGGCCCGCCAAACCAGTCATCCAACCACGATTGGCCCGCCAGTAACGGTGTCGATAGTCGGCCATCTGGCGCTAGCTGGACGAACCCAACCACCGCCGACTCCCACTCACCGCGCGCGACGGGATTGTTGGAGAGCGCGTCCGCAGATGCGCTGTATTGCAGGAAAGGACGGCCCTCTTCGCGGTCTACCACCGTTGTAAACTGCCGCTCCAGCGCGTCAAACACGCGCAACTCAAGGCCATCCGACTGCGCCTGAATCTCGCGATCATGTGCACGCTGTGTGGTCAACGCCACAACAGCGCTCAACGCCGCAACGCCAAGGCCAACGCCGAACAACGCAGCGCGTACGCCCCATATCCTCATCCAATCCACCGGTAACCAACGCCTCGGACCGTCTCTATAGGGTCAGCCGCCGCAGAGACCTGGGCGAGCTTGCGTCGCAGCTTGACCACATGCATATCAATCGCCCGCGTATTCACCCGCTCGACCGACCGATAGTCCCACACCTCCGCCAACAGCTCGTCTCGCGACACCGCGCGGTCTTTGCGGTCCGACAGGTAGACCATCAGCGCCACATCACGCGGTGACAGGTCAATGCTACCGACGCTTCCCGTTGCCGTGTACGCGCCAATATCCACGGACAGTTCACCGCTTGTCAGACGCCGCGCACCCGTTGACCGACGAACCAATGCCGATACTCGCGCCACAAGCACCGCGAGGGAGAACGGCTTGGTGATGTAGTCGTCACAGCCCGCCTCAAAGCCAGCCAGAATGTCGCTCTCGCGCCCCAGGGCGGTAAGCAGCAAGATGGGCTGACTGGGGCGCGCATCACGGACGGCGGCGCAGATCTCCGTGCCGCTCATTCCCGGAAGCATGCGGTCCAGAATCACCAGGTCCCACGGTTCAGCAAGGGCTCTGTCGCACCCGGTGTCTCCGCGTTCAACGCCGGTCGGCGCGAACCCTTTGAAGGCAAGCAGGTCGCAGATTCCGTCACGAAGGGCAGCTTCATCTTCGACGACTAGAATGCGGGCGCGAGTACTCATGCCCGCAACATGGCCCAGCCACGGCCAGAATCAAGGCCCGCGCGCCGATTTACCGAGGCGTTACAGACCGCAGACCACGCCCTTACCACGGCACAACGCCCACAAGCGTAGACATAGAGCACCACACTGGAGGTCTCATGCTTCGCACCGTCCTACTCGCCCTCGCGCTTCCCCTCGCCGCCTGGGCTGGCCCACAAGACCACGACCCGGTCGCACTTCGCGGTCAGGGGCCACAGGGACTGACAACGGTACTCGACGCCTGGCGGGCCGACGGCTCGCCGGACACCAACGCCTGGCACACACTCGCCGACAGTGTGGCCCAGCAACGGGATGCACTGACCAGTGAGCTGTATTGGTACACCGACCTCACCCAAGCGCAGGCACAGTCCGAGTCCGCGAACAAACCCATCCTGTCCCTGCGTCTTCTCGGTGACCTGACCCAAGAATACAGCTGCGCGAACAGCCGCTTCTTTCGCACCGTCCTGTACTCAGACCCGGAGCTCGCATCCTGGCTGTCCGAGACCTTCGTCTTGCACTGGAGCAGCGAACGCCCAGCACCGTTGCTGACCATTGACTATGGCGACGGGCGCGTCGTTCAGCGGACCATCACCGGAAACTCTGCACACTACGTACTCGACGAGACCGGGCGGCCCCTCGATGTTCTACCGGGACTGGTCTCACCTGATTCATTCAAAGAGACCCTCACAGCCAGCGCCGCCCTGTGGTCGACCATGCAGTCCGACCCCGACCGCGCCGAAATCGAGCTGACGGCCTACCACCATCAAGGCATCACCCAGTCCGCTCAGCAGCTGTCGAACGACCTGAGCCACATTCGCGGGGAAGCGGTCAACGCAGATGCCATTCGCGACTGGCTCACGGCAATCACCGCACCGGATGGCGCCGTACATGCCTTAGAACCCATGAACTTGGCTGTCACTAAGATGATTGTGGAAGAGCCCATCCTCACGCAGTTTATGGGACGTGACGTACGACGGTCGCGGGGAGGCATGCTCAATCCCATGGAAGAGACCCACATAAACCTGCTTCCATCCAACGAAGAATGGGCCGAACTGGGCGACGCTCACATGGCGGACATTGTCTTGTCACAAGGAGCCATCGAGAGAATCCGGGACGAGAATCCCCACCTCAACGGAGACGTAGACGCGCTCGTCGCATCCCTCACCCGCAGCATTGCGCGCGACACCTTGCTCAACGAACGCCTGCTGAGACCCCGCATCCAAGCCCGTTTCGTCGACAGCTGGAACGTGTTCCCCGAACAGCGGGTCAACACCGCATCCTTCCAAGACCTCAACACATGGGTCTACGCGAGCGTCTTTCTCACACCGCGTGAGGACGCCTGGCTCGGGATGGTTGACGAGGCTGTGTACACCGGCCTCGACGACGGTGGCGTACGACGCGAAGCCCAAGAAAAGGAGGGCCTCGCGTCGAACTAGACCGACAGCCTACTTGGGTGGCTCAGCCTTGATGGTGATGGTGTAGGCGCCGCGGTCGCTAGAGCTCGCGGTGTTGGCCCACACTTGGTAGGTGCCCGACGCGGGAGCGGTGATGGTCAGCTCGGCATCGCGGCTGTCTCCGGTGTCGTCCGCTTCTTCCATGAACGTCTCGTCATCCACGCCTGGACGGCGGACCTGTAGGTAGCTGTCGACGTCGGTCGAGCTCATCTTGATGCTGATATCCCAGCCGCTCTTCGCCTTGAATGTGTACTCGTCGTACAGCGAGCCATCCGCGGGATGAACGCTGTCACCATCTGCAATGGTGCCAGACTCGGTGATGTTGACCGGATCGGTTGAACACGCGACGAGACCGCCGATAAGACCAAGGGTGACAGCAAGAATTCGAATCGAGGACATTAGCTCTCCTGTGGGAGCCTCGACCCTAGCGACATTCGCAAGGCTTTGCCAGAGTGCCCCCCGTCGCCCAGAGGGCTAAACAAGGTCACCCGCAACGAGAAAGCCCATGTTCACCTGCTCTGCTGACAACGCCTCGATTCACATCTACACGTACAAGGCGGGCCTACTCGCCGCCGTTGGCCATGACGTGCTCTTGCGCGTGGCGCGTTTCTCGTTGGAAGCCGACCCCGACGAACTGTCCATCCGCGGCACCATGGACCCGTCGAGCATCGAGGTCGTCAACGCCGTTCACAACGACATCGAGACGCCGGATGCCTTGTCCGCAGCGGACCGCAAGACCATCCTCAAGTACGTTCAAAAGAACATCTTGAACGTCTCACAGTACCCAGAAATCTCCTTCGAGAGCACAGATGTGTTCGACGAAGACGGTGAGTGGGAAGTGGAAGGCGACCTGACTCTCCACGGCACATCACGCAGCATCACCCTGACCGCACAGGCAGACGGTGACGAGCTCGTTAGCGAGATTACCCTCAACCAACCGGCTTTCGGCATCAAGCCCTTCTCTGCCATGATGGGTGCGCTCAAGATCAAGCCGGATGTGCGTATAGTCATCCGCGTGCCCGTCGCCGCATTCGCCTGACGAACCGTTCACGAAGCCGTCCGGCAGCCGGCACCAACCAGCGATACGGTAGGCCGCCTCGGAGGCTCTATGAACCGGTTTATCGCTCTGTCCCCGCTCTTAGTCATTGCAGCGTGCAACGGGGAAGACGTCAGCGACGTTGACGATAACTTCGGTGTCGTTGAGTCTATCGGCACAGCCGACTGCGAAAATCTAGAGCTGTCGGACTGCTTCTACCCGTTCCCATCCCGCCATTTCGTGCGGTCGGGACAGCTAGAACTCCCCGCGGACGGCCTGCCCGAAGGCGAAAACAACGACGGATTCTCACCGGACAGCTTCCAACGCTTTGACGCGTTCGGCGCTGCAACCCCCATCTTGTTCCAGCTCGACGGCGCTGTCATCCCAGACGTCGCCCCGTTCGACGCCGCCCCAAGCCTCAGCGACACACCCGTCACAGTCCTAGTCAACGCGACCACCGGCGAGCGCATCCCACACTGGGTCGAGCTCGACTACCTCTCCGCGAACATGAGCCCCACGCTGTTCACCATCCGACCGAGCATCGCCCTCCCCCGCGATACCGAAGTCGTTGTTGGTGTTCTCGGCTGGACCAATGAAGCCGGCACGGCCGTAGATGCCCCCGCCCCCTTCGCCGCACTACGCGACGAAACCGCCAGCGAGTGGCTCGGCGTTCACGAGCGCAGAGAGCACTACGAGACGGTCGTCTTCCCCGCGTTGGAGGGCACCGGAGTCGCCCGCGAAGACCTGCAGCTCGCGTGGTCCTTTCCGGTCCGCACCGTCGAAGACGCCACGGCCAACATGCTCGACGTCCGCGATGCCATCTTCGAGGCTCTCCCCGCCACGGGCCCCGAGTACCGCATCGACAACCTGTTGGTCTGCGAAGGCAATGACCAACCGGATGGCTGTCACCCGTCCATTCGCGTCATCCTAGATGGGACGAGCTTCGTCCCCAGCACTGTAGAAGACGCAGACGAGCTGGGTGTTCGCCACATCCGTCGTAATGAGGCCGGAGAGGTCGTTGTCGACGGGGTCGAAGAGTGGCCATTCCGCGTTCAGATTCCGCACAGTGCCTTCGACGGCGACGCCCCCGTTCCCGTCCTACAGTACGGACACGGCTTCCTGGGAAGTGGCGGCGAGGCCAACAACAGCTGGCTCCGCGAGATGGCAGACCGCATCGGTTTCGTCATCGTCTCCACATCCATGCAAGGCATGGAACAGAACATCGCCACCACCTGGATTGGCGTTCTGCTCGCAGACGGCGGCAAGTTCCCGGATCTGCAGGAGCTGGCCATGCAAGGCGTGGGCAACCAGCTCGTTCACCAGCGCATGATGAAGACGTCTCTCGCAGCAGACCCCGAACCGTCCTTGTACCGGGAAGACGGCGACTTGGCGTGGGACTCCAGCCGCGTCTACTACACCGGAAATAGCCAAGGCGGTTCGGTAGGAACCGTGGTCATGGGAATCAGCCTAGACGTGGAGCGCGGCGTGCTGGGCGTACCCGGAAGCGGCTACCCCATCCTGCTTCACCGCAGCACTGTCTTCGAGCCTTTCTCCGACATCATCAGCAATGCATACCCAGAAGACGACGCTATTGCGCGGTTCCTAGCACTTCTCGGAACGGGCTGGGACGACTTCGACCCGCTGACCTTCGCCCCGCATATCCACGGCGACAACCTGCCCGGCACCCCGGACCACGCGGTCATCTTGCACGTAGCGAAGGAAGACCAGCAGGTGCACAACGAAGCCAGCTTCATCTCCGGTCGGACCATGGGCGCGTCATTGATGGTTCCCGCCGTTCGCCCGGTATTTGGCCTGCCCGAAGCGACCTACCCAAGCACGCTCGGCACGACCGTTGTGGAGGTCGACTTTGGCATTCCAGACGACCCCACTCCCCTCGACCCGCCACCCGTGTACGAGGACATGCCGAGTGGCGGCGACACCCATGGCTGGTTGCGCCGGTTTGAACCGGCTCAGGACCAAATGTTCCACTTCTTCGCCACCGGTGAAGTCATCGACGTGTGCGGCGGCGAAGCGTGCGTCACTGATGGGCAGCCATAAAGGCCACCCAGCGGGCTAGGCGTCTGTCGGCTCGCTCGCGAAGAACAGTGTGTTGTGGAAGGAATTGCCTTCCTCTTCCACGTCCTTCCAGTCGATGTATTCGCGCTTGGTGCGTCCGTAGACCGTACGTAGGACGTCGATGAATGGCTCGTCGTCCCATGCACTCCACACCCCAAGCACGCCGCCTGGGGCCAGATGTTTCGCAACCAAGCGCTGGCCCGTCTCGGTGTAGAAGTGACCGTCGTCATCTGCGAGTCGGTCGCCCGGTGAGTGGTCGACGTCTACCAGAATGAGGTCGTACTGCTCTGTCGCTGGGCCCAGCAGAAGCTCGTAGACGTCGGCCTTGACAATCTCGACCCGCTCGTCCGTTGCGAACAGGTCAGACAGAGGAAGCAGGCCGTCTTTGAGCCAGCCCATCACGAACGGCATCTTCTCAATCACCCGAACCAGCCCGACCCGGTCCGACTCTAGCGCCGCCTCAGCGGTGTAGCCGAGTCCGAGGCCACCAATGAGCACCCGAAGCGGCTTGGTTCCCGTGTGAAGCTCTAGGGCGACCGAAGACAGGGCACGTTCCGAGATGTTGTTGAGGCTGCTCATCAACAAGTTGCCGGAGATCTGGATTTCATAGACCCACTCGCCTTCGACAGCGCCAGGGCGTTTCCCTAGGTACAACGTTCCGATTGGGGTATCTACGTGGTCGATCATTTCGAGTTCAAACATGTGCGCGCCTTTGCCTTTGTCGGGCATGTGAGGCGCGGTGGGTCCCCGCCTGTGCGCGGCGCGTATCCCCAGACAGGCAGGTGCGTCGGCCCCTTGGTGCTGTTCGTCCCCTCACCTGTGTGAGAACGTCAGTGGACAGGGCGTTGTCGACGGAATCGAAGAGTGGCGCTTCCGTGTTCAGGTGAGCGCGCACGCGGTGAAGCGGTCGAACGGCGGCACGCTCAACGGTCCCTGCATGACGCCTCACCCCACTGAACTTTTCCAGCGAACCCCCAAAAATCAGACTAGACCGACGGCCCGACCGGAGAATCCCTGTGACACGTGTTCTACTCCTCACTGCCGTGACGACCGCCATCGCTCTAGGTACCGCGTGCGGCAACGACCGCGCCATCAACAGCATCTGTGGCTTTCCACAACCGGGCTTCGACATTGAAGAAGCCAGCACGCTGCAAGACGGTCAGGGCTACTCCGGCATGCATGACGCGGTTGTTCTGACCTTCGAAGAGGCGGTTGACCTTCCAGCCAGCTCGTCATGGCGGGTGCGCAGCGTGGAGATCATGCCGCTCATCAGCGAGTTCGAGTTCGACTTTTACCCAGACGGTTCCTGGGTCACCGTGGAAGTGTGGGACGGAGATGACCCCACGCAGACCGAGCCGTGGCGCGTCTCCCAGCAGTTCTTCAAGGGAGACCATGAGTGGACAGCCGTCACGCTCTCTGACCCAACCACCGCTTTTCCGGGCACGCACATGCAGACCTGGTGGCGCTTCGGGTTTGACGACTTCATTCCGACCAGCGGCATGGAGAGCACCAACTACCTGGTGGGCGTCAGCTGGGACGCCAGCGCAGCACCGCCGCTCGGGTACAGCAACTTCAACAACTCCTGTTCTGCCAACTGGACCGACTACAACGAAGGCGTCGGCTGGGAGCTCAACGGCATCAACAACCCCGGTGTCAACTGCAGCTGGCCCATGTTGAAGGTGAACCTTGAAGTGCTCGAACAGAGCGACGAATGCGAAGGCGAGCGCTACTCCTTCGAGTAGCTGAACAGCGGGAGATTTACGGCTCTTGCACATGCCGGGGTGCGGTCGAGTGCCCACATCGGGTATGAAGCGCACTCGGAGGTCTCCTTATGCGCAACGCTGCTCCCCTTTTGGCTCTCTTGCTGTCCGGCTGCCCAGAGGGCGAAGTCGTCGACACCGGTCCTTTCGGCGGTCCGCCCGTCGCGATCTGTGAATCCCCCGAGGGCCTTGTTCAGCCGCTTGGTCGAGAGATATTCGTAGACGCCAGCGCATCCACAGACCCCGACGATGACGAGCTGGTCTACGAATGGACCTTGGCAGTCAAGCCACTCGGCAGCGAAGCCGAGATGGACGACCGAGACCAAGCCATCTCCCGGTTCACCCCAGATGTTGAAGGCGAGTACGGCGCCTTCGTCACGGTGTTCGATTCCACCGGTCAGTTCTCAGAGGCCTGCCGGGTTGCAGCAACCGTGTTCGTCCTTCCAGACCCGCCCCGCGAGCTGGACCTCGATCTCGGCCTACGCCTGGAGCTCACTTGGGACAACGCCGGCGACGACCTCGACTTGCACCTCCTCCGACCCGTCGATGGTCGGCTTGAAGAAGTCGTGGAGAACGAAACCGACTGCTTCTTCTTGACCTGTGCCGGCAACGGTCCGGACTGGGGCGTGGTTGGCGACTTCACCGATGACCCGGTTCTGGTCGAAGACGATATCCAAGGTATCGGACCGGAAGTCATCTACCTACAAGACCCGGGCCCCGGCATCTTCCGCGCAGTCATCCGCGACTACCCAGGCACAGCCAACGGTGCGACAACCGCCAATCTCTCGGTGTTCTGGAACGGTGTCGAAGTCGCAACAGACGAACGTGTGTTTGACGATTCCGAAGAAACCGAAGGCCTGTTCATCTGGTCGGTCGACATTGACTCCGAAAACCAGAACTGGCTCGTTGTTGCCGAGCAGCCGCCCCAGCCTGAATAGGCCTAAATTTGGCGCGTAGATGCGCTACACTCCCCCGACCTGTCGGGGGAATCATCCATGCGTCCATTCGTCGTCATCGCAGCACTCATGATTGTAGGCTGCCGTACCAGTGCGCTCGACCCAACCAACGTAGATGCAGACGGTGACGACGTCATTGGCATGGACGACTGCAACGACAGCGACGCCACCGTCTTTCCCGGCGCTGACGAACTGTGTGACGGCATCGACAACAACTGTGACGGCCAGATCGACGAGCTGTCGGACTCCAACAACCTCGTCGTCTACGCAGATGAAGACGGTGACGGCTTTGGTGACGAGGCCTCCCCACTAAACGCCTGCTTCGCTCCTGAGGGCTACACAGACGTCATCGGGGACTGCGATGACACCGACCCCGCCTTCAATCCAGACGCCATTGAAGACGACTGTGCAGACACCAATGACTACAACTGCGACGGCGCCCTGTCCTTCGAAGACGCAGACGAAGACGGCTTCTTAGGCTGTGTCGACTGTGACGACCAAGACGCCTCCATCAACGAAGACGCGGACGAGATCTGTGACGGCATCGACAACGACTGTGACGGTGAGCGCGACAACGACGCCATCGACCGTACCGACTTCTACACAGACGCCGATGAAGATGGCTACGGCGACCCAGACGCCTCCGAGCTCGCGTGCTTCCAGCCTGCAGGGACCTCCGCCAACCCGAACGACTGCAATGATGACGACGCCACCGTGCACCCCAACGCGGCCGAGCGCTGCAACGAGGTCGACGACGACTGCGACAGCATCGTGGACAACAACGCCCTAGACGCACAGACCTGGTTTATAGATGCAGACGGTGATGACCACGGCAATGCCCGCGAGACCGTTGAAGCCTGCGACTTGCCAGATGGCTACGCAGCGGCAGGCAACGACTGCAACGACCAAGACGCGAACATTTCCCCATCCGCCACCGAACAGTGCAACGGCATTGACGACAACTGCGTTGGCGGCACAGACGAAGGCTTTGACGCAGATGCTGATGGCGCTACCGTCTGCGGTGGCGACTGCGACGACGATGACCCGCTTCGCCGCCCCGGCGCCATTGAGACCTGCAACGGCGTTGATGACAACTGCGACGACTTGGTAGACAACGAAGCCATCGACCAGAACGCCTACTGGTCCGACTCAGACGAAGACGGATTCGGCGCCCCGGATAGCTTGCGCGTCGAAGCCTGCGAGGCCCCAGACGGACTGGTCTCAAACGCCGCCGACTGTGACGATACCGCGGCGAACATCAATCCCCTCGCGAACGAGTCCTGCAACGGCGTGGACGACAACTGCGCAGACGGCATTGACGAAGGCTTTGACGCAGACGGAGATGGCGCCACCACCTGTGCCGGTGACTGCGACGACGACGACCCCACACGTAGACCCGGTCTCACCGAGTTCTGCAACGGCCAAGATGACGACTGCGACGACCTCATCGATGACGAAGACGACGACCGCGTGGGCGGCAGCGTCTACTACACAGACGCAGACGGCGACCTGTTCGGCGCCGTGGGCTCACAGGTCACCCAGTGTGTTCCACTGGACAACCAGACCCCGAACCCGGGCGACTGCAATGACGACGAGGTCGGCATCAACCCAGGCCGCGAAGAGCGCTGCAACGGCATTGATGACAACTGCAATGACCAGACAGACGAGTCCCCGATCAACGGCTTCGTGTTCTACGAAGACGCGGACGAAGACGGCTACGGCAACGGCAACAGCGAGTCCACCCCCGAATGCAGCGCTCCGGACGGCTTTGTCGACAACGCAGACGACTGCGATGATGACTCAGCAGACGCCTTCCCGAACGCAGACGAGCTGCTGAACAACGCAGACGACGACTGCGACGGAATCGTAGACGAAGGCCAGCCGTACGGCTCGGGACGGGACGGCGACCTCATCGCTGACGGTCCAGTCGACCTGTCGACCTACACATCAGCGGGTCGGACCTTCCCAGATGGCGTCAGTTACGGCATCACCGGCCTGACCGACACCACCGTCACGCTCGACGACATCGCCAACGGCGTGGCCCCAGGAGATGAGCTGCTCTTCGCTAATCTGCACGGCAGTGACGACCGCTACGACAGCGTCGGAACCTGGGGATTTGTAACGGTACAGAGTGTGAGTGGTTCGATTGTCACCTTGGATTCGCCCCTCGGACTCGTGCTGGGAGACCCAGACAACGGCGACCTGTCGGACCAGTCCATTGTGGCTGTCCGAGTCCCCCACTACGCCAGCATCACCATCGGCCCGTCGGGCAGCGTGACAACCGCGGCATGGGACGGAACGACTGGCGGTATCGTCGCCGTTCGCGCTCTCGAGAGCATCACGGTTCAGGCAGGCGGTAGCTTTGACGTAGACGCACTCGGCTACGCAGGTGGCGACACCGGTACACGCGGTGAAAACTGCGATTCCTTCCAAGGCGAGTCTTACGCTGGCCAAGGCGAAGGCCAAGGCAACGGGTCCTGCAACGCGTACAACGAAGCCACCGAGCAATGGCGCGCCAACTACGGCGGCGGCGGCGCTCACATTGTGGGCGGCGGCGGCGAGTACGCTGGTGGCGCCGTGACTGCAGGCTCATGGAACGGTGGTTCGGCCACTCCAGCCTCCGCTGGCATGGTGTACGGCACACCCGACCTCTCAGAGTTGTTCTTCGGATCCGGTGGCGGCGGTGTGTGGAGCAGCCGCCCCAGCGCCCCCAACGACATTGGTCCAGGCGGAGCAGGCGGCGGTATTCTGTACGTAGCGAGCCCGACAATCACGGCACTCAGCTCCTTGGCCTTTACCAGCCAAGGCGAGACCACTCCGCACTGGGGAACGGGCACCTGGACATACGGCGCAGGCGGCGGTGCAGGCGGCTCTGTGTACCTGGTCGCTGGTGACTTCGACCTTGTGCCAGATGCCATTCAGGCCCTCGGCGGCCTGGGCTACGCAGACGTCATCCGCCCCGGTGGAGATGGCGGCGTAGGTCGCGTTCGCTTGGACTTTGAGCGCCTGTCTGGAGAGACCTCACCGACTGAAGGCGCGGTCAACGCGGTCAGCGAGCCAGATCCCGGCTTCACCGCGTTGCCCTAGGACGGCGCTGTCCAGCCAGCGACCTGCTCTTGGACCATGACGCGGAAGAACACTGCGGCATGGTCCACATTCGGAAATCGACCCGACAACAGCGTGGTCAGCGTCAGGTAGTAGGCTCCAAATGCGTTTAGAGCGGCGGTCATTGGGTTGTCCGACCACACCGCTAGGCGCACCGCGACATCGGCGATGAAGCGGTCGGTGAATCGCTGAAGGTCGGCCTGTACGTCTCCGGCGAACATGACAGACGTCAGGAAGACGCGTCCTAGAGCCAGGTCTGATGCGTACACCGCAAACACAGGCGTCCACAGGGCAACCAACGCATCTGCCGGAGTCTCATGCTCCGACATTGCCGCGAATCCTTCGACCACGGCCACAGAGAGCTGGTCTTGCCAGACCATCACCGCGACATCCCGCTTGGTGGGCGCGTAGTTGAACAAGGTGCCCGTAGCGATTCCCGCAGCTTCGGCAATCTCTCGCGTGGTGGTCCCCGCATACCCCTGAGGCCGGGCAAACAACGCGGTGGCAGCACGCACGATGGCTTGTCTGGTTTCTGTCTTTCGACGTTCACGAAGCGACACAGAATCTCCTACCGCCACGCCTAACACCACGTTAGATGAGCGCAGTCATAATTGAGCATACTCACAAATTGGAGGCTCTCATGAAACTTCGCGACGCACTACCCGGCTACCTGGCAGAGCAAGGCCTTCCCGGACCCGACATCCCCAAGAGCCCTATCGACTGGGTTCCCGCGTTCGGGGTGAATTGGCCAATCCCAAATCCTCCGATTCGCGCCAGCATTCTCCCGATGCATGACGCCCACCACATTGTCACAGGCTACCGAACAGATGCGCATGGCGAAGCCCAACTGGCCGCCTGGGAGCTCGCGGCAAGCGGCCCCATTCCCTTGCTTGGCTGGGTGTACGGCTGCTTAGAGTTTGGCCTCGGCCTCCTGCAAGCGCCCGTTCTCACAAGCCGCGCGTTCTATGACGGTTGCGGATGTCGATCGGTCTACAGCCTAGGTGTCCAGGCGGTTCTCATGGCGGACATTCAAGAGCTTCGAGTGCACACACGGATTGATGCGCCTCAGGTTCGTACATGGCGAGACCACGCCGCGTACGCGAGAGCCATCGCCCTCGCCCTCGCCATGCCCATTGTCGCGCTGCCCCTCATGGCGGTGGTCATGCTGCAACGGCCAACAGCGGCAGCGATTCAGTAGGCAAACGCAAGAGGCCGAACCGAGTCAGAGACGCGGTTCGGCCAGAAGTTCAAGCTAGGCTGACGCTACTGGGCCAGCTCGTAGTCGATGTACAAGTGGGCCGAGTACAGCTGAACTGCCTTGCGGTCACCCTTGATGTAGACTGAGACGTCGAAGTTTTCCGTCAGAACCAGACCATTCACGGACAGGTCTGCGGTTGTCATGGGCTGGTCGGTTGGCTCCATCCAACCCGTACTTGTGGCGAACGGGCTGATCTCATCGTCACCGAAGTCGAGCAAGTCGATAACAGTGGTGGTCAGGTCGCCACGCTCGAACATCTTCTCGCCATTCTGCAGCGGTGGTGGCGTGCAGTTCACCAGCGGAATCTCAAATCCAGGTAGGTCTTGCCCCATCTTTGGAGCCTGAAGGCGCCAGCGTGGAGTGTCGTCATTGGCCTCATCAAAGGCGAAGGGATTTCGGTCCAAGGTACGGAACCATGCGTTCGTGAATCCTTCTTGCACGTCCTCAGACAAGGCTGTCTCGTCAGCGAAGTCCGGGTTGCGGAAGACAGTTCCGGCGGGCAGGAAGGTGCCGTCGCCTTGGTAGCAGTCAATCGTAGACACCCAGCGGCCATCCGAGTCGACCTCATAGGATGGGGCACGGCCAGTGGCGCCTTCATTCTCATGGTCTTCCGGTCGAATCTGGTCGTTCGGGCTGTTGGTGACCGTGTGAACAATAGCGAGCTGGGCGCTGTTGACCACGTAGACCTCGTCGGTGCTCGTCCAATCTTCAGGAACTGGCAAGACCAGGTTCACCCGCATGTCCGTGGGTCGCTTCATCACATTGCCGAAGCGGTAGAGGAACTTGCCGTCGTCTTTCCGAGACACGCTGTAGTCGAGACCCACAGCGATTTCGTCGAGCGAGTTCTCGTCCGGCAGTAGGTCCTGCACGTTCATGTCCAAGTCATCGGACATTGGTAGGCAGTCACCGTACTCAGTGAACGTCTCGCCGGTGTCTACGTCGCTGAACCAGTAGGGAATGGTCTCGTAGCAAGTCTTGGTGTGCTCCAAGACCACATAGTGCTCGGACGAACATTTGACGGGGTCGGCCGCCAAGCCGCCACACCAGGTTCCCATGTTGGTCGGCACGAGGAAGGTTGACGTAGGAACGGTGGAGACGAGCAAGCCCATGCTGTCACCATTACCATCTAGAATGGTTCCGACCCAGCCTTCTGCGTGCACGCCATCTCGCTCACGGGGAACGGAGTCGGCGAAGTGCTGAACATCAAAGCCGAAGCCGTTGTCCACTGGGTACAGCGGCGTGTCCCCGTCCATCTGAACGTTGTCTTCACATCCGCTTGTACAGACAATGTTCGGGTCATCCGCATACGTCACCCCGTCCTCGCCGCCAAGAACGCCTTCCATAGTGAACTGCGCACCAATGTAGTAGTCGAAGTCCGCCGCGTTGGGCAGCGTGATTCCGCCAGGGTCATTGGGAGCGACCCGATACAAGGCCTCAACCAACTCGGTATCGCTGTCGGTATCGACGTCCGAGCCCATATCGGTGTCAGTGTCACCGTCTTGGTCACAGCCGGCGAAGAGTAGAGCGAGCAGGGCGATTGGCATTAGTGAGCTTTGCATGAGAACCTCCAGACTGTTCGTTTGCAAACCTGGTGCCAGTTTCGGGTGTCTCGTCGACCAACATGATCATTAGGGTTCCCAGTATATTCTCCCGCGTCAAGTCGCGATCGATGTGGCAATATGTCGCGGGTAGATTGGGCGTATATGCACAACATTCACCCCCTTGTGTGCGTTTTGGCACGCCACCCATACCCGGCCTTCCACAAGCCCAGACGTGCTCGGGCAGTACGCTCATTCACTGCCTTTCGCGCTCTTCTGACAACCGCGCCCAAAAAACCGGCCGAACAACGGCATCCGGGGATTGCCAGACACCGCTGCCACGGCCTGGGGATGGGCGTCGCGGGTCCAACGGCACTGACGCCGCGTTGTTCAAGCGCTGGCACGAAGGTTGCTAGTCCTGGCCTTGAGACCCCTTCATCCCGTTGCCCCGGAGTGACCTGTGAACTGGCATGCCAAAGTCCGCGAACTAATGACCATCGACCCCGTCAGCATTGACGTTCTAGCAAAGCCCAGCGAAGTTCTAGAGGCCCTTAGGGGGAGCACCTTCCACCATCTACCGGTCGTGGACCGAGGCGTGCTGGTAGGCATCGTGAGTTCGGTTGATTTGGCGCGCGTCTCCCTCGGCGCATGGGTCCAAGATGAAGAAACCGAGAAGGCATGGCTCGACTCGAAGTTCCGCATTCGTGACCTAATGACCTGGGAACCAGAGTTTGTTCGGGTAGACGATGACATTCGTCTTGCCGCAGACAAGCTCTCCGCCGGGTCGTTTCACAGTCTGGCGGTGCTAGACGCCGGAGACCGCTTGGTGGGAATTATCACCAGCACCGACATTCTACGCATGGTCGCGTTGGCCTGACACAGCGCAGGCGCCTCTCACTCGGTCGCAGACAGCTGCGACATCCTGCCACGCTGACGTTGACCGGACTCCGCGTAATGACAACGGTTCCCATACGGAGATTGTTCATGCGTTCACTACTCGTTGTTGTGCCAGCACTATTGCTGGCGTGCCAAGCAGACCCCGCCGATGAGACCGACATCCAAGATGACGGCACCCAGATCGAAGATGAGGGGTCCGACACGGACACCGATGACGTCGACACCGATGACACCGACACCGACGACGTTCTGAGCGAGCAAAGCGCCGACTTGCTCTTCATCCGCGAAGAAGAGAAGCTCGCGAGAGACGTGTACGACGTACTCGGCGCCCAGTACGGCACCCAGATCTTCCAGAACATCCGCCAGTCCGAGCAGGGCCATATGGAAGCCCTATTGCCCCATATCCTGCGATTAGGCCTGACAGACCCCATCGTTGATGACAGCACAGGGGCATTCACGAATCCTGACCTGACGGCGCTCTACGAAACGCTAATCGACCAGGGAGATGTCGACTTGGTCGCAGCACTCACAGTCGGTGCAACCATCGAAGACTTGGACATTGTGGACATTGCCAACGCCATAGTACGGGCCGATGACGCGGAACTCATCACAACCTACGAACGGTTGATGTGCGGCTCTCGCAACCACCTGCGGTCGTACACCACGCAGCTGGGCCGTCAAGGCGCCGATTACACAGCGCAGTACCTCACCCCGGCGGAACTCGAATCCATCTTGGCACAGAGCAACGAGCAGTGTGACTAGGCACAAATGACTCGCACGCTCGGGTTTTCTCCGAGCTTGCGCGACCTAGCGGGCCCGTTTCAACGGCGGGCTCACCCCTTTCGGCGACGATTCACTTCGTCTACGAAGGCGGCATCGACCCGCCCAATACCGTCGGCTTTGGCCTCTGCAATGATGCCCTTGAGGGCCATTCGCAGGAAGGGCCGCGGAATGGCCATCAGCGGAATGCACGCTTCTTCGGTGAATCGCACTGAGGGGTCCATCCGGTTGGCGTCATAGAAAATCGACTGATGAGCCGGACCAACATCCGAGGGAACTGGAACCGCAAACGGCTGTTTGTGCTCTGCGAAGAAGAACCGTCGCTGTCCCGTCCGGTGGCGGAAACCATACGAAATGGCCATGCGAGGAAAGTCGTCTTCCCGCTCGAGCATGTCCGCGAAGTTGCTACGCAACAGGATGTTCTCAACACGAAGGCAAATGAACCGCTCCGTGTTGTCCGGTTCCGCGTCACGCTGCGGCCGATACTGGAAGTCCCCTTCTAGGCTGCACTCCCAGACCTGGAAGGCGTCCTTCATGAGCTGCGGGCAGTCAGGGTCCGCAGCGCGGGACGGCGTAGGCGACGCCTCCAACTCGAACGGCGTCTCGGCCATCTTCTCCTCTGGCGTCTGTCCTGGGTAGCCAAGACGCGGCTGCTCAACCCTCGCCTGCTTAGGCTTTTCGCAGATGCACTCGTCGAATGCAGTGATCCGGCCCTTTCTCCAAGATCAAGTCTGCCCGTTCTCGCGTACCCAAGATGTTGTCGACCAGGTTGACCTCGTTGATGTTGGACCAAAAGTCCATCGCCGTGCGTCGAGCCTCGGACTCAGACAGGCTGGCATAGCGGTGGAAGTAGCTCTCGGGGTCGCGAAACGCGGTGTCTCGCAGGCGGAGAAAGCGGTCGAGGTACCAGGTTCGTAGGTCGTCTGGGTCCGCGTCTACATACAAGGAGAAGTCAAAGTAGTCGGAGACAAATGCGCGCGGGCCCACTCCGGTCTGCAAGACGTTGAGCCCCTCAACAATGACCACGTCTGGCTGGTTGAGCACCATGCTCTCATCAGGAATCACGTCGTAGAACTGATGGCTGTACAACGGTGCTTCGACCGTGGGTATACCGCTCTTGAGCTGATGGACAAAGTTCAACAGCGCCCGTTGGTCGTAGGACTCTGGAAAGCCCTTCTTTCGCAGCAGACCGCGCTTTTCAAGCTCCGCATTCGGCAACAGAAAACCGTCTGTCGTCACACGGTCGACCGTGAGCTCTCGCGGGCCACGGCGAAGCAACGTCTCTAAGACTCGTGCCGTCGTCGATTTTCCGACCGCTACGCTTCCCGCCAATCCCACAATGAACGGGACAGGGGTTTCGGTGTGGTTGAGGAAGCTGGCTTCTCTACGCGCAAGGTTGCGATGCGCATCGATCCGCAGGCGAATCAGACCGGCAAGCGGCAAGTAGACTTGGTCCACCTCGTCCACCGACAACGCCCCATTTACCCCTTCCAAATCTGCGACTTCGACCGGAGTGAGCGGTGGCATTTCCCACGATGCAAGGGGTGCCCACGCTGCGCGCTCGATGGTCAAGTATGGCGTTGCGATGCTGTCCTCCGCGGGGAGTCGGGAACTAACACACGGACTGTGCGCAGGGGCTCCGGACGCGCTACGGCGCCAGCACTCAGGAGGCAGGTATGCACAAGGTTTATGACTCGTTGTACGAGGCGGTTGGTGACACCCCAATGATCAAGCTGAATAAGCTGGGTCGCGGCTTGGAATCGAACCTCTACGCCAAGGTCGAGTACATGAATCCAGGCGGGTCGGTCAAGGACCGCATCGCCCTGCAGATCATCCGTGACGCGGAAGCATCTGGTGAGCTCAAGCCTGGCGGTACCATCGTTGAAGGAACCAGCGGCAACACCGGTGCTGGCTTGGCAATGGTCGCCGCTTCTCTCGGATACAAGTGCATCTTCGTGCTTGCTGACAAGCAGAGCGAAGAGAAGCGCGCAGCCCTGCGTGCCTACGGCGCCAAGGTTGTGGTCTGCCCAACGGATGTTGAGCCCGAAGACCCACGCAGCTACTACAGCGTCAGCGGCCGTCTCGCGAAAGAGACTCCAAACGCCTACTTTGCCAACCAGTACCACAACCCAAGCAACCCGAAAGCTCACTACGAGATGACCGGGCCAGAGCTGTGGGAACAGATGGACGGCAAGATCGACGTGTTCGTCGCTGGACTAGGCACAGGCGGCACCGTCACTGGTGTTGGCAAGTACCTCAAAGAGAAGAACCCGAACATCAAGATTATCGGCATTGACCCTGTCGGTTCACTCTACTACGACTACTTCCGTACCGGAAAGCTCACCGAAGCCTTCAGCTACGTTGTGGAAGGCATCGGCGAAGACTTCCTGCCGACCACCATGGACTTCCAGTACGTCGATGATGTGGTTCGCGTAGAGGACAAAGAGTCCTTCGTATGGACTCGCCGTCTCGCTCGTGAAGAAGGCTTGTTCGTTGGTGGTTCTTGCGGCTCCGCAGTCGTGGGCGCAATCAAGTGGCTTCGCAACAACGACGTTGCCGGCCAGAACGTCGTCGTCTTGCTGCCGGACAACGGAAGCCGCTACATCTCCAAGATCTACAACGACGCTTGGATGGAAGAGAAGGGCTACCTCGACCCAACGCCTACTCTCGGCACCGTCGCCGACGTCCTAGACGCCGGAGGCCCACGCGAGATCATCACCGCCACTCCCAACACCGGCCTCATTGAAGCCATTGGCCTGATGAAGACCCACGGCATCAGCCAGCTTCCCGTCATTCAGGGAGACTCCGTGGTTGGCGTCATCCACGAAGCCAAGCTGTTGGAAGCCGCACTCCGCAACGGTCCCAAGAGCGCCAACGTCGACCAGCTCGCCGACAACGACTACTGCACCTTGTCCCGTGACACCGAAGTGACCGTTGCCAGCGACTTGCTGCGCCGCTGCCGCATTGGCCTAGTCATGGACGGCAAGAAGCTTGTGGACGTCATCACGCGCATTGACCTGATCGACCACGTGGCTCGCGTCGGCGCGTGACAGCAGGTCGAAGGAATCCGGGAAGCGCTGCACACTGCATGCCTTCCCGGATTTTTTTCGTCTGGAGCGGACCACCTCGCATTCCAACGACGCGAGAGTGAGGTCCCACGATGTTGGTCATAAGATCAACAGCCGCGCGACCAAGGCAAGACAAGCCACACCGCCTGTCAGCGCCACAACTGCCATTGTCGCGCGGGCAAGGAGCAGCGAGCCGGCTGGAAGGGGTTGGTCCGTCCACCGCGCCAGACCGTCCAGCTCACGCAGCCCCTGAGCCGCCAACAGCACGGCACCCAGCGCACTGAGCAGGCCGAACACGATGATCATGACGAACCCGCCCATGGCCTTGATGCCCATGGGCGTTCCGATGGGGTGTGCAAACGCCAGCGCAACGACGCACAGCGGGACAACCGTCACCAACACAGCGAAGGCACTGTACCGACGCGATGCACTCACTGCGTTGTCGAACGACGTGGCTACCTCGTCAACAACGGCTTGCGCACTGACAGGGGCCACACCCCCCGAAGACCCACGACGGCTCCGCTGACCGTCCACCGTTTGCTCTTGCCGCTCACGACGCTCGCGCGCCAAACGGTCCTGGTTGCGAAAGGCACGCCCTACACCAATCGTCGACACTCGTTCCTCCATTGTTGTACTTAGGAGTACGAATGAAGCCATTCGGATATTTACGAATGTCGTCCGATTTCCACCGAAACATGCTCGCCCAAGACCAAGACCTCAGTCGTGCAGCGGACGCCTCTCACGGGACGGTCGAATCAGGAGCGACACGCTTGTGATGAGCGGCCGTCGCACCTCGGGCCACACCTGTACGGTCTCGACATAGTTCAGCGAAGCCACGTCAAACGACACCGCTACATGGCGACTCAGAGGCCCAGACAGGCCGACTGTCCAGCTCGCGGTTGGGTGCCATTGACTCTGAACGACAATGGCGCTGGGGTCATCCTGGCGTTGCGTGGTCTCGAGGTCGTCACGGGTGTGGACGACGCCCATGCCAACGCCGAGGTGAATGCGGCCATTCCAGCCCACAACGTCCATGAGGATTGGCTCAAAGAGCAGGGAGATGTCCGCCATCGACTGCTCAGTGCTGTGAAGCTGCCGGGGGCGAGCGTCCGCAATCGTGTTCGTTCGTAGGTGAGGCATGAACCCACCACGCAGACGCAGCGACACGGCCCCCTTCCAGCGCAGTGCGGTGGTCAGGCCGAGCGCTGGCGTCACCGGGGCGTTGCTGTGAACAAGACCGGTCCACACGCCAACATCCGCACGCAGAGGCGCCTCGGCACGCGCCGTTGCACCGAGCATCCCCACAGCCACCGCTAGCACTCGCAGCATGTCCACCTCGCGTGTCCGCCACCCTCTTGTGCTCACCTATACCCATCCATCAGGTTGAGTTTCGGTAGACGTCAGTCCCCTTCGGAGACCACGGTGACCAAGCACGGCATCAGGGGGACAGCGATGGAGGCTGCCAGGGCTTCGGCGGTGTCTCGATTGGGAACGATGAGCTGGGCGTGGCCGTTGGTGATGGGCATCTGTGGCGTGAGCGTGGTCCACACCACCCCATCGACGGTGAGCAGCAGCGGCTGCCCGATTCGCTCGGTGGTCAGCTCAGCGAGTGCCTGCGTGCCCTCGTCGTTGAGGAGAACGTCCACAACACCGGTGGCGTCTCCAGCGACGCTCGCCGACGCCGACACCACGTGCATGCCGAACACCTTGGGAAGCCCAATGACGACAAACCCTTGTCCATCTGGACTCCGCACAGCGGAACGGTCGGAGGGAAGTCGGTCATCGGGAGACAATGTGACGTCTTGCGCCTCCACAGCGAACGGAGACTGCGCAAACAGAAGCTCCATCGCGGCGGGGTCGTCGTGGACAACAACCTCCACCACAACGCTCCCGTCTGTCACGGCTGCAGTACCAGCGAGGCTGGGATTGCTCGCCAAGCGGGCGTCGATGGCCTGCAAGGCCTGCTCGGCGGTGCACAGCGATGATGGTGTCACCACGTACCGACTCCGCGCCGGTTCTGGTGCGGTGGCCAGCGTTCGAAACGCACACCCCGCCAAGCCAGTGGTGAGCACAAGGGCAGCGGACAGCTTTAGGCAGCGAGTCATCATCCGACTTCCCTATGGGACAGTCAGTTCCTCGGCAAAGAAGACAGTTCCGCTGTCTACGAGCGGGCTTCCGTCTTCAGCAAACACGGTGACAGTGAGCTTGGGATTGTCCAAGGTGGAGTCAACATCCAGACCAATAAAGCTGGTTCCATCGTCATAACAGAAGAACATTCCCTCTTTCGTTCTGCAGTCATTCCCTGCGGTGTTCGCCAACGCCGAGCTCGACAGTTCGGGCACATCGTAGCTGCCGTCCACTCCAGGAATCATGTGCATCTCTGACCGGTGAATGTCACCCGCGAGAACAACAACACCGTCAATACCGTACTCAGCGATGTCTTCGAGAAGGACCACCCGCGAGTCCGGATACGCATTCCACGCGTCATCATGGCTCGTCGCGTTGACCTGAGTCCCGCTGACCACGAACTTAAACGGCGCACTCGAGGTCCGCAGAGCATCGATCAGCCAGGCGTATTGAACAGCGCCGAGCATTGTGCCATCACGGCCACGCCAGTACCGCGTGTCGAGCATGAAGATGTCCACATCTCCCCAGCTGTGGGTGAAGAACGTGCCGTCTGTGCCCGGGATTCCGCTGGATGGATTGGCCCAATACTCACGGAAGACGCGCAGGGCAGTCTCCCTCCCGACCGCGTTGCCGTCGGTGTTGTTGTCCACGTAGTCATGGTCGTCCCAGGTGGCGAGAATGGACCGTGTCTGCATGAACTCGGCACGGAAGGGTCGCTCGTGTGCCCAGCGGTAGAACTGCCGTAGGTCACCCAGCTCGGCAGTGTTGCCGTAGTGGTTGTCACCGACGAACAGGAACAGGTCGGGGTCGTAGTCGGACAATGCCGAGAAAATGGGCTGTTCATCGAACTTGGCACACGAGCCGAACGCGAGTCGGGTGTGACCGGGTACGTCGGTGCCTCGGGGGGTCTGGAACGACCACGGACCGTGGCGAACGCCGTTGACTTCGACATCGTAGTGGTAGGTGGTGGATGCGCTGAGGCCCTGAATATGCGTCACTACGGTGTGGTCGGTGCTCGCGGATGGGTAGGCAATGGCAACGGGGCTGACATCTTCCAGGGCGTCTTCGCTGGTGCCGATTCGAATCGCGGTTCGCTCTGTAGAGCTGGTTCGTAGCCACAGACGCGCAGAGTCCGGAGTCGTCGCGCCAACAATGGGACCATGGGTCAGCGAGTCGTCGAAGCACGTGTCGCAGCTCACGGTCAGACCATCGGGGTCGGACCAGCTCATGCCGTCGTCGTTAGACTCATTGCCAAAGGCGTGGGTGATGGTGTCGTTGCAGTACATCAGCTCGCCGTCGAACAGGACCTGGATGCAGGAAGGGCGCCACTGGTCGGTGCCATTGCTGGTCTGGGCGAGGGAGAAAGAGTCGAAGGACGCTCTCGGTTGGTCCACGTTCTCAATGGTGTACACGTCCACAACACCGGGCTCGCGGTCGTTCCACTTGGGATGGTTCAGATCATAGCAAAACCCAGAAGCTAGGCAGGCTCTAGCGCCTCCACCCGTCCCGTTAAACTCGTTGGGGCCGGTTCGGATAGCCACTTGAATCGTGGAGACCGTGTCTGGAAAGACAGGTTCGGCAGGCTCGGCACACCCCGCGCCATCTGTGGGCACGCCCTCGTCCGTGAGGGTGTCACAGTCGTCGTCAATGCCATTGCAGCGCTCGGCAGCCACGGGATTGACCATGGGTGAGCCGTCGTCACAGTCGGTGTTGTCGGCAGAGGTATTGGCCGGTGCGTCACAGGCGAGGGTCGATGCGCCCGCAGCACCAAATCCGTCGTCATCTGAGTCTGTGTAGTAGGCGACGCGGTCGATAGCATCGGTGTCTGTGAAGGTGTCGCAGTTGTCATCCACCCCGTTGCACACCTCGGGCGACACTGGATTGACGGCAGGCTCACTGTCGTCGCAGTCGGTGTTGTCCGCGACGGTATCCATCCCCCCTTCGCAGGCCAAGACCTCACGGGTCGGGTCGCCAAAGCCATCATCGTCGGCGTCGGCGTACCAGAGCACACGGTCTACGGCGTCGGTATCTACAACGTCATCGCAGTTGTCATCCACCCCGTTGCAGACCTCTTCGGCGTCTGGGCGGACGGCGGGGTCGGTGTCGTCGCAATCGGTGTTGTCTGCACGGGTCCCGTTGGGGGCGACGCAGGCCAGAACGAGCGCGTTGGGGTCACCAAACCGGTCGTAGTCTGCGTCTACATACCAAGACGGTCGGTCGACGGCGTCCGTGTCCACGACACCGTCGCAGTTGTCGTCGAAGGCGTTGCACAGCTCATCGGCATTGGGGTGTACGTCCACATTGGTGTCGTCGCAGTCGGTGTTGTCTGCCTGGAAACCCGCCGGAGCCTCACAGGCGACGACCACCGCTGTCGCATCACCGAATCCGTCACCGT
Organism: uncultured Pseudomonadota bacterium; assembly: GCA_913061235.1. GTDB lineage: Bacteria > Myxococcota_A > UBA796 > UBA796 > CAJXTB01. The sequence continues at coordinate 16,682 of CAJXTB010000014.1, read as the reverse complement.
CGCTGTCTCCGTACCAGAACACAGGGTCGACAGCGTTGGTATCCATCCCCCCGTCGCAGTCGTCGTCCACACCGTTGCAGCGTTCTTCTGCATCTGGGTTGATGTCCGCGTTGGTGTCATCGCAGTCGGTCTCCACCGAAAAACCGTCGGAGTCTGCGTCTGCTGGCTCGGCCTCTGTGGACGGGTCTGTGTCCACCGGCTCTTTGTCAGAACAGGCGATGAGGGCGAGCAGCAGTACGCTGGTGAGCACGCGGTAAGTGGGCATTCAGAACTCCGGAACCCGCACAGTAGCGCAGCTTGCGGCATTCTCATCCGTGAACAGCCCCCAGCATCTGGCCCGTCTGGATGTTACCCAGGCCCAATGCTACCTCTCCTTGTATTTCTCGCCGCCGCCGACCCCATAGACAACGCCACCGTCACCGAGTGGCGGGAGTCCTGTGCCGCCTTGGACGGTCCAGCGTGTTTGGCGCTGGCAGACACGACCATGGCGTCTTTCGGGCTTGACCTGGCGCGCGCCGCTAACGCCCCTAAGCCGTTCTATTGGCGCTGGGACCAAGCCAAGTACTGGTACGCCCAAGCGTGCATCGCTGGCGAGTCCGAAGGGTGTGACCACATTGATGTCATGACCGAGAACGAACGGGATGCGGACTGCATGCAAGGGGTCCGCCGCAGGTGTGAACGGCTGCCCATTGCCGAGCGTCTGGAGTTGTGCGAGCAAGCCCCGTCGTCGCATCCAGTGTGCGCCATTGGTGGCGACGTTCTGGCGGTGTTGCCCTCACCATTGTTGGACCCACATCTGCTCACGCGAAGCGGCGTCGCCCGACTGGAAGGCCTGTTCGACGCGGACGGCAACCGGACGTCATGGACCACCGCAGGCGTTGCTGACATTGTGGACGGCAACGTCTTAGCCGGTCCGAATGCTCAGATCTCGCTGCACTCCTGGGCCGGCGAGCTGGTCATTGTGAGCCAGTCGGACACGGGTACGAATGTGCGGTTCGGAGACACCGAGTGGCAGACGGACAAGGTTCCCGTTCGGGTGGTCGATGGGGGCATGTGGCACCGCGAAGAGACAGGAGAGCTGTGGTTACGCCCGCTAGATGGCTCGGCCGAATGGGAAGAACTGTCCGAGCCAGCGTTCTCGCGTGTAGCCGGCGAACAACGGTTCAGAGTCGACAACAACACTCTTTACGTCCAAGACAATGGCGCTGCGCGCGTGGTTGTTTCAGCAAGTCGTGGGGCTGCCTTCTGGCCGTCTCCAACGGGCAGACACGTTGCCGTCGACCATCGGCTGACGGTGGATGAGTCGACTCAAACCGACCTCATCGAGGTTGCAACGGGCGCTGTTCTATTCACAACTCCCGGTGCGTCGTTCCGCGGATGGAGCCCAGACGGAGAATCGGTCCTTCTCGGAGGAAATGCCGGGTCGCAGCTCATGCAGTTAGACGGCACGGTGACGCGCTCCTTCCCCGGGTACGAAGACATCCAAGTGCTAGGCGGCGTGGCGCTGATCAACAACTCGGTGCTCGTGGACCTCGACGGAGCTGGCGCACCCTTCGACCGGTCCTTTGAGCCCATGGACAACGGTGAGGTCATCACGGTTGTGGAATTGGGGCGCAACGTCGCCAACCGCGTGACCTCCGCCGACGGCTCTGTATTGGGCCCGCGCGCCGACTACCCGCACTCCCGCATGTGGAACCTGGTCAACCCTGCAGGCGACCTGTTGCGTATCCAGAGCTCAGTGGTCGGTCCCGTTCGCTACGAAGTGCTGGGAGACGGCGTTGCCCATGCGATTGATGCCGAGGTTCAGGTCGGGCGAAACGTCGCCAAGCTCGAAGCACTGGGCGTTCGCGGGCGAATTCGAGAGGGCCAAGATGTGGTCATTGGCGTGCTCAGCGATGGATCCATCTGGCCTGTGCGCGCCGCAAGCAACGGCCACGTTGAGCTGTCCCACCCCGACCTAGAGCGAGCGTACGCAATGGCGACCCGACTTGACTCCGACGTGCCGCTCGGCGTTCCAAGCGGGCCAAGGGTGACCGTGAAGGACTGCGCCGGTGAGCCGATTGCAGACGTGGTCATCTCGGCCAAGGACGCGAGCGGTCGCAGGACCCCTGTCGGTCTGACCGCCTCCAACGGTGTGGCCATCGTGGATGAGAGCCTCCTTGAAGACGCGACAGAGCTCACGGTGCCGTTTCGCGACCGGGACCGAACCACGGACCGCCCCCTATCGATTCGAAGCGGCGCCAATAGTGAGGTTATCCTGCATTGTTCCAGCGCATTGCCGCAGGGAATAGAGCAGACACGCCTGTTTCAGGCCCTCTTTCAACAAAACTATGTCCCCACAGACCCGCCCTACGTTCCGTTGGGTACCTACCGGGAAGCCATGGCCAAAGCTGATGTCTACGGGTGGGCAGAAGTGGAGTCTGTCGGTCCTGGAGACGTGACCTACCGCTTTGTTCCAGAGCCCTCGCGCGCCATTGCCTTCGTGGATGAACAGGGCCAGCCCGCAGTGGGCATGTCGTGGTCGTCTACCGAGCACGTCATCCCAAACAGCCCCCTGCATGACCGCTCTGGCGCTCGCATAATCGGCGGTAGCTCATCTACCGGCACACTCATGCTCCCCACCAGCGATGTGATTCAGAGCCTGAACCTGCCCACCCAGCGCTACGAGCGGAGCTACCGAGATGTGGAGCCCCTCACCGCCCAGCTGCCGGACGAAGTGGTACTCGCCGGAAGTCCACTTCAGCGACCGGTCGACCCCACTCCGGGTGTGTGGACGCGGTCAGCTGAGGTCACGCGAGACATCACCCCACTGTCGCCCACCACCGACGAACTCAAGGCCCTCAACGCCATCTTCATCACCGATGATAGTGCGATTGTTGTGCACAGATTCGGGATTCTGTACAGCCGGTGAATCCCCCTGGAAGCAGCGTGGTCAATCGTGCGTTGGGGGCTTGCGTCGAGACGGACGAAACAGAAGCGACAGGCTGGTAACGAGTGGTCGTTGCACCTGGGTTTGTAGCGGGAAAACCTCGACATAGTACAGCGACAACACGTCGAAAGACACTGCTAGATGGCGAGTAATCGGTCCCGACAGGCCGACAGTCCAGCTCGCGGTGGGGTGCCATTGCCGCGACGCCAGCAGGGCGTACGGGTCGTCTTGCCGCTGGACAGAGTCAAGGTCGTCAATCGTCCGAACCACTCCCGCTCCAACGCCCAGGTGAATTCTGGCGTTCCACCCGACAACGTCGACCAAGATGGGCTCGAACAGCAGGGAGACATCCGCCAGTCCGTGCTCAACGCTGTCCAGGGGCGGCCCGGATGGGTAGGCCACATTGGCCTGCTTCTGAACGGCGACGTAGCCAACTCGAAAGCGGACTGAAACCAGCTCCTTCCACCGCAGTCCCATGCTCATGCCCAGCGCTGGCGCCACGGGAGAGTCACTGTGAACCAGCCCCCCCAACACGCCCACATCTGCACGTAGCGGCGCTTGTGCTTGGGCAGCGGTCACTGCCAGTACGCCCCCAAACATCGCCAGCACCCTGAACATCCACGCCTCCTAGGTCACCGACTCACTTGTCGGGACCTCCATCATTCCATCAGCTTGAGGCGTTGGCGAGGGGCATTGAGACCGCAATGGACAGCTAGGGCCGCAGTTCGGTGGTTGGCGAACGGCCCGTTCTGTCGTCTGGCAACTAGTACCGAAGGGTATTGATGTAGTGCTTCGTGCCGCCGGCCCAGAACAGAGTGGTCAGACCATCCCCGCAGTTTTGCCCGCTCCAGATCTGGTAGGTGTATGACAACGACGAAATGTTGCTGGTGCAGTTTGCGTCCGAGAACAACCAATAGGCCCCGTTTCCATACCAACTACCATCGGTGTACATTTGGTCTCCACCACCGGCAGTGCCCTGAGGATGGTCGGATGTTGTTGTCTGTCGCCAGGTACCCGCACCGGCGGGATTGTAGGTCCACACCTCGTCGATGTAGCTGCGCGAAGACCCACCGATCAAGCCAGCAACTCCGGTGGTTCGCGGCAATGGGTTGGACAACTTGAGCGCGTACACCCACCCATCATTGGAGATGAAGCAGGCGAAGGCTCCAACAGGGATATCCAAAACATCTTGGGTAGAATTGTTTGGATGAATGGTGGCGGTCAGGCAACCCGCAGCAGTTGTTGCAGAAGATGCGGCGTTGTCGAACTCCACGCCGCGGGAGATGACCGCTCCATCGGGTACGTCGCTGTTCGCTGTGACCTGTGCTCCGGCGGCGATTCTGACGTTCGCTCCCACCGTAGCTCCGTCACCGATCTGCGCGTCGCGGCCAATGCGGACGCTACCCATCACGGTCACATCGTCGCCCAGTGTTGTGCGTTTTCGAATACGTGCAGTGGTCGAGATGCTTGCATTCGTGCCGATATGCACGTCCGGTCCAATGATTCCACCAATGGAGGTAGAAGAAGCGGAGTCGAGGATGGTCACTCCGCGCCCCAATACGGTTCCAGCAGCCAACGCGGTATTGTCACCGATTTGAACGAGATTTCCGACGACAGTACCCGCTCCAATGGAGACGTCATCTCCGACGACACCGCCGTACCCAAGGGCGACTGCCCCGCCGGTCTCAATGCGCGCTCCAATATCAACAGAACGACCAATGCTGTTGTCAGCGCCAATCAAGTGGTCTGCGCCCAGGGTCACTCGGCGGCCAATGTAGGTGTCGGTCTGTATGCGACGGGGGCCAGAGGCAGAGATGCGACCGGTAATCGTCGTTCCTTCACCAATGTGAACACCAGACTCTATGGTCGTGTCTGCGCCAATGGACGCATGGTCGCGAATAACGCTACTCGCCTCAACCACAACGCTGGCAGCCAGGGATGCTGTCGTGGCCACACAGGCGCCATTCGCATCAAAAAAACTGTCCACGCATCCGTCATTGTCGGAGTCTGCGGCCGAAGCCGTTGGAAGTAGGAGCGACAAAAACAAAAGGTGCACAGTGATTCCCCGGGATGATTCGGCCACCATTGTAAATGGAGCGAGCCAAGAACGCCAAGAGACTCGGCGTAAAGATTGGGGAACAAACTGGCCGTTCAAGCAATCACGCGCTCAGACGCTGACTGCCGTCATCTTCCGGGTACAGGCCCACGGCGGGGAAGCTCGACGCGTGCTCGAGCGGCACAGCCAGGGTCTACCTGGAGCAGCACCGCTGTCTTCTTGGACAAGGCCTCAGTCGGCGGACACGAAGAACGTGATGTCCACAGCAGTCTCGGTCGTGTTGCCCGATGCGTCATCAATGCCGGACTCCACACGGATGGTGTGGTTCTCAGAGGCCATAGACGCCGTTGGCGTAATCACGACGTTGGTGAGCTGAAGCGCAACAGTCGCGTCAATCGCTTCACCCGCGGTGTTCTCAATGTAGATGTGGTCCTGAGCGGTTCCGTTGTCGATAGGCTCATTGTAGCCAAGGATAATGACGGCATCCGGGTCCACAGGCTCACTGAACACGTTGTTGCCGGACAGAGTGATGTCGATGCTCTGCACAACCGTGCCATCGACTTCAATGCTGGCCGCTTCGAGTGTTGGGTCGATGATGTCACCACATCCGACGGCGAGAAAGGACATTCCAACAAGCAAAAGACTCCGCATGATGAGCTCCTATAAAGGCGGCAGAGTCGGGACTGGCTACACCTTCCCCGCCAAGAGCCCGGCTTGTATCGTACTTGCGTCACAGATGTCGCGTGCCGCTGGCAGACGTGACGGAACCGCGGAACGCTCCAAATGCGGCAGGTCTTGCTGGCGTCATCCGATGCCTTATCAAAGGTGTGCATTCTGCATTTGCGAATAGACAAACCGCCAGTAGGGGGTAAAAGCGAGGTCAAACAGGGAGATCTCTTGGTCCATTCACGCATATCGCTAGCCATTTTGCTCATCACATCCGGCGCGTGCACCTCAGAAGACGCCGTGTGCATCGACGGGTTCGAGCTAGGTGACGACGGCCTGTGCTACCAAGTCGATGACTCGGATGACTTGGAAGACGGAGCCACCCCAACGACCTACGGCGAGTTCCTGAGTGCAATCGCACCATGCACAACAGAGCAAACCGGTGACGGTGAGCTCGACCTGTACGCTGCCTGCATTGGTGATGCCTGCATTGACGAGGCCATCGAAGATTGGGTCGCGGCGCATGGAGAAGGCGACTGCATAGCCATTGAAGACTCCCCCAATACCGAGTGCACCTGGCTCGGATTCGGTGTCGAGTTCGCGGATGATGACGCAGACGGTGAGCCCAATGTCGGAGCCCTTGCGGAGGTCTTCGTCACGAGCGGGCTGTTCTCAGGCGCCACCACCGACGGCCTGACAACGGGGATTCCGCTCAGCTGTTTCACCGACGTATTCGGCGACCCATCATTCTACTTTGGCGGCGACAGCGGATTCCAGAGTCTCAGCTTCTTTTCGCCATTCATTGGGGTGTCAAGCTTCGATAGTAGTGGCCTGACAACAGAGATCACCGTGTACGGTCAAACTGACGGGACTCCCAACCGGTAGGGCACAAACGCTGGTGGACGGTGCGGACGAATCGAAGCGACCACTCGGACCACGGTCCATCAATCAGTGCTAGCGGACATCGTGCACATCGCGTACTGTGACCCCATCGACTTGATGGAGACTGTACATGCGAATCGTCACCGCCGTAGCCGCCTGCGCACTTGTGTGGGCCTCTACCGCGTCTGCCCAGAACCTAGAGGTGACTGTCGCGTTGTCCGTCGAGCATCGCCCCGGCCAAGAGGTTCCCCTCGGCGTTCGACTGTCGGCGTCTCCTCAGGTCTCTCTTGCGAGCCGCTGTGGAAGGCCCGGTGAGCCCAGCTGCGGGCCCATCTCGCTGTGGCCCATCGTCGCACCAGAGCTCGGAGTCGGCCTACATGGCGGCGTCGGCACCTTCGATGCCCGCCTAGGTCTCGGCATCGCATCTGTTGATCCGTGGCACGTTGGCTGGATACCGTACTGGGAGGCCCTGGCGCAGATCGGCGCCCAGTGGCAGACTGGCCGCAAGGGCGTTGGCACGCTGTTGGGCGGCACCGTCAGCAAGAACCTCACCCCGTACTTCGCCACCGGCAACGACTTCACCCGCCCCGAGCTCGCCACACACGGTCTTTCCGGTCGCGTAGATGTTCACGCACTTCTTCTTGGAGACTCCCATACTTGGCAGATCGGAGCGGGCATCCAGACAGCCACCTACGCCAAGTCCGAGTACCCTCTGTAGGAACCGCCCGACTCAGAGACGGCTCACCGTGACGCGCTGACCCGAGAACGCTGCGTTTCCGGTGAGGGGGTCTACGATCTGCTCATCCTGCACATCGTTGATGCTCACACCAGCGTGCTGGCTCGCCACCTTCAGGGTCACGCCGCGGCGGTTGTGCCCGTAGCCATGCGGGATGCTGACCACCCCAGGCATGAGCGCATCGCTGACTTCGACAGGCAGTTCAATGGTGCCCACACGAGAGCGAACGCTGACGTCGTCACCGTTTTCGAGCGCCAAACGCTCGGCATCGACCGGGTTCATCTGAAGCGTACACCGGGTCTTTCCGCGCATCAGGCGAGTGGTATTGTGCATCCACGAGTTGTTGTCTCGCAGGTCGCGCCGACCGATCAGAGCGAAGGTACCGTCCGACGGTACGGGCTCGGTGAGAGCCGAGACGACCGCGGCCAAGTGCTGGACAAAGATGTCCGGAGCCAGGTCGACTTTGTGATCGCGTGTGCGAAGAGCACCCGGCAGACGGGGAGTGAGCGGCCCCAGGTCCACGCCGTGTACCGCACGCTTGAGCCGCCGAAGTGTCAGACCACTCTTAGGCTTCTTGGAGGCGCCGTAGGGCCCCTGCATGAGGCCGATGTTTAGCAGCCGCTGTGGGGTCGTCCATGCCTCTGCGGCACGACGAACGGAGCCCTTGAGGCGCGGCCCGATACCGGATGCACGCCGGGTCATCCGACGGGTGAGCTCCTTGAAGATCTGGTAGTCATGACGCGCTCCTGCTGCGGGTTTGAGGGCGGCAGGCGAGTACTTGGCCACGTTTCGGACCGCGAAGGTGTTGAACACAAGGTCGTAGTGGTCAGTCTCTAGGCCAGCAGTCGGTGGCAGGATGATGTTGGCGTGGCGGGTGGTCTCGTTCACGTAGATGTCGATGGCCACAAAGAAATCCAGTCCCTCCAGTGCGCGGTCGAGCTGCCTGCCATTTGGCGTGGAGAGCACTGGGTTTCCGGCATTGGTGATGAACGCGCGAATCTGCTTGGGCCCGGTGGTCAGCATGTCCTCGGCCAGAGCGGACACCGGTAGTTCTCCCTCAAACTCGGGGAGCTGCCGCACAGCGGAGTGCCAGCGGCCACTCTTTCCAAGGGTTCCACGCTGTGAGACCACGGACACTGCGGGGGCAGGAAACATATGACCGCCAGGACGGTCCAGATTGCCAGTGACACTGTTGAGCACGTTGATCAGCCAGTGACACAGCCCTCCGTTGGCCTGCGTAGACACCCCCATTCGGCCGTACACCACAGCACTCGTCGCCTCAGCGAGGGCAACAGCGGTTTGTCGTGTGGTCTCTGCCGGCACCCCGGTGTGCGTGGCGGTAAACTCGGGAGTCAGCGCGGACACACAACTCTTGAGCATGGAGACATTCTTGAAGAGCGGGCCCAGTGTCTGTGACAGGTCCACCACTTCCAGGACAACATGCAGCAGGGATGCCAGGAAGAGCGCGTCTGTGCCTGGGCGAATCGCAATGTGCTCGTCTGCGAGGGCTGCCGTCTGCGTGCGCTTGGGGTCTACGACAACGACCTGTCCGCCGCGCTGCTGAATCGCCTGGAGCCGACGCTTCACACCAGGCGCCGTCATCAGACTGCCGTTGGAGACCACGGGGTTTGCGCCCAGAATCAGCATAAAGTGGGTTCGGTCGATGTCCGGCACAGGGATGCACAGCCCATGGCCAAACATGTGATGAGCGGCGAAGTGGTGAGGTAGCTGGTCGACGGACGTTGCCGAGAAGCGATTCTTGGTGCGCAGCGCCTTGATGAGCTTTGGTGCAAAGAGCATCGCGCCGTAGTTGTGAACGGTGGGATTGCCCAGGTAGACGGCCACAGCATCGTTTCCGTGGGTGTCGCGCACCTTCCACAGCTCGCGCTCAATGCGGTCGAAGGCGTCGTCCCAAGAGATCGGAACGAAGCCAGAGTCCGTGCGAAGAACCGGGGTTCGCAGGCGGTCTGGGTCTGCATAGAGGTCTTGCAGCGCTACCGCTTTGGGGCAGAGGTAGCCCTGACTCAGCGGGTCATCGGGGTCTCCACGAATGGAGAAGACGGTCGTGTCATCGTGGTCAATGGTTAGACCGCAGATGGCCTCGCACAGGTTGCACGAGCGGAATGTGGTGCGTCGGGTACCGTTCTTGAGCGTCATCGGGGGTCCTGGGTCTGTCTTGTATACACGCGTGGCGCACGTTTGCTCACCCGTCAAAGGCGTCGCAGTCAGACAAGCACTCACATTCTTGTGAGATGCGACAATGCCCGTGGGCGAACCCCTGAGAATTCGCTACGGCCCTGAACCAGGAGTGCTCATGGCGTTGACTATCGAACTGACAGCCGTCCGAGGTGCCGACGGCGCGGACGTCCCGGGTACCCGGACGTGGTTCACCGGTTTGGTAGACGGTGTCTACTCGTACGAGACACCGCAACTCGACGGCGATTTGGTCGGTACAGAGCCCATACAAGCGCTGTTCAAGATCCCCTACGACGACGAAGGGTCCTACAAGACAACGCTCGCGCTGATCTGTGGTGTGAGCGCGGCCACACCCGGATGGACCTGGAGCGTTGGGCTAGACATCGAGGGTTCCGGACAGAGCTTCTTCGGTCCCACCAACGTCTCATTCGCGAATGGAGAGCGGGTCGGCGACACGGATGCATTCCTTGCATACGTCGGTCGCGCACGGCTGAAGAAGTGGTCGAACCTTGCACCACCCATTCCTCCCACACCCACTCCCCCTCCCGATGCAGCACTGTGGCTTGAACTGACCGGTCCGCACGCTAAGAAGGCCCGTGCGACGGCAAAACAGCGCATGTTCGACGTGGTGTGGCCGGAGGCTCCGCCACGGCCCGCGACCAACGGATTCGCACTGCCTGTGCACTCCAGACGCAGTGCGGTGTTGTTGGTAGGACTTGCCCAGTCCGTGACGAAGGACCACGACGTGACGGCGACGGTTGGCAGCCGCGTGGGCATCTTTGACGACTATGGCCTCGTTCAACCCATCCACAATGGAGCGCTCGACGGCGACTGTGCGCAGCTTCGCCAAGAGGTGCGCACCGCTAGCCGCGGGCTTCGTGGCGTTCCCAAGCCCGAGCCTGTCGAACACTCACCCTTCGAGTTCATGGGGCGCTTTACAGAGCTGGAGCACGTCATCCAACAAGGTGGACGCGCGTGGTTGTTGGACGGCATTGTTGTTGCTGCGGAGACACAAGGCGGCATTGCCTTGGAGCACGTCGGCATCTTTGCAGACAGCCTTCGCGTGGACCCGTCGCCCGCCGGCCGAGTCACTGCCTTTCCCGACTCACCCGGCACTGCACTGCATGTGCGAGCCCGCATCGAACGAACCCGCGAGCGGTTGGTAGAGCTAGACAGTGTCGACCGTTCGGGTGGATGGACACGTGCTGTACAAGACTCGTGTCGGGCGATGCTGACCGGAAACGCACCCCCCATCGACCTGAAGCTAGCCAGAGCGCTCGAACGCTGGCATCCCCGCCCGCTGCTGTCTCGTGTAGCAACCCAGCTACGCCGTCTCATCCCCAAAGAGGTCAGCCAAGCCTTAGTTGCCGAGAACAAGACCCGGGAAGCCAAGCGAATCGCCAACCGGTCGCTCGTGACCGTGCTGCGCTCCGTCAACGCCGGCAAAGAGGACGCATCCAGTCTGGACCGTTTCCCGGATGACGACATCATCGCCACCGCATTCGCCAAGCCATCGTATGCCAGCAAGTTGGCCTGCGACGCCGTAGAACAGCGGGTCACAAAGGTGGTGCTTACGGAGCACACCCATGCCGCGCTGACGGGCTGGAACACTCTCAAAAAGACATCATCTCTGCCGTCGTGGATGGCCTGCTTTGTTCAGCTTCCCCAGCTTCATACGCAGTGGGCAATTGACGTTTGCCAGAGGTCGGACCGCAAACACCTCGCGGTGTCGCAGCTACTCACCCTGTCCACTGAAAGGGCCCACGCGACCCTGCTCGAGTGGTGCATCCGGCACGGAAAATTTCTAGAGCGGGCAGACGTAGAGGTGATTCGACAACACGTTCCAACAGCCAAACAACCCCTTGGCCGGTTGATGAAAGAGGGACGGGTCAAACCCGACGTAAAGGCCCAACTCGAAGCGTTGACGGCGCCACATCGGGCGTTCCTAGAGGCATGCCGACGGTACAACTCGCCTGCCGAAGTGGCCGAGCGACTCGCCAATCCCCCCAAGAGTATCCAGCAGCGCGTGCGCGAGGCCGTCGCAACAATCCTCCAACGCGAGATTGCCGAACTACCCAAGTCCCCCATCCGCGTGACCATGCCCACTGCGACCGCTGCCACAGACCTCTTCCACCAGATGGCACTTCCTGGGCAGATCACGGACGACACCGTGGTCTTCGAGCCCGACTCCACTGGTCCCGAACTGGCCATCCATCAGGCGCAGATCACCCGTGCCGCCGTCGAATTAACCACTGAGTTGGTGGTCATTCATGGCCCCGCGTACCCAACACAGGTGCGCTTTCTGGACGGCCGTGCTGTCTTCACCGACAACCTTCGGCACGACTCAGCCGGGCACCGCGCCGTTCTGCGGTCATGGGACCACTTGCTCGGCCTTGGTACCGGTCCGCTAGCAACCAGCAACACGTCTCGTGCCTGGGCCAAAGAACAAACGGCCGTGGATACGAGGCATCTCAGTCTACCCGACACCGAACAACAGGCCTTCGCAGCCCGGTGTGCACAGCTACTGCGCGCCGAAGAGTCCGTGTCGCTCGGGGCTGCGGGCTGCCTCATCAAGGTCAAGGGCAGGCCACGCTGGCGAGTGGACGAAGGAGCAGTCGAACTACCGGATGACGTCTCGGACACCCTGGGTCGAATCTTGGCGCACCTACAGGCGGGCTTCGGTCTGGAGGTATCCGGCTTCGGCACCTTCACACCGGTGGCTGCCCCTGGGCCACGGTGGGTGTCGTTGATTCTAGACGACGCCTTTGTGACCGCGGTCCAAGAAGCTCTAGACTGACCTGGTGAGCCGTTTGGGGCCCGCGGCTTGCATTGCGGGAGGACGCCTCAGTCCACGAAATCCACCGCTACGACCTGGGTCGCAACGGACCGCAGCCAAGCCAGCGCCTCAAGATGCACCGGGTGTTCGGCATAGGCCTGTAGTCCAGCGGCGTCGTCAAAACGGGTGATGAGCGCAAGGTCAAAACTACGCTCACTGCGGGTAATGTCGACGCCCGCTTCAAGTTCCTTCAGGCTCGGAATCTGCCCGCGCAAGGCCAAGAGGCGGTCGCGAGCATCTGCCGCGACCGAGAGGTCCGCAAAGCGGAACAAGACAACGTGAGTGAGCATGACGCCTCGCTGGAATCGGTGGACCCGATTGTAGCAGCGACCAGAGCCGCGCTCACATCACTGGTCAGGAATAATCACCACATTGTCGACCTGGGCTGTCTGCGTTGCCAGGGGGAAATCGACCCGAACCGTTGGGCGAATGGCGCTAACGATAGCGTCGCCTTCGAAGGGAACGGCGTCGAAGAAACCACCAATGGTCCTCCAAGACGTTGTGTTGGTCCCTGGGTACGCGCCACTACCAACACCGGTCTGGCAGGTGCTGTCAGAGTACAAGTTCATCCCCAGAAGCGTGGCCGAGCCTTGGCCAGACGTCCTGATCATGGCGGCCAGCAGGTAGCGCTCGCCCGGTACGACCGCGTAACAAGGGCCTTGGATAGCCATGGTGCCGTTCTCGGGGCTGAGAAACAGTGACCCAGTACCCAGTACGTCCGTTGCATCGTCTGTGGAGAAGCGAAAGGTGCCTTCCCAGCCAGTCGACTGCACAAAACTCCACAACCGAACCCCTTCCTGGCGGCAGTCCGGCACATCATTGTCGTCATAGTCGAGTGTGTCGTCGGCACCCGCACAGACATCTTCGAGGTCGCACAGGCCGTCGCGGTCCGTATCCTCCGCTCCAGGTCCATCGCAGGAGTCACAGGCGTCCGCGATACCGTCGTCGTCGTCGTCAAGCTGGTCATCTTCTCCTGGGCAGCTGTCATCCCCGTCACAGACGCCGTCACCGTCGGCGTCCGCGTCATTCTCTCCATTGACATAGTCATCGCAGAAGTCGGGAACACCGTCCATGTCCGCGTCTTGGGTGTCATCTCCCCCAGAGCATGTATCGTTGCGGTCACAGACGCCGTCTAGGTCCTCATCCAACGTACATCCAGCCACACAAACACCGTCGTCATCACAGGACGTCGCATCGATGCAGTCGTCGTCTGTCGAGCAGACCTCTGGACAGGTGCCGCCGGTAGTGCAAAGCAAGTCATTGGGGCACCCGCCACAATCTGGCTTGATGGTCAATGTGCACGAGGTCGAGAGTACTACTAGCCAAATCAAGCCCTTCATTACCGTGCCCTCCGCGGATGTGCCGCTCTTCGACTACCGTCCCAAAACAAGACCGGGGATGCCGCAATGAGACCCCAACCCGCCATGTTTCGGGCCTGAATACCGCGCCACTCTTTCTGGAAGAAGAAGTCACGGTCGTCTGTCGCCTTGGAATAGCTCTCGAACACCAAGGCACCTCCAATGGCCGCCAAGAGCACGGCGCCTACCCGTTCCACGTTGCCAACGGTGGATGCCGAGCGCATAGACCGGTCCATGCGTTGCCGGAAGTCCGTATCTACTGTCAGCTCTTCGTCTCCTAGACGACTCGACCGTTCGGCAAGGCGAACCGTCTCTCCGCCGTTGGACAAGGCCTCAGAGAACTTCGGATCCGTCAAGAAGTCCACGGCTGACCGCTCCACAAGCGCTTGCATCGCGTCACCTGAACGCATGCTGCCATCATGTACCAAGTACCCCTGCGTGATCCCCTGAACCGCGACGGCACCCGTCTCGGTATCGAGGGTTGACCACGCGACAGACAACTCCTGTTCGGTCGGCCATCCGCGACGTTCATCCGTTGCTTGAACCCGTCCCGCAAGGATGTAGCGACCCGTTTGCGCTTGACCAAAGCGGGTGTCCACCACGTTGTGCCCGGAGAGTCCAATGGCAGCCGTAATGCCTCGCACGACCCCTTCTTAGTCCACCCCGAACAGCAATCGCACCGGGTCTTCTAGAGCGGGGTCCGCAAGACCAATCGCGTCCAGACCAGAGGCTGGATGTTGGACCGAACCAACATCCGTCCACCCTGGACCAATGACGTCAGCCCCACAGGGTCCATACGACGCCACATCATACCGACTCTTGTCCGAGGTTCGCTCAACGACCACCGTGCAGTTGCCACCGTCTCCGAAGCGAGTGTGCGGTTCAGAAGGTGCGTTTCCAGTACGACGCACGCTGATCTCACCACCGATCTGCGCAGTGAGGGCACGCATGGGTCGTGCCGTGCTGCCGACAGCCACCACCGTGACAGGACCGGACTGAGCCACCTGCTCTAAGCCGTCTCGCAGCTCTTCAACGCGGACCTCTGTGGCACCCGCTAACAACGCCATCAACATCCACATGCTCGCCTCACAGTCCGCCGGCAGGTATGCAATCCACTCAGCCAGCGCAACATCTTCCCTATCTACCTGAAGACTTCCGACGTAGGCTGCCTGCAGGCCAGTCTTTCAGAAATCACACTGGGCCAGCCCCAGGAGCCCCAATGAATACCAAGCTAAATACTGCCCTTCTCGCCATCATCGCCATCGGCGTTGCCGCTGGCCCGTTGCTCTCACTCATCCCCGTTGCAGAAGCCGACGGTCCCGAGGTGGCCTGTCACGTGTACGATGTTGAGTTGGACTACGGGCGCCGCCGGGGAGCTGGCAACGTCCAGGGCCACGCAACCGAGATTCAGGCTCTCCTCCAAGAGACACGTAGCAACGGCATGCCCCGCACCGTCTACAGCAACTCCTTCCCCGTGCGCAGCGGCATGTCTGGCGACGTGTTGGCGGAGAAGGGCGTCATCTGTTTCGCCGCGCCGTAGGACTATCGGCCGTCATCCCGATGGCCGGCTGTCCCCCTACCCTAAACAGGGTCCAGGATTTCGTAGGCCCAGCTCAGTCGCTCTTCCTCATGGGATTCAAGACCAGACGCGTTGAGCAACAGCGCTTCAATCGGCGGTCCGAGGTTTCGACGCACACCCTCCGACCGAATCCATGCAACGAGCGGCGCACTCATCTCTTCTTCGGCAAACGGCTCGACAAACCTCGGAGGTTCGCTGGTCCAATCCACACCAGCCACGATGAGGTCCGCGAAGTCGAGCAGCGCTGTTCGGGTGTGTGTTGCCTCCCAAAGGCTGAGCAGTGGCGCTACGTCCACCCCCGCCTTCCAAAAAAGCAGGAGTACGACGGATGCACTCCACCAAAACGTTTGTGCGGGCGGAGAGTTCAGCTGCGCCTGGAACAGGGCAATCGAAAAGTCATGGATACACGCCCGTTCCTGCGCGGTCCATCGGTCACTTGGAAAAGGTGCGAGCCGGTGAAGAGCCGTTTGTATGGAGTGACTTGGCGGGTCTCGCTGCGCCAACAGCTCGAAGTACCGCGGTAGAAAGTATTTGAGCTGGTCGAAGCTGGGATTCTTCTTGGACTGTGCGCTGTCGTTGAACTGCGCGAGGAGCGCAGTGGACACGTCCCGGAGCGGTGTCGTTGCCAGTGCGTCGGCGTCTTCTAGGCTTACGCAGCAACGGGTGCAGACATCCAACGGGCCCACGATTCTGTAGTGACCGAACACGTCATACGCTCGGTCGACGGCGGCGCGAAGTGCGGCGCTGTCAAACGGTTCTGGCCCGCTGTGCTCAGGGGGCCGCGTCTTTAGACTCTTCTTTCCCATGACCGAGCCTACCCCACAAAAGGGAATGCCGTAGCCCTGTTTCGCCGGCGCAGCGTGGTCCTATCGGCCCTGGTCAGCGCGATTCAATGTGGCCCCTGTAAGCGTGATGGGTCGGTGTCGTTGCCAGCACACTACTCAACGTCCATGCCCCGGGTTCCCAATGTCACGCTCCCTGATTGTTGTTGTCTTCTCGAGCATTCTTCTTGCCGTCGGCGGCGCTGCCTGTTCCTCCGGTACGACACCTCAAGACCTCGTTCCACCACCACACGGCCCGCCCCTTGCAACGGGTGAGGTCTGCGTAGACGCGACACCTGCAACCGCCATTGTTACGGTGGATGGCGCTGTCATGACCGAACGCTGCCAGTCGTACACCACCTCCTACACCAGCTCCGTTGAGGTGGTCATCTCAGCCCCCGGTTTCGTCAGCCAGACCCACAGCGTGTCGTTGATGGGTGGCTCGCTGATCAACGGCACACAGCCGTTGACCGTCGATTTGGTCGCTGTGGCTGCCGAGTAGCCAAATGATGGCGAGCCGCACGTGTGTGAGTCCGTCATGCGGCGAGACCCGTGACAGCGCGCTAAGAGCCCCCGTGCCCACCCTGTCTCTTATACACATCTCCGAGCCCACGAGACTAGGC
>CAJXTB010000013.1 GCA_913061235.1 uncultured Pseudomonadota bacterium | reverse complement strand
ACGGACAACTGTCTAGGCATCGCAAACGCCGACCAGGCAGACGTCAACACCGACGGCTTCGGAGACGCCTGTGTCTCGGTTGGCGCGACCGTCGCGTCGGACGTGTTCGTTGGCGAAGGCGTGACCGTGGGTACAGGTTCAGTCGTTGGGGCCGGCAGCGTTCTCAACCGGGGCACCCAGATTGGCGACAACGTCACACTGGGCACAGACGTTCTTCTCGCCCAGTTTGTCACCGTCGAAGACAACGTACAGATCGGCAACATGTCCGTCATTGGACGGCGAACCGTCTTGCACGCGAGCGCCGTGCTCGGCATCGACGTCAGCGTGGGTCGCTCGAGCGCCGTTCACACCGGTGCGGAGCTCGAGCAGGGCGTGTTCATGGGGTACGACGCAACAGTCTTTGCCGACGCCGTCATCGGCGCCAACAGCGTACTCGGCAACCTCACCAGCATTGGTGAACGAACCACGCTCGCGCCGTCCACCGTCTTGGCCCGTCAAGCAGCCATCGGTGACGACTCCACGATTGGCGTGGCCCCGAGCGGCCTGTCCGTCGTCATCGGACCCGACTGCACGATTGCGAATGACGTGACCATTGGTGAGGGCGTGCGGATTCGCAAGAGCACAACCATCGGAAGCGCATCGACCATTGGCAACAACGTCCGCATTGGCCGCGACGGCAACTACGCCAACAACGTCACCGTCGAAGCAGGCACAGACCTGCGCGCGGCCATCACCGGCCTCCCCTACGCCTTGGCCGAGAGCGATGCCCACTACCCGCGCGGCTCGACCATCGGCAGCGGCTTCGGCGGGAACGGAACCTTCCCAGATGCGAGCTCCTTCAACACCGTCTGGTTCATCTCACCCACCGGCGACGACACCACAGGAACGGGCAGTTCTTCAAGCCCATTCCTCACTTTCAACACCGCTCTGGACGCCTCACAGTCTGGAGACGGCATCTACCTGATGCCCGGAACCCACCGCTGGCCCGTGCACTATGATGACTCATACACGTCATCCGCCATTGCGGACAACCTAAAGACGTTGCACATCTGGGGCGCAAACCAGGCCACCATCGTTGAGGCATACGGTGCGGATTCCCCGACCAGCGGCTTTCAGTCGGCGCGCGACTTCAACGTGTTCCACTTGCAAGGCGCAAACACCGTGGTCAGCAACTTCACTGTGCACTTCAGTCCGAACCGGGGCACCAACTACTCGAATGCCATCTACCGCAACTCAAGCACGACAGCCGAGCTGCGGAACATGCACATCATCAACATCTCGGACACGCACTCGTGGTCCTACAGCTACGCAAATAGCACGAGCGGTCGTCCAGACGTTTACAACAGTGTGTTCAACGCTCGAGGCCGCTCGCAAGGCGACTATACTGGCTCGCCCGAGTACTTCAACACGCTGTTCACGAGCACGCCGAACCGCGGAACGTTCACGAATTCGCTGACCCGCGCCGTGACAGACAACGACCTGTACACCTCCAGCGCACCGTCTGACCTTCGTGATGGCAGCAACGTCACAGTCATCGGCACCGGCGGTGGTCTGTACGCCTGGGAACTTCCGTAGCGAGGGGGCGGGCCTGGGCCAGAGCCTTCGTCGTCGGAACGACGTCTGAAAATCCGCGAAGGTCCGCAGAGTGTGCATTCATGAGCGTGTACAATGAAAGACGCATGTGCGTATCAATCGCTAGATGGGGACCCCGAACTCGATAGGCTGCAAGCAACTCTGTGGGAGAGACTCATGCTCAAGCCAATGGCCCTGTTGCTCGCTTCATTATTCGCTAGCCAAGCGTCCGCCCAGGTGGACGATAGTCTGCTGTGGATTGCCGGGGACACATGGTCAGGGACCAATGGAAACGCCGTGATTGCGGCGTTCGATACGGATGGCTCCTCCGTCTATCAATACGACTTTGCACGGTTCGCGTCTGGCGCGGTTGCTAATGACCCGCCACCGGCGGGCGTGGCTATTCTCGACACCGGACACCATGTCGTTGTTGAGCAAGGCAGCTACGCGCTCTTTCCGTACACCCCATGGACCGCTCCGGCGGGCGCCGATCCAACCATCGAGTCCAACCATTGGTTCAGCACGCCGTGGCAACCCTCGAACAGCTACGACCAAGGCATCAACTTTGTCTCAGCGGGTGTCAACGAGAATGAGCAGCTGGTGGATGTAGAGGTCGATGCGGACGGCGCTCCATGGACGGTCATGGAGAACGGCTTGGCGCTGCACCACACCATCAAGCAGTACCCGCAGGCGTACTTCCACCCCAGCGCCGGAGAGACGGTCAAGGGCATTGAGGTCTCCACCACCCACGTCTACGGCTTCGTGGAGAATGACATCACCAAGAACGTGACGGTCTACCGACAACGCCGGACTCCCACCGGCTCTCCGTACGAAGAGCAGATGAGCATTGTTGTATCGGGTAAGCCCTACCAGGCGATTACCATGGTTGACAATGGTGAAATCGTGCTCGCAGAGGTCGAATACGACAACAGCTTGGTACGCGCCGGAACGATTGTGCGAACGGGCGAGAGCGGTCAGCAGTGGTCGGTTCCGCTAGACAAGCCCGTCATTGACCTCAAGGTCCAAGGCGGGTTCCTCTGGGCACTCGATAGCCTCGGAAACGTCTACCGCTTGGACTTGGACACCGGAGCGAGCACACCGACCGCCACAGCCACCGGTCCCTCGCCGTACATTGTGACCGGCGTGCCCAACCCCCTCGGATTCGCGCGCGGCTTCCATGAAGGCAGCGAGGTGTACGACAGCCTTCCCGACGCCTGTCCTACAGATCCGCTGAAGTTCGCTGCCGGTCCGTGCGGCTGCAACTTCGAGGAGCGTCCCGCCTACAACTCGGTGACCGAGACCTACGGCCACTCTTGCGTCCATCTTTCCGCTCAGACAGCCGACCGACACCACGTCGAAGCCGGCTCACGCCTGGGTGCTGGAACCACATTGGGCAGCTCTGCGTTCGTGGGCTCAGACACGTTCGTTGGCGACAACGTCATGATTGATGACTGGGCGCGTGTTGGAAACGGAGCCATCGTTGCCAGCAACAGCACTCTGGGTGAGCGAGCCCAGATTCACTCCAACACCCTGCTGAGCCGCGGAACAACCGTCGGGCCGTGCGCCGAGATCTACAACGGAACCGTCATTGGCCGAAACGCAACCATCCATGAACGCGTCCTGGTCCTCGCCAACGCCAGCATTGGCTACAGTGTCGAGATTCCAACCGGGAGCCACATTGGGTCGAACACGGTCATTGGAAACTTGGTCGATTTCGACGCCAGTGAACCCGCGTTCATTGGGGTCAACGGCAACATAAACAACCCTGCTGTCATTGCTCGGGGCGTCACCCTCGGTGACCAGTCCCGCGTGTATTCGGGTGCCGTCATTGGTCCGTCTTCCGTGCTTGGCGACGATGCCGTCGTAGAAGCTGGCGCACGCTTGCGGAAAGACGTGACGTTGGGAGCTGGCGCGTACATCGAAGACGGCGCGCGCATTGGTCGAGCCACACAGTTCGGAGCGAACTCTGGTGCTGGCACAGACGCCAACCTTGGCACCGCTGTCACCGTTGCCCCTGGCGCCTGTGTTCCGAACGACGAGCGAGTCGGCAGCCGCACCACGGTCTCCTCACCCACCTGCGACGGCCCATTCAACACGGCCCACGTACCGAACTGGGACACGACCTACCGCCCCAACACCAGCTGCTTCCCCGACTTGCCCTGTGTCGGCTGCGACACGGGTGACACAGGCTTCATGGCACCCCCCTTCTAAGGGACTGGCCACCGTCGTTGAGGGTCGCGGGGAGTACGCGCAGGGCATACACTCCGCGACGGAGGTCACCATGGCCGTAGACATTGTACTGTCCGCTGGCTGGCTGGCCTTCGCCCGACACGTCGGCTTTCTTGAAGGTCTCGCTGACCAAGGCATTGAGGTCGGCGCTGTCGTCGGAACCTCGTCTGGGTCGCTCGTCGGGGCTCTGTGGGCAGCCGGACTGTCGCTCGACGCCATTGCGGAAGAGGTCACAGCGACTCGCCCATTCCGCGCCCTTCGGCCCTCCCGTACGCCATGGCGCGGTGTGTGCTCTATGGGGGGCTTGATGGCGCGCATCCGAAAGCACCTGCCGGAACGCATCGAAGACCTCGAGCGCCCCTTCGCCGTTGGTGTCTGCTCGGGACCGAATGCACCCCACCTGTTGACCTCGGGCTCCCTCGTCGAAGCGGTCGCTGCATCCTGTGCCGTTCCTGGCCTGTTCTCTTCGGTCGACGTCAACGGCACACGCTGGCTCGACGGCGGATGGGCCGACCGGACCGCTGTGCAAGGATGGCGTGATTGGCGTCCTGGTCAGCCTGGAATGCTTCACCTCATTGAGACGAAGACCGGGACCTACCCAGCCCCCACCGGCATCACCGTTGTACGAAGCCAGCCCAGCGGCGCTCGCTTGTGGAGCCTGGGAGACCACCGCACCCAACGGGCCGAGACTCGTGCCCTCACCAACACCATCCTAAGTGAAACCACACTGAGCAATAGCCATGTCGACTGACACAACCTACTGGCAAGAGCAGGTTCGCAGCGTTTTCGCAGGCAAGTCGTGGCTAGTGGCAATGGACGTCACCGTCTCCGCCGCTGCACTGGCCAAGCAGGTGCTCGACATGGGCGCCACATCGGTCTTTGCCCTGGGAGCCAACCGCGGCATGGGAGACATTGACGATGACGTCCCCCACATCTCCATGGTGGTCAGCGCAGACACCCTGATGGACAGCATCCGCACCTGTGAGCAGGCAGTCATCACTCCCCCCGCAGAGGTCGTCGCACAGATAGATGCGTGGGACCCCGGTCGAAAGGCCCAAGTCCTACGCACGCTATTCGCCGACGACACCCCGGTCGCTGGCCGCAAGACCTTTGGTGCCCGGAGCCAAGCCTGGGCCGCTCTTGAAGACAAGATGACCGTGGATGCCTTGTGGGACACCCTCGGCGTTCAGCGAGCGCCATCACGCACAGCGCCGTGTACAAAAGAGGCCCTGATGGCCGCAGCGTCCGAAGTCAACCGCGGTGAGGGCACGGTGTGGGCTGGCGACAACGCCTCCGGCTGGCACGGTGGCGCCTCCTTCACGCGCTGGGTTCGGACCGAGGCTGACGCTGATGCGACCGTGGCCCTGTTCGCACCTCACTGCGAAAGCGCCCGGGTGATGCCCTTCCTGGACGGCATTCCGTGCAGCATCCACGGCATTGTCTTCGACGACTATGTGATTGCGCTGCGGCCATGCGAGATGGTGATGTTCCGCGTTCCAGGCACCGGACGCTTTCGCTACGGTCAGGCCGCGACCTTCTGGGACCCGCCAGCAAGCGACCGACAAGAGATGCGAGCCCTCGCAAAGACCGTTGGCGCGCACCTCAGAGCGACCCACAACTACAGAGGCACCTTCACCATCGACGGCGTCATGACCCGAGATGGCTTTCTGCCCACCGAGCTCAACCCGCGCTTCGGCGGCGCGCTGTCCGTCGTTGCACGTGGCGTACCAAACTTGCCGCTGTACCCACTTCACCTGGCCATCAGCGCTGGCGTGGACGTGAACTGGCGACCACAAGCCCTTGAGGCAGTGCTCCTAAAACTCGCAGATACCCATCGCAGCGGAGGCTGCGCCACGCTCTCAGCCGTTCGGAGTGAGGGCGAGCGCGAGGTCTACCTACGCGAAGACGGCGACAGCTGGCAGGCCTGCGACGACGAACCGACCAGCGTGCACGTTCGCTGTGGTCCGAGCGCCATGGGGACATTTGTCCGAGTAAGCTTCAACCCCAACGCCACACCCGTAGGCCCGCCGGCAGGTCCAAGAGCCGCGAGCGTGCTCGCATTCGTGGACGCGCTGTGGGGCCTTGAGTTGGGCCCCATGGAAGCCGCAGCGGACGTTCGCCGGGCCTAGGCCGAACGCAACGCATCCACGCGCGAGGTCAGCAGGTCCGCAAGCCCTTGAAGCCCTTCTTTGCTCACTCCGGCGCCTACGCGAATGACCTCATCCGAGCTGTTCCGAGTGTGAATGCGAAGGTGATTGCCAGGAATGCCTTCCCGCGCTCCGGTTCGTCCGACCACGAACGACTCTAGGTGGTTGAGCGCCACGAGCTGCGGGGGGACACCACGATGCATCACCGACAAGCCGCTGTCCGTCAGGTCCACTGAGGACCGAGCGCGCAGCCCCATCCGCAGTACCGCACCGAGCAAGATGACGACCGCCGAGATCACCAGTGACGCCGGGCCTACGTCGCCCTGTTCCAGCACCGCATAGACACTGAGGCCGGCTCCAACCATCACCAGCCACGCCAAGACGTGCCGCCCCACGCCGGGAACGAACTGCACTCGGATGCTGTCCGGTGTGTTGACGATGTCTACGCGGGTCCACATGACGCCACCTGTACACCGCTGACAGCTCCCGCGCAGCCCTTGAAATAGTCGCGAAAAACCCGCCTCGCGACATCGGGGGATCGAAGGGACCGATTCTCGCAGAACCCCCGAAACAAGCCACAAGTTTGCCAATTTGGGTTGACCGAAGGACCACAAAAGCCTACGAGCCCGCCGCTTAGCCCCACTGCCCGCCGTTGTGGCCCGGGGGCGTTCATTTGGGAGACCGTTCTCATCATGCTTGAAAATCTCACATTGCTCGCGCCGGCATCCGGCGTTGTAGCTCTCCTCTTGGCTGTCAGCCTCTTCTTCCGTGTCCGGGCTCAGCCCGCCGGAAATGCAAAGATGGCTGTCATCGCAGAAGACATCAGAGTCGGCTCCATGGCCTTCCTGAAGGTCGAATTCAGCATCCTCGCGGTGTACGCGCTGGTTGCCTTCGGCATCATCTTCTTCACGCTCGGCCAGCTGACCGCCATCAGCTTCCTGATCGGAGCAGCCCTTTCGCTGGCAGCCGGTCTCGCCGGTATGGCATCCGCCACACTGGCCAACGTTCGTACGGCAGAAGCCGCGCGCACCAAGGGTCGCGGCGAAGCACTCATGGTCGCATTCGATGGTGGAGCCGTCATGGGCCTCGCCGTCGCTGGCCTCGTGGTCATCGGCCTGTCCGCGCTTTACATCGTCATGCAGGGTGACCACCACCTCGCAGAAGCGATGCACGGCTTCGGCGTTGGCGCATCGTCCATCGCTCTGTTCGCCCGCATTGGCGGCGGCATCTACACCAAGGCCGCTGACGTCGGCGCCGACCTCGCCGGTAAGGTCATTGCAGGCATCCCTGAAGATGACCCCCGCAACCCTGGCGTTGTTGCAGACAACGTCGGTGACAATGTTGGCGACGTCGCCGGCATGGGCGCAGACATCTACGAGTCGTACGCCGCAGCCCTCATCGCTGCCGTCGCAATCGCCCTCGCTGCTCCGGCAGAGAGCATGCAGATGCTCAGCGCTGCTGGCGTTGAGCGCAGCATCGAGGACTTGCGCCTCATAGGTACCAGCCTTCCGTTCGTCCTCGCCGGCCTCGGCATGGTCGTGAGCTTGGTCACAATCGTGGCTGTGCGCCTGTTCAAGAACGCGTCCCCCAGTGCTGCCCTTCGCGCAGCCCTGCTCGTACCGCCGTTCATCTTCATTGCACTGAGCGCCGTTGTCGTCCAGATGCTTGAGCTGAACATGGGCATTGTTGTCGTCTTGGCCCTCGGCGCCGTTGGCGGCGGAATGATTGGCCTCATCACCGACTACTACACATCGATGGGCCCGGTCATGAAGATTGCCGAGTCCTCCAAGACCGGTGCCGGTACCAACGTCATTCAGGGACTCGCAGTTGGCTTGGAGAGCGTCATCGCTCCCATGCTCATCCTCGCAGTCATCGTGTTCTTCGCCAACCAGCAACTCGGTCTGTACGGCATTGCCATTGCAGCCGTGTCCATGCTCGCTGTGACCGCGATTGTCATGACGGTTGACGCGTACGGCCCAATCTCGGACAACGCCGGCGGAATCGCCGAGATGGCCGAGCTCGGACCCGAAGTCCGCAAGATTACCGATGAGCTCGACAGCGTTGGCAACACCACTGCCGCAATCGGCAAGGGCTTCGCTATTGGCTCTGCCGTCCTCACGGTTCTGGCCCTGTTCGCCGCCTACAAGATGGAAATCGATGCTGTGCGTCGGGCCAATGACGGCGCTGAACTCATGCTGCTCATCAATGACCCCCGCGTCATGGTCGGCATGCTGATCGGTGCTGTCCTCCCCTGTGTTGTGGGCGCAAGCACCATGACTGCAGTCGGCAAGGCAGCCGGTGCCATCGTCACCGAGATTGGCCGCCAGTTCCGCGAGATTGACGGCCTGCTCGAAGGCCGCGAAGGTGTGCGTCCTGACGCTGCCGCAGTCGTGAGCTTGGCCACCCGCGCCGCTCTCATCCAGATGCTCTTCCCGGGCACCGTCGCCATTGTGGCACCCATCGCCATTGGCTTTGGACTCGGTCCAGAAGCCCTCGCCGGTGCACTCGCCTCGGCCATGGTCGTCGGCGCTGTCATGGCACTGTTCATGGCCAACGCAGGCGGCGCATGGGACAACGCGAAGAAGACCATCGAAGCCGGTGGACTCGACGGCGAAGTCAAGGGCGGAGACGCTCACAAGGCATCCGTCGTTGGTGACACCGTAGGCGACCCCTTCAAGGACACCTCGGGCCCAGGCATTGCCATCCTCATCAAGGTGATGAGCGTTGTCAGCCTGATGATTGCGGCATCTCTCGCTTAGTCGAGACCGTCGCAAGACAAGGGGAGGCCTTCGGGTCTCCCCTTTTTTTGTGTCTGGATTTCGGCGCCTGGCGAGTCATGACGGCATTCTGTCCAGAGAAGCTCCATTCCGCGTCATCCACTGACCTGTTGAACCGCCCCGCACACTGGCAGTCGGGTCCCCAGCTCAAGAACCGGCGGGTCCCGCTGCAATGACCGTTCCGGCCCCATGAGAACCTGTGGGCCGATCTGAACGTCATCTCCGAGAGAACAGCCGCGTCCCCAATGTCCGAGATTGTCAGGGAAACGGTACACTCACCAAATGTGTTTGACTCCCAGGCTGGTGTGCGTGGGCTGACGTCCCTTAGGGAGAATTCAATGATTGCACTGCTTCTGTCCATCGCGTTCGCACAAGACCAATGCCCGGACACCGAAAAGACGGAGCCAGGGTACTGTGGGTGCGCCTACGAAGACATTGACGTCAACAGTGACTCGGTCGCGGACTCCTGTGTTCACTTTGATGCCCAGGTAGACCCCGCTGCAACCCTCGGCGTCAACGTGACCGTGAATCGAGGCGCCACGGTCGCCGACGCGACTATCGGTGCTGACACGACCATTGGTGCGTTCGCGCAAGTGGGCTCCGGCGCTTCCATCGGGTCAGACTCTATTCTCGGACGGCGAGCACGAATTGAGGCCGGGGCAAGCGTAGGCAGTGACAGCACGCTTGGCCGAGATGCTGTCGTTGGTGCCAGCACAAGCGTCGGCTTGCGCCTCCTCTTGGGGTACGGCTCCACAATCGCCAGTGGCGCCACCATCGGCAACGACTTCACCGTTGGAAACTTGAACACGATTGGGCAGGCAACCATTGGCTCAAGCGTGGTCGTGGCTCGCGGCGCCAGCGTCGGAGATGGCACAAGTATTCTTGATGGCACGATTCTCGGCCCCGAGACGACAATTGGTACCAACGGCACGATTGGCACCAACGTCCGCTTCCGAAAAGGCAGCGAGACACAAGACAGCGTGAACGTCGGAGGGTCTGCCCGTATCGGTCGGGATGTCTTGTTGAAGACCGGAGCATCTGTGGGTGCAGACGCCCAGCTCTCGGCTCTTGTCGAGCTCGGTGTCTCGTCCAACCTTGGCGACAACGCGTTCGCTCCCCGAGGCACTATCTACCCGGACTCGTACGACGCAGACGCGGACGGCGAAGCCTCCCTCGCTATGGGGGGTCTCGACTGTGATGACCTCAACCCAGACCCAAGCTGTGACTTCAGCTGTGATGCCTCCTGCCTGCCGTCGTTCGACCTAGCCACATTGACGAACTGTGGGTCTACAGGCGCCACCGGGCCGACACAGGGCAGCTGTGATGCCGCGTACGCAGGCTCCGACTGGGTGGACGATGTGGTGGTCTCAGCGGGCTACCAGACCATCACAATTGGGCAGAGTGGAACCTACAGAATCAGCGTAGATGGCGCACGCGGTGGAGTCCATTCAACGAAGGGGCGGGGCGGATACGGCGCACATGTTGAAGGAGACTTCACGTTCACTCCCGGTACGGAGTTGAAGGTTCTTGTGGGTCAATCTGGAACCAACGGCGGCGCATACGACACGAGCGCCGGCGGTGGAACCTTCGTTGCGCTGGCCAACAACACTCCACTGATTGTTGCCGGAGGCGGCGGAGCACACGGAAACTGCGGTGGCGGCACCAACGCCATTGCTGGCAGCGCAGCAGCTGGAAACGGAAGCGGCGGCCTGTCTGACAACGACGGTACCTACTGTGGTTGCGGCGGGGCTGGAAGCGCAGGTGGTGGCTTCAACACCAACGGCGGCGGTAGCGGTGGAGCTGCATTCGTCAACGGGGGAGTTGGCGATACCGGAACGCGTCCCGGGCAGTGCGTTCCCGTTAGCCCCGGCGGATTTGGCGGCGGCGGCAACGGCGGCAACGGTGGTGGCGGCGGCGGTGGCTACCAAGGTGGCAACGCGGGTGACAACATCCGAGGTGCCATCGGGCAAGGCGGAAAGAGCTACAACTCAGGCACCAACCAAGTCGGCTCGAGCGATGCCAACAACGGGCATGGACTTGTTGTTATCGAGCGAATCGGCGGCTGATTCACCACGCGCAAGATGTGGGGAGGCCTTCGGGTCTCCCCTCCCGAGCTCAGACTGGTGCGCGGCACGCCGCAGGAGCCCTGCCTTGCCCCTGACGCCCAACCGAATCGCTGCCTAGTTCGCTGAGGAGTCCAGGCACTCGTAGCCGTTGTCGCCACAGTCGTAGCGGGCATCTTCGCAGGTGTCGGCACAGCAATCACCACCGTCGTATCCACACTCTTCGGTGTTGAACTCGTCGCCATCGCAGTAGCCGTCACCGATGTACTCGGGATGCGTGACCTGACAGTCCGTCCCTGGCTCGGGTGCAGGTTCCTCATCCGGTTGTTGTTGGTCTACATCGGAATGCGTGCAGGCACCCACCGCGTTGTCGGTGGTCCCACACAGCCAGTCGTGCGCCGTCGAGACGCGAGCGTACACGCCAGGTGCGCTTTCCTGGGCACAGCCATGCCCCCAGCTCACCACGCCAATCAGTTCGCCCGTGACCGTGCTCACCAGAGGCCCGCCGCTGTCGCCTTGGCACGAGTCGATGCCACCCTCGGCGTAGCCGGCGCAGATCATCGATTCATAGATATCGCCCTGGTACATCGAGCTGCACGTGTCTTGTTCCATGACAGGGACAATGGCCTCTTGCAGGTGGTCCGGCGTCGCCCAGCCCGAGTCACTCAACCGTCCCCACCCGATGACCAGCGCGTCCGTCCCGGCTAGGTTGTCTCCGAGGTCCAGCTCGATGGGCTGCTGGGTCGACGGCGAGTCCAGCCGAACCAAGGCAAAGTCGTTCACCATGCTGTTCGAGTTGTAGTACGGATGGGGGACGATTTCGGCAATGGCTCGCCACTCGCCCTGCTCCCCACGTGACATCGCGTCTAGGCTCACCCCGCCAATGCCCAGGTCTTGGCCGACAAACAGACCATCGACACAGTGGGCGGCGGTCAACACCCAGTTGGCCTCAACAAGCGTTCCACCACAACCATCCGCAGTCACCATCCACGGGTACGCGCCAAGCTCAGCATCGGTTCCGTTCACGATACGTGTGGGCGGCGGCACTCGGACATCGTCCTTCACGTCGGGCATACAGGCGGCGAGGGTGCACAGAGCGACAAGGCTAGCGAGACGGGCGGGGCGGATGTTCGACATGGGTACCTCCAAGATTCCCCCACTCTTCACGTGACGCCGCACTGAACGCGCGGGCCCATTACAATCCGTTCCTTTGTAAACGTGGGGGCGATTGTGCAAACGGGACGGACCAACCTCGAGCAGTAGATGGGCCACTGCCAGCCACCGTGTCCCTGTCACTCAGCACCCGGGTCGAGGCAGATGAAGTCGTTCGTCCCACAGTCGTAGTCGCCGTCTTGGCACGTGGATTCGCAGCAGTCGCCGCCGTCATACCCGCAGGCCTCGGTGTTGTAGCCGTCCTGAACGCTGTCGCAGTAGCCGTCGCCTAAGTAGGTCGGGTCGACAACGTCACACACCACAACGGGTTCCTCACTGTCTGGACAGTCCGCAATGGCGCCACTGGTGTTCTCGCAGACCCAGTCGATGGTGGTGGAGACCCGAACGTAGACGCCTGGGCGCCCGGCGTCGGCGCAACCCACGCCCCAGCTGACCACACCAATAAGCTCGCCGGTGACGGTGCTCACGAGCGGTCCGCCGCTGTCGCCGTGGCAAACGCTGGTGACGCCCTCTGGGTAGCCGGCGCAGATCATGGTGTCGTAGATCTCCCAGGATGTACCTTCGTAGCAGACGTCTTGGTCGATGACGGGGACGACGGTCTCTTGCAGGTCTTGAGGCCGTGCTCCCCCGTAGCTCAACCGGCCCCAGCCAATCGCCATCGCATCGACGCCCGTATGGTCACCACCACGGTCCAGCTCCATGGGAGTGACGTCGGACGGCTCCGCGAGACGAAGCAAAGCAACGTCATTCTCCTTGGTCCGTCGGTCGTAGCCGGCATGGTTGATGATTTCGGCGATGGTGTGTGCCGTGCCGTCATCGCCCGCTTCCATCGCATCACGGTTGGTACCGCCGATGGTCACCGTGTCGCCCACGCTCAAGGAAGGCGTGCAGTGTGCCGCCGTCATGACCCAGTTCTCCGCGATGAGCGTTCCACCACAGCCGCCCTGGTACACCATCCATGGGTAGGCGCCGGGCTCCACCTCGGTTCCGTTGACGATGGTGGTCACGGTGGTGACGTCCTGTGCTGCGGGCTCTGGAAGGCAGCCCACGACGGTGGTGAAGAGGGCGCAGCTGAGCAGGCGGGTGGCAAGACGGTTCGACATGGGGGTACCTCCGAGGTTCCCCCACTCTTCACGTGAGGTCGGGTCGGAGGGTCGGGTCGATTACAATCCGTTCCTTTGTAAACGGGTAGCCTAGTAGCAGCAGGCCCAGCCGTAGATGGAGGAGTTGGTGTGGTTGTCTCCCACGTTTCCAATGGCCACTGAGGCATGGTTACTATCGTTGTCGCTGTACGACTCGGTCCAGCTCCCTGACGCGGTCACAACACCTGCTGCCCGCAGAACGCCTGTCTGAGCAATTGAGCACAGTGAGGCACCCTCGGCAGCACAGCTCGACGCTGCTGTTGCGAAGTTCCCACCGCCGTTGTTGACGCTCGTCATGCAGATGCCCCCGACTTCTGTGGCGGATGACGGACACGACAGGTCCAGCGGCTGGTCTGTAGCGCAGCACCCAAACCGGTACGTCTGGCCTGGGCTGGTGTTGTCGCTGGTGCCCCCATTGCCAATGCTCGCTTGGCTGCCGTCGTTGTCTGCGTGGTCTGACGTCCAGTTCGCGCCGGAGGTCAGCCGGCCGTTCGCACGAAGAACATAGGATTGTCCGGTACTACAGATATCTGCCTGCTTTAGTGCACAGGTCGTCGTGGCATGCGACCAGTTCAGAGGCACTGTGGACTCGGCGACAAGGCGCACACCGCCAATCACTTCGTCGCTGCTTCGGGACGGCGTGGCATTCGAACAGCAGGTGACGCCATAGTTACTCGTCGCCGAATGGTCGTCACTCGTGCCGCCGTTGGCAACCGTCCACGCACCGCCGTCGTTGTCTGCGTAGGAGCTGGTCCATGTTGCCCCGAGATCAATGCCGGCCCTGCGAAGAACGGTGTTCTGGCTATCGGTACACATGTCGGCACCTAGCGCCGCGCAATACTGAGCACCGGCAATAAACCCGGATGCGGGTCCCACATCTACCAGACACACGCCGTTGATCTCGCGTCCGGCGCAGATACCCGTAGCCGCACTGACCTGAGCAAGCCCCGCTCCAGACAAGCTGTCTGCGACGGCAGCACGGGCGGCGAACGGCACACTCGCCAAGAGCTGGCGCGGTGACTGGGTGCCGTCATCAATGGAGACAGACAGGTAGATGTCTCCGCTAAACACAGAGTCCAAGATGGGATTGGTGCCATCTTGGCCAAGAGCGATGGAGTAGTAGCCGTCTTGTGGTTCCACAAGGAACTCGTCGGTCCACAATGCACTGCCGCCGGAGTCCGCCCGGTACAGAAAAATGTCGAGGTCTGCTTGGCCGTTGACCGGAACGCCCGAGGCGTCTGTCAATCGGCCTTGGTGCGTGAGTACGTTCGGCCCAGCAGAGGCACACACAGGAACAATGACGGCAGCAACGGCGGCCAAGAATCGAAAGGACATCAGCTTCTCCCACTAACGACAGTGGTGCTTGCAAAGACCAATCACAGTCTGGCTACCCACTACGCTTTGAGGGAGTCTACCAGCCCAGTGATGGAGGTTTGAGAAAAACAAGCGGGGACGTGCCGACACCCCTCGACACGCAATCAATGGGACTGCTGTGCAACCGGCCGTGCTAGTGCCGTTTCAGCCCACGAAAGCCCATCAGGACAGTATCCAGCCAAAATCATCGTTCACACGGACAGCCGCCACAACGGCCAAACTCGGCGACTTGGACTTCCGAGCTGAGCGAAGGACGCAGCGAACCAACGCCCGTTTTCCCACTACGAGTGGCGCATGAGGTTCAACGATACCCCCGCATTCGCTATAGCGGCTAAAGGAGGTCCAATGACACAGCTACACCGAACCCTCCCGCTCCTCGTCAGTCTTGCGGGCATCATGGCCTGCGAACCCGCTTCCGTTGACCAGCCGGACACAGACACAGACACAGACACAGACACGGACACGGACACGGACACGGACGCCGACACACAACCGATTCCTGCCGTATGGCCCAGCACATTGTCCGAGACCGGGTTGTACAGCGACCTGCCGAACCAGACGCTCGCGGCAGACGTGCGCACCTACACCACTGCGTTTCCGCTGTGGAGCGACGGCGCGGTCAAGGAGCGCTTCTTCGCCCTGCCTGACGGTGTGAGCATTGACACCACCGACCCAGACCTGTGGCAGTTCCCTGTTGGGACACGCGCCTGGAAGACCTTCAGTCGGGATGGCGTACGCGTGGAGACTCGGTACATCGAGCGAACCCAAGAGGAGTGGGTGTGGGTGTCCTATCAATGGCGTGACGACGGGTCAGACGCGGACGTAGTGCCCGAAGGCGTTGACAATGCAAACGGAACCGAGCACGACATTCCCGACGATGGAGCTTGTTTTCGCTGTCATCAGGCGACGGGCCTGCTGGGCGTGAATGCCATCCAGCTCGGTGATGAGAACCCGGACCGGACACTCGATGCGTGGACCGATGAAGGCCTGCTGTCCCAGCCCATCAGCGAGTCGACCGTCGTACCCGGAGACCAACTGGAACACGACGTTCTCGGATATCTTCACGGCAACTGCAGCGGCTGTCATAGGGACAGCTACTACCTGTCATTCGCCTACGACCTGCGACTTGGAGTGCGGGTAGGCACGGCGTCCGTCAGCGACAGCCTCGTGATGATGACAGGCGTCAACGCCCCCACCCGCCATCAGAACACCACTGCCGTAGCGATTGCACCAGGCGACCCCGATGCCTCGCAGCTTGCCGAGCGCATGGCTAGCCGCGACATCATCCAGATGCCACCCCTCGGGACGGAACTGGTGGATGACGCAGCGGTTCAGGACGTGCGCGACTGGATTTCCAGCCTGCAGCCCTAGGTTGAGCGGTCCGTTCGTGCCGGAATGCCCCTCACACACAGGAGGTGTTCACATTCCGGCACCGACAACGTCCCGTGGACTAGCTAGCGTCAGCCAAGACACTGGCCTCAAAGCCACCAGCGGTCGCAACAGCAGCAATCAAGGCGTCCACGGTCAGCGCAGAAGCGTCGTACGCAACGCGGGCGCGGCCGGTCTCGTGGTCCACGGTCACAGCGTTAACGCCAGCGGTCTCGCTGAGTGCTGCAGTGACCTTGGTGGAGCAGGCGCCACAGGTCATTCCGGTGATGGCCAAGTTGATCTTGGTGCCTTCCGCGGCGTCCACGTCAACAGCTGCAGTGGTGGTGTCGCCGTGGGCGCAGTGGCTACAGTTGGAGTTCGTGCCGCAGGCGAGAGCTGGGGGGGAAAGCGCAAGAGCAGCGATGACGAGAGCGGTGCGGAACATGGAGCCTCCAGAGTGTTGCGCGCAACTTGACTCTGTTTGGCGTTGCTCGCAACCGATTCGGCGTACGAACTGTCACAACGTGTCCAGCCCTCCCTCACGCCGCTTGACCTTCCAGTGACTGGAAGGATTAAGGTAGGCCCGAGGCACCATGACCGCAACCACTCCCTTGTTGATTCTCCCCGTGCAAGGCATGACCTGTGCGAGCTGCTCAGCGCGTCTAGAGCGAGTCTTGAGCAAGGTGGATGGGGTAGCCGACGTGTCGGTCAACCTGGCCACCGAACGCGCCCAGGTGACGCTGGACGGCGCCAAACCCAACGACATTGTTGCGGCTATCGAGCGCGCCGGATTCGCCGTTCCCGTGCAGAGCGTGCGCTTGGCCATCTCCGGCATGACCTGCGCCTCGTGCTCAGGACGCATTGAGGCGGTTCTGCGCAAGACCGAAGGCGTCGCATCCGCCCAGGTCAACCTCGCCACACAGGTCGCAACCGTCGCCTACACACCGGGCCAGACCTCACCGCAGGCCCTCGTCGAACGCGTACAGGCCGCCGGCTACGACGCAGTTGTGGCAGCGACCACCGCCGAGGAACAACAGCAACAGGCCCGGCGCGAGCTCGCTGCATGGCGGCGCGAAAAGGCCCTGCTCATCGGCTCTGCCGCCCTGACCTTGCCGCTGGTCCTCCCCATGCTCGGCATGCCATTCGGACTGCACTGGGCGCTACCGGGTTGGACGCAGCTGCTGCTCGCCACACCGGTGCAGTTCGTAGTGGGTGCCCGCTTCTACCGCGGCGCCTTCAGCGCGCTCAAAGCGGGCGCGGCGAACATGGATGTCCTGGTCTCTCTTGGAACATCGGCCGCTTACGCCTTGTCGGTCGTGCTGTGGTGGATGGCTGACCCCCACCTATACTTCGAGGCCTCGGCGGCGGTCATCACCCTAGTGCTGCTCGGCAAAGCGTTGGAAGGACGGGCCAAGCGCAGCACAACCCAGGCCATCCGTTCGCTCATGGCGCTGCGCTCTCCCACAGCCCACATCTTGCGCGACGGCAAGACCGTTGATGTTCCCGTAGACGCCGTTGGCACCGGAGACGTCGTCGTCATTAAGTCCGGCGAGCGCATTCCTGTCGACGGCACCATTCGTCAAGGGTCCAGCACGGTCGACGAGTCACTGCTCACCGGCGAGAGCCTGCCCGTCGACAAGACGGTAGCGGACAAGGTCATCGGCGGAGCTATCAACGGCGAGGGCCTGCTCCATGTGGAAGCGACCGCTGTGGGTGCGGACGCCACTCTGGCTCAAATCATCGCCCATGTTGAGCGCGCCCAAGGCAGCAAGGCCCCTATTCAGCGCACGGTCGACCGAATCTCGGCGGTGTTCGTCCCCGTCGTCCTAGGCATTGCGGTCGTGACCTTTGCTGGCTGGATGCTGGCTGGCGCCGGTGTCATCAGCGCTACGGTCACCGCCGTCTCAGTCTTGGTCATCGCCTGCCCGTGCGCCTTAGGCTTGGCCACACCCACCGCCCTAATGGTGGGCACCGGCGCTGCTGCGACCTCTGGCATCCTCATCCAAGATGCCCCCGCACTTGAGCGCGCACATGCCGTCACTCACGTGGTCTTCGACAAGACCGGAACGTTGACTGAGGGCCGACCCGAGGTCGCATCCGTGTGGGCAGTGGCAGACAAGACCGCACTTGTGCACACCGTCGCCGCTCTACAGCAAAACAGCGAACACCCGCTAGGTCGCGCGGTACTTCGCGCGGTCCAGGGCGCTGTTCTGGCCCCCGTGACCGACTTTCAGTCCCTGACCGGTCGTGGCGTGCAAGGCCAGGTAGACGACCGTCTCATTCAGGTGGGCAGTCGGCGACTGATGAACGAGAGTGGCATTGACACGAGCCCGCTCGAAGCTCACGCCACAGCAGCCGAGGCCACCGGTCAATCGGTGATGTGGGTCGCCGCTGCAGGTGAGCTGTGTGGCGCTATCGCCGTTGGCGACACCCTTCGCGAGAGTGCGAGAATTGCGGTGAAGCGCCTTCACGACCAAGGTATTGGCGTGACGCTGCTCACTGGGGACAACAAGCGAACCGCCCAAGCCGTAGCCGACGAACTCGGTATTGAGTCCGTCATTGCCGAGGTCCTGCCTGCGGACAAAGCGGCTGCTATCGAGCAACTTAAGGCAGAAGGGCGAGTCGTGGCAATGGTCGGAGACGGCGTGAACGACGCCCCAGCGCTCGCCACGGCAGACGTCGGTATTGCTATGAGCACCGGAAGCGACGTCGCCATGCACACCGCAGCCATTACCTTGGTGCGCTCCGACCCCCGCCGCGTTGCCGACGCCATCGACATCTCACGCGCGACAACACGCAAGATACGGCAGAACCTGTTCTGGGCCTTCGCCTACAATGTGATTGGCCTGCCCCTTGCTGCATTCGGACTGCTCACACCCATGGTTGCCGGCGCAGCCATGGCTCTGTCCAGCGTGTCCGTAGTCAGCAACGCCCTGCTCCTTCGCAACTGGAGACCACAATGAGCGACCCCATCCAACCCAGCCTGCTCACTATTGGTGAAGTGGCGAGCGAGTCCGGAGTACCGGCAAAGACCATTCGCTACTACGAGCAGATCTCGCTCATGCCAGAGCCCCAGCGTGCCGCAAATGGCTACCGTCTGTACGCCCGAGCAACCGTGGAGCGACTGCGCTTCATTAAGCGCGCCCGTGACCTCGGCTTTCCCATCTCAGATGTCTCCGAGCTGCTCTCTCTGGATGACAATCCAAACCGCTCGGCCGGTGATGTACGAAAGCTTGCCCAAGCACACATGGCCGCAATCGACGCCAAGCTCCACGAGCTCACCCAGCTGCGGCACACGCTGTCGTCGTTGGTTGACAGATGCCACGGTGGGGACCGACCGGACTGCCCAATCTTGGACGACTTGACGCACCACTAGCGGGACGTCTCACAGGCCAGTGGCGCCCCCTCCGCGGTGCGATTCCACACCGGTAGACCCACCGTACGGTCGGACGGATTGCAGTCTTCGGCATCGTTGACCCCGTCGCCGTCGCTATCCACGAATCCGCGTAGGACATACCCACGCCCACGCCCGCGCTCTTGGGAGGTGAGCGGGTGGTTGTCCGCTGCAATGGCCAAGTCATCCAGCCCGTCGCCGTTCACGTCGCCCGCAGTGTTCACGGTGCTGCCAAGCTTTGCATAGCGAGCATCGCCACGTAGCGTCCACGCCGGAGCCACGGAGAGTCCAGTGGATGCGCCCAGGTACACCAAGGCCCGCCCACTGTCGGCGCTATCGAGCGACAAGACAGGCGCGCCAATGACCACATCATCAAAACCATCACCGTTGAGATCACCGGCTGCACCCACGGAATATCCATACCGACCCTCGGGCTCCCCACCAGAAACCTGCCACGCTGGCGTGGTCGACAGGCCGCTCGCTGAGCCAAGGTAGACCTGAGCCATGCCCTCGTTGTTCACTACAGAATCGGCGGTGCCCACCACAACATCATCAAAGCCATCGCCATTGACGTCTCCGGCGGAGGACACAGCATAGCCCATCGCGGCTTCCGTCTCATCCGACTCCACCTGCCAAGCCGGCTCTTGCGCCAGACCGCTAGCGGAGCCTAGATACAGCCGAGCCGCCCCCTCTCTTAGCTGTCCCCCGTTGTAGCCAGGAACACCCACAAGGACATCGTCGAACCCGTCTGCGTTGACGTCACCCGCCGCTGCCACAGACGCGCCTAGACGCCTGGCGCCGGTCTCCTCCACGACCTGCCAAGCGAACTCTTGGCCCAGCCCCTCCGCGGACCCCAGGTACAACACCGCTCTGCTATGCACCCCCCGAGCCATCAGGTCTCCCGGCTGTCCGACCAACACATCGTCAAAGCCGTCACCATTGACATCTCCAGCCGACGAGACCGCCCCTCCGAAGTACCCGCTTCGCACATCTCCTTCGGCACTCCACGCCGGTCGGGTGGACAGGCCGTCGGCAGCCCCCAAGAACAGCTCCGCCCCTCCGAGACCGGTCCGGTCAATACTGCGCCGAGGCACGCCAACCAGCACATCGTCAAAGCCGTCGTTGTTGACATCTCCTGCGCTGGCGACGCAATGACCGTACTTTTCAATAGTGGACTGGCCATCATGGACCCAGGATGGAACACGGGAAAGTCCGCGGGTGGAGCCGTCGAACAAGTAGACCCGTCCTGGCACTGAGCTTCCGACGACGAGGTCATCAAAGCCATCGCCGTTGACGTCTCCTGCGGTGGACAGCGACGAGGCAAACCGGGCGCTCAGCTGACCGATAGACTCACGCATCGCGGGCCAGTGACGGGCAACGGCCTCCTGCTCGGCTGTGACGGATGCGCGCGTGTTCCCCAACCGTTCGGGGTCCACCTGCCAATTCCCGTTGGTCAATATGAGCCCAACATCCGTGCCACGCCCTATCGAACGCGCATCGACCACAAGCGTCAACGTGTCCGACGTCGCCTGCAGGTGAGTTCCCGGATAATTCCACCCAGCAAGGGCCAGATGCAGCGGTGGTTGGTCCTTGGGGTACAGCGAAGCACCCGCTGCATCCGCCGAGAACTCGGCTCCAGACACCGAGAACTCTAGCATCAGCGGCTCGAATCCGTTGGGAACGTCAGGAATGCTGACCTGAAGTTGTAGCCCGTCAGGCCGGTTCTCCCACCACAGCTCCACCCCGGAGTGAGCGCCCACCACCCGACGCAGACACTGCCCGGACGCATCGACCTCACCGGAGGGGTAGCAGTCTCCACCCCACGGAGGGACGGGCTGCATCTCAATCCGCTCGTCGCCGCGGACCACAGCACGCAGCGACAGCGTCACACCCTCGCGAGCACTCAGATCGGGCTGAATGGTCATGCCCTGGTCATCCACACGAACCACGAATCCATGGGCGGGATTGAAGAAGCGGTAGCCGCCGGGCTCAGTACGTGCGGCGTAGTCGTCGAGGTCCACGGTCTTGAGCAACGGCGCTTCCGTGTCCGCCTCAACCACCGGTTCGCTGTTGGTTGACCAACCGCACGCAGCCAGCATTCCCGTCAACCAAACCGTACGCATCACTAGCTCCCCCTTCTCATCTGCGGCGCCACTATACCCAACGAACGTACACGAACACAGGAAGAGAAACGGCCTGCATCGGGCCTCGCTGGGGTATAGCTGGGGTATAGCGAGTAGCCCCAATACCCCCTGCACCCTACAGTTTCCACACGTCAATCAACCCGTAGTGCGCGTCACACAGACGGCAGCGCAGTTCGGGCAGAGAACACCTGGGGAGACAGCATGGCCGAGATTTTTGGTGGATGGGTTCGAACATCCAACGAGCAGGCGAAACCGGTCGTACAGCGGCTACGACCAGGCAAGTGGGCTTGGCTCGGCGTACTGGGCATCGTCCTTCCACAGATGTCGAACGCGCAGAGCATCGACCCTTCCGCAATGGTCCACCCCACCGCCTCTATCGAGGCCACAGCGACCATCGGAGCTCGCGTTGTTGTGGGTGCCTACGCGGTCATTGGCGCCAACGTCACCTTGCAAGCGGATGTCTATGTGGCTGCGCGAGCCACGGTGAACGGGTCCGCAGGTACGCCGACAGTCCTTGGCACGAACACCATCATTGGGCGGCAAGCGACCGTTGGAGCGGGCTCAACACTGGGAGCAGACTCCTTGGTCGGACGGGCTGCTGAGATTGGCGTAGGCGCTTCGTTTCCCAACGGGGTCGACCTTGGGTACGCCGCCGTCGTCGGCGACTATGTCCGTGTGGATGCCTCGGCGGTACTCGGAGCCTGGAGCGTCCTAGGTGGAACCGCAGATGGCCCCGGTTTCGCCGTGGACTGCTCTGCCGACCTGGTTGTGGCACGCGGGGCCTCCATCGCAGCGTCGTCCCCCTACTCGCTGACCTGTGAAGCCGGAACCCAGGTCATCATTGGACCGAACACCACGGTTGGCGGTGGAGCGGTGCTTGGTGGGGACCTGAGAGTCCTCAAGGACACCGTGATTGGCAGCGGTTTTCGCACGCTGGGAGACGTGCGGATTGGTCGCAATGCGAACCTTGCAGATGATGTGGAGGCCGGCGATAGGGTTGTCATGCGGAATGCCGTGGAGGTGGGACAGGCAGCGGTGTTCGCGGCAGATGCGTACCTGCCGCGCGGGCATGTGGAGCCGCCGGGTGACACCTACGGTTGCCTTGGCGACGGGTTCTGCCCACAATCCGGCAACGTGTACTTGTGCGGCGCCCACACCTTCAGCGGTCTGCATGTTCCGGCTGGTGTGAGCATCAAGTGTACCTACGGATGCAATTCTCCAATCGACTTGACCATCAACGGTGATGTGCTCATCGAGGGCACTGTCGACCTGACGGGTCGGTCTGGCAGGAACTGGTATGGCGTCCGCGGGGGCACACCCGTCCCAACTGCTGGTGCGCCCGCCGGATGCGGTGGTTCCCGTGGCGGTAACTCACAATACGGCGCTGGCCTAAATGGCAGTGGCCCGAGCGGCGGTGGTGGAGGCGGGTTCGCGGGAGGAGGAGCGCTGGTCAATGGACAATTCACGGGCCCTATCGGCAGCGGTGGCAGCGGAGGAGGGTTCGCCACCGCCGGCTCAAGCGGGGCGGGCGCAAACTCTACTCCTGCCGGAGGCATAGTCGGCAGCGCACAGTTCACCTCGCTGGTCGGCGGGAGTGGTGGCGGAGGCGGCGGCGGAGGTGACGGCACTACCAACATCAAGGTCACGGGTGGCACAGGTGGTGCGGGAGGCGGCGCTCTGCGCATCAATGCGTCAGGCACCGTTGAGATCACCTCAGGAGCCAGCATCCTGGCAATTGGAGGGCCCGGGGGCAACGCACATAGCAATGGACTGTCCGGAGGCGGTGGGGCTGGATCTGGCGGGTCAATCTGGATTCAAGCCAATGACATCATCAACGATGGTGAAGTCCGCGCTACCGGAGGCCGCAACACGCACAGTCGGAGTCGCGGCGGCGACGGTCGTATCCGCGTCGACACCACCGGTGGCATTGAGCCCACCGGCGTGTTCGCCCCCGCCATCGGGTACACCGGCTCTCTGTGAGCCCACCCCCAGCTACCTCAGAGTCGCTCACCTGTCCGTCTTCGCGGATGGGGACGCGCCCAACTGCTCTCAGCGTGCGCCAAACTCTCCAAGATAGCGTTAGTCTGCCAGCCGATTGGAGTCCCGATGCGCTGGCTTTCCCTACTCGTTCTGCTGACCGTCGCCTGTGACAAAGAGCCGACGAGCGTCGATACAGACACCGACCTGTCCACCGAGGTCGACACCGATACTGAGGTCGACACTGACCTTGACTCCGACACAGACTCGGATGTCGATACCGACAGTGAAGAAGACACAGACGTCGACTCCGACACCATCGTCATCATCCCTGACACCTGCCCAGATGACGCCCTTGTCGGCGACCCCGGCTGTGATGACGTGTGCGACGACGGGGAAGCCAACAGCGTGGACTGCGATGGTGTGTGCGAAGAGGCAGACCAAGCCCCCGACTGCGACGGCGTCTGCGACATCGGCGACGGCCTCACCTCAGACTGTGATGGAACGTGCGACAGCGACGAGAGCGGCCCGGACTGCGATGGCGTGTGCGACGAGGGCGAGACCGGCCCCGACTGCGACGGCGTGTGCGACGACGGTGATAGCGCTCCCGACTGCGACGGTATCTGTTCACCAGACGACGCAGGGACGACCGACTGCAATGGCCTGTGTGAAGACGGCGAGGACGCAAGCGTGGATTGCGACGGCGTGTGCGGTACCGGCGATTCAGGGCCCGACTGCAACGACCTGTGCGAAGCCGAAGAGAGCAACTCGATTGACTGCGACGATGTGTGCGACGACGGCGAAGAAGGCACGGTGGACTGCGAGGTCGTGGAGGAGGTCAGCTTCCCGTCCGGCGCTAGCCCCTGCGGACTCGCCTACGATGAACGCACCGAGACCGTCTACCTGATCCGATGCTTCGGTGCAGACATCCTCACCTTTGCTACAGACGGCACTCCCGGACCGACCCTCGCTCGTCCCGCAGAACCCGCCGACGACGTGGACCTCGACATTGCCCCGACCGACTTCCTGCTCGGCACCTTCCCGGTTCCCGCCGGAGCCTTGCTGTTCCACAACGGCGAGTCCGGCGTGGTCGAGACCTACGTTGTCGACACCACCGACAGCAGTATTCTCGCCTCGCTCACCACCACCTTTGGTGCGTCGCACGTGGTCGGTGGCAGCTACGACAGCGTCAGCGGAAACCTCGTGTACATCCAAGACAAAAACGTCAGCGCACCCAACGGAAATGCCATTGCACAGGTCAACGCACAGACGGGTGAGTTCATCGATGCATTCCCAACAATGCCCGCCTTCCAAGTCAACTACGGAGACGTGGACGTGTGTCAGTCCACCGGGAATCGCTTCGCTGTGAGCAGCGACGAGAGCACCGTGGCGGAGTTCACCCCAAGCGGCGTTCTCGTTGGCGAATACGCCTTTCCAGCAACGGTCAGCGGCGCCAGCGGTATCGATTTTGACGACTCCACCGGTGAGGCCTGGATTGCCGCATTCACCGGTCAAGTGTGGCGGGTCGATGGCCTGCCCTGTCCACCTCTCGGTCTTCCAACCATTCCACCGGCAGGCCGCTAATGGGCGTATTGACTGACATTTCAGCCGAGTCTCCGGCCCTGGCCATCCTGCAAGCGGCCCTCAACGGACCTTTGGCGCGCTTCAGCCAGTCCGAGGCCGACGTTCCGCCAGAGGTCACACCGTTTGCCCCCCACGGACACGCCTCCGTCTTCGGAGTGGTTGTGCCAGCCCCTGAGGTCACCTCCCCTACCTGGTATGCCGCCTCATTCCCTACTCAAGGGCAA
Organism: uncultured Pseudomonadota bacterium; assembly: GCA_913061235.1. Classification (GTDB taxonomy): domain Bacteria; phylum Myxococcota_A; class UBA796; order UBA796; genus CAJXTB01. The sequence continues at coordinate 153,368 of CAJXTB010000013.1, read as the reverse complement.
GCCACGCTGTACCGAACCATTCATGCGGGGGCTGTCGCTTGGGTCCAGCCGTTGTCCCGCATGGAGAGCAGCGTTGGTGCCTTGGCCAATGCGCTGTACAGCGTCCCCGACCTGCGCGTCGCACTGCCCGTTGACTACCTAGAGCTCGAAGGCGCGGACGGCTTGCCGGTGTGGGTCCCCAGGTGGTCGTGGCGCGAGTCCGACGTCGGCGCCCTTGTCGCGCCCCATGACGTACCCGACAGACTTGCCGACTTGGTCGGAGCCGGCCGCCCAGGATCAGCCCTTCAACTGGGCCGGTACATGACGCACCAGCTGCGTAAATACCCCGACCAACGGTCACTCACCGAGGCAATCTGGCGCGAACTCTCCCACGCTTATCGCGCCCTCAATCGCCCAAACTACGGAGCGAGAGCCGACCGTCTCGGCGGTGTCGAACCTGGTCTGACCCTGCACAAAGCAAAACCAGGAGAGGTTCCCCTCACCCACTTAGCGAGCGTATCCGCGCGGTTGAACAGCGACCTACCAGGGTTCGCCGGAGTGATCGGCGGACACGTCACCATTGAACGTGCTGTCCGCACACGCGGGGCTGAGGAGCTTGTACTGCACGTCACCGTTTCCCTAGACCCAACCCGTCGTCACGATGGCGCAGACATGGCCCACGTGCTCCTCGTGCAAGCTCTAGCAACCGAGGTTGCGTACGGCCCCGTTGTTGGCGAGGTCGCCCGGTGCTGCCAGCGCATCCCACAGGGAACGCCCAGGCCGCCAGCCAGTGATGCCGAAGGACAGCGCATCTTTGAGCGTGGCTACGTCATCGTTAGCGGAGCGAGATCCCTCGACCCGAAAGAAGGGGACCTCAACACATTCGTTGCGTTTCGATAGGTACCTTGGGAGCCAGAGCGGCTCACACCGATTCGCTCAAGACTCCCGCAAACCGTCCGATACCAACTCATGCAAACACCCGACCTCGCACGCGCGTCCTCCTCCCTCCAACACAGCCCCAACAACCCAGATGCCTGGGTACAGATGGGGCGGGCTCTTGCAGCCCGTGGCGTTCGCGACGAGCCAGCAGCGTGCTACCGACAAGCGCTCTTCTTCGAGGCCGAGCACGCCGATGCCCTGATTGCACTTGGACTAACTCTGCTACGAACCGCTGAGGTGCGCGAGGCTGGCCGTTGCTTCGCCACCGTCTTGGCCAAAAACCCCGACCATCCCGAAGCACTCGGCGGTGTCGCGATGGTGCTCGAGCGCCAAGGTGACCTCGATGGCGCCTGGCAGGTCATTCAGAGCAGCCGCAGAGATGTGCCGATTATTGCAATGGCAGCGGCATCCGTTGGGCCGCGCGTTGGCAAGACCCGAGCCGCTTCCAAGCGGGTGACACGCACCTTAGCGGCCTTCCCGAATACCCTCGCCCTGGTGTTTGCTCACGCTGACTTACTGCACCGCCTGAGGAAACACTCCGATGCATTCGCGGTGTATCGAGAAGCGAATCGCCTACAGGGCGGGACCTTCGACGCACAGAGCCACCTTGCCTCCATCGATGCCCACATTGCGTCTATGGGCACCTTCCACACCTCCATCCAACCGGGTCCCGGTGCAGGACGTCCGGTGTTCATTGTGGGTATGCCACGCAGTAGCACGTCGTTGGTCGAGCAGATCTTGTCCTGCCATCCAGACATACACGCCAATGGCGAGATGGAAGCACTGCGTGACATTGCGGTATCTTTGGGCGGATACCCGCTTCCCGAGCTGTCGAATAGCACCCTCAAAGACGGCCGAAATCGCTATCTCGCCGCCCTGGGGCCTCACGGAAGCCGCGCCACGGACAAGATGCCCAACAACGTGCTCCACCTCGGACTCGCAGCACGCTTGACCCCAGAAGCACGCGTCATCTACGTGGTCCGCGACGCGCGCGATGCTGCCATGTCCTGTTTTCGCCAACCGTTCGGAGCTGGGCTGCCTTGGGCAAACTCTCTCGCTGGAATCGCAGCCTGGTCCACTGGTGTTCAACGCCTGATGTCGCACTACCAAGACGCACTTCCCCTGCCCATCCACACCGTCCACTACGAAGACCTCGTCAGCAATCCCCTGCCGACCATTGAAGCGCTGTTGGGGGCATTGGCCCTTCCCTTTGACAGCGCGTGCCTCAAGCCACACGAACACCGCAGAATAGTGGCAACCCAATCGCACGCAGCCGTCACCGAGCCCATGCACACCCGGTCCATTGGCAACAGCGCGCCGTATACAAAGTGGCTAGCCAAGTACATGTAGAGCGGTACCGCTTTCGGTTGACCCGGGTTGCGCTGTTCGGGTAGTGCCGTCGCATTCGGTGCGATTCGAATTCTGCCCATCAGAGAATCGGGCGCCGATACCCCAACATGATTATCTCGCCTCCTTTGTGTGAGGTCTTCATGTTGCTATCGCTCGTACTCGCCGCTTCAACTGCCATTGCCGGCTGTGAGCCCCGTGAACTCACACTTCCGGAAGACCTAGATGTCGCCAAGAACTCTGTGGTTCTCATTGAGCACAGCAACGGACTTGGTTCGGGCGTAGTCGTAGGAGATAACGGCGACATCCTGACCGCTGCCCACGTCGTCGACACAGACCAGGAGATTACTGTACAGCTTCTCTCTGGCCTTTCTCTGGTTGCAGAGGTCATTCACCGCGACGAATTGCTGGACATCGCACTCTTACGCCTACCCGGGTCTGGTCACTCCTGTCTGACATTGGTCAGCGAGCCACAGGGTACCGGACAGGACGTGTTTGTCATTGGCGCACCCGCTGCCCGAGAGCTTGCAGCCAGCGTGTCGAAGGGCGTGGTCAGCGGCTACCCGACCATTGAGGAACAACGGTATTTGCAGACCGATGCCAGCATCAACCCTGGAAACAGCGGCGGTCCCATGATGAACGCCCAAGGTCAGGTCATTGGTATTGCTCGCGCAAAGATCAACGGCGAAGCGTACGAGGGCCTCGGATTCGGTCTACCGGGAGACATTGCCCAGGCCTGGCTCGACGCCCCATTCAGTCGCTCGATGGCAGCGGCACCGTCTGGCGGCGGCCCCCAACGCTCCCTGTCTGAGAGGCCAGCTCCTGGGTATGGCCGGGTCCACTTTTCGTCCGAGCAAGCCGGCACACAGTTCAAGACCCGAAGCTTGCTCGGCTCCAACGTTGTCGGCAGCTACGTTGTGACCACGTACGAAGACATCGTGTTGTGTACCGCCCCGTGCGCCGTGGACCTCCCCGTCGGACAGACCACCATCTACGGCCAACACCGAGACCACTCAACACGCGCCCGCCGGCTGTGGGTTGAAGACGGCGTTCCACTCTATGCAGACGGCAAGCCCATTGCCCTGCGAGGCCGGTACATCGCAGGACTCATCTTGTTTACGACGGCCCTCACCGGTGGAACTCTACTCGCGGTCAGCTCTGCCGAGACCGACTGGGACACCGGTCGAACCAGCGTCAACGAGCTAGCCCTGGGCGGTGCCATCGCGAGCGGTGTTGTCGCCGGTCTCTCCATCCCGCTCATGTTCGGCGGTGGCCGCATCAAGCTACACGACGAACCCGTTCAGACCGCTCCGAGGTAGCTCCGGCGACTGCGTTGGTGCAGCGGAACTCCTGCTGGACTCAGACCCGCCTTACGCACGTCCGACGTCTCCAGAGCGCATCTGCCTTCTCTTCTGGGGTCAGCTGAATGTCGCTCAAGGTCGCTGCCGAGCGAATGCCAGGCTCCGACGTGAACCGCACGTCCGCACCATCTAAGGGAATAAAGAAGGCGAAGCGTGCGCCAGTTCCTTCGACGTGGGGCAACAGTGCCAGCTCGCCGCCGAGACTGCGTGCAGCAAGGGCGCTCACGTGAAGACCAAAGCCGCTACCGGTCGCCTTCGTTGTATATCCATGCTGAAAGATGCGTTCGCGCTGGTTCTCGGGCACACCGGGCCCGGTGTCTCGCACCACCAAGCGGACCGCTGAATCGACAATCTGCGCGTCAATGTGGATGACTCGTTCGGTGTCACTCTCACGCATAGCGTCGGCGGCATTGCGGATAAGGTTCACCAAGACCTGAACCACCTGATGCGCTTCGGTGACCACGTTGACGTTCGGGACGAACCTGGCTTCAACCCTCACCCCTGCCTGCTCAATCATGGGTCCGGCCAGCTCAACGGCCTGATTCACAAGCGTCCGAATCGCGGTATCCTCTACCAGACCTCCGCTTCGGGCGTGCTTTTGCTGAGCGGCCACAACAGACGCCACATGAGCGACGCCGTCGATGAGTCGGTCGAGTTCAGCGACCGAGAGCTCACGCTGGTTGTGAACCCGGCGGGCCACAGCAGCCAGGTAGCGCTGAATGGCCTCTCGGTCGGCATCTGGGTCCGACAGCAACTCAACCGTTCGCTCTAGCCGCCGCTCAAGCGCGTCATCTTGAGCGGTATCTCTGGCCAAATGCGCGGTCACCGCTACCGTATTCAGGGCATTGCCCATGTTGTGCAGCACACCTGTTGCAACCTCAGCCATACCGGCGAATCGTGCTGTTCGAAGCAGCTGACTCTGCGCTTCCTGTAAGGCCGACTGGGTCTGCAGGTGCTGCTCGACTTCTCCTTGCAATGACACGTTGGCACTGGCCAGTCGCCCGCGTGCAATCTCTGCACTTCGCACTGGAGTGACTCCAAGTACGTAGACAATGGCCAGCAAGAAGCCCATCTCGAATACGGCGGACCCCGCACCCATTTGAGACGTCTCCACCACCGTCGGAAACACGTCGTTCGCGCGCGCTACAAACGTTCCTATCATGGCCAGAACGGCGAGAATAGCAGACCAGAGGCCCGCCCGTGCTCCGCCAATGTTGTGGCCAATCAGCGGCACCGTCACCAGCCAAGCGTACGCCCAAGAGTGCTGGCCTTCAGCATAAATTTGTACGCACTGAAGGCCAGTCATGACCAATGCAGCCAGCACCGCGATGACTGTGGTCGATACACGCACGCGGTTTAGGAACGGCAAGCAGAAACCGAACACCCCTGCCAACAGGTGCGACCACGTCATCGAATCTGAGGATGAGGTGGCCCAATACAAGCCCGCGAACACAAAGCCGGCAGAGCCAAACACCCAGGCGAAACCACATGAATTGTACACCCGCGCAACGTATGCATGGTCATCACGCCGGTCAGGCGGAACAAACCAATCCAGCATTGAGTGTCGCGTGCCTGCCTCCTGTCCTCCCCATCGGACCGAATGTCCCAAACTGTACGCGAGGCTGTCGCAATTCACCGGACATCGTCACCGACCATCCGACAGGGTAGACCATGTGTTCACCGCACACCGCGGTCGTGGCAGTCTCACTCCAGCCTTTCATGGCACACCACTCTGGATCCATCATGCTTACCCTGCTGTGTACTCGCACCTGAAGCACGTGTCGCAAGGCGGTCGCCTTGCTCAACGAACACAACCGCGCGTTCACCTACCGAGACACCACGAAGGAACCGCTCAGCGACCCTGAGCTCCGAGATGTTCTTCGCAAGCTCGGTGTTGGCCCATACGATGTCCTGCGCAAGCGAGACGCGACAAAGGCAGGCCTGTCGGGCAACGAGTCGGATGACGAGCTCATCGCCCTGATGGTCGACAATCCCCGATTGGTTCAACGCCCCATTGCGGTGACCGAGGACACCGCTGTCCTAGGGCGTCCTGTGGAGAACCTTCACGCCGTTGTGTGACTGAAGGAATCACCTAGGCCGCCACACAACGGGGGCCTAGGAGAGCCAACATGTCCCTATCCAACTGTGTTCCAGCGCTCATCATGCTCAGCGCCTGTGGCGGCGCTGATCAACTGAACCCATTCTTGGTCAGCGACCCACCCGACCTCGTCTTGGGTGTAGACGGTCCGCCGGTGATCATTCAGCTCCAGAACTTCCGCGCGTTCCCGGTCCGCGTGACCCGTATCGAATCGCCCGATGACTCCCTGTTGTTGATACACGAGCCCCTGCCGTGGCGGCTGGCTGCCAACAGCGAAGCGCCACTCTTGGTGAGCTTTCACCCGTGGGCTGCCTCCGTCGATACCGTCATTGAAGTCGAGGGTCCGGAGGGCACCCTAGACGTTCAAGTCACTGCAGTCCTGTGCGACCAAGACCGCGACTCCGTCCCAGGAATCGTGTGTGGCGGAGACGACTGCGACGACCAAGACGACAGCGTCTTCCCAGGGGCACAAGAGGTCTGCAACGGCCTAGATGACGACTGCAACGGTGAGGTTGACGAAGACCTCGAGACCGTCACCCTGTACGCAGACAACGACAACGACCGCTTCGGAGACCCCAACAACACCATAGACGCGTGCGGTCCCCTCAACAGATACGTGGACAACTTCGGAGACTGCGACGACACCAACCGCAGGATCAACCCAGACGCGGATGAGTTCTGCAGCGGCATTGACGAGAACTGCGACGGCCTCATCGACTACCGCGCTGTCGACCGACGCATCCTCAACGTGGACAGCGACGGCGACGGCTTCGGAAACCCGGACATCTTCACGCGCGTCTGCCCCGGAACCCCCGGGTACACCACGGACGGTCAGGACTGCAATGACCAGGACGCAGACGTGTCCCCCAGTGCTGAAGAGACCTGCGACGGCCAGGACAACGACTGCGACGGCGAGACCGACAACGACCCGACCGACCCGCTTCTCGGCTACGTCGATCGAGACGATGACGGCTTCGGAGATGACATGGCACCGGTTGTCGACTGTGTTCTGACGGACGGCGTCTCAGCGATTGCAGGCGACTGTGATGACAACGACGCCAGCCGCAACCCCGGCGTGCAAGAGACCTGCGACGGCCTCGACAATGACTGCGACCAAGATGTGGACGAGGACGTACAGGACTGCCTACCCGACTGCTCGGTGCCTGTGGCTGGACTCGCCAACACGATGTCTGACCTGCGCACCACTACGCCAAACATCCTGGACACAACCGGGCCAGGCATTGTGGGGGACGGCGACTTCGCCCGCGCCCTCGCCCTCGGAGACGTCAACAACGACGGGTGCGACGACATTGTGGTGTCTGCCACATCATCGCAGCCTGGAGACGACCGAGGCATGGTCTACGTCTTCCACGGTCCGATTCTTGGCGCACTGCACACCGAAGACGCCAACGCCACCTACTGGGGCGACGACGCCTCTTTCGGTGAGACGCTAGCGGTCCTTCCAGCCACAGACGCCCCGTCACGCGTCGCAATCGGCGCCTCCGCAGCCACGGATGCTGCGGTGTTCGTCTTCGACGCAGACAGCGGAGTGTTCGACGTTCAAGATGCCGCACTACGCATCTCGCAACCCGCCAACCCGCTGGCATTCAGCACACTGCTCGGCAGCGGAGACATCGACGATGACGGGGTCTCCGACCTACTCATCTCCGAGCAAACCGAAGACCAAGCCACACTGTGGGCAATGCCCGGTGACTTGGTCGGCATGCCGGACGTGGCGGAATCGTCCCTCTTCACCGCGGTCAGCGACACCCCGGACATTGGTGCAGCGGTCATCGGAGACACCAACGACGACGGACTCACAGACATCGTGGTCCGAGCCTCGGCAGACGCCAGCACACGCATGGCCGTCTTCACCGGTCCTGTCGCTGGAACGCTTGACCTGTCCACAGCCCCGTCGACCGATGCCGTCGGCCCCATTCTCTCCGCAGCGGGAGATCTGGACGCAGACGGCCGAGCAGACTTCTTCTTCCAATACAGCTACGATACCGTGGATGGCGTACGCTTCGGCTACAAACTCATGCCGAGCAGCAATCCCCAGCCGTGGTCCATTCGAGCCGGCGTACTCACCCTCGAAGACGCACGCTCAGCCGTCGCAAGCGACCTGGACGCCGACGGCTATGGCGACTTCATCACGAGTACGTCCGCCGGAGTGTGCGACATGCCGGACCGTGGGACCGTGGCCATTGGGTACGGGGCAAAGCCAGCAAGCACCTACATTCAAGGCCTGTCTTCTCGGACCGTCAGCGGAGCCAACATCGGCGACCTCCTCGGCGACATTCTCGCGAGCGGCGACCTCAACGGTGACGGCCTTGAGGACATTGTAGCGACCATGCCTGGCTGGGACACCGACTCCAGCGTGGATAGCGGAGGCGCCTTTGTCTTGTACGGCCTGCCACGTGCTGACGAACAGCTCCCGAACGCGCTGCCATCGGTCGAGCAGTGTGAGACCGACGTGGCAGAAGACCTCGGAGACCTCACCGTTGGCTACCAGTTCTGCCTGCGCACCTCCGAGCCCATCATCACCGAAGACAGCGGGTGGATGTACGACATTCACGCCACCGTACTTGTTGCAGGAGACCTACCCGGCGACGCCGAGTGGTCCCATCCAGGCACACGCCACTTCAGCAGCTGCACCCTTCCCGTTGTTGTGGCGACCTTAATGGGCGACGACGGCATCACCTACGAGCTACGCGCCGACACCACGCCAACAGCGGACACCGCGCTCTGGGCTGGCCAGCGCGTACGAATCGGCCTCGCTGGCCTCGCATCCAGTCCAACCTCCGGCTCAACCTACTACTGGAATCAGGCCATCGCAGATGCCGACGGGCTCATCATGGGGTTCCATAAGGGAAGGCCGAACTGGTGCAACAACCCCCTATCCTACCACTTGTGGGACATGCAGGAGGTCTGCGGCGAGACCCAATCCGGCACCCTCACCCTCCGGCAGCGGGTCAATGGCGTAGTGCTCGAGTCGGGGGCAACGTCCCGAATCGACACGTCGAGCGGGCCCATGCTGTTCCGCGAATATGCCAACCGAGACCTACTGAGCAGCGGCACGGGGACTCAGCGGTTCAAAGAGTTCTCGGTTGCGCGTGACCGGACTCCTGTGACGTCAGAGTCGCGCTGACATCCGGCTGCCGTTTGAGTCCTGGTGATTCCCTGTTGCCCATTGTGTGAACATCGTTTACTTTAGTAAACATGATTCACACATCTGTTCAGAAGCGAAGGCTCTTGCGAGAGGGTCAGATCTTAGATGAGGCCCTGGCCATCATTGCCGAGACCGGTCTTGGCGGACTCACCGTGGCCCGTTTGTCCAAGCGCATGGGCTGGACGGTCGGCGCTATGTACCGGTACTTCTCTGGGAAGGACCAGCTAATTGCCGCGTTGAACGCACGGGTTCTAGTCGCCTGGACCGTGCGAATAGACACCCTGCTCACCGAGCACCCCACAGCGTCCGCACGGGAGCGCCTGGTCGCTGTGATGGACGTGTGGATTGACCTGGCACATGAGCGCCCGGCCGAGTTCGGCCTGATCTCACTCACCCTCGCTGACCCAAGGCACCTTGTTCAGGACGTCGCAGATGCCGTACACGTCCCCGCAATGCTCGGGCTGCTGACTCGTGTGAGCGACCTGCTGCGCGCGGCGGCCCAGTCAGGTGAGCTGACCGCCAGCGATGATGCCTTCCGTCGCGCGCTACAGCTCGTGTTCGCCTGTCACGGCGTCCTTCAGCTGCGCAAGCTCGAGCGCTTCGACGCCGCCCTGTTCGACACCCGCGCTCTCGCCCGTCGCACCGTGCAAGACCTACTCACCGCCTGGCAGACACCATGATTTCATTTTGCTTCGGAGCGCTCGGCTGGACTCTTGCCGAGTACCTGATTCATCGATTCGACGGACACGGCATGAAGGGCAGAACCCCGTCTTCGAGGGAGCATCTGGCGCATCACGCGGACCCCATGTACTTTGCAGCGACTTGGAAAAAACTCACGACAGCGGCCGTTGTCGTCTGTGTGTTGTGGGGACTGGCCGGTGCCCCCTTCGCCGTCGGATTCGTCACCATGTACCTCACCTACGAGGTGGTCCATCGCCGCATCCACACCCACCGTCCCATCGGCCCGTACGGTCGTTGGGTACGTCACCACCACCTACTTCACCACCATGCCAACCCGCGCCTAAACCACGGTGTGACCAGCCCCATCTGGGACGTGGTCTTCCGAACCTACCAGCGCAAAGACGTGGTCAATGTGCCGTCGAGACGCGCGCCTACGTGGCTGCGTGACCCTGAGACAGGCTTGGTGGCTGACGCATTTAGCGGTCGGTACGCGATTCGCGGCAGTCCTCGCACCTAGGCGCAGAACACTAGCGCCGAGTCATCGAACCCAGATCTGGCCCCAAGCCTGCACGCTGCACCAACCCCGATGGAACGGTGCCCAGGTAAGGTTGTGGATGCCCAGCCCCCTACCGTCTGTGTGACACACAGAATCCGTGCCAAGAATCTCGGCGTTTCCATGGGCAAAGGCGGACAGGTAGGACGCGTTGCCAATCCACCAGTGGCCACCCGCCGCCCACGATGGCGTGTTGGAGTAGTTGATGGTCCACTCGTCACAGGTGGTGGCCCGAATTGCGGTCTCGGTCTGGCGAAGCGCGAAGTCACAGTCGCCCCGGTAGAAAATCTCCGCGCCGAGCGTGCCAGTCCCGTTGCCTGGTGTTGTGAGCCAGTAGGCAATGTCGCTACCACCGCGGGTGCGAATGTCGTTGATCAGCGTGTCGCTCATCTTGTGAAGCGCGCCATTGCCCGGATTGGCCGGGCTCGTGGCGTACGGCAGGAAGGTGCCATTAATGCCGCTCACGGTGAGGTCGCGATTGAGGCCCGCTGACAGCGCCAGGGTCCAGCCGCCATCGTGGTTCGTCTGGTCGCAATACACGGTGATGTCGCCGTACGCGGACCCACTGCCGTCCGGGTCGATGATGTACACACCGTCTCCCGTGTCACCTAGGTAGGCGTAGGGAGCAGTTGGCCGCCGATATTCTTCGCAGCTCTTGGCAGCCCGGCCATCCTGCCAGCGCTTGATGCCGCCGTTGTCTTGCAGCACAACCGTGCCGAGCACTTGCCAGGTGGACCCGTCACAGAACCGCAGCTTGTCGAGGTCATCGTCGAACGCGATGGCCCCGGTGTCCGTGCAGGCGCTGTCCGCGAAGGTCCTGACGGGAACGTGGGTGGCCGTGTCCGCCAGAGCGGCAGCCGGTACTCGCGTCAATGCCTGGCGCGGCATCAAGGCAGCTGCGCTATCCACTGCGACATCCACCCACACCGAGCTCGCAAAGTCGTCGCTAGAGACACCGGTGAGGGTCAGGCTGTAGTAGCCGTCGTCCAACGGGACGTTCATGTAGGTGTCGGTCCACAGCCGGTCTGACTCGGACAGACTGTCGGCGTCCTTCCACAACGACACGGTCAGTGTGTGTTCGCCAGAGACGGGGCCTCCGATACCATCGAGCACCCGCCCAGTGTGGGTGAGGTCGACTGGGACGGCAGCCGCCACGAACGGTGTAAACAAAAGAGCGAAACCGAACAAGCGCATAGGACCCCCGAGCCGCCAGTGTACCGCGAAAGAGCAAAAATGCGACGTCGCATAGATTGTTGTTGCTTTATCTACTCACCAGTAGATAAGATGAGGCATGGCCCGTCCAAAGACTGATACAACCGTTGCTGCTACACCGCTCCGCATCCTTGCGGCGGCTCAAGAAGCATTCGCCGCCAGCGGCTACGAACCCGCTACCCTGGCAGATATCGCCAGAACGGTCGGCATCCGTAGGCCCTCACTGCTCTACCACTTTCCGTCCAAGGAAGACCTGTACGGCAAGGTGGTCGCACAGGTGTTCGGTCAGATGGGCCAAGCGCTGCTGCAGGCACAGGAGCAGCCCGGCGACTTCGAAGAACGGCTGCTTGCCCTCGCGTTCACGTTCGCAACATTCGTTCAAGACAACCCGGCATGCGCGTCGATCGTAGTCCGCGAGCTCGTGGCGCCGGACGGTCCCGGGCACGCACTCCTACGCGACCAAGCAGTGCCGCTCTTCGACGGTGTAGTCGCCTGGATTGAGTCGGAAGGCCGCGGCCGACTTCGACCAACGGTCAACGTGCGCTCTGTCGCCCTACACATCGTCAGTGACGCCCTGCTGCGCAACGCCACGGGCCCCCTGCGCGGCGACCTGTGGGGGGCCATTGGGCCCGAACACAGTGTGGCTGTTGCCCGCTCCATCCTGCTCGGTCCGGAGGTCTCATGAAAGCGCTACCATTCCTCTCCATCTACCTTCTCGCTCCTGTCATTTGGCTTGGAGTCGTGCTTGGTGGCGCCTGGACCTGGCTCACTCCAGTGGTCTTGTTCATTGGCCTGCCGCTCATCGACCTGCTCGCCGGCACAGACACCGGCGAGACGGCAGCCGAAGGCGCTGAAGCGGCACCCTTCGACAACCTGTTGAGGGGATGGCTTGTCGTTGGAGCGCTGACGCACATCTGGGTGCTGCATCACATCACCACCGCCCCGCTCTCGGCTGTTGAGACCACGGGTCTGGTCGTAGGCATGGCGCTTGTCAGTGCCACGGCATCGATCAACATCGCCCACGAGCTCATGCACCGAAAGCGTCCTCTGGACCGTGGTATTGCCGAACTGATGATGCAGTCGGTGACGTATCCCCACTTCTGCGTCGAGCACGTGCTCGGGCACCATCGACACGTCGCCACCCCCCTCGACCCGGGAACGGCACGCCTCGGCGAGAACCTGTACGCCTTCCTGCCACGAAGCGTGCTGGGCGGACTCAAGAGCGCCGTCGCGCTGGAACGAAAGCGGTGTGAACGCCGCGCGATTCCCGTATACAGCCTACGAAACCGGAACACTCGCTACCTCCTGGGCGCGCTTGCTCTGCACGCCGGGGTCGCTGCGGCATTCGGACCTGCGGGCTGGCTGTTCTTCTTGGCACAGGGCGTGGGCGCGTTCTTGCTGCTCGAGGTCATCAACTATGTGGAGCACTACGGTCTACTGCGAGTCGAGACGTCTCCCGGGAAGTACGAGCGCGTAGCCCCTCGGCACAGCTGGAACGCCAACTTTCGCGTGACAAACTGGTGGCTATTCAACCTTCAGCGTCATGCTGACCACCACGCAAACGCAAGCCGACCGTACTACCGGCTTCGTGCAATGGAGGGTAGTCCAGAGCTTCCACTCGGGTACCCGGCAATGGTTTTGTTAGCCTTCGCAACTCCGCTTTGGCGAAGCGTGATGGACCACCGCGTTCAGGCCGTTCGCCATGAGAACTCAGAGAGAGCGGACGTGGCCGTCTAGGTACTGCCAGCGTCCCGGTCACGCGACCTCTCGTTCCGCTGCCCACGTCGCGACACGATGGTAGTTGTCGAGTTGGTCTGGATGAAATCCACGCCGAAAATAGTCGCGTATTCCAGCACGCACAGTCGGCGTCATGAGCCCACCGCGACGACGAGTCCGACGCTGTCGCCTCAACTCCCCTCGTGTGAGCCGGTCTTGCCGGAGTAGGCGGCGACTTGCAACCGTGGAGAACACGAACAAGCCAGACAGCCCCACCAGCATTCCCAGAATCCGCAGCCAGTAGCGCCCGTCAACAGCGTTGAAGACATCAAAAGCGACGGACTTGTGCTCGATTTCCTCGGCCGAATGCCACAAGAATAGTTCCCGCATCGCCGGGTAGGCGTGGTCGAGTCGACCATCTACAAACGCGGACTCGGCCATACACGCCGTCAGATGTTCCAGTGCCACTGTGACGGACAGACTCATCGACGCCGGAGCCAAGGGCTCGGCAACCTCGAACGCGAGCCACTTGTACACCTTGAGGAATCGACGAACGGAGTAGCCCTGGGCTTCAAGAAGCTCAATCACGTCATCGTGGGCCTGACCGTGCAGCGCCTCCTGCGCAAAGAAGCCGCGCACACGAGTCTTCAGCTCGGGGTCATCGATCTGTCCGAGGAACCGCCGCACGCTCCGAATGAAGAACCGCTCCCCTTCTGGGAACAGGATGTGCAGCCCGTTCGCGGCGTGGGTAGCCACAGCATTTCCGCCGAACCAGTGCTTGGGCAGGTCGGAGAAATCGAAGTGCATTCGCCGCGGGACAACCTGGGGTTTACTCATGTCGCTCCTATTGACCTGGATTCAACTAAGGTGTAGGAGCTTATTGAACTGGTGTCAATAAGCGCCGACAGATACAGCTAGACATGCCCAACGCCCCACGTCGATTACCGACTGAAGAACGCCGTAAACAACTTCTCGATCTGGGATTGAAGCTGTTCAGCACACGGTCGTACGAAGACATAGAAATCTCCGAGATAGCTACCCTCGCCGGTGTCTCAAAAGGCTTGCTGTACCACTACTTTGGCAGCAAGAAGGACTTCTACGCCGCGGTCGTGGAGCTTGCCGCCGGCCAACTCACAGACGCGATTGAAGCCCCACAGGGCGTGCCGGGGCTCGCGCGCGCGCGTGCTGGCATCGAAGCCTACTTGTCTTACGTCGACGAGCGGGACCAGGCGTTCCTCGCCCTCATGCACGGTGGATTGGGCGCAGACCCTAAGGTTCTCGCAGTCACGGAGCGGACCCGGGAAGCCATCGCCGACAAGGTCATGGCAGGAATCGGTATCTCGGAACCGTCACCGATCTACCGGGTGGCGGCCCGGTCCTGGCTCGGTGCGGTGGAGGCGGCAAGCCTTGACTGGCTCCGTCACCGAGACCTAGACCGTGAGCAGCTCGTGGAGCTCGCCTTGGTCTCCCTGGCCACACATATCGGCGTAGCGAGGACGTCTGACCCGCAACCCGGTACTCAGCCAGACCCCGAGCTAGTGGACATGGTGATGCGCCTGGTGATGCCGACTTGAATCGGTGACGTCCATGGGGGAAAGCGCTTGGAATGTTCACCCCACGATAGCGTCGTCCCTGCCACCACCCAAGTAAAGTGCCGATGCGGCTCACAGCCAAATGCTAGAGTCAGGCTTCAACGGAGATGACAATGCCCAAAGCAGGCCAGAAGCAGACCCCAAAGCATGCGAAACAGAAGGGCCAGGCAGGGCAAAGCGAACCGCTAGAGGACGACCTGCAAGACGACCTACAGGCTACTCCTGCTCCGCCTCGGGTGTACACATCGGGCATGACCCCCGAGCAGCAGGACCACGCAGACCGAATTCGTAGCAGGCGCGAACAGCCGCAGCTCCAGCCAAAGAACTGGACTCACGATCAGTGGATCAAGTGGCACAAGGCCCATAATGGGGCGCAATGGTCGAAGCTTCACCAGGGGGGCGACGAAGCCTACCCGGTCTCCATGCGACAGGCGTTCTGGGACTTCCGAAAGGCATATGTCGACGGCCTGATTGAGAAGGCGCGCAAGAAGTGGCCGACCCTACTCGCGAAGTCCGTTGGCAGCCGGGACATCACCTCCGACTACGACTTGACCATCTCGACTCCGGGTTCGGATGGCGACATCAAGGCCATGCGCTGGTTCAACGCGAAGGTGGCCGCCGACTTTGGAAAACAGCCTGGCACCGTCTTCGACACCAACCTGTACGCCAAGGACTACCTGGGTGTCGAAGAGAACCTCAACGCCAAGGTGGCCCAGGGCACCCAGGGCAACGACAAAGGCATCGACCAACCCAGCGCCCGACTCGCTACAAGCGACTCGCTCGACCAAGAGGTTGCGTCGCTGGTGAAGATTCGACGGTACATGAGCCCAGTCGCATACCAAGAGCACATGAACGCGGTGGTCGAAGGCATTGAAGACGTCAGCGAGCGCAAAGCCACGATTCATCAATACGAAGAGGCAGATGCCATCTACCAAATCGGCGTCGCACGGCTACTGAGAGCGTGTCAGGCGCCAGGTGGCCCAACGGTGGATGATGCCCCCGAAGATGCCGTCTACATCTTACAAAAGGCCCTTCACGACTACGAAACAGACAGCGCAGATGAGCTGCTGCGGCACAGCAACGAGCTGTACTACAAGTCCATGAAGAAAGTTCGTGGCATTCAAGCACTGTTGCGGGCCGAGCGCGCCAAGCAGCCTCCGAACGCGGTCATTGTAGATTCGTTGAGCGCACAGGCCAAGAAAGCCCAGTCTGACGCCATCTTCTTCGCCGCCGAGGCCTACCACAGCGAAGGCGCAGTCAAGCATATCGTTGCTGGACTACAAGGCGACGACGCCGGGGCGGCGCTGGCCGGCCTGACCGGTGGCGAGTTCCTCCAGTCGTTGAACGAACAGTTCGGCGACTTCCTCAAGGACTGCGCCCACTACGCAGACGCACCGGCTGGCAAGCTGTTTTACCGCAGCAGCAAGTACCTATACCGCATGTTTGACGCCGCTTACCAGCTGCGCACGCGCATTCAGAACGAAGACGCATGTCCGTGGGAGGTCGAACACAATCAGCGGTTCGATGCCGTGGCGTCGTTCGTCAAGGGAAGCCTCGTGGCGCTGCGCAAGGGCTCGGTAGAGGACGAGACCGAACGCCAGCGTCTCGCCGTCGACCACGTGTCAGATGCGCTGGGAACCAAGAGTCCGGAGGCCTACCAGGGAATCGTCACGAGCATGGTCCAACAGATGAACGCCCTCGCGCGCACCACAGTCGTCTCGGCCAAGCAGTCCGAAGACGAGGTGAGCACCTACCACAGCGCCGGCTAGGGACGGTTGACGCGGCGAGTCTGGAATGGCTACGACACCGAGACCTGGAACGCGAGCAACTCGTGGACTTGGCCTGGATGTCCCCCGCTACGCAGTTGGCCGTAGCCATGCCGTCACAACCGCAGTCCCGCATCGAGCCAAACCCAGAGCTAGCCGCAATGCGCCAGTTCCTGCCCGGCTGGCGACCGCTGAGGCTCAGCGCACGCGAATTGTAGACGTCTCGTAGCCCCAGAACGCGCCACCACCGCCTTCTCCACCGGTCGAAGCGAACCAGCCCATCTGGATTTGCGACGGAAGGATGTGCGTGACGGGGAGCTGGGTGAACGTAGTCGCGCCACCTTGGGAGCAGTCCATGTCCGCGTCGTCCACGTTGTTCACGCCAGGCTGCAGGATGTGCCAGGTATCGGTTTCATCCGCATCTTCCGTGCAGTACGTCGTCACGATAAAGTTCGCGTTGTTGCCATCTGAGATCTTCATCTCATGGGACTCGGGCGTGCTGTTTCGACCGTCCACGCTACCCGCGACCATGCGTGTGTCGTCTCCCAGCTCGCTGAGCAACGCGCGAATGGCATCGAGCTGAGCATCTGAGAAGTTGCTGCCCGTCGCCGGATTCGTGAAGGTGATGTTCTGTGTCGTGTCGCTTCCGATAGAGCCATTGTGGGTGAACTCAACGCTGCTGAAGCCATCTGTGCTCGCGATGTGTTGGTAGTGACGCGCCTGGTCTCCGGACCGACTCAGCGGGGAGTTGAGACCATGCATGGCGTACACGTCGTCCGAGCCAGCACTGGACAACGACAGGTTCATCCACCCGCCGTCCTGGGTGGTCATGTCGCACTGCACGACAAATGGGGCCACGCCGCCCGAACCATCGGGGTCGATGCGGTACTGCCCATTGCCGGTAGTACCCGCGTACTTGTACGGTGAATCCGGCCGCCGGTAGGTCTCGCACGAAGTGGCCGTCGTGCCATCGGTCCACTGTGCCGCCCCAGCAACCTCACCGATCTGTGTTCCGGTGACGATGCTCTGCCAGTTGGCCCCGTCACAGAATCGCAGCGTCTGAAGCGTGGTGTCGTAGAATAGCTCGCCATCTCGGCCAAGGCAGGCGGTCTGACCCGGTGACGACTCCATACGAACTCCCCAAGCCACTGCGGCGGACGGAACAGAAGTCAGGCGCTGCCGCGGCCCCACCACTTGAACGCCAATCTTGGTCTCGGCCCACACTTCACCCGTAGCGAACAGCTCGGTCGACAGCGTCTGCGAGCCAGAGCCCAAGACCAGACTGACATAGCCACCGGTAGCCGACACCGAGAAGGTGTCTGTCCAGTCGGCCGACGAGTCGATTTCGCTGGTGCACAGATTCACCTGGAGCACGACGCTTCCCTCAATCGGCTCTCCAATAGAGTCCAACAATCGCGCGCTGTAGGTCATCTCCATGGGCGCCGCGAGAGCGAGCTGTGGAAACACCAATAGAAAAAAACAACCCACTGCGCATGACTTTCTCCCTTGAATCACAAAGATAACATTTGAGGTCGGGGCATCCGCTACAGATCTGAGAAGGTCATGTCGCCGCACCTATCCGAAGTCGGCCACGTCCTACGCTGAAGCAGCGTCGTCGCCGCAACCGTCATCCACTCGATGAGAAGCGCCAAAGCGACAGCGACCCCACAGTCAACGCAGCCGGAGCAGAGAGGCCGACGCAACCGCCAACAGCAGGATGAGCAGCCCTAGAGCCACACGCGCTGCAAGCTCTTCCGGCGGTACCCACGCCAGGCCCGCGAGCAGCCACGGGACCGGCGCAAAGGTCAGCGCCGCGATGCCAGACCGGACGGGCCATGCAGGTACGTCCTTCTGAGTCCGACTGTCGACCTCGGGCTGCGCATGCCGAGCTGCCGAGAGCAGACTCTCGGCGTGTATCGGAGGCCCAAACAGCACGTGTAGACGGTGCCTCCAGGACGGCGCCAGAGCGGTCGCCCGAGACAGGTCGCGCCAGAAGACCAGGTTGTCCCACAGCGGATTGGTCTGTCGAAACGGCGTGGTGAGCCCCACGACGGGTTCCTCTTCCTCCTCCTGAAAGGTGCCGAACAGGCGGTCCCAGACAATGAAGATGCCGCCGTAGTTGCGGTCTAGGTACTTCGGCTGGGTGCCGTGATGGACCCGGTGGTGGGACGGCGTGTTGAACACCCACTCAAGCGGGCCGAGCTTCGGCACATACCGAGTGTGCTGGAGGAACTGGTACAGCAGGTCGAAGACCACAAGGCCCACAATGACTTCCAGCGGAAGGAAGAGTGCCAGCGGAAGGGCCCAGATCCAGGCCACCAGGTTCTGAAACAGCGCCTGACGCAGGGCCGCAGCCAGGTTGAACTCGGTGGCGGCGTGGTGCACTGCGTGAATGGCCCACAACACGCCAACCTGGTGGTGATGACGGTGCCGCCAGTAGCTCTGAAAGTCGTACGCGATGAGGCCCACCAGCCACGTCCACGGCGAATCGATGGGGAGGGTCGCTGGAGTCAGGCTTGCCACAACCAGGAATGGGACGACGAGCAGGGCCTTGGTGAAGCCATCAAAGACCTGAAACAACGCACCATGCCCAATGTTTGCCACCACCTGCGACAGCCCGTAGCCGCCGTCTGCCCGCATGCGGGACCAAGCGAACTCCAGGCCGATGAGCACGGCGAACATCGCAAATCCAATGGAGAGCAGCTGGCCCTCAGACATGTTCCGCCCCGGATGTTCCCCAGGCAGCGGCCAACACAGTGAGCATGCTCAACACCGGCTCTGACTGTCCCGTCTCGCCGTAGCACTGGCCCACCGCCAGACCGTTGAACACCGAGAATACGAAGAACGGTACTCCAGACTTGAGCTCGTCCGGCACTCCGGTCACGGGGTCCAGTTCCTCGAAGGCCTGAAGGACCAGGGCATCAAAGCGCGCCATCATGGGCTGCATGGCCCCTCGCAGCGACGGACTCGTGCGCGACGCCACGGCCAGCTCCAGCCAAGCAATGAACGGCGGGCCCTGCCACTGCTCCCACAATTCCATGAGCAGGACATCCACCGCCGGAAGCACCCTGCCCCGCCGCGCCTGAACAAACGCCTCGACCCGCGCCTCAAGAACGTGCTCCAAGGCCGCAACCAGCATCTTGTCGCGGGTACGGAAGTGGTAGAGCAGCGTGCCCCGAGCCACTCCGGCTCGTCGGCAGACAGCAGCGGTGGAGGTGCCGCCGTATCCAACGTCTAGCAGTGTTTGTAGCGTTGCTTGAAGCAGCGCGGCGCGGGTATCTTCGGCGCGGGCTTGCAGGGGTCGTGTTGAAGAAGTCATTACTGACTGTTTAGCAGAGGGTGGAGAAACCGTCACTACTGATTGTTTCTTTTAGAGTGCTAGACTGCACCCATGTCACACGACCCCGCAACCGCTCCTGACCCATCCATCTGGTTGACCTTGTCCGAGTCCGCACGCCATGCGCTCGTGCATGACTGGCACACCGACAATCCGAATCCCATGATTCACATCAAGACGCCCAATGAGATGCACAGCCGTATGCATGTCGCCGTCGAAGACCAGGTGGCTCTGGGCGAGCCGGCCATCACAGCAGCAACAGTGGACCGACTGACCGGAGACGGACTCAACCGACATGTGGCTGTTCACGCCGTCATCGATGTGTTGATGCGCCAGATGGTCGCTATCCTGACCAGCGGTCAGCCGTTCGACAACGCTGCCTACGCAGCCGAACTCGCCAAGCTTAGCGGTGCGGACATTGTGGCCAGGCGCCTCGGCAAGTCCTGAACCACCGCACAAAGTCGGTGGGGTGTTGCATTTCATTGCACCCCGAGAAACCGCTTTGAACGTCCGAGACGTGGCTGTAATCTTGCTCTGGCCAGGAGGAGGACGCCATGTGGGTATTGTGGATTGCGCTCGGTTTGGCAGCGGACGTCGACCTCGACGGATTTGACGACGCGGACGGCTCCGACAACTGCCCTGGCCTGTCCAACCCCGACCAGACCGACGACAACGGGGATGGCCACGGGGACGCATGCGTCGACGTCACAGCCACCGTTTCCCCCACCGCCACCCTCGGCTCGGGCGTTGACATTCGCGAAGGCGTGGTCGTCGACGACAACGCCTCGATAGGCTCCAACACCACCATCGGCGCTCGTAGCCGCATTGGTGAGGCGGCCATCATCGGCAATGACGTGGTCATTGGTCGACGCGTCCAAGTGGGTGACCGGGCAGATATCGGAGACGACGTTGGACTTGCCCGCAACGTCCAAGTCGGTGCGGATGCCGCCATCGGACTCGGCTCCGCCATTGGCTACGCAGTCGTCATTGAACAGGGCGCATCTGTGGGCAGCGGCACTGTGCTTGGCAGTCTCAGTCGCGTCGCTGCCGCAGCGACCGTAGACGGCAGTGTTGTCGTTGCTCGAAGCGCGATTATCGACACCTGCGCTGTTGTGGAGTCAGGCACCGTGCTCGGTCCAGAGACCGGCGTGAGCGCTTTTGCGGAAGTAGGAACCGGCGCACGAATTCGTCGAGGCTCACAGGTCGGCACCGCGGCAGTCGTGGGTTCAAATGCACGTATTGGGCGCAGCACAGACGTTGGACCGGGTGCGACTGTGCAGAGCAATGGCACCATCCGCGCCAATGCGAACGTTCCAACCTGCATGCAGGTGAGCGCCGGCACACCGCTCTTGCGTGGGGAAACCGCCACCTCGGTCGCAAGCGAGTGCACAATCGTCTTGTCGGAAGACCAAGGCGGAGACGACATCTGGACCACCAGCGTCTATGCCTACGACGGCGTTGCGCAGACGCCCGGTGGCGGGTCCAACAACAACTTCCTCCTGATTGGCGGCTGGGGAGACACCTACTTGTCGCTCATCGAGTTCGACATCGCCGGCCTGCCCGGGGGCGTCACAGGCGCTTCCGTTGAGCTGTTCCGCCAGACCCGCACCAGTGGCTCCACCGCGAACTTCTACGTCGACCGAATCACTGGCAGCTGGGACTACCGAAACACCGGAACAGGCCGCGACAACGACCGACTCTGGTGGGCAAATCGACCGTCGACAGCATCGTACAGCGGGTCAATCACCCCAGTCGCTGCGGAGAACTGGCAGACCATCGACGTCACTACGATGTACAACAACTGGTCGAGCGGCACTTGGCCAAACCATGGACTGTCCCTGCGACCCGCTTCCGTCAGCAACCAGTGGGTGGTGTTTGAGAGCAGCAACGCCTGTACAGACGACTTGTGCAGCAACAGAGCGGAGCGTGAAATCGCCGACCGCTGCCGTGTGCCAAGACTCGTCTTGACCCCCTAGACGACCACAACCGCCATGGTTGCGGCGCGCACCGTGCGCTCTGCGACCGAGCCCAGAACGGCACGAAGCGGACCCGAGCGCCGCTGAGTGGGCAGCACAATGAGGTCTGCGTGTGCTTCCGCCGCTTCACTGGCGATAGCGTCCCCACTATTTCCCTCTTCACGTATCACAACCAGCTGCGCCACAGCGCCGTGACCGGCTTGCTCCAGAGCAGTTCGAAGGGCCTCACTAGCGGCGTTAAAGACCCGCGTGCCACTCTGTGGATTCGGCCCAAAGATTCGAAGCCATGGCACGGCGTACACCGCTGTCGCGTCTGCTTTGGGCATGTTTTGGGCCAGCCAGTCAATGCCAGCGGTATCGGGACGGGACGGGTCGATAGGCAATCGCACCTTGACCGAGCCGTCTACAGGCAGCGAGCGTGAACCCGTCGAGAGCACCATGACCGAGCACTGCGCACCGCGGACGACGGCCTCGGCAACGGAGCCCAGAAACAGCCGCGCGGCATTGGCCCGGTGATGCGAGCCCATCACCAATAGGTCAACCCCCGCGGAGGCGTTGACCAAAGCGGGTGTGGTGTCGCCCAGAACAATCTCAATACCGCCGCGAACGGCCACTGGAACCCGATCCAGCATCTCGTTGAGCCAGTACTTCGTCTCGCGCGGAATCGACGGGTTCTCTGCCCGATTCAGACCGTCCATGTTTCGAAACGGGTCCACGCCGCGACGCCTCTCGACGATTGTCGTGAGGTGAAGCGTGTGTCCAAGCCGCTCTGCCCAAGCGGACGCCTGGTCCACAAGCTCCACACTAGACGGTGCTTTCTGCAGAGCGAGCAGCATCTTCGGACGGTCGTTCATGAGGCCTCCTGGGACGGACATTTTAACCTAGGCAACTGGCCTCATGCCAAACCACCTGCGTCACGCCAAAACCTGACATGCGCGTCACGCCTAGATGACCACAACGGTCATGGTCGCGGCTCGCACCGTGCGTTCGGCTACCGAACCCAAGACCGCGTGGAGGATGCCCGAGCGTCCCCTCGTTGGCAGCACGATGAGGTCTGCACGGGCTTCGGCCGCTTCGTGGGCGATAGCGTCGCCGCTGTTCACCTCTTCGCGCACCAAGATGAGCTGCGGCAGCTTGCCGTGTCCTTCTTTCTCAAGAGCACCGCGGAGTTGGGCACTGGCGGCGTCGTAGATGCTGCTGCCCGTCTCGGGACTCGGACCAAACACCCGCAACCACGGCAAGGCGAAGACCACCGTCGCATCGGCATCCGGCACGTGTTCAGCGAGCCACTCAATGCCCGTGGTGTTGGCATGCGAGGGGTCTATCGGCAGGCGCACCTTCACGGAGCCGTCGACCGGAAGCGAGCGCGCCGAGCTCGAGAGCACCATGACGGGGCACTCCGCACTGCGCACCACGGCTTCAGCGACGGAGCCCAGAAACAGCCGCGCTGCACTCGTTCGGTGATGGGTTCCCACCGCCAGCAGTTCAACAGTCTTGGAGGCTTCGACGAGGGCGGTAGAGATGTCGCCGGTAAGAACCTGAACGCTCCCGCGAACCGCAGCCGGAATCCGCTCCGACAGCTTATTGAGCCACTCCTGGGTCTTCGGCTCAGTCGGTAGATGCTCCATCTGCATGGTGAACATCCCGTCCATGCCGACAAACGGGTCCACGCCAAAGCGCAAGTCGACGACGGTCGTGAGGTGAAGCGTATGGCCAAGCCGCTCGGCCCACTCGGACGCTTGGTCGACCAAGTCGGTGCTAGAGGGCTCGGCTTGCAGAGCAAGCAACATCTTTGGGCGGTCATTCATGAGAGCTCCTGGGATGGACGAAGGTTCTGTTCTAGACAACGACGACTGCCATGGTCGCGGCTCGCACGGTGCGCTCGGCAACCGAGCCCAAGACGGCGTGAAGGATGCCGGAGCGTCCGCGAGTAGGCAGAACGATGAGGTCTGCGCGCACTTCGTCGGCTTCATGGGCGATGGCATCGCCACTGTTCGCCTCTTCACGAACCAAGATGAGCTGCGGCAGCTTGCCGTGACCTTCTTGCTCTAGGGCGTCTTGAAGCAGGTCACGAGCGGCGTCGTAGATGTCGCTGCCACTCTCGGGGTTCGGTCCAAAAATGCGCAGCCACGGCAGGGCATACACAGCCGTGGCGTCCGCCGTCGGAATGTGCTGAGCCAGCCACTCAACACCGCCAGTGTTGGCATGCCAGGGGTCGATTGGCAGTCGCACCTTTACCGAGCCGTCGACCGGGAGCGAGCGTGCACCGCTTGTCAGAACCATCACCGGGCATTCAGCTCCGCGAACCACGGCCTCGGCCACCGAGCCTAGAAACAGCCGCGCTGCGCTGGTTCGGTGATGGGTACCGACGACGAGCAGCTCCACACTCTTCGACGCCTCGATGAGCGAGGCTGCAATGTCCCCTGTCATCATGTCCACGCCGCCGCGAAACTCTGCGGGAATGCGTGACGACATCTCGCGGAGCCAGGCATCCGTCTTGCGCTGAATCGTCAGGTTCTCAATCCGCATGGTGTCCATACCGACAAGCGGGTCAAGGTCCACGCGCATCTCAACGATAGTCGTGAGGTCAAGTGTGTGGCCAAGGCGCTCCGCCCACACCGACGCTTGGTCTACAAGGTCTGTACTGGAAGGCTCTGCTTGAAGAGCAAGCAACATCTTTGGGCGGTCGTTCATGGGGGCTCCAGTGCGGAATGTGGGGGTACTGACACGGTGCTCTGTGCGAGATGGCCCACATGGACTGCGGGACCGTTCGCACACGCGCGGCGGATAGCGCACAGGCGCGACCAGCCATCTGGACTGCTGCAAGATGCAGGCCAGAGTGTCTTCGGCGCGGCCTGACACCTTTGGGGGTTCACGGAGCTCGGGTGATGTAGACAGCACCGGCGTTCACTAGGTCGTTCGAGCTCTGGTCTCCGTTGACGCCCGTCGCGTCACTGCCCTCCCAAAAAGCACCCACCGCTAGTGTGTCGCCTGACAGCGATACCGACGAGCCAAACCTATCATTCGCGTCCGTGTTCGACGCCTTCAGGTAGACCTGCTGGCTCCAGACGTCCCCATTGCGCGTGAATTGGTACACGGCGCCACTAAGCGATGCCCCCGTTGCGTTTTGGTCTCCGTTGACACCCATCGCGGTACTGCGTTCCCCAACCGCACCCACCGCGAGCGCATCGCCCGACAGCGCCACCGAACAGCCAAACTGGCTGCTTTCGTTCGATGCTTTCAGGTAGGCCTCCTGGCTCCACACACACCCGCTGCGCGTAAATACGTACACCGCGCCAACGTTGGGAGTGCAGTCGGAGATCGGGTCCACGTTGACGTTAATCGCGGTGCTGGCTTCTCCAGGAGCGACCACCGCGCGCGTGTCGCCGGTCAGCGCTACCGGTACGCAGTTGCCCTGGTCTCCGTTGACCCCCGTCGCGGCACTGTCCTCTCCAGGTGCGCCCACCACCAATGTGTCACCCGACAGCGCAACCGATGAGCCAAACCAGTCATCCTCGTCCGTGTTCGACGCCTTCACATAGGCCTGCTGGCTCCACGTCCCCACGCTACGCGTGAACACGTACACTGCGCCACTCTCCAATGCGCTGTTCGAGAACTGTTCGGCATTCACCCCCGTCGCGCCACTGGAATCCCCAGGCGCGCTCACCGCGAGCGTGTCGCCGGACAGCGCTACCGATGCCCCAAAGCGGGCGGCAGCGTGTAGGTTCGACGCCTTCAGATACGCCTGCTGAGTCCATTCGACCCCGCTGCGCGTGAACACGTACGCCGCGCCAACATGCCCGCACCCATTCAAGTTCTGGTCCCCGTTGACACCCGTCCCGCAGCCGTCCTCCCCGTAAGCGCCCACCGCCAGCGTGTCGCCAGACAGCGCGACCGAGCAGCCAAAGAAGTCATGCGCGCCCGTATTCGATGCCTTCACGTAGGCCTGCTGGCTCCACGCCTCTCCGCTGCGCGTGAACACGTACACCGCGCCGCTGCCAGATGAGGTGTTCGAGGTCTGGTCACCGTTGACACCCTTCGCGGCGCTGTCCTCGAGCCACGCGCCGACCACGAGCGTGTCCCCAGACAGTGCTACCGAAACGCCGAATTGGTCATGCGCGTCCGCGTTCGACGCTTTGAGGTACGCCTGCTGGCTCCACACGCCGTCGCTTCGCACAAACACGTACACCGCGCCGCTCCTTGGTGCGCTGTCGGAACTCTGGTCGACGTCGCCATCCGTCACTGCGCCGTCCTCCCAGAGAGCGCCCACCGCGAGCGTGTCGCCAGACAGCGCTATTGAAGAGCCAAACCGATCATGAGCCCCCGTGTTCGAAGCCTTCAGGTAGTCCCACTCAAGTTGGTCGCACGACACGCCGAACAAGGCCTCGCACGGGTCCAAACAGCCATCGCCCACCACCGTGACCTTAGACTGCATGGCTAATTCCAACGTAAGTGCTACTCGAAGGTGTCTCGCACCTCACAATCCCGGTTGATTCAATAGAAATGCACATGGTTTCGGCCCTCTAGAGTCGCACCACCCATTGGTGGACTCTAGCTTAGAGATGCACGCCAAACCCGACCGCACAAGCTGTCATCCATCGCTTCCGATGCAATCATTCTCGCCCTGAATCCCCCGACCAACACGGTCGCGTTTCATGCTCACAAGGAAAGAGGAGGTCAAGCGACAACACCGCCAGACCTCCCCCGTCGTTCTCCATTTCGCTATGGGGCGCGGGTAACGTAGACGGACCCAGAGTTAATGGCAGCATCCGAGTTCTGGTCTCCGTCGACCCCCGAAGCGGCGCTTCGCTCTGAATGCGCACCCCCAGCAAATGTGTCGCCAGACAATGCGACCGAACTACCAAAGCGGTCACCCGGTCCTGTGTTCGACGCCTTCAGGTAGACCTGCTGGCTCCAGGTACCTGCGCTGCGCTCGAATAGATACGCAGCACCGGAATTGGAAACGCCTTCTGAGCTCTGGTCTCCGTTGACGCCGGTCGCGGCACTGTTCTCCGAATTCGCGCCCACCGCCAGCCTGTCGCCGTATAGCGCGACCGAAATGCCGAAAGAGGCATAACTGACCGGGTTCGAAGCCTTCAGGTAGGCCTGCTGGCTCCAAATGCCTGCACTGTGCGTGAACACGTACACCGCACCGCTGCTGGGCGTACCGTCTGAACTCTGGTCTCCGTTGACCCCGGTCGCGCTGCTCCGCTCCCCAATAGCCCCCACAGCTAGCGTGTCGCCGTACAGCGACACCGAACCGCCAAAGTGGTCATTCTCATCCGTGTTCGATGCCTTCACGTAGGCCTGCTGGCTCCATACGCCAGCGTCGCGCGTGAACACGTACACCGCTCCACTAAGAGGTGCAGCGTTTGAGCTCTGGTCTCCGTTGACCCCAGTCGCGGCACTCCCCTCCCTGTCTGCGCCCACCGCGAGCGTATCGCCGGACAATGCAACAGAACCGCCAAAGAAGTCATTCTCATCGGTGTTTGATGCCTTTATGTAGGCCTGCTGGCTCCATATTCCTGAACTGCGGGTGAACACATACACTGCGCCCCTACCGTATCCAACGTTCAAACCTTCATCTCCGTTGATACCCGTCGCAGCGCCGCGCTGCCAGCGTGCGCCTACCGCGAGCGTGTCGCCAGACAATGCGACCGAATAGCCAAAGTGGTCATTCGCAGCCGCATTCGATGCCTTCAGGTAGGCCTGCTGGCTCCAAACACTCCCGCTACGCGCATACACGTACACAGCGCCGCTAGACCCTGCGTTGTCTAAACTCTCGTCGCCGTTGACCCCCGTCGCGGAGCTGTCCTCCCAGCTCGCGCCAACCACAAGTGTGTCGCCGGACAGTGCGACCGAACCGCCAAAACGGTCATCTCGGTCCGTGTTCGACGCCTTTACATAGGCCTGCTGGCTCCAGACGCCCGCACTGCGAGTAAACACGTACACAGCACCGCTAGAGGGTGCGTCATTCGAGGTCTGGTCGCCATTGACACCAGTCGCGCTGCTCCGCTCTCCAATTGTCCCCACCGCTAGCGTGTCCCCGGACAGCGCAACTGCATAGCCAAACTGATCACCTGAGTCCGTATTCGACGCCTTCAAGTAGTCCCACTCGAACTCGGCACACGACACCCCGAACGCCTGCGTGCATGGGTCTATGGGGACACCATCGACCACTGTTCCGCGGTCTACAAAGGCATCATCGGAGACCGTTCCCAAGTTGCCAACCTGGACATTCGACCTCAGCGTCGCATCGCTTCCTATGCTCACATTGTCGCCTAGGACTGAGTCGCGACCGATGGACGCCCCTTCGCCAACCATCACGTCGAGCCCCGCCGTAGTCCGCTTGCGCATGCGCACGCCGTCGCCAACGGTGAGTCCAGCACCCGCAATCACATCCGGCCCAATGACCACACCAGCGCCAAGCGCCGCGCCATCGCCCAGCGTCACCGAGCGGGCGAGCACGGTGTTCGCTCCAAGCTCACAGTCAGCCCCAACTGTCACCAAGCTGCCCAGCGTCACGTTCTCGCCCGAGACCACGCAGCGGTCTCCCAGAGAGGACGCGTACCCAACGGAAAGCCCCCCGGCCGAGGCACTCACATCCGAGCCAACCACTGCGGCCCGACCCAAGCTGGTGTCCGGCCCCAGCACAGTCCGGTCGCCCACACGTGCTGTACGACTCACGACAGTCCGCGCCCCAATCTCGCTATCGACGCCCACAACAGCTCGCTCGCCCAAAGTTGCCAGCTCACCAAGCACCGAGTCGGCGCCTAGATGCGCGCCCTCAGCGATGTACGCGCCATCCCCAATGACCACACCGGGGTCATAGGTGCCGAGCACCGTGGCACCCGTGTGCACGCAGGTCTTCGCCCCCTCTGGGTGGATGACGGCCACATCATCGAAGCCCACCGGACACGCGTCCAGCATCGGCATCAACACAAGCCCCCCGGTGTCCCCGCCGCGCGAGAACACAGTCTGCTTGGCGTCCCATCCAGCAACCGGGGACGCTTCGCACCCCGCCAAGACCATACAGACTAAAACGGCGACTCGCATGTGACCTCCATAGACTCAACCTAATTCCGGCTGGCCATGAATGTTCTATTTCTGAAATCGAAAAAATCGCTCTATTGCGACAACTTGCCACGGCTAAAATCGTAAATAATACTAACAAAAGTCAGGACAGCACACCTACATGTTGAGGTCCACAGTGTAGCCACAAAAGGCCTGACGCAGAGGCAGATGACGCTGTCACATCACTGAATACCGGGCGGGTGTCGGCCCACGAACCGCATCGTCAGGTTTCGCGGGGTCCTTAAACGGCCGGGGTGTCGCGTGCGGATGAGCTGCTGCGTCCAGCCCCCTCCACTTCCGTTCAAACACCCGTGTTCCGATTCCGCGGATGAAGGAGGTGGGGTATGACGCCGAGCATGCCCGAGACATCGCCACTGTTACGCGCTGAAGGACTCGCCATTAATGTTGGCGGACGACGCCTACTCAGCGACCTCTCGCTGACACTTGCCCCGACAGATCACCTCGTGGTGGTCGGCCCAAGCGGCGTCGGCAAGAGCTCTCTGCTGCGCGTGCTCGCCACCCTCGACCCGTTCGCAGCTGGAGAGCTTCGACTGAACGGCCGCACACCCGCTGAGCATGGCATTCCGCAATGGCGACGACAGGTGACCTACGTCGCGTCCACACCTCCTCCTCTGCCTAGTACCGCTCGTGACTGGCTCACAGCCATTGCCGCACTCAGCGCACAGAGGTCCGCACCCGTGGGTGACGCCTTCGCCCTAGCATCCGACTGGGGAGTGGCACCTGAGCTCTGGGACCAGCCGTGGTCGCGCTTGTCGGGTGGAGAACGGCAACGACTCGCACTGGCCGTCGCCGTGTCTCGGCGGCCCTTGGTCTTGCTCCTCGACGAGCCCACGGCGAACCTGGACCCGGTGTCCGTCGAGCGCGTCGAGGCTACCCTCTCCCAGCGCACGTGCGTGTGGGTGACCCACGACCCAAGACAGGCAGACCGTGTGGCTTCGCGACACCTGGAGCTCGGATGACCGGCGCCCTACCCCTGTCCCTTTGGCAGGTGGGTGCTGCCGCAGCGCTCATCGTGCTGAACGGCCTACTGTCCTTCGGGTTCGGCCTCGGTCTGGAGAAGAAGCTCGCTGTCGCCACACTGCGAACACTGGTTCAGCTCACGCTGCTCGGCTGGCTCCTACTTCCGGTGTTTCAGTACGCCAACGGCTGGCTTGTGGCCGCGATGGGCTGTGCAATGGTGGCCCTGGCTGCCCGCGAGGCTCTGGCCCGCTCCTCCCGACGCACGCGCGGAGACTGGGGCACCACGACCATCGCGCTGCTCATCGGATGCGGGAGTACCGCCGTTCTTGGAAGTACCGTCATAATCGGCGCCGACCCATGGTGGACACCGCAGGTCGCCATTCCTTTGCTCGGCATGATGCTCGGAAACAGCCTGACTGGCGTGTCTTTAGGCATGGAGCGCGTGCTGACGCTTCTCGATGACCAGCGCGGTCTGGTGGAAGCACGCTTGGCACTGGGAGCCACTTGGTGGGAGGCGGCACGCCCGGTCGCGGCCGAGTCCCTACGCGTAGCCATGGTTCCCATCTTGAACGTGATGAGTGCTGTCGGACTCGTCACCATTCCGGGCATGATGACCGGCCAAATCTTGGGCGGTACCGACCCCGTCCTGGCCTCTCGCTATCAGATTGTGGTGCTGTTCCTCATTGCGGCGAGCGTAGGCCTAGCGTCTGTCGCCGCGGTGCTCGCCCTGCTGTGGTCCATGTTCGACGACGCCCACCGACTCCGGCGGGACCGGATTCAGCGGCAGCCCCAGCGCTAAATCAACCAGCCCGCGACATGGATGTCCTGTTTTCCGCGGAGTGACGCTGAGGCACAAAGGCATCGATCACGGTAGACGGTCATAATCCTGGCATGGCACAGAGTGTGCGTACCAACTTGCCTCACGGAGGCTCCATGACCCGCTCCCCCTTCCCAATCCTTGCCCTCGCACTCGGATTGTCCCTGACCGTTGGCTGTTCCTCTGACGGAGCCTACGGCTACGCTGACCAAGCCGACACCGACGCCGACTGGGGCACCGACGCCGATTACGACGCCGACACCGACCAATCAGAGGCGCCGGACGACGACAATGACCCGGACACCGCCCCACCCGAGCGCGAGGACGGCTTTGCCGCACTGCTGCCCGCACAGACCGATGTCTACGTCTTCATTGCCAATCCGGACCGTGGCACCGTCACCCGTATTGACGTTCACACCAAGGAAGTGCTGACCACCCGTGTGGGAAATGACCCTCAGATTGTTCTGACCAGCCCAGACTATGCAACGGCAGCGGTGTTCAACCGCGGAGACGACACCGTCACCGTGCTTGACGCAGGCTCGTTGATGGGAGTGCAGGTCCCCGTTCGCCCGCACATGAACCGCATGGTCATGTCACCCGATGGTGGCTGGGTTCTGCTGTGGCACGACGTTCGTGCCGAGCGGCCAGACGACCCCACTCCGACCGGGACCGTCTCGTTCAACGAGATCAGCTTGGTCGACCTGACCACACAGACCCACTACCCGATGGTCGTTGGATTTAGTCCAAGCGACGTCGCCTTCACGCCGGACGACAGTCTCGCGGTGGTCGTGGCGGACGCCTGGCTAGCGAGCATTGACCTGACCGCCAGCACGCCGTCCCCCAACTTGGTCCGCGTCAGCGAAGACCTGATCAATCCGCCAAGCGCCGAAGAAGTCTTGCTGTCGCCTGCTGGAGATGTCGCGTTGGTACGCCAGTTCGGCGCCAGCAGCATCGCCGTGGTGGACCTGAACACCGAAGTGGTCCAGTACACACCGATTGGCGACAATCCGACCGACCTCGACCTTGCACCCGACGGCCAGTCGGCGGTCGTCGTGAGCCGCGGCTCCCACGAGCTGTACCGCTTCGACCTGGGTGCGCCATTCGACGCCCCCGAAGTCCTCGCCCTTCCCGAAGATGCCTCACTCGGCTCGGTTCTGTTCGCGCCCAGCGGCAACACGGCGGTCATCTACACGACCGCAACGCTCGAAGACCGCTACGCCACATGGGACCTCACCACCGACCAGATCGATCTGCGCTCGCTGCCCAAGCCCGTTGCAGGAATGGCAGTGACACCGACCGGCGACACTCTGATGGTGGTTCACACACGCGAAGATGCGCCCGACGCAGCCCAGAGTCCGTTCACGAATAGCTGGGCGCTGTCGCTCATCGATCTGAACGACTTCCGGCCCAACACCCTGCGTCTGCCGTCTGAAGCACGCGGCTTCGTTAACAGCCTCTCCGGTGACCGCGGGTACCTCATCTACGAGACGGAGAGCCTGCTCACCGTGCTCGACTACAACACGCTCATTGCA
This sequence comes from uncultured Pseudomonadota bacterium, assembly GCA_913061235.1. GTDB lineage: Bacteria > Myxococcota_A > UBA796 > UBA796 > CAJXTB01. Next base: position 121,238 of record CAJXTB010000013.1, on the reverse strand, counting down.
ACCGACGTGCAGCTGCGCAGCAACCCTGTCTGGGTCGGCGTCATCCCCGACCTCGACCCAACGGACGACATTGAGCCGCCGGCATGGGTGAGCCAAGAGCACCCGCTCGGACGCATCAGCTTCTACGGCGCAGACGACCAGTCTCTTGAAACACTCACCGGCTTTGAGCTCAACTCAGCGATTGAGGACTAGACCATGATTCGCCTTCTTCCCCTGCTCGCCCTCGCCGGCTGCGGCTGGTCTGGAATGCCCGACGGTTCGGACTGGGACACAGAGCCTCTGTGGAGTCCGACAGGCGTCGTCGCCGCCAGCGGCACCCTGTACGTTCCCCTCGCCGATGGCGCTCTAGCCTACGTGGACACCGACGGCGCCGACAGCATTGTAGACCTACAGGGCGGTCAGCGCCGCAACCTCATGGTCCTGCCTGACGAGACCGGCATCGCCACATTCCTAGACCGTGAATACTGCGTGCCCGACGGTCGCGATGAGTGCGCTGACCTGCGCACCGACAGCACTGTTGCTCTGATCCAAGACGGTGAACTCCAGCTCGAAGTTCCCGTCGGAAAGCACCTCGATACCTTGGCCTTTGCCCCTGGTGAGACGCGCGCCGTCGCTTGGCTGGCGGGTCCACCTCCAGAGGGTCCACTCGGTGTCGTCAATCTCAACGAGATCGACATCCTCGACCTTGTTGACGGCACCCGCACCCCCGTACGAGTGGGCTTCGCCGCCGACCGCATCCTGTTTACAGAAGACGGCGTCAGTGCTGTGGTTCTGTCGCAGAGTCAGGTCGCAGTCGTCGACCTCACAGCCTCACCGCCGCGCACCTCCACCACCTTTCCGCTGACCCTCGACCCAGACGTCGTGGTCACCCCGGTTGGCGTAGACCTCACGCCAGACGGACGCTTCGCGCTCATCAGCACCAACAGCGGCGGTGACCTGTACATCCTGGACCTACTCGACCCGAGCGTGAACCTGGTCTCGTTGCCAGGGACTCCATCGGCCATGCACGTAGAGCCCAGCACGGATGAGACGTTGTTCGTCTTCCCGAGCCGCAGCGAGCTCACTGTCATGGACCACGACCGCTTCGAGCTGCGCACCATCGACCTCGACGAGCCGATGTCACGCATCTTGTCTACGGACCGATACGCTTTGTTGTATGCAGAGAACCGCGGCCGCGACGTCTACCGATACGAGTACGCCACCGGCGAGCTGACGGAGTACCGCCTGCAAGCGATTCCCAACGAGATGGCGCTGTCTCCAGATGGCGCCTTCGGTGTTGCGTTCACCGCTCCAACCTCGACCAATCGCGCCGGTATGGAACTCATTGACCTGCGCGGCGTTCGCGGCGAGACCATCCCGTACGCTCTGGACGCTCCAGGCGTTGGCCTGTCGTTCACGACGGGTGACGACGGCTCGGTGTGGGCGCTGGTGCTGCAAGACGGCATCGACAGCCTGTGGCGGGGTGAGCTCGCGACCGGCATCGCCGACGTCGTTCCACTCATCGACGCACCTGTGGGCATTGGCGACCTCGGAGATGGGCGCTTCTTCATTGCTCACGACAACGCAATGGGGCTCGTCAGTCTGTACGACCCAAGCGACGACACCTTCCTTGAGGCCAGCGGCTTCGCCCTTCAGAACATCCTCAACGAGACCGAGCCGCTCACGCTGGAGGAAAGCCCATGATTGTCCTACTTCTCTCTCTCGCCAGCGCCGGCGACCTACATCTAGAGCTTGCCCCAGAGGTCGGCATCGTGCCCACCCGTGGTCGGTCTCAAAATCGCTTTGGCAATGCCAACAGCATGCCCGTCTTTGGAGGTCGGGTGGGTCTCGCCCTCACCGACGCCCTCACCGTACAGCTCGCTTCCCATCACGGACGGCGTGGCGCCACATGGTACGGCACGGACAACGAGACCATCGGTGCCGCCGCCTTCTACGCGACCGACGTCTCGCTGGGTCTAGAAGCCCTCGTTCCAGTCAACATCTTCTTCGCCGTTGGCGGGGAAGCCAGCGGCACCGGCCAGTTCGCCCTCGCCCGCTTTGACGACGACAGCGACGACCCCGACAGCGCGATTCAGAAGAGCGCAACCGGCTTTGCACCTGGCTTTCGTGTGGCACCGGCGCTGAAGATTACCGTCCCCGACTCCGCTCTGCCCATCCCACTGCAGTTCCGGTTCTCGGCCGGCTACCAGTGGTCGGCGCCAATCGAGCTGGAGCCATTCGGAACGACGAATCTCCGCGGAATGAGCCTTCGCCTGTCTGTCGGTGTGCAGCTGTAGTCTGTGTGCGCATGCCCGACCGCGACCGTCATCGTGGCGGCGTGAGCATCCAGCTTGACCAAATACCAGCGGGACCGTGGGTCGCCTCGAACAGCACCACTGTTCCCGCTTGTGTCTCAACCGCCCCACGAACCTCCAAGTCGCCCGCTCCTCCCATTGCCGGATTGGGGGAGTGGCTGACGGTCGCCTCGCCGATGGAGCCGGTGACGCGGCCCGTGTAGGTATGGTATCCGCTGTCCGATGTGTGCCCGAGAACAACGGACATGACCTCACCGCTGGGCAGTGCGAAGGTCCGCTGTTCGGTCGTTGGACGACGAGAATGCTTGCCTTCCGCGGTAAACGGACCGGGCATGAACCAAGCTCCGCGCTGTGTCGAATCCAGCCCTGCAGCAGCCATGGCCTCTTTAGCCAGCGTCAACTCTGCGACGGCGTCGGCCTCATTCGTACAGCTGGAGTCGTCCGGCGTCGGCGTTCGGTAGACGGTCCACTGTTGAACGGACTGCGTCTCAAAGTCGACCAGCGCGAGCTCCATGCCGTCTACGCCGTCAGCAAGCCCCGCGTAAGCGCAGCGAGCAATGTCATCGCTGTCCGCGTCACGCAGGGTTGGGATGCGAAGCGCTACGTAAGTTCCGCTGGCGTTGGCATCTATCAGCTCGGGAGTTCGGCTTGCCATTCCCCTCAACGCGATGCTTAGCGACGCCGTCTCGGGCTGTTCGGCGGCGCCAGTCGCCTCAGAAGCAGTCGCGTCTATTTCGGCATCCGGGCCTTCCGCCACGCCGGGCTCAACGCCGCCGGCACACGCGATACAGACCACGGCGAACCCAACGAGACTACACAACACGTGTACAGGACGCATCACCCGTCCAATCGCTGTGTGGACTCAGGCGCATCTGTCGCGGTCCACGCGAACCAGTCGCTTGTCGGCAGACGCCCGGCACTCGTGACCTTGGACCGACCGGAATCGCTGTAGTCTTCCTGGGCCTCGAACGAACCCGTCTTGGTCGCATCATTCCCGGCACCTCGGGTATTCGCATCGATAAGCTGAATGTCGCTAGCGGACAGGGAGGCGACAGCGCTCGGCTCCGTGTCTGGGCCAATGACCCAGCGCAGAGCGCTTCCGGCAGGAATCTCGTACCAACCTGGTTGCAAGTCTTCATCTCCGCCCTCAATCGTAGGACCGTTCGCACCGCCGAGCAACGCCACACCACTGCCCTTGACGCTGTACACGGTCGAGGAGTGTCCGCCGCCCGTGTACTCGCCGTCGCGCGTCTTAAACCACTGCTGGATATCGCCCGGCTTGCGGCTTGTGAGCACCACTTCGAATCCACCAAGAGCGACCGCAGCGGCACCTGCGCCGAAGTTGTGATCGGTGGACGCCGTCTGGTCCACAAACGTGAGCTCCTCGCAATATTGGAAGTTGCCAGGGACGTTCCCACCGCCGACCTCCTGGGCTCGCTCCGAGGCCTGCGTGACCGATTCGCAGTCGCCAGCCGAAGCATCCATGATGGAGCGAGTGGCTTCTGGCTGCGCGTTGACGACCATGTAGATGTCGACCAAGGTCATCTTTGCCGTGCCGTCCGAGTGCTGGCCGTCGGCGTACCCAATGTAGTCGCCAGTGGCGGGGTCCATGTAGTGCTCGGTCAAGTCGTAGCCAGCCGCCTGCAGAGTCGCGGCAGTGAACTCGCTACACAAGATGGTCGTCAAGTCGTCGACATCGCCGCGCAGAATGGCCCGACGCCGCGATGACCCTTGTAGATCGCCGGCAACGGCGCCGTCATAGCCGTGCTGCATAGTTAGGTCGTCAGCAAGGTCCACTGCCGCGTCAAGATTGTTCGTCTTGCCGTCCTTGAGTGCCTCTTCGCGCGCAGTCTCACGTGGAGATTGCTCCGGCGCAGCGGGTGCAGCCGGGGCCGCGGGTGTGCCAGGCGCCATCGCAGGACCACCGGGAACGAGGCCACCGGCCCACTCCATCCCGTCGTCCCAACCCTCACGCACAGCGTCCCCCACACCATCGACTGCCTCCCAGCCGCTCTCCCACGCATCCTTGCCGGCGTCCACTGCATCCTCAACACCGCCACGTGCCCAGTCGTACCACCCCTCTTCTTCCGCTGCGTCCTGCTCCGGTTCCGGCGCGGCGAGCTGCTCAACCGGTGCAGCAGCGATGCCGAGCGCAGCCAAGTCCCAGTCTCCTCCTGCTGGAATGCTTAGGGAGTCTCCACCCTCCAGCGAAGTTGCCTCTGCGTCACGCCCGTTAAACAAGTTGAGTTCAACGTAGCGCATTGCGTCGCCCGTACCCGTCTTGGCGATTCCAGCTACCGAGTCGCCAGACTGCACCACATAGTTGGCGCGCTGCTGCTGTTCGGCGGTGGCGGCATTGCCTGTCTCATTGGCCTTCGCAGTCGCCGGTGCCTCGGTCTGCTTGGAGGAGCCAAAGAGCCAGTCCGTCGCCTGTTGTGCGTATCCCACATTGCCCTCCGCATTCCGGTACGTTCCCGCGGCAGATACTACCAGAGCAACCCGGTACATGTACGCATTGTTGCTGTTCAGGCTCCTACTATTGCGCCCGGCACGCCCATTTAGATGCCCATGCCGGACAGGACCTCAGCGATTTGTTCCAGAGTCGCCGAGAGCCGTGGGTAGCTCGCCGCGAACTCGGCACTCGCACTCGTAGCAGTAGTTGCCGCTTCGGCACGCACCGGAGCCGCTTCCTCGGTCATCTCCAAGGTCGACTCAATGCGGTCGTGCAGCTCCGCGAGCATCTGACGCGCTTCGTCGTCGAGGTCTTCGCGCTTGTCTAGCTGTGTTCGAAGCTCGATGAGTGAGTCGCGCAGTTTCTTTTCGGGCATGAGAGTCCTCGGGGTCTGAGCGCGAGTCTACTCGATTTCGCGACTGACGAGAACCAAGACGTTGCGGCGAAGGCCGTTCAAGCCTGCGACCAACCGGAACAGCTTGGCCTACTCCGAAACGCCGTTCAGTCGGTCGGCCTGCTCGACGACCTGTTGCCAACACGCTTGGGCAAACACATCTCGGTCATCGAACTCCGAGGGCTGCATCACCGGACAGATGTACAGGGTGGCGCGCTGGAGTGGAAACGCACCGAACTGCCCGGTAGGCAGGGCATCTTCCGTGTGGGCGACGGCACACGGCAGTACGGACAGGCCGGCGTCGTAGCAGTCCGAGATGAGGGACAGATGCACACGCTCAGCAATGGCGCCAGTCCGGGTGCGCGTTCCTTCGGGGAACAGCTGAATCTTGAACCCGGCGGCAATGAACGCCACGACACCGCGACGCCCAGCCGCGCGGGACTCGGGGTTGCGGCGGTCAATGAACACCGCTCCGGCGAGCGAGGCGGCAGCACCAATGAAGGGAATGCGTCGAATCTCGTGCTTGGCCAGTCCCGCACTGCCCGTGTACGCAGTCAGCATCAGGGCATCGAGCCACGAGCGGTGGTTGCACAGCACCATCGCGCCGCCTGGCGGAGGTGTCTCACCGAGGACCTGGACGCGCGACAGCAGCATCACACGCAGAATCAGCCATGAGAGCAGCTGCCCCATGGGCAGGGTGTACCGCTCACGCTTGCCTTTGGGCAACAGTGCAAAGGGCACCATGGCAATACAACAGACGGCGGCCATGGCCATGCTGCCGAGCAAGGCCCACACGCCGAACACTGCCGACAACACCCGCACCAACACGTTCGACTGACCGGGCATGAGCCCTCCGGCCCAAGCGTACCACCCGCTGAAGCGCATCGGTTCGGTACACGACTCGCCGCCGCTATTCCGCGTACAGGGTGATCTGCGTAGCCGCCGCCTCAGCAATGCGCTTGGCCTCGGCAAACTCCGGGTGACGCAAGATAAGAAAACCGTCGCTCAACAGAGTGTTCTTCCAGTTTCGACGTGGCGTACCCACGGCAGACAGCGTGTCGGCCACCACATACTTACCGTAGCGACTACCGAAGGCTTCTAGGCCATCAATACGACTGATTCGCCCCTGGCCTTGAGCGCGCTTGAAGATGATGGCGACGTTGTAGGCACGCGGTGTGCTCGTCATGATTCGGCGGTGGCACACCGCCCTCGCCCACTCGCGAAACAGGTCCACATCGGACGTGAAGTTCATCTGGTCAACGAGATGTGCGCCGCCGGGTCGACAGCCAATCTCACCGAACACAACCTCGCCCGATGCCGTCCGGTACCACTCCATGTGCACAAAGCCGGTTCCCATGTTCAGCGCACGCACGACCTTGCGACCAAACGCAATGCCCTCGGCGATGGGGGCCTGCTTGAGGTCCCGGATGGTGATGATGACCGGGCTAATCCACTCATTGCTGCGCGCGATGAGCGGTCGCGGAAGGTACTGGGCCACGTTCTCGTAGACCGGCTTACCGTCCACACAGATGGCGTCGTAGGTGAACTCTTCCCCATCTACGAACTCCTCAACGCTCACCACGCGGATGTGACGCACAGCGTTGATGACGCGGTCGAGCTCTTCCGCACTGTCCACGCGGTAGGTGTCCGCGCTGCCAGCGCCGTCGATTGGCTTGACGATGAGCGGGAAGCCACAGGCCTCTGCGGCTGCGCGGACCTGGGCTTCGGTTCCACACTTGGCCGAGTGCGGTACGCGCAGACCTGCTGCGGCGACACGCTCCTTCATCAGCTGCTTGTCCCGGAATCCGCGCACGGTGTGCAGGGACATGCCCGCAACACCTAGACGTTCTCGAAGGCGAGCCGCCAAGATGACGACGGGCTCCCAGAGCCCCTCAACGCGAGCAATGGTGTGGCCGCGAGTCCACTGTTCAACGCGCGCAATGACGTCGTCTTCGTCCAACAAGCGAGGCACCTGAAGGTAGCTCGCCATGTGCCCCTTGAGCGACTCAGGCAGTGACTCCAGTGGGGCCTCGCCAACCCCCAGCACCCGCGCGCCGACCTCAGCTAGGCCGCGCGTGTAGTGCTGCATCTCGGAGGGGTAGTTCGGGGCCAAGAAGATGACGTTCATGGATTGGCCTGCCACGGTGTTGCACTTTGTTGGTGGTCTATAACCCGATAACCACGGAGACCGGCCCCTCGCGATCAGGCAGCGTACAGCTTGAGTGTGCGGCCGATTTCCTGCAGGATGTCCCGACAGGTATCGTAGTTCTCATGCTTGACGCACACGTAGGCATTCGCCAGGTAGCCCGCCTCAATAGGCTGGGTCGGTGTGCCTTCAGGGGGTAGTCGTGCCTTGAAGATGTACTCGCCAAAGCGGCGCTGCACCTCGTCTGCCCCGGCGTACCCGCGAATCTGGCCGTCGCGGTCTGGACGGATGCTGACAATGCCCCCAGAGTACTGGCGACCCGGTGTGGCGTGAACGTCGCCCCAGCACACGGCACGGGCCCACTCGGTGTAGATGTCGACCTCGCCAATGGCGCTGTAGATGTCCCAGTAGTTAACGCCGGGCGGTCGCGCGCCAATCTCCGCGAACAACAAGCCTTTTTCTCCGAAGAACCACTCCATGTGCGTGGCGGCAGTCTCGATGCCAAGCGCCGTCACGACCTTGCGTCCAAACTGGCGCAGCTCGGTGTAGCCCCCCTGCTCCAACCGGTTGGTCGCAATGATGATGGGCGAGACGCTGCGGTCGCGCATGGCCGTCAAGACGTTCGGGTAGTAGTGACTCACAAACTCAAAGACGACGGTTCCGCCGACGGTGAGGGTGTCGTAGAAGCCTTCGTGACCGCTCACGAACTGCTCCATGACAAAGTAGCCCTTGCGCTTGTCCAGACCCGTCTGCGCGAGAGCAACAGCGAGCTGGTCGGTATTCTCCAGCTTGTAGGTGGCGTAGGCTCCAGCACCATCACGCGGCTTGAGGATGAGCGGAAACCCCACCTGCTTGGCGAACTCCCACGCGTCACTGGCCGTAGAGACCTCGGCCGCACGGGCACCTGGAATGCCATGCTTGGCCAGGAACTGCTTCATGAGCAGCTTGTCCCGACAGCGCTCTACAACCGCGTACGGCAGCCCCGGAATGTCGCAGCGCTCGCGCACACGTGCCGTCATCAGCGTGTGCGACTCGATGGTCGCCTCCAGCCTGTGCACAAAGGGACCGCGAGCCTGAATACGCTTGACCGCGGCGACCATGGCGTCCTCGTCCGCCAAGCTCGGCACCCGCTCGTAGTCGTCCATCAGCGCACGGACCGCCGAGTCTACGAAGTCTATCGGGCAGTCGATAATGCCCGTGATGCGGGCACCCACATTCTTCAGACCTTGCGCAAAACGACGCTGACCGGCCGGAAAGTGGGGAGCGACAAAGATCACGTGCATAGGAATCTCCGGGTCAGCCGCAGACAGCGGGCCCTAAGTGGCAATGTCCAAGAAGTGAGGCAACCAGGTGCGCCAAGTCGGCCAGTCATGGTGTACGTCGCGGCCCCAGATCTGAAGGTCGACCGGCACGCCACGGGCGCTCAGCACCTCGGCCATTCGGCGTGACTCGTCTGGCGCCTCGGCACGTCCCTGCCCGCTGGCAATGACAAAGTGCACCTGTCGCAGCGCATCAAGCTCCGGTCCCTCCAAGCGGGGTACGAAGTACAGTGGCTGGCTGAAGTAGTAATTCGCGTCTTTGAAGCCGTTCATCCAGCGGTCAAAGTCGTAGGTACCACTCATGGCAATGACCCGTGAGAACCACTCGGGATGCCGGCAAGCAGCAGCCACCGCGTTGTAGGCTCCAATCGATGCGCCAGCCGCAATGATGCCGGTGGTACCCCCACAGTCGTCTTGGATATGCGGCAGTAGTTCGTTCACCAAGTAGCGGTCGAAGCTCGCCTGCATCCACGACTTGTGTGCAGGGTGTGCAGTGCCGTTCAACCAGCCGTCCGCCGTGATGGCGTCGCAGGTGTAGACCTTGATGCGTCCGGCGTCGATGAGGGGCTCGAGCTTGTGCAGCATGAGGAACCGCTCGTGGTCCAAGAAGTCGGCAGCACCGGTCGGAAAGAGCAGAACGGGTACGCCGAAGTGCCCCCAGCACGCCACGTTCATCTCGCGGTCCAGATGCGGGCTCTTCCACGCCCATGTGCGACGGTTCACGAGGTCGCCGCAAGGCGTTCAGCCTCTGTCTTTCGCCAAAACCCGACCAAGCCGAAGAAGTGCTCGGTGAACGCCTCGACCTCATGGGCTGGGTACATGGCCTCGGCCTTGGCGCGGACAATGCCGCGAAAGCGCTCGGTGCCGAAGTACTCCAGAGCAATCGCGTCGAGGTCGCCTAGCCACTTGTCGTTGAAGGCAGCAAAGCGCTCGGTGTCGAAATGAGCCTGGGCCAGTTCGTCGTACTGAATGAGCTTTTCTTCGAACGGCAGGTCGGTATCTGCAATGGCGAAGAATGGGGCCCAGTCCAGGTTCAGCGTGGGTTTACGACGAACCGCAGCGCAGTAGATGGTCCATCGAATGAGCGCCTTCACCATCCATGGAAAGTGGAAGTGCAGGCTGGTGACCTGGCTATCTGGGCACGGATTGGCAAAGTCGATGGGCTGTAGAATGCCGTCCGAACGTAGCATCTCGCACGAGTTGTAGTCCCAGCCGAAGAACGCGTTGATGACGCGTGTGGTGCGCTGGGCTGTCTCCCAACCTGCGCCGTCAAGGAAGTGAAAGTCTACGAGGTAACGGCCATGTAGCGGCGCGTCGGGGTCGTAGCGAATGACGTTGACCTGGGGCCCAATGCCCACTCCGCGAACGAACAGGTCCCAGTCTTTTACACCGGTCTGTAGGTGGTTGACCCGTGTGCCCGATGCGTCGTACGCCTCGCGTAGCTGGTCGTCATTCTTGACCTGCCTCACGCCAACCCAGGCGCCTCCGTCATAAGGTTTGAGGAAGGCTGGATACCCAGTCGCTTCACCAACACTCGCTAGGTCAAACAGCTTGTTGTACCGCTTGATGGTGACCGCTGTGTCGCCCTGCTTGAGGTCGTACTCCTTGGGCGGAATCATCCAAGTCTCGGGAATGGGAAAGCCCAAGCGAATCATGGCGCAGTAGCTGGTGTGCTTCTCCATGCTCTGGATGGACCACGGGTTGTTGAGCACGTACACGTCGTCCATCAGCGTGATCTTCTTGATCCACTCGCGCGAGACGTCGAACCAGTGAGTCAGACGGTCCAAGACCAAGTCATACCGGGGCTTATAGCGGAGGTCGAAAGGTTCAATGACCACTCGCTCTACGTCGAAACGCACTGCCTTACCGTCGACCTCGACAGTTAAGTCCATCAGCTCAAGCAGGTCTTCGTAAGCGGCGGGCCAGCACAGGTCCGCTCCAAGTGACAGGCCGATTTTGCGGACGTCCATGCTGACTCCGGTGATTCACCGTTGGGGGTCTATTCGTACACCATTCTAAGGTGGCCGGGAAACAGGTACGTGAGTCCTTCGCGCAGACGGTCGCGCCAAGCGATCCAGTTGTGACCGTCCTGAGCCTCGACGTAGCGCACCTGAAGTCCGGCGGAGCGGAGCAGAGGCACCAGACTCCGGTTGTAGTAGATCAGCGACTCGAAGGTGCCACACGACAGGAACATGCGCGCATCAACACGGGCGGGGTCACGGCGGAAGTCATTGACGAACGCAACGACGTCGTCCCACAGTGGGCCGCGGTTGTGGTGGCCAACGTCTGTGAACGCGAAAGAGCCGGACTGAAGCATCAGGCGGCCAAACACGCCAGGACGGCTCCACGCGGTGTACAAGCTGGACACACCGCCGAAACTAGCCCCCATCAGTCCGCGTTCTTTGGGGTCGTGGCTGATACCGTAGGACCGCTCAACCGCAGGAAGGACCTCGTCTACCAAGAAGGCGGCCTGCTTGGGATTAGCAGCGTACTCCGCGTTCCGGTCGCCACCCGACGTGAACACCACGACCATCGGCATCACCTCGTGCCGCGCGATGAGGTTGTCGAGCACTGCATCCACTCGTGCGTACTTGAGGTAGTCGTCGCCGTCGTGGCACACCATCACTGGGTAGCTCTTGGACGGTTTGTACTCGACCGGTAGGTAGACCCGAAGTGTGCGTTCCCCACCGTATACTTGCGACGGAATGCGCAGCGTCTCGAAGCGGCCCTTTGGCACGCCACGCGCTCGGCGCACCCAGGCAGGCTCCGCGTAGCCAGTCATAGTGCACACGCTGTTTGAGCCGAACGGGTCAAACGCCTGCTGCGGGTTGCGCGGGTCACGAATCCAGTGCCGCTCGCCGCCGCGATGGAGCTCCAGCTTGTACTCGACACGAGAGCCTAGGGGCAGCTCGAGGTGCAGGTAGAAGGCGTCCGTTCCCTCAATGCGCTGAAACTCCTGGCGTGACTCAAGTCCGAAGACCCAGTGAGCGAGCACGACACCTTCGGTGTGGTGGCTGTCCCAGAAGAAGAACACCGCCTGGTGCTCATGAACGAGGGGAAAGCTGTTCCCGTCCACGAATGCCGACAGCGTCTCATGTCGGCGGTCTGGGCCGGTGTTGAGCTGCTCAATGAGCGCCAGAATGCGTTCCATTAGAGCGTCTCCAGGGTGCCGTCAGGCCGGATTCGTAGGGCCGAGCCGGACACTCCCTCGTTATGCCAAGAGTCGTCCCTGCGGACGAGATGGGCGCCATTCTCAAGGGTGATGCAGTCCGCGGGCTGAAAGCGAATCGCAAGGCTCGACAGCCGGTGCGTCTGGTCCATGCGCAAGCGACGCTCAGCATGGGGGAACAGCACAACGCCGGGCAACAAGCCAAGTCCGGGCCCCAAGACCTCAGCCTCACCCGGGCCCTCGGGGGGGTCGTCGTAGAACAGCGCAATGCGGTCGGTCAGCACCATCGCGCCGCCGGACCACGCAACGATAGGCCGGGTCCACGCGGTCAACAGGGCATCAAAGCCAAAAAAGTGCAGGCGATTCTGAAGCACCGCCACGTGTCCACCGGCAATAGCGATTGCCGCACAGTCTTGGACGATAGCCTGAATGCGTTCGACGTACGGGGCAACCTCAGGACGTTCCCACGGTGTCGCAAGCTCCGGGAAGCGTGCGTTGATGGTGTCCAACTCCTCCATCAAGTCGTCATCGACGCGCCGAACAGCCTTTGCCGCGCGCTGAAGCTCAGGCCACACACCGTCCGGGTCACCGTCGTACAGCTCTCGCAGCCTGCGAACCGCAATGAGCGAGGCGTCAACGCGGATGCGGTACAACACCTTGTGTGCCCGAATAGCGTCCTGCCGAGCCCTATAGGAGCGCTTGAGGTCCGGGTGTGCCCGCAACAGCTCGTCAAACCAAGTGTACAGCGCCAAGTGATGCGACGGGCGACGTAAGGCAGCCTGCAGCGGTCCAATGTCCGCTTCGTCATACCGCCAGCCTGCGCTGATCACGGAAATCGCCCCTGGCTCCGTCACCGAGCGCTCAAGGACTGCACTCAAGTTTTGGTTCGGCCGCTGAGGGCCGAGCACGACGAGGGGACCTGACATGGCTGCTGCATATTCCGATGCGCGACGCATGGACAGAGTGGATGCGCGATGGCCCATCCGATGCCCCAGAGTCGCGACGGTGTCGACTGACTTACCGCTCAGTCGAAGCCTCTACTTCACCCACATGGCGCCGTCTTGATTGTATCCGTCGATCCCGCTGTAGCAGCCTTCGAAGCTGTTATCTCCCAGGGTGTACATGATGTAGCCACAGTTCGCGGTCTGGCCGTAGGTATTGAGACCGCCATGGCTAGAGTACGGGGTGCTTTCGTACCAGGTCGTTGCGTCCCAGGTAGAGGCACAACGGTCGATAGCACCGGCAGAAAGCGCCGTTGCATCGAACGTCTTGTCCTCTTGGAAGTAGGTGGTCAGGGTGCCACAGGTGAAGCGCACAACGCTCTGTAGGTAGTCCGGCCCCCGGAGAGCGTTGATGTCCACATCTGCCAGCTTGGCGACACTGGCCTGCCCCGGGGAAGTCAAGGTTCCCACCGCAGCAACATCGCGGTGAGCGGTCGTACTGGTCTTGACGCGACTTACCAGAGTCCAGCCACCTCCGTCTGTGGTCATGTCACAGTACGCGTCAATCGGTGCTTCTCCGCCCGCTCCGTCCGGGTCAATCGTGTACAGCCCGTCGCCGGTAGAGCCGCCAGCCAGCAAAATTGCATGGCATCCCGTTGCCGCAACGCAGCCCTCTGGCGGGTAGACGTCGCCTACGTTCGCGTCATCTGGGACCGTGACCGAGGCACAGACCTCAGCACCGCGGGCAACAATGGCACCGTCGCCAACAGTCGCTCCCTCACCAATCACAGCACCTGCACGAACACTTCCGCGGATAATCGAATCAGCCCCCACGGTGACGTCGCGGCCAACGCGTGCTGTGCTCTCCACTGTGGCGCCCTCTGCAATGACTGCACGCTTGCGGACGCGTGCGCCGGCTTGAATCTCAACGCCGGTACCCACCGAGACTTCCGGGCCAACAACACCAGAAACCACGGTTCCATCAATGGAGTTCAGTGCCGATGAAATAGTCACGCTGCGCGCGAGAACCGCGGAGTTGCTGATGACCGTATAGTCGCCAAGGTTCACCAGACTACCGATGACAGAAGCGTCGCCAAGGGTGACATTGGAGCCAAGCTGTGAGGCGTAGCCAACCGAAGCGTTGGCGCCGGTGGTCAGGTCCGACCCGGCGGTAACCGAACGTGAAAGTACGGTACCTGCGCCCAAGACATGGTCCGGCCCAAGTGTGACCGAGCGGCCAATGATCACGTCATTGCCAATCGTGACCGGGTTGGATGCGTGGTCGTCGCGCCCGGCAAGAGCCGCGCGCACGCCAATGGTGACCCCACTTCCAATCGCGGTCCGGGGGCCAACACTCGCTCGCGCTCGAACTTGGCTTGAGCCACCAACGGTGACGCTGGGGTCTACGCTGGCTGTGGTCGACACACAGGCGCCATTGGCCTCGTAGGCGTCATCGCACCCGTTCGCGTTTCCATCTGCCGCACCAGCTACCGGTGCCAGCAGCACGCTTAGCAATCCAAACCACATACAAGCTCCCCTGACGTCGAACGTCTTGCCCCGTAATAATACCGCAGAAGCGCCTTGTTCGCACCACGCTCTGATGCGGATGAGACCAACGTCCAGTCCCGCGCGAGCCCCCCTCCCGCTCGGGATATGCGGATTGCCACTCATGACGGTTGCCGCCTTGCACACACCTGAACAACGCGTCCCCAGATCAACCCGTTCCAACAACACTGTGCGGCACAGGCTTTTTAAGTCGTGTGCAGTTAGACCGGTGCAATGAAAGCACCATTTCTCATTGCCCTGTTGTTGTCCGCCTGTACCCCAAAGGTCGACGTCCAAGCCCCTGATACCGACGGCACGGACTCCGATACGTCTGAGCCAGATGTCGGTAACGACCCGGACACAGACACCCAAGAGCCCCTACCAGAGCCCGATGACGCCTGCGAAGGCACACTCATCACGGTAGTAGGCACGGACCCATGGGCACAAACCGCGTCCGTGAGCGAGGTCCCCACGCCATCCTCTGACACCTTCAGTCGTGGCGACGGCGTGGCGTGGTGGAGCCAAGATGTGCCCGGTGCCGTGACTGTCTCCATGTCCGCTCAGGACCACCACAATGCGCGAGTACGCATTGAGAGCACAAACGCAGGCGTACGCGTTGAACGCCTCGATGACCGCAGTCGGTGGGCCGTGACCCGCAACATCACCACGGTAGACGGGCTGTCCTGTGACACCATGACGGTCTGGGTTGGACTGGACCACCACTGGTTCGCACCCTCGGCCAACCGCCCAACGAACAACCGTGCTGAGGTGCTGTTTGACGGGGAAGAAGGCTGGCAGGCGGCCTATGACATGGTCGCGTCGGCCCAAGAGCGGGTCACCTGGTCGACTTGGTACTGGGAGAGCGACTTTGAGCTCATTCGACCCCTGGGCCACGCGACCATGAGCGAGTCGCAGCGTGAAGGCAACACGGTGATGGCGGTGCTGGAAGAGGCAGATGTGGACACGCGAGTGCTCATAAACCGCTTCTGGGGCGAGAACTTCGACTTTACCGCCTACATCAATACCGACTCGGCCCTACGCGCCTACGCGCAGGACAGTGGAGACGACTTTGAGGTCATGCTCCAGGGCAACGTCACCGAGGTCAGCATTGATGACACCTACGACGCCGTCCCCCAGCCCATCTCCTTCCTCCGGCGCGTGCGCAGCGAGAACCCCGATGAGCGTGCTGAACAGGCCGATGTCACCGCACGCAGAGGACTAGACGCGGTCGACGCCGCAAGCTGGCATCAAAAGGGCATTGTGGTCGACGGCGCAGTGGCCCTCATCACCGGCATGAACACCAAGGCCGCCGACTGGGACACAAGCGACCATGCGGTCTTCGAGCCCCGCCGCATGCCCTTCGACGCCGACGAAGACGACCGCCTTGAGGTCGCATACGGCAACGAGCCGAGCGAGCTGGACCCACGAAAAGACTTCAGTGTACGCATCGAAGGCCCCGCCGCACGAGACGTCGAAGACTACTTCCGCACCCGATGGTCACAGGGCATTGCCGATGACGTCCTGTACGCGGACTCCGCAACACCGCTGACCGCACTACCCGCCGCCCGTGAGCCTTCCGGTGGCGTTCCGCTTCAGATTGTCGCCACGATGCCCGAGCCCTTCCTTGAGCAGACCATCCTAGAGACTCACCTTCGCGCCATTGAGCAGGCGACCGAGTACGTGCTGATTGAAGACCAGTATTTCCGCGCGCCCATCATTGCCGAGACCCTAGAACAGCGCATGTGGGACGAGCCTGACCTTGTGCTCATTGTGGTGACCAACGCAGTCAGTGGGTCCGACCCCGGTCTGCGGTGGACGGTCGAGAACGACCAGCGGTTCCAGCGCTTTGGGGACCGCTACGTGTTGATTCAGCTCGTAGCGACCGACCTGTACACCGACGTCGGCATTTTCTGGGACACCGTCGAACTTCTGGACGTCCCCATCTACAACCACAGCAAGCTGCGCATTGTGGATGACGTCTACGTGTCCGTCGGCTCGTGCAACTGGAACAATCGGGGCTACAAGTACGAAGGTGAGCTGAACGTAGCCATCTTGGACCGCCCAACCGCAACAGATGTACGTAGGCGCGTCCTTGAAGAGTACGTCGGTCACTACTGGGCGCCATTCCTGTCAGACGACATGCAGAACAACGCCGATATCTTGGCCTTGGCCGCACAAGACAACGCAGACATCGTGCAGTGGTGGCAGGAGGACGGCGAGGACTTGGACGTCAGCGAAGCCATCGACCTATGGGACACCAGCGTCACCTACCGCACAAGCGGCTGGGCCTACCCGCTAGACTTCGGAGACGACTGGTTCTGGGACGTTGGACCCGACGTCTTCTAGACCCGGGAACGCGCCCCTAGCGGACCCAGTACGAGTGCTCGCCTTGGTTGGTGATGCCGGACCGTTTATAGGCGCCGGTCGGTGAATAAGAGCTGATGCAGTTGCACCCCCACAGGCTGTCGCTACAGTTGGCGGGCCACACATTGTTCGTGGTCACGCCCCCGCCGCCGTCGTCGCATGTGTGTCCGCCGAGCGCAGAACCGCCGCCAGAGCAGCCGTTGTCATTGGCACCGTCTCCTGCAAAGTACACCAGCTCGCCAGACCACTGACTGGGAGTGGTCCGCTCGAGCAGCTGGCAGGAATTGGACGTAATTCGGTAGGTACTTGCGGGGTTCGCGCCCTTCCACCAACCAGTGTAACTACGGGTTGGTGAGGTCCACTGCGGGTCGTCAATGTAGAAGGCCATCTCGCTGTACACCATGCCCAGCGACTCGGGGTTGATGGCGCGCTCCAGGCCGTCCGTTGGTGTCACGGGATTGCTTGTGCTCGTCGCACTCCATGTCCCCGTCAGGTAGGTGCGGCTCACGTTCACGTTGTAGCCAACATTGGTCCAGCCCCCACCGTCGAACGCCATCTCGCAGTACGCCTCAAAGCCTACGCCGTCCCCATTGGGGTCAATCGTGTAGACCCCGGTCCCCACGTCACCGGTGTACTCAAACACCCCGACCGGGTTGCGGTAGCCGTTGCAGCTACGCGCGTAGGTTCCATCAGACCACTGCCGACTTCCGCAGTTCAGAACAACACTACCGCCTCCGATGACCCGAAAGTTGTCGCCGTCACACACATTCACTTGCGAGCTGGCCGCATCCCACACCAGAGAGCCGGCTGTCTCCGGTGTGCAGAATGACTCCTCTTCCGTACCCAACGTGACCGCGCCATCAAACCGGCCGCGCCCCCCGTCCACCGAATGCGCAACCGCTGCGTAAGGCACACTCAGCAGTCGCTGCCGCCCCATGGGCATGCCCGCGACCACCTCAATCCAAACCTCTTGGCGGTACAGCTCGCTGGTGTCGAGAAGCACACCCGAGCCCAGGACCACCGAAAAGTAACCGCCGCTCGGGTCGACCAAGAAGTCGTCGCTCCAGAACGAATCCGAGCTGTCTTCCGCATCAAACAGCGACACTGTCAGGGTCTGCGGGGCTTCCAGTGGACCACCGCTCGCGTCTAATACACGCCCCTGATGGGTCAGCTGAATGGGTGTGGCGTGAGCGAGAGTGAGCGCGAGCAGCAGCATGGTGTCCCCAACGGTAAGACCACTAGTTTACCGCATGAGAGGCGGTCGCAACACAACAAGCTGCTGCTGCGGACGGACCACAATGAAAACCACACGCATTCGTGCATTGCGCCGCGTTTTGTTGTATGTCCGACACCGCGTGAGGCTACCATGTTGACATTGATGACCGCTCTTGTATTCGCTGCCGAACCCGTTGATTTTCGGGACCAATACGTATCCGCCCAACCCATCTCAATCCCCCAAAGATGCGCTTGCGGTGCATGTCAGTGACGTGTCGATTGACATGGGCGGATTCACCATCCACCTGGACGACGGCATGGTCGTGCCGCTCGAGTCCGGCTGGACAACCGAGCAGTGGAGCGATTGGCAAAAAGACCAACTGCGCACCAACGCCGGCGATGACCAGGACGACCACCCCATCCCGTCGCCCACTCTTCCCATCGCACACGCTGGCTACGTATTTATCGGAACGGGCACAGCAACCGTTCCAATCCCCGAGCGCGCTGACCGGTGGACCTTCGCCAATCGACTCACCTTGCATGCGGGCCACGCCCCCATGGACCTGCAAGCCACGGTGGCCAACGGTTCGTGGACAACACCCATCACTCAATCGGTCATCTTTGGGCTGGAGCTGCCCGAAGGAAACCAAGTAGAAGCCTCGGAATCAGGCCGCTTTCTTCGCGCCGCCGGCCACATTGTCGACGAGCGCGTTGGAACGATGGACACAACAGGTGCATGGCAGCGACTGCTTATCGAAGCGACGGACGACACCCGACGCCCAGTCCTGCGCGCCCAAGTCTACACGTCCAATCGTCTTGGTGTCGTCAGCACGCTGCGACCGAATCGGCCGCTGTACGAAGACCAGTGGCTGAACGTGACCTGGGACCCGGACGCCCGCTCCGACGCCTTCGACGCGCCCGTTGTGACGGCCGGCGGCTGGAAAGAGAACTGGGGCTCCGGATACGCCGTGGTCTGTGCCATTCCTCACACGCCAACCCGTGAGTTCCAGGCTCCGGTCGAAGCGGTCATGGCCAACACAACCGTTCGCGTGCGAAAGAACCCCACGAATGATCGGCTATTGGCAACCAGCGAGTCTCGGCTGACCATCCGAGCCTTAGAGCCCGTTGACGTCATTGAGTTGTCCATTCCGCGGCACGACTTCAACAGGCGCTCACCCGATGAGGGCTGGTCGTTGGACACAGTCACATTGGCCGACGGTACGCCGCTTACTTGGTTGGACCCAGAAGATGAAGACTCCACCAAGGCGTCGGGCTGGACCCCCTTGTTTCTTCCCACAACCCTGGCTGCCGGCGAGCAGGTGGAGGTCATCGTCAGCTGGTCTGGCGGCTGGAATGCGAAGACGGCGAACGGATGGAGCACCGGCCTACGCGACATTGTGCCTGCCCTTCTCCCGCGTCGCATTGGCAATCCTTGGCCATTCGTCACAACGGTCGGAGTCCCCGTCGACAGCGAACTTATCGCTGCAATCGGTGGTGACACGACTCGAACCTGGGAAGAGGACGGCTGGCGATTCGTAGAGGCGTCCAGCGGTGAAGGCGACGCGCTGTGGCCGGACATTGCACTAGGGGACTGGCGAACAGCGTCGTCTGCAGCCGTCGATGACCTGCCAGCAGTAGACACGCGCCTCTTCCGTTCCCGGTCGTCGTCCATTCAGGAATTTGCTCCTGAAGTTCGGCGTGTCGTCTCGTTCTACCAGGGCTACCTTCCACAGTTCCCCCACCAAGAACTCGAGATTGTACAGGCTCCAACCTCATGGGGAGGCTTCACCTGGATTGCCCCCCACGGCATGGTCAACCTGCAGCAAGCGCGAACTCCCGCCTGGATCGGTTCGGGAATGGCGGGCACACCCCATCTAGAGTCCGGCGTTCTCGCGCACGAGATTGCTCACCAGTACTTTGGCCACGTCATCCGACCGGCAAGCAATGAAGACTTCTGGATTGCCGAGAGCTTTGCCGAGACCTACGCCGTGCTCTACCTAGGAGCGGCCTTCGGCGAGGACGTCCTTCAAGACCGACTCAAGCGCTACGGCCACCAGTGGGAGCGCGACCTGCGCAAGACCCAGACGTTCGCGTCGCTGACCCGCCCCTACTCGCACCGCAGCGCCATCATCTACCACTGGGGACCGTACGTTCTGCTGCACATGCTGCACGGCCGAATCGGCAACGACGCCTTCTTTGGTGCCGTGGACGGACTCGCGCGCAACTTCGACCGCGCAGACGTGCGAACCGAGGACATCCAGGCTGCGTTCGAGCTGACGTCTGGCGAGGATCTATCAGACTTCTTCGACTTCTGGGTGCGTGGCGGCTTTCGTCCCGAGCTGGAGCTGAGCTGGACCGAACAGGGCTCCCAGATTGCCCTGGACATTGAATCCTCCGTACCGTTCGGCAGCTTCGATGTGCCAGTAGTGGTCAGCGGCGAGTCCGGCGACGTGACCGTGTGGGTAGATGTGGTCGACGGGCACGGACAAGCCACCGTGGACAGTCCAGGCAGCGCACAGAGCGTGGACCTCGACCCTAATCACATGGTCCTAGCGACCCGACGCCGTGTGCGGCACCGGTAAGCCCGTTGGTGGGACGTCATCTAGAGCGCTGTGGACAGTTCACGTCGGAAGATGGCCTCTACAAACTCGGCATGAACGCCAGCAGTGTTGGG
Organism: uncultured Pseudomonadota bacterium; assembly: GCA_913061235.1. Lineage (GTDB taxonomy): Bacteria > Myxococcota_A > UBA796 > UBA796 > CAJXTB01. The sequence continues at coordinate 100,725 of CAJXTB010000013.1, read as the reverse complement.
TGTCCACGCCGATGTATCGACCGCCTCTAGGACCGTGACAATCACCGGACCGGCCGTCACAGGACCTTTCGCTGGCCACCGGTCATCCACGCCGCGAAGCAGCACGGGAACCACGGGCAGTCCCGTCGAGCAGGCAATGTGAACAAAGCCCTTCTTGAACGTCTTCAGCTGCCCATCACGGCTGCGAGTGCCCTCCGGCCAAATCCAGATCGACAGTCCCAAGCGCTTCACCAGCTCGGACAAGACAGCGAGTGAGGCACGGGCCTTGTCCGAGTCTCCCCTGTCAATGAGCAGGTGACCCGCCAGCCAGTACAGCTGTCCGAACACCGGCACGCGTGCAATCTCCTTCTTGGCCACGCCACAAGCGCCCACCGGGCACAGCGCGCTCCCCAAGAACAAGTCCAGCGTTGAGGTGTGGTTCGCCACATAGATGGCTGGCTCGGCGCCCAATCGCTCGGCGTTGACCACGGTGACCGGCATGCTGAACAGCCACATACCGACCCAACACGCCGTCTTTGCGTACAGATTTCCCCCACGAATGCGCGCACCACGCCACGGAATGAGCACAAGGAACGCAAGCACCGCTGGAACCGTACACAACAACGCCCACAGGCCAGCCGCAGCGCTGCGAACGATGATGGAGGGCCAGCTGAACGTGTGGGGGTCTCGACTCATGCGGGGCTGTAACGTCGCCATCAAATGCGCAACAGCAGCGCCAATCGCAGGCCCGGCCCACCCGGCTCACTCCCCTACAGCCAGACACCGCGAGTCCCCATGTACAGCACACCCAGGTGCGGCTTCGGACAGTTTCGGCTTGATCAGGAGCGGTGCATTCGGCAGACTGAAGCCCGTTCTGGAGTAAAGATGCGCATTGTCGGATTGGTTGTGGTTTGTGTTCTGGCCGGTTGCCGGGGTCTCGACGAAGACACCCTCACCGCTGAGCTCGACGCTATGCGCGCAGACCAGGCAGAGCTCACCGCTCGACTCGAAGCGACCGAAGCCGCGCTCGTCGCCGCCGAAGCGACCATCGAGACGCTCGCGACCGTGTCGTATGTCGACGCTGCAACCGCCGGTTTTGCCGGCTACGACGGGCTCACCTTGGTGACCGACTCCATGCTGCTCGGTGCCCTAGACCCTTACGCGACCACCGCAGACCTCGCCGACTACGCAACCACCGCAGACCTCGCCGACTACGTCACCCTGTCTGACGCCGCCGACCACGTGACCACCGCAACCCTTGCCGACTACGCAACCACCGCGGCTCTCTCGGACTACGCAACAACCACCGCGCTCGACGACTACGCGACAACCGCGTCGCTCGAAGCGTACGCAACAACCACGTCATTGACTGTGTTTGCGACGACAACCGATCTGTCCGACTACGCAACCACGGCGGCATTGACGGACTACGCGACCACCGAGGCACTCGGCGACTACGCAACCACAGAAGCGCTCGGCGACTACGCAACCACAGAAGCACTCGCAGACTACGCAACCACAGAAGCACTCGCAGACTACGCGACCACCGAATCGCAGGGTAGCTACGCAACCACAGAGGCACTCGCCGACTACGCCACTACGCAGTCCTTGAGCGACTACGCCACAACCGCAGCGCTCGGTGACTACGCCACTACGCAGTCCTTGAGCGACTACGCCACAACCGCTGCGCTCGGCGACTACGCCACAACCCAGTCCCTGAACGCCTACGCGACCACCGCCAGCCTCTCCGCCTACGCAACAACCCAATCACTGGGCGCCTACGCAACCACCGATTCGCTGTCCGCCTACGCGACCACCGCAGCCCTCGGAGAGTACGCCACCACCGCATCCTTGTCCGCCTACGCGACAACGGGCTCGCTGGATGCCTACGCAACCACCCAAGAGCTTGGCGGCTACATGACGGTCGCAGATGCGTCTGACCATGTGCGCACCTCTGCCCTGAGCGCCTACGCAACCACCGATTCGCTGTCCGAGTACGCACTGCAGAGCACCGTCGCGAGCTTTCCTCCCGCGTCCGAGTTGACCACCACTGTGCGGAACGTAGACGACATCCTCGCCGACTACCTGGACTCCGACGACTACTCCGACCTGGCAACCCAAGCGGACTCGTGGCCTTCCGGCCCGTACTGCATTCTTCGCGGCTCCGACAGCTGCCCATCCGGGTTTGGTCGCTACGACAACTACGTACGCGCCATCTGGAGCTACCACTCCAACAGCACCTACCTGAAGTCCAACCCGTTCGCCGGCAACGGTGTGCGGACGCACAGCCCAGCCAACGGCAACGGCTGGAACTCGGATGTGTGGATGAACATGTGCTGTAAGTCGCAATGACCCTGCTCAGAACGGGCTGAGCGACAGCCGGGTTACCTGCCGGCCACACACCGGCTCCCCGGAAACTACATGCTCGAGACCCCACTGGCCGCTGGCCCGACCGTCCCACTTGGCGACGGTCGCACGCTACAGTTCCTCGGCATGCAGCGACAGGTAGACGGCGCTGAGCTGTACGACGTCTCACTGCGCCCAAGCGTGGACCACGCCGCACCACAGGTTCGACTCGCGTTCCAGGGCGGGACTTCGTGGACGGTGCTCAATGAGCTTGGAGCGGCGTCAGAAACGCTCGAGCTGGGCTCCTCAGACGACGTCTTCGCCCTGGCCATGGGTCAGACGCTCCTGTCCTCACAGACAGTGGCCCAGGCCGTACCTCACTGGCCTTCCGATTTGAAGATTACCCTTGCGCGCCGCCAGACATCGGGCCCATGCGCCGTCGCCTTCGACGCCCGTTGGTTCCTCACACGACTCACCGACTCGGCCATTGACCAGCCGCTGCTCTTTCCCAACGGTGCCGAAAGATTGGCCCTCCGTGGGGTGACCATTACGCGCGAAGTCCTCGCGAAAGCCAGCAGGACTGCCAACACTGAGACGGGCCTAATAGCGCTGCTTCAGCAAGGTCTAGACGCAGACGCTGTGACCGGTTCCCCCTCCGCATGGACCGGCGACGGCCGCCTCATTGGTGAGTCCACGTGGGGAGACCTGTCGCAGGTGGGCACGGACATCGCGGATGGCTGCATCGCCGCCGTTGGCACGGGTCCGTTCCGTGTGACCTTCGACCCCGACGAGCCCATGGGAATCGGCTTTGCCCCAGAGATTCCCAGCGCCGATGCCGTCAACAACACACCGGCCGCTCATGACGACTCTGTCGGCACTGGCGTGGAGGTCGGAATGGTGGACTCGGGTGAGGCTGCCGAGGCCGCTGGCGTACGCGTCGGAATGGTGGCCACACAGCTGTCCAGCCCCGACCTCGTCCTGCACACAAGCGGCGTGGCGCTGCCGTTCGAAGAGATCCTGCAGGCCATCGATACGCGCCGCGATGCTGATGAATGGCTCACCATGACGTTCAACACCGCGTCGCCAAACAGCCACTGGTACGCTGTCGAAATGCCTGCAGCACCTACGTTACGCAGCCTTGGAGTGCCCGGTAAACACGCCGCTGCGGGCCCGGCTTTCGATGCCGTGTGCGGACCTGGATTGCTGTGGCGCGAGCCCATCCCTCGGTTGTTCCTGGGCGAGTCTGGGTCGCTGACCTGCGCCCATGTCGACATCTGCCCGCAAGTGCAGGTGGCCTATGGTCTTCTTGGAACCAAGATATTGGGAGTCGCGTCCCATGCTGCAACGCCTCAACTCGCGGCCACGTACAGCGGGGAAGACAACGCCGACGAACCGGCAACGGTTGTGCCCACAGATAGGCCCATGTCTGCTCGCCAAGCCCGTCTGCTGGCAAGTCCCGACATCTCTTTAGTCTTGCTACGACCAGGAGACATCGCCGTCATTCACTCCGGTGCACTGCACTTCGCCAGCAACGGCGCGGACAGTCTCGGCGGGTCGCTCTACCATGGCATCATGACGACCGGAGCGTTGCCGAGACTGCGAGTTGATGCCGCGGAATCAAGCGAGACCAATGACGATGAGGCCTTCGCCAACCACCTGTTTGCGGCGGACCTGCTGACGTTGGTCGAGGAACGCTTGAGCCAGCGGGCCTGACGTCGTTGCGCTCGCCAGCCACTCACCGGCTGCCATACCCGTGAAACCACGCCGTGGCGGCGCTGCGAACCACATGGCCAGGGAGGACTTCGTGAAGAACGCGGTCCGATAGAAACACGACCAGGCGCCCGCCTCGCGGCTCAATATCTCTAGGCGTCTCCGAGGTGTGAACCCGCAGACAGCCGCCGTCCGCTGCCGTCCACTTACCGTTCAAGTAGAGGATAGCGGTGACACGGCGCGCCGCGTCCCCACGCAATGCGTCACGATGGGCCTGGTAGTGGCCTCCTGGTCCGAAGACCGCAAGCTGAATGGCGAATCCATCCAATCCCATCCATGCCGCCGCGTTGAGCTCTGTGCGAACCTCCACAAAGCGCTGCCGCATCCCAAGGAAACGTCCTGGCAGGTCGGATTCCCACATCGTTCGGTCACTGCGCACGCCTGAACTGCGCGCATGGCTCGCCCCTGTCCCAGCAGCGATGAAGGAGTCGTGAGACAGCGCTATGGCATCGGACCAGTCTTCGACTTCGCTGTGTGAAGCAAAGTCATCCATCTGGAAGACCTCACCCTCACCGAGGTGACGAACATTAGCGTCCGTCAGGAGGAAGGGTGTGTGCATGCCTGGAGCCTACAGCAATGCCTCAGCGAGCCGCTCTTCCGTGTGCAGTTAGTTCCTGAGACGACGTCCAACAGCCCATGAACCCCAGTGGAAGACCCACCACGATACGCCGCGTTCGTCGTAAGCTAGCGGCGCCAACCCTCCCAGGAGGTTCCCTATTCGACGCCGCTACATGACCCGTGTCCTGCTACTCGCGATGGTATGCGCCTGCACCACGCCTGATGAACCCGTCGAGATGGAGAGCTGCCCAACAGACAGCCGCTCCGAAGGCGACGTCTTCACCTTCGCAACAGGCCTTGAGAGCGCTGGGACCGAAGGTTCGGAGGGCATTGCGTTGTCCCCAGACGGTCGCCTATTCGTTGGAGGCGTCGCCTACACAGGTGGTGGATTCGTCGCTGAGGTAGCCCCTGACGGCGTTGTTTCACCCCTGGTCTCCATGACGTCGACGGTCGGCCTTGTGTGGTGGCAGGACGCATTGCTCGTCGCTGTGGGGGGCGATGGCCCCGCCGGCGAGCTCGGTGGCGTCATGCAGGTCAACACGGACACCGGAACATCACAAGTGCTTGCGTCAGGAATCCCAGGTGCCAACTTCATTGTGGTCACTCCCTGGGACACCCTGCTGGTCTCCAGCCCAGGCGGCACAACCGTCTGGGAAGTGACCGATGCCGGAGACGTGAGCGAGTGGCTGACCGGTATCGAATCGCCCAATGGCATGGTGTTTAGCGAGGACGGCACAACGCTATTCGTCGCCCAGACCTACAACGCCCCCATCGCACTTCATGCCGTCGACGTCAGCGCGCAGGGCCAATCCGGCGACGTCCGCACCGTCGCAACCTTCGACGACAACGCCACCTTGGACGGTATTGCCCTGGACGCAAACGGCGACGTCCTCGTTCTGTCCAACCTGCCCGGCGAGCTATTGCGTGTGACAGCCGACGGAGACGTGGACGTGATTGCAGACGGCCTCAACTCCCCTGCAAGCTTGGCATTCGGTCGTGGAGACTTCGACGTCTGCAGCGTGTACATCACCAGTCTCTTCAGTGATGTTGTGTACGAGGTGGGTGTCGGCACGCCCGCATTCTTGCGGTAAATCGCCGTCCGACGCCGCGTTGATCTATGGTGGCCGCGTTTCCGCCCCCCATTCTTCTCCGAGAGTACCCATGTCTGACAAGCCCTCCGTCACCCTCTTTGAAAACGGCCCTATCAAGGTCAGCAACGCCAAGAGCATGCGCTACTGCGGCGAGCCCGTCGACGTACAAGGCGACGTCTTCCTATGCCGCTGTGGTGAGTCGAAGAACGCGCCATTCTGCGACGGAAGCCACAAAGCCGCCGAGTTCAAAGGCGAAAACCAGCTGGCCACGACCAAGCCCATCAAGACCTGGGAAGGCCGCACAGTCCGCACCCACTTCAATCCCAACACCTGCATGCACGTCTTCTACTGCAAGCCACTGGGCGCCCTGCGCGAGGCTGAACTGGCGGGAGACGACGACGCAGCGGCCGAGATTGCGCGCGTCGTTGGCCTGTGTCCATCCGGTGCACTGGCCGTGGAGTCCAAGGGCGCAGACGTCCAGATCGACGCCACCTCTGACTGCGACATCGACATCGTCGAAGGCGGCGAAGTGCGTCTGCAGGTCCCCTACGACATCAACGTAGAGCGCCTAGCCGGTCAGCCTGAAGACCGCGGCACCCTGTGTCGGTGTGGACTGTCTAAGAACAAGCCGTGGTGTGATGGTCGGCACAAGGGGCGCAAGGACTTCCGCTAGGAACCTGGCAGTTGACGTGGATGGAACTGTAGACAGGAAAGGTAGAACCAGTATTTCTTAGACCTGTCCACACAGCGCCCAATATGCACGGTCGCCCCTTCTCGCTTTGGAACCTCTAACCGCGCAATCCAGAGCCACCGTACGCTGAAAGCGTAGTAAACTCTTGATTATTGGGATGAACTGGCGCTATCCATAATCCAGTCCCAGCGGTCCTCGTCCGTCCGTACATACGTGTAGGTGGCACGGTTTCCACAACCCCTCACCCCCTGCTGTCGCGCCGATAGCGCGCTCATAGTGATGTCTTCCTCCGCACAGTCGAGGTCGAAGGCGGACCTTGCACGCAGGTCCTGCATGGGAATCCATACCCTCGCATCGCCAATCTGGGTGTACATCTCACTGGCACCGCACCCGTTGGCCTTCACAGTTGTTTGGTCGCCTTGCTCTACCAAAGTCACTTGGTCCGGTGAGCAATTCAGCCTCTTCGCAATACCGCTCAGATTGATCTTCAGAACGTTCCCAGCGGTAGTGGTTCCAACCTTAGGACACGCAGTGGCGAGGGTAGCAGCCCCGATGAGAAAAAGCAGTTTGAATATGCGTATTTAATAGACCTCTCTTCAAAAGTTCAGCTGTGGAAGCTGGCAGATGGCGTGATTCGACGAAATCCTGGCTGAGAGAACTCAACGCGTTCGGGATCTGGCTTCTCGTCGGGCTGATTGCTAACCAAGGCAGCCCGCCCGAGTGCTGCGATTGAGATGCTTGTTACCCGGGTAACAACATTGGTCTCGTGGCGTTGCCCCGACTCAGTCGGTCACCGCCGTACACGTGGCGCACACGACTACGACGATTCGGAACCGTTCGGCGGACGGGGCGTCGTGTCCGCGTCCGTCAAACACCGCTCGTTGGTCCATGACCGGCAACGGCTCGCCACATCCTACAGCGGGCCTCCGGAAGCACCCTGTCGTCGACGGTGCGTGCCCTACCGAAGCCAAAACGCGAAGCTACCCGCACGCTCGGCATCACCCGCTCCACCGGAAACAGCGGGGTCGTAGCCGCTGGCGTAGTGGACGACCATACCGTCGCACTGCGGGCCATCGGCTCCGCACCGACCCCAGCAACCGCTGTTGCAGAAACCGATAAACTGGCGTTCGTAGGGGGTGCCCGCTTTGTTGCCGCTGCACGAGACCTGGAGCTTGTTTCGCTGCACGAAGGCCGAGAAGGTGCTGTTGCCGGTGTGCTCGGTGACCGACACTGAGTCACAGGTGGACTGGTCCGGTAGGCTGAACACGGTTGTCTGGGGCGCTGGAATGAGCCAGGAGTACTGCTTGGTGTACTCGGCAATCGCACCATCCACGAAGTCTCCGTTGGCGGTGGTCAGCATGGCAGACGTGCTCTCTTGCACAAGCTCGCTGGCGTCGATTGCGGCGATGTTGTCGCGGACGCCCGGCGTCCACACCCCCTGAAATGCGTTCGGCAGCGAGTAGACCGTGGAGCCGCCTCCAGACGGTCGGTACGCGTAGGACACCAGGGTCCAGCCTCCTCCGCTGAACAACATGTCGCAGTAGACCTGAACTGGAGAGTCTCCAACACTGCCCACCGGGTCAATCCAGTACAGGCCGCTGCCATCGGCAGCGCCAGCATCGCGAATGCCCTTGCACGACCGGCCCGGGTTGTCGCTGGACGAGCCCTCTCCTATGCCGGAGCCGCCAGCCCCCACAGCCTGCCAGCCGTTGCTCACGCAGACGAACAGCGAGCCGACAGCGCTGTCAAAGCCGAGTCGACCGTCTTCACCACAGACAGTCTGGGTAGATACATCCACCAGAACGGCCCCCTCTGTTCGGCGCGCGAGCGCTGCTGTAGGAACGTCCGCTAGGGCCTGCCGGGGCTCAAGCTCGGCAACGCCATCGAGTTGTAGGCCGACCGTCAGCGTCTGATGCGCACCGGCGAACAGCTCATCCAGAGTGACATTGGCCGGGTCTGTCGAACTTCCCGTCAGAGTCACCGTAAAGTACCCATCGTCAAACGCCAGTCCCGGAAAGCTCTGGCTCCACTGCCTTGCGTCGGACGCGTCGTACACGGACACCTTCACAGTGTGGGAGCCGTTGATGGCCTCACCTGTGCTGTCCATCAACCGGCCCTGGTGCTGAAACGATACCGGCTCAGCCGCCGCGGTAAGCGCCCACATCACACCCAGCCCAACTGCCAATACCCTCATTGCACCCTCCCTGACTGCATTCTACCATGTGGAAGGTCCGCCAAGCAGCGCCGTTGTGTCGATTTGGTGTCTGCTCCGGAGCCAGTCAACGGGTGTCGAGTGCGGGGCTCTGTCGTCCGACAGCACAAGGTACTTGGTGACGCTGAACCGCATGTGTAGAGTGACGACATCCTCCAGGGAGTCTCATGCCCAGCCAGACGCGTCGAACAAGTACGGTTCCAGTTCCGCAGAGTCGTCCAGAGCGGATGACGTCGGGTGCAGACATGGGCAACGCGGCACTCATGGAGATGCTCGGGCTGTCGGGCCAGCGCTCGCCAGAGGTGCCGCTGCGCGATGAGCAACAGACCACTCTGCCGGAGTTCGCGGGCTACGAGTCGCCATGGCACCAAGCCAATGACTCGCTGATTATCGAGGTTGTGCAGGAGTTCAACGCAGAGAAGGGCTGGGGTCCAGAGCACCCAAGCTACCTCGATCCGGCCATGGTCAAGGCCTGGGCGCTGCAAGAGAGCGGCGGCCACCAGAATGTGTTTGCTCAGGGCGACATGATGCAAATGAACGTGCCCGGAGACTGGGTACCCGAGAAGCAGAACTTCGGCCTGACTGGCAAACACGAGAAGCTCGACCCACGGACAAGCCTGCGCATTGCGCTTCACTGGGCCTACTACAAGGGCGAGATCACGCGGGCGAAGACAGACGACGCCGACAGTGAAGGCTGGCACGACACCCAGCGAGGAACGAAGAGCGTAGCCGGCTACGAGAGCCAGTTTACCAACTGGGACAACGCGCTTGACGACTACAACGGCGGCGGGGTGCACGACTACTCCGAGTCCATCAACCGACGGATGGACAACGCCGGCCGATAGGGTCTGGACCGGAGGGGGGCACAGCTACCTAAACGGCCGGTCCCCATGCACCCATGCTACCAACACGAAGCGCTCTCCGGACGTCACCGGGGTCACCCGATGCGGGATGAATGTAGGGAAAATAATTACCGTTCCTAGACCACGTTGACACAGTCCGAGGTCTGGCATCCACTCGAGGTCACCTCCCTCGTAGGCACCCGATTCGGACAACAACACAATGACTGCGAGCTTGCGACTGGCCAGATCGTCCCGTCCCATGTCCACATGCCAGGTGTAGTGTTGACCCGGCAAGTAGCGGAGCACAGCGGGTGACGCCCAGCCTTGAAGGTCGAAGTCCAGGGTCTGGTTGAGGGCCAAGATGTGTGGGTGTAGCCGGTCCACAATCCAGTCCGTCGATGCCTCATGGGCCATCTGGACCCCGGTCGACGTGCGCACGTTTTCCCGCGGATCATCGGGGTCTAGCTGAACCTTCGCTTCCACGAACGGACCGGGAGTGGCCCGCAGCTGAGCACATTCCCCTGGCGTGAAGACTGCCGGGATGATGTGGCGAACGTAGGTCGAGGGGAAGGTGGGCATGCAGGACCGTGGTCTATAGGCGATGCGCGCCCGTGAGGAGCGCGCAGTCTAGACCGATGACGGCCCACGCGCCTTCATCCGCGCTCAGGGCCCTTCGACGGAAACGTCACGTGGACTGGTCCCTAGCTGGAAAAGCACTCCGCAATCTCATCCGAGCAATTCTCATTGAGACAGGCCTGTTGGTCCTCAACGCCTGCACACGAGTCGTTGGCACATTCCGACACCGCTTGGATTGCGAGCTGCGCACTTGGACTTGCCGCTGCAAAGCACGCCTGAATGCAGGAGTCGTCGCTCGTAGGACAGTTCCCGAAGCACGTATAGGTGTCTGTACAGGACGTCCCCTCATCGGATGTTGGACAGTCGCAGATCTCGTCGACCCCTTCTTCTACGCAGATAGATGCGTTGATTTGAGCACACGACGCAAGAAGCACGGCATCGACCTGAAACGCCTCGGGGTCCTCATCACACTCCGCAACACAATCGGCTGGCGACAGCGGTTGCTCGTCACAGAAATCATCAAAGCACGACTCCAGCCGCGCGCACGCCTCTACGCATCGCTCGTCGGCCGCATCCGTTGCCGCGACCTCAGTGGAGGCCTCTGTGTCGTCCTCAACGGTGTCAGAGTCATTCGCCCCGCCACACGAGGCCAGCAGCAACAACCCGATGGCAATGCCTACAATTCGCATGAAATCCCCCAGCTCGGACGGGGACTATTCAATGCCCGTCCAACAACTGTGCTTTTACCACAAGAGCGACCGATGGTGCCCGGCGCGCGTTGCCCGTTGGCCACGCCACCTTCACGTTGGAGGAGCTAGCCAAATTCCTGCTGGGAACGCCAGGATGAACTGTGTTCCTCAACGTCTACCCACGAACACTCCTTGGGAGTGCTCGCAGGACAATCAGCGGCGGCGCTTACCGCGCACTTTACACTGATTTAACGGCTTCTTTCGACGACTGTCGGCCGTCATGCTCCAACGGAGCTTCTTCGCATAGCTACACCCGCAGTGCCCTGTCGCCGAACTCAGCATTGCTGGGTACTGCAGCGGTTCAACCGTGCGGATGATGGCTCGGTAGCCGCATCTGTGGTTCTCCATGCTCACCACTGCGCCCACTTTCAGATGCAACAAAACCTCTAAGATAGTACTGTGCAGGCCTGTCTGCGTGTACGCTCACGCCTGACGACAACTGGGGAAACCACACAATGACACGTTCTGCACCACTCGTGCTGGCCATCGGCCTACTCATGCCCGTACTCGCGAGTGCACAGGACGCCTGCCCGTCGGACCCCAACAAGGTCGACCCGGGTCTGTGTGGGTGTGGGGTCGCGGACTCAGACTGGGACGCAGACGGCGAGATGGACAGCTGCATCGACCCCACCGTTGTGCTCCCCGTCGGAACAGTCGTCGGTCTCGCAGCACGCGTGGACAGCGGCGCGACCGTACAGACCGGAGTGGTGCTTGGCCCTGACTCTCACGTGGGTGCAGGTGCTTTCGTTGGCTCAGACTCCTTCCTTGCATCCCAAGCGAGCATCGGCACAGGCTCCACAGTGGGCACAGACAGCGTACTGGGCCGCAGGGCAAGCGTCGGCCCCAACGCGAACCTCGGAGACAACGCCTTTGTTGGCCGGTCCGCGTCTATCGACGGCGGCTTCACCGTCGCGTCAGGGGGAACGCTGACCCTCGGCTACGCAGCCCAGCTCAATGGCACGCCGGAGTCTGTCGGCCACCATGTCACCCTTGGAAACCTCGTCACCGTCGAGGCCGCTTCCATTGGTAACAACACCATCTTCGCGCGCGCTGCTACCGTCGGCGCCGGAACCACCGTTGGCGATAGCGTCGTCATCGGACCTGATGTCGACATCTTCGACGATGCCGTGATTGGCAGCGACGTGCGCATTCGCAAGCAAGCCGCTGTCGGCGGAGACGCGCATATCGGGACAGGCAGCCGCCTCGGCCGCGGTGCCGACGTTCGGGGCAGCGCTTGCGTAGGTAGTGACGTCATTCTAGGCGCAGATGTCCTTGTGCGGACCTGGGGCGACGTCCCCGACAACGCCGTTGAACAGCGCGGAACCACCATTGTTGGAGAGGCCTCCCCACCGTCCTGCCTGTCCTTGGGCACGACTACGCTGGTTAGTGGAGCCTTTGAGTGGGACGACGGAACCTACGCCAACTCCTGCTGGTTCTACCGCAATCCAACAGACGCACATGTCTACGGCAACTCCGGAAGCGGCGTGTACCGCGTCGACCCGAATGCCGGAGACCCCAGTGACGCCTTCAATGTGTACTGCGACATGGACTTTGAAGGCGGGGGCTGGACCCTGGTGGACAACGACCCGACCAATGCCGCGACCTTCGGCAGCCGAACCTCGGGAGCCATCACGGATCCAGCGGTTGCAGGGGGGCGTCTGTTGCCTGGCTATGCGTGGTCCAATGACCCGCTGCTACTCTGCAAGTCCAACCGGTTCACCGGGTCTGTCGGCTGGCTCACGCTACAGGCGGGTGGCGCGATTGCGCTCCAATATCCTACCGTAATTACCCAATCGACATCCCACAGCGCCGGGTGGTCGGCGAGAACACTGAACGGCAACTCCAATGCTGGTATGTCGAGCTGGATCTACAACTCTGGCGACCGCTTCGGCTCGGTCTGGATTGGAAGCGGCGGGCAGAGCACCTGCTCGTGCAACTACACTGGAAATGCTTCGGGCCTCGGCAACTACACCACCTCCTCTTCGACCACCTGTAGCACCTGGGTCCGCTAGCAGCGGAGTCCTCCCGGCCACGATGGCCGCCGTCGAGGCCAGTGTCGTAGACCGAGGTCGGTCCAGCCCATTGTGGCCCGTGCCCAGGTCGGCGTCCCCAACCCCCAACCCAAAGAGGACACGCAGCTCACTGCGTCCTTTGTCGTGATGGACTAGAGCGCGGCCAGCTGCTCGGCGAGCCAGGCGTCCACGGCCTCGATCGGGGCCTCCGACCGCTGTGAGGTCGAGAACGCGATGGACCCACAGCCAGATCGCCGCCCGTTGAGGGTGGTCTGCGCCTGCACACGGCCCGTGGTCCGTTCGATGAGCTCGACAACCTCGTCGGTTCGGGTCTCCATGACCTCGGTGCGGGTACCGCTGTCACTGCTATACATGCCACAGCTTCCGATATCGACGGTGGTCTGCGTGATGCGCGCGACCCACTTGACATCGCTGAGGCGCTTGAGGTCGCCGTCCCAGCGCAGGAGCCGGGGCTCGGCACGCTCACCGAGTCGACGCACGACCATCGTGACATCACCCGTTGCGGCCGCCGCCCAGGGCTCGTCCCCTCCCAGACGTGCTGCCAGCGCCTCGGTCATCACACGCTCGGCGTCACTCCGGCCCACCCAGGCCTCACCCGTGAACGTGGTGCCCCTAGAGGATGCCTCCACATTCGGAATCACCAGATGTCCACACGCGGCGCCCTCGTCGAACACCGACAGGTCCCAGGTCTGCACGGTGGAGAACGGCACGGGCAGCTTGAAGCCCGACGAGCTTTCGGGGGCCTGAACCCCATCGATCTTGAGCGAGCCGTTGGTCACTCCGCCGCTGAGGCTGACCTCACCGAAGTTCACGGCCACACTGCAGGAACGAGACAGCATTCCCACGCTGAAGCAGTTGTTTCGGCGAGAGTCGCCGTTGGCGACGTGTTGCAGAGTGGGCCGCGGGGAGTAGACCATGGCCTCGGTGGTCTTGCTGCCTTCGCCGGCGACCGCAAAGACGCTCGAGAACTCCTCCGGGGTGAGCTCAAAGCGGAAGCTCCCTGCGGCGTCGGACTGTGCGCTCTCGGACCCGCCAGAAGTGTTCAACACAACCGGGGTATTCGCCCGGGTCTGCCCTGAAACCTGGATGGTGAGCTCACCACAGTCGGACTCGAGCCAGTCTGACTTCACCTCCAGCTCTGGGGGCGTTCCACAGGCAGCCAGCAGCAAGAGGAGTGTCTTCATACCGCCCGGGCTATCTCGGGGGTCACCCGCTGCAACCTATGATTGTGGCCGTCGTTGGAGCACGGCGAGGGCACGGCGCTCGCGTCGCGGCGGGCGACGATGAAGGCCTCGGTGTCGGCCCTGTCCGAGCGCGACGAGACCGCTGAGGTCTGCACGTTCGAGGGGTGGTGTGACACCGACGAGGGCTGGACGCTGGCCCTCGGTACACCGCCGCGTTGGACACCGGTGGAACCCGACCGTTCGCTGCAAACGGCGCGCCTGGATCTGGGTCCGCTAGCGCGAAGGCAGTGACGGGTCGGAGAGGTTGGTCGCAGGCTCAGTGAACTCGGAGCGGCACGGGAGCGCTGTGACGTTGAATCCTTGCATGGCCGCGGTCGCACAGTCTTGGGTAGAGGCCGCGCAGGTGTACTCCACGTCCACGTCGGCGCGCAGTGAATAGGCGGGGCTAAACGTGTGCTCCGCACCATTGATGACGCGGATGCGCTCCACAAAGAGTCCGGAATACTCGACCGACTTGGTGGCTGTTCCACTCATGCCAAAGTCAGAAAAGTTGTACGAGGTGACCACAGGCGCACAGGCGAAATCACCGTCCTCTTCGTAAGTGCAGTCCACGACGCCGGGGTCATCGAACGATGGCGCGTCGATTCTGGCTTGGAAGGTCATGTTGGCAGGCTGCACAGCGCTGATCTGTAGACCATTGCCTGTCTGGGACATCTGCAGTCCACAGCCATTGGGCGAAGGCGTCGGATTCTGAATCCACTGATACAGACCGACGGACGGGTCGTCGTCGGCAAACGCGAGTCCATCGTCCGTGTCTGAATCACTGTCGGAGTCCGAGTCCGAGTCCGTGTCCGTGTCGCTGTCCGTGTCGCTGTCCGTGTCGCTGTCCGTGTCGCTGTCGGAGTCCGAATCACTGTCGGAGTCCGAATCACTGTCAGAGTCAGAGCCGGTATCGCTACTGGTGTCGCCATCGTCCGTGTCGAGCGGCTCGTCGCCGGGGCACGCGATGAGAAGGACGAGGGAGAGAGTAAAGACGGTGCGCATGATGCTCCTGAGTTGAGATGTGCAAATACGCTCCACCCCTGCCCCTCCGCATCACACGCAAACCAAACACTCTAGCCAGGCGAACGCTCCACATGCGGCCGGTCGCTCAAATCTGGCTGCTCCGGCACTCCAGCCAAAGCGGCCAGCGCCTCGGTGAGGCCACGCTCAAGCTAGACGTCCGGGTCTGTGCCATCGTGTTCGGGGGGTACAACCACCTCAATACCGGGTTCCGTTCTGTAGTTCTCGACTTAGTAGCCGACATATTGGAACCAGTAGCTGAACTCGGCTGTGTGGTGATGCTGCCATCGGCGCGCCGTGCGCAGTCGGACGGCCGAGCGCCCCCCCCCCATCGACGCGGACTGCAACGGCGGCCACCGTTGTGGTCAGTGCCGTAGCCCCCAAGCGTGCCAAGCCCATCGCCATTGCGGTCTATCGACCCGCACACACGCCGAGCCAAGCAGTAATGCCAGCCGAACCCGTGCGCATATGCGACGATGTATGACCACCCGTCTGCCTGGGAATGAACCGAGGGAACAGGCCAACGCGAGTACTGGGACTATCCTCTCAATGTCCTCGCTCCTTCCAAGTCAGTTCCCCAGCAAATCGGCTACATCTGGTTCGTGAGAAAATTCTTCATTATGCTTGGACTCATGCCGCTCGCAGCGAAAGCAGCGACGGTTGAAGTCTGTCCGGGGTGTACGCTTTCCACCATCGGCGAGGGGGTCACCGCCGCCGGACCCGCGGGGACCGTGCTGGTCCACCCAGGAACGTACACAGAGTCGGTGACGCTCTCCCGCGACGTCGTGATTCGTTCCCTCGCGGGCTCAGCGGACACCGTCTGGAATGGCCTTGGCACCAACGTCATCACGGTGTCCGAGAACACAGACGTGAGCATCATCGGCTTCACGCTCAACCCGTCCAGCGGCGTGGACCCTGGGGAGATTGGCGGGTTTCCTCTACCGGACACCGCGCGGGCAATCTCCGCAACAAGCGCAACGGTCCACATTGAGGATATCCACGTCGCAAACGTGTTTAGCAGACTTCCGGGCATCGCTCTGTCGTCGACCGACTCCACCATCACAGTGTCATCGAGCCGCTTCGCCCGCCTCGCGTCCATCGCCAGCGGCGCGGGTATTCGAGGCAGAAACTCCGACGTCTCGGTCGAGTACTCACAGTTCAACGTCGTCACCGGCATCAACGGAAGCGCGGTCCACGTAGATGCGGGCCAGCTCGACGTCTACGATTCTGAGTTCGGCGACAATGGCGTGCAGAATTTCGGCCGAGGCGGCAGCCTCTTTATGACCAATGGCCCCCTTGTTGTCGCGGACAGCACATTCGTCAACGGTTCTGCGTCGGAAGGCGGCGACGTGTACGTGGACGCGACGGCGGCCGCAACTCTCCGGTACAACGGCCACACCGACGCAGCCGCCGACCGGGGCGGGTCGCTATTCGTGCAGCAAACGACCGCGACCCTCGAGGGCGGACGGTGGAGCGGTAATCAGGCACGCGATTGGGGCGGGGCCGTTGGTCAGTTCGGAAGCTCCGCAGTCACGGTTCAAGACGCCGTGTTCACGACCAACACGGGTGGCTCGGGAGGGGCCTGGCAAATGGAGGGGGAGCAGTCAGAGCGCGGCGAGCTCACCGCAACCGCCAGCCGTTGGCTCAGCAACACAGCGACCACCGGTGGAGCCATCGCCTCACAGAGTGCGCAATCCATGGAGCTCCACAACAGCGTGCTGGCCGGCAACGTGGCTATCGGCGGACCCGCGGAGGGCGGTGGCCTATACGCCAACGACTTCGGCTCACTTGACTCCTATTCGAGTCTATTCTGTAAGAACAACGCCCACAGTGAGGGCGCCGGTATCGCCGCGTTTGGTGACGACTCCCCCATTACCCTCCGCGGCAGTGTCTTCGTCGAAAACGAACTGTTGGGTTCATCGTCCACAGACGCTGGCGCCGTGAAAGCCGAGTCCGCGACTCTGGACTTCGAGCACAACACCTTCGCCAGTAACTCCGCCTGGTGGAAGGGCCCGATACTCGCAATGGACGACTCCTCTGCCTCCTTACAACACAACATCTACTACCAATCCACAGGCCCCTACATACCCGCCATCTACGGATTCAACACGCAACAGATCGAGAGCGACTTCAACCTGCGCTGGAAATCGACGTTTGTAATGTTCGCTGGCGACCTCGACAGCAGCGACCAGGGGTTGAACGACACCACCGGAGACCCTGTCCTGTTTGGCTACGTGGAGGACGCCCCCTGCACCGATAGCACCTGGCAGCCAGGTCTCGGCTCAGCGGCGACACTCGACTCCCCCGCCACCGGGGCCACTGGATTCGACTCGGACGCCTGGGATGACCAGGACAATGACGGTATCAACGCGCCCTGGGACTGCGACGACTCCGATGCCAGCGTGTACCCAGGAGCGCCCGAGGTCGCGAATAGCGGTGTCGACGCCAACTGCGACCAGCACTACACGACCAGCTACATCATTGGCAGCGGTTGCTCAACCACAGGTGACGGACGTCCCGCCGGATGGGGGTTCGCTCTACTAGCAATGGGCCTATTGGCCGCACGACGATTGTCCGAGTCGGAGAGCCCAGCGCAGCGCCCATAGCCGACGCGCGCACCGGGCGAAAACAACGGTTTTTGTCCAGGAAGAGGCCTTCGTGACCGCGCAATTCCCCGACGCGGTGCTCGGCACCGACGCCTACTGGCTCGGTGGAGTGTGTACGAACGGCGACTGCCGCGACGTGCCGCTGTCTCTGCTGCTGCTCCGCCGCCGTCAGCGAGCGACGGAAGAAGCGAGACGGCTATGTGAGCTGACGCGCTAGCAAGAGTGATGCGCGCGTCGCAGTCGGACGACCGGCACTCGTGTGCTGCAGGTCGTGTCGGGTTGGGTCGGCGCCGATCCGCAACGGCGAAGCGGTCACGGGTCGCGGAGTCGAAGAGGGGCTCCCGCTCTGGCCGGAAGCACGAGTCGTCTCGCCCTTCGTTCACCCGGGTGAAGTCGGACTCAGAGCACACACATTTAGGATGTGCTCGCGCTAGCGCAATCAGGCGACGATGCAGCACAGTAGGCAACGGAGACTCCCTGTGCTCGACACCACTGCCAGTCTTCGCCCAGCCTCCGAAAAGGGTCCAATGACATGACTATCGCACCCATTGGCCAGAGCTGCGCCGGCGCACAGCCAACAGCGGCAGAAACACGAGCCACACCGGCACCGAGCCGGGACTCATCGCGCACCGCGGACCGTCATCCTCTGAAACCGTGTCACTGTCGCTGTCCACAAGACCCGTGTCGCTCGTGTCGGTGCCGGGGTCAGGGTCGGTATCAGGGTCGGTATCAGGGTCGGTATCAGGGTCGGTATCAGGGTCAGGGTCAACAGGAACACAGGGTTCCCCGCACTCCGGTGCCCAAGTCGCGTTTGCGACGGTGGATGTGTAGGACCCGAGTAAGCTGTCGTTGCGCTCGGTCCAGGGCTCCACGACGTCTTCGACGGCCACAACGAAGGGCAGATCGAGAGTGGTGTAAACGCCCCAGATACCTGCATTCCCGCCATAGTCATCTGCCACTACGTCTATGGCATAGGAGGTCAGTCCAACCTCTGGGTCGAAGACAATGCGGCCGTCGTGGGGCATCATGGCCAGGAGCTGCACAGTGTCTTCGCTCTGAACCAGTGGGCCGGGCGTTGGACTCGTCAATGCGACCAGGAACGCGTCGCCACGCTGATGCAGTCCGCGCACCTGAGTGACACCGACGCCGTCAATCACGCGCGCCGCAATCGGGTCACCCTGCCGGTTCACCGACAGAGTGAACGCCGCTTCTCCCGAGAGGTACCCGGTGGTCCCAGCGAGCATCCAGCCCTCGGCCATTGGCGCCGCGAGGTTGACCTCATCGAGAAGATGCGGCCCGCTCCAGTGGTCCGCTGTCCCCTGCCCGGGAATGTCGCCGCTGAGCCCATATGTGCGATGCCACATCAGGTTGCCATCAACATCATACTCGGCGGCAAACAGAGACTCATGCGGCTCGTAGTACTCGGGGGCATTCCGACCAAAAATCAGCATGCTCCCGCTACCATCCTGGCGAACGGCACACCCCCACGGGTAGCCAGAGGTCTTGCGTGCCCAGAGCAGCTCACCGTCCCGATCCATCCGGATGACGACCGCGTCGTTAATGCGGCCCTGGGAGAGAGGACGCTGCGCCGAGTATCCGCACAGCACAGCGCCGTACTCATCCGCGAGGGTATTCCAGATGACCACCCCACCATCTGCCGTGAGTTCCCTGTAGAATAAGGGCTCTCCAGTGTCCGGATTGTGACGCGCAATGCGCTCCTTCCTAGAGGTGTTGTAGCGGTGTGCCGTCCAGATATCGTCGGTGCCATCGGCCCGCTCCGCCACCGCCACAACCGTCGAATAGAGCGTTGAGTAGTCCGGCCGCTGCCAGCTCCAGAGGAGCTGACCTTGATCATCAACCCGCTGAATACGACCCGCGAAGTGTACAGCGCCGCCATCGGAGAGCGCATCGACATTGCCGCCAAAGTCCGGAAGATGGGTCTCCCAGCGCACCTCGCCCATGCGGTCGAATGCCGTCAGATAGGTGCTAATCCCCGTTCCTGCGCGCTCGACGACCAGTAAGTCACCAGAGAGGTCCGACGGAACCCGACCGCCCACACCGTACCCATCAAAAACGGTAGCCCAATGCTGCGCGTAACCACGTCCGGCCGGTCCACCATCCGGCGGGGTCTCTAGGGGTGCGGCGATGGACTCCAGGTCGGAGCCGGTGACCTCGGCACGGGCGAGGGTGACACTGGCACCGAGGATAGAACCCGTGAGTTCGGTGGCCGCGAGCCAGGTCGTACCCGACTGAACCGCCGGGCTCGCACTCGGGTCAATCTCAACGCGACCCTGTGCCATGCCCTCGACCGAATAGGTCAAGTCAAGCAGGTCGTAGGAGTCGCTTAGGAGCAGCCCGATTGAGCTGCCCACCCCGATAGAAGCGGACACATGGGTGTCCTCAACCAGCCGAGGCGGCGTGAGGTCGAGCCGGGGCCCGCTGCGGTCGGAACGCGCATAGGAGCCACCGCCGCTGTCGACGTGAACGACGGCTGCTTGCCGGCCGCGAATATCCACGCCCATTGTGGTGCCCGCAACGACGTCGAGGCTAGCCTCAAGGGTCAGCTCGAGCGCTAGGTGAATCGTGATATTGGTGACGCCTGCGGGAATCGTCGCGAGGTCTATGAAGACCTGTCCAAGCCGCGTTGAGTGGTCCAGCTCGGCCTGTGTTTCGGCGGTGATGGACCCAATGAAGCGCCACTCAAGCGCAGGCTCCGCGTCAAACTCCACATCACCGTCCCGAAAGCGCAACGACGTGGGCATCGCAAGTCGTTCCAGCAGGATGTCACCCGACACCACCACGCCCTCAACCGGCTCAAAGTCGGGAACCGCGAAGCGAATCAACGGGCTCGTCTCACCCCCGTCCGGAAAGTCAGCCAACAACATATCGCTAGGTCCGCCATATCCTGGGACCAAGCGAATATCGTCTCCCCCCGTGGGCGTGAGAAGCTGCGCATTTTCACCGCTAAGATCGATGTTAACGACGCTATTACCGGACGTATAGTACAGCGGCGCATTGGGACCTGGTGTGATGTGCACCTCATCGCCGACGGACACAATGTTGGCGACCTCAAACGGAAACAGCGAGCACGGAATGGGCTCCGGTCAAGGAAGCTCAGTGGATTGAGGCGAAATCACCAAATCACCAACAACCAAACCGTCCAGGAAGGGAGTGCTCGCGGAGAAGACGTAGGTGGTTCTGTCACCGCTCATGAACAGATCGAGAGAGGCATCGTCGATGGATTGAGCGACCACCGTGCCGACGATGGACTCGTTTCCGCGCATGACGCCGTCCAAACCGCTGACCAACAAGGCTTGAAACTCGGTCTCGGCAGCAGTCGAAACGAAGACATCCACGGTCTGAAGAGGCTCAGCGACCGCTGACGGTTCCAGCTGGTCAAATGCCAATCGCCTCGCCCGTACCTCGACACCCGTGGGTAAGTTCCATGGCGCGAAGTACGAGCCATTCTGCTAGGTTGCGGGCCCGGTATTACGAACAGACGCCGTCAGGGTGACCAGCCTGCCACCCGGCTCCGAAACGCTCGCGACCTCGGCCCAATCCTCAAGCACAAGGTGCGGTGTGGACACTGGCACACCCCCTCCGACCATCCAGTAAGGCAGAGGGGTCTCAAGATCGCAGCCAGCGTGAGACAGGCCGGCCAGGAGAAGAAAGATCATGGTTCTCTCCGCCGGACTCGCGGCCCGGGAGATGGATTGCGTGGCGTTCGCATATTACCCATTAATCTAGGCCGCAAAATACATCTCAGCAGACGGCGTCAGTCACTGACACCGACCACCGGGAGCCCCCCAGACAGACGGAGGCTTCGTGCAAACCCAAGGTCGCAACATCGTCACCCTCCGTTCGGGCGTACCGCTGTTCGAACCGAGGGCGCTCGCCTTCGTACAAACTCGGGGTCAAGTGAGTTCTCCGGAGCGCGGCCTCCCTGAAGGACATGCAGTGGAATGGGCAGCGAGAACACTAAACGTCACCACCGATCAGGCACTATCCACCTGGTTTTTCGACGGCGCCGGCCGCGTAGCACCTGGGTCCGCTAGCAGCGCACGACACAGGTTGACGCACTCGCCGCGGGCCCCCCCTGCGCGTCGGTTACCGAGCCGTCTCCCCAACGACGCCGGCTCGAACGGCGGAGGAGCCCACATGGCAGAACTGTCCTCTTCGAACCGCACCTTTGTCCTAGCAGAACGCCCCAAGGGCGAGCCAGACGCCAACACCCTGCGCCTCGTGGCCGTGGACGTTCCCACACCCGGCAAAGGCCAGCTATTGCTACGCAACCGCTACCTGTCCCTCGACCCCTACATGCGTGGACGAATGAGCGCCGCCCCCTCCTACGCGCCACCGGTTGAGCTGGGTGCAGTCATGGTGGGCGGCACGGTTGCCACCGTGGAGACGTCCGATGTACCTGGGTTTTCAGTGGGCGACTGGGTCGTCGCCTTCGGTGGATGGCAGGACTACGTGCTGTCCGATGGCAAGGGGCTCATCAACCTTGGTCCCAACCCGGAAAACCCATCTTGGGCGCTCGGCGTGCTCGGAATGCCTGGCCTGACAGCTTGGGCGGGGCTGACCCAAATTGGTCGTCCACAGGCCGGTGAGACCCTCGTCGTTGCCGGAGCCAGCGGCCCAGTCGGAGCGACGGTCGGACAGATCGGCAAGCTCTTGGGCTGCCACGTCGTAGGCATCGCCGGCGGAAGCAAGAAGTGTGGACACGTGGTCGACACTCTCGGCTTTGACGCTTGCATTGACTACAAGGCAGATGGGTTCGCTGATGCCCTGAAGGCCGCGGTCCCCAGCGGTATCGACATCTACTTCGAGAACGTAGGCGGCGCGGTCCTAGACGCGGTCCTTCCACGCCTCAACACATCAGCACGAATTCCCGTGTGCGGCCTCATCTCGCAGTACAACGCCACCTCCCTACCTCCGGGTCCGGACCGTCTGAACCTGTTGATGGGCATGATTCTCCGCAAACGAATGACCCTACGCGGCTTCATCGTGTTCGACGATTTCGGGCATCTGTACGGAGAGTTCTCCAAGAAGATGACCGAGTGGGTCAAGAACGGAGACATCCAATACCGCGAAGAGGTAATCTCTGGCTTGGAGCAGGCCCCCGCCGCATTCATCGGCTTGCTTCGAGGCGAAGCCTTCGGCAAGCGGGTCATCGCCCTCACCCCTTGATTCGTTGAGGCCCAACATGACCGTCCCACTTCGCCAGACGAACGCTGCTCTGTTTGCCGGCGTGGCCCTGTGCGCAGGGGGCTGTGTCGCTGAACCGGGTCCCCTTCCCACCTCAAGCTTCGACGACTCCCGAATCGACGGCCCACAGGTCACCGCTGACCTAGAGAGCCTACGCTCACGCGCACGGGTGCCGGCACTCAGCGCCTGTCTTGTTGAGCAGGCCTACGTGGTCTGGTGTACGGCCATTGGCCTCGCAGATGCAGACACCGAGCGTGTCGTACAGGAGGACACCGCGTTCCTGCTGGCGTCCATCTCCAAGTCCGTAACCGCCAACTTGGTGCTTCAGCAGCGGGACGCCGGCCACTTCAGCCTCGATACCGCTGTCGACGAGTTTCTACCGTTTGCCGTGCGTCATCCAGACGGGCCCATCCGCGTGCTTGACGTGCTCACCCACCACGCGGCCATCGCTGACAGCGACATCATGGACAGCTTCTACGTGGACGGTGCCGACCCTAGCATCTCCCTACAAGACGCTGTTCAAGGCTACTTCACGCCGGGCGGTGCGTACTACGACGCAGCCAACAACTACCAGCCATGGTCCCCCGGAGACGACTTCGAGTACTCCAACATGGGCTTTGCTCTGGCAGGCTACGTCGCCGAATACGCAGCAGGCGAAGACCTGGCGCAACACAGTCAGACCGCCCTCTTTGAGCCTCTGGGCATGACGAACACGAGCTGGCGGCTAGCCGACTTTGCCGAAGAGGCGCTTGCACGTCCGCACGTCTCCCGCGATGAGCCAGTTGAACACTACACATTCGCCGACTACCCAAACGGTGGTCTGCGCTCAAGTGCCCCAGACATGGCCCGCTGGCTCGCCGCCTTGCTCAACGACGGCACCCTAGACGACCAGCAGATTCTGCAAGCATCAACCGTGAGCGAGATGCTGGAACGCCACGCAGATGACGGCGCTGCAGGAACGGCTCTGGGCTGGTTCCTAGACGACCGCAGCGACGGTGGCTGGCGCATGCACGACGGCGGAGAGGTGGGTACCACCACATCTATGGGCCTACACCCGGAGCGCGGAGTTGGCTTTATTGTGCTCACAAACGGTGATGCCAGGAGCGGGCCGTTCGGCGAGCTTGAAGCGTATTTGATGGCGCTTGCCGAGGCCCTCTAGCCTCACGTGACGCCGCCCATCAACGCT
Source organism: uncultured Pseudomonadota bacterium (assembly GCA_913061235.1). Taxonomy (GTDB): domain Bacteria; phylum Myxococcota_A; class UBA796; order UBA796; genus CAJXTB01. Next base: position 76,632 of record CAJXTB010000013.1, on the reverse strand, counting down.
GGGATGGCCGGTCACATCAGAATCAACTCCTCCGGCTGACGAGCTGGTGGGAGCTCCATCTCGCCAATCATCTGCCGGATGTCCCGTTCGATTCCGCATCGTCATGCGCAACGCAGTTCAGATCCCATGGTTCCCGAGCTGACAAGCGCGCCGACGCCTCCCTCAATGACCGCAGAGTTCGCACGGGTCCACGCGCGCGACTACGTGCGCGGCAGTGCCCAGATGGGCTTGACCCGTCATGCCCCCTGGAGCCCAATGAGCCTGGTCCGATTGAACGATGTGTCGGTAGTCTTCGACAACAATCAAGTGCTGCGCGAGGCGTGCTTCCGACTCGAGCCCGGGGACCGTGTGGGCCTCATTGGCAAGAACGGGTCCGGCAAGTCCACTCTTCTCAAGCTCCTCTTGGACCAGCTTCAGCCTACAGAGGGTGTCGTCACCGTCCAGGACAACGTGAAGATTGGCTATTTCTCGCAGTTCTCAGAACTCGACGGGTCCGCCACCGTCCTCGATGAACTGTCCGAAGTCTTCGCAGAGGTGCGTGCCGTAGAGGCAGAGCTCGCGAGCATCGATACAGCAATGGCAGACGAGACCACAGCCGCAGACGTGATGGACGGCCTAATCGAGCGACAGGCCGAGCTGTTCGAGGACATGGAGCGCCTCAACGGCTGGGACGTGGACCGGGAAATCGACACCGTCCTGACCAAGCTGGGCTTCAGCGACGCGCACCGTACCTGTCCCATTGACGCGCTCTCTGGCGGCTGGCGAAATCGTGCTTCCTTGGCCAAGATTCTGCTTGAAAAGCCAGAGATCTTGCTCTTCGATGAGCCCACGAACTACCTGGATGTCGCCGGCGTCGAGTGGGTCGAGAGCTGGTTCCGTACCTTTCACGGAGCGGCCATTGTGGTCTCCCATGACCGGGCCTTCCTCGACGGTGTCGTCAACCGCATCATCGAGGTCGAAAACCACCATCTGCATGAATACACCGGCAACTTCGCCGCATACGTCGTCGAAAAGCAGCTGCGCTTCAAGACGCTCCAGAAGCAGTTCGTGTACGAGTCCGAGCTGCTGGCCTACGAAGCCGAGGGCATTGCCAACCGGCGAGAGGCCGCCCGCAACAAGAGCAAAGACCTCGGCAAGCGGCTCTCCAAGATTCGCAAGGCCAAGGGCCCCAAGCCGGTCGACCAGATTCTCACTGAGATCTACAAGGGACTGCGCACCAAGGCATGCTTGTGCGAGGTGCGAGGACTCAGCAAATCGTACGGCGAGCAAGACTTATTCGCAAATCTGAGCTTCGATTTACGACGCGGACAGCGGCTGGCCATCAGCGGCCCCAACGGAAGCGGCAAGTCGACCTTGCTCCGTGTTCTGACGGGCCTGACCGAAGCGGACGCTGGCACGGTCGAGTGGACCCGGGGCCAGACCTTCGTCTCGTTCAACAAAATGCTCGACGAGCTCGACCCCAAAGACACCGTCACACACGCCGTCAACGCCCTACCCGACAGCTTGGCACTCACGGCGACCAAGAAGGCAGTGGGCCGTTTCCTCACCATGTTCCAGTTCTCCGAGGCCGACATGAAGGCCAAGATTGGCACCCTCTCAGGCGGACAGAAGGCGCGTGTCGCTATGGCCCAGTGTCTGCTCTCTGGTGCCTCAGTGATGGTGCTGGATGAGCCCACCAACCACCTCGACATGACTAGCGCCCAGGTCATGGAGCGGGCCCTCGTCCACTTCCCAGGTGCCGTCATGGTGGTCAGCCACGACCGCTTCTTCATTGAGAATGTGGCAACGAGTCGCATCGACTTCACGGCCGAGGGCGAGCTGGCCGTGCGTTGACATCGGACAAGTGGAGTGTGCAAAACATCCCGTACGTTCGCCATCCATTGCTGGAGCGTGACTGGTCAGCGAAAACGGGTGGACAAACGAGCGCCTGAGGTGCTCGCAACGCACACATCTGCTTATACAACTCCCATCCTATCCTCGGAGCGGCAAGAGCCTATGACCAGACCCGTCTTGTACTCCTTTCGCCGCTGTCCCTACGCCATGCGCGCACGTCTAGCGCTACAGATCAGCCGGCAGGACTGCGAGATTCGTGAGGTAGTGCTGCGAGACAAGCCTTCGTCCCTGCTCGAGATCTCTCCCAAAGGGACCGTGCCGGTATTGGTACTACCGAATGGAACTGTAGTTGACGAGAGTCTGGACGTAATGCTCTGGGCCCTTGGCAAGAACGACCCGGAAAGCTGGCTCGCCCCCACCGCTTCTCTGGACGAGATGCTGCCCCTCATCGAGCGCACACAGACTGAGTTCAAGTCTCACTTGGACCGTTACAAATACACGAGCCGGTATGAAGGTGCTGTGGCCAGTGAGCACCGGAGTCTAGCCTCGGTCTTCTTGATGGAGCTTGAGGGTCGCCTACACGCGTCACCCTGGCTCTTCGGTCCTCGCCTGAGTCTGGCGGATGCCGCTATTGCGCCGTTTGTGCGTCAGTTTGCCAATACCGACCGCAAGTGGTTCGACGAGCAACAATGGCCAGCCCTACGCAGCTGGCTCGACGACTTTCTCGTGTCTCCCCTGTTCGGCGGCATCATGGACAAGCTGCCCCAGTGGCAACTGGGAGACGAACCCACCGGGTTTCCAAGTTCACCTGAGACGCATTGGCAGCGCTCACCTCTCTCCAGCGGCGCCGCCCCAGGTTGACCCGGGCTACGCCGCTCATGCACGGACCTAGCTTCCCCGGCGCAACGTACTGTGTCCCAACACAATCACGTTTCGCCGTATCGCTATGCACGGACCTGAACACCGCATCCCGCAGGTCAACCTGTTCGGCCAATGCTGTAAGTTCACCTTTTTCAGCACCTGGCCGGTCGGTACAAACCCCACCGATTGTTCGGGATGCACCGCGTCGACCCAAACCACCCCACGTTGCGTGGACGGGTTCAGGGTCGGACTACTGCGGCTCCAATGACCGCGGTAGGCCCGTCAAAACAAACGTTTGATGAAATTACGATAATGCCCAGCGCAGAGGTCTTCACGAGTCGGCCACCGAAGACACAGAACACCGCGGAATTCGTGGTACACTGGCCAGCCGCCCAGGAATGGCGGCCCTAACGGGGGAAATAATGCGCTTCAGTCTCTTCGGTCTCGGGTTGGTCTTTTGTCTGCCAGCGAGCGCACAGGAACTCGTTCTGCAAGGCGGCGATGGCGAAGGGTACGGTACCTTCGGGGTCGACGAGTTTGGTCATATTGGCGGGTGCGGCGGCCACGGAATGCAGTTCGACCCGCTCGGAGAGCTGACCAACAACCAAGCCAACTGCCGCAGCGTGACGACGCTGTTCGACCAAGGTGGCCAATGGCGACAGCCGTTGTGGAACGGGGGATGGATGTACCACCCCCTCTACAACAACGCTCCCGGGCTCGACTGCGTCGGCTACGAACGACCCACGGATGTGCTGGCCACCGACGAACACGTGCTGTCCGATGAGCTGGTCAGTGAGCACCACCGGCGCACGAACTTCGTGGTCGCGGGCAAGCCCGACCTGGCCATTGAGCTCGACCAGTTCGTGTGTGGGGCCACATTGTTTCAGACCTACACCGCGACCAACAACGGCTCGGAAGACGCCGACATGATCTGGTCCCGGTTCGTAGACGCCGACCTCGAATGGGAGGGAGGCTGGCGGCAAAACATCGGCGGAGGCGTCGATGAGAACAACCAGGCCGTCCGCATCGCCACAAGCGGCAACGCCGTTGGACTGACCATCGACGCCTCAGGCGACGCCGTGTTTGAGGGATGGCGCGCGTGGCACAATGGAAGCGGCGCTTCGGACTTTGCCCGACTGATGACCCAGGATGGTTGGGGTTTGGACGAACTCAACGAGCCGTTCCGCTACACAGGCGGACCGTGGTGCTCTCGCACGTACGAGCCCGGCAGCCTGGTGGCAGACGTTGGCATTGGCGTTCAGTCCATTCTGTCATTGGCGCCAGGGGAGACCGGCTCCTTCGCCACGCGAAGTGCCCTGGATCCAGGCGTGGTACCTGATGACTCAATCACCATCCTTGGCGTTGTTGCCCAGCCGGCCGTACTCCCCTTGACGTCCGACAACACCCGAGTGGACATCGAGGTACCGGTAGACGGCTGCGGCATCTGTCAGATCAAGGGCGTCACCAGCTCCGACCCCGACTTCACCGTGGTCCTGGTAGGCGCCCTGGCAGTTGAGCTGGCGGCCGGCTCGTCCGGTGGGTTCGACGTCGAGGTGGAGTGCAAATCACCCAACGGGGTAGCGACCACGAGCACAGTGACCGTGGAGACCGATTCAGACGGCGATGGCACCGGCGACAGCACCGACCCCTGCACCGACGAAGATGGCGACGGATACGGAATCGGCGATGCATGCGCCGGCCTAGACTGCGACGAGGAAAATGCTGACGTGAACTCGGGTGCTGTCGACGAATGCTACGACGGCATCGACGCGGACTGCCAACAAGACGACGACTACGACTGTGACGGAGACGGCTTCGTGCCGAGCGACATTCCCTACGACGGCGACTTGCCCAGCGGCGACTGCAACGACGACGACCCGAACCTCGCTCCTAACCTCGTTGACGCTTGCTACGACGGCGTAGACAGCAACTGTGACGGAGCCGACGACTACGACTGCGACGGAGACGGCAGCGTTTCCCCAGACATCGACTACGACGGCGTCTTGCCGCAAGACGACTGCAACGACGACGACGCAGACGTGTTCCCAGGCGCCGAAGACATCTGCTACGACGGTATCGATTCCGACTGCGGCGACACCCTCAACAACAGCACCAGCGACTACGACTGCGATGGCGACGGCCACGTGCCGCCGGGTACTGACTACGCGGGACCACTTCCCGTCGACGACTGTGATGACGCGGCTGACTTCATCTATGCGGGCGCTATCGATGATTGCTACGACGGAATCGACGCCGACTGCGGTACCGTCACCCAGGATGAAGACGACTACGACTGCGACGGAGATGGCCACGTGCCCACCGGCCAGGACTACGATGGCGACCTACCCGTAGACGACTGCGACGACGAAGACGCCGGGGTCAACCCAGACGCCGAGGACGTGCCGGACGACGGCGTGGACCAGGACTGCTCGGGCGACGATGCAGCACTGTCAGAGATCGACACCGACATCGGCATTGACACAGAAGCCGACATCGACACAGAGACTATTGAGACGGCCGACGGCGAGTGTGGCTGCACCACCTCCAGTCCCTCGGCAACGTGGATGTTTGGCCTACTCGCCATGCTGGCCATTCGACGTCGCCGCCGCGTGGCCTGAGCGGTGTTGATGCCCAACTCCCGGTCGCCTGTGGCAACATCCCTGCAATGACCGAACCTGCCCCCTCCTCGCGCCGACGCGGCTGCACCATCGCCGTCGCCATCCTTTTCGTCTTGGCGAGTGCTGTGCTGTGTCTCCTGTGCGCTGTTCCCTACGGGGCAGCTCGGATGGAGAACTCCAGCCCGATAGCCTTGTCAGAAGTGGGTCCCACTTGGCAGGTCCAAGGGCAACCAGGACGCAGCGCTCAGCTCGTAGCCGCGGACGTCTTGCGCGACTGCCACCCCATGGGCAACGGCATCGCTGTGCTGTTCCACCACGTCTGGTACAACACCCTCACTTCTGGCTACGACGACCGCCTGTGGCTCGAAGGTCCGCAAGGCACCTACGACTCGTTCGGTCTGTACATGTGGTCCAACCGTATCTTCCTGCGCGATGAGACTCGACACAACGGGTACAACAACCAGGTCTTGGTGTGCGACCGCTCGCTGTGGGAGTGGTGAGTCCCCTCACCGCCATTGTTCTTCCAACGGCGGGCAAACACCGAGTCAGAGCTCAGAGACGAGGTACCCAGAGAAGCTACCTTCCGTCTGTCGCGTCCAGCTAGAGTCGCCGTTCACGTAGACCTTCACGCTTGCGGTCTCGTTCGCGCTCAGGTGCTTCAAGCCGGAGACCACCAGGCTGTGGTAATTAGTAGACGGCGACCCTATGATAGTGTGTGGATTACTGTTGTTATCGGTGCTTCCATTCGTTCCAATGATGATGCGCATGTGGTTGCTGTTCACGCTGTCCATGCGAATCGATGAGGTGAAGAAGTACAGGCCGTCGACCGGGGCTGTGAAGACGCCCGCCGAGAAGTGGCCACCGTTGTCAAAGGCACCAGCGCCCGTATCGGTGAACGCAATTGTGTCGGTCCAGCCGGCGTCTTCGGTAGTGGCAGCAGGGGCACGCGCGAAGAACGCAGGCCGCGAAGGCATCGTGAGCGACGTAGCGTTGACGGGACCGCTCACACTGCCCGCCTGGACCGCGTAAGGCACCGAGAGAACAGCGGTTCTCGGCCCCAGCTCGCCGCTAGGCGTCGTCACTGACAACCACAGCGTGCTGCCCGTGAACACCGAGGAATCCAGCGTGCTGGATTCGCCCAGGGTCACGGAATAAACACCATCTTCGAGTACGGTACCGGCATGGGACTCGGTCCAAACGGTCGACGTAGTTGTCGCGTCCAAGTGCAGCGCGAATGTAAGGTTGACGGTGCCATTGACCGGGGTACCGTTGACGTCCAGCAGACGTCCTTGGTGCCGAGTCTGGGTGGGAACGGCCTGTGCCAACATGGGTAATAGGCACGCAACGATGACAGATGTGAGACGCATTGATTCTCCCTAAAAGCTAGTTTACCACCAAGTTCGCTGGCCGTTCAAGACCAAGAGTTCCTTGAGTCCGGAGACCGAGGTGGGAAAGCAGCCCCCTTGATTTCTCGAGTTCAGCGGTTCGATACGCCAAGAGCCGGGCGAATGCACTCGCATTGGGGGGGCCGCGATTTCGGAATCCGGGCCCGACGGCAACGGCGAACTGCAAGCCTGAGGGCCTCTTCATCTACACAGTCGAATCTTCAAAGAACTCGTCTGGCGGCGTCAAGTTCTGAAGGCTGACGCACGCGCCCCAAACTCCGCCATGACGTTAACGGTTGTCGAAGCCACGGCTTCACCCGTCGTCTGCGACAAGCGCTAGCCCTCTAGAGCCTCAACCGCAGTCTCGGCTGCTTCGAGCGCCGAATACAGCCCCTCCGCATCCGACGCGGCTCGCAGGTCCTTGACCAAGGTTGTCCGGCGAATCATCTCGTGAAGTCGGTCTACGAGCCACAGCTGGTCCATGCGCTCCTGGGGTGGCGCTAGCACCACAAAGACGACATCCACGCGGTCTCGTCCCAAAGATGCGTAGTCAACGGGCTGGTCTAGCAGAAAGACACCGAGCTGGGTGGTGCCCAACCCCGGTACGACGGTCGCTGTGAGCGCGACGCCGCCAGCAAGAGCCGTGTTCTGACGGTCCTCGCGCCTCCACAGGGACGCTTGCATGGCCTCCTCTGAGACGCCGTCTCCATCGATGTCCAGGGTGCCTGCAATCCGCGAGAACAGCTCCTTTTTGGAGCCAGCAGCAAAGCCCGTCCGCAGAGCTCCGGCTTCCAGATACGGCACCAGAGCGAATCCCGCCGTGGGGATATCTGCCTTGGATGGCAAGCGATGGTGAACCCGGTCCTGGGGCGACTTGAGACGGAGCACCGAGCAAGCCGCGGCATCCGCGATGCGTTGGGTGCCGGAACCAAAGACAAGGGTGCGCCAGCCGCGCTCCGCCGCTGCTCCCATAATCAGCAGGTCGTACTCCGATGACACCTCGGTGATGGCTCGTTCGTGGTCGTCACTGCGCAGCACGATGCTCTTGAGATGTGAGCTAGACAGCGACATGAGCTCGCGGTGGTAGCCTTTCTGTCCCTCGATTCCAGCGTCACTTGTGGCGGTTGGAACCACTCTGAGCAGCGTGATGGACGCCATGTTCTGCTTCGCCAGCGAGTCGGCCACATGGATGAGCATCGTGTCGTAGGGGCCCGGCTCAGCCAGAACGAGCAGACGGGTGAAACCCTCGCGGACCTCCATCAGCGTGGTCCCGTCCTCAAGCGCGTCGGGGTCCGCAGCAGGCGATTTCTCGCGCTCCGGTACCGGCGGCCTGCGGTCGTCGAACACAGCGAGGTCACAGGGCGCATGGTCCAACCACCAGGACATGGGATGACGCACCAAGTAGCGCAGGCCCTGACGCTTGGGTCCCTCCATCACAATCCACTCGGCACGAGAACTACGGGCGTGGTCTCGCAGGGCACGCTGGGCATTGTGGGTGATGACGTCCTTGAACTCGACGTCCAGGTGCCGGTCCGCAGCGAGCGCGCGGCTCTGCTTTGCCAGGCGGGCCATCTGGTCGTCAGTGGGAATCAGGTGCCCCAGGTCCATGCCGTGGGGGACCTCCTCCAGTCGTAGAATCTCCAGGGCTCCAGCATCAGCAAAGGCCGCTGCTAAGCGAACCAATCGTCCCGGGGCGGGCTCGTGACCGAAGACCGGGACCACCACGCGAGGAACCTCGTCTGGACCGAGCTGAACGCTCTCTTCCTCTTCTGTCCGAGCAACAACGGCGGGCTCGTACAGGTGTACCAGCGCAGATGTGCGGGTGGTGCGGCTCCGGCCATACGCAAAGAACCAGCTCGTACCCACGAAAATCGCGAGAGCGATGCCCATCATAGGAAACCAGCCCAGGCTGATCAGGACCGCCATACATCCCAGCATGCCGAGCAGCTGGGTCCACGGATACCAAGGGCTCTTGAACGTGGGCCGGTACCATGCCGGAGATGTCTCGCGCAGCACGACCACCGCCGCGTTGACCACGCAGAAGATGAAGATGGTGAAGCCACTGGCCAGCTTGGCGAGGCTGTAGACCGGCAAGGCCGTGACCAGAAGCACAAGCAGCAGAGCGGTGAAACCAATCGCCCAAGCCGGCGTTCCAGTCTTGGTATGAATGCGAGCCAGGAAGCCGGGCATCAGCCCATCACGGCTCATGGCGAAGGGGAATCTTGCGGTGGCCAGCACTCCAGCGTTGCACATGGAGATTAGCCCAGCCACGGCAACAGCGGACATCACGAGAGCGCCGGTCTCTCCAAAAATCGCCTTGGCAGCCGTGGCGATGGGCGTCACATCATGGTGGGTCTGAGTGTAGTCAACATTGCCTGTCACAACCATGGCAATCAAGGCGTACAACGCCATCACTCCCACCAGAGAAATGGCCATGCCAAGCGGAATATTTCGCTCTGGTTCTACAATTTCCTCGGCTACTGAACAGACCTTGGTCACGCCATTGTAGGAGACGAACACAAACCCGGCCCCAGCCAAGATCCCAGTGCCGCCCTCGGGAAACGCTGGCGTGAGGTTGACCCACTCGGCGGCCGAGATCCCGAACATCGCGAACACCACCAGCGACGCCGCAGAGCCCACAACCACAATGACCTGAAGCGTTGAGGCCTTTCCCGCACCCAAGATGTTCAAGGCGACCAGCGCAGCTAGAACCAGCAGGCTGAACAGAACCGGTGGAAAGCTGCTGAAGATCACCAAGTAAGCACCAAGACCCACCAACGCGAAGGCGGTCTTCGCGGAGAGCGCGAGCCACGTACCAAGACCCCCAATGGTGCCCATCCAAGGGCCCATGCTGCGGTCTAAGTAGACGTACGTTCCACCTGACACGGGCATAGCTGTCGCCAGTTCGGCCTTGGAGAGCATGGCTGGAAGCACGATAAAGCCAGCGAGTACGTAGGACAGAGCCACCCAGGGCCCCGCTACTTCGGCGGCCAGCAGCGGGAGCACAAAGATGCCCGAGCCCATCATGGCTCCGACACTGATGCTCACCACCGACCACAGACCCAGGTGGCGATGCAATTGTTTGGCGTGGACTTTGGCTGTAGATGACATCCGCGCACAGTACCGGTAAGATCGCCCCTCTTGGCCCTTCACCGGTCATGAATTCGCCATGTTGTCCCGTAAGGGCGAATCCGACTTTGCAGTGCGATTGCATTCGGACGGTAGCAACCAGCGATCCAACGATTCGTCGGTACCTCCTACGCACGCAAATCCTACGAATGACAACAGCGATGGGCATCGTGTGGCACTCTGGACTACCGTGCACCCGGTGCGTCCCACCATTGGCGGGCGGCCACTGCCGTTGTCGCACTCTCGGAGACTCCATGACCCTCGCCCTTCGGCTCGCCTTCGTCTCTCTGTTCGTGTTGGCCGGCTGTAAGCCCAACGCAGTCGACCCTGACGTCGACACAGACACCATAGTGGACGTAGACACCGACACGGGGTCCGACTCGGAAGCGGACTCCGACTCCGACGCTGATTCCGACTCGGACACCGATGCAGACACCGCGGACCCGGACTCCGACACCGATGCGGACACCGCTGACCCAGACTCGGACACCGTCGACACAGACACCGACGCTGACACGGAACCAGACACCGACGCCGACACGGAACCAGACACCGACGCCGACACGGAACCAGACACCGACGCCGACGCCGACACCACCCCTCCGGACCGCTGCGACCCGAACCCGTGTTCCGGCGACCGACCATTCTGCGACGACGGAGAATGTGTCGCATGCGAAGACGACAACTCTCCCGTTCCGAACGACGCCTGCTTGGGTGTGTGCGCCTTGGACGCCCCTTCATGCATTGACGGAGACTGGCAGTGCAACGGCATCGGAGTGGAAGACGAAGAGGTGTCCTGCGACGGCTTTGACAACGACTGCGACGGACTCGTAGACGAAGACGTCTGCGAGGAATGCATCGTCGACCCCGCCGACCTGACGGCAAGCCTGGGGTCCATCTGGGACATCGACTTTGACTACGCCTGCGACACCTACCTGACCACGCTGGTCTCCGGTCCCGACTGGACCGTACACGTGGACCAGTCCGAGGACACCGCCACGCGGTACTTCGGCAACGCCAACCAAAACATGGGCTACGGTCTGGTAGACCCCGACCCCACAAAAGGCCGTGTTGTGGTGCTCTACCAGTGCTGTGCCACATGCGGGTGCCAAGCGCAGAATGGCATCACCCTTCTGTACACCTGCGATGAGACAGACCCAACCTGCGGATGCGCCGAGCAAGGCACCTGCCCAGGCTTCTTGGACGCGCCGTTCATCTCCACTGGCTACCTCGACACACCCGTCACCAGCGGGCCCGGCGGCCGACGCATGACCACCCCGACCGGCCTCGCAGTGGGTCCAGGCGACACCTACTTCGTCGGCAACTTCCGCTCGAACATGTGCAGCACCGACGACACCTGCACCACCTGCGATCCCACCACCGACGACTGGTGTACGCCATCCACCGACAACTGCTGCGCCACGGAGACCCTTGGTCGCCTCGTTCAGTTCACCCTACCCGAGGCCGGCGTCGAACCGTCCTGGCGCTTGGTCCACGCCTTTGACCGCACCATCATCAACCTGTCTTCAGCGCGAGATGGGTCGGTGTTCGTGGCACTCGCTGGCGAAGTGAGCGGAACCGGTGAGGTCTGGGTCTACGATTCTATCTCCGGCACAGCCACCCTGCGTCACACCTTCGACGGCCTGGTGCTCTCCATGACCCAAGACCGCCGCAACGGAGACTGGTACTTCGAAGTCCGAGACGACCCGAAGCTCGTCCGCACCTGGGAAGACGGCACACAGCGTCCCCTTCCCGCATCCGTACCAGCTCTGCCCGCTGGCGAGGCGACCGCGCTGCAGGTCAGCCCCGACCACAGCCTGTTCCGGCTTCGCGGAGCCGTTAGCGGACGGGCGACACTAGACGCCTACCCGCTACCGCTCTGGGCGACACAAGGGCAGGCCTGCAACGACCAAGTTGTGTGCGAAGACCCGCTTGTTTGCGGCGCTTCCTCGACCTGTGAAGCGCCATAGCGTGGCCAATCGTTCCAACTTCCGTGATGGCATACGCTGGCGGGTAAGAGGCACGCCAAACCGCCTGCTGCAAGACATCTACCCCCGACTGATGGGGGCGTCGTGGACGGTGACCATGGCGCTGGCGTTTGCGGCATATTCCGGTGCCTGCCTCTTCTTCGCCGGACTGTTCTCCCTCGACCCCAACGGCGTACGAGGGGCGTCCTCGCTGATGGACCGGCTGTGGTTCAGCGTTCAGACATTGTCGACCATTGGCTACGGCGGCATGACGCCGGTCACCCCCTGGGCCAACCTCTTGGTCACGCTAGAGTCCTTCATTGGCCTAGCGGGTGTAGCCGTGGTGACCGCCATCCTGTACGCGAAGTTCTCGCTGCCCGAGGCGCGCGTTGCATTCTCGAGCGTCATGGCGGTGCATGACCGACAAGGTGTCCCGACCCTGCACATCCGCATGCTGAACGAACGCACCACACCCATCTTAGACGTCACCCTTCACATCGGTGTCCTGCTAGAGGAGCCAAACGGCGACGAGAGCTTTCGCAGGTTGGTGGATGTCGAGCTTGTCCGACAACATGTTCCCGTCTTCGTCATGGCCTTCACCGCCATGCATGTGATTGACGAAAACAGCCCGCTGCATGCCATCTTGAATGACCCGGACCGCATGAACTTCCTCATGATGACCATGCACGGGGTCGACGACCGCACGCTGCAGCCGGTCTTTTCACGAGCACTGTTCCATCACGAACAGCTGGCCTTCGGCAAGGGCTTCGGGGACATGGTCGACATGGCCGCCGACGGCGTCATGGAGGTCGACGCGACACGGCTAGATGACTTGGTTCCGCGGACGTTGACCTCCTGACCCATTCCGGCCAGGCTCGCTGCCCTGACTACCTCCAACGCAAGCGAGCCCCAAAGCTACGAACCGCTCCCCTCTGACTTGAAGCCGATGTTGAGAATGACTTCCTTGTCGCCAATAGTCACGACCGTTCCAGCGACAATCTCGCCTTCTTTGACCGAACCGGTGCCACTGCCGGAAGCGCGCATCGTATCCAGTACTTCACCGTCGCTCGTGGTGAGCGAGGCGGTCAGACTGTAGGCCCCCACTTGCGCAACAGCTCCCGTCTGGACCCACTTGTCGAACTGGCTCACGAGCTGCACATTGACCTCCGTCTCAAGCGGAGCCGGTCCCTCAAAGGGCTCTTCGAAGATGAGGTTGAACGACTCTGCTTGTGCAGCTTCGTCATTCCAGAGTGCGCCGACCACGTGCAGGCCGTCACCTGTGTTGAGGAAGCTGACCGAGCCAGTGCCGTCTGCGAAGGAGGCCACGTCGACTGCGAACTCTTCGCCTTCTGCCAAGACCGGCACAGTGAGTTCCACCTCGTATTGCTCGCCGACGGGGTCTCCCTCTGCGCTAATCATGTCGATGAGGCACAGGTAGACGTAGTCCGTCGGGCTCTCGCCAGGGTCAAACTCAAGGCCCTCGTAGGTGTAGGTGCGCTCGGTAAACGCAGGAGTGCTGTCCACCGCAGACACCGTTGTCTCCCCCGTCTCAGCATCTGTGAGCTCCACGCTAAGGCTAGCCGGCCCACCTTCTGACGTTGTCCACGTCACCAGCTTTGCTTCGCCGCGTCGGTTCTCCCGAACGGCAATCGAATCGAGTCCAGGCGCCGGCAGACCCGTCAGAGACGACGTCTCCAGCAGCGTGTCCACAATGCCGCCCTGTGCATCGAGCAGCGTCGTCTCCACACTCACCACATCGTAGTCGGTCAGGTCGGCCTGGACGTCGGTCACCCAGCGCTGGCGGACCTCGTCGATGGTCACCCCAATTCCGGCCTGGCCTTCCAGCAGATAGCCAATGCTCGCGACACTCTGCGGGTCCCAACTGCCATCATCGTTGGTCAGCACCACGCGCAGCGCGCCGCGATTGTTCACCCGAACGCGGACCCGCTGACCCGCTTCTCCCCGCGCTTCGCCCAAGTCGCCGTCGTAGACCAACTCTAGGCGCGAGCGCTCTTCGGTAGTGTAGCCATCGTCTGCATCGTCCCAATCAAAGTCGTCATCGGGGTCATTGCTGAGCAAGATAGTGACGGTATCACCATCGGAGAGGCCGCTCTCGTCCGGTCCGAACCCAACGACCCGTGTGTTTGCGTGGGACTGCGCTGTGAGTTCGTCCAGCACGTCATCGGAGGCCCCAGACACGCGCACAATGGTCTGCACGCTGGCCACACCGGCGAACTCACCCGCGGTCTGAGTGACCACGCGAAATCCACTTCCAACGCGCTTCTTCTTGATTCTGACGTTGCGGATTCTTCCCGTGAAGTCCGCAGCTTGAGCCGTGGAGAGGAGACCTGGGGCAGCGGCAGATGTCAGCGACGTCACCAGGGCGTCTGCAGGCACCAGCAGGAGTGCGGCAAGAACAGTGAGGAGCGAAGAGCGAAGCATGGGACGTCCTGGGTTGTTGGTACAGCTTCGTACTGGGCGCCCCCTCACTGGGCATCGGTCGCTGATCTGACGGGGGTCCGCAGCGACACCGCAGCCGTTGTTTCCACTGCGGGCAGTCCTGGCGGGTGGAGGGTCAGGGCAAGCGCCGGCACCAGCCGAGTCCGAATTGAATGGTCTGCCTGACGGTCAGTGAGGAAGCCCAGACCGTGCAAAGCACGGAGCCAGGCCCTGAAACGCGAGCGCAAAGCGCCTCGCAAGACCCAAACGCGAGCGCAAAGCGCCTCGCAAGACTCAGCTACACCCATGATGGAGCAGTGCGGCGGGAGATGGGGTTCGAGGCGAGGAGCAAGCCCCCGAAGCGTACTCCTGTACGCAAGGGGCGCAGCGACGAAGCATCGGGCCGCATATCGCGTCGCAATGCGGAAACCTGGATGGGTGGAGGCGGTGGGAATCGAACCCACGTCCAAAGCAACTCAGCTAAAACGTCTACGTGCGTATCCTTCAGAATTCATGCCCAGTCCGCCCTGAAGGCAATACGAACATTGGGCTCGTTTAGGACTTTAAGGGTTATTTATCGTCCCCAGGTCAGCGCCTAACGCTCCTCCTTCAGGACTATCCAGATAAATACGTGCCCAAACGATGCCTCTGGCAACGGTTCGTTCGGACAGCAGCGGCCTCTCGGCCACACAGGGTCACTTACGCGACGGCTGCAACTGCGAAGTTATTGTTATTGTTGGCAATTAACTTTGTTTTGCATGTTGTTTAACGAGGTAACACACAACCTCGGCACGCAGTTCCGACCTACCGCTACCCTGTCGAAACCATGGCGCCCCCATATCCATCTAGCGTTTTCAAGTGTCCCGTTGCCGGGACAGGTTGGATGTATGCGCGCCAGACCGGAGCGTCAAGCATCGGCCCGCCCACACCACTTCGCTAGTTGCGGCCGGCCATCACACCGCCGTCCACATCCCACACCGCACCGGTGACCCAGCTCGACGACGGAGAGAGCAGAAACGTGATGCTAGATGCCACGTCTTCTGGCTGTCCGATTCGGCCGATGGGATGGAACGCGTTGAAGCCTTGCAGCGCCTCAGCAACGCTCTCCTTCGGGATGAAGGCTTCGTAAATTGGCGTCTCAACGACCGCGGGAGACACCGCGTTGACCCGAATTCCCGAGCTTGCGAGTTCCAGTGCCAAGTGCTGAGTCAGGGCGTGCAGACCGGCTTTTGCCATCGAGTAGGCAGACGAAGGCGTGGCCGCAATAGCTTGCTTGGCCCACATCGAGCCCACATTGACGATGGCCCCTCCGCCGTTAGCCGCCATGTTCTGCGCGACCGCTTGGGTCAGCACGAACGTGGAGCGGTTGAGGTCGTGGTAGCCGTCGTAGTCCGCCAGCGTATGTTCCAAGAACGGCTTTGGGGCAAAACGGCCAGCTGCGTTGACCAGCCCACCAATGGCAGGTCCAGCACGAAGCGAGTCAGAGAACGTTGCCACGGCGTCTGCGTCGTACAGATCCACCGCGGTCGCACGAGCTGTCCCTACCGCGCTAACAGCGGCCAATGCCTCAGCCAGGCGCGGGGTGTCACGAGCAACCAAGTGAACACTGTCCCCCTGTGCTGCAAGCTGCTTTGCAGCAGCTAGACCCATTCCGCTCGACGCACCAATGATTAGAATCTCACTCATGACTACTCCTCTTACCTACTAGTAGGTAGACTGTTTACTCAACACTTAACCATGAAGACGAAACCGTCTTCTGTTCTGAACTCAATGTGTATTCAGCCCCGAAAGCTCTCAAAGAAGCGTCGTTCCACGGCGTCTAACGAGCCGAAATCACCGGTAGCCCTACTCATGACCAACGCACCCTGTAGGGCAGAGACGAGGCTCGCTGCTGCATCTTGCGTAGAACGTCCCGGAGCGAATTCACCGTCTTCAACGCCCTTTGCCAACGTCTTTTCAACCCACTCGCTACTCAAACGGACGTACCTGCCAATGACCTCACGCGTTGCGTCGTCCAGCGTTTCCGCGTCTGACGCCATTGACCCACACAGACAAATCGCCCCACTGACTTGGGTTTGTCGGTAGGCGTCAATGAAGCCCTCCAAACGCGTTGAGGCTGATGGCAACGTGTCCAGCTGAGTCAACGCCCCAATCAACCCACGGGTGTAGCGTTCCAGTAGCTCAAGCCCCAACTGGGCTTTCGTCTTGAAGTGGTAGTGAATACTCGCCTTTCGAATGCCCGTGGCTTCCGCCAGATCCGCGTAACTAAAGGCGTTGAATCCCCTGACCTGGACCATGCGCTGAGCATGTTCCAGTATTTGTTCGGCTCGGTCGACTCGTGTCATGAACGCTACCTATCTACTAGTAGGTAATGCCGCCACAGAATTTCCAGGAGCGCGTCGGGGGGCCTGTCCGCCGTGTCAGTTCTCATCAGAAATACGCTTCGCGAACGCCAGCGCGAAGAACACCACTGGGCAAGAGCGTCAGGACAGCAAGTAGTTCACCAAGAACGTCACAACCACACCAAGAAGAACCGCTGATCACCGCTTGGTCCTTCCATCCAACCGGTAACAATTACGCCGGAGTTGAGCCGGTGGCAGCTGCGAACGCGGCATGCACAGCGAGCGTGACGGATAGAAAAACCGCCCAACCGAGCAAGCGCCCTCGTCTCACGACCGCACCATCCGTTTGGGTGTAGACGCGGATGGGCCCGAGCGGCGCGCTGACAGCAACAGCGCGGCTGCAACGGAACGAAATCCAACGTTGGATCGGCACATCTATGTCTACGCCAAGACGCGGGCCATCGCACAAAACCCCTTCAGCCTTGAGGCGTGATTACCTGTGCGCAACCCCGATAACGGCTACAGGGTCTTCGACAAAATGCGATGAGAGACCAACTACGACATCTGCCGATGCAATGCACGATGTATAGGGTTTGCACACCCTTGGACTGGACACCAACATGCTCGGCCTACTCCTCACAGCACTCGCTCTCGCCGCAGAGCCTACCCTGCCCACGCTGCAGGCCGCTGTGCCCGCGGTCTACCCGGCAGAGGCCCTTGAAGCTGGTGAGTCTGCGAGCGTGCTGCTTCAGCTAGATGTGGACGCTACGGGTCAGGTGGTCGACGTCGTCGTACTTGAATCAGCCGGGGACGCTTTCGACTCGGCAGCCATCGCGGCCATGTACGACTTCGCGTGGAACCCTGCCATGGACGGCGACGGCAACGCGGCCGGCGCGCGAATCCAGTACCGCTACGTCTTCTCACCCGACACAGCCCCTCTGCTGTCCACCCAAGGAGACGTGCTCGGTCCAGACGGTCCAATGCAAGATGTCACCGTTCGAGCCACCTCCATGGACGGCACCACCCGCACCTCGTTGACCGACGCAGAGGGCCACTACGCCTTCGCCGGACTGGCAGACGGGACTTGGACCATCGACATCATCATCCCCGGCTACGAACAAGAGACCGCGGCTCTCGACATCGTCTCTGGCCGAGTCTCCGAGGTCGTGTTCCGTCCGGTAATCATTGAAGAAACGCCCGATGACGCCGACCTCGTCATCCGTGTTTCAGCACCAAGGCGCACGCCGGAGATTACCGAACGCGCCCTGACTCAAGACGAGATTCGCTACCTGCCAGGCACCGGCGGAGACGTCGTTCGGGCCATCCAGAACCTCCCTGGCGTCGCGCGGCCCCCGCTCAACATCGGGCAGCTCCTCATTCGCGGAACCTCCCCCGAAGACAGCGCCTACTACGTAGACGGCGTGCGCATCCCCATCGTCTTCCACTTCTCCGGCCTCTCTACGGTTGTTGCGGGCGACAGCCTCGAAGAAGTCGTCTTCTTCCCGGGTAACTTTGGGCCCAGATACGGCAATATCCTCGGAGGCGGCGTTGACCTGCGCTTCGACCCGGTGCTGCCCGAAGAAACGAACGGATTCGTGTCGATAGACGTCTTCCAAGCCACCATCTTCCACGAACAGAAGATCGGTGAAAATACCGCTCTGACCATTTCAGGACGGCGCTCGTGGGTCGATGCGATTCTCAATCCAATCCTCAAGGGCGGGTCATCGACCATCCAAGCCCCCCGCTACTACGACGGCCAGCTTCGACTGGTCCATGAGACCGAGAGCAACGGCACCCTAGACGCCCTGGTCTTCTTCTCCGACGACCGCTTCAGCATCATTGGTGGTGAAGAGGACGACCCGAACGCGTTCGGAATCTCGCTGGCCACAACCTTCCAGAAGGCACGCCTGTCTTGGAGGCGCACCACCGCCGACGGCTGGCGTGCTGAGACCACCTTGCTCGCCGGTCCAGAAGCCGAAATCTTCGAGATTAGGCCTGCTGGACAAGCCTTCGAGAAGGCCTTTGCAGTCGGCTTGCGACACGAAATCTCTCGCCCACTTACCGGCGGCGGACGTCTGGTTCTCGGTCTGGACTCAGAGGTTCGGCGCGACTCCCTGCTGTACGACATCGCTGCCTTCGGGGCTACGGAAGAGGTAGTCACATGGCGCTTCAATCCTGCTGTGTACGTCGAGCCCACATTCGTCACCGGCAACCTGCGCGTCAGTCCAGGCATGCGCTTTGACCCACTGATTCAGTCGGACGGTTTCGGTACCATCGCCGTCGACCCTCGAATCGGTGCCCGCTACGAAGCGGGCGCCACCGGCCTTCGCGCTAGCTTTGGTCGCTACAGCCAGTTCCCCACCACACGGCAAGTGGCGGAGATTGGCTCTCAATCCAACCTACGCCCGGCGTCCTCGTGGCAGAGCAGCGTTGGCGTCAATCAGCCACTCGGTCCCTTCTTCAGCCTAGACGCAACCGCCTTCTACAACCGCCTCAACGGCATTGTCGTAGGACGAGAAGACACCTTCCGCTTTTTCAGCGGCCCGCCGCCCATTGGTCCCTTTGATACTGACCCCTACGCCAACGACGGCACCGGCCAGGTCTTGGGCGCAGAGATGCAGCTGCGCATGGACACCGACTCCACCACCGCATGGGTCTCAGCGACTGTCTCGCGCTCCACCCGAGTCAACCGCCCAGGAGACGACACTCGGTTGTTCGGCTACGACCAGCCCATTGTCCTCACCGCAGTCAGTACCACAGAGCTCGGTAAGGGGTGGCGAATCGGCGGCCGCGTTCGCTACGGCAGCGGCAATCCGTTCACACCTGTCGTCAACCGCATCTACTCCCTCGACAAGCGCGAGTTCACGCCAATCTACGGGCCGGTCGACTCAGCGAGACTGCCGGGATTCTTTTCATTGGACGCTCGGATAGATAAGCAGTGGACCTTCGCACGCTGGGACTTCTCCATGTACCTAGACCTGCAGAACGCCACCAACGCTCAGAACCCAGAGGTCATGTCTTGGAACTACGACTTCTCGGAAGAAACCCCCATCACCAGCCTACCGACCATCCCGGTCCTCGGCTTCCGGGCAGATTGGTAATGCGCATCCTAGCCCCCCTTCTCCTCCTGACCGCTTGTGGAATGGGTCCCTCTGACGAGACCCTACTCGACGAGCTTCGCGTGATTGGCGCTGTCATCGAGCCCCCAGAGATTGCTCCAGGCGAGAGCGTTGACGTCACCGCAACCGTTGTTGATCCCCTCGAAGCAGGCATGGAACTCGTCATCTGGGCCTGCACGCCGACCACTGGCGGCTGCGCCGAAGACCGCCTTCCGCTCGCCGAGCGTCTAGCGGTTCCACAGATGGACGGAAACACCGGCACCGCAACCCTCCGCACGCCCATCGTTCCGCTCCCTGAAGACACGGTCATCTCCGGCATCGTATGGCTTCTGGCCTGTGAACCCGGTCTGTGCGACGTCATCGAAGACGCCCGTGCCGCTCTGGCGGATGACAGCGGCTTTCCAGATGCCCTTCGCAACCCAGTCACCTTGCTGCAAGGTCTCCCCCTGACCGGCGTGTCCCTCGCCACCCGCTCCGTTGGATTGTCGAACCGGCCCGAGAGCGAACGCAACGCGAACCCAGTCATCACCCTCACCGCACCGCTTCCTGAGACAGTCACGGCTGAAGAAGAGTTGGATTTCCCGCTGGATATTGTCGACGACACCGTCACGGACGCACTCGTAGCCGTGGGCCTCACAACCGGCGGAGGCTTCGGAGCCCCGCTATTTGACGTCTTCGAAGGCCGCGCGGACCTCGTCTACTTTGCACCCGACCAGTCGGGCATTGTTGACCTGTACGTCATCGTAGAAGACGGTGACGGCGGAAGTGCCGTTTGGACTGGACAGACCACCGTCGAATAGGCCTCAGCCCTGTGCCACGAGATGCGCCGTCCAGCGCTCAAAAGACCGGTCGTAGGACAACGCGTCGTACAAGAAGAAGCTGCGACCTGTTGGCGACGTCCCGTCCGCACTCGGACGCGTCACCCGCCGGAGCTGTCCCGACAACAAGGCGGCTCCCCAGGGGGACTCTCCGCGAAGCACCCGCGCCAGAGCTCCACCTGCCACGCGTTCTCGCACGTCCCAATCAGGGACCGATGACCGGGTCGCGACTGAACTGTCCGACGTCCACGACCACGTGTCTGCGTGTTCTGGCCACACCACTTCTAGCTGCAATACCGCCGTCCGATGACTCTGCAGACGCGGCTGAAGTGCAGTGGACAGCACCTGTTCCACCCAGGCATGCACCAACGCTCGGTCGTCTTCCGAGCCCGTTCCCACGAGCGGCGGAATCCCATCAGGTCGCCAGGCGCGACCGTCCGCAGTGGTCAGAAGAGACACCGCAGGATGGTTCTCACCGACACGCGTCACCGCACCACCCGCGACGTGCCACGTGCGTCCCGGCACCACAACATCGCACCGTAGAGACGGGGAACGCAGGGCCAAGTCACGCACAAAGCGCGCTTCACTCACCGGGTACGCATGCGCATTCAGCCACGATGCCGGGCCGATGTGATGATGGCCGGAAGCCCCGAGCACTAGCAGGTCCGAGGCCAGAACCGAGCAGCGCTCCAGGGCCTTGGCCAGGGCAGTGACTGGGAAGTCCACGCGCCCATAGACATGCGGCTCAATCTCGCGCAGCGGCTGCCACTGGGCAATCAACATGGAGGGTTCACTTGCGCATCCGAGCGTAGTCGAAACGCGGTCCCACACCGAGCGAACCGTAGGCCCATCCCGCAACACGGTATCGACTTGATTCCACACCGTGCCGTCATTCGTCGCGAACACCATTCCCCACTCCACCACGTCGCACAGCGACGGTGTGGTCAGTAGTGTCGCGCCTTCTAGGGGTACTTTGTCCCACGGATTCAACACCCCGACATGCTCGAATCCTAACTCCTGACAGGTCTTACCTACAAACGGATCTGCGGTCAGTACCAGCGTTGTTGGGTCGCTACACGCCAACATCTTGAGGGACGGCACATCGAAATGGTCCGGATGGCGGTGCGACACCACAATGAGGTCAGGTCGGAGCGCAGCTAGGTCAATGCTTCGCGCAGGATGCACGCGAAACACGCCATCATGAAACGTGCCTGTGAGCAGCGGGTCGGTCAGCACGCGCGTTCCGCCGACCTCGGCCAGCCACATCGCATGCCCAAACGACGTCCACTTCACCGAACACCGCGCACGTACACGAGTCGCTGCACGTCTTGATTCAACCCAATCCCATCCGTCGACAACATGGGCAAAGTATACAGGACCGCCGGCCTCACAGCTTGTCCTCCTTCACAGGTCGTATGCATGTCCAGCTCCTTCCCCAAACGCGGCCCGTCCAAACGGGTGCTCCAGACACTCCGTCCGTTGTTCGGTGTTCTCCGGCGATACCACGCGCACGATGTTCTCGGGCTTGAGAACATCCCCAAAGAAGGCCCAGCCATGCTGGCGGTCCACCACAGCTTGGCAACGTATGACGCCTTCCTCTTCGGCAGCGCGTTGATTCGTGAGACGGGACGCACCATCACCGCGCTGGGTGATGACAAACTGTTCGCGTTTCCCGGCGTTCGCCGTCTCGCGTCGTCCTCTGGCATCCTTCCAGCGTCCCCCAAGAACGGCCGCACCCTGCTCGGTGAAGGCCACTTGCTCGCCGTCGCTCCAGGCGGCATGCGGGAGGCCCTACGCCCGTCTACCGAGCGAAAGCATGTGCTGTGGGACAAGCGAAAAGGCTTTGTGCGCCTTGCTATTCAGACCGGCGCCCCCATCATTCCCGTCGCATGTCCGTCGGCTGATTTCATGTACACGGTCTACGAAAACAGGCTCACCAAGCTGGCGTACAAGAAGCTCAAGTTTCCCGTTCCTGTGGCACGCGGAATCGGTCTCACCCTCGTCCCACGTCCGGTCCGACTCACCACCTATGTCGGTGCGCCCATTGTAATTCCGGCGGGCGCAACAGACGATCAAGCCACTATCGATGCCGTTCACGCGCAAGTAACGGCCTCCATCGAAGCCCTTCTGGCCCGGCGCGACACGAAGGCTGACTAGCAGCACTCCCCATGCACACTCCGTTGTTGGCGATTGTAAGTCTGACGGCTACACTGTTGCGGGGCAACAGGAGCGCACATGGACCCGAAGAAACTTCCACAATCGGTACTTGTAGCTTTGGGTCTGACCGCTGCTGCAGCTGTACAGCCCGGCTGCGTACTCGGTCCGTGCCTCGACGTTGTGGGCGAGACCGACAGCGGACCCGAGGGCACCGACCCGGACTCCGACAGCGATTCTGACTCGGACAGCGACACCACCCCGGTAGACACCGGTCCCTGCTTGGACTTCGCAGTCGAGTCGATCGACACGCGATACCCCGAACAAGAAACTGCCCAAGGCAACACTATCGGAACGCCGGCAGACCGCGTGCTCGACCGAGGCGTACTGCCAGACGACGTCGCCGCCCTACTGCGTCAGCGGCGCGACACCAAATAGCGTGTTCATCTCGGCGTTGATTCCTATTTACGGGCCCAACGTCTACACTCAAGACGTCTCATTGGAGTCGTCATGTCCAAGCCACGCCTGCCACTCTCCGTTCTCGCTGCACTGGGCCTGAGTACTGCTGGCGTAGGCTGCAACCCCATCGAGGTGCTGGGCCCATGCCTAAGCATGGTTCCGATGCCCCATCCAGATGACGACAGCGACACCTCCGCCAAAGTCAACCAAGAGAAGAACGAGACCCCACACGTTGGACCGTGCTTGAGTCCAATGCCAGAACCACGTATGGGGCCGTGCTTGAGTCCCATGCGTGAACCGGCAGTTCGGCCAGTCCCCATCCCCCGAATGGAGCCCGAGCCAGAGATGACCGTCTGCTTGAGCATCGCCCCTCTCGCGCCGTCGCCTCAGCCCGACCCACCATCGACCGGCGACAAGTCCGCCCCCCACACCGTAGACAATGCCAAGCAGGCCGTGCTCAAGCGAGGCATTCTCCCGGCAGACGTCGCCGCTAGACTTCTGCGCGACAACAAGGACTAGTCCATGTCGGTACATGTTCAAGACGACCGCGAGCGCGACAGCGACAGCCAGATTCCACGATTGGACTTTGAGCTGACCGACGCCTGCGACCACCGCTGTGGCCACTGCTACAACGTGTGGACCGCAGATGAAGGCGACCCCAACGCGTCCTTCCCCACCGGTCGTCCGTTGGAGACCCCCGACTTCAAAGGGCTCATGAGCAAGGCTGTCGACCAGTCGGGCGCATGGCACCTCACCATCACCGGCGGTGAGCCCATGATTCGCAAAGATGCGATGGACATCATTGAGCATGCCTGTGCGATTGCAACGTCGGTGACGCTCATCACCAACGGCTCGCACATCACCCAGGAGGTCGCTGAAAAGTTCGCCAAATGGGGACTTGGCCATGTGCAGCTCACCCTGCTCGCTGGCGACCGCGACAAACACAATGCGCTCAAGGGTGCAGTGTGCTTCGACGACACCGTGCGCTCCGCCCTGTTCCTCGCAGATGCCGGCGTTCACGTTCAGTGCTGCTACGTGGCCATGAAAGCGAACGAGGACCAGTTCGAGCCAGTCATGGAGCTGTGCGCGGCCCTCGGTATCCGCAGCATCTCGTACAATCGCATGTCGCCCACCGGGCGCGCCATCCACCACATTGCGCGTCTGATGCCAACGATTGACCAGATCGAAGCGGACCTCGACTTCGCTGAGAAGCGCGGACCCGGATGGGGGCTCTCCGTCGCCACCGCCATGCCAATTCCCCCGTGCTTGGTGGATATCGACAAGTATGAATGGGTGCGCTTCGGGTTCTGCAGCACCGGAAGCAACTCGCCGAACATCGTCATTGATGCACGAGGCAACGTGCGCAGCTGCAACCTGTCATCGGGCGTGCTCGGCAATCTCTTGGACGACGACTGGGAGACGGTCTTTGCCAATCCCTACCCGCGTACGTTCAAGGCCACAGTGCCCGACATGTGCCGAGGATGCGCGTACGAGACGAGCTGCCAAGGCGGGTGCAAAGAGTCCGGCTTCGCCACATTCGGCAGTCACACACACCCTGAACCCCTGCTGTGGCTTGGCAGCGACCCAAGCCGTCTGGAAGCGCTGACCGCCGACGTCACCCAGAAAGCGCCGCCGAAGATGAAGCGTGGCGCAGATACATCCCACGGACCCCGATGAACCAACCTGCTGTTCTCCTGCTCTCCCCGGGCATTCTCAAGTGGACAGACATGGACTTCGGTCTGCCCCACTTGGTGTCGCTCGGCGGCTACGTACAAGCGCACACCGGAATTCGTGTAGAGATTCTGGACCTCAACTATGAAGGTGGGGACCACGCTTCGCTCATGCGTACCCTGGATGACCTCGGTCCCTTCTTGGTCATTGGCGTGTCCACCTACTCCAGCTTCGACCGTATGCGGTCACTCGCCGTTGCCCGCTTCTTGCGTCAAAAGTACCCAGATACACCCATTGTTACTGGCGGGTACCACGCAAGCGCCGTTCCCGAAGACCTGCTCTTTGACGGGTCTCCATTCGACGTTGTGATGAAAGGTGAAGCCGAACAACTGCTCACCGACATCGTCATGACCCTTCTCGGCGGCGGGCGGGTCGAGCCCGGCATTCATGGCCCCGGCAAGGTCAAAAACCTCGACGCCCTCCCCCCCATGCGCTGGGAATTGCTCAATCGCTACTGGCCCCGCGCCCTGCAGCTCGGCCGAAAGCTCCAGGTGTACCTGGCTCGTGGGTGCCCGTACAAATGCACCTTCTGCATGGAGCGCAGCAAGTCCGGCTACGAGTGGCGTGCGTACAGTCCACAGCGCGCTGTCGAGGAGCTAGAGCGCCTGTCGACCTTCACAGATCTGTCGCAGTGGGTGGTCAACATTGCCGACCCCCTGTTCGGTTTTCAGCGGCGGTGGCGACGTGAGGTCCTTGAGGGCATCATCGAAAAAGGTTTGCTGCCCCGGCAATACTGGACGCTGACTCGCAGCGACGACCTCGGTGAAGAAGACATCTCCCTGCTCGCCCGAGCCCGCTTCAGCATTGGCATTGGCCTGGAGAGCGGCAGCCCCGACATGCTGCGCATCATGAACAAGGGCAACAAGCCCGAGAAATACCTGGCCGCTGTCGAGCAGCTGTCCGCGCTGTCACAGGAACATGGTCTGAACTGGGCCGTCAACGTCATTGTTGGACACCCAGGTGAGACGCCGCAGATGGCCAACGAGACCCTGGACTTCGTCACGCGACTGTTCAGACGCACCGACAACACACGCGGCTTCTTGTCCATTGACCCGTTCCGCCTGTACCCAGGCAGCTACATCCACGAGACCATGGACGAGTGGGAAGCCAAGTACGGCGCCAAGTTCTTCCACAGGGACTGGTGGCGAGCTTGGTACGACCATGGCTTCCTGGCCCAACACCTCGACGCCAGCGACACCATGCGTTTCGAGCAACGCGTGGCCTTTATGCACGACAACTACCGGCCGCTGCTCCAAGAAATCCAGCAGCGCTTCACCGGACAAAACCGAAGCGTCGACCGTGTCTACCAGCAGTCCATGCAAGGTCAGATCGACGCCCTCTCCCCTGAAGTGCGCGCCGCGACACTGCGAAGTGCCCAGGCTGCGGTGACCGTCGCAACTGCGCGCCCTGAAGTGCGTGTGCCTCTCGGAATGAACCAAAAGGACCCCAACGTGCGCATTCGCGAAGCCGCTGTCCGACGCTTACTCGACCGTGGCGTGCTGCGGACAGAGAGCTTGGTCGAAGCGCTGTTGACCGTAGACCCGTCCACCTTCATGTCCCCGGCTGCTTCCGAAGCCATGCTGGTCGACCGCCCACTCGACGCGCCAGCGGATGGTATTCCTTCGTCAGCCCTAAGTATCAGCGCCTTAGCCACCGCACTCGAGGCCCTAGAACCGTCAAGTCTCGTGTGTGTGATGGGTGCGGTAAACGGCTATATTCCTGCGCTACTAGCCGCTATCGTGGGCCCGAGTGTCGATGTACTCGTTCGCACAAGCCCGGAGCTGTGCGACGTCGGCCGACTCACCAAACAGCTTGAGTCGTACCCAACCATCACCATTCAAGCCGTTCCACTGTCCGCCATGATGGACGCCGACGAACCGGTCGAGTCGTTGTTCCTCGGCGGTTGCCTTCCGCACGTGCCTCGCGGTCTCGCTCGCTCCCTTCGGCCAAACGGTCGCGCAATAACCTTTGTGGGCCCACGCTTTCGTCAATCCCGCCTGCTTACCATCGACAGCGCCCAAGACGGAATTGTGACGCACCGCGGCCCGAAGTTCACCGTGCCCATCATGGCAGGAACCTACGGCTGGATTCGCAAGCCTGTCTCTGCTGTGCCACAGCCGTCGCAGCCCATCCGCTTCTCTCGACGCCCGGCACCCGCCTTCGCCTACCGTCTTCTGGCACACCTAGACCTCGGCCAAGACGCAGCCTGCGTTCACGACGCGACCCTCATCAGCAAAGAGTGGGTCGAGCCGCTACGTTTGGCCTACCAAGCCGCTCCTGGACGTCTGTCGCTGCAAGCACACGCCCTCGCCCATGCCGGTGTAGACGGCTGGCTCAGTGCGTTGACCGAGCGCCCTCCAGCGTCCTTGCAGGATGAAGCCGGACGTCACCTCATCGCGTGTGTCAGTCGCGCCGCAGACGCCGAACGCGACGACTTCGACGACTGGTGGACACAGACAAGAGCTGAGCTAAGCCAACGCACAGTGGCCGTCGGTGGCCAGCTGGCGCAGCCCTTAGCCCGACTACGCGACCGCCTATGGGAAGCGCAGAACCGCGCCGCCCCCCCGCTGGTGGTCGTTGACGCACCCGCACTGGGTGCTGCCGGACGGGCCACCACTGTGGGAGAGGAACGCGTGGTTGCTGTGTCTTTTGCGCAGCCCCTCGCGCATGTGCTCATGCAGGTCCTACACGAAGAGGTACACCCCATCACCGACCCACTCGTGCTCGCTGAGCTCGGTGGTGTCGAGCGGGACACACACGCCCAAGGTGCCGGTTTCGGCGTGCATCAAGCCCTTGAGCAGACCGCCGTCATGGCGACCGAAGCCTTCCTCACCCAGCGAGCACCCGAGCTAATGCCAGACTTTCGTCGCTGGCACCAGCAGGTGTTCGGGGACGCGACGACCTAGAAGCACATCATCGCGAACTGAGAGTTCACTGCAATCGGCACGCCTGGAATGCCTTGTCGGGCAATCTCGAAGGTCGACGTGTTGTCGTTGCCCCAAATCGCGACCTTGCCGTTTCCGGCGTCTGTACCAATGTAGTAGCCGCTACGAGCGACATCATCTTCCCAGTGGAGAAGTTGGCAGGCGTAAGACGCTTGGTCGTCAATGTTGAAGTACAAGATGCCGTCGCCCTCTGCGCTACCGCTCGGACGGTATCGGACGGGCCCTGTGGTGACCGCAACACCGTCGGAGATGGGTGTGACGACCACCGAGCCATCGGGCATCTGAAAGTGGATGCCCTCTGAGCTGCGCCAGAAGCGACGCTTGATGAGATGCACAGAGAAGGGACTGTCGTCATCCTTCAGAACACCGGTAAACGTCAGGTTTCCGTCGATGGTGTCGCCCGTATTCCGTACATAGCGGTCATCGCTGGACACAGCGCTGACCGCTTCGGCATCCGCGTAGCGGTCGTGAGCCAACGGGTTGTTGTCGGCTATCGAGCCCATCGCTGCGACAGCTTCACTGTCCGTGTAGCGGTTGTGGGCGTACGGGTTGCTAGCAGAAATCTCGCCGTTCGCCGCCAGCACGTCCGCATCATCGTAGCGCTCATGGGCGTACGGGTTCTCGTCCCGAACATTGCCCATCGCCGCAACAGCTTCAGGCTCGGAGAACCGCTCGTGATTCAGCGGGTTGAGGAAGTCGCTCGCACCCGACACTGCGAGTGCCTCCGCATCTGTGTACCGACTGTGATTGAGCGGATTACCCTCTTCGTTACTGCCCATTGCAGACACAGCCTCGGTGTCTAGGTAGCGGTCATGAAGGTCTTCGCCAAGGCTGGTTTCCACCTCTCCAATCACGCCATCTAGGTCGAATCCATCGAGGGTCTCTGCATTGCCGCTGTAGTCGGCCCATCCCGCAAAAGCGGTTGTGGCGACCGGGATACGCGCCATCTCGGAGTCATCATCAACGGTGATTCCCAAGTACAAGGCACTGTTGTCGCGCGTAATGGACCAATCTAGTGGCTCCACGCGACCCAGGTACACCACAAAGTGGCCCTGGTTGGTGGTGACGACAGTGTCCTCCGCGAACACCGGCACGGTGCCTTCAGGCTGGGTGTACAGCGCCAGGCGAATATCGACGGTTCCGTCAATGGGGAAGCCCGCGTCATCCGTCAAGACGCCTTGAATAGGCAGCTCGGTGGGGCTGTCTGCGAGAGCGACAGCAGGTAGGGCAAGAACAAGAAGAGCGAGTGAACGAAGCATAATGGACCCCTACTGGCCGGACGGGGCGACAACGCCCACCGTCAATCGGTAGTTTTCGGAAGTGATTTGAGTACTGTGAACCGGCGTACCTACGGTGACCGTCAGGTCGTAGGTCTCGGATGACACGAGCGCGCTGCCACCGGCGACAGGCTGCATGCGTGTCACATCGGTGAGCGGTGCGAGCTCGGTGTCGGTATCTGGATCGGTGGTGTCCACGTCAGACGTGTCGACGTCTCCAGTGTCCAAACCGTCGGAATCTTGCTCAATTGCCTTGCGGGTACACCCCGACAAGAGCAACGCAAACAACCATAGACGCATGTTTTGTGTCCCCCTAGTGGCGCGCAGTGTACCGTGAACTCTCACCGATAGGGGATGTGTCGACTACGACGCGTGTGGAGTTCCGGTGGACATCGACCACGACCAACAGGACTGGACAGCGATTGACTGGGATGCTCCAGCCGATGACGGTGGAGATTACCAGGAGCCACCTGACATTGGCTACGGCCCTCGACGTCGTCCAAAGCGCGAGCACCACGAGCCAGAGACCATCACTCACACGCTGACCTGGGTGATCTGCGGTGTCACAGCTCTCTTCAGCGGCTTGTTCCTACTGACGATTAACGCCAGTCGATCCGGCGCTGGAATTGAGACGGCCTACGTGCTGTCCTTCGCGATTGCTGTGGCGTTCATGGGCACGTTCTACGTGGGGGGAATCTGGCTCGGTGCCAAGCGGGGCGTGCTCGAAGCCAGCCTCAATCGGCGAGCAGGGCCTGCCGTGCCTGATGCACCTTCATCGACAATCCCACCGCAATGACACTGCACACAATGCCCATGCCGCCGGCGACTACAAGAACAAAGTAGATCGGCGTGAAGGCGCCACCAACCAGCGTATACACCAACCAGATGAGCCCACTGAGCGTCAGAAAACCAGTCGCAGGAACGGTCAAGACGGCCGCCCACAAGCGACCACTCGCGACCATGCCACCGAGCGGAATCGTCAGCAGTCCGGCAAGCGAGATCAGAGCGGGAAATCCATTCTCAAAGAAGCCGCGCAGGTAAGCGCCAAACATCCACAACTGCGGAAAGACCAGCGCCGCGGTCAGTCCGGCAACGGCAATCACAAAGGCGCACACACCCAAGATGGGGCCTGGACGGGCTTGCGACACCCAGTCAATGTCCGACGAATCCGAGACTGTACTTTCAAAAGGATTGCTCATGCGCCGCCGTAACCTACGTAGAGCCGACCGGATAACGCGAGGATGAGGTCCCCCATGGAACAGTATGACGCTCCCGTGAGCCAGCTCGCCGCAGACGTACGCGACGGACGCACCACCCCAACAGTCTTGGTCAATACGTTCATCCAGCGTATTGAGGCATTCAATCCTGCACTGAACGCCATGGTCGCCAATCGCTTCGACGCTGCGCGTGCTGAGGCCGCTGTACAGACCGAACGCCTCGCTGACTCCCGCAACGACCTGCCGCCGCTGTTCGGCATTCCCATTACGGTAAAGGAGTTTGTAGAAGTCGAAGGCATGCCGAATACCGGCGGACTGATGGTCCGAAAAGGCAGTATTGCGGGCGAAGACTCCCCCTTGGTCACCCGACTACGAGACGCCGGTGCCATTGTCTTGGGTGTGACCAATGCCCCCGAAGTTGGGCTGTGGACCGAGACCGTCAACCGAATCTACGGGCGCACCAGCAATCCACACGACCTCGGTCGAACACCCGGAGGCTCATCAGGAGGCGAAGCCGCGCTCGTTGGCTGCGGCGCCTCACCCGTGGGCATCGGAACGGACATCGGTGGCTCCGTCCGACTGCCCGCGTTCTGCTGCGGCGTCTTTGCCCACAAAGCCACCGCTGGGGTCATCCCCAATGTAGGCCTGTTTCCGAGCATGGAAGGTGAGACAGGGCGCCTTCATACCGCAGGTCCCATCGCGCGGTCCGTCTCTGATCTGACCCTTCTGGTCGACATTCTCGCCGGTCACCACCCGGCCGACGCGCTCTCCACCGCAACCATGGAGCCTGCGACCGTCTATCGCCCACAAGACGCGCATGTGCTCGTTGTTGAATCACCCGGCAAGCCTAAGGTGACCGGTGCGGTCAAGCGGGCCATTCGAGACAGCGCAGCCGCTCTGTCCGCGCGGGGAATCCCGGTTCAGGAATGGTCGCACCCTGCACTAGCCAAAGGGTTCGACCTGTGGGCAGCAGCCATGGAAGAAGCCAGTGGGGACGCCAGCTTCCGCGACGTCTTGAGCGACGGAAACCCACTCTCACCGTGGCGAGAAGCGGTGAAGCTCCCCTTCCGTCGAAGCAATCACATCACCCCGGCAGTTGCCTTGCTCGTCATTGAGAAGGCAATGGCACGCCTTCCAGCCAGTCGTCGACACCGCCTTCTCGCGACCCTGTCCGAGCTTCGCAAACGACTCGAAGACGCTCTTGGACCGAACGGCGTGCTGCTGTACCCAACGTACCCACGCACCGCTCCGCGCCACCGCCGCATGATGCTCCGTCCCTTCGACTTTGCCTGCACAGGCGTTTTCAACGCACTGGAATTGCCTGTCACGCAGGTCCCCACCGGTCGCGCTGCGGATGGAATGCCACTTGGCGTGCAGGTTGTCGGAGCGACGGGCCGAGACCGGACCACTCTTACTGTCGCATCTTGGCTAGAGCAGGACCTCGGCGGTTGGGTCAGGCCAACACCCGAGCGGTACACTGCTCTTCGAGGTGATTAAGTGTCCATCCCCGTCGGCCCCTTCGAGCTCGGCGAGCTGCTCGGCGTAGGCGGCATGGGCGAAGTGTGGGCGGGCATTCACACGGGCCAAAACGTCCATGTTGCCGTGAAGGTCATCACCGCAGCCCGCGCACGAGACCCGCGCTTTCGTGACGCCTTTCAGAACGAAGTTCGAGCAGTGGCCGGCCTCGACCATCCCGGAGTGGTTCACGTCTTCGACTACGGTGAAGTCGATGGTCGCGCAGAGACTGGAAGCCTAGGGCGGCTGGTAGCCGGAAGCCCGTTCCTTGCAATGGAGGTTGCAGAGGGCGGAAGCCTTCGCACACGCCCCACCCCGCGCACATGGGACGAGCTCAAGGGCATCCTCATGTGGCTGCTAGATGTATTGGCCCACGCCCACGCTCGAAACGTGATTCACCGCGACATCAAGCCCGGCAACGTGCTCGTCTTCGGACCCGACAACCGCCAGGCAGTACCGTCGGCTGACCAACTGCGCCTAACGGACTTCGGCTTGGCCCACGCCGCTGACCGCGGTGAGCGTGCCATGCGTGGAACCTCTGGCACGCCAACCTACATGGCGCCCGAGCAGTTCTTAGGCCAGTGGCGCGACTTCGGCCCCTGGACCGACCTGTACGCCGTCGGCTGCATGGCGTACTCCATGTCCACGGGTGCAGCACCGTTTCGCAGCGGCGGCATCGCAGGTCTAAGGCAAGCCCACTTGGCGAGTGACCCCGCTCCAATGCGTGCCGTCGTTCCCGTGCCAAGTGGCTTCGAGTCCTGGGTCCTTCGCTTGATGGACAAAGACATCCGCATGCGCTTTCAATGCGCCGCAGATGCCGCCTATGCACTGAGCCAGATGGGCGACAAAACCAGCGCAGAGCCGGTCGCAGATCTGCCCAAAGAAGCAGTGGAGATCATCAATACCCGCTTCACCTTCGACGGTGAATGGGGCGACATGAACACGACCGCCCTGGACACGGTGGACGGTGGCGAACCCACGGTGGACCTGGAAAAGAGCTACAAAACACGTGCCACGGAACACCTACACCCCCGCAAGCTACCGCCGCTTCCTGAAACCTGGCGGGTCCAACGAAACACACCAATGTCCATGCGCTTGGTCGGGGCGGGCCTCGGTCTATACGGCCTGCGAACCATTCCACTGGTTGGGCGACACGCCGAACGAGATGCCATCTGGGCCGCACTTCAACGGTCCAAGAGCGAAGGAAAGACCCAGCTCGTTGCCCTTCGTGGACTGGCCGGAACCGGAAAGACACGCCTTGCGCAGTGGATGTCCCGTAGGGCCAGCGAGCTCGGGAACGCGGTAATTGTCTACGCCGAACACAGCGAGGGCGGTGGCGCACAAGACGGCTTGGCACGACTCGTTTCTCGCGCACTGGGTGCCGTGGGCATGACCCGCCCCCAGATGCTCAAGCGCGCGGAACACTGGCTGCGACGTCGCGGCATCACCGACGCCCGAGAATGGAACGGACTGGTCGAGTTGGTCTGGCCGACAGCAGAAGACCCCAACGAGGAGCTATCAAACTTCGACTTGCCCATGGCCACGCCGACCGAGCGCTATGCACTGCTGGTCCGGTTGTTCCGACACCTGGCGGGAGGGCTGGACGAACGTTCCAGCACAAAGCCTGTCCTTCGCCCCGTCATTGTGTTGTTGGACGACTTGCAGTGGGGTGCTGAAGCCTTTGGTCTGGCCCGGCACGTCATGGGGCTTCAGTCGGATGAAGCGCCTCCCATGCTGGTTCTTGCCACACTGCGCGACGACGCGTTGATGGCACTGCCCGGTACCGCTGACGAGGTCGAGAGCCTGCTGTCGCATCCGCGCGCCCAGACGCTTCCCGTCGAACGCCTCGGTGACGCCGACGCCGAAGAGCTGGTCCGTGAATTGCTCGGTCTTGAAGCGGGCTTGGCCAAACAGGTCGAAGGGCGCACTGCGGGCAATCCCCTGTTCGCCGTGCAGCTCGTAGGTGACTGGGTCCAGCGCGGAGTCTTGGAGGTCTCCGGCAGCGGGTTCGCCCTACGCAAAGGCGAACAGGCCATCCTTCCTGACGATATCCACTCGCTGTGGGCCGCTCGCATCCAGCGCGTCATCGATCAGTTTGACGACGACCCACGGCCAGCACTCGAGACTGCGTCCTTGCTCGGTAACAACGTAGATGATGCCGAGTGGCGCGGCGCGTGCAGTGTGTCGCGTGCCACCGTCCCAGCCGGACTGATGAGAGCCCTCATCGACCGACGCCTAGCGAACCTGCAGTCCGCGGGTTGGTCATTTAGTCATGGCATGCTGCGCGAGTCTCTTGTCCGTCAATCGGAAGAATCGGGGCGAGCGAAGGCGCTGCATGATGCGTGCGCAACGACGCTACAGATCCGCTTCGCCGTCGCTCGCCAACCGGGACTTGCGGAGAGGCTCGCGCGGCACCTGGTGAGGGCCGAGCGCTACAAAGAGGCCCTTAGGCCGCTGCAAGAAGGCGCACGCGAGCGGCGACTTCTCTCCGCCTACACCGATGCCCTAGAGCTTCTGGATACCTACGAGGACCTGCTCGAACGCATCGCAGTTCCACCCGAAGATAGTCGCTGGGGCGCCGCATGGACCGACCGCGCTGACCTGTTGATCAGTGCCGGACGCCTGCAAGAAGCAGAAGCACTCGCCCTCAAGGCCGTGGACCACGGATACGAAGCGGGCTGGGACGCACTGGTGGCCTCCGCTCTACGGTTGGCGGCCACCGTTTCCATCAAGACCGGTCGGCTGACCCAAGCTCGCGGGCGTCTGCAAGAAGCCGAGCACATGGCGAGACAGTGCGGGTCCGAGCCCATTCTGGCGCGGTGCCAGCTCCTCCTAGGCGACCTCAGCCGACTGTCGGGCAAGCCAAAGGATGCTTTGCACTTTGCCCGCGATGCGTTTCGCAAGTTCACTGCACTCGGTGACTTCAAGGGCCGGGCAGACGCCCTCACGGCACAGGCATCCGCCACGAGAGCCGTCGGCGACCTTGACCGAACTGAGCGGTACGCTCGGCAAGCCATTCCCTTGTATGAGCAGGTGGGAAGCCGATTCGGCGTCGCGAGCTGCCAAAACATTTTGGGTGAAGTGCTGCGTGAGCGCGGTGACCTCGATGGCGCAGGCGATGCCTATGCCCAAGCCGAGAGCTTGTTGCGCCGCATGGGAAGCCGCGAACAGATCGTTCCGCAGGTGAATGGCGGTCTTGTCGCGCTCGCACGCGAAGACTGCGCGACCGCCGGGGCCGCCTTCAATCGCGCTCTAATCGCTGCGACAGAGACCGACCGCCGGGGCCTTCAGGGCAGTCTTCACGCCTTTCTCTTGCCGTGTGCTGCGCACAACAGAGATTGGCAGGCCTGGAGTGAACACCTAAACCAGGCGCGTATTATCCTTGAAGAAACCGGGATTTTTGACGCCGACGTTGCATGGGCCAGTGAGTTGGGTGCGCGCAAAGCCGCAGAGCTTGGGTACGCCTCTCAAGCCATGGGTGCCTACAAGATTGCCTTCCGGCACTACCAGGCAACCCAGGACCGCGACGGCGTGGTGCGCGTCCGGCAAGCGGCGGAAGCCATTCAACTTCGCCGCCGTTCTGTCGACTAGCAGCGCGCCGCAGCACGCTAAACCTCGATGCCGCCCCGTTCCGCAGCGCTACAGTCGCCTAAGCGGACTGCCATGCAAGGCCAATGTCATCGAAACGACTAGGACTATCCGTGTATCCTACAATCGTTAACATCTACGCTTGACCAGCGCCTGACAACCATGCACAGTGAAGTTCTCCTGGGATACACATGCTTTCTTTCATCGTTATCGACGTCACTTCAGCGGGCTAATTCTACGCAGGCTGCGGCCTGCGAGAGCCCGCCGAGTCGCTCAAAGCCCACTGGGCACGTCTGACCTACACGCACGCCGCTGTCGGTCACACGCGAAACATAAACAACCGTCAAGGATGCAGGCAGGCCGCACACAGAGGCCGACTCGTTGCCTCCGAAGCGCTCCCATCCAGGCGGGCACGACGCTTGGTCAACCGCTGCTGCATCACCCAGACCGCGGGTGAGCTGCACGACGGTGTTCGCTCCCGGCCAGTCACACAGCACTTGCCGTCGATTGCGACCAAGCCATTCAAGCCCAACCGGACACATATCTTCGGCCTGAGCGGTCTGAAGCGTCTGCCCAGAAACGGTGCGAGTAATGGCCACCACCGACCCCAGACCGTCTGTCCGACACACGGCGGCATTGTCCACGAAACCAACAAGGTCCCATGCATCTGGGCAGTCCGGCTGGGGCACACCGGGCTCGAACTCACCGGCGTCTGCTGTCAGCACAGCTACGCGTCCCACAATGGGCGATGCGCAGACGGCGGCCTCGCCAGACCAGCCCACCGGTGTTGTGCTGGACGGACACACCGCGTCAATGCCGTCGAGCCTCGGGACATCTCCCAGAACCGAGCGAGTCAGCTCAAACGAATGCCCAGCTGCGTCCGATACGCACACAACCGCTTGCCCGTTGCCGCCGACAGATTGTGCATCAAGCGGGCACAGGGTGGCGTCATCTGCCTCCCCCACACCCACGCCATCTGCACTCCGCGACAACACCCAAACGGCATTCGCAGGGTTCGTAACTGTGACGCCCTCCCAAGAAGGGAGGGTGTCCGTGTCCTCTACAGGTGCCGAGGCACACGCAGACAATCCAACAATGGCCAGGCAAAAGCGCATGGCCACTGTCTATTGTAGTTACTCGACTTCGGTAAGAACCGACCAGCCAAAGCCGCCACATCCAGCGTCTAGGTCATTGGAGTCCGCGAAGCCCGCGCGAGCGTCTTCCAGCGTGGCTCCGTCGAACACGGACTGACAGTACACAACATTGCCGACCGTGTTCATGCTCCAGTCAAAGCGACTGAACAGATCTGGACTGAACTCATTGTCAGCGTCGTTCTGCGCCAAAGCGAACGCTGCTTCGTTGTCGAACTCAGAGAGTGCGAACTCGTAGTCACCGCTGATCCATCGTTCGTTGCTGACGATCTGGCTACCGCCAAAGTTGTCCGTATACGTACCGGCAATGTCGATGTCTTCCACCGTCTCGGAATCTGAATCAGAGTCCGAATCGGTATCCGTGTCGGTGTCCGTGTCGATCTCGGTCCCCATATCGGTATCATCGGTGCCGTCGTCGCATGCGACAGCAAACATCAGGGGGAAGGCTAGGAACCAGGTAGAAATGCGCATATTGTCCTCCTCGGGATCAAAGTCCGGACGAGCACGCGAGCGCACACCGACATGGCGCACGACTACGCGGCTTCTGACCCGGAAGCGCGTTGTGATGGCGGCAAGGCCGGTCTCCCGGCTTACAGCAGACCTCCCTCATCAAGATGAGTTCAGTCGCTGAATACGGTGGCGGGACCGCGCCGGAATCTCACCGGCTTCCCATGACCTGCAAACGCAGGTCGCCTTGTCGCATTGACAACAGTTGCAAAGAGCGCGCGCCGCATAGCGCAGGCAGCACACACTAGCGACAACAAGCAGGATAGTAGACGACCACACCGGAGGTCGCCATGTGTGGTCGTTTCGCCCTGTCCGCACCCGCCAGTCGCATTCAAGCGGTGTTCGGACTGCCCGCCCTTCCCGAGCTCCTCCCCCGCTTCAACGTCGCTCCCGGTACCCAGGTCGCCGGTATTCTCAACGATGCGTACGGCCCCAAGCTGGAGTGGTTTCGCTGGGGCCTCATCCCGTCGTGGGCCAAAGACCCAAAAATCGGGTACCGCGCCCTCAACTCTCGAAGCGAGACGGCCAGGAGCAAGCCTATGTTTCGCTCGGCCTTCAAACGCAGACGCCTACTGATTCCAATGGACGGGTTCTACGAGTGGACCCGCGTTGGCAAGACGAAGAAGCAGCCTTGGCACATCCAGCTGCCCAACGGCGAGCCGTTCGCCGTGGCCGGTCTTTGGGAGACGTGGACCGATCCCGACGGTGAGACGGTAAAGAGCACAACGCTGATGACCACGACACCCAATGCCACCATGGAACCCATTCACGGCCGCATGCCAGTCATTCTGCCCGAGTCCACCTGGGAGACGTGGCTGTCCGAAGACACGGATCTAGACGCCGTCGAGTCCCTACTCGTTCCCTTTGAAGGTGACCTTCATCCGTACCGAGTGAGCACCTACGTAAACAAGGTGGCGAACAAGGGTCCTGAGTGCAAAGAACCACAGACTGACGAGGAGAACACATGAACAGCCAGATTTTCCGTGATGACCTGCTGGCCGGCAAGGTCGCCCTAGTGACGGGGGGCGGTACCGGCATTGGCGCAGCCATCACCCGCGAACTGACCCGGTTGGGCGCCACTGTGGTCATCGCATCCCGCAAGCCCGAAAACATAGAGCCTGCCGCGGCCGGACTCACCGAAGAGCTAGGCCGCCCCGTTCACGGACGCATCCTAGATATTCGTGACCGTGACTCTGTACGCACCCTCATGAGCGGCATTGTCGCAGAGTTCGGTGCCCTGGATATCGTGGTCAACAACGGCGGCGGACAGTTCTTCTCGCCAGCCGAAGCCATCTCCGACAAAGGGTGGGACGCGGTCGTTGCCACCAACCTGACGGGCACCTGGAACGTGACGCGCGCCGCGGCGGATGCCTGGATGCTCAAGAATGGCGGCACCATCCTCAACATCACCATGCTTACCGGTCGCGCGTTCCCCGGCATGGCGCACAGCGTTGCCGCACGAAGCGGCGTTGAAGCCATGACCCGCACTCTCGCTGTGGAATGGGCGAACAAGGGTATTCGCATCAACAGCATCGCTCCGGGCTTCGTGGCAAGCAGCGGAATCAAACGCTACCCAGCAGGGCTCGATCTTATCTCACAGATGCGGAGCTTCGTCCCTATGAAGCGCTTGGCAACCTGCGACGAGATTGCATGGGCTGTCGCTTTCCTGGCATCACCAGCTGGCGCCTACATCACTGGTGAGACCATGACTATCGACGGTGGAAAAACGCTCTGGGGCGACTGGTGGCCGATTCCCGACCCAGAAGACGTCGGCACCATCGAGATTCCTACGGAGCCGTGGGAGAAGTAGGGTCGTCCGTCTTTGTCGCCAAACCTTGTCAACGACTTGACGTGGCGCATCGCTGCTGCTAGGTGCGGAGCAAGCTGCTGAATCACCATTCATTCTGGACGTCAACATGCTCAATCGCATCGTTAAAACTCTGAAGACCACTCCAAGCGACCTCGCTCACCGCGGTGCCGATTTCACTGACCGCGCACGTACGCGCGTCCAGCGGGCTCGCTCCGAAGGCTCCGAGACCTTGTGGACGATGCGTGTTGATGCTCTAGAGCGCGTGGAAGACCTCCTACACGGCGCACCCGACCTGCCCGTGGTTGGCCGGGTTGCTGACGTTGCCGAGCGCCTGGTGCACCAGCGCATTGAGGCCACGACCGCTGTCCCCGTCGCAGACTACGACGCACTCAATACCAAGCGTGTTGGCGAAATGATTCGCGATCTAGGCCGCGTGGACCTGCTCAAAGTACGCCGGTACGAGATGGCCAACAAGAACCGCAAGACAGTCATGGGCCACGTGGACCGCGAGCTGTCACGCTTGGACAAGTCGCTCAACACTGACGCTTAGTCACGACAAACGCTACAAACCGCCGTTCTTGACGGCGCTCTTTCTCCGCGGGAAGCACGATTGTGCCCCGCGGTTTTTTGTGGTGGCTCGTCACGCATGAACGCCCCCAGCTCCCTGCCACTCGCGGTAGTGCTCGGAACATGCGAGACTGGCGACGGAGGAACTTCATGTCATCCATGTCCGCCACGGCGATTGGCCGCTGGTCATTCGCATCTGTACTGCTCGCCGTCTCTGCGACAGCGCTAGGCCAAGAGTGCGAGCCATACACAGCTGCCGCGTTCACCGCTGACCTCGACAGCCTGACCCCCATGTTCGAAGCCGTCGACTTGGAAGGTGCGGGCACAAAGCTAGTGGACATTCAAGCACGCCTACTGTGCCTTGACGTGGTCGCTCCGCGCGCTGACTTCGCCCGCTTTGCCCGCGGGAAGGCCACCATTGGCTTCCTCCAACAAGACGAGGACGTCGCCTTGCGCTGGGGTCGCTCTGCCAAGTTTGCAGACGTAGACGGCGCATGGCCGAGCATCATTCCCCCAGGACATCCGGTCACCTCACTGCCAGACGACGTTGGCCCACCTCTTTGGGGTGGCCCCACGGACAAGCAGTTCGCCGGGGACCGCGGAGATGCCTACTTCGCAAACGGAATCCTTCTGCCAACGCCACGGCTGGCCAGTGAGGTTCACTTCTTGGTTCAACGCTTTGACCGC
This sequence comes from uncultured Pseudomonadota bacterium, assembly GCA_913061235.1. Lineage (GTDB taxonomy): Bacteria > Myxococcota_A > UBA796 > UBA796 > CAJXTB01. Next base: position 36,513 of record CAJXTB010000013.1, on the reverse strand, counting down.
CGTGAACGACTGGTATCCGCCATGTGGCAAGACGGTGCCGCATTCGACGACGCCATGCTCGTCGATGGCGACAAGTCCTTCGAATCACCCGACTGGTTTGACGCAGCCAATGCCGAGCCGGTCGGACTTGGAGAAGCCGAAAGCTTCTCCATGGTCATCGACACAGGTGAAGGGACCGAGACAGACCCGGACATCCCTGAAGAGCCCGAAATCGGACCTCCCGTGGACGACCGCCCCGTTGAGGTTCGCGCACGAGAAGCCTACGAACGCGCCATTGGCATTGCTGACCTCAACGAATCCCAAGGTCGCGTCAAGCTCACCGAGTTCATGGGCGACTTTGGCGACTCTGGCATTCCAGAGATTGCCGACGCCCAGCGCTGGCTTGACCGCCACCCAACAGACGAGCCGGTGCTCGTGCCAGATCCCGAGCAAGTGGTGGTCGACACCCCACCGGCAGTCGTAGAGGTCCCCGACCGTCCGCCTCGCGAGCGCACCCCGCGGGAACGCACACCCCGAACCGGCAAGCGCGGCAACAGTGGCCTGCGCACCGTCTCGTACATTCTCGGCGGCTCCGCAGTCGCCATGTACGGCGGCGCCATGGGCACGCGGGCTGCCTACAACGGCAATCCGAGTGATGGCATGTACTACGCCACGAATGGCCTAACCATCGGGTCGACCGGTGCCGGTGCTGCGGCGGCCGGCTTGTTCGTCACCAGCTTTCTCGTCGGCGGAGGCGACGAGTGACACGCCTGTTTCCACTGTTACTGCTCGCCGGGTGCCCGTGGATTGGTCCCGAAACGCACGACAACAACTTCCCAGATAACGACAGCAACGGTGTCAGCGAGATTACGCTCACGTCCATCTCGCCCGCAGTCGGCCCCACCGGTCTACTCACAGATGTCGTTCTGACGGGTGAGGGATTCGAGCCAGATGAAGCCGGCAACTACGCAGTCTCCGTTCGCGGGCTCGACATCACCGACCTAGTGGTCACCGAGACCACCGTCTCATTCACAATGCCCGCACTCGCCACTCCAGGGCCGGTGGATGTGGTCTTTGTTGAGTTCGACGACGACGAAGACGACGTCCTAGAGACCGCACTTCCAGAAGCCTTCGAGTACTTTACGAACCGCGCCCAGTTCACGGGCCTGTACGGCACCGCAGAGAACATCCGCTTCATCAACGGTGACTGGCCTCAACGGCAAGCGGACGGCGGGCGCATCTTCGTCGGGTTCCTCAATCCCACGGTCGCAGTCTCCGCGGTGGAGTTGTATGCCCAGTCCCCCGGTAGCTGCCGAGATTCCTTCTTTTTGCCGCCTCTGGTCGGTGCCGGAATCGACGACAGTGACGTTACCGTGCGAAATGCCAGCGGAGTAGACGTTGTCGTCGACAGAACAGGCCCGAACGACTCTAGCTACTTCACCGTTGGCGAGAACCCAGTTGCGAACAGCGACATGCGCAGCACTTTCGACCTGCTTCCCATCACTGGAGGTCTGGACCTGCCCTCGTTTGAGGTGCGCGACCTGTTCGACATGCCACCCGAGATCCAGCTGAACAGTCAGAGCGTCGACATTGCCGGTACAGCAATTGGGGAAGGCAGCTTTCTGTTCTCTTGGGAACATGACGTGAACAGCGACGACTATGTGGTCGTGACAGTGGATGTGTACAACCAAGACTGGTCCCAATACTTCGGCTCGGTGTACTGCATTGCCAATGACGCCGAGGGGCTGTTCCGAATCCCCACCGGGACCATTGCCGCATGGGAGCCCGGCAACATGATGAACATCCAGGTCGGTCGCATGCGGACCGTCAACAACATCTTGCCGCACGATGCTTCCGGTGTTGTATTCCCAGCGCTGAACTGGTCCGCCGGCTTCATGCGGCAGAGATAGCGACGATGAAACACCTACTCCACACTCTGTCGTTGGCTGGACTCTCGGTCACCCTCGCCGCCTGTACACCAAGCGCGCCACCTCCCTCCCTACCCTCTCCCTTCGCGGCATTCGCCACGTCTGTGGGCGAGGCTCAGGTAGACGAGTCCACCATGGATACGCTGGTGCTTCGCTACCCAAGCTCTGATGCGTCCGGACAGTGGGCAACATGGGCCGCAGTTCTCGAGCGCGAGGGCTACACCTGGGATGGAAGTCCGGGAAGTGCCATGGGCATGACCTTCGACACGTTCACAGCCCCAGACGGTCATACGCGCAAGCTGATTGTCACGGCACGCGGCGGCTCGACCTACGTTCAGATGAGCCTAGAAGACTAGAGGGTGAAGGGCACGTCTATGACGACCTTTCGGAAGACGAACGGATCCGGCTCTTCAAAGGTCTCCCACCGCGCCTCCATGATGATGGCGCGGGCGTGTGTGCGAAACATGGCCGGGCAGCGCCGCGCGTAGGCTTGTCGCGTCACCCCGTCCCGGTCGACGTACGCCTCGACGGTACAGGTCACATCTCCAAACCCACGGTCGCGCAGACCTCTGGGATAGGGCGCGCGCAGACGGTTGCGCAGAGCAATGTCCCACACCCGCTCGTCTTGTGGCGGCCCATTCGACGCGGCGGAGCCAGGGTTGGGTTGCGACGCGGGCGATGGCCGTGGCACTGCAGGTTGTGGGTCACCAGAGTTGGGCACACCGGAGGCTGCTGTCCCCTCGGCGCCTGGAATGGCCGTGTCCAGCTCGCCAAGCTCAGAGTCAGCGTCTGGGTCGGCCCCTGGAATGGCCGTGTCCATCCGTCCGGCGGTGTCGGGGATTTCGTCTGCCGGCTCCGGTCTTGGCGCCGGAGCGCTGGGCAGCTCCCACTCGGCGTCCGGTTCGTTGGAGACGTCGAAGAGCAGGACCATATCGTCGGGTGGCGCCGCGACCTCGGGCGGTCCTGAGCGACTCGGCAGCACCGCCAAGAGTCCGCACAGGACCATTGTGGTGACCACAACGCCCAACGACCACACAGAGCGCTGCGAGCGCTCCGAATCCAGTGAGCGGCCAACTCCTTCAAACACGCTGGGTCAGTCCATCAGGGCATCGACCAAGAACGCCCGAAGGTCGACCGCCGTGGCATCGTTGTCTGCAAACAACTGCGTACCGTGGGCCGTTCCGGTGTACTCGGTGAATGTCCATGAATCTGGCGCTGCAGCCTGTTGGATCTCTGGCCATGCCGCTTCGTTGGTGGGGTATTGGAATAGGGCAGGCACTTGCGGGACATCCGCGAACGCTGTCTGATTCTCGGTGTAGCTGCCCGGAGACATGAAAGCCATGGCTGCTACCACCGGCAGGCTCTCACCGTCCGCCCAGACCGCATAGTCGGCAAGGCTCGTGGTTCCGTTGCTCGCGCCCACAACAGCCAGCTTACCAAGCCCATTCGACGCCAAATACTGAACGGCAGCCTCGACATCATAGCGACCCGTCTCCCCTTCAAACGCATCTTCGGCGTCTCCACCGGACTCACCAGCGCCGCGACGGTCAATGCGAATCACGGCCAAACCCTGGGCGTGAAGCGACTCCACGAAGGTGTCTGGCCAGTCTGTGCGAACCCAGGGCCCACGTGGCGTCATGTGCAGGAGAACAACGCCAGGAGAGCCCATTTCGCCGGTCAGCCACACGTCGGCCACAATGGACACGTCATCGCGTGTGGTGAGTTCAACGCGCTCACCAGACGCTACGCGCGCAGGCGCAGCACCGGGATTTGCGTCAAGCGGGACAGTGGACTTGTCACAGCCAACCGCCAGTAGACCAAGCAACAACAGGGGGCGAACCATTAGCGTCTCCGAGCAACGAATCCGAGGAGTAGAAGGCCAAAGCCGAACAAGCTCATGCCTGTCGGACCTGAGCTACAGCCACAGCGTGTGGCTGCGACCGGAACAGTGCCGTCCGTGTCTGTGTCTACGTCGGTATCGGGGTCTGGGTTACTGTCCGGGTCGGTATCTGGGTCCGTATCCGGCTCGGTATCGGGGTCCTCGCAGTTCTCCAGCTCAGGACCGTCGGAGCAGACCAGCGCTCCACCGTCGCAGGTGAACTCGCCCCCCTCACACTCGTCGGCGTCGTCACCGTCACAAGGCTCGCCAAGCTGCGCGTCATTCGCACCATCTGCGGTCTGGGGGTCACAGTCGTTGTCGATACCGTCACAGATGTCCGCAGTCGGCTCGTAGTTGTCTACGCTAGATTCAAAGCCACCGTTCAAGCAGGTCTGCACATTGCCAGCACATGCACCCGCTTGGTTGTCGCTCAACACGTCCGCGACGCCGTTGTCCACAATGCCGTTGCAGTCCTGGTCCAGCCCGTCGCACAGCTCGAGCATCGGGCCTACGTTGTTGGGGTCCACGAGCCAGTCGCCCGCTTCACAGAACTCCACGTCCGTCGAACACTCACCGAAAGGTGCTGTGACGGCGCGGTCATCGATGCTGTCGTCAATCGAGCCATCGCAGTTGTTGTCGATGTTGTCGCAGGTCTCGGTGAGACCCGGTGCGGCAATCGCGCTGTAGTCGTTGCAGTCGTTGTCATCTTGCAGCTCGAACAGCGGCTGAAGCCCGCCGGTACACTCTCCGCCCTGCACTGTTGGAGCGCCACAGTAGACATCCCCTTCGCTGGACGTGAAGCCGTCCCGGTCGCAGTCAAAGAAGTACGGAACGACCGAGTCAATGTCTTCATTCACCAAGGTCGAGCAAGAAGTTGTGTCGCCAACAAAGCTCTGGGTGTGACGCACCGTAAGGTCCGTCGATGCGGCGTAGGTGTGCTGGACTGTGGGCCCATTGCCAAACGTGCCATCACCGAACTGCCAGGCGTTTGATGAAGCGCCAGTGCGGGCGTCCGTGTTGTAGATTGGCGACGCAGCTACAGGGTCCAAAGCGGCAAATGACAGCTCCGTTCCGGCTTCAATACAGACATCACTGCGCGGACCTTGAACGTCGAACGACGCATCTAGGTCAAAGTCAATGATGGGGTGTAGGTAAGCATCCGCGTCTGCGTCAATTCTGTTGGGACCCGCGCCGACTTGAAAGTCGGATGCTGGCACCCACTCTCGAGGCTGATTGCCTCCTGGGAACACAAAGTATCGCCCCAAGTCTTCGCCATCACCGTCGGCGTTCACAAAGCTATTCGTACGGACAATGACCGTGTCACTGCTGTCGGTATTGGTGACGGTCACGACGTAGTCGCCGGTCAGAGGGATGGCTGGGAACGCGAACCGCTCACGGATGTTGGTGAGGGTGAAAGGGTTGCAACGACAGGTCAGGGTGATGTCGCGCGAGACGAGGGCGCTGCCGGTTGGCATTCCGTCTAGGTCGGTCAGGTACACCTCTGCACGCAGGTCAAAAGCGGAAAGGTTGCCGTTCTCATTGCAGCTACCGACCGTGTTGCAGGTGTTGGGGTCATCGCCATAGGCGTAGATCTCCATGCCGACCAAGTCCATCGCGCCCGGACGCTCATAGAACTGACCGATGGCGGTACCTGGGGACAAGGCAATCGCCCCGAATGTGGTCTCGCGATGCTGTCCGTAGCGAACGGTATTGTCCTCGCACGCCTGCTGGGCGAACACACTCGTGGGCAACAAGACCGCGGCAGATAGCAACCATCGCATGGGGCAGACCTCCAGAGCGCGCAGTATGTCCCGGTGGGTGGTCATGCGCACGTTGCAGCCCGCTCGTTCATCCACACAAGGACCGGCCGTGGCGGACCCCATCCTCTCCAGAACCTGTGTCGACCGCGGTGGAACGTTCACCGACATCGTTACTATCGATGCTTCCGGTGTATCCGTTCGCAAGGTCCCATCCGATGGTGCGGTGGTTGGAGACCACGCCGTGGGAGTCTTGACCGTTGGCACCACAGTAGCGACGAATGCAGCGTTGACCCGCTCGGGTGCCCAAGTCACCCTCTTCATCACGTCTGGCTTCGCCGGTCTAGTTCACACAGGCGACATGACCCGGCGCGCGTTGTTCGACCCAGATGCGGCATGGCCCGACCTGCCAATTCGCGAATGTGTCGACGTCAACGAGCGCATTCGCTGGGACGGGTCGATTGCCCAGCCTCTGGAGCTACCCGACCTCCCCTCACAGCCCCCGCAGAGCATTGCTGTTGTACTGCTCAACAGCAGTCGCAATTCCGCTCACGAAGACCGCTTGGCAGCCTGGCTTCAGCAACGCTACCCGCAGACCCCCATCTCCACTGGGCACACGCTGTCTCCGGGTGTGGGTCTACTGGCCAGGTTGGAGACAACGGTTCTCGACGCAGCCATGACCCCGCTGCTACGCCAAGCCTTCGCACGCGACCGCCTTCCCCCCGGCACCCGAGCCATTCGGTCCGACGCCTCGCTGTGTGACGCCAACCAGCTGCGCGCTCCCGATGCCTTGTTGTCCGGTCCCGCCGGGGGTGTTCTCGCGGTGCAACACGTGGCTCGCATGGCCGGATTCGCCCACGCCGTCGGCTTGGATATGGGTGGAACAAGCACGGATGTGTGCCGCGTAGACGTTCACTCACCCATCCCGCGTGCAGACGAGCTGCGAATCGCCGGACTGCGCGTTCGACGCCCATCGGTAGACGTTCAAACCATCGCTGCTGGGGGCGGTTCCGTCGTCAGCCATCGCAGCGGCCAGCTATGCATTGGACCCGAGTCCGCCGGCGCTGACCCCGGTCCCCAGTGCTACGGACGTGGAGGTCCGCCCACGGTCACAGACGCCGCGTTGGCGCTGGGATGGATGGACCCAGCAGCCTTTGACCCACCGCTAAACCCATCTGCAGTCTCGCTTCCAGACCGCGCCGAGGCTGTGGTGGACCTGGCCCAAGAGCTGATGGCCCACGCCGTGGAAGCACTAGCCGTTCAACGGGGTGTGTCGCTGACCGACCACGCCCTGGTCGCCTATGGTGGGGCTGCGGGCCAACACGCGGCAGGTGTTGCCGAGCGTCTTGGCATTCAGACCGTTCTGGTTCACCCACTCGCCTCGGTATTGTCGGCCTTTGGACAACTCATGGCAGCTTTTGGCGACGAGGTTTCTCGGGCCATCTGGTTGCCGTTGCATGACGCACATGCCGTTCTGCCGACCGTATTCGACGAGCTAAAATCCACTCTCGCGACGTTCATCCACTACGAGTCATGGGTCCGCGTCCGCGTTCACGGCACCGACCACGCCGTGCGCCTTCCGTGGTCGCCCTCATCCGACCTTCGCGCCGCTTACCACGCCCATAGCGACGTATCCGACGCCGTCCCAGCGCATGCCCAGCTAGAAGTTGTCGACGCGATTGTTGTGGGCACAACTCCAGGACAGGCACTTCCGAACATCACCAATGACCCGTTTGGCGTAGGCACCAAGCGCATCAGCGGCCCGCATGTACTGACCACGCCCACCACCTCCATTGTCATTCCTCGCGGTTGGTGCGCACACTGGTCAGACCGCTTGCTTGTCCTGACACACGTCGCAGTCAGCGTGCGAACGGCCGCAACAGACGCCCACGGAGCCGCATTGTGGGGCGCGCGCTTCATGGCAACGGCCACGCAAGGGGGAGAACGACTGCGACGCCTCGCCCGGTCGGTCAACATCCGAGAACGGCTGGACTTCAGTTGTGCGGTCTTCGACGGCGCCGGCCATCTCATTGCAAATGCCCCGCATATTCCTGTGCATTTGGGGGCAATGGGCGCTTGCGTACGCGACCTCATCACCCACGTACCCACGGCCCCTACCGGCTCGGCGTGGCTGACGAATGACCCAACCGTCGGCGGCTCTCACCTACCCGACCTGACCGTCATCACTCCCGTCGACCACCAAGGAGAGCGCTTCTTCGTGGCGAGTCGCGGGCACCATGTAGACGTTGGCGGCATCAGTCCTGGGTCCATGCCTGCACGCTCCACCTCGCTGTCGCAAGAAGGCGTGGTGTTCCGGCGTGTACGCATTGACCTTGAACTTCCACAAGAAACGCTCGCGCAGACCCGCGCTCCAGTCACGGTTGCCGCCGACCTGCACGCACAGATTGCGGCCAACCGGTTCATGGCCAAGCACCTGGTCAGCCTAGGGCCCGCTGCTGAGCTCACCCGATGGATGGCCACACTGCGCGCGCTCGCCGAGCAAGCGGTGCGCGAGTGCATTCGAGACCTCCCTCTCGGACACGCAGAAGACGTGATTGGCGGCGTCCCAATTTGCTTGAACCTGTACCGGGATGGGCAGGATCTAGCCGTAGACTTCACCGGTACTCAAGGTCCACATGCCGGCAACCTCAACGCGCCCAAAGCGGTCGTGCAAGCCGCAGTTTTGTACTGGCTTCGTGTCCTCGTTGGGTGTGGAATGCCGCTCAACGACGGAGCTCTAGCGCCTATCTCCCTACGCATTCCCGAGCCGAGTGTTCTCGCCCCACTGCCCGACAGTGCCGTAGCTGGCGGCAATGTCGAGACCTCGCAGCGCGTTGTGGACCTGCTCTTTCGCGCCACAGATCAGCGAGCGGGTAGCCAAGGAACCATGAACAACCTGACGATTGGCGGAGCGGACTGGGCGCACTACGAGACCATCGGTGGCGGCCAAGGCGCCAGCGCAGTCGGACCCGGCCAGAGCGCTCGGCAAGTCCACATGACCAACACCCGCGCCACCGACCCAGAAGTACTCGAAGCACGCACCCCCCTTCGCGTCGAGTGCATTGCCCAGCGCATTGGCAGCGGTGGAGACGGCGAACACCCAGGTGGTGACGGACTTATCCGCGAACTTTCCACCACCGTCGCCTGTACCGCCACGCTCCTGGCAACACGACGCAGCCGAGGCGCACGCGGCACTCGGGCAGCGGACGGACTACCGGCACGCGACGCGCTGTGTCGCGGTGGTATCTGGCAGGCGTGGGATGGCGAGGAGACGGCATTGGAGCCGGGCGACCGCATCCGAGTGGAGACGCCAGGCGGTGGTGGCTGGAGCTCGTGAGCTGTGAGCGGCAACGAGACGCGCCGCGCTCGCCTACTTCTTGTCGATGGCTGCAGCCGGCTGAAGCGGTTGCTTGTCGTCTCCCACAGTGGTTCCGCCATTGTCATCCGTGGCAAAGACCTCGTCCCAGTCGACTGCTGACGGCATGGGAGAGGATGCGACGTCGCCCAGAAGGGAGAGCGAACGCCGACGCCACTCGTAGCGAGTGCGTCGCCCACCCAACACATCGACCTCTGCAGAACCGGTGACATTCCCGAGAAGGTTGCGAATCTCCAGGCTGTGCTTGCCCGCAGAGACCTCCGAGAGGAACCCCTGCGATGTAGTCAAGCGCATGGGTACACCATCCACGATGGGCTGAATACCGGCGCCCGTGGTGAGCTGAATCTGGCCGACTCCCACCGCGACAGGCGCTGGCGCTGGTGCTGGAGCCGGCGAAGGGGCCTCGATACCCGTGGGCTTGTTCACCGCGTCTTGTTCGTCTTCAACCGCAGCAGCCACGAGGCTCGGGGCGGGTGTGCCATCAACAGCGGACGGAACCAGTGCCACATCGTCGGCAACGTCGGAGTCCACAGCAGCCAGCTCCGGCTGAGCCGCTTCCGGTGACGCTGCCACAGCCACCGGTTCGGGCACGCGGTCCGGAAAGGCATCTTCCGTCAGCTCCCACGGGAGCGGCGAGGTGGCCACGTCTGCGCCACCACAGGCCAGCACGAACACAAGCCCAACAGACATCGACAAGGCCGCCACAATTCGCATGAACCACTCCAAGTGGCGCGCGACTAACGCTCAACGGCCCAGGTGCATAGTTCGCAGGCATGATCCAAGAAATTGACAGCACCGTCATTTTTATTTATGACACTGTTGTCATCTTTGGAGAACGCATGATTGGACTACCCCTCGGACTCGTCTACGCCAACGCCATGGAGTGGGGCATTCACCGCTACATCCTGCATGGTCGAAAGCTGGGAAAGAAGCGTGGCAGCTTCTGGTCCTTCCACTTTCACACCCACCACCGCAAGTCGCGTCAGAACGCCTTTCACGACCCCGACTACACCGAGCCGCTAGGCCACTCATGGAACGGCCAAGCCAAAGAAGCGGTGGCACTCGTTGCGCTGTCCGTCGTCCACCTGCCGCTGGCCCCGATTGCACCCGTCTTCACCGCAACGGTCATCTATTCGGCAGTCGACTACTACCGAAAGCACAAGCGCTCACACCTCGACCCCGAGTGGGCGCGTGAGCATCTTCCGTGGCACTACGACCACCACATGGCGCTCAACCAAGATGCCAATTGGTGCATCACCCGGCCATGGATGGACAACTGGATGGGAACCCGCGAGCCCTACGTTGGCACCGAGCGCGAGAGACGTGACCAGGAGCGACGCGCCGCGGCGTAGTCACTCGAATACGACCGTCCCATGCGCCTCGACCTGCCAGATGCCGACATTCAGTGGTGGCCCGACTTCTTGGCCCCACCCCTTGCAGATGCCCTCTTTCAACAGTTGTTGAGCGACATTCCCTGGCGCGACGACCACATCACACTGTACGGCAAGACCTACCCTGTCCCCCGTCGCCAGCAGTGGTTCGCAGACGGTGGACTCAGCTACACCTACTCGCGTATTGAGATGTACCCGACCCCATGGACGGCAAGCATGGAGCAGGTTCGGACCGCTCTCACGCAGGCCACCGGGCTCGTCTTCAACACCTGCTTGGCCAACTTGTACAGAGACGGCCAAGACAGCAACGGCTGGCACAGCGACGACGAAGAGGAGCTGGGTCCAGACCCGGTCATCGCCAGCGTGAGCTTCGGCGCCACGCGCGACTTCCGTCTGCGCCACAACAACTCCCGACAGACCCACACTCTCGCGCTGACCCACGGCAGCCTGCTGCTGATGGGAAGTGGCAGTCAGACACACTGGCAGCACACCCTTCCAAAGCGCACGCGCGTCCACGAACCGCGTGTGAATCTGACCTTCCGGCGCGCACTTGGTACACGGTGAGGCTACGGTGCCGATTCTTGCTGCGCACCGAACCTTCCCTCGGCCGCAGGAGCGGAACCACCGCCCACTTCTCCCCGCAACGTCTCTCGGAGTTCTCCATCACACACCGTACCGCCGTCCGCTCACTCCTCGCCGTGGCGTTCGCCAGCACCGTAGCCAGCGCTCAAGCCTCCCCACTCCTTGAGTGGAACTTGGACGACCCCGCAGTGATTCAAGAGGTGCAGACTGGCCAGTCAGACACCGCAGTGGCCCAAGGAGATGTGTCGCTCATCGCAGGACTCGACCCCGACTGCGCAGATGCCGTGTCTTTCGACAGCGTCACACCTGGGTACATTGACGCGGGAACGCTTCAGACGGACGGCAGCTACGTTGCAGGGTCCTCCGATGACTTTCTCGTGGTCACCGAGCACTTCACCGTCATGGCCTGGGTCCAGCTGACCGAGAGCGGCGGAAATGAGCGAGTCATTGTCAGCTCTGACTTCACCAGCACCGACGGCTGGCTGCTGGGCACACGAACCGGGGGAAACGGCGAGAGTCTCTTCTTCGACTTTGGTTCCAGGCGCGCAACCTTCGATCTGGCTTTGGAGCCCGGGCAGCCCTACCTGGTAGCCCTACGGGTCGACACGGTAGATGCCCAGTTCGGGGAAGACAACCACCGCTTGTCGGTGTGGGATGGCGCGAGCTGGTCCCACGAGTCCGGTTTTAGCAGCACTGCGGGATTCCGTATGCAAGGACTTGAGATTGGCGGGTTTAACGACGGTACTCGCGTCTGGGGAGGAACCGTAGACCGCGTTCGTCTCCTCGATACAACGCTCACAGATGACGACCTGAACGACTTTGTCGTCCTTCGCGACCTCGACTTGGACAGCGTGGGCAACGTGTGCGACGTCTGCCCATTTATCGAGAATGTGGACCAAGCAGATGCCGACGCAGACGGTCTCGGGGACGCATGCGACCTCACGGATGACACGGACCTCGACAACGACGGCGTCCCGAACGAGAGCGATGTGTGCCCGTTCACGCCCAATGCCGACCAGGCAGACTCAGACGGCGACGGCATTGGTGATGCCTGTGATGACCTGGACGGCAACGATGTCGACGGAGACGGGATTGCCAACACCAACGACGTCTGTCCGTTCACCCCGGATGCCGACCAAGCAGACGCGGACGCCGACGGTATTGGCGACGCCTGTGATGAACTCGACGGCAACGACCTAGACGGTGACGGCATTGTCAACGAAGACGACGTCTGTCCGTTTGCACCCGACGCCGACCAGGCGGACGAAGACGAAGACGGTCTGGGTGACGCCTGCGACCCGAAAGCGAACGGGTGCTCAACGGTCACGGCACCCCAGGGCTTGGCCTGGCTTGTGCTGCTTCCATTGCTCGCTTGGCGGCGCCGCGGGAATACCGAACGCAACTAAGGGACGGGTCGAGCCATCCAGGCCGATTCGCGTCCAACTCTGGTACTCTCCGCCCCCGAAGGAGCCCACATGCGCCATTCTGCCCCCGTTGTCGCCCTTGTGCTCTGCGCAATCGCGCCTGTTGCACAGGCACAGACCTGCACGCCGTACTCTCACACCGAGTGGTTGGCGGACATGAACACCATTGACGTGTCCATGGGCAGCCTGGACCTGGGGGCCGCGTCCGCTAAGCTCGACACCGTGCGCGACCGTGTGCGCTGTCTCAATGCAGTGGTCAGCCCCGGCCATCTGGCGCGCTTTTCGCGGCAGATCAGCCTGCTCTTCTACTTTGTCCAAGACACCGACAACGCCAACGCCTGGGCCATGACCTCCAAGACCAGCGAGCCCGCCCTGCCCTGGCCAGCGGACTTGGACGCCTCACACCCGTTCCATGTGCAGGTCGACGCGGTCCCCATGCCGAACCTCACCGGTCCAGACGCGACCTACTTTGTGGTTCCCAAGAAGGGAGCGGTGTTCGCCAACGGTCAGTTCCAGTCGGTACCCCTGTCCTACGCCGAGACCCCCACCCTGTTTCAGGTCACCGACAAGCGCGGCAACCTGGTCAATGCTTGGTGGCAGGACGGCGCCGCGTTTCCAGCCAGCGTTGTCACAACGGAGGGCAGCGCGCTGTCCGCACCCAAGTGGTGGGACGGCCCAGAGCCCCTGAATGATGTTCTGCTGGCCTCGAACCTCACATTTCAGACGCCCGAACGCCCAGAACTGGTGCGTGAAGCGCCCATTCCACAACCGCCAATCGAAGCGGTCCCAGATCAAATTGAACCCGACATTGAATACGTAGACGATGTCAGCGTAGATGACCCCGCGCCCGAACCAGGGCCCTCTCAGGAGTTGCCATGATTCGCCTTACCGCTGTTGCCCTCGCTGCCCTACTCGTAGCCCCCACTGCCTTTGCCCAGAGCGGCGGCATGTCCAGGCCCGGTAGCACCGACTCCAGCGACACCACCACAACAACAACCGAGCGAGACGCCCCCACGCCTCAGACCGGTAGTGACGGCTCAGTCGCAGACGTCGCAGACGGCCTGGGTATCGATACCGGCGCCTGCTCCGAGTACCTGACCCCAGCCCACCGAGACATCGTGGAGCTGCGCTACATCACCGAGGCACTTCCCGCAGGTTCGCTCAAGCGTGAGTTCGCTGGCCGTCTCGACAAGATGGAGTCCGACACCGCCTCGGCCCTCGGCTCGCTGTGTGGCGTTCGCAATCTGGACCGCACACCCCCGTCCACCTTCCAAGCGCTCGACATCGCGTCTGTGGCCGGCGCAGCCGGAAGCGTCTTCGGAAATGACATCGAAGTCAACGAAAACGGCTTTGTCTTAAAGGCAGCCGAAGCCGTCCTCGAAGCGGTGACCGGTGGCAGCCGACGAGACCGCCGCCGTGCCGCACGCGCCAGTGCAGACGCGGACGCTAGCATGGCCCGCCGAAGCGGAACTACCGTCGGGGACGACGGTATCTCCTCGATTATCGCAGACATCGAAGCGGCTCCGTTCGCTGACGACAAGATTGCCGCCCTCGAGATGGGCGTGGCCGGAAAGTCGTTCACAAGCGCGCAAGTTGCCCAGTTGGTCAAGGCAATGCCCTTCGCCGAGCAACGCATTCCCGTCGCCCTGTTCTTGCAGCCGACCACGACCGACCCAGCGAACTTCCAGCGCGAAGTCTCCGCAGTCCTGCCGTTCGCAAGCGAGCGCACCCAGCTTCGTGAAGCCCTGGCCGCTCAAGCCGCCCAGTAGCTACAACGGCGCAATGTCTCCGCCGGCAATCAGGTCGTCATAGGCGTCGCCGCCTGGCTCCAGCCAGGCGTTCGCTCCAGGGTCTACGTCTGTGACCCAGGCAGCGAAGGCTGAGGCCAAGGCACGCGCGGTGACCTTCTGCGCGGCGTTCTCACCACCACAGAAAGCGGTGCAGGTAAAGCCCGTCGGGCCTTCAAAGTCGCAGTGGGTAGCGCCTGGAACTCGCACCGCGGCGCCCATACTGGCGGTGCTGTACGCCGGCACACCGTTGTTCGTGCTGTTGCACTGGTTGCTGTCGCCAACAACGCCAAACACCGGGATGGTCAGGCTCTGAGCCGCGTCGTTTGCGATGTTCGTTCCGTCTGTATCGACCATGTCGAGGCCAAACACGCCCACCGCTCCAGGGTCGTCCGAGGCCGCAACAAAGGCCGAGGCCCCGCCAGCAGAGAATCCAATGTGTACAACGTCCGCGCCCGCTGCAAGTGCGACGGACAGGTCCGCTGCGTCTTCACCGTTGCGGGCGTGGTCGGCGTTGAGGAAGCCGCTGAAGCAGTACGACGGCGTGACAACGCGCAGTCCATGACCGGCGATGTGCCGCGCGACGTCGACCATCTGGGCCTTGGTACGGCTAAACCCGTGGCCCAACACCACCAGCGGTGCAGAAGCGCCGCCTGACGGTGTGTACATCGTGTACTCAAGGGCACAGCCGGTCAGTGTGAGGCTGCCATCCGACTCGGTCAGTGGCAACGGACCGGACGCTTCATAGTTGACGTTGCTGACTGGGGTGTCGGTGTCGACCTCGATGTCCGTGTCGTCGTTCGTGTCAACGTCAACCATCGAGTCGGTGTCCGTGTCGCCCACTTCGGTACCCGAGTCCGAACCATCGGTATCCGGCTCCAAGATGGAGCCATCGTCACAGCCAACCAACGCAAGAAGTACAACCCAACGCATACAAACCTCCACAATCGGCGGGTCGATAACGCTTGTGACCTTGAACGCCAATGGCTCCCCCCCCAGCCGGGATGCGCTGTGTGTCCACATTCCGTGCAGGTGCATCCACAAAGACACCATCGCCAGACCCCTCACAGCACTCGTCAGCAGGTTGATACACCCGAAGATGGTCATCCTGGAGACTTCGATGATAGCCATGCCCCCGCGGGCTCGGCTAGACTCGCTCCCCTGACAAGACAACGGAGAGAGCGTGGTTGTGGTTCTCTGGGCGGTACTGGCGGTTGCAGCCCCCATGCAGGTGCAGACCGAACAGCTCGTTGAGACGGTGTCCGCCTTGTCTGAGCAAGGCAGCGTCCTCGTATTGGCCGAGCGCGGCCCTTCTGTCCGACGGATTCGGGCACTGGCATCGAATGGCACAGCCGCGTTCTCAGTGCGCGCAGTGCCGCAGCGCGTGAGCCAAGCCACGCTAGACATGCGACATCTCCGGAGCGGTCAGCGGTGTTCACTCCACGTGACCGCGGTGACGACCGATCTATGGTCAGTCTCGCCTGTCGGGGAGTGTTCAGAGCAAGACATCGTCCGCCACTGGGAAGACGACCCAGCGGCGCTTGACCGTCCCGTGGGGCGTGCGCGAGACCACCTTCGAGGCCTCGCCCTCGCCCAGACGCCCCTCGTCGACGAGACACGGATCTTGTACGGCGTACGTCTCGAGCCGCTGGCATCCTCCATGTCGCAGCTGATCGAACGGAACGGGTACACCTTGTCAGCGGGTGCAGATGACATGTTTGGCGTCCCTGCCGGCCGGACAGGCGTATTCATTGGCGGCGAGGTCGAATCTGTTGAAGAAGCCGACGGCTGGCCGCTACAGACCGAGCTGTCAGTGAACTGGCGCGTGTTCGACGCCGACGAGCTCCGCGAGACGCTTCGAATCACCACGCGCGGCTACGCTGCCCACGACGGCTCCGCGACGGACGCGCAGCTCCGAGAGGAATTGGTACTTCGAGCCCTACACGCGGCTCTCGAACGCGAAGAACTGGCAGCGGTGGTCGAACTGGCACCCGCTGAGTCCACAACCGCAGCACCGGCCCCATCCCGCCTAAGGCAACAGCCTGTACACGTGGACACGGCCCTACGGGCGCGCCTAGACCGGTCCGCACGGGTCGCGAGTAGGCGCGGCGCTGCCGAGGTCATTGCCGGGGTCTGCCTTGGAGTGACTGGAATCGCCTTGGCCTCAACAAGCTATGCAGACGCAACCAAGGACCGACCGTACATGTCGCGCAGCCGATGGACCACTATCCAAGCCACGAACACGCTGGGATGGGCACTCATGGCGACCTCCCCCGTCTTGGTCTGGGACGGTACCCGCCGTGCGCGCCACCCGCGGGGTGTGCAATGAGGCTTCCGCCATCCATTATCGGCTTGCTTACCCTGACGTCCTGTACCTGGTTGGTAGACCCCACATGCGGCGTCTGTCCAGGCAACCTGACCTGTCTTCCAAGCGGCGCATGCCGACCGGTGTGTGAGCAGAGCAGCGACTGCATCAATGGCTTCTACTGCAGCGACGAGGTCTGTGTCTTGGGCTGTGAGTTCGACGCAGATGCCGACGAGGTGTGCGACGCCGAAGACATCTGTGAAGGCTTCGACGACGCTATCGATACCGACATGGATGGCAGGCCAGATGACTGTGACACCTGCCCACTCGACCACGATGGGAACCCAGACGTAGACAACGACGGCTCGTGCAATGCGGACGATATCTGCGACGGAGAAGACGACTTCTTAGACACCGACAGCGACGGTTTACCCAACGGATGCGACCTGTGCCCGGACCAAGTGGGCGAGCCAGATGCAGACGATGACCAGGTCTGTGACGCCGTTGACGTGTGTGATGGCTCCGATGACCGGGTCGACAGAGACGCAAACAACCAACCCGACTGCACGCAGCCCGACTTGCTGCGCTGGCCATTTGATGACGACACAACCGACTGGTCCCCTGGAGAGTGGAACAGCAGTGACGCAGGGGGAGTCTGGACCAGTGGAAGTCTGAAGCTTGAGTCTACGACCGAGTTTGGCACACACTCCAATGGACCGTGCATACGGGTGCGGCCCGGGACCGACTACACCGTGATGTATGACCTGCGCGTACGCCAAGAAGTGGACATGTTGGTTCAGGTCAGCGTTATCATTTGGACCGAGACCGATTGCTCGAACGACTTTCCCTCCTATTCGTGGACATTAGTCGAAGACCCTGCGCGAAGCTGGTCCACCAGCGGGTTTCAGTTCACAGCCGCCAACCCGCACACCACCACTCAGATCCGGTCGGCGCGACTGCAGTTCTCCACCGGCCCACGACCCCTTCAGACGGGCGCCTACTTCGACAACATCACCGTGTTCGACTGAACCTCCCCCACGGTTCGATGATGACACCGCCAGGTGGTTGCAACACCGCGTTACGCGCAGGCCCCCCAGTGGTTGGCTGTAGAAGAGTCTAAGAGAGTGTCGTTCACGTCTTCTGCCCGACCCTCGCTTCATGGGCGGCGCATCATGCGCCGCCCGTCTTGCTCAGCCCAGAGGGTGGCATAGTGCACCACAGACCGTCATCGCTGGCGTCCTCTGGAGACCCGTATGCTGCCCCTCATCGTTGCCGCAGCCTTCGCCAACCCCGCGCTGGACACCCTCATCGGATGTCAGAACGGGGATGAACAGGCCTGCATCCAGCTGTGGGTGGACAGTCATCCATCCGATGGAATGGGTTTGCTCGCACGCGCCGCCATGCTCGCCGCCGAGCCCTGCCGTGACGGGGATGCTGGGGCCTGCCGCGCCGTGGCCGAAGCCTCCAACCGTGCATTCTTGGGCCAAACCTATGAGGACCTCGTCGCTTTCTTCTGTCCAAGCGAGGCGAACATGTGCACCGTGGGAAATCGTACTGAGGACGTCACCCCTTGGCCTACAGGTCCTACTCTTCTCGGCGCCGACCTGCGCAGCTGCGACGGTGGTGACCCCGACGCCTGCGTTCGCGCCGCCCAGCGCACGATGGATGCGGAGTGGCAAGGCGAATATGCGCTCGGTCTACAGCGTGAAGCCTTGGCGATGGCCTGCCGGTCTGACGAAACAGCGTGCGCCGCTGAAGCCACCTGGTTGGTCGATAACGAGAGAGCCGTCAGCGGTGGTCAGGTGCGCGCCGTCGTAGACGACCAGGTCGAGCGCTGCCTGGCCGGTAGCGCACCTTCGTGCGAGCTCGCCGTGCACTACGTCCGGAGAGCCATTGAGGGCATGTGGACCGACTACCAAGACCCCGAAACTGCTGTGACGGCCACACGACCACTAGGGACGGAGCTTGCTTCGGTCTTGCAGCGACTCCCAGATGACATGCTCTACGTACCGGTGGGCCTCAGCACCCAGGGCCACTGGGGGGACGTCACCGTTCCGTGGCCAGCCATCCGCCCACGGATGCTCGCTGCGTGCGCAGCCGGCCATGGGATGTCCTGCCGCGTGGGTTCGAGCCAGGACGGCGTTGAGCCAGAGAGCAGCCCGTGGATTCCGACGCCACCTCCCGCGGTCGTGCCTGTCGTCACCACCCAACCCCCAGTGTGCCCGTCCGACCTGACCTGCATGACGCAGTGCCTGACCGGCGACACAGCCGCGTGCCTATATTTTGCTGGCGAGCATGTCAGCAACACTCGCAATGTCCACGCAACGCCCCTGCTTGAGCAAGCCTGTTCGGAGGGTCAACGTGCAGCTTGCTACGGCTTGGCGACGCGGAGCCTTCGGTACCGAGACCAGACCCGTTCCCTTGCCGTGCTGGACCGAACGTGCGCCGACGGTGACCCGCTGTCCTGCGGAATCAGCGCCGCGCTCGGCTCGTCCACCAACACCGTCCCGATGTTCCTAGCGTCCTTAACGGACCGCTGTGCGGGGGGAGACGCGGAGGCGTGCGTCCTGAACCAAGGCACCGCTGATGCAGCCCTAGCCCTGCATGTCGGCGATATGTGGAGTGAGCGCTGTGCGTCGGGCAACGCCGATACCTGCCAATCCATCACCTACGCCCTGGACACTGGAACCGCGACAGTGGCCCTGAGCGCTTGGCTGGAGCGGCTCTCGGGTATTCCTCAGCTCCCGTTCGATGAGGCCCCCCAAGCACGCATCACTGTCAGCACCACCGGGTGGCAATTCCCGGTCTCCAAGGTTGTCCGCCGCGTGCGGTCCGGACAGTCGTTCCACTGGACACCGGTGGACGGCCTGGTCCTACAAGTCTCCAACGTTCCGATGCTCGAACTGGCACGCACACACGCCTCCGCATCACAACATCGGCGGGTCATCAAAGCCGCGTGCGGTGAGCTTCCCTACGCCTGCGAGCCCAGAGACGGAGTCGGCTCGTGCGACGGCCAGGACTGCGTTGGGCCCGCTTGGACGGCATTATGGGAAGGCAAGACAGACGAGGACCCACACATCGCCGGACTGCGGACGCAGTGTTCCGATCTGCGGGACCCCGCCGCGTGCGATTTAGTTTGGTGGTTCGCTCACCGCTTTACGTGGGACACCCAGACCCTGGAGTGGCGTCGGGAAATCGGCGTGGCTCAGGCTATCGCTTGTCAGGCAGGCCTCAACGAGTCGTGTCCGTCCCAAGAAGACATGGAGTCGCTGGGGCTATAGGTGCCCTCTCCCCACGTTGAGAGGCTGTGATGCGCTACGAAGGCAAGATGTACCGGCCGCCGTCTGAACACGACGCATTCATCGTCCAGGCAACCATCGGCTGCTCGCATAATGCCTGTACCTACTGCGATATGTACCGAGACAAGCAGTTTCGCGTGCGCGACTTGGACCAGACCCTCGAAGACCTAGACACCGCTCTGGCCGTCGCCGGAGACCGCATTCGCAAGGTGTTTGTGGCCGACGGTGACGCCCTCGTCCTGCCCATGGACCACTGGGAAGCGATTCTCGACCGCTGCAGCCGCTTCCCTCACCTCAAACGCGTCAGCTGCTACGCCATGGCCCGCAACGTCAACGGCAAGTCGGCAGACGAGCTGGAGACCTTGGCCAAGGGCGGGCTCACCCGGCTGTACATCGGCCCCGAGTCTGGCGATGACATCGTGCTCAAGCGCATTGCCAAGGGCGACACCTTTGACGGCCACGTTCAAGCCGCACACGCCGCACACGCCGCGGGCATGGAGCTATCGGTCATTGCCCTTCTCGGCGCTGGAGGCATTGAACGCTCCACGGAACACGCGCATGAGACGGCACGACTGGTCACGGCAATGGATCCGGAGTTCTTCGCCGCGCTCTCCCTGACCGTCATCCCCGGTACGCCCCACCAAAAACTCGTCGACCGCGGCCGCTTCGTCTTGCCCGGTCCCATGCAGATGCTCGGTGAGCTGCGCACCATCGTGGCTGAAGCCAATCCCACGGACGCCCTGTTCCGCACGAACCACGCGAGCAACTACTTGCCCCTACAGGGACGTTTGCCCCGTGACCGTGACGGTATTGTGGCTGCCATCGATCTGGCGTTGAAGGGTCAACTTCCCTTACGCGACGAGCGACTACGCGGTCTGTAGAGCCGCTTGCGTGTACAGTGCCGCCACTAAGCTGGAGACGCCATGAAGTGGGCCATTGACGACAACTGCCGCTGCGACTTGATCTTCTATTCGGGCCTCGGCCTCGCAGGCGACGAGACCGTCATCCGCGTCTTCCCGAGCGGCAAACAAGGCGACGTTGAGCACACCTTCCAGTCCATGCGCTTAGGCGCTACCCGGGGCCTGCGCGTCTACCTGTGCACCAGCACTGACGACGAGCACTGGGCCGAGCATCCCTACCGCTGCATTCGAGTTGTAAAGGGCGTCGGCCTAAAGACGACGACCCGTCGCATCTTGCTAAATGTGCACGACCTGGATTTCGGCCAGTCACCGTCGGACAAGAGCCTCAAGCACGACCAAGACGGCTTCCCAGAAGTGAAGACGCCAGAGGACGGCGAAGGCTGGACCTTCGGCAAGGGTTCGGGGTCGCTCAAGAACCGGATTCGCATGATTCGGATTGAGAAAGAGGCGTAGGCCAGAGAGCCGCCGTCTCGCCTACCAAAAGCGCCAGTGGCCAACAGCGTGGGCAACGACAATCGGCATCGTTACCAGGTTGCGAAACAGCATGTGGGCCAGTGACGTGCGCGGCGGCCGACTTCCCGAAAGTGCCGCCTGCGCCGCCGACCGTAGCGAAGGCACATTGACGGGCCAGTCCGCAATTCCGCTCCGCCAGCGCAACGGAAGTCCATCTTCCCCCACACGGCACCCAACGAGAGCTCCTGTCACTGCAGCCGTGGAGTCCGAGTCTCCCCCAGCCGAGATGACTTCACTGATGGCCCGCTCGGCGTCTTCCGGATGCCGCAGCCATGCGTACACCGCAACAGGGACCGAGTGGACAATGTAGCCACTGACACCGTTTGTTAGCCCCACACGGCACGCGAAGTCGCTCGTACTCGCACTGTGAGAAAGCATCTCAGCCATGAGTTCAAGCATCGGGGCCCAAGCCTCATGCCGACAGGTGTCTACCAACACAGCGATTCCGTCAGCGGGCAACACCGTCTCAGCAGCAACCGCTAGGCGCGCACACTTGGCAACGGCAAGGGCTCCCTCCAGAGCACGCTGATCACGATGAGTAATCAACGTTGACGCTTCAACCAGTGCATCGGGCTCAATACCCTTCGCTGCTGAGAACACGCCAATCACCGCACTTCGCATGGCAGGGCCATTTCCTGCCGACCGGACGCCGCTCGATTGTGGCCCGAACCCAAGCCATGACTTGGTGAGC
Organism: uncultured Pseudomonadota bacterium; assembly: GCA_913061235.1. Classification (GTDB taxonomy): domain Bacteria; phylum Myxococcota_A; class UBA796; order UBA796; genus CAJXTB01. The sequence goes on along the minus strand of CAJXTB010000013.1, from coordinate 14,682 downwards.
GCTCTTAGCGTGCCAAAACCGATTCCAGGTGGTAGTCCCACCAACCACCACCGCAGCCTGCGCGCGAGGTCCCGGCCAAAGTCGTCGACCTGTGTTCCATGCAGGGCGAGCGATTGAAGCACAAGCATGGTGTGCTCAGTGTCGTCGCTGACAACGCCTCTCCCGAAAAAGAACCGGTGCTCGATTCGCTCACCGTACAGATGACGCGCCTTGCTCGGGGACAGTCCCTCCCTCGGCAATCCCAGAGAGTCTCCGACAGCGGACCCGAGTGCCGCACCAATAAGGGCCGTTTCACAGTCCATGCAACCTCCATAGACACGAAGTGCAACGGCCATGCCGATAGTATTGTGAAGGTTAGCCCGAACTTCGACTGCTCAAAACGTCAGACTGTCACGCCAGGCAATCCGGCCCCGCAAAACCAGCCAATGTGTCATCCGGATGCAGATTGGCGAGACCGCCGTATCGACACAGTATGCGCCACCTCGACATCCCGACCCTGGTCTCGGTTGACCGTGAGCCTGTCCCTACCGGTCCGTCGGACGCTCACCCATTGGGTACGTCCCGAGTAGTTGAAGCTCCGGGGACAGCGCACGCAGATCTGCAATCGCCTCGTCCACACCTTCGCTACCCGAGAAATCTAGGTAGAAGTTGTACAGCCACGCCCCCTGCGGCGACGGACGACTCTCGAGCTTGGTCAGATTGAGTCCGCGCTTCATCAGCGCGTCCAAGCACCCATGAAGAGCGCCCTGCTCGTGGCGAAGAGTTAGGATTACGCTGGTCTTTCGCGGCAACCTTGGGTCGCACACAATGGGCTTTCGAGACACGGCGACAAAGCGCGTGGTGTTGTCTGCACGGTCCCCAATGTCGTGGGCGAGGATGGCCAGTCCACGTTCGGTCGCCGCCGCTTCGCTGGCAATCGCGGCTTGGGACAAGTCCTGCTCGTGGAGCAAGGCGTCACAGGCCATGGCGGTGTCTGGGTAGCGCTCGACCAAGCAGTCCGTCAGGGAGTCGAGGAACACATTGCATTGGGCCAAGGCCATATAGTGGCTGCGTACCCGTCGAATGTTGGCCACTGGAACCGGACGCAAGGCAATCAGGCAGTGGCGAACCAACAAGTAGTGCTCGCCCGTAAGGGCTAGGTCGTGCTTGGCCAGCAGGTCGTAGGACTCGGTGATGGTGCCGGCGGTCGTGTTCTCAATCGGCAGCAGAGCCACGTCCAACGCACCCGACTGCACGGCTTGCAGCATTGGAGCAAAGCCTTCAAACCCCGTATACACAGGGGTTACGTCGCGTGGGGCCACATACTCGGCACACGCGATGGAGCTGTAGCAGCCGGCAGTGCCCTGGTAGCCCACGCGCAAATGTCGATTGCTACGCCCCGGATTGTCGGCGTCTACCTGGTACTCGACCTGCATGCGGACCGAGTGGTCGAGAAGCAGGCGGTAGACATCACGAACGAGTCCTGCATGCACACCGAGCTCGTCGGCCACGTGTTCCAAGCGCTTCAGCAGCGCCTCTTCCCGCACCACGTCGCGTGGCTGGGCAGAGACCGCTTGCTTGGCCAAGGAGACCTGGCCAACCAGCTGAAGGCGTTCAGCGATGGCCGTCAGGATGCGCCTGTCTACGGCGTCGAGCGATGCGCGCAGAGTGTTGAGGTCTTGCATGGGCTGCTCTCCGGGGGCAGGTTCAGGTCGCAGCGACGAACGCGTGGGACCAAGATGCATCGCGGTCTATCTCGCTGCATTCGACATTCGACGTTTCGTAGACACCCACCGTGGCAGGTGCGTTCACTGTGCCGCACCCGCCTTCACATACGGCACGCGGCCCTTGAGCTTCAGGAAGTGCTTCTCCAGGAGGTGCCAGCTCAACATGGCCGCCACAAGAGACAGGCCCGAGACCAACACGAAGTACAGTCCGAAACCGAACAACTGAAGCTGCTCTGGAGCGTACCAAGAGCTGGGATGTAGCCCCAGGGCACGCAGGCCCGTGTCCACGGGAAAGTGAAGGACGTAGACCGCGTAGCTGTACTTCCCAAAGGTGGGCAGAACACGTCCTCGAAACACGTCTGTCCAACCACCCTCCTGCGTCAGTATGAGGACCAGAAGACCGGCGAATAGCGCATAGATCGGAGTGTAGAGCCCGCCCACAAGAGCAGGCGGCTGAAACGGAACTCCGAACGCCTCAAAGGTGCCTCCCCACCACAAGATGGCGGCCGTCGACACCGCTACGCCCATCCAAGCCACCGGACGCAATCGAAGCAGTCCCCCATCGCGGGCGAGACAAGCCAAGAGCGCCCCAGCAGCGAGCGTGTCGAACCGCGTCCACGTGCTGACATAGATTTCCTGGCCACCGGTTCCGGTCAGCGACAACACAACGCGAAGCACAAAGACGGACGGAAGTAGAACCAGGCAAAGAGTGCGCAGGCGGTCCCGGCCGAGCGCGTACACCACCGCCGGCCACACCATGTAGAACTGCTCTTCGATAGCGAGCGTCCACAAGTGGTCGAGTCCAGGCGCGACCCACGCATCTGTCATGTAGAAGTTCGACAGGTACAGCCAGAACCACCACTGGTCCGCCGCCGGAACGCCGAACGCCGGTTGACCGAGAATCAGCGGGACAGCAATGAACACAACCGCAAGAAAGGCGTAGTACAGCGGAAAGATGCGAACCAGACGGCGCCAGTAGAAGGCCCGGAAGTACGTCGGCGAGTCGCGGGCATCCAGCAGGATGCCGGTGATGAGGAATCCAGAGAGCACGAAGAACAGGTCAACGCCCGTCCACGACGCGTGTCCCAGCCACGCAAACACGCGGTCGACCGGATGGCTGATGGGTGCCCGTAGGTAGATGTGGTGAAGGACAACGAGAAGTACGGCGACACCCCGCACGCCATCCAGAACGGGCATGTACCGATGGACGTTGGGCTCGCGAACGGTGGCAGGTCGGAACAAAGAGCCCTCGGAACGTAAACTAGTTGGCGAAATCGCGTCTCGGAGAGCGTCTACGCAGCACAGACTACCGCAGCGCCGGAAAAGTACGAAAGAGGCGCCCAGTTGGGATACGCAGCGCCACGGCTGCACCTCCAACACGAATGCGGACCAAAGAGGGCAACATGGAAGACGACTGGCGCAGCGGCATCGGTGACAGCGAAGGCCTGACCGCCTCCCAAATCTTCCTGTCCTTCAACGGGCGCATTACCCGCGGCATCTACTGGATTTCGCTCTTCGGGCTGGTTGTCGGCGCAGTCGCCCTCGCGATTGCTGGCTTCATCGCCATTCCCATGCTCACCGGCAGTAATGACGCGGTTCAGTGGCTGCCGCTGGCCATAAACCTCTTGGTGATCTGGCCCACCTTGGCCATCTCCACAAAGCGCTGGCACGACCGCGGCAAGTCCGGCTGGTGGCAGCTCATCTTGTTCCTGCCACTGCTCGGTCCGCTTTGGGCGCTCCTACAGTGTGGCTTTCTCAAGGGCGAACGCCGCGACAATCGGTTCGGTCCTTCGCCGTATTAGGGCAATGACCAGAACAAATTCGTAGTCGAGACGGCGCAGCTGCATGCCGAGGGCTTACGCCTCGCCAATCTGACTCTCGGCCAGGTCCAACGCCTTGCGACAGCGCTCCATAGACTCGTCATCCAGCGACTGCTCCAGCTCGATGAGCTGAAGCGTGCGCTTGTCCACGTCTGCGGCCTTGGCCAGGTCGGCGCGGGCCCATCCGAGCGCCTTTCTACGGTCTTTAATGCTGTCCATGGTCGCCTCTACTGTGGGGTCAAAGGAACAAGGGGGGAGCCAGGAAGGCCCCGGTAGCGCTCGCCTAGGTCTGTCTGGCGTGAGCTCATGTCTTGCGCCACGCCGTCGATGTACACAGCCACAGCGCGGGTTGTGGGCTCGAAGGGGTCGGTCGCAATCTCAGAGGTCACGCTCTCCCAGATAACGAAAGTAGCGGGTGTTCCAGCGGTCAACGCACCGCCGCCGATACCGAACACCTCGCGGGGTGTGGTGGTCACGGCGGTGAGCGCCTGCTGTGCTGAGAGGCCCTGTCCAACGGCAATACCGGCCTGATGCGCGACCAGTCGTGCGTTGTGCGTACCCGTGTGTCCGAGCATGATTCTGACGCCTGCGTCGGCCAACAGCTTGGCATTGTCAGGACGGCCCTGAAGCTGGTCAAAGCCGCCTGGGCCAAACACGGTTGGGTCCAAGAGCACGGCAACGTCTGCGGCGGCTAGCGCATCAGCATGGCGCCATGCCTCGGCACCGCCATCAATGACAACGGACAGCTCGGTGCCGGCAATGAACGTCAGCAACGACTCGATGTCGGAGGCACGGTCTACACCGACCATCAGGGGCAGCTCGCCACTCATGACGGGCCACAGCGCGCGAAGGTCTTCGGGGTGAGCGGAGAGTGGACGAGCGGTGCCGCGGTCCACAACGCCGCGATTCTTCTTGAGGTAGTCGGCGTCGTCAAACAGCTGGCGCCACACGCGCAGCGTGCGTGACATGTGGCCATCACGGCCGCCAGCCATCACCACACTGGCGTCCACAACGGCGTCAGACTGGGTGTCTCCCGTCAGTCGGACCCATCCGCCTTGACCAGAGATGAGGCCACCGCTGGGTACAACGACAGCGTCGGTCACTCCCGCCATGCGGGTGACAGCAATATGGCTGGCCATTGGATTGTACGACTCGGTCACCACCAAGGACGCACGGAAGGGGTTGTCACCGCCGGCATCCGTCTGGTTCGTCGCACTTACCGCACCGACTTCCGTCAGTCCGGTTCGGGTACCGACCGCAACGAATCCTGCCGTGATGACACGGGCCTGCTCTGAGGTCGGCGGCACAATCGCGGTGCAGTCCCCCGCTTGGCTGCTCGAGAGAATGAGGCCAGTCTCGGAGTCAAAGCTCACCGAGTCGACCGGACCGTCCGCGGTTCGAATGTCTCCACTGACGAAAAAGCATGGGCCTGCTGCCGCCAATGCTGCGAGTAGAACCAACATCAGTGCACCCCCTGGCCAATCTCAAAGTCTGACCACGTCTGTGGTTGTTCGCGGTCAATGATCAGGTGGCCATCCACAAAAACATTGTCTGCATGGGCGTACACTGACAGCGGGTGTGCGTCCCAGATGACAAGGTCCGCACGCTTGCCGACCTCCAAGGTTCCGACTTGGTCGTCAATGCCAATCGCCCAAGCGGGATTGGCGGTGACCCAGCGCAGAACGTCGTCCGTGGAGAGCTCAATGCCAGCCGCGATACCGGCCCGCATGGCCTTGGCAGCTTCTTGGTTGAGGCGCTGGATACCAATCTCGGAGTCCGAGTGGATGATGGCGCGCCCACCGGCGTCGTGAAGCATGGCGGCGTTGGCCTGGACAGCGTCGTAGGCTTCGAGCTTGAAGCCCCACCAGTCGGCCCAGGTACTCGCTGAGATGTCGTGTTCCACGAGCAAATCGCGAATCTTATACGCTTCGATGGCGTGGTGGAAGGAGCGAATCTTGAAGCCGAACTCGTCAGACATCTGCATCATGGAGAGCATGTCGTCTGCGCGGTAGCAGTGAATCTGCGCGTAGATGTCGCCGTGAAGCAGGCCAATCAAGGTCTCTTGGTCGAGGTCACGACCGGGCATGTCCGGCTCCTCCGGCGCTTCTCCACGCCGGCGTGCCTTCGCCTTGTCCTTGTCGGACAGCTCTTCAAACTCGCGGAATGCGGCCAAGGACTCGGAGTACTCTTGCCACTCTTCCATGCCTTCCGCCGCATCTAAGAAGACACGGCGCTGGCCACGAACATTGCCCATACGCGTAGAGGGACCGCTGTTCTCATACACCCGCTTGGGGTTCTCGCCGCACGCCATCTTCAGCGTCTCGGGAGCGCCCGGGAATCGCATGGCCCGTCCGCCGCGAGCAGGCGTCATGTGCAGGACAACACCGCGACCGCCCACCAAGTTGGCGCTACCGGGCAACGCCTGAAGGGACGTGATTCCGCCTTCCGCAGCGCGCTGTAGCCCAGGGTCTTGCGGCCAAAAGCTGTGCTCGGCCCAAACACCCGGAGTGGTGGGACTGGTGGCTTCATTGCCGTCGCTGTGCGCGCGGGCCCAGGGAGACGGGTAGACGCCAAGGTGACTGTGCGTGTCGATGAGACCCGGCGTGATGTAGCGACCGGTGGCGTCGATCTGCTCAGCGTCTTCGACCTCAGGGGCCTCTCCCTCGCCAACAGCGGTGATGTGTCCGCCCCTTACGACAACGTACCCAGGCGTGAATACGTCTCCGGCTGCGGTCAGGACCGTTCCACCCGAGATGACCAGGGACTGCGTGGGCCAGTGAACGGGGGTCTCGATTGCGCGAAGCCCATCGGCTTCGACCTCGGCCAACGCCCAGGGGATTTCGGGCTCGTCTGCAACGGCAACGCTGGTCAACAGCGCTCCCAAGACGGTGAATCTCAGCATGTCATCTCTCCTAACGAGGCTACGGGCTATCGCCTTGTCTGCCTGTCCGCCCGCGTTGACCTCGCCCAAACCGCTGGAGCGTCGTATGGTTGCCGAACAGAGAGGTCTCATGACACGCGGCATCGTACTCCTCAGCCTGCTCCTTGCTGGTTGCCCCCCAAAAGAACCGGCAAGCCAGTACATGTCTGGCCCGGGCCCGGGACACGCTGACATGACCTGCCCCGCGAGCACTGAAGCGGTGGGCCTCGCTCCACCCAATGGCCTGGAGACCTACTGCGCCCGCACCGACATTCGTGGAGACCGAGAGAAGCACGGCCCGTACATGCGCTGGCACGACTCGGCGACTCTCGACATTCAAGGCAACTACTACGTAGACAAGCCACACGGCGCCTGGCAGGAGTTCTACACAAACGGTCGCCCAAAGCTGATTGGCCACTACACCGAAGGCGACCCGGATGGCCCCTGGGCCGAGTACTACGACGGTGGGCAGATGACCAAGCAGGGCACCATGACGAACGGTCGTGCGTCGGGCCATTGGCAATACTGGACCGAGTCGGGTGTACTTGAGCGCGAAGGCACCTTCAACGACGGCGAAATGGACGGCATCTGGGTGTACTACCGCCTAGATGGTGAGCCAAGAATCCGTCGCACCTACCGCTTTGGACGCCTAATTTCGCAGACCGAGCTGTAGATGAACGATACCGCGCAGCTCCCCAGCCGCGCTGTCGGACAGCGTGGATGGTTTGCCAGGCTTCGTCGCTGGTGGCGTCGTCAGCTAGACGTCCCAATGGTGCAGCTCGCCACCCCGCTTGAGGTCGTGGACCTTCGCCATCTGGTCTTACGACCAGGTCGACCGCGTGAGAGTGCAGTCTGGTCCGGCGATACAGACCCTGAGACGCGCCACTGGACGGTCATCTGGGCCGGCGAGGTAGTGGGAGTGGCCACGGTCTTGGCTCGGGCAGAGCCGACCCATCTCGAACATCGCTGGCAGCTTCGGGGCATGGCAGTCGCACCCGATGCACGGGGAAACCGCTTTGGTACTGCACTTCTAGAGCGCATAGCAGCTGACGTAGGCGAGCCGATGTGGTGCAACGCGCGCGAGACCGCCAAGCCCTTTTATGAGCACCACGGCTGGCTATGCCCGGGAGAGCCTTTCGAAATTCCCCGCATTGGACCTCACTACCGCATGTTCACCCCGCTGTGAGCTTGCACCAACAGGTCATTAGCTGGCCCCTCGCAGAGCGCACCGTCCTGTGGCAACCGCTGCTCGGTCGTGGGCTGGCCGTGCACGACGAGACGCTGCAGGCGATTGCCAAGAGTGAGCTGCCTCCACCGCTTCGCCGGCGCTTAAGCAGCTTGGGCCTGCTCAAAGACACCATTCAGGACCGAGCCTACGCCGTCATCGTACGCATGCGCGGCGTCACCGCCCTTCCCCAGCGTCACTGTCTGTGGCATCCGCTGCCCAACCAGCCAGGACCGGGGGGCTTTGCCTATGGTCGAACAGAGCTGACCGAGCTGGGGCTGGCTGTCTGGCTGGCCATCACCGACACAAAGACCGTCAGCGATGTGGCGGACAAGCTCACCGTCTCTTGTGGTGATGTCCTCCAGATATTGGCCGAGTGGATGGGCCCGAATGTGCAGGCCGTACAGCTGCGACCCGCACCACTAAAGCGCGTAGACCCAACCTTATTGGCCCCCCTGTCTCCGCCGCGACCAGACCTTGGCCGCGACCGCGTGGGTACAGGAACCGACCTGCTCGCCTACCACCAAGACGCCATCACAGACGGCAGCACCCACTTCGACGACCGCGAGACGACCATTGCTCACAGCTATGCAGAGCCTCATCCGGCGCTGCACGGTGAGCGCTACGGAGCGCGTCTTGCGCGTGTCTTGGGCGACGTGACCCCGGACATGGTTCTGGCGGAAGTGGGCTGTGGGACCGGTGAGCTGGCTCGTGACCTGTCCTCGGTGGTGAGTGCCGTCTACGTTCGCGTGGACCTGTCGCCCGAGCTGCTGCGTCACCAAGCCACGGTCTGTTCAGCGACCCATGGAGTCATGGGAGATGCCACTGCCCTACCCTTCGCAGATGGCAGCATTGACCGACTGATCAGCAATGAAATCCTCGCAGACCTCGCCGCAGTGCCTCCAGAAGCACTCGGTGTCGCTGAGCGGCTCGACACCTACGGCATTGCCGCATGGCAGCACCTATACAACCTCGGTAGCTGGCGATTCCTTGAAGAGATTGCCCGCGTGCTGACACCCAACGGACGGGCGTGGGTGAGCGAGTTCGGCACCGTCGACGCACCACCGCAAGAGACTACCCACCTCGACCACCCGGAGGTCAGCATTACCTTTGCCCACCTCGAAGCGGTCGCCCGTGGCGTTGGCTTGGTTGCAACCTTAAAACCGTTGCATGAGTGGTTAGAGGTTGACCGGTCCGCCGTGCATATCAGCCGCCCATCCTGGCAGGCCGCACGTGCCTGGAGCCGCGCCAACGGCCACCACCTTCAGGCACGCGCCTACACCCCGTCAACTCTGGCCGATGCGCTGGCTGAACCTATGGTTCCGCTGCACTTCGTTCCCGTCACCGAGCCTGGACCGAGCCCTCTGTGGAGCCGTTTCTGGGGCCTGCTGCTGGAGAAAGCGTGAGCGTTCGCGTGGATATCGCGATTGTCGGTGGCCAAAAGTGCGGCACCACCACGCTGTACCGCTCACTTGCCCGGCATTCCGCCCTCTTTGCGCCGGCTGCCAAAGAATCACGCGCCTTCACCCTAGACGATGACGCCAGGAACGCTGCACTTCAGGCGCTATACGCAGAGCAAGGCAACCGCCGCGGCCTACACGCCTACGCCCATGCTTGGTCGCTAGACAGTGCTATCGCCGCCATGTACCGACACAATCCTTCCATGCAGCTCGTCGCACTGACCCGAGACCCCGTTGAGCGAATCTGGTCAGCATACCGCTTCGCCGTCGCGAATGGCTGGGAGACGCTGCCGCTTGCCGACGCCCTCGCGGCCGAGTCTGGGCGACGACAGGGAACGCGAATTGAACAGGTAGAGCTTCAGTATGTGGGCAACTCTCGCTATGACGCGCATCTGGCAGCTCTTCACCGTCACTTCCCGAAAACCCAAGTCCACGTCCTGCAGATGACCGCTCTGGGAGACGCATCGAGCACGGCTCTGGCTCCGCTGTTGCAAGCGTTGGAACTGGATACGGAAACGCTTGCGCCTCTGACGTCACAGAACACAGCGTCGAACGCCAAGAGTGCCACACTACAGCGCTGGATTCTCGGCGAATCGCTGCTCAAACGCCTGGTCCGCCAAACGGTTTCCCCGCACTGGAAGACCCGGATTCACCAGCATCTCACCGCCCCACTGTTGTCGTGGAACCGTGAACCGGCAGTCCCGAGTGTTCTGACACAAGACGCACGTGCGCTCATCAGCGCTGCCCTGGACGCGTCATGAGTCGCATTGTTGTGGCGGGGACCGACCCAAACGGTCGCGGAGGCGTAGCGACGTCCCTCACCGGACTGCTCGCTGAGCTTGATGACCAGGGCCAGCTCGCTGGTTTCTTGTGTACCCATCGGTCGCACCCAAGGGCTCGATTCGCACCCGTGGCCCATGCACTCAAGGCACTGCCGCAGGTGCTGCCAGAGCGCGACCCCATCCTGTTCGCGCACACCGGCGGGCCTCTGTGTGTCACCCGAACTGCTGCCCTCGCCTCACGCGCCCGCTCGCTCGGCGCTCACGTCGTCATTCAGCTGCACAGCGCCGGCATCGACCCCTGGCTGACCGGTCCGAGACGGCACCTGCTCAAGCGACTCGTCGCACCCGCGCATCGCCTCATTGCGGGAACTGAGCACTACGCCGAACGCTACAGACAGGCGGGTCTCGGTGAGGTGCACGTTCTGGCCCCAAGCCTGCCACCAGACGCCGTAGCCGCCGCACTGGCGCCCATTCAAGCAGTCTCGAAGCGCGACTCCCTGACACTCGCTTGCCTCTCTCGATTGGCCGACAACAAAGGTCTGGACCTACTCATCAGAGCCATGGTTCACCTACCCAACGACCGGCTGATCATTGGCGGCAAGGGCCCCAATGAGGACCGACTCATGGAGCTTGCAGAGCATCTTAGAGTCGCTGACCGCGTCGACTTCTTGGGATGGGTAGAGGACCGAGGGGCCTTCTTCCAGGGCGTTGACCTGTACATTGCACCGAGCAGCCATGACACCTACGGACTCACCCCCCTCGAAGCCATGGCCAGAGGCATCCCTGCCATCACCATCGCCACACCGGTGACCGCAGAAGTCGTGGGCAGTGCAGCCATGCGCATCCAGGCAACCGCCACCAGTATTGCCGCGAGCGTCAACGTCTTGCGTTCGGACCGACATGTACGAGCCCCTGCAAGCCAAGCGTGGGTCCGGCATCAACTTGGACAGAGGGACGTGTTGGCAACGCTGATTGGGTAGTGCGACATACGTGCCCTGTTCTGCACCTGATGAAATCCGGACAACACCCTCCAACGCGCACTACCATCGACGGCACGAACCTTGCTTGAAGTGCCAAACGGAGGATTCCATGTCTCGTTCTGCCCTACTTACGACCCTGATCTTGATGACCGCGTGCAGCTCCAAGGAGTCATTCCTTCGCTCCGGCTACGATGGCGTCCAGCCCATCTCTTCGGACGGAGACGTGGACGAGCCGCAGACCAATCCGTGGGTCCTGACCGCAGAGGACGCTGTGTCCACGTTCTCAGCAGACGTCGACACCGGCAGCTACTCCCTCACCCGTCGTGCGTTGGTGGAAGGAACGGCGCTTGTACCGGACGTGATTCGCGTGGAGGAGTTCATGAACTACTTCCACTACGACACCGCCCCTCCTGAAGCCGCTTCCACGGTTCCCTTTGACGTCATGCTGGAGCTGTCGGACTCGCCCTTCGGTCATGATGACAGCGTAGACCTACTGCGAATCGCTATCCAAGCCGAGACCGTGCCGCCCAGCGAGAGATCCCCCGTAAACCTTGTCTTTCTCCTAGACGTCTCGGGTTCCATGAATACCCCAGACAAGCTCGGCTTGGTCCAGTTCGCCATGAAGCAGCTGGTGGACCGCCTGGCACCCGACGACACCCTCTCCATCGTCACCTACGCCGGCTACGACGCCATCGCCTTGCAGCCAACGGCTGTCGAAGACAAGTCCGTCATTCTCGATGCCCTCGACGCGCTCAGCGCAGGTGGCGGCACAAACGGCGAGGCCGGCATCCTCGCTGCCTACCAGCTCGCCGAGCAAGCCTACCGAGACGACGGCGTGAACCGCGTCATTCTGTGCTCAGACGGCGACATGAACATCGGCGTGACCGGTAATGCGTTGGTCCGACTCGTCGAACAAAACCGTGACCGCGGCATCTTCCTCACCACCCTGGGCTTCGGCACGGGCAACTACAACGACGAGCAAATGGAGCAGCTCGCGGACAACGGTAACGGCAACTACGCCTACATCGACAGCAAGAACGAGGCGCTTCGGGTGCTGGGCGAGAACTTGGTCAGCACGCTGCAAGTCGTGGCGAAAGACGTGAAGCTGCAGGTGGAGTTCGACCCTACCGTCGTGGAACAGTGGCGCCTGATTGGCTACGAAAACCGCCTCCTCCTAGACGAACAATTCAGCGATGACACCGTGGATGCCGGCGATATCGGTGCTGGCCATCACGTCACCGCCCTGTACGAAGTCATCTTGACCGACGGCCAGGCAGGCGAGGTTGCCAACATCGACATCCGCTACAAGGAGCCAACGGAAGACGAGAGCACGCTGCATTCCTGGAGCATTGACCGGACCGCGCACGTGTTGCTCACCGACGCGACCGATGACTTCCACTTCACAGCCGGCGTTGCCGAGTTCGCCGAGGTTCTGCGAGACAGCCCGCACAGCGAAGGCGAACGCTACGCGGACATCCGCGAGCTCGTTGATGACGCAACTGTGGGACGACGTGACCTGGTCGAGTCAGAGCTCCTTCAGCTCATTGATGCTGCCGCAGAGCGCTAGTTCGTCGCCGTCAGCGTCGACTGCGTTGAGTGAAAGAGCGAGCGAGCCAACAGGTGTCCAACCGACAGTTGTCAGCTGACAGTTGTCGGCTGACAACTGTCAGTTCGACGCTTTTCAACAGGTAAACGCACACAATCGGCTGGCACACGGCGTGCAGGGTCCCGGACACTCTCTGGAGCGTCCATGTCTACACTCGCCACATCGAATCGCCGCCAAGCCAACCGTAGAGCCGCTCCGGCACGGCCCGCACAACCTGACAGCAGTCCACAGACCACCTTCGGCAACGAGGCCCTACTCGCTGGCGTTGGTCGTGGAAAGCACGGTGAAATGGTGGCTCGTACAGCCGTTTCCGACGACAACCGCTACGCCTATGGGGCCACTGCGGAAGCCCGCGACGGACTGATGACCGGCGGCACATTGCGCACCTCGGACAACGGACGCAAGAACACCTTAGACCTGGCCGCTGGCGCCTACCAAGGCGACTCTGGCGACGGACTGCAAGCACGCATCGGTGGCTCGGCATCACAGTCTGGCGGCTCGGTCCACGGCTCCGCACGGATGGTGGCTGCCGACCAAGGCGGTCGGCTGGACCTGGATGCCGGTGGACGCGTGGAGTCAGGACCGGTGAGCGTTGGCGTCACGGGTCGCCTAGGTAGTGGGCTCGTCGCACGTATCGAACACGACGAGCAAGGCGCGTTCTTGGTCGTTCAGGCCGATGCAGCAGTCGCCGGTAGCGTGGATGTTGGCGGAACAGCCAAAGGGGCCGACGGCGGCAAAGCGGCGACCCTGACTGGCAGCGTTGGTGTGGGGCTGGGTGCTGCTGGAGCCATTCGTCGTCGCCTGGACGGTATGCAAGCCGCTCAAGCCCAACACGCCATCGAGCAGGGAGACGACGCGAACGTCTTTCGCGTACTTGGCATGGATGGCCCAGCAGCCGTCGCAAGCGCCGTCACGACCGACCTCTCGCCGCACCTCATGCAGCCAGGCGAGTCGCAGTCCACAACCACGTCAACGTCAGCCAATCTCGGCATCAAAGCCACCGCCGGCATGACTCTCGGCGCCACGGGCACCCACTCCAATACCCGCACTGTCGACGTTGAACGCACGCAAGACGGTGTACGGGTGAGCATCCGCATCAGCGCCGCACAGAGTGCACGAGGCGAAGTGGGCGTTGGCTACGCGGGACTCGGAGCCACCGGATTCGCAGATACCTCCACGGGTTCAGACCAGTCGCTCGTCGTCACCTTGGACCCCCAACACCCCGCCTTCGACTTGCAATATGCCGAGCTGGTCAACGCAGACACCGGGGCCCAGCTCGCCGGTCTAGCAGCACTGCACACCGGAAGCGTACTGACTGGCGTGGATGCCGTGGCCTGGGGTGCCGGCATGACCGCCAGCGTGGGTGCCGTCACCGGAACCGCGCGCATTGGCACCACTGCAACAGACCAGACCGTGCAGGAAGGCGACGACACGGTTCGCACCCAGAGCGTGAGCGGCGGGGTGTCGGGACGGGTGCAGTTCGGTGACATGGCGCTCAGTGCACAGGACCAAGACACCCTGGCCACCGTAGAGAGGAACGGCGAAGTGCAGGCGATGACCATTGACATTGGAGGGTCGACAGTCAGCTTCACAAAGGACGAGGTCGACGTGTTTATTGCGCGGGTCTCGAGCCCGAGCAACACCCGCCAGGCAGCCCAAAACGCAGATGTCAGCTCACGACAGCTCATCGCCTTTCCCACACTCATCGCGGACCTCCAGCACGACCTCCAGCAGACCGAGGGCACCCAAGCAAAGCTCGACGTCATCCGAGACCACGCCAAGTCGGCCCCAAACGCGCTGCTTCCCATGCTCGACCGCGTGGCAACCGGCGTCATCCTCATGCCGAGCGACGACCTCGGTTCGCGTACCGAGTGGCCCGAGAGCCTCGACTACCAGGCCCGCCTCTACACCTCGTTGATGGACACCATGCCTGACTTAGAGGACACTGCAACAGACCTCATCACCCTCGCAAACCGCACCCGAGAGCTAGACGACGTGGAGAACGCCCTAGATGCAGCCGAGTTCACGAGTGGCCGAGCCCGCCTCGACATGCTGGAGCAGTGCTTCCTCTGGCGTCAGCAGTTGGCTGCCAAGCGGCGAGGCGTTGAGGTGGACGTGAGCGAGGTGGAGAGGTTGGAAGTGACGACAGGCGTAGCGGCGGAGTTCTTGGACCGGATGACCGC
>CAJXTB010000012.1 GCA_913061235.1 uncultured Pseudomonadota bacterium | reverse complement strand
ACGAGATCATGCCTAGTCTCGTGGGCTCGGAGATGTGTATAAGAGACAGGGTCTAGACCTCGCCGAGGCCATGGCCCAGAATGGTGAGGTCATCCAGATTGACCCCACCAACCAAGATGGCCGCGTCTACCGCGCCTACCTTATGATGAGCATTGGCCGCACCGGCGAAGCCATCGCCATGCTCGAAGAGCTGCTCACCGAGCACCCAGACAACGTCAAAGCCAACATCTACTACGGCCTCATGACGCTGACTGCCGGCGAGCCTGCGAAGTCCATTCCCGCGCTAGAAGCAGCCATTGCCCAGAACCCAGAAGGCGTCGAATTCCTTCAAGAGCGCTTGGCATCTGCACGCGAAATGCTCGCCGGAGGACCGCCGACACAAGACGGCGCACCTGCGGGCGCCATCGCATCCGGCCAGCTTCGCATGGAAGGCGCGCTGTTCAACACGCTCCAGCCCACAGACGTCCTGTTCATCTCGGTGCGAGACCCCTCCGGCGGCCCGCCTCTCGCCGCACAGCGACTCAGTCCCGGTCCCTTCCCGATGGCCTTCTCAATCACTGAAGCCGACCGCATCCGAATGGGCGGAGATCGACCGCTTCCTCCTGTCGTCGACGTGTCATTCCGAGTGGACCGTGACGGAGACGCCATGACCCGTGACCCCGATATGCCCGCTGCGACCATGCGCGGACTACGTGTGGGTAGTGACGAAGTGTTCGTTGAGCTCGCGCTGCCATAGGCCCAGACCTGCGCGTAGAAGATTTTTCAGCTAGGGTGTGCCCGTGCGACTCCGGTCGCGGGAGGCTCTCCGATGACTGACAGCAACACCCCGACACGCCGTGTCCTACTGCTACTCGCCGTTGGCAGCCTAGGATTGCCATCGGCAGCACTCGCCGGATTTGGCAGTGATGTGGCGCCAGGCCTTGGCTTGAACGACAACGCGAACAAGGACGGCGGTCATACGTGGACCGACCTAAACAATGACGGTCGTCCAGACCTGATCATCAATACGGAGACCAGCAACAACGGAACGCGGGTCTGGCTCAACACACCGGGTGGCTTTCAAGCCCAGTCGTACAGCAGCAACTTCTTCGACGGCACTGCAGAGCGGTCCGCGGTCGCCGCCGACATCGACCAAGATGGTTGTGTCGACTTTGCGCGCAACTCGTCGAACAAGCTCGAAGTCTACTTGGGAGACTGTTCAGGCGGATTTTCGCGAGAAATTCGCTACATCACAGACAACGGAGGCTCAGGCCGCCCTGTGCCCGCTCTGGGTCTCGGCTACTTCAACTCCGAGGGCCTGTCTTGGGCGGACATTGACGGCGACGGAGACCTAGACCTGCTGATGGACAACCATCGCGGCATTGTGGTCTTCCAGAATGACCTGATCCCAAGCGGGTCCTTTGGCCTGACCATGCTCTCCGCCGCAGCCACCGGCATGCCCCGCGGTGATGGCCCAGGCAGCACCCCCTTCCGGTCCCCAGAGTCCGACTACATGGCCACCGGTGACATCGACGGCGACGGCGTTGTCGACTTTGTGGCTCGCCGCGAGGATGCGGCAGACGTGTGGCTCAACGATGGCGTGGGTACCGTCAGCTTCGGCATCGCCGGCACTGACACCAACAACGACGGCAGCAATGACACCCCCTTCCAAGATTGGGACGGCCCCAACAACGACAAGGGTGGCAACGCCCTGTGCGACTTTGACAATGACGGCGACCTCGACCTGTTCTACGGCTACGGCGACTACGCCAACAACGTCCTCGACCCCAACACCGTTTACTTGAATGACGGCAACGGCAACTTCTCCACCACCGTCTCCCTCGGCTTGTCAAACTCGGACGATAACAGCCGAAAGAAGGTCGACGGCGTCGCCTGTGGAGACCACGACGCCGACGGTGACTTGGACCTGTACCTGGTTGCAGACGGCCGCGACATCGTCTTCGACAACACCCTCATTGGCGGGTCACTGGGCTTCGTCGAAGACGTCAACGTTATCGACTCCACACGCAATGGCGAGTCCGCGACCTACATCGACTTCGACCGCGATGGTGACCTCGACGTGTTCGTCAACGAAGATGGCGGCAACCGACTTTGGCCAAACGACACCGCCAACGCAGGCGCCTCGTTCGAAGACTACCTACTCATCACCCCCGTCCGCGACTTTGCCGACTGTGATGCGACCCCACTCACCAGCCCAGATGTCGGCGCCAAGGTGAGTCTTGAAGCGATGGTGGGAAGCTACGAGAGCGGTGTCCGCGAATCTGGCACCGGTCGCGGCCACGGCTCGCAGAACACGCAAGAGGTCTACTTCGGCCTTCGCAGCTCTGCCTCTGGACCCAACGGCGGCAACGCCGACTACAGCGTGCATGTCGCCTACTCCGACGGCACCGAGGCCGATGTCTTGGTCAACCCAGGCAACATCGGTGGCTACAACAGCCTTGTCATCAGTGACGCAGACCCAGACGGCGACGGCATTCACACCGAACTGGAGATGGCACACACCGACGCCGCTACAGCTGCTGGAATCGCCAACGCCGACGACATGGACGGCGACGGCTTCCTCAACTGGAACGACCCCGACGCAGATGGCGACGGCATCCTTGACCGCGACGAAGCCCTTCTGAGCTCGCGCTGTGCCAACGACGCCGTTGACACCGATGACGACGGCATCCCCGACTACATCGACCCCGACAACGACGGCGACGGCCTCGATGACATCTTCGAGCAGGACGTCAGCGGTACCGACCCCCTTGATGACGACACAGATGACGACGGCCTCGACGACGGCTTCGAAGTCGAAGGCGCAGACGGCACACTCGGCTCCGGCGACGAGACCAACCCCCTCGACATCGACTCCGATGACGACGGCATCAGCGACTTTGATGAAGTCAACGGCACCGGCCCCCTCGACGTCACCCTTCCGTACGACGCGGACAGCGACAACGATGGCCTGAACGACGGCCTTGAGCAAGGCATCACCAGCGTGGACCCCGGCTTCACCACACCGAGTGGGTACGTCATCGGCGGCACACTCGGCTTCGTCCCAGACGCCGACCCGAACACAACCACCGACCCGAACGACGGCGACTCCGACAACGACGGCCTCGAAGACGGCTTCGAAGACACCAATGGCAACGGCGCTGTCGAGAACACTATCGGCAATACCTTCAGTGTCGGCTCCGGTGAGAGCGACCCGAACGACCTCGACACAGACGACGACAACCTGCCAGACGGCGTCGAAGTCAACATCCACGGCACGCTGCCAACCGACACTGACTCTGACAACGACGGACTGACAGACGAAGAAGAGGTCAACACCACCAACACCAACCCCAACGCAGTCGACACCGACAGCGACGGACTGGCAGACGGTCAAGAGGTCAACCTGTGGAACACCGACCCCAACGACTCGGACTCAGACGACGACTTCCTTCGCGACGACGCCGAAGTGCTCACCTTCAGCACCGACCCCAACGACCCCGACTCCGATGATGACGGCGTCAACGACAACTTTGAGGTCTTGGTCAACTTCACCGACCCACGCGACCCCGACACGGACGGCGACGGCCTCACGGACGGCGAAGAAGCCGGCCCGAACCAACGCACCGACCCCGGCGAGCCGAACGGCCTAGACGCTGACTCCGACGACGACGGCTTGTCAGACGCCGAAGAGGTTCGCGGACCCGACGGTATTATCGGAACCGACGACGACACTGACCCCACCAACCCCGACTCGGACGGCGATGGCGTCAACGACGGAATCGAGCGCGGCGACACGGACAGCGTACCCGGTGGCACCAGCGAGTTCGGGATCGCCTACACCGGCACAGCCGGCCCCTACGTCGGCGACGCTGACGTCAGCTCCATCACCGACCCGAACAACCCGGACAGCGACAGCGACGGCATCTCGGACGGCGACGAGGACCTCAACGGCGACGGCGAGGCCGCCAACACCATCGGCGGAACCGGTGGCCCAGCGGGCTCTGGCGAGACCGACCCGAGCAACGCAGACACCGACGGCGACCGCCTCAACGATGGTGAAGAGCTGCTCACCGGTGCCGACGGCATCCCCGGCAACGGCGACGAGACCAATCCACTGGACACAGACACCGATGACGGCGGCGTGCCCGACGGCGTGGAAGTCCTAGACGTCGACACCGACCCCAACGACCCCGCAGATGACGCCGAAGACAGCGACGGTGACGGCCTCTCAGACCCCGAAGAAGAAGACCTCGGCACGGACCCGAACAACCCCGACACAGACGGCGACGGCCTGCCTGACGGCGCCGAAGTCCTCACCTCGCTCACCGACCCGCGCGACCCAGACACCGACAACGACGGACTCACGGACGGCGAAGAGCTGGGCAGCAACGGCATCCTGGAGGACGGCGAGACCAGCGCTCTCGACTCAGACAGCGATGACGACGGACTCACGGACGGCGAAGAGCTCAACGACAGCCTCACCGATCCGCTCAACCCGGACAGCGATTCCGACACCCTGCTCGACGGCCTCGAAGTTGGCGTCACAGATCCCGTCGCCCCCGGTACCAGCGCCTTCGGCGTTCCATACGCAGGCACCGACGGCGACATCCAGCCCGACCTCGACCCCAACGTCGTCACCGATCCGAACAACATGGACACCGATGGCGACGGCATCCTGGACAATATCGAAGACGTTAACGGAGACGGCGCAGTCGACGGTCAGCTTGGTGACACCGGCACACCAGGCGACGGCGAGACCAGCCCAGCCCTCGCAGACACAGACGGTGACGGCCTAGACGATGACGAAGAGTTCGTTGGCGCCGACGGCATCCCCGACACCGGCGACGAGACCAATCCGAAAGACCGTGACACAGACGACGGCGGCGTTCCTGACGGTGCCGAAGTCTTGGGCATGACGGATCCAAACGACCCATTTGACGACCTCGACACCGACAACGACGGCCTACCCGACCTGGTCGAGACCACCCTCATTGGCAGTGACCCGCTCAACCCCGACACAGACGGTGATGGCCTGAACGACGGCGAGGAAGTCCTGGTCCACGAGACCGACCCACTGCGTCCCGACAGCGACAACGATGATCTGAACGACTTCGAAGAAGTCACCAACACCGACACCGACCCCCTCGACTCTGACAGCGACGACGACGGTCTGACCGATGGCGTAGAAGTCATCGTCACCGGAACCGACCCGAACGACGAAGACAGTGATGACGACGGCCTCGGCGACGGCTTCGAAGTCAACACCACCCAGACCGACCCCCTCGACGACGACAGCGACGACGACGGCCTCGGCGACGGCAACGAAGTCGAGACCATTGGCACCGACCCGAACAGCGCGGACACCGACCAAGACGGCGTGCAAGACGGCACCGAGAGCGGCATCACCTCCCCGGACGGCGACGACACGGACACCGGCGTCTTCACCCCGGATGCCGACCCGAACAGCACCACCGATCCACTGCGCGCTGACACCGACGCCGACGGCCTCGAAGACGGCCAAGAAGACGCAGACGCGGACGGCGAAGTCACAGGCACCGAGACCGACCCCAACGACGCCGACACCGACGACGGTGGCGTGCCCGACGGCCAAGAAGTCATCCTCGATCGTACCGACCCCCTCGACCCAAGCGATGACGGCGTGGTGGACGACACCGACTCGGACGACGACGGCCTGACCGACGACGAAGAAGCCGTCATTGGAACCGACCCGCTCAATCCCGACACCGACGGTGACGGTCTACAAGACGGCGAAGAAGTGCTCGATATCGGCACTGACCCGCTAGACGAAGACACCGACAACGACGGCCTCGATGACGGCGAAGAGGTCAACGACTTCTTCACCGACCCCTTGAGCCGCGACACAGACGGCGACGGCCTGGAAGACGGAAGCGAAGTCAACACCTGGATGACCGACCCGACCAACCCCGACTCAGACCAAGACGGCCTGTCCGACGGTGACGAGACCCGCGTCTTCAGCACCGACCCGAACGACCGTGACACAGACGACGACGGCCTGGAAGATGGCGTGGAAGTCACCGACTTCAACACCGACCCCACCGACGCAGACACCGACGATGACCAGCTCAGCGACGGCGACGAAGTCAACTCTCACAACACCAATCCACTCGACCCCGACACCGACAACGGCGGCGTGCCAGACGGTGTGGAAGTCTTGGTCACCTTCACCGACCCGAACGACCCCACAGACGACGTCATCAGCGAAGACGACGACAACGACGGTCTGACCAACGACGAAGAAACCCTGTACGGAACCGACCCGACCAACCCCGACTCTGACGGCGACGGCCTGACCGACGGCGAAGAAGTGAAGGACATTGGGACCGACCCGAGCCTGTCAGACACCGACGGCGACGGCCTTGATGACGGCGTCGAAGTCACAGACACCATGACCGACCCCACCGACCGTGACAGCGACAACGACGGCTTGGAAGATGGTGAAGAAGTCAACGACACGCTGACGGACCCCAACAACCCAGACACCGATGACGACGGCCTCGAAGACGGTGACGAAGTCAACACCTGGACCACCGACCCCAACGACGCAGACTCGGACGACGATGGCCTCGATGACGGCGAAGAAGTGCTCATCTACGACACCGACCCCCTCGACGAAGACACCGATGATGGCGGCGTGAACGACGGCACAGAAGTCATGAGCGGACTCGATCCACTCGACCCGGCAGACGACTTCAACGACCGCGACAACGACGGCCTGACCGACACCGAAGAGAGCGAGATCGGAACCGACCCGAACGACCCGGACTCGGACGATGACGGCCTGGAGGACGGCCAAGAGGTCAACGACACCTTCACCGACCCCCTCGACGCCGATACGGACGATGACGGACTGACCGATGGTCGCGAGGTCAACGAGACTCAGACCGACCCGAGCGACCCCGACTCGGACGAAGACGGACTGACCGACGGTCAAGAAGTCGACGATACGCTCACCGACCCCAACAACCCCGACACAGACGAGGGCGGGGTGGATGATGGTGCAGAAGTCGAAGCCGGTACGGACCCCCTCGACCCAAGCGACGACGACGTCGTCATCGACCCCATCCCTGAAGGAAGCTTCTACGGCGGCTGTGGTGCATGCAACTCGGTCAGCGCAACCCCGCTGGCCGCCTTGTGGCTGCCACTGCTCTTCGCCGTTGTCCTACGCCGTCGCCGCTAGGGGCGATGCACGAGGGGCGGTCGATCCGACGCCGATGCCAGCGTCGCAGCGGCGGCCACGGACAGGAGTCCAGTGGCCGCCTTGCTCCTTGCCCTCAACGCCGCCTCAACCACCCCTCTATCGCGCCCTAAACAGTGAACCAAACTGCCATTCAGGCTCTGTCGGCCACCGCCCAACGAACTTGGCCGCCAATGACACAGGGTCATTGGCGGCCAGCCACTCGAATAGTCATCAGGGGGAATCAGGGGAGGTAGAACATTCGAGGGGCCTTAGACGTTCAACTGAACGGGTTCGTTTGAACAAGAGTGAAGGGCCTTCCAACCCCTCACCCACCAAGTAGACAACTCACACGTCCCCACAAGTCCCCCACTGACGCATCGCGACACCGCGTGACGCCCTCCTACACAGCGACCTACGCCTCCACGTCCCAGATTGCAGGCGCGAGCGCCACAGGCGCACTCCACGGCCGTGCGGCGTCTGACAGCAGCATGGGGCCGGTGCGGAACTGCCCTGCAAACGCCGGTCGAATGACAATGGGAATGCGCAGCACCTCACCGGCACCCAGTGCACGTGTAGTGACCACCACTCGGTGCGCCTCGACCCGAACCTCGCTCAGGCTAGCGCCCACAAGTGCGTTCAGCGCCTCTTCATCCACAGTGGCGCCGGCGGGAAGCCCCTGTTCTACGACAACAGCATGCCCTGAGGGTGCTGAGACATCGATAAACAGCGAGCTGTCACGCCCCACCTCCCATTTAGGCAGGGTGATGTCTACGTCCACGCCGGGCATGGCCTCTACACCGGACCAGGGCACCCAGCTTCGACGCGTCGCCACGTACGACAATCCAGGGACTTCAGGGGACACGCGCAGCTCAATGTCTGCGTCCGACCCCTCTGGCGCGAGGGTCAACAGGGCTGGAACGAGGGGCTGTGACGGGTCCAGTGGTGCTGTCGCCCGAACCTCTCCGTCCACGACCAACGACAGCGTGACCGGCTGGTCGAGAGATGGAAGCGCTCGGACAACCGCATCGAGAGCCATCGCGTCCGCATGTCCAGCACCAAAGCCATTGGCAGCCGAATAGCCACCCATCAGCTCGCCCACCAAGTCACTGGTCTGCTCAGGCTGGTCGAGCTCCAACAGTGCAAGTGTGGTCCACGTGAGCATCTCAGCGCGCGTAGGACGCTGACCCCAGGCGTTGAGCACACCCTCTGGCACCGCCACGGTGGTGGTCTGTTGCGTCTGAATCAACGCATCCATCACCCGCTCTTGCAGTGTGTCGCGAAGGGCGGGCTCCACCACCCCACTCGCCAGCATGACAGCGGCGGTGAAGGCATCTGGCACTTCCCCAGCGAACCGTTCCATGGCCCCAGACGCCCGAAGACGGGCGGTGGATTCGTCATCCGGCAAGGAGCGCGCTGCAACGGCGGTCTGCACCAAGACCTGCTGAAGTGGCGCGCGTCCTTGGCGTGCCCAGGTGCCATCGCCACGCTGATTGTCCACGACGGTCCGCACGAGACGCTCACGAAGACGCTCACCGAGCGTGTGTCCAGACACGTCCGTCATAGCGGTGAGAAGGTCGGCGGCAACACCACCGTCTGGTGCCCTTGAGTGAGACACAACGCGCTGCCAAGCGGACAGCTGAAGCCGACGCAACACATCATCATCGACGGCATGCCCTGTGGCCTCACCCATCTCGGTCAGGTGCGTGGCCAGCGCAAAGCCGTAGGCCGCAGAGGCCGGGTCCACACCCATACTTGCGGCACGGTCCACTTCTGCGGTGAGAACGGACAAGGCCCCCGGAAACACCAAGAACGACACTTCTTCAGTCGCATCATCCGCATTCGCTGGCCCGGCAATCGACACCATGCGGCTGTTCGCCACGATTCCGCCGCGTCGCGTCTGGACCGGTCGGCCGGTTGGCAGCACGGGAACGATACGCTCAGCGGCGTCGACTCGGCCCAAGTTGGTGAGCACGCTGGCACTTCCGGCACCGCGCGTCTGCACGGTTAGTGGCTCAATAACGGAGCCAAAGGCCGGGATACGAAGGTCAGCGACACCGTCGCCCACCAACGCCCCGCTACTTCGGACCGTCAGCCGCTCAGAAGCCGCGGTCCCAGTGGTGTTGGACACCTGAACGGGGAGCTGAACCCTGTCGCCGGCGTACAGCCAGGCGGGGGTCACCGGGTCTACGTACAGGTCGAGCGTTGAGGCGAAGCTGAGCAGGGTTCCCGCTTGCTGACCGCGACGGTCGTGAGCCAGACCGAGCACACGCCAGGTGGTGAGCTGGTCCGGCACCGTCACATCAACAGTCGCCACACCGCTGTCATTGGTCTCGATGAGTGGCTGCCACAAGAACGCTTCCGGGAACCAGCGGCGAACATCGTTGCTGTCGACAACATCGGCACCTGACTTGGCACCACCAATAGTCGCGTCGCCCGGAGCGTTCATCATAGGAGCCGGTGACGGCACTGGAGCTGGACTGATGTAGCCACCGATGGCTTGGTCTAGGTCGCCCCCACCAAACCCGTCCTGTCCTCCGCGGTAGCCCTCACCCTCCTCTGGCTCTGCCATGGGCATGTCCATCGACAGCTCAGAGAGCCGTTCGGGCACCTCCTCTGTGCTCTGCGCACGCGGCGGCGAGCTGGTCGGACCGCTCTTGTCATTGGCGCCGCAGCCGGCGCTCAGCACCATCATCAGTAGTCCAAATCGTTGTCCGCTCATTTCAGCCCCCTTGTCGACACGGCACTGGGCCAGTCGGTCACGTCTTCTGGAAGTCGCGTGGCATCTGCCACGACAACTCTCGGGTCTACCTGCATCATCAAATCGTAGGGCAAACGCTCCAATACCAAGGGACGATTGAACGCGTCTACGGCGACCTCACCCGGCATAGACGCCAGGGTGTCGTCCCACAGCGTCATCATCTGGTCTGGCAGCATGAGCACCCCTTCGGGCGCGGTGCTCTCCCACTCACGAACGCGGGAGGTCAACGCGGCATACACCTGGTAGAAGTTATCGATCAGCACGGTCTCATCCTGGCGAGTCGTGCGCGCAGACCGACTGATACGAACGTCTCCACCGGGGTCTGTCGGCAGCGAAGTCACGGTCAGCATTGCCGCTTGTGCGGCGTTCTCCCCGCGAATCTGCCCCATAGCCAACGCAGCAGCGCCAAACTCACCGAAGGCCGGCGTGTTCGACTCGGCACGCACGGTGACCCGGGACATAGCGTCGGGGCCATCCAGCTTTCCGAGCTGACCCAGCGTGGAGTCCACACCGACCAAGCCGACACCCGCAGCGATGCCTCGGCCTCCTGCTCGGGTGGTGACGGTCAGCGTTGCCACCTCGCCAGGACGGTAGCTGGTCTCGTCACTGGTAATGGCGATGTCCAGCGGGTCTTCGTCGGACACAAACACCACGGCACGCGCGCCAAAGGCGTCAATGTGGACAAAGCCGTTGGCGTCTTGTGGCAGGGTGAACTCGGCACTGCGTGTGTCTTCGTCAAAGTCGAGCTCTGCCAGACGCTTCGACCCCGACATGAGGTTGAGGGTCTCGGGCATGGAGCTGCTGAAGCCTGGCCCGCGCAGAAGCTCAACGGTGACCACATCGCCGGGACGAGCCAGACTCGGCGTTGCGCGCAAGCGCGCTGACGGTACCTGTCCAACAGGAAGGATGACGCGGGTCTCGCCAACGGCCTCACCGTCACGACTCGCCGCTACCTGAAGCTCGTACGCCGTCTCTGTAGTGGGGCCTCGCGATGGAGCGCGCTCGTCACGAGGTACGGTGAGCATGCCACGGAAGGTGCCAACATCATCGTTCGGTGCAGGACGGTCCAAGCGAATGCCGCGGAGGTTGCGGTCGATACAAGAGTGGGTCGCCGGTGACAATCGTGCGCTGTATACACTCTCGTATTGAGAAATGCGTACCTGTGTGGACCCTTCGTCGACCGACCAATGCGCCGTAAAGGCCTGTCCGTCTCTTCCTTGTCCGCGGTCAAAACACCGGCGTGCAAGCAGCATTGCATCACCGAGCTTCGAGCCTACGTGCGGCGTATTCATGGCAGCCTCGGCAGTCCCAGCAAGGCTCGGTAGCCAAGAGTTGGGTACCGACCAGCTCACCTGCAGAGTTCTCTGTGAACCCGTGGGAAAGCGGAGGGTCTTGCTCGCGTCTGCCACACATGCGGCAAGCGCACCGGACTGTGCAACCGAGCGCTCCACCGTACCCGACGGGGAGACGGACATGGCAATGGCCACGGTCTGCGCCTGACCTTCGACATAGTCGCCACAGGCACGAACCCGAGCGACAGCACCATCGAGAGCTCTGCGCTCGTCCATGTTCAACCCGCCTGCTCCCATGTGGGTTGCACTGACGATTCGCGGGTCTTGTTGCTGCCGTGGACGACTGCGAACGGGAGGGGCCGGATGAACCACCGTGACGGGCTCACCAGGGTCCAGCTGAACGGCCAGAACGCCGTCGATATCGGTCTGTGCGGTGCGCTCGGGCGCGTCGCTCAGCCAGGGATTGCTGATCACCACAGAGGCATCTGGGACCGGGACACCATCGGGTGTGCTGACGCGTAGCCACATGCGGTTGTTGAAGCCGTCGACCAGCCCTCCGCCAAGCTCGGTCAGGGCCTCCACCTTAAGGTCATCGGCCGACAGAACAATACGACTGACGCCGGTCTGGACCTCTCCCGCCGTCTCAGTGACTCGCGCGACGGCTTGCACCGAGTTCCAGCCCATCAGGTCCGCCGGAACCGAGCCGATTGTCAGGGTGAAGCGACCTTGGTCGTCTGTGGTGGCCTCAAACGGCTCTTCCCAGTCGAGTGGAAGCGGCCACTCTCCTTCGGTTCTGGACAGCGTGACCGTGACGGGGGCCTCGGCGACAGGCGCCCCCGAGCTGTACGTTGCGGTTCCCTCTAAAACGACCGCATCGCCCACTCCATGCCACGGCTCTGCAGCCGCTACAGACGCGGTAAAGCGCGGCAGCTTGAATGGACGCACGTCAAAGGTCACGGTGTCCGCGTCATCGCCAGAGAGGAACTGGGCTGTCCAAGTGCCGTTCTCCGAGTACCGGTCCAGCGGAAAGCTGGAGTCAGCAATGCCGAAGTTGCCCGTTCGGTCATCTTCCAACAGCATCTCAACGCCATTGGGGTCGGTGATTCGCCACTGTCCTGGACGCCCTTCTAGGGGTTCCAGAGTGGTGCGCTCTAGGAGAACGCTGCGTAGAAGAACCTCTTGGCCCGGCTTGTACAGAGGTCGGTCGGTCATCAAGAATGCCGTCGCTGGCGTGTACAGCGGAAGGGCTACGTCAACAGTCTGGGTATCGGTGGACGACGTTGTCACCACACGAAGCGTGTAGTCGCCGTCTGGAAGCACTGGAAGCGACAGCGTGGCAACCTCGGCCCCCCACCCGCGTTCCCAGTCGCCAACAACAACACCGGCGACGGGTTCGTCGTCAACATCCAGCAGCGTGACTTCGGTCGAGTATCCGCGCCACATTCGCCGGCTTGAGGGCGCCAGAGCGGTTCGTGACGACATGAACAGCGCCTCGGTTCGCACCTGCAGCTGCCCTTCGTCGCCACGAAGCACATTGTTGACGTCGACCGAGACGTTCAATCGCATGTCCCCCGCCGGGCAGGTGTCCAGCCACATGCCGTATCGAAGACCGGTGCCCACACACGGGACACCAAAGATCGAACCTGCACACAGCGCAGTCAGCCCAACGCCGCACGCGGCGATTCCAGCTACTGCCAATATCCAGTGTTTGCGCGCCATTTCGTCTCCAGGCCGCTCCAACGGGGCCACGGACGAGAGCTTACAGCGAGACGCGTCTTTTTATCGGACTCGGCACGACATCATGCTGTTGCTACAGCCAATACTCACCGGAGCGCCGTCAACAACACGCACGCCGCCATGCTGGCGAGCCCCCCCAACCGGGTCACTGGAGTGAAGCGTCCACGCACCTACAGGCACCTGCACGCTGCCTCCTGGGAGCAGATTCACCCGACCGCCCTGCCCTGTCAGCCAGACCGTAGGTGCGTCACCGGAGACCGTCACGGCGGTAGTGACAACCACCGGCAGTGGGTCCGGGGCACGGGGCACAACAACGATGGCGCGAGGCAGTGGGTCCGGCTCGACAACGGGCTCGGGGACTGGCGTTGCAGCGATAGGCTCAGGCGCCGCCAAGCGCGGACCGGGAACGCGAGGCTCTGGCACTGGCGCGACCGGCGGTGGTTCCGCATCAGGCGTTGCTGCTGGGTTTAGGGTCGCTGGCGCAGCAGAATCATCGGTAATGGCCGGTACCGGGTCAGCGATGGACGGCTCAACGGCTCCAGGAACCGGTGTCTCAGCCGTCGCTGACTGGCCCCACATTCCCTGGCTGTACGTGACCCCACCAATCGTCACAGACAACACAACGAGCAAGCCGACAAGCATCACCGCCGCTGTTGCCGAGCCAAAGAACCACATCCACTTGCCACGGTCCTCAGAAGGCTCTGCCACAACCGGAAGCGGGTCGCGCGACAAGGCAAGGCTACCTTCAGTCAGTACCTGTCCCGCCAGCGGAGACATGATGCCAACAACGCCCGTTGGCCACTCGCGATCTTGAGCCCACCGCTTCAAGGTCATGCCACCGACCTCGTCGGCAAGCTCCTCGCACCGACGGGCCAGCTGCTGAGCGGTCGGCCGTTCTGACGGCTCATGGCACAAGCAGCGTTCCATCAACTCGCGCACTGCAACGGGTACCGATTGTGGAACGGGGCGGTCGGCCAGGAACTCGACGTAGCGGGTCTTGTCCAGGGCGAGCGTTGCGAGGACCATCGCACTCTGACCGCCGAGCAAGCGCTGGCCCCCGGTCAATCCTTCAAACAGACAGCAGCCGAGAGCGTACACATCGCTCGCACTGCGCACCTCATTGTCGAGGAAGCGTTCAGGCGCCATATAGGCAGGACTGCCAATGATGAGATCGGTGCTTGTACGAGACTCACGAGCGACCTCATCACTTCGAGCAATGCCGAAGTCGAGCACCTTGATCTGACCGTGCTTTCCAATGCGAAGGTTGCTCGGCTTGATGTCGCGATGGACCAACCGCAGCGCCCGCCCATTGGGTCCGAGGGGTGCAGTCCAGGCAACATGCAGCGCTTCGGCCACCTGACCAATCGCCTGGAGGAGCGCGCGCGTGGGCATGCTTGGAGTGGCGCGAACGCACTCGGCGAGGTCTTCGCCGTCAACGAACTCAGTGACCAATGCCACCCGACCCGCGAGCTCTACCAGGTCAATGACGCGCAGCAGGCTGGGGTGGTCGAGGCCGGAGAGAAGGCGCCCTTCGTCACGCAGTCGGCGGACAGCATCATCATGCATGTCCAGGTCTGTCCGCAACAACTTGACTGCCACCTCTCGTGACAAGCCACCAATGCTCGACATACGCGCGCGGTACACCTCTCCAAATCCACCGCGTCCGAGGCAGTCTCCGAGGTCGAATTGGCGTTGTCCAGTGACTTCCACGACACGCATTTTGGCGACATCCCGCAGGAACTACAAGGCCCGTCATCAGGTTGGGTCCAACCGGGTCCGAATCGCTCTACCCCGCGTCGATTTCCTGTACCGATGAACGCGCCTGGGTACAGTAGTCGCCATTCGAGGACCTCATGCCCCACCTGCTGCTCTCTCAAGGCGACCGCCTGCTGCTCACACACATGCTCCGCCCAGGTCGCACCGTCATTGGTCGCTCAGACCGCTGTGATGTTGCCCTGCCGAGCGACACCCTCTCTCGTACGCACTGCACCGTGGAACAACGCCCCGAAGGCTGGCTACTGACCGACCGCTCACGGCACGGAACAACGGTGAACAACACCGCTGTGGAACGGCATTGGCTGGTAGACGGAGACGTGGTGAACCTTGGTGAGTACCGCATGGCTTTTCGCGAGACCGTGAGCGACAACGACACCGCCAGCGAGATTGAGACCGGCAACCGCACGCCTCGCCCCCACGAGGAAATCGTAGACGTTGGCGAAGACGGAATCGCGGCTGTCTATGTGGTTCTACGCATCCTCCGCGGCCCCTTGGCCGGCGCCACGCACATCCTCAAGCGGGACCGGACCAGCATTGGTGGACCGGGCTCTCAGATTCTGCTCGACGCCTCCCTACCCAAGAAGGCCTTCTATGTTCGCGTGGTCCGAGGACGGGCCCTGGTTGAGCCGGGAACGGCGGCCGTCTTCTTGGCCGGGTCTCGCGTGCGCCAGGTCGTACCCGCGCTGTTTGGCGAACAGATCCGTTGTGGTGAACACGCCATGGTCGTGGAGTCGCAGACCCTTCAGGAGTCCGTGGAACAGCCCACCTTCGGAGATATGGTGGGGGCTTCGCCGGTCATGCGAAAGCTGTTCGGAGTGCTGTCGCGCATTGCCCGTCACGATGCTCCCGCCCTCATCGTGGGCCCAAGCGGCACCGGAAAGGAGCTCACCGCACGCGGCCTGCACGACGAGGGCCTGCGCGCGACCGGCCCCTTCATTGCCGTCAACTGCGCGGGCATTCCCCACAATCTGTTCGAGTCCGAGCTGTTCGGTCACGAAAAGGGGTCATTCACCGGAGCCACAGACCGGCGTGATGGCGCCTTTCATCGAGCGCACAGCGGTACGCTGTTCCTAGATGAGCTGGGCGAGCTGGCGCTGGATGCCCAGGCCAAGCTGCTCCGTGTCTTGGAGTCCGGAGAGGTCCGGCGTGTCGGCGGTGGAGCCGCCGAATACCCAGACGTACGCATTGTCGCGGCGACCAATCGCGACCTGACCGCCATGATTCGCTCGGGCACGTTCCGCGAAGACCTGTACTTCCGACTAGCGGTGCTCTCGGTCTCGCTTCCCCCACTCAGCGAACGCATCGGCGACATCCCGCTCATCGCTGACGCCCTGCTGCGTCGCAACCATCCCGATGCTGTGCTGTCCCCTGGCGCCCGCGCGGCACTCTCCGACTACACCTGGCCTGGGAACATCCGCGAGCTGCGCAACGTACTGACCCGAGCCTACGTTCTGGCCGGGCCACGTATTGATGCCGCCGACCTGACGTTCAACCCGGTGGTCTTCGACCGCGCTCCGACACGTCCAACAGCCCGCACACCTCTCGGCCGGGACCAAGTCGAGGCGGCGCTAGAGCGCGTGAACGGAAACCGTACAAAGGCCGCCGCACAGCTTGGAATGCCACGGTCTAGTCTGCTGTACCGCATGCGAAAGCTAGGGTTGATGTAGCTCCTGGCGCTGTGAGCTGGCGGAGAATTCGGCTGTCTGGACGTCAGATGTCAGACGTCAGATATCAGAGCACCCGGCTTGCGCCGGGTTCGATTTACAAGCTCATCGACGGACCGGAAAGAGGAGTCGGTTCGGTTGCTTTCGCACGAAATCAGCGCGTGAAACGTAGGCGCCGTTCTACGGACATGCGCAGCTCCAACGTCTGCCGTGGCCCCAAGCCAGCAACAAAACGCCGATGCCGAAGGGCACCTGCTCTGACATCTGACATCTGACGTCTGAACTCCCGAATCACCATAATCTTGGCATAGCCAAACCGAACAGCGCACAGCACGTCTCGGCCGATTCCTCAGTCATCCAAGTCAAAGCGGTAGACCGCACCGTGGTCACGGGTGATTCCGCTGGACCGAGGGGCTCCAATGAGCAGCACGCCGTCGCCCCCCACCAGACCGTGACCAAACTCTGCGCCTTGGGGTGCGCCTTCCGGGTGTCCAAGGTCCATGCCCACAAGTCCCCGGCGAACCCACGCATTGTCCTGCCAGCGGAACAGCGAGACCATACCTACGTCGAAGGTGTCGGCCTGCAGCTCGGGGTCGTCTGCGATGAAGTCGAAGAAGGGCTGGGCAACCGCGAGCCACACGCCATCTTCGGTATCAATGACAGCGAGGCCACGGCCAAAGTCCGAGCTGGTCTGGTCGCCCAAAAGTACAGCGGGGTCCAACACGACGTCGGCGTCGGGGAAGACGTCATCCAGGGGCATCGAATAGTCTGCTAAGTCGGTGGTGGACCGCATGTACACAGCCCCCGCTCCCGAGTCCGGCGCACCGAGCAGAAGCTCTACAGTGCCGTCACCATCAATGTCTGCAGCCTCCACCCGGACCCCGACTCGACCATTATTGATGGGGCCTGCCAGGCCGGTCTGACGCGGCTCGTCCGTCGCACAGTTTTCGCCCCACCCAAACAGCACGTGGACAGCGCCGCGATTGCTTCCGCCAGGGTCCTCAGAAGGCGCGCCAATCGCCACGTCTTCGCAGCCATCGCCGTCAATGTCGCCCAGGCCGGCGATGTCATCTCCGAGCACATCGCCGTTGGTTCCCGCCGAGAACGTCCGCGTATCGCACAAGACGACAGATAGGTCCTCGGGTGCCACACCAAACGCGACCGTCACGCGGTCCGGAGTTGCGGCGGGCGAGTTGAAGATGAGGTCACCGAAGCCATCACCGTTGAGGTCCGCGCCGGCAACCTGCTCAATCCGACCGTTCACGACGGGTCCGTACACTAGGTAATCAGGGTTACCTAGCGCCTCGCCGCCACGGTAGACCGCGACGCCACCGACACCCCCCAGATTGTCGCGACACTCATCCGGGTTGTGAACGGTGGCCCTGTACAGGTCGGGGCGATTTCGTTGAAAGCGCACCACGACCCCAAGGTCCACAGCACCGTCGCCGTC
This sequence comes from uncultured Pseudomonadota bacterium, assembly GCA_913061235.1. Lineage (GTDB taxonomy): Bacteria > Myxococcota_A > UBA796 > UBA796 > CAJXTB01. Next base: position 190,865 of record CAJXTB010000012.1, on the reverse strand, counting down.
GACGTCTCCCACGGGGCGAATCTTCCAGCCGGTGTGAATACCCGCACGGTAGTCGGGCATCACAGGGCCCTCGTCGTCGCCAGGACTGAACCAGGGAGCCTCTGGCCCGTCTGCGCCGATAACGGCCAGCTGTCCGGCGTCTGGACCGCTGGGCAACATGCCATCCAGGGGTGTCGCCACAACCAGCGACGGCTCTGGACCACCGAGATCCGCCATGGTCATTGTGTCGATGTACCCGGCAAGAGCGCCGCCCGTGTGTACAGGGAAATCGAGGGACTGAAGGGGCATGTCGGGTATCGCAGCAATCACGTCTCCAACGCGTGGCCCCCGCTCATTGCTGCGCCCCTCGGTCACAACCCACGCATCCGGTACATGCCGCAACGGGGAAGCCCCCAAACCGAATCCGCCTTCACCAATCTCTCCGTACACTGCGCCAAAGTGGCTAGTCTCGTCGAGAATCGCTCCGTAGGGAGCGCCTGCGATGATGGAGCCGCTCCACCACTGAACACCGCCGGTATTGTTCACGGGGCCGTCTGTGCGTGTGCCGCTGGCGTACAGCTCGGGAAGACCGTCACCGCCGAGGTCCACCGCCCCCACCATGGTGCCCAGCTCCTCGTTCGCCTCTGATCCGTACAAGGTGACGCTGGCTTCGTCGTGAAAGACGGGGGAGGTTGAAGGCCGGTTGTCGTCGTCCGCCATCTTGTACACATACACCGCACCTGCGCGGTTCAACGTTCCATTGTCGTTGCGCCAGGCACCGACAATCAGGTCGTCCGTGCGGTCGCCGTCCACGTTGGCAACGGCGAGCGACCAGCCAAAGTCCTCCTCCCCGTCAACAGCGGTGTACACGCGGCTCGGCAGCTCTGGGAGTCCGGTGGAGACATCGTTGCTTAGGTAGACGTAGACCAAGTCGTCCGTCTCGGTCGCGACCGCAACATCGCAGCGGCCATCGGCATCCAGGTCTCCGGTGCGGACATTGCGTCCCATCTGGGTTCGTGCGCGCTCGAAGACGCCGTCGTTGAAAGCCCGGCCGGACAGCTTCCACAGCGGCGCTTCAGCCAACCCCTCCGTCTCGGTGACCCAGGCGTACACCGCTCCAACATCTGGGACGGTTGGGGTATCCGAGCGGTCATCATGGGTCCGTGCCACAGCGACCACATCGAGCACACCGTCGCGGTCGACATCACACAGGTCTACACCCGACCCCAATCGGTCTCCACCAAACTCGCCAGCGACTTCACTCCACGGCTCTACGCCAAAGGTACCGTCGCCATTACCGGCGTAGATAGCCACACGGCCACGGGAGAAGAGATGACCTTCTTCGCCCAGAACCAGGTCCGGGACATCGTCTCCAGTCAGGTCGCCAATCGCGAGGTCACGCCCGAGCTGACCGAAGCGCCACACCCCTTCGTAGGTCTGGACCGGGACGGACGCAATGCCGTCCAACGTGCCTAAGTATACCGTCACAAGGCCGGCTCGGTGCGTGAGCCCGTTGGCGTTCGGCTGCCCCACAACCGCATCATCAAGCCCGTCGCCGTTGAGGTCAGCGGTCACAACACGCTGCAGGCTGTCGGTGATGCCATCCACCGTTGGCGTGGGAGCCACCGGCTCTGCAACCATGACGCGCATCTCTGCTTGAACACCAGGGACGTAGCGGTCCGCCACGCCAAGACGGACCTCACCAGGCGTATCAGCCCATACATGAAGGCCGTCGGTCAGGGTGCTATCACCGCTTAGAACGGTCACATCGTACACATTGGACCCGCCTTCAACGGGGATGTCCATCGGGGTGTTCAGCGGTACCAACACCACGCTCGGCAGGTCCAACGAGACGCTGTCACGCACACGAAGGTCCACCTGAACCACATTGCCCGTCAAACTGTCCGTGACGGCGATGACATCGGTGCCGGTCAAGTCTCCGGTCGTCCACGCACACCCTTGCAGCGAGCCACCAGACCGGTCGAACGCAACGCTACAGGCAACGTCTGACGACCCACCGGTCACTTCTAAGGTGATGGTGGTCTGGCGGAGAACAGTGGCGGACTCGGGCGTGACCACCAGTCGCGGCAGGACCTCAAAGGCCGTCTCTGCCGTGGTTCCACAGCTGTCGGTCGCTCGAACAGTGTCGGTTCCGCTACCCATTCCCGAGAGGTATTCGCCGGTAATCTCCGACAGAATACCGCCCGACTGACCGTCCAAGAACTCGAAGGTCACATCACCCGTTCCGCCATCAATACGCACCACACCGCGCTGTTGAGGATTGAGTGCAGCAGGCTCAGCAGTGGCGGTCATCGGGGCGCAGGTGTCCGGATCGGTGTCTGCGACGAGCTCGGTGTCCGTGTCGGAGTCAGCGCTCGTGTCCGAGTCGACGTCGTTCCCCACGCCGTCGCAGCCGACCAAAAATGCAAGCCACCACAGTCTCATGGCATCTCCACAACATAGGCCGCACCATTATCTGGGCCTGGAATGTCCGAGAACGGCGCACCAAATGCGAGGTAGCCACCGTCGCCGCTGACGCTCTGCCCGAGTCGAGACGTCACCCCGTCGCTCACAACGAGCGTCGTTGGCACCTTGTCGAGCCCTAGACCGTCTTGCCAACGGTACACAGCCACCGAGCCGGAGTCGAGTCCGTCGCCGTCATCAAAGGGGGCTCCCACCGCCAACGCCATGCCCGAGTCGCTGCTGGCGCTCGGAATGATGGCCAACGCGTCGCCATAGCCAGAGGCCACCGTTCCCCACACCGCCAAGCCCGCGTCAGAGGCACGAATCAACGGCACAGGGACGACATCTGCGGGGTCGGGCAAGAAAGGTGCGCCGGTCCACGGTGTGAACGCACTGCTGTCGAGGCGCGAGACCAGCTCAGAGCCAGGCACAACCCACACACCGCCTACACTATCGACCTCTGGACGAATGCTGCGCAGCCCAACAGCGAGGTCATCTAGACCGTCCCCATCCAGGTCACCGCTCGCAAGTGCAAACCCTCCTTGGGCGCCACTCTCCCGTGACAACAGATGCAGCACACCGCGCGTCTCACAGGTCTCGCCCATGCCAAACAACACGCGCACAACGCCCTGATTGCTAAGGAAGAACTCGGTCCCTTCGAAGTCCTCTTGGTAGGCGCCAATTGCCAGCTCATCACAGCCGTCGCCGTCCAAGTCACCCAGCCCAATCATTGCCGAGCCCATGCGTGCATTCGGTTCGGTGGCCTGGAAGTCGATGGGGTCGCACAGGATGGTCAGCCCATCCGGCAGGGACGCTCCGTAGTGAACGCGCACGCCCCCGCGATTCTCGTCGCCCACCCCGGTGGAGCCTAAGACGACATCATCGAATCCGTCCCCGTTGTAGTCGAAGCCACCCGCGACACGGAAGACCTGGCGACCAGCTTGGCGACCAAAGGCAACCGCACTGGGCTCATCTTCCCATCCACCAGAGGCACGACGCCGATAAACGTAGGCAGCGCCAGGATTACTCGCTGTCGGAACCGTGCATTCTGGCGGGTTGAACGCATTGTCGTTGCTGGGACGGTCTTCTTGGGCTGCGGCCACAATCAGGTCCGGCTGCACCCCATCGCCGTCCACATCTCCCGCTGCCGAGACGAACCAGCCGAGGCGGTCGCCGCCGCTCTGCATTGGATGTTGAGGTGGGTCCCACACAATCGCGCCTGTGGATGCCGAGTAAGCGACCAATCGCCCGGCACGGACCGCAGTCCCGATGGCCGCGTCAAAAGCACCGACCACCACCTCAGTACCGCGCGGTGTCGAGACAGCCGTTAGCGACTCACCATGGCGCATACCGGCTGGGCCTCCCGGAAATCCCAACGCGGTCTCACTTCCCATGACTGTGGACGACATCATCCAGTACTGCCCCACCTCGGGTCCGAGGGTATCGCCACGGCCACCACGCATGATGAGCTCGGGCCACCCGTCGTCGTCAAAGTCAGCGACCGGGGCGAACGACTGACCAGCGGCGGCGGGTAGTGCGGGCCCCCACCAGATGTGGTCGCCGTCGGCCGCGACACGTTCGGTGACGCCCGCATCCAGGTCAGCGGCCAGCGTTGCTGCAGTGAAGACCACGACATTACCGCTGTCGTTGTTCTGTTCCGGCATTCCCCACTCGGAGAAGCTGGCGCCGACCATCAGGTCCAGTTGGCCGTCGGCGTCCACGTCCACTAGCTCAATCTTGTCGCCCAAGAAGTCGCTGTTGCGCATGCCGACCAGCCTCCAGTCCGCCAGCTCTCCCCCCTGTACAGGGACCCCAGCGTCTACGTCCAAGTCCAGTCCGCCGGAGCGGTAGATGTGCACCGCTCCCACATCACGCATGCCCTCGGGGTCGAAGCGAGGTTCGGAGATGATCAGCTCATCCAGCCCGTCCCCATCAAAATCCGCCATGCGATGGTCAATGCCAAGCTCGTTGGCGACCACATTGTTCTCGAAGAGTCGCACGGGGTCGTCGGTCAGGCCCCGACTCGCATCCCCTAGGTACAGCGCCACGAACCCGCCACTGACGCCATCTGCACTAAGCCTACGGTTCCACGCACCCACCGCGACATCGCACAGGCCATCACCGTTGACGTCTCCAGTGGACAGACGCGCCCCCATCAGCGCACCGGCACGTTGCTGCCACTCACCGTCTACAAACGACTTGCCAAACCGCTGAATCGACGCGGTGTCTTCCAACCCTTCCGCCGAGCCTTTGTACACCCAGATAGCGCCTTGGTCTCCCGCGACGACCAACTGTGAGCGGTCTTCATCGCGTTCAACACCCACAATGAGGTCTTCAAAGCCGTCGCCATCAATGTCGCAGCTGCCCACACTCGAGCCCAGTCGGTCCCCCGAGCCACCGTAGGCTTGCCACACGGGCTCCGTCGCAAACCCGTCCGCTCCGCGCTCGTAGATACGCACGCGACCGGTGTCGTTGGCGACCTCGTCCGGCAAGATGGCCGTAACGACCAAGTCTTCCAGTCCGTCTGCGGTCACGTCCATCAAGGTGACGTCGATTCCAACACGTTCGTCTGGCCACACCCCGAACTGGAGGACTTCCATGGGTACGTCGTCGATTGCGTTGACGGAGAACTTGAGCACCGCGCCGCCACGAACCGCGCCCACGTTGGGTTCCCAGTCGCCAAAGAACACGTCTTCGACGCCGTCACCGTCTACGTCTCCGGGAAGCGCAATGCGTCCGACTCGGCTGCCTTCGCCAGACCAGACCGGTTCGGGAACCGCCAAGGGTGCCACCACCGCAACCGCCAGCGGGACAGCGTCGCCGGTATACAGATCGGTGACAGTCACAACGGCAGTGCCTTCGCCAACCGCCACCAGTTGGTCGCCAACAACGTCCACAATGTCCGAGTCTGTGCTCAGGCCCAAGAAGCCTGAACCGGTCAACGCACGCACCGATTTCGCTGTTCCAACAGGCAAGACCAGCTGTTCGGACGGGCTCAAGGCCAAGGCGTTGGCCTCGCCCGCAACAATGACAGCCTCGGCCGTGTCCCCCGTCTCTGCGTCCGTCGCGCGCACAATCGTGGTTCCAGGCAACCCAACCGTCACCACACAGCTTGCGGTGACGTGACCGCTACCGGAGACATGAGCGCAGGTCGCTCCTCCGGTGCCGCCAACAACGTCCAGCTGAAAGCTCACAAGGGGCAACACAAATGCCTGCTCTGGCACGAGGGCCAAGCGCGAGACCACGTCAATGTCGACCGTTGCATCCCCCTCACACCCTTCATCGGTCACTCGAACACCGTAGGTGCCGGGCATGGGTGGGGCAAAGAACACGCCGGACAGAGGGTTGATGTCTCCGTCATCTATCACCGCAAAACGGTAGTCCCCCGTACCGCCGCTCGCTTGAACAGTAGTGAGTCCAGACACCGACGCAGCCGTCACTTGCGCTGTCAGCGGCGGGGCGCAGCTTCGATCAACGTCTGTGTCTGTGTCCGTGTCCACATCCGTAGACGGATCGGTGCCCACGTCTGTTTCCGTGGTTGGCGGCTCAACGCAGGCCATTAGCGATACCGCGACCAGTCCAACAAGCGAGCGCACCATCATTCCCAACCCCTCTGCGCTAGCGACTGTACCGCCTCAACAGGTACCGTAGCGACAGAAGGAGGTGGTGTGCGGACAAGTTGGCTACTTTTTGCGGCTGCGTGCACAGTGACCACCCCCACTGAGCGCCAGCTCGCAGACCCGCTCCTCATCCAAGTGGACGCACCACTGGTCTCAAATCAAGTAGTCATCGAAGACGCAGAAAGTGCGGCCGTCACAGACCGAATGGTCGTGTGGTTCGGTCGAGACGGCGACCTGTACCGGCAAGCCCCCGGACAAGACGCGGTGTTGATTGAACGCGCCCTCGGACTACAGGTCGCTGGCGCCGTAGACCTTGAAGATGCTGGTGTAGACGGCACCCCCATCGAGTTGCTCCTCATCAACGGCTCGCTGTGGACGTGGAACAGCGTATTGTTACGCCCTTCTCCCCTCGCACAAGACCTTCCCGGACAGGTCACCCGCCTCGCCTACGACGCGCCCAGATTGTGGATTGAGACCACACAGGGGCTGTTCCGCTGGTCCCAAGAGGAGCTGGTAGAGATTCGAGTCGGTGGAGAGCCCGTCACCCGCGGATTCACCATTGGCGGTGTCGCACTAGGTCAGTCGGTCATCTGGGTTGGCACCGAGACCGCCATTCACGCTGTCCCCGTTCAGGGCGGCCCAGTCGTGTTCGAGCACAACGTTCAGGTGAGCGCCATCACGGCAGACACCTACGGCTTGGTGTGGATTGTTGTGAATGGCGAGCTTCAGCGGGTCTCTCGCGACGGCGAGCTGTTGAGTTTGGGCCGCACCGGTGTTCGCAGTCTCGTCTCAGAGCGCGGCAGTCCAGACGTGTGGATGGGTGCCGACGACGGATGGTGGAAGGTTCAGGGCCTGCTTGCCGCACAGCTCACCACCTCGCCCGCCGCAGCTCCCATCGCCTTAGACCCCGCTGGCAGATTGTGGACATCGGACGGTGTGGATCTGTCGGTACTCGCTGTCGACCGACCCGTGGTGCTGACGGGCCTATCGCGCGGAGATGTGCTCGACCTTCCGTCCGAGCTCACCGTTCAACCGACCGACCCCGAGCTGGTACAGAGCGTCATGATTGCGCTCGACGACACCCTCATCACCGTGGATGAGACCTGGTCGTTTTCCTTGGACCCCGCCGAGCTCGACGCAGGCCTGCACAGCCTAGACATTGATGTTGAGTACACCGACGGCGACTCACGGGCCCAAACGCGCGACATCTTTGTGGGGCTTCCGTTCGACGTGACCTGGGATGAACACATCGGCCCGCTACACGAAGCTCGCTGTGCAAGGTGTCATACGGACGGCACCGAGACCATCCTCACCGATTTCGCTTCGTGGCAAGACCGGTATTCCGATATCATCGAACAAGTCCAAAGCGGCGCGATGCCACTAACCGGTACCCCCCTGACCAATGACGAGCTGTCGCTTGTGGTGGGTTGGGGCAACGGAGGGTTTCTTCCATGACCCTACTTTTGAGCCTTTTTCTGGTCGGCATGTCGGCTGCGCAAGAGACCCCAGCCGTCGTACAGACGCAGATGGAGGGGGTCGAGCTATTGCGCGCCATGAGCCTCGACCTGCGCGGCGTGGTTCCCTCAATGGAGGAGTACCAAGCCGTTCAAGACGGCAACGCAGTCGACGACGTCATCGACCAATGGCTGGATACCCCAGGCTTCACCGAGCGCGTGGTCAAGCAGCACCGCAGCCTGCTGTGGAACAACGTCTCCAATGTGCGCTTGGCTCCCAACCAGAGCCGCCTCACGGTCCGCAACGGTGTGTGGTTCCGAAACGCAGCGTCCACCCCGTTTCGTGGCGTGTTCAACTTAGGCTGCACCGCACGTGATGCCGAGTTTGACGAGTTTGACTGGCCCATTCGTGAAGAGGTCACTCCCGGTGTCTACGACGAAGGTTCGGTGGTCATCGCGCCGTACTGGGACCCCGAGAACCCGATTCGAGTGTGCGCATTTGACGCCATGGAACAACAGTACGCCCCGGACGGTACAGACTGCGCGGGCGTCAACGGAACGGCCGATGACCAGTGTGGCTGCGGACCCGACCTCCAGTGGTGCATCCCCACCGTTGTCGAACGCGAAATCCTCGCCGGACTGGGGGAAGACGTCGACCAGCGCATCCGCGCCATGGTGGAGGACGACCAGCCCTACACCGAGCTGCTCACTGGAAGCACCGGCTACCTGAATGGACCCGTCACCCACTTTCTGACGCACCAGACCGAGCGCCGCAGCGGCTTCCGCTTCAGTCCGACCAGCATTGATACGGACCGCCTGCCGAACCTGGCCTACTCGGACAAAGCGTCCGTACCCGTTGCTATGGGCGACCATCACAGCGGCGTGCTCACGTCTCCCGCCTGGTTGCTGCGCTTCCAGACCCAACGAAGCCGGGCCAATCAGTTCCACAACAGCTTCCTCTGCCAGCCCTTTGTGCCACCAAGCAGCGGCCTTCCCGAAGTGTCTGAAGAAGACCAGAGTCTCGACCTGACCGCTCGCGATGGCTGCCAGTACTGCCATGCGCTGCTGGAGCCCGCTGCGGCCCATTGGGGACGGTGGTCTGAGAGTGGTGCGGCCTACCTAGAACCGGAGAGCTTCCCAGCATTCAACGCGGACTGCCTGGAGTGCTCCACACGCGGAAGCTGCACGGATGAATGCCGCGCCTTCTATGTGACCGAGCGACTGGCTCCCGAGCAAGACCCGTTCATTGGCTACATGAATGCCTTCGAGTTCCTGGAAGACCGGCACGCCTTGCACGTAGACCAGGGCCCCGCGCTGCTGGTCAACAAGACAACGGCAGACGGTCGCCTACCCGAGTGCGTTGCCGAGAAGACTGCCGAGTGGTTGCTGGGCCGCTCGCCAACTGCAGCGGAGGAGCCGTGGGTGCAAGAGCTCGCCACGCGCTTTGCAGAGGCCGGATTCGACTACAAGTCGCTCATCCGAGACATTGTCACCTCTGAAAACTACCGGAGGCTTCCATGAGACTCGTTGTTGCTCTGGGCATCGCACTCGCGGGCTGCTCACAACAAACCCTGGAAGCTCCACCGGAACCCTCCACACCTGAGCTCGGTGAGTTTACGCCTGTTGATGGCGGAGACCTCGCGGAAGAGGGTCAGGCTGGACGAGACTTCCGGCGCATGGACATCGACCAGCTCTCCGCGTCCATCGAGCGCGTCACGGGCCATGCCTGGACACGTGAAGTGGGCGGCGAAGACGTTGACCGCTTTGAGGAGTTGGCGCCGACCCTCGGTGTGCCCGACTACATTGAGGTGGTGTCCGACCCGCTGAGCCCGTCGCTTCTGTTCCAAAAGTTCCTAGATGACGCCGCCCTTGATGTCTGCCCAAGGCTCGTGCAGGACGACCTTGAGCGGTCCGACGGCACGCGTTGGCTCATCCGTCATGTTCAGCCGTCGGACACTGCAGAGAGTCCGGACATGCAGCGTACCCTCAAGGACGCGCTGCTACGATTCCATGGCAAGGCTGTCGCAGACGAGTCGCAAGAGCTTGCCGAGTGGGTCTTCCTGATGCGCTCACTCAACGAAGTGGCCTCGCAGCCACAGACACGGTGGGAGTCGCTGTGCGTTGCTCTCATCACCCATCCTGACTTCTACCTGTACTGAGGCGCCGAATGCCGCTTACTCGACGCGAAATGTTGATTGCGACGGTCCTCGGAACCGGGGCTCTTGGGCTGTCTTCCGCCCTGCCCTTTCCAGGCCTTCTTCCGGCTCACGCCACAGGAGTCGGACGCTCCGACCTGCACTACATCTTTGTCTACTTCCAAGGTGGATGGGATGCGCTGCTCGGCTTGGACCCCCGTGACCCAAGCCTGTACACCCAAGACAACATCCCCTACTACAAGACCTACCCAGGCTACGAGAATGTAGAGATGGTAAACGCCAACCGTGTCGAAGCGGGGGGCATTCAGTTCGGTCCATACATTGGCGACCTGACCCGTCATGTCTCGGACCTACAAGTATTTCGCGGCTTGTCCATGGACACGCTGACCCACGAAGTCGGTCGACGGCGCTTCATCACTGGGCGTCCCCCCGCAGGTACTCAAGCACGTGGCGCCTCTCTGGCGACCACCTTGGCGGCCCAGTTCGGGCAAGATGACGTTGTCCCCAACCTGGCAGCTCGCGTTGAGACCTTCAACCCCGACCAACCCTCGTGGGCCAGCGCCATGTCCGTCAACAGCGTGGACGACCTCGTGGCTGCACTGTCCCCCAATCCCAATGATATTGGTGAGATTGAGCGCCAACAGATTGACGCCCTCCTGTCGCGGTTTCGTGAGACCTCAACGTCCCAGCGGTCCAAGGCACGCACATCCGCGCTGGCGTTCCGAAAGGCCGCACATGAAGTGGTCCAACAAAACCTCGGAAGCGTGTTCGATTTTGGCGCCAACACCGATGAAATGGCCCAACTCCGCGACAGCTACGGCTTCAGTCGTAGTCAGCTCGCCACGCCGAGTGCCCGCACCGCCATGGCGTTCCGCGCGCTCATCCAGGGTGTCTCCCGCTGTGTCAGCGTGAGTGTCACTGACAACCTAGACACCCACTCAGACGACTGGGAGAGCAGCCATGGTCCACGCCTGCGTGACGGCTTCGACCGCGTCGCCCAGCTCGTCACAGACCTCAAGCGTACCGAGTACCGCGGCACCCAAGAGAGCTGGTTCGACCACACCGTCATTGTTGGCTTCTCGGAGTTCCAGCGCACAGCCATGATCAACGCACGTGGCGGTCGCGACCACAGCCTCAGCAACACCGCCTTCGTGATGGGCGGTGGCCTGCGCGGCGGACGTGTTCTGGGGGCCAGCGGCGAGATTGGCATGATTCCCCAGACCATCGACCTTGCCACCGGACTGCCAAGCCAAGGCGGCGAGGTCATTCGTCCCGAGCACATCCACAGGGCATTGCTCCAGCATGCCGGATTCGAAGACGATATCGCTGACCTGCGCGTTCCCGCGTACCAAGCCATGCTCTCGTAGGGCACGACGGTGCTGTGACTTGCAGCAAAGATGCGTGTCAGTCGCAGTCCGCGTCAGCGCCGCTCAATATCCACTCTTCAAGGTCGGCAACCTGCGCGTCCGTGAGCTTGGACCGCCCGCTGGGCATCTGTGGAGGGTCCGACTCTCGGCGTATGCCAGTGACAATGCGCCACAGCTGGGATTCGCCTAGGTCTCCGGGAACTACGTACTTCCCAAGGTCTTCACACACGTCCGTGTGTACAACATCAGGCATGCTGACTCGGTCAGCGCGCAGGTCGTCCTCTGGCAGCACCTGTGAACCTGAGGGGTGACAGTCCGCACACTGCACAGACAACATCTCGCGCGTTCCGGCCCAGTCCGAACCGAAGGTCTGCTGCGGTACGAACAGGGAGTCGTCGCACCCCATCAACACAACCAGCCCAATACAAAACCGCACACACACCCCACTCACCCAGTCTACCGCGTCAGCCCAGCGCTGTGGCCGCTAGCTCTCGTCGATGGTCACCAGCCGCTCACCCTGAGCAACAGCGTCATCCACACTCACCCGGACAGCACTCACTACACCGGCGGCGGATGCGGTCAGCGTCTGCTCAACCTTCATGCTCTCGAGGGTGACCAAGGCCTGTCCAGCCTCCACCTCGTCGCCGACCTCAACATGCACGGCTCGCACGGTTCCTGGTGTTGGCGCGATACATCCGTCAGTGTCTCCCAGGGCAGTCAGCGGCTCTGGCAAGCGCGGCATGCGTGAAAGGACGGCCTCGCCATCTCCCCAGTGCAGGTACAAAAGCGCATCGTCGACAATCGCGTCATCTACGGGGTCTCCGACGGTTGGAGCCGACACAAACCGCACCAAAACCTGACGACTGTCTACGCGAACAACGGCACCACCCGCCTGTGTCTTGAGCACATGGACACGCGAGGTCGTGTCTCCCACCGTGATGTCCCAGCCATCGCTTGCGGCGGTGTAGGTCGCTGTCAAAGAAGCCGCACCGACTCGCCAGACATCCTCTTGCGTTGCCCGGCCAAACACGCGCCAACCGGCGGGAGCGGCACCGTGACGTCGCGACAGGCTCGCGGAGAGAGCGGTCGCAAGCCTTGCTGCAAAGACGGGGTCTTCAGGGGGTGGCGACGGCAGGCCGCTGTCGCTCTCCAGCCAGCGCGTGTGAACCTGCCCCGCCACAACATCCGGATGCGACGTCAACGCACGCAGGAACGCCAAGTTGTTGGCCACACCCGTGACCCAAGCGGTGCGAAGCGCACGAGCGAGTCGACGACGCGCATGGCTGCGGTCTCGTCCCACCGCAATGACCTTACCGAGCAGGCTGTCGTAGTGTGGTGAGATGACCGTGCCGTCGTGGACCCACGCATCAACGCGCACCCCGTCGGTCTGGGGAAGGTCGACGCGCACAAGCGTTCCCGTTGTGGGTCGCCAGTCCGCCATGGGGTCTTCGCTGACCAAGCGCACCTCAATGGCGTGTCCAGTGAGCTGGATGTCCTGTTGGGACATCGACAACGGCTCATCCAGGGCCACTCGAATCTGCCAGCGAACCAGGTCAATGCCCGTGACCGCCTCTGTGACAGGGTGCTCCACCTGAATGCGCGTGTTCATCTCAATGAAGAAGGCGTTGTCACCATCGACCAAGAACTCGACGGTCCCGGCACCGCTGTAGCTGACAGCTTGTGCAAGCTGTACAGACCACGCACCCAGTCTGTCTCGCATGGCGTCGGACAGTCCCGGAGCCGGAGCCTCCTCCCACACCTTTTGCCGACGACGCTGAACGCTGCACTCCCGCTCATACAGGTGGACCACAGCACCGTGGTTGTCCGCTAAGACCTGCACTTCGATGTGCCTCGCGCGCTCGACGAATCGCTCCAACAACAGTCGCCCATCCGCAAAGCTCGACTGAGCCTCGCGACGTGCCGCTTGCATGGCGTCGTCCAGCTCACTGGCCTGATGCACCACACGCATACCGCGTCCGCCGCCCCCTGCAGCCGCCTTCACAAGCACTGGAAAACCAATCTCTGCGGCTGCCGCACTCCAGTCGACCGGTCCGTCTCGTTCATCCGCACCCAAGAGGGTTGGAACGCCCTGTTCGGCTGCCACTCGTCGTGCCGAGACCTTGTCTCCCAATGCACGCATGGCCGCTGGCGACGGTCCGACCCAGGTCAACCCAGCGTCTACAACAGCCTGCGCAAATTCTGCATTTTCTGCTAAGAACCCATAGCCTGGGTGAATCGCTGTGGCTGCGGACTGCACAGCCGCTGCCAACACCTTTGCGCTATCAAGATAGCTCTCGGCAGCAGGGCCTGGCCCCAGTCGAACTGCCATGTCCGCCTCTAGGACGTGCTGAGTATCGGCATCGGCGTCGCTGAACACCGCAATGGTGACACAGCCCTCAACGCGCGCGGCACGAATGATACGGCGAGCAATCTCACCACGGTTGGCAATGAGCAAGCGCATCAGTTCTCCGAGTCAAAGTGAACATCCAGTTGTGGGAAGGCAATCTCGATACCTTCGTCCTTCAGCGCATTCCAGATGGCGTTGTACAAGGCGCTCTGGCTGTTGCGGTCGTTCCAGGCGTCGTCGGTCCAGATGCTGACCTCGAAGTCCACCGAGCTCGCCCCAAATCCAGTCAACAGGACGCGCGGCTCGGGCTTCTTCAGTCGGTCTGGAGCGGCAGCAGCGACCTCGGTCAACACGGAAAACACCTGCTGGATGTCGGAGGAGTAGGACACGCCGACCACGCACCTGACCCGGCAGAACCGATCCATAAAGGTGAAGTTGCGAACCGTTGATTGGGCGAGCGTCGTGTTGGGAACAATGAGGTCCGCTTCGTTTCGCGAACGCACAATGGTGCTGCGAATGCCCATGCGAACCACGCGGACGCGCTCGCCTTCCACGTCCAAGACGTCTCCCGGCTTGATGGCACGCTCCACCAGCAAGATGAGGCCACTGACGAAGTTCTGTGCCACGCCCTGTAGAGCGAAACCAATACCCACGGCAAAGGCCGCACCAGCGGTCACCAGACCCGTGAGGTTCACGCCGGCTGCGCTAAGCGCAATCGTAAGCCCTACCGCCATGATGCCGTAGTGCACCAGTCGCTCAATGACCCCGACAGTCCCCGTGTCGGTGACCCGGCGAATCGCATGACTACGGGTGAGTGCACGTCGCAACAGCCGCGAAACGCCTACCGTCACGGCAAAGAAGAACAGGAACGTCAGGATTCCCGAGAGCGTGATTCGCTGCTCGCCGAGCTGAAGAAGGGTCGCGTTGAGGCCGAAGTTCACGCCCCGCATCGTCTCGGCAAATGTCACCAATCCAAGGATGGGTGCGGTGACAATCACCAATGCGGCAATGGCACCCAGGCGAACCGCCCAGAGGATGGCGCCCGGAATGTTCTCGCCAAAGTGCAGACGGACCCGCCACTCCGCTCCAACGACGACGAGCAGCAGCACAACGGCGGCAAACGCCACGTACACAAACCGAATCACTTCGATATCAAACGCCGACACATCGACTCCCGCGTCCGTCAGTGACGGAAGGTACCCCAGGCAGACGCACCACGTACGGGCGCCGAGTGAACAGCGGACAGGGCCATAGACAACACCGCCCGGGTGTCGCGAGGGTCGATGACACCGTCGTCCCACAAGCGGCCTGTAGCCGACCATGCGGTGGATTCATGGGCGACCTTGCCGGCGAGCATTTGCTTCATCATGGTGAGTTGTTCTTCGTTGACTGTGGTGCCCCGACGAGCCGCCGCTTGGCGCTTGACAATGTCAATGACGCCAGCGAGCTGCTCAGGGCCCATGACCGCAATCTTGTGGTTGGGCCACGTGAACAAGAAGCGAGGTTGGTAAGCGCGGCCCATCATGGCGTAGTTGCCGGCACCGTAGGACCCGCCCACCATCAGGGTAATCGCAGGAACCGTGCTGTTGCTGACGGCGTTGATGAGCTTTGCACCCGCTTTGATAATCCCGCTTCGCTCTGCCGCTTCGCCCACCATGAAGCCGGTGATGTTCTGGAGAAACAGCAGAGGCGTGTCCGACTGGTTCATCAGCTGGATGAACTGGGCGCCCTTGTTCGCAGACTCAGTGAACAAGATGCCGTTGTTGGCCAAGATGCCCACAGCGAACCCGTCAATGTGCGCTTGCCCGCAGACCAGCGTGGGCCCATACGACGGCTTGAACTCCACAAAGGACGAGTCGTCCACAATGCGCGCTAGCACCTCGCGGACATCGAAGGGCTGTCGGACGTCGGACGATGTGACAGAGAGAAGGTCGGATGCCGGCAATCGCGGCGTGACCGGTGTGGCATCTCGTCCTGGCCCCTTTGCAGTCCAGCGCAGACCGGCGACAAGTTCACGGCCAATGCGCAGCGCGTCTCGCTCATCCTCAGCGAGAAAGTCACTCACACCCGACACAGCGGTGTGCATGGCCGCCCCGCCCAGGGCCTCGTCGGCAATGTCTTCGCCAATCGCCATCTTCACCAGCGGAGGACCGGCCAAGTACATGTACGCGGCGTCCTTGACCATCACCGAGTAGTCGCTCATGCCCGGAATGTACGCACCGCCTGCCGTACATGAGCCAAACACCAGGCTAATCGTTGGGATCCGACGAGCGGAGCGCTGTGTGATGGCACGAAAACCGGCACCACCCGGTACGAAAATCTCCGCTTGATTGGGCAGGTCGGCACCCGCAGATTCAATGAGGTGAACCACGGGAAGCTCGTTCTCCACCGCAATCTGCGCGAGTCGGTCCGACTTCTTCACCCCCCATTCGCCAATCGCGCCACCTTGAACCGTAGCTTCGGACGCCGTGATGAGAACCTGTGTTCCCGAGACCCAGCCAATGCCCGCAACAACCGCCGCTCCCGGCACCTGACCAGACACATGCATGCCAGCTAGCGGCATGAGCTCCAGAAACGGGCTGTCTCGGTCCAACAGCAGGTCAATGCGCTGTCGGGGAAGCAGCTTGCCCCGACGGATATGGCGGTCTGTGTACTTGGGTCCGCCGCCGGCCTGAGCCTTCGCAAGATGACCGAGCAACGTCTGTATCGACTCGCGGTTCGCCGACTCGTTGGCGAGCGCAGTCTCCGAGCGAAGGTCAACGGCAGAACGAAGGACGGGCATGGGCAGACTCCTACGCCGTCAGTCTACCATCAACCTCACCCGGCTACTCCGGAGACGACGTCAGTAAGCGCCACTCGGGGTCAAACTCCCACGTCACATCAACCGGCCGGTCTAGTCCACGCGCCCAGGCCGCAATCGCGTCGGGAGCAATGCTGTCCTCACGGGCGTACAGATGCACAGTGTGACGCTGACGACCGCTGGTCCGCGCAACGAGAACGGCATGGTCTTTCAGCCCGCGTGCCAAGCCGTCTTCAATGGCTTCAAAGCCCTCGGACTCCCACGGGTCTGGGATGCCAGCCGGGGTTGGACGCTGCAGCTCAAAGGTGAGGTCGCAGCGCACATCGAACGTTGGATACGCCCACCGCTTCACGGCGTAGTTCACAATCTGGAACAGCGTTCCGTCTGGCGAAGGCGCAGTGGTCACGCCCCAATGCACACCGGTTGCAGTGTCTTTGCGCCAGCCAATCGCAGCGTTCAGCTCCATCACCGTGCGTGGGTCTTCCGGTACGCTCGTGGATGTGTTGATGGCTCCCAACCAGCTCTCTACGCCATCCTCTCCAACCGCATGGTCGAGAAGAAGTACCGCCACGGAGTCCCGCATTGCGGTTGGCAAGCCGGAAAAAGCCGGATGGTAGACTCGACAGTTGAGCCGCTCACGGCCTGGGTCGTCGGCCACACCAATGCGAAGGTCAGCGAGGGCCATGGCTTCGCCGGCAATGTGCAGCACGAGCGATTCAGCCTTCGACGCCGCTGGACGCGATGCGTGGAACTCCCACACATCGTCCGAGTCCGGCCCCGCTTGACGCCAGCGCTCGGCGGTAATGCGCAGGACAGCGTCACCGGTGCCGGACAGACACAGGGCAAAGGACGCCACCTGTCCACTTCGAAGCTCCCACTGGAGCTTGGGATGAAGCGCACGGACACGCTCCGACAACTGTACACGCCAGTCGCCGGCTTGACCGCAATTGAGCGCCTCTGTCAGCGCTTCTGCGTTGGACGCCCACCAGGCCCAGAAGGCCGCAATGGCGTCGTCTGCGGCGGCAAAACGTGCCGTTGTCTGGGTCAGTCCAGGAACGGGTACCGCCAATCGGTCGCCGGAACCATCGTCTCTTTGATGGTGCGCGGAGAGACCCAGCGCAGAAGGTTCATCGGACTTCCGGCCTTGTCGTTGGTGCCTGATGCGCGACCACCGCCGAAGGGCTGTTGGCCGACGACTGCACCGGTCGGCTTGTCATTGATGTAGTAGTTGCCGGCTGCGAAGCGCAGACGTTCACTGGCTGCTGCAATCACCGCACGGTCACGTGCAAACAACGCACCCGTGAGAGCGTACGGACTGGTGGTGTCGACCAACTCAAGGGTCTCTTCCCAGTCTTCCGGCTCGTAGACGTACACGGTCACAATCGGGCCGAAGATCTCTTCAGACATCAGCCGATGCTTGGGGTCTGTGACGCGCACGAAGGTCGGGCTGATGAACCAGCCGGTGCTGTCGTCTGATGTGCCGCCCGCAACGATCTCTGCGGTGTCCGCCGCGATCTTCAAGTACTCCTGATGCTTGCGGAAGGCGCGCTCGTCAATGACGGGGCCAATGAAATTGGAGAGGTCGCGGACGTCGCCCATCTTCATGTTGGCCATCTCGGTGCAGACCGTGTCGCGCACGCTCTCCCAGAGGTTCGACGGTACATACAGCCGGCTCGCCGCGCTGCACTTCTGCCCTTGGAACTCGAAGCTACCGCGCAAGATGGCAACGCTCAGCGCGGCTGGATCTGCACTGGGGTGAGCAACGATAAAGTCCTTGCCGCCCGTCTCACCCACAATGCGCGGGTAGCATCGGTAGGTGTCCAAGTTGTTCGCGACTTGCTTCCACAGTCCGTGGAAAACCTTCGTAGACCCGGTGAAATGCACACCGGCGAGCTCCGGACGGGACATCACAATGTCTCCAACATCCGCACCGTGGCCATTCACCAGATTGATGACGCCGGCAGGCATGCCTGCTTCGTGGAGAACTTGCATCATGCGCCACACCGAAGGCATGGACTGCAAGGTCGGCTTGAACACTACGGTGTTCCCCATCAGCGCCGGTGCCGTGCACAAGTTCAGTGCAATGCTGCTGAAGTTGAACGGAGCGATTGCAAAGACAAACCCGTCTAATGGACGGTAGTCCAGCTGGTTCCACACGCCTTCCGAGTGAGCCGGAGGCTGGTCGGCCACAATGTCTGCTGCGTACTTGACGTTGAAGCGCCAGAAGTCGACGAGCTCGCACACCGCATCGATCTCGGCCTGATAGATGGTCTTGCCTTGAGCCAGCATAGTGGCTGCATTGACCGCCGCGCGGTGCGGACCGGCCAGCAGTGCGGCTGCGCGAAGCAAGACGGCAGCACGGTCTTCCCAGCTCAGCGCCATCCAGTCCGCCCGAGCGGCCTGTGCAGCATCCACCGCAGCATTCACCTCATCCGGTCCCGCAAGATGCACATTGGCCAAGATGTGGCTGTGATCGGAGGGATTGCGAATCGCGACGGTGTTTCCAGTGAACACCTCCTCGCCCCCAATCAGACACGGAATCTCCATCACGTCGGCAGATTGTTTGTCGAGTTCTGCGAGTACCAACGCCCGGTCAGCATCTCCGGGAGCGTAGGCCCGGACGGGCTCATTGAGGGGGGTGGGGACTTGGGCAATGCGCGCGCTCATAGGACCTCCGGCGTGGGCGGCTGCATAACAGCACCAGACACCCGTGTTGCGCTACAGTGGGCTTGAGGAACTCCCACACCGTGACCGTCGCCATTGTCATTGCCCTCGCGGCCCTTGTCTTGATCACCCTGCTCGGCTTCATCGGGCTTGCAGTGCTGGGCGCTGCGCTGTTCGTGTGGATGAAGCCAGGACGACAGACGCTCGTTGTTCGGAACCCCTCTGTTGAATCGGATACTGGCCAAGCCAATCTGCATGCGTTTGACGACGCCATGGGAGACGACCCGGCCACCGAGCTGTTCAACCGCAGCCATATGTTCGCCGTCTACGACTCTGACGACATGGATGCAACAGAGGTCGTACGCATGGACGGCGGAATTCTGTTGGATGGAAGTATTGATCCGGCCCTTGTCCGATCCCATACCCCGACCCCTAAGGCGGACAAAGACTGACCAGCCTCGGTTTGATCGGGTACAAGGGGCCTCGAAACTGTGAGGTCCCAGTGTTGTCTCTGCTTTCGTTACTGACCCTATCTGTCGCCACTGCACAGACTGTGCCCGCTAATTCGTCCGTTGAGCGGGCTGTATCGATTCAAGTCACGCAGACCGGCTTGGACAATTTCGGCGCATTCATTCCGGCATTGATCCCTGACAGCCTCCCGATTGACGATGTTCGTCAGTCCGGTGGTGGCGGCTTCTGTCTCACAGAGTTCGAGCTGGAGCTGGGCAACACTGCAGCCGGCATGGGCGTAGAGGTGAGTCTTCAGATCGAAGACATCCGCTTTCGACCCGTCACTGGGCGCCTCAACACCGAGATCGACCTGCTCGTCAGCATCAACGACTCGGGCTCGCCGTTCGACTTCAACTTTGACGTCGCCTGCATTTCCGGAGACTGCGCCGGCTGGGTCCGCCCATTCCCCGTCACCGCAATTGTGCCCTTCCAGCTTGCTGTCGCAACGGCACCGGACGGCTCGCGCTTTATCGATGCCACTGTAGAGCCCATCTCCATTGAGAACGGTCTCAACAACACGCACATTGAGCTCACCGAGTCCTGCTCCACACTGGACACCATCGACGGCGTTCTGGCCGCCTTCAACCTCTCCATCTACGACTTCATCATTGGTGTTGTTGACCCGTTCCTAGAGGGCGCCATTGACGACCAAGTCGGTGACATTGAGCTGCAGATCGAAGATGCCCTCTCGGCCGCTCGCTACGAAGACGTCATCGACCTCGCCGGAGCCGAGCTGAGCGTTCTCATCGAGCCGCGCGACATTGACATCACACCCGGCGGCCTGGCTATCGACCTGCTCGGTGCCATCTCCTCGCCAGCTGACCCGTGCATTGCCGCCCTCGACCCTGGTGGCTCATTGCTGACAGATACCCTCGTTCCAGAGATCGGCGACAACCCGGCTGGGACCGAGCTCATCATCCATGTTGGCGACGAGCTCGTGAATCAGGGCCTGTACGCAGTCTGGCGCAGTGGCCTGCTCTGCTACGAAATCAGCGCCGAGAGCGAACTGGACATTGGCTTCCCCATCGACAGCAGCCTACTCGGCTTGCTCGGTGGTGAAGGTTTCGAGGCCATTCTGCCCGAGACCCCACAGCCAATCGTCATTCGCACCAACCCCGTTGAGTCCCCCCTTGCCAACTTCGACGGCGACTACGACCTGACCGCGGAAGTCCGGGAGTTGGGCCTAGACATCTTCACCGAGATCGACTTCCGCCAGACTCGCGCCGTGGGTCTCACCATCGAGGCGGACGCAGGCGTTGACGTTGTCTTTGACGGAAACACCGGCCTCCTGGCCGCAGACATTGCGCTCGGCCCCGACAACATCACCATCATCGCCACGCACAACGAGCTCGTCGCAGAGGCTAGTGCTGACATTGAGGACAGCGTATCCGGCTTGGTCGGCGTGTTGTTGGACAGCTTGGTCGGCGATGCCTTGAACGGCTTTGAGTTCAGCCTTCCCTCCTTCGAGGGTGTGGGATTGATGACCGCAGAAGCGGCTCCGAGCGGAGATGGCGACTGGCTGGGTCTGACAGCCACAGTGGGTGAGGTCCCTTACGAGGGTGCCGGATGTGACAGCGGTGGCGGCTGCAGCGGCGGAGACGCCGGCGGTGGTTGCTCGAGTGCAGCCGGCGGCATGGGAGCCGTTCTGTTCTTGCTACCCTTGGTCCTGGTCCGCCGACGCCGTCAATGACAGCGCTATTGGTCGCACTTGCACTTGCAGGGGTCCGAGAACCGCGCGGCAGCGACCGTCCTACGCTTCCTGACGACGCACAATCTGTGCTGTCACCCGATGGTCGATACCGACTGCACTGGAGCGACTCTCGCGAGTTCGCGCCCCAAGGCCCTGTAGAAGACGGCATTCCATTCGGTGTAACTGTCGTCTTACAGGCTCTTCAGGACGCGGAGCTCGCCTATGCACAGCGTGGCTACCGCCCCACAACCGGTGACGACGGCACCGGAGGCGACGCCGCGCTCGATGTGTATTTCCTGCCCATCAACGCCAATGGCTACGCCTATCCCCTGGCCGATGCAAGCCCCGACGGCGGTGCGGCTTGCTACATCGAGCTCGACAACAGTCTGCGAGGCGGCATTCTGTCCTCAGTCGCACAGCACGAACTGCATCACTGCGTACAGTTTCGCTACAGCACGCGCTCCGCTAGCTGGATCTACGAGGCCAGCGCGACCTGGGAGCAATACCTCCTCGCCGGCGAGAGCTTAGACCTCGGCCTGCAGCTGCTGTACGCCGCCCGCTTGGCAGAGCCCAACCGCCCCATCAACGACCGAGGCGACCGCTACGAGTACGCCGGTTTCCTTCTGTTCAAGCACCTCGACGAGTTCCGTCGCCCAGCTCCCAGGTCCGTTGACGTCTGGCAAGCACTCGCCCGCGACCCCGACTGGGAACCCGCACTCGAGCGCGTTGCTGACGATGCCTTCGGCCTGTCACTCGCTGAGTGGTTCGCCGCCTACAGCACGTGGAACGCCTTCGCCTGCGGCCTGTCCGATGAGGCCCACTACGACGAGACCGTCGCCGGGTGTACGTCTCCACAAGCGGTTCCGATTCAAGGCGTCATCACCGGAGAGCCAACAGCCATCGTCCTCCCTGACGCTCCGTACGCATCCCAGACCCTCGAGTGGACTCCCGACACAGAAGGCGACACCGTACTCGTACAGTGTGACGCGCCAGAGTCCGGCGCCCTGGTCTTGACCGTTGTACCCGTGGATGCCGACGGAATTGGTCAGGTGCCCGCTCGCACCGCCGAACGAATGAGTGCCATCACTCTACGCTCGCTAGATGCGGTCCCAGACGGCGGTTCTGCACGCATTGTTGTGGCATCCACCGGAGATGAACCGCTGAGCGTCACCTGTTCGGTTGGCCCTGCCGAGTCCATCGTGGCGGAAGGTTCGACCTGCTCGGCAACACGGATTCCCCTGGGCTGGAGCGCCGTGTGGCTGTCGACTATCGCTGGCCTCGGCAGACGAGGAAGGCGCCGTCGCAGGTGACGGTTGTGGTCTGTCCCTCAATCACCTGAATCGTTCCGGCGTCCTGCCAGCCTTCACCAAAGTCTGCACGTACGCTGTACTGACCCACGACCAACGGACCCGAGGGCGAGACCGCGCTGCCGCCGCGCATCAAGCGCACTGCGACAGTGGTGGACAAGCGCACCTGTCCAACCGGCTCTGCGGGTGCTTCGACAACCGGTTCCGGTTCCGGCCGCGGACGAGGACGAGGACGAACGGGAGCAACAACGGCATCCACTTCGACGGGCTCTGCAACCACAGGTTCCACCGGCTGTGACGGCGGGACGACTGGGCGGGGTGCGACGGGCCCCGGTACTTCCGCACGGTCGTCTGGAGGCGTTCCCGGCATAGGCACCATGCGGCCCGGTTCGGGCAGCGTGTCCGGAACCGCCTGGATGGGCACAGGAATCGGCGGGGACTGTGGGACCTGGGCCGCCGCCAACCACACCACCAACACAGCCATCAACAGTCCGATGGTGAGCACAAGGAGGAACAGGATCATCACCGAGATG
This sequence comes from uncultured Pseudomonadota bacterium, assembly GCA_913061235.1. GTDB lineage: Bacteria > Myxococcota_A > UBA796 > UBA796 > CAJXTB01. The sequence goes on along the minus strand of CAJXTB010000012.1, from coordinate 167,975 downwards.
ATGCTCGGACCCGCCACCTGTAGCTGACCGGGTGCGCGGCCTATAATCGAGTGCTCTTCCAAGAACGCGCCAATAGGCTCGTCGTAGGTCACCTGGGAGCTTGATGGCGGGTGACTCGGTCGCGCAGGCCCCCGAAAGTTATGATTGAGGTCGGCGACGACGGGTACCTCCGCCTCTCCTTCTTCTTCGCGCCTGCGGTCTTCGCGCAGACGCATGGCAGCGACCGTGCCAGGAGCACTGCGAAACAGCCGCCGCTGCATCGCGTCTGCAATGTTGTGCACGGCGCTCTGGCCGGTCAGCACCGCAGCGAGACGCTTGCAGTTGGGAATGCGGTCATCCGGGTCGGCCCGAAGTGCCCCTTGAATGGCGGCTCGCATACCGTCCGGAAGGTCGGGAACCAGCTCTTCAGCCGGGGTGTACTGCCCTTTCGCTACAGCATTCATCAGCGCGAGCAAGTTGTCCGCGTTGAAGGCACGGGTTCCGCAGACCAACTCATAGAGCAAGGCTCCGAGCGAGAACACATCCGCCCTCTGGTCAACGCCAGCCGCGTTCTTGAACTGCTCGGGGGCCATGTAGGCCGGCGTACCAACAGTCGCACCGGAGGCTGTGTTGACCTCAGAGAGCCGGTCGCTCTTGGCAATGCCAAAGTCCGTCACCCGTGGGTACATGCCTTCATCCGTGATGTGAAGCATGATGTTGGACGGCTTGAGGTCCCGATGGATGATGCCGCGCGCATGAACCATGTCCACCGCCGATAAAATCCCACCAAAAATGGCCATCGCTTCGCGCATAGATGGTTTGTAGGAGGCCAACCACTCGTCGAGTGATGGTCCATCCACGTACTCCATGAGCAAACCCAGCACGCCGTGGATGTCGAGAACGTCGATGACTGAGACAATATTGCTGTGCCGAAGCGTGGCCTGAAAGCGCCCTTCACGCAGCATGCGCTCACGAACGGCAGCACTAGGTATGGTCAAAATTTTCAGAGCGTACACGGCGTCCAGAGTGATGTGGCGCACGCGGTACACCGCTGCCATCCCGCCTTGCCCCAGAGCACGCTCAACGACGAATCGATCAATCTGTTGACCAGGGTGGAGGATCACCGCTGCTTTCTCGGAAGTACCGCGGCAATCCCAGCACCAGCACCAGCACCCAGCAAAATCCCGGAGGTAAGGGAGAAAGCAACAACACGGGTTCGATGCCCATCAAGCTCGGAGTAAGGCGTACTCAAGTCGTTGTAGGTCCCTCTGGCGTCCGCTGCAGCATAGTAAAAAAGGCCCGCACCGACCACCGCACCGACCGCAGCAATGCTCGTCACTCGAATGCGGCGCTTCTGCTGACCTGCGTACTCTGGATAGGGTTCCATGGGCTCAAGCACGCGAGAGTCTGCTGGCGTACCGTCGTTGTTGATGAGCTGAAAGATGGTCGGCAGCCCTTCAAGGCGCCCCTGCCCAATGCGACCATCCGTGGCGACGATCCCGCGACGAGGGCTCACGGGCACATCAAAACGCATTCCGGTCAGGGCGACCTCAACATACGCCGAGCGAATTGGATGACTCGGCGGAAGCAGCTCATCTGGCCACTCGTAGTTGGGGTCCAGCATGCGCGCACTCGCAAACCGTACGTGCGCTCTCTCCAAGTCGCGGTCCAGAAAGGCGCGAACGCCCCCCATGCGGTGGATTGCCGCAGCCAGATCAACAGGAACGAGGGCGTCGAGACAAGGAATCAACGCAGTCGCTTCATCGTGTGCCGCTCGGTAGGCGTCCGCGTCTGCGCGAGACAGCGCTTCCGTTGCACGAGCCGTCGTCTCTTCAATGCGAACGGCACTCGCTGGCTCTGGACAATCAGCGTGTGCCACCGCTCCCCAGAGCGTCGCTGCCAGTATCAGGCCCAACCGGTACATGTGACTTTGTCGCTCCCTCGAACCTCTTGATACCATGCTGCGCGTGACTCATGAGCCCAACGTCCTAGCCCTGTGCCTGACCGTACTCATACAGGGGTTTGCTCTATGGCCGTGGCTCCAAGCGCATCGGCCCGTTGCCCTGGCAGCTACAGCCTTTTGGGGATGAATCCTGTTCATGACGCGTCTGGTGTCGTCGTTGTTTTCAGCGCTTCCGTTCGCCTATCTTCCATCTGTCCTCATTGCAGAGGCGCTCGTCGTCGTCATCCAAGCGGTCAGGATGCGTACAGTGATGTAGCCCTCTAGCCGCTCCACCATTGCGCTCAGCCTTCTTGCAAACCCCATAAGCACGCTGGCGGGCCTTTCCTTGCAGCCTTAGCGATCACGGCGCAGACTGGCCAGCCTACGGCATTCGGGCTACTGACGCCTGCTTGATTGTAGGAGCAAAGCCATGATGCGAGCCACACCCGAGTCCCCTCGGATGTTTGAGTCGAATTTCTTGGACTTCTTCTCGCGCATTGCCTGGTGGGTCGTGCCGATGATCTACATACCGGTCATCGTGGGCATGGTCGCAATGGGTGCCTACTTTGGCGCGTCCCCGCTTCTCATCCCTGTGCAGTTTGCGCTCGGCGTCGTCATCTGGACACTCACTGAGTACTGGCTGCACCGCACGCTGTTCCACTGGATTCCGAATGACACCTGGGGTGCCAAGATGCACTTCTACATCCACGGTGTGCACCACGACCTTCCGAAGGACAAGTACCGCTTGGTCATGCCACCAGCGGCCAGCATTGGCCTCGGAGTCACCTTCTTCTTGGCGTACTACGGCATTGCTTTAGCGCTGTCGCCAGTCATCGACCCCACCTGGGTCTGGGCAATGTTCGCTGGAAAGATGGCTGGGTACCTGTACTACGACATGGTGCACTACTACATCCACCACAACCGGCCGAAGCTCCGCTACTACAAGAAGCTGAAGGCTCACCACATGAACCATCACCACAACAAAGAGCAGCGCAAGTTCGGTGTCTCGGCCATGGTATGGGACCACGTCTTCGGCACCTACGAATAGGGAATGGATCTGCGGCGCCACCCTGCGTTGCTGCATCCCTAGCGTAGCGAGCTACGCGTCGGTCTTTGCGCCTTGTTTGGCACCACACCTCCATTCCCTATTGGGATTGGGGGTTTCGTCTTTAGGGGTTTCGTCTTTGGGGTGCGGAGCCGTTTTGGCGTGCCAAGGAGGGGCAATCAGTGGGTTGATTGAGGGCTCAAGTGCCTTGGTGTGGGGAACGATGTGGGACCGACGTGGGGTGTGGGTCGGTGATGCCGGTCATACCCTTCAGAATCTTCTCCTGGAGCTTGCATGTTGTTTTCGCGTTCTTCTATTGCTGCGTTGTGCCTGACGGTGGCACTGACCGGTTGTCCTGACCCAGAAGACACGGGGGACGGGCCTGAAGGTACGGAAGCAGACACGAGCATTGACACAGAAGCCGGCACAGCCCCCGACACAGAAGATGACTCAGGCACGGAGGCCGATACCGAAGTGGACACAGAGGACGATTCGGACACAGAGACCGGCACGGATGCGGACACCGACTCGGAAGCGGACACAGATGCCGACACCGATGCGGACACCGACTCGGAAGCGGACACAGATGCCGACACAGACTCGGAAGCGGACACAGATGCCGGTACCGATGCGGACACCGATGCCGACACAGACACGGACGTCGTCGACTGCGGCACACCCGTGCCTTCGTGCGACCCCAATGATGACACCGTCATCGTAGACGTTGACGCATGTGGCAACGAGGTCGCGTCCGAGTCTTGCGACCCGGATTTTGCCTGCGTGGATACCGACGACGAGGGCATGTCCATCCCTGCGGTCTGCGAGGATGTCTGCGGCGCCGACGACGCGGTTGAAGTGTGCGATCCTGACAACCTGGGTGCCGTCTTCTACGCCAATGAGTGTGGAGAAATCACCGGCGAAGCACGCGACTGCCTAGGTTCTACCGGCTGCGACGACAGCGGTGACTTGGCCGTCTGCGGGTGCCCGCTCTTGGACAGCACCACCTGCGCCTACACCCTTCCCGGGCTGTACCACGACAGCTGGGTCATTCAGGAAAACTACTGTGGAACCACCGAAGTCACCGAAGAACGTACGGTTGAGACCTGCGGATTCGGCACACGCTGCCACGAAGACGATGACGCCGGCGTTGAAGCATCGTGCGCACGCAGCCTCACCGAGGAAGCCATCGACAGTCCCTACTACGACTACAGCTGCAGCGTGTTTACCGAGTTCGTCGACTTCCCCACCGGTCTGGATGCCGACTGCCGCTGCCGATTCAGCGGTGACGGCATAAACAACGGCTTCCCCACCAGCCGCTTTGTCGACCCCATCAACGTCACGGGCGTGACCGAGGGAATCGCGAACTGCACGCCGTCTAGCGTCTGGTCGACCACCCCATGGCCCCTCGACTACGGCTCTGGCCAGTCTTTCCGCGGCTTCAAGACCGAGACCGCCTTCTCTGGCGACCAGATGGGCGGAGCCTTCGACCCTGACACCCGCGAGTTGTTCTCGCTGATGTCTTGGACGAGCCCCAACTACGCGACGACGGGAACGGTCCTGTCCTACAACCTCGACACCGGCGTCCGCCGCATCGTCTCTGGGGTCTACCCAGACCCCGACAACGGCTACGAGCTCACCGGCAGTGGCGACATGAGCCCGCCAAGTCGTACCACCAACGAGACCGTCGCTGAGCAGCCCCTGACCGGCGGCAGCAGCCTGCGACGCGGCTCAGACGGCACCCTGTACGTGGCCGGTGGCGGTACCGGGGAGGGTGAGACAAGCAACTACCGCATTGTCAGCATCGATCCAACAACCGGAGAGCGCGACATCATCTGGCAGGCCCAGTGGTACCCGAGCGGGGGCGGTAGCGGCGGTTCCGGAGACATCACCGACGACTACGGCCAGTGCTTGCGTCACGGTACGCAGGGCGGCGGTATCAATGACTCCGTGTGGATGAGCAACTCCGCCTTCGCCGTCACAGACGATGGTTTCTACCTCGCCTTCGACGACAGCCGCTCTGGCACCGGTGTGGTGCACATCAGCTCCGATAGAAGCACTTGTGAGTTCGTCGCACGGTGGGGCGCCCGCAATAGTGGTGGTGTCACACCCGCCGATATCGGAGGCGGCTACGACCCCTCAGACACCGACCTGCGCGGCATGCTCGTGCATGAAGGCGAAATCTTCGTAGTTCAGGTGCTCACCAACGACCTGATTGCCATTGACCTCGAGACAGGCGACCGCCGCATGGTCTCCAATGCCGACGACGGCGTGTACACGGGCATCGGCTACCAGAACATGTTCTGGGACGACACCCGCGACCTTCTGTGGGCCGTCGGCAACCATGCGCCATTCACAGGCTCGGTCATCGACATCACCACAGGCCAGCGCGAGTCCATCTACGCAGACACCGAAGAGTTCGAGGACTCACCGTTGATGCAGTCTGACTACGGCTTCATTCGCAGCGTCAACACCGGCATGATCGGTCGCGGCAACGGCATCCACTACGGCACAGTGATTCTCGACCCTGAAGACAACAACAAGGTGTGGTTCACACTTGAGCCCGCTGCGATGGGAGTCATGGAGCTGTCGACCTTCAACTCCATGGTCATGAGCTGGTAGACCGCCCAGGCTAGCCTTAGCGGCTAGCCTTTGCGGCTAGCCGACCAGAAAGCGCCAGGCCTCGCCAACTTGCTTGCGTGTGCGCGGTAAGAGCGGCCGCCACAAGAGCAAGCGGGCCATCAGCAGGCAGAAGAAGAACACCATCACGTCGACCAGGAATAGCCCGGTCACAACTGCCCATAGTGGTGCACCGAGCTCGGAGATACCGACAACGAGTGCCACATGGGCGACGATGACCGTGTGCACGCCAAAGACAGCCGAGATGAAGACGAAGCCCACGCCAATCGCAAGCCGAGTGATGTCGGACTCCAACTCCTTCTTGGCATTCGTGACGTACTGACCCGCCACGCGTGTGAGTAGCTTAGCCACCCGCTGTACGAAGCTTGAGGGCTTGTCTGCGGGCGTGTCAACAGGCGGCTCGACGGCTCCCTCAGCAGGCGCCTCAGCGGCCACGAGTCATGCCAGCGATGAGTCCAGCGAGGACTCCGAGCCCCATTGCGGCAATGAGGCTGACCCAGAGGTTGTCCTTCATCGTTCCCTCGGCTTCATGTACCGAGCCCGCAACCGTCTTGCCCACACTGACGCCACGGTCACGGACCTGACCGGCGAGTCGCTGTGCTTCTTGCCCAATCGGGTCGGCCTTGTCTTCGAGGAAGTGCAGCAGCCGCACCAAGCGGGCTTCAATGCCCGACGCATCCACACCAGCAACCTCGGCAATCTCGCCAAGATGCTTGCGGACCAACACCTTGCTGTGTCCAGTCGCGGCGACAACAGTGTCCAAGACCTTCTGGGGGTCGCCTTCGGTCGCGTCGAGAGCCTCGCGGTCCACCTTTGGCCACTCCTCGCAGATCAGACGCGCAACTTCACTAAATGAGCCGCGAAAGGCATCTTCGGAAAACGGGAAGGTCAGGGCTGCGTCGGACATGGGACACTCCTAGTGTGCGACCTTCTTAACGGAAACTGCGTCACCATGGCGTGGGTTACCGATCCCCTCCAATGGGGGATTGCTGTGCGCATTGTCACGACCACCTGCTCAAACACTGAAATCGTCTGTGCTCTCGGCTGCGCCGACATGCTGGTGGGTGTGGACGAGCACTCGGATTTCCCAGAAGACGTGGTTGCACGGCTGCCGCGCGTGGGGCCCGATTTGGGAGTCGATCCAAAGAAGGTGGCCGCACTGAAGCCAGACTTGGTCATCGCCTCGCTCACGGTTCCAGGACACGAGAAGGTCGTGCAAGACCTGCGAGACGAGCGCCTGAATGTTGTCGCACCCCAGCCGCTGTCCCTCGCAGATGTGTGGCGTGACATCCGGGACATCGCCGACCTGCTCGGCGTTCCCGAGCGCGGTGAACGCCTCGCTCAGCAGCTGATTGACGCCATTCCCACGCCACCTACGACTCCCACAGGACCAAAAATCTTGGTGGAGTGGTGGCCCAAGCCCGTCATCGTGCCCGGCAAGAAGAGCTGGGTGACGGACCTCATTCACGCCGCGGGTGGTGTCAGCGTTCTCGGCCACGAAGATGTCGAGAGCCGGCCCCTACAGCCCGGAGAAGGAGCCGCCTTAGCCCCAGACGCCATCGTTATTGCGTGGTGTGGCGTACCCTTCGAAAAGTACCGGGTAGACGTCGTGACACGGAGACCGGATTGGCAAGACGTCCCCGCTCTCAAAAATCAACGCGTCATCCCCATTTCCGAGGCCTGGCTCGGACGCCCAGGACCCCGTTTACTGCAAGGCTTTCACGCGCTCAAAGCGGTGGTGGATAGCTGCAAGAACTCCGTATCGTGCGGGGGATAGCTGGACTGAGTATGAGTGCCGCCGCCTCGTCTAGGGCGTCACCCACGCGGAGTCCCCATGGAGCGCCTACAACGTCGTCTGATGAACTTGGTCGCCCGAGCGAGCAAAGACCACGACATGCTGGAGCCCGGCGACCGCGTCATGGTGTGTTTGTCCGGCGGCAAAGACAGCTACGCTATGATGGTGCTTCTAAGCCACATCAAGAAGCGCCTTCCATTCGACGTGTCCTTTGTGGCCGTCAACCTCGACCAAGGCCAGCCCGGATTCGAGCAGACCGTCATCTCCGATTGGTGTGACGACAACGGATTCGAGCACCACATGGTGATGCAGGACACCTACAGTGTTGTGCTTGAAAAAGTGCCCGAGGGACGCACCTACTGCTCGTTGTGCTCCCGCATGCGACGCGGTGCGCTGTACAAGACCGCTGTTGAGCTTGGAGCGACCAAGATTGCCTTGGGTCACCACCGCGACGACATGATTGAGACCCTGCTGCTCAACGTCTTGTACTCAGGCCAGATCAAGTCCATGCCACCGCGTCTGCGCAGCGATGACGGACGGAACGTCATTATTCGCCCCCTCGCCTACTGCCCAGAGGCAGACATCGCAAAGTACGCCGAACTAGCAGCGTTTCCAATCTTGCCGTGCGACCTGTGCGGCTCCCAGCAGAACCTACAGCGTAAGCAGGTCAAGCAGCTCATCGCTGATCTGGCTTCCAAGAACGCCAATGTTCCCGGAAACCTGTTCGCGTCTCTGTCGAACGTCCGGCCCACGCACCTCATGGACAGCGACCTGCGTGCCGCGTTGGGGATTGATCACAACACGACCGGAGACCCCGATCTAGGCGTGTTGAGCGCAGCACTCAGCCCAACGAGCGGTGCATCGACGTAGTCCTTTACTGACCGAGTGGAGCACGTCTAGCAAGGCTGCTACACTACCCACGTGTCAGTACCGTCGTCCATGCCAGAGCATATCGGACGCTACCGCGTTGTTCGATCGATTGCCTGTGGCGGAATGTCCGAGGTCTTCGAGGTTGTTGAACCGGCAAGCGGCGAACGCCTTGCTCTCAAACTTCTGACCTACCCCGGACCCGTACTTCCCCGCTTCAACCGGGAATACGAGGCTATGACGCGCCTCAACCACATCAGTATTGTGCGTGTGTTCGAGTACGGTTTTCACAACGACAAGCCATGGATTTCCATGGAGCTGCTCGACGGTGTTCCGTTGCAGAAGGCAGCGAAAGACATGGGTCGTCCTGGCACACCAGACCGAACCCGAGAGGTCCTGCGCTACGGCACCATGCTCGCCGATGCTCTGGCTTACGTACACGAGCGCGGCCTGGTCCATCGGGACATCAAGAGCAGCAACGTAGTTATTCTCCCTGACGGCCGGGTGAAGCTGGTCGATTTCGGTGCCGTTCACCTGCTTGACCCAATGGAACGCCTAACCGCCGATGGCGAGTTCCTGGGCACATTCGCCTACGCAGCACCCGAGCAAATCAGCGGAGGCGAGGTCGATGCGCGGTCGGACCTGTACAGCTTTGGCGTGCTGCTGTACCGCTTGCTGACCGGCCGTCGCCCCTTTGACGACGACGACCCCCACATGCTCGCCCGCAAGCATGTGCATTCCAAGCCCCCCAACCCCAGAGACTTGGTTCCAGCCATCCCTGAGAAGGTCGAGGACGTCGTGCTCAGGCTTCTGGAGAAGAAGCCGGACGACCGCTACCAGACCGCAAATGCCGTGGCCAAGGCCCTGCGTCGCCTCCGGGGTGGGGCAACAGACATTGGACACCGCGAGTTCACAGTACGAACCTCGCGTCCACTCCAGCGCTACACCGAGACACGCAACGTCGAGCTCGCCCTGGAGACCAAGGACCCCGGTGGCATCGTGGCTGTGGTCGGCGCTGACGGCAGTGGCCGCCTAAAGTTCGTCCAAGCCGTCGCCCAAGACGCCGCTCGCTGGCCGCTTCAGGTCTACACATGCACCATGGCTCGGCGTCGTGGCATCCAGTCGTTCGCAGCCATGATGTCGAAGATTGGCGAGTCGCTCGACCCCAAGTCCTACCCCGAGGCCATGGCGGCAACAGCACGACTGCGTAAGGCAACTGACGGCGGACGCCTGTCGGACCCGGACTTTCGTCAGCAGCTGATTCGCGGCTGCTACACCATCGCCCAATGCAGGGCAGCTGCAGCATCGCACGCGGTCCTAATCGTTGTGCAAGACATTCATCGTGCAGACCCAGTGGTGCTCAAGGTCGTCTCATCCATGGCGGCGTCCGCAAAGAAGTCGTCCACGGACGTTCGCTTCTTGGTCAGCTCCGACATCGAGCTTGCCGACCCCAAGTCGGAAATCCGCTCGCACATTGTGGACCCCACCATCGTGATGCTGGAGCCTCTGGCGGTGCGTGACGTATCGCTGGCTGTTGCCGGTATGCTGCACCGACGCCCCCCTTCCCTACGTCTGTCCCAGCTCATTCACGATGCCAGCGGCGGGCAGCCCGACTACATCGAAGCGGTCGTTCGGGCCCTTCTAGACGGCGGCGTCCTTCAGGTGCAGGGCAACGAGGGCAACCGCATTGACTGGGTTGAAGGTGAACCGCCAAGCATTCCGCGAACCGCTCTACGGCAAGTCCAGCACAGCATCGATCAGCTCGCGGTTGACGACCGGCGCATTCTGGAGACCCTCGCCGTCGCTGGCGAGCCACTCAAGCTCGTTCTTCTAGGCGGAGCACTCGGACGTTCTGAGCTCGAGCTTGGCGTGAGCCTCGACCATTTGGAGCGCCGCGGCTGGGTGTGCCGTGTGGAGTCCCTCGGCAGCACACGAGCCATCTTGAGCCGTCCGCTCGCCAAGCACGTCCTGCTAGAGGCCATCACTCCGCTACGCAAGCGATACCTTGCAAACTTCCTAGCTAATGGCCTCATAGGAGCCACACCTACTCCAGAGCGAATTCGCCTGCTCATCGCAGACAACCGGCTGACGGAAGCGGCCGAGCGCGCCATTCCGTGTGCACGCCGGTACATGGAGGTGGGCGAGCCGATTCTCGCTGCAGACGTCACCGCTCAGGTGCTCCCATTGTTGGCAAAGGCCGGTATCTCAGCGGATGACGAAGCCGAGCTACACTTGCTCCACGCGAACGCCATGCTGATGGTTCGCCCAACCGATCCGTCCATTGTACGCTCTCTAGACCGCGTCGAAGAGCTCGGATTTCACCCCAATCGCGCAGCCCGCAGTGACTTGGCGCGCGCCACGCTGCACTGGGTCATCGGCCACTACCCCAAGTTCCACAAGACCCTCTTGGCTGCCTGGGAACGTGGCCCTGAGAACGTCGCGCCACGAGTCAGCGCGTCTATCGCCTATCAGCTCGGCTATGGCTGTATTTGGTCGGGCAAGCCCCGCTCCGCCGGCGAGTGGTTCGAGTGCTCACGCCAGATTGCCAACGAAGCGAACGACCCGCTGGCCATTGGCTACGCACTGCTGGGACGAGGCACCTTGCTGTACTCCTGGGGCGATATGGTCAACGCCGAACGCGACGCCAAGCAGGCGATGGAGACCTTCCAGCGAATCGGCGACCAGCCCGGTCACTGGCGAGCCCTGTCCCTGTGGACCCGCGTTCTACGACTACAAGGCCGAATCAGCGAAGCGCTGGCCATCCTGTACAAGCGCATTCCAGAAGCGCGAAAGAGCCAGGCATCCTCCCTGCATGTTCAGCTTCTCCTCAACGCCGCACAGTGCGAGATGGTGCTGTTCCGCTTGGGTCGGGCCCAAGAGTGTGTAGACGAGCTTGAGGCTGCCACCCAGCGCGGTGACCATCTCCACCTACGCCTACAAGCCATGTTGGTTCAAGGCGAAATCGCCCTGGCATCCGGCCATCTGTCCGAAGCGGCTGGATTGCTACAACAAGCCCAGCGACGTGCGACGACGGCATCCCTCATTGTGCCCGCCGAACAGGCACGCGCCCGACTGGCCGAGACCCTGTGGCGCTTGGGAGACCACACCGAAGCCCGTGAGATGTTCCGCGGCGCCATCTTGGGGTTGATTGGTACCGGCGATATCACCGCACAAGCCGAAGCCTGTGTGTGGTGTGCACGCAGCTTGGCTCGCAACTACAATCCGTCTGGAATCTTCAATCCAGTCCGCGGATTCCTGGACCAGCAGCCGGTCCCCGTGCTCCAGCTCGAGGAGACCATCGCTAAGGCCATCTGGTCGGAGTCCCACGGAGAAGAAGAGGCCGCCAAGGAACTGTGGCGAAGCGCGGCCAAGACGCTCAACCAGCTCGCTGACCGACTCAATGACACTGACCAAGCCGCACTTCGTGTGCACCCATGGGCACGTCAGATTCGCATGGGAGTCGAGCTTTGAGCGAGGAGTGGCAGCGACTCGACCCGAGCGCCCGCTGGTTGTTTCACCTACAGGCTGCGTTGCGCTGGATGCTGTTCCAGGTTCCGCTGTCCATTGGTCTCGCCATCATGGTCACCACCTTCAGCACGTTGGTGATCGGTGCTGTCGTCGGAAGCCTGTTCGCTTTCATCCAGCTCATTCTCGCGCTGTGGATGCCGAGCCTGTCCTTTGACCGCTGGCGCTATTTGCTGCGGGAAGACGACATCCTCATTGAGCGCGGTGTGTTGTTACGGCGCCTAACCTCCATTCCGTACAGCCGTGTTCAGCACGTAGACACGCACCAAGGAATCCTAGAGCAGTCTTTCGGCCTGGCCCGCGTGCATGTGTTTACCGCCGCCGGAGTAGGCGCTGACGGAACCATTCCCGGCTTGGACCTGGAAGACGCCGAAGCACTGCGCGATGCATTGGTCGAGCGAGGCGGCGGGGACGACGGGCTGTGACCTCCTACGAACTCGCAGAAGACGACCCCACAGAAGAGGTCCTACCCGCCAACGACGACCCCACTGAAGAGGAGGTCATCGACAGCGAATGGCGGGGCCTACATCCGCTGTCGCTCGTCGCGAACTTGGCTCCTCGCACCTGGCGAACCCTACGCGGCACGTGGCCCTTGCTCGCTGCATTCGCCATTGGCGGACGCCGAGACAGTGTAGCCATCCTGTTCATTGCCGCACTGTTCTTCGGCATGGCAGTGTGGAGTACCGTCCTACACTTTCTCACGCTGCGCTATCGGGTCGTACACGGGCGTCTAGAGATGCGTTCGGGTCTGCTGAACCGTCAGAATCGCGCGCTAGACCCGAGCCGTATTCAAAACACCGAGCTGGTCCGCAACCCCCTTCACAAGCTGCTCGGCTTGGTGGAGCTGCGCGTGGAGACCGCGTCGGGCCGTGAAGTAGAAGGCTTGCTCTCGGCACTCTCTGAGGAGGAAGGCGAGCGGTTGTTGGGCCTGCTCGACGCCGCGCGGGCAGGCTCAAGCCCCTCCACAGACGACGAAGAGAAGGCGAAGGTCTTGTCGAGCGCAGACCTTAGTGACCTTCTTCGCTACGGAGCCACCGGACTGCGACTCGGAGCGGGAATCGCCATTGCCGTGGGTCTAGGAATGGAGGCGCTTCAGTTCCTCGACCCCGAGCAATACGAGCGCGTTCCAAGCTTGATCGGCCGCGTTGGTGGAGCCGCGGCAGTCGTTGCCTTTGTCTCGGGCCTGTTCTTGGTGGCAATAGCGGGCGCGGTTCAACGTTTCTGGAGGTTCACACTCACTGTGTCGGACGGCAGACTGGTCGCCTCGCAAGGCCTATTGACCAAGCGTCGTATCCAGCTGCAGCTGTCCAAAGTTCAGCTCGCGACCGTACGTCAGCCATGGTCAAAGCGTCTGTTACAGTTCGCGTCCATCCACGTGGAGACCGCTGCCGCACACGTGGGAGACGGCGGTACAGCCTCTGCCGAAGCCATCATCCCCGTCGTCGAGACCGATGACATCGGCGCACTCCTGGCCGAAGTCATCCCCCACGCCGACACCGTCTGGGGCTCCGAGCTCCAGCCGCCCCACCCCCGAGCCTTACGCCGCGGGGTCTTGAGTGCCATCGTTGAAGGACTCATCATCGGTACGGTCATTGGGCTGTGGTTCGGCGGCTGGGCGTGGGTCTTCTTGCTGATTGCACCCATCATCGACGTGTTGTTCGCCTGGTTCGACCATCGTCACCAAGGTTGGCGAGTCACCGAGCACCTCATCATCGCGCGGTCGGGCTACCTCAACCGCCGAACCCACGTGGTGTCGCGCAAGAAGATTCAGTCCATAACCCTTCGCCAAGGGCCCATCTTACGACGTTGGGACCTGGCTAAGGTCGTGGTTCGCGTTGCTGGCTCACGCGTGGACCTTCCGCTGCTGGCCACGGCCGAGGCGCGTCACTTGGTGGACACGCTCACACCGCAGGCGCGACCGGTGCCGGCGGACGGGCTTGCAGCCACAGCTCTGTCCCCACACTGAATACGCAGGCGAACAGCAGCCAACGAAACGGGGCTGGAGTGATGAATCCGTAGAAGATGGACAGGCCCATCAAGGCAAAGCCCGAGCCGCGTCTTCGGTACAGCCATCCAACCGCAGAGACCGCCTGAACAATCGACAGCGCGACCATGATCGGAACCACGATGAGTCCCGCGGTCGTTGACGGGGACACCGCGTCGTAAAATCCAAGTTCCCACGCCATATTCGCGCGAAACTGAACCGCTGTGATCAACACAGCAGCGCCCATGATGAGGGCGATGACTCCATGAAGAAAGCAGACGAGGATGCGCATAGGAGTTGCCGGTATCCGAGGCTCCCGGTTTCGGCTCGTAGGATACGTTCGTAGAGGAGGTGCACGATGGCACAGTGGTCGTTGACGGTACGCTCAACCTACATGGCAACCCCAGAGCAGGTGTGGAACGCCAAGACCGACCCCGCCGCTCTGCTGCGAGAGTTCACCCCGTACTTCACGCTGACGGTACCCGACCCAGACGCTCTGGCACGCGCCATGCGCGGTGACGCTCCACAGCGCTTCGCAGCCAGGCTCGGAGGCCCACTCGGCCTGCTGACTATCCCGTGGCCCATGAGCATTGACGCGAGCACGCCCATCACGTCGTACCAAGACTCGTCCACCAACCTTCTATACAGCGCGTTTCAGCACACCCACAGAGTCCAGCCATCTGGCAAGCACCGGGTCTGCTACACCGACGAAGTCGTGTTTACGCCACGCATCCGCCCGAGCATTCTCACGGCACACACCACTCGCGCCCTATTCCTGCACCGCCACGCCCAGTCCGCAAAGGAGCTGGAGCTAGACGCGGTGGAGGGCACAAAAACGTGGCTGCATCGAGCGACCACGGTTGCCGAGGTCGCGTTCGCCTAAGACTTCGCAGCACGCACAACGAAGTGCAGGCGGTCATTTCCGAAGTACATCTTGCCGTTCACAAAGAACGTTGGGGCACCAAAGGCACCGCGGCTGACGGCTTCATCCGTCGACTCGCGCAAGGTGTCTTTGGCTTCGCGAGCACGGTCTACAATGTCCTGACCGACGTGCTCAGCAATGAGGCCTGGGTCGGAGGGGTCTCGGCCGTCTACCCAGTATGCCCTGCCGATTGCTAGGGACGGAGCCTCGCGCTCACCCTCGGGAAGCAAGGTCAGCGCACGCATGGCGAGCAGGCTGTTCGCTGGGAAGATGGACGGAAAGTTGAAGTCGGTTCCGTATGAGCCGGCCCAGCGATACAGATCCTTGAGCATGTACTGCCCACGGGCGGGCACCAGTGCCGGTGGTGCGTTGCCCGTCGCTTTGAACACGGCGCCTAAGTAGAAGGGACGCCAGCGGACCTCGGTCTCCGCCTCTTGGGCAATGCGGGCCATCTGGGTCATGGCCAAGTAGGTGTACGGCGAGACAACGTCGTAGAAGAACTCAATGCTCATGGTTGCACCTCGGTAATAGGCTGCACGTCTACAGTGGCTGCACAGGGCAGCGGCCGGCTCATGACAAGACCGAACTCAGCAGCCGCAGCCACCTGAGAGGGCCGGTCTGGGCCCACAATTGGCAGGGTGATGTGTCCACGCGTCTCGGTCGGCGTGTTGACGCGCTCCCCCATGGGTGTGCCGTCCACCTGCAGCTGAACAAGGCCATCCGGGTCCGCCCGCATGGTGTCTTCGAGGGTCTTGGCCCCTTCTGGGTTCAGCTGAATCGCAATCGACGGCTCGCCCGTAAAGTCCAAGCGAAGCGTAGACGACTCCACGTCCGCGTTGGTGATGAACGCCTCGCCATTGGACAGAATCTCAAACTGCCCCGCCTTGGCCAGCGAGACCGGAATGTCGCTCGCAAAATCGTTGTCCGGCATGGTGACGACAACCGTGAAACCGTCCGGCGTTGTCGTGTACTCCGGGTCGCCTAGTCCCATATCTTCGATGCGCGCACGCACCACGGCACGGCCTTCTACACAGGTGCGGACACGCATCTGCACACGCTCGCCTTCAGCCGGAACGCCAACGTAGCCAGCCCAGACCAGGGCGGCGTAGCCGCTAAGCACAGTTGGAATCGCTATCAGCGGTAATCCAAAGAACCAGCATCCGGCGCGGGGACGGTTGCGTGGGGGTTCGGTTTCGGTCACGGAGACCTCCTAGACGGCCCGCGTATCGCACTGTCAGGTGTGCGACTAAGGGAGAGCGGGGTCGGTTAGTGAGACGGCAAGACACCGGCGGGTGGAAACGGCCCCGCGGCGCGCTCCACCGGCATCCACGGGTGCTGCCGAGCAGCCTTAAGCTCGCTCGACTGTTTGCAGCCACATCGGGAACTGGCCGCCGAGCCCGACACGTACCTGGCAGCGCAACGCTTGGCTGACGCCTGCCGAGACATCGCCAAAACCGACCGCGCCTTCGTCGTCTTCCGCTGAACGCCGACGACAACCCGTAGGTGCGCAAATCGTTGGAGCGCCTGCTGGGTTCGCTTTCCCACGGCGGCCCCCATCGTCGTGGATACGGCTCGTGATGGACGGGAGGCCCTCCGCGCGACCGCAGAACACTCCTAGGACCTGGTCCTTGTAGACCTGGCCATGCCAAACGGAAGCGGCTTTGACGTCATCAAGAGCCGGTGTCAGTCAGGATTCGACGGTGCCATTGTGCGCATGACCGGACAGCATCAGGACTGGATTGCCACCCGAGCCGAGACACTGGGTGCAACGACCACGCTGTTCAAGCCACTCGACCCCGTTGAAGTGATGAACCTCGTGATGCCGATTGCCCCCACCGTGGAAGACGTGCCCATCGCAGACGACCTCGACTGGCTGACCGGCATCGCGCTCACGCCCGCAAACCCCGCCTAGCGTAGGCAACCGTCGGAATCGTAGACGTCACCGCACGGAAGACAGTCTCTAACGCCCGCAAAGGCGTCGACGCGACGTCGCCAGTGCAAACCGTGACACCGGTTACTGCAACATAGATGTTGACAGTAAACACTGTCACGTTTACTACTGGGTCTGTCAGGACGAGCAACCGCTCCATCACTGACCGGCCCGGCGCCCCATGGTGGAGCCCCGAGGCCCAATGACCGTATCCACGTGGCCCCCTGCCGCGAGGGCACCCGTCCGCCTGGAGTACCCATGAGCACCGAAAAGAACACTGCAGAAGTCGTCCGTCTGGAGCCCACACATTGGTCCGACCTTGTTGACCCAGCGGCCAAAGACACCGCTCGTCTGCGCTCCTTCGGCAAGGAGCTGGCGGCTCTGAACAAGCGCGTGGAGGCGGAACTCGGCAACGACGACGTTCAGCACATCATCAAGCTCCAGCGCTTCAGCCGCACCCTAGAGGCCGTGGGCCGCGTGCTCATCCACGTCTCACCAGAGCCCGTCAGCTTCACCGCCGGCGTTGTGGCCCTCTTCATCCACAAGCAGCTTCAGACCACCGAAGTGGGGCACACCTGCATGCACGGTGCCTACGACCGCTTCGACGAGATTCCCCAGTTCCACCGCAAAGGCTTCAGCTGGGACACGCCGATTGACGAGGCCTCCTGGCACGCCGGACACAACCTCAAGCACCATCAGCACACGAACGTCGCCGGCAAAGACCCAGACATCCACTTCGGGCCCGTGCGCCTCACCGAGCACACGCCACACCAAGCCCACCACCGCCGTCAGCTCGCCTACACTCTGTTCGTCCTGTTCCCCCACTTCACATGGACCATGAACTGGCACTTCTCGGGCCTCAACGACGTGTACTTTGGCAATGGCCAGCCCGGTGAGCGCGGCGTCGACGACCTCGACTTTGTGCCAGATCTCTCCTGGGAGTCAAAGAAGACCGCCTACAAAGCAGCCTTCCGAAAGTACATCCCCTACTCCCTGAAAGAATATGTGTTCTTCCCAGCCCTCGCCGGTCCCTTCTGGTGGAAGGTTGTCGCGGGCAACTTCCTGGCCGGTACTCTGCGCGATGTGTACACCGCCGCGTCCATCTACCCAGGCCATGTGGGTGAGGATGTCGACACCTACGAGCCCGGCACCCGAGCCAGCGGAAAAGGCGCCTGGTACGCCATGCAGGCTCAGAGCACGCAGAACTACGAGGTCCCGTGGGTACTGTCGGTTCTGTGCGGCGGCCTGGACCGGCAGATCGAACATCACCTCTTCCCACGCCTCACGCCGCGCCGTCTCAGGCAGATTGCCCCAGAGGTGAAAGCCATCTGCAAGGCCCACGAGGTCCGATACAGCACCGGTTCGTGGGGTAGCATCCTACGCAAAGCACTGGGACGCGTGTCCCAGCTGGCCCGGCCCGATACCACAAGCACAACCACCGAAGTCAGCCCCAACGACTCCGCGCAGCAGCGGCCCCTGAACCACACGGAGGCCGCATGAACACCGTCTCAATCCACCCCACACCGGTGGAGGAGCCCCCAATGACCGAGCCCCAGGACCTAGCCACTGACAGTCTCGCGCCTGAGCTCGTCGAGCCCATCGCTGCCCCCGAATACTCCATCGACACGCTGGCAGCGCACACAGGCGTGCCCAGCCGCACCATCCGCTTCTACCAGTCCAAGGGAGCGCTTCAAAAGCCGGAAATTCGCGGGCGAAAGGCATTTTATGTCGATGCCCATGTTGAGAGACTCGAGCTGATTGGCCAGCTCAAGGACCGAGGCCTTCGCATTCGAGCCATCCGTGACTTGGTCTCCCGCTTCGAAGCGGGTGAGCTCGTGCTCAGCGAGTGGCTTGGCCTACAGGACACCCTGGTGGCGCCTTGGAGCAATGATGGGCCCAGCCTTCTGTCGGAAGCTGACCTTGGCAAGCTCATCGGCCCCCTGCCCCATGGAAAGCTCTCGGAACTGGTTCGTCTCAAGCTGGTAGAGCGCAAGGAAGACAAGTTCCTCGTCAGCAATCCGCAGCGCCTGCAGACCCTCATTCAGCTCGAGGAACAGGGCATTGCCGTGAGCGTGAGCGCGGCAGCCGTCGACCGCAGTCGCAAGCACACCGCAAAGCTAGCCAAGGAGCTGACGTCACTCTTTGAGTCCCATGCGGGCGAGGGCTTCGGCGGCGCTGAACCCACCGAGCTCAACCAGGCCATTGAGGCCTGGAGGGAACAAGGACCCGGGCTTGTAGCAGGCGTGTTTGCCGAGGAGATGCGGCGGGTACTGCTGGACCTGATGACGACGGGTACCCGGAGCAAGCTGCGAGGGTGAGCCGTCAGCCCGGGACAGGGAGCCTCATTGCCCACCATCAACGTAGGCGGTCAACGCTACAGCGAGTCCAGTCCCCCGCTCAGGGTTCCCGACACCGCAATCATGGCATGGACATCGAGCGATGTTTCGTAGACCGGAACATCGTCCACAAGTGTGGGGTCGGCGCCGTCCACCTGTATTTCGTAGCCAAATCGGCCCAGTGGGCATGTCGCTAGTTGCGGTACGTCCCCGATGGGTTCGGCCTGGACGAGCACTTGGAATGGACCGTCCACTGCGGGTGTGAACGTAGCAAAGGGACAATCACCGTCTCCCCCCGAGCACTCGAACGACCCGAAGTCAGGTCGTTGGTAGCAGCCAAACTCGTTGAGTATCGTGAGGGTCGGGGCGAGCCCGGAAACCGGGGCCGTCATGTCGAGCGAAATAGATATGGGGCTACCCGCAGAACCCGAGCACTCGTAAACGTCGGCGTATCCTTGCTCACAGGGTAGGTCGCCGACCATGGGCGGCCCAATCTCCAAGCCGATGTCCGGCGTCATCGTGCCCAATCCCCCGCAGCGCGCCATCAGTGCGGGCTCGCCAAAGACACTGCTCGGACCCCAGGAGTACGTCCAAGCCAAATCCATGCCATCGAGGCGGAAGGAAGCGTACGGATCGGTGACCTGCTCGCCATCCAGCGAGACCACGAACTCGGGCTCCGTCTGCTCTGCAATGTCCAGCGGGCTGATGCCACGGTTGATGGGCAACCTCGCGCCAGGCCAACCGGCCAAAAACAACGGGTCGCCGTCTTTGCTGTGCTGAAGTGTGGCCACCACGGGAAGCTCGGTACAATCGCTGGAACTCTCAGTGCTGTTCAGCTCGAATGCCCAATCGCACCCAAAGCAATCGATGTCAGATTGCACACCAGAAACCGCAAATACTGCAGTGCATGTCTCGTCGATTCGCCCATTCAGGTCGTAGCCTGCCGTACGCTCATTAAACGTCAGCAACCCCTCGAAGGTACCAGGTCCTCCAGAGCTGGGAGGGTGGAAATCGTTCTCGTTCAAGGAACAGCCGAAAACCAGAAGGACTGGCACCGCATTACCTCTTGCAAAGCACATTTTCACAAAATTATTCATCCCTAACCCTAACATGGTGCCCACAGGCAAGGGCAGATAGGAACGCCGTGAATCGACAAAGGAACGTATCAATCCAGCGCTCACCGACCTCCAGCACCAAACACAACCGCAACCAGAAATCACGCAAAACTTAAGACCCAACTCCATGGACGTGCGCACCGGGACTTACCAACGTCGTCGGCGGTCAACGAACGCTCCAACGGGCTCGGGGGCTCCGGGTGGTGATAGGGTGCGCGTCGCAGGAGAATGGCATGGCATTCAACGACATTGCAGGGCGCGTGGCACTCGTCACCGGCGCGGCACGCGGAATTGGCCGTGCCACAGCAGCGGCTCTGCTCGAGACAGGCGCCCGGGTGGCCCTAACGGACGTAGACGGCTCGCTCGTCAGCATCACCGCAGGCACCTTGGACCCACGGCGGACACGCACACGGGCCTACGGTCTTGATGTGCGCGACGCGGATGCCTTCACGGAGGTTGTTCGCCGGACCGAGCACGAGCTCGGACCCATCGACATCCTAGTGAACAACGCTGGAATCATGCCCATTGGTCGATTCACGGACATGGACCCAGATGCCATTAAAATGCAGTTCGATATCAACGTGTTTGGCGTCATGAATGGAATGCGCGCCGCCATTCCTCACATGAGACGACGCAAACGTGGGCACATCGTCAACATCGCCTCCACCGCAGGGAAGATTGGTATGCCCTACGCGGCAGCCTACACCGCCGCCAAACACGCGGTTGTTGGTCTCACCGAGGCCGTGCGTCGGGAAGAAGCCGACCAAGGCATTGCCATGTCGTACATCATGCCGGTTCCAGTGAACACCGAGCTGATCAGCGGAAGCAAGCGCATGCGCTGGCCACCGATTCAGGAACCCGAAGACGTTGCCAAGGCCATCGTAGCGGCGATTCGCAGCGGTGCAGTCGATGTATACGTGCCGAAGGGCGCACGCTGGGGACAGATTCTGCAAGCAATTACCCCACGGCCCTTTTACGAGCGCGTGGGGCATTTATTGGGCATGGACCGTCTTTTTGGCGAGGTCGACGAGGTCGCGCGAGCGTCTTACCGCAGGCGCGTCTTCTCAAAGTAGACCGCTACTGACCAGCGTTGGCGGTGTCCAAGCGACTGCCAATGCCAACGAGCAACGCGCGCTGTGCACCAGCGTCAACGGCAACACGAAGGTCTACCGACTCCAGCCCGGCGCCAGCTTCGGAGACAGCCGGCAACGACTGGCCGAGCAGCTCGCGGGCACGCTCAATCTCGGCCTGGGCGCTACCAAAGTTGCGCATGTCGAGTTGTTCAACGGCGCGAGCAACAGCAATCCGGGCATTCATGCCAGCGGCCTTCTTGACCAAGGCCTGGTATTCAGCCTGCATTTCAGCCAACTCAGCGTCCTTGGCTGCGATGTCTGTCATGTGTTGAGCCTGGGTTGCCTCCAACAGGCTGTTTGCGTCATACCAGAGCTTTACCGCCCCGGCTGCGCCGATGGTCATTCCAAGTGCTAGGCCAATGACGACGCCGATGAGTGCGTTGACCCAACCGGCTCGCTGCTTGGCAACGGGTGCAGTTTCGCTAGACATGGGCAATCCTCCAAGCGGGGTATCCGCTGATGTGCGAAGTCTCTCACACGGCGATGTCCCTGCGTGCAAGGCGGACCACGTGAAAGACATCCTTCACAACACCATGCGACTCGGCTCCAGACCCGGTGTCGCAGGCTGTCCGGTGCGCAGCAGACTCTCCGCCAGCGCCAGCGCGGCTCCCGCTCCAAGTCCCCAATCGCACCCTGCAAAGCCACTACAGGCAAAGAGCGTCGGGGCTCCAGGCAACGGCCCCACTAGCGGGAGGTTGTCGCAGGTGGTGGTCTCAATCCACGCCCACCGGTGGTCGGCATCAGTGGACGAGGCGCCCCGCTGTTCAGCGAAGGCATCGAGTTTTGCCTGTATCTTAGGAACAATGACCGGTTCGGTCTCTCCGGTCTCCATGTGCATCGTGGCCCAGCGCGCACCGCGAACCAAGGTTCCGAGGGGTGTCTCCCGTACGGTGAAATACCCCATTTGATACCGCTCAACGCCGCTCATTGGTAGGCTTGAATACACAGCCGCATTCTCACGAATCGTCAGCAGACACGGTGCGAAGAATGGGTGCCAGTCCGACGATGCGGCATCTGCTGCATGAATCACTACGTCCGCACACAGCTCAGCCTCGGGCGTACGCAGGACGCCGTCGTCCAAGGACAGCAGCTGCTGTTGCGTCAGAATGCGAGCCCCTGCGTCGGCGGCACAGGCTGCCAGGGCGTTGAGCGCACGAACGGGGTCGACCAGCGCCTCACCGGGTAGCGATAGTACACCATCCGAAAACGAGGCATTTTGGCCCATCTTGCGAAGGTGTGCAGCCGACGTTTGTAGCGTCTGCTCTTCCTTGGCATCGCTTGCACGCCAGCGTCCTGTACAGCGGGACAACACTCCCCTCTCGGCTAGAAACGCAAGCCCTTCGTCGCTCATTCGGTACAAGGCCGCTGCGCGGTCGAAGCCTATGGCATGGACCAACCGAAACGCACTCTCCGCCAGGCCGCCATATCCATGGCCAACGCCTTGGTTTGCACCGGTTGCTCCGACCGATTGTGCGGGATCTAGCACAACCACCTGGGCACCACTCTCTGCGAGAACGGTGGCCAACAGGTACGCCGAGACCGTTCCTCCCACAATGGCGACGTCTGTTCGAGCCGGCAACTCACCGAGGTAGGTGCGCCCCACCGTCCATGGACTCAAGGTTGCGTCCGGTCCGGCCGAGCAGCGCGTGCCATCACCCTCTTTGCGGCTTGAGCAATGATGGCCGTGGGATGCTCCACCAGACGTGACGCACGGTCCCGAATATCTGGGGTTGCACGATGTCTCAGCAACTCCAAAGAAGCGGCAACCTCGGCTGGGTTAGCGAGCTTCGCCCATGGATTCCACCAAGGTCGTTGTGCCTTGGACAGAATCGCCAAGAATGGAAGCACAGACCAGTCATCTCGGGTGCGGGTAGCGGCCAGCAGCTCTGCAAGCTGCCGCCACCACTGGTCCTGCTCGGTCTGCTCTTCAATCCACTTGTCGAGCTCTTCTGTGGTTCGGAGCTCAACCCGCTGCGCTTCTTGCGTGACCTGCTTGAGCGTCATGTCTTGAAGAAAAGATACATCTGAGTAGGCCGGATGCTCGACAGCAGGAATCATCGCATCGCGAAGCAAGGGTGCGACTTCTTCCCACGCCCAAGCGTCGAGATGAGCAGGCCCCCCCGTCTGAAGTAGCCAGGCTTCCAGTCGAGCGGCGGCCTGCGCCGGAGAGGGGCGAAGCGCTGGGTCATGCGAACACATGGCGCCTACAATCCCTCGAATGCAGTCGCCGTCTTCACCTTCTAGGTCCGGGCACAGGCGGGCCAGAAAGTCGGCAAGAGCAGCATCATGGCGAGCCCGCCGGCGCGACAAAATCATCTGCCGACCCGTTGCCAACTCAAACAGCGAAAGCCCCAACGCGTATACGTCAACAGCCGGTTCGTCTGGCGCCCCTTCTAGGCGTTCGGGTGCCGTGAACGAGAGAGACCCGTGAACCAAGTACAGGGAGTCCGACTGTCTTCCCGTGAACTCCCCCTTGGCGACTCCAAAGTCCGCGAGCTTCACTTGACCATCGACCGACAGCAGAATGTTCGACGGCTTCACATCTCTGTGGACAATGCACATGGGTTTGCCATCTTTTCCCGGAGCTTCGAACGCCGCTTGCAGTGCTAGTGCGGTCTGTCGCGCAATCTCCACCGCTTCTCGAAGCGGCACCTTGCCCTGCTCGCCTCGTAGAACTCTGTCCAACGACACGCCACGGACCCACTCCATCACAATGACGGGGCGCCCCGAGATGTGTAGGACTTCATCCACCCGGAGGATGTTGGGATGACGCAGCTGGGCGAGCATCACGGCTTCATCGTACAGACGGTCAATGTGGTCGGGATTGTCGACCAGATCCCGGCGTAGAACCTTAAGCGCAACAAGCTTTGCGTTCGAGTCCTCAGCAACCACGATTGTGGCGTAGGAACCTGTCGCTGGAATGTGATCGATTCGGTATATTGGCCGATGTGGCAAGTCACCCTCACAAACAAGAGCTTACCGCAGGAGATATCGGTCCGGCGGCGATGGGTGTTACGGACACCTCTCAATTAGGAGGCATTTATGGCCGTCACAGACCTCAGCGACGACACCTTTACTGACGCACTCGCAGGCAGCGAACTGGCGATTGTGGACTTTTACGCCGGCTGGTGCGGTCCCTGCATCATGTTCGGACCAAAGTTCAAGCGCATCAGCAAGGACTACCCGCACATCACCTTCTTCAAGGTGGACGGTGAGCACGCACCCGAAGCGCGCAAGACCGTTACCATCGACAACCTGCCGTACTTTGGCATCTACAAGAACGGTGAGTTCGTCGAAGGCAAGTCCCTGTCGGACGAAGCGAAGTTCCGTGAGTTCGTCGAAGCTCACTTCGGTAAGGGTGACGCATGAAACCGAGTGCAGTGCGCATTGTCGCAAATACCTACAGCGTTGAGCAGATTGACGCGGGCATCGAAGCCATCACCGAGCGTGAAGAGGACCTGCTTCAGGTCGACGGAGACGACATTGGCGAGCGCTTGACCCACCTGCTCTTGGGACGTCGCATTCGTGCTCGAATCGACGCCGGAGAAGCCGTTAATGCGGCCTTCCGAGCAGAGATGGGCGCGGTTCGTGGCACGCTAAAGAACGAGTAGCCAAGCCGTCCTACGACGCTTTCTGCCCAAACCAAGCGAAGAACGCATTGAGATGCTCGCGACGTTCTGGTGGGATGTAGTCAAAGTTGATGCCGCGGTCGCTGACCTCCCAGAACTCTGGATCCTGAATGCTTAGCAGCTCCAGCCGGATCGACTGAAGACGTTCAGGCGGCTCGCCGCGCATGTCCTCTTGGATGCGGCGGGCGCGACCCTTGTCTCCCGTGAACAGGTAGTGAGTCGCCAGTTTCGCCTGCGCCTTGCGTACACCTCGCAGGGCAGCCTCTTGGTTGTCGCTGTCCGGCTCACGGTCCACGTCCAAGAACACCGACAGCAGCTCGTCATGACGCGAGTGCTCCAACCGACTGGCGCGGACCAGCAGTGAGCACAGGTCGTAGGCGGCCGTCTCTAGGATGAAGGGCAGGTCCTTGTGGAAGGCGAGCTGACCATAGAACTTCATACGTTGGGCCACTTCAACGAGGCGGTCCGCCGACGACTCGTCCATGAGCCCCTCTGCAATGAGGCGCAGTTCATTGTAGAGGTTGTAGGTCGTTCGGACATCGCGGCCATTGATGCTTGCGCGCAGGTAGGTGTAGACGAAGCGCAGCAGCAGTGTGCGGGCGGGCTCGTCCCCTGTGCCGCTCGTCACTGTCATGAGTCGGCGTACACGAATGCCGATGAGGTGGTTGACGTCGCGGCCGTCGTTCAAAGCATCGCTAAACACAGCCTCAAGCTGACGAAGCGCCTTCATCTCCACCCAGGTTCCCCGCTCCCCAATGACGTCCAGGATGTCAGGATGCATGGCCACAAAGTCTTGGTCTTTTCGAATCAACGAGCCGACTGGGAACCACTCGGCGCCCATCTTGCTCTTGAGTGGCAGGTACACTTCCAAGATGTCTGCGATGGCGTTGACGGCGGCCACTGCAATGGCCTTGTCGTTGTTGTCGACCGCATGCAGCGCCATGTCTCCCAGCTGGTCCAACTGCAGAAGCACCTCAACGCGAAGTGCCGAGTTGTTCTTACGGCCGCCAGCGGCTTGCCTAACGGCGCGTTGAGCACGGCGCTGAAGCGTGCGAATGACACGGGTCGGGGTCAGAAAGTCAAAGACGTAGGCAAAATACGGCAACAACGCCAACAGGCTCGCGGAGATGAGCACCAAGGCGGCAAGGCGCATGGTGGTGGCTTCCGGCGGCCAGCCGGTGACATCCAACCAAACCACCAGGACTGACGAGACAACGAAGAAGGCAAGCACCACCACATTGACCGGGTCGCGCACAAACAAGTCGGTAATACGCGGGGTGTAGCGGTTTGCGGCGAGCTCTACCAAGATGGCCACAACGGTGATGGCAACGCCGAGAACCGCAACAACGACTTCAGCGAAGCTCCCCATTCGGTCAGCAGCTTCCGCAGACAACACCAACGCTAGTGGACTACGAATGCCACCTTGGTCAACCCACCACACAGCGCCGTACACCAACGAGGATGCGGCGAGAAGGATGGCGAGGAAGGTCACCACGGTGACGATACGACTGGCTGGGCGCTGGTTCACGCTCACACCCTACACCGTGGGTGCCCCTCAGCGTTCCTACAGCAACCAAGCCACGGTCAGCACCATGACAAGAACCATGGTAGCTCCAACAAATGCCCACAACAACGGGGCCACCGAGGACCACATCGCCGGCGATTTCACGGTCGAATCCCCAAAGGATGAGCGAGGCATGGCCGGCCGGGGCGACAGACTAAACGCTCCCCTGTTCGGCTCCGACGACTCGGTCTTTCCAGAGCGACGCCGCAGACGAGCAAACGAGCTCATGGCCACGTCTACGCTAGGAGCGGTGGGGTCGAGCTGCACATGCAGCGTAGCAATGTCGCGCGCCATCTCCTCACACGACGCGTAGCGCAGGTCAGGATTGCGGTGAGTCGCGTGAACTGCGATGTCGCGGAACTCCTCTGGAAGCCTCTCGAGCATCTCCGGACGCAGGTCTACCAACGACAGGTCGATCGGCGCGCGAGCCGTCAGAACCGCCCAGAGCGTGGCACCCAGCGCATAGATGTCCGAGCGCAAGTCCGCACCCTTCGCGTCCGCACGCAGCTCTGGAGATTGGTAGCCGACCGTACCCAGTGCCCCGCTGGTCTTCCACTGGCGCTTCACCAGCTTCTCGGAACCCGCGATGACGCCCAAGTCGCCGACCCACACCTCATCATCCTCGCCTAAGAGGACGTTGCTAGGCTTGATATCGCGATGTACAAACCCAGCGGCATGAATGGCCGCGACACCGGAGATGATCTCGAGCATCAGGCTGCAGGCGTCTATCGAGCGAAATGGGCCGTCTTGCAGACGATGAGCGAGAGTACCACCGGTTGCGAGGTCCATCACCATCCACGGGGTCCCGTCTGTCTCTCCGTAGTCCATGACTCGCAGAACATTGGGATGCCGAATGCGGGCAAGAGCGCGCGCCTCAGCCAAGAACCGCTCCCGAATGGCGTCATGGTCTACGCGGAGAATCTTGACGGCACGTTCTAGGTCCAACGACGTGTCTCGGGCAACCAGCACCGCTGCTGCTCCCCCTACTCCCAATGTCCGCCCCAACACGAATCGGCCATTGCCAACCGCCTTGGGAATAGTGAGCGTTTCTACATCATCATGCGATGTGGGTGATGGCGGGAACGAGGTCATTCAAGTATCCGTCTTACATGGTCCAATAGCGTGCGGCCGTAGGGTAGCAACTTCACCGGCTCACGATTCTGTCATATGCCTCTCGAATGCTATCGATTGCCACCCCAGAAGTGTTCCACCATTGGGACCCGCGTTACGCCGCGCCCATCATTAGGAGCCAAAATGCGCCGCTTTCTCTTCCTCGCTCTCTTCGCCGCTTCTGCAGCCCATGCAGGACCGTCTGTTGACCGCGACATTGTCGAAAACCTCCCCGCCGAAGTGCTTTCACAGGCCGCTCCACTTGACGCCCAGATCGACCAACTCGAAGCCGCCATTGAGGCCAAGGCTGCCCGTCACGACCGGGAAAATGGCAATGCTCGGGCACTGAAGTTCGAAGTCAAAGCAGCCAAAGCACAGGTCAAGGCCGACAAAGCAGCACTGAAGGCTGCTCGCAAGCGCGACGACAGCGCAGTGGCTTCCGCGGCCCGTGAAGCGATGGAAGCCAGCGAAGCTGCACTCGAAGTGCTCGAGACGCGCCAAGGCATCAGCGACGCTCTGGTCGACCTTCTCGACGCACAGATCGAGCTGCTCGAGACCCAGCTAGACGTCAAGATTGCTGAGCGTCAGGTCATCTACGCAGTTGGCGCGGACACCACTATCGAAGGTGGATTCGACGACTCGAAGTTCCGTAAGGCCCGCGCCAAGGCAGAACTCAAGTTTCAGAAGGCGCGTGCAGACGTCAGCCAGGCCGAGACCCGCTTCACCCGCGCCGGCGGCGAAGAGCTGCCCGACCGCATGACCATCACGGGTACACAGGCACCCGCAATGGGCGGCACTCCAGCCGAGTAGCGCACACGGTCCTAGGCCGGTCGACTTCAAGGTCCCCGGTCAAGACCAACGCCAGCGAAGCGTGAGAATTATGGGGGGAGCGTCACAGACGTTCCCCCCTTCTTGTAAGTCATCCACGACCGGAGCCCCCATGAGTGATTCCCCCGGTCTTCTGACTCTTGCCGCATTGATCGCTCGCTATGCCGGGCCACAGATGGTGTCTTCTCTCGGCGTGCCGAAAGCCCTGGCAGGCGTTGTCAGGATTGGCGGTACAGAGGATGAGCGCGCGGTGGCTCTAGCGAATGAGCTGGAGTCAATGGGGCCGACATACGTCAAGCTGGCCCAGATTCTCGCATCTCGACCAGACCTTCTAAGCACGCCCTACCGCAACGCTCTGGCACGGCTGCAGGACAACGTCGCCGCCATGCCCTGGAGCGATGTTGAGCTGACCCTCACGGAAGAGCTGGGAGACTGGGACGCCCACTTTGCGACCTTTGAGCGGGACCCCCTTGCGCAGCCTCCATTGGACAGGTTCATCGGGCAACCCTGCACACCGGTGAAGATGTAGCCGTCAAAGTCCAGCGGCGAGGTGTACGCGAACACATGCTGTCTGACTTGGCGCTGTGGGAGCGCATTGCCCGTATCGTCGAAGCGAGCTCTGCTGCCGGCGCCGAGCTGCGCCCAGTCGCTACCCTGCGCCAAGTCCGGCACGCCATGCTGCGAGAGTTCAACTACGAGCGGGAAGCCTCCAACATGGAGCGCCTCAACACTGTTCTGAGCGCCCACCCACTGCTCTTCGTCCCCACCCCCTACCGTCAGCACTCCAGCTTGTGCGTGTTGACCATGCAGTTCATCGCGGGCCAAAAACTCTCCGAGGTGCCGCCCACCGCTGCAACAGCCCCCCTCGCCGACGCCCTCTTCCACGCCTGGATGGACCAGATAGCCATGGGCGGCTTCTTTCATGCAGACCCTCACCCGGGCAATCTGATGCTCGCCGAAGACGGCCGAGTCGCCGTTCTCGACTGCGGCATGGTCGGCACCGTTCCGCGCCGACTGCGCAGAGGCTTGCTGAAGATGCTCTTGGCCCTCGCAGACAGTCGCGTCGAAGACGCTGCGGACCTCTTCACCCGCTTGAGCAAAGACCCCGACCACGCCGACCCCGAAGCGTTCCGCACGCAAGTCGTCGAGACACTCGGAGATGCCGTCGAGAGCAATCTGTCTGAGCTAGACGTCGGCAACTTGCTGCTTCAGATGCAACAAGCCGCTGTGCGGCACGCCATTGTGGTGCCACCGGCCCTGACGCTGATTGGCAAAGCCCTGCTCCAGCTCGACGAAATTGGGGCGACCATCAACCCCAACTTCCGTGCAGCCGACAGCATCCGAAAGCAGGCCACTTACCTGTTCCAAGAGATGATCACCCAGGAAGCAACAGCGCCTCGCGCGCTTCAGGCCTTGCTCGAGAGTGAAGACTTGATGCAGGCGCTACCCGAGAGCGCAGCGCGAATACTCGCCACGCTGGCCGACAACCGGATTCGCATCCAAGCCATCACGCCGGGTACCGAACAGCTCGGCGCCCAGCTCGTACAGACGGGTCGCACGCTCGGTGCAGCCATCGTTCTCGGCGCCTGCGTCATTGGCTGGGCAGCACTGGCAATTGCCGGAGCTGGCTGGTTCGCGCTGCTCTTGGGACTCGTACTCGTCATCCCCACCGCCGCATCCGCCGGATGGTTGGCGATGGATGTCCTGCGACACGACCGCTAACTACTCGGTGGGAACACCGTAGGTCACGCCGTAGACACACACCGAGTTGCCGCCGCCGCGTGTGCTGCGCCCTTGGCTTGTGGTCCACACTTGGCTGCCGTCGGGTGAGACAGCGAGTCCAACGGTGAAGCTGTCCGTACGCACCTTGGCGACGACTTCCAGGGTGTTCGCGTCGACCACTACAATCTGAGAGCGACCGTTGACGGCCGTAAACAAGTAGCGACCGTCTGGCGAGACTTCGAGAGTACGTGCGCCGCCGCCCACAGAAGTCGAGCGGAACTCCATGTCCACGTGCCCGCCGTCCGCACCACGCAGTGCAGAGACCAGGTCAGACAGCGGCGCTCGGCTGACGGTACCGCTGCGGTTGCTGGTAAAGAACAAGGTCTGACCATCTGGGCTGACGACCAAGTGGCGGGGTGTGGGACGGGGGCCGTCGACCGTTCCCAAGTACGTTCCGCTGTCTACGTCGAAACCGGCGATACCACCGTCGCCCATACGGGCCACGAGCAAGGTGTCGCCGTCTGGCGTGAAGGTTGTGCCGCGCAGACACGACCCACAGGCCGAGTCTCGGTTGCTTCCCGTGAGCCCCTGCTGGGACAGGATGCGCTCAACGACCAGACGCTCATCTCGGTAGGTGAACTGAGCGGGGTCGCCACTGCTGATATCGACCATAGCGACAGTGTTGTCGCCCCAGTGAGTGATGGCGGCCCAGGTGTTGTCGGGTGAGATGGCGACGTACTTGGGAATCGGGCCCGTTGGCAGCACGCGCACAATCTCGTTGGTCTGAGTGTCGATGATGGACACGGCAGACGGCGAGCCCGCGCCTACGTCAAACTCGCGACGGTAGTACGGAACCCACAAGTAGCGGTCGTTGTGCGACAGGGCGCTCTCGACCGGCTTTCCGGAGAACTGGTTCGGGTCTCCCGATGGCGACGTGCGCATGTACGGGTAGTCATAGACCGTGGTCAAACCCTGGAACAAAGCGGCGTCTTCTTCACCAAACGTGTGGACGATGGTGTGAACCTTGGAGATGTCACGCGGGTCGTAGACCACGGTCTTGAGACCTTCGAGGCTGTTGACGTAGACGCGGGTACCGTCGCCCAAGAAGCGCGCGGACTTTGGCGAGTAGATGTCCGTGTCGTGGTGGTCAGTCGCACTGGACGGGTTGGCATTGTAGTTCTGGAACCGCCCAATGAGCTCCAGCTGAACAGGAGCATCTGCCGGCGAAGACGTGGTGCCAATAGCCACATGCAGCCCACTTCCACCAGCCGTAGGCACGCTACCCGTCTTGTTCTGACGCGCCTTGGCCAGCCATTCAATCGCCGCACCGTTGCCCGGCTGGAGCACCAATGTACGCTCCCACGCCGCAATCACCTGGTCCCACTCGCTGCGGGTCCAGTAGCTCCAGCCAATTTCGTACTGGCACGCCACGCAGTTTGGGTCTTTCTCAAGACACCGCGTGTAGCTAGCCAACGCATTCTCAGTGTCGTTGCCACGCTGGCTTCGAAAGCCTTCGGTGTAGTCGAAGCTAGCTTCGGGGGTGGCGCACTGGTCTTGAGCGAGGGCCGTAGCGAGGGCCGTAGCGAGGGCAAGCAGCAGAAACATGGACTCTCCGTGGGCAGTCAACGGTTCGCGGCTGTATCTCCTTCCATCCACACCCGCAGCGGACGCCGAAAGTCACCCCCCTAGCAGCCGTGAGACAGGAACTCATCCATCATCGCCGCAAGCGCGGTGAGCCCTTCGGGTAGAGCGTCCGCCGACTCGGTCTTCTCCAGAGCCCGCAGCCCATCGCGTGTGAAGCGCTCGTTGAAGTGGAGGACGACGTCGTCCCCCAAGTGCGGGTCGAGCACCGCCCACGCGGCCTGAATGCTCTCCTGTGTGCGCGCGGGCATGCCCGCAACGGCGTCATCGATCTGTTCGATAGCAGCCCATGACAACGTGACGGGCTCGTCGCTAGCAGCGAAGGTCGGCCCATCAACCACCTGAATGGACGAGGCCAAGTAGTCAATGGAGAGCGGCATCGGCAGCGCATCTCCATTCGTCGCGCGGAAGAACTCGGCTTCTGCCTTCACGCCGCGAAGAACCTGTGCAAAGCGCACTTGCCCAGCCGGGCTCAAAGTCGACGGGTCCATTGCGGAGAGCCCTTCGTCCAACGTCAGAAAAATCATGACTTTTGCCCGTGTATATGGGCAATTCGAAACGAGCAGACTCATGGCATCTACGAGCGTCTCTCGCTGGGGCTCGGACATCAACTGGATGTGTAGAACGGACGCTTCGAGGACCTCCGTTGTATAGCTCGCGTTGCCCTCCATTCGGGTGGTGTCGAGAGCTTGCTCGGCTATCAAGCCAGGAAGGAAGACAGCAGGTTCGCCAACCGCTTTGGTCAATACAGCCACGTCCTCCGACTGGACGGGAGCCTCGGCGGTGTACGCGGCGGAACAGCCGGTCAGGGCCAAAAAAATCAAGCGCTTCATGTCACTCTCCAAGGTGCGAGCAAGACAATTTCACGAGGCCCATCGAAACCGGCCCCCAGTCCACACCACACATCTGCGGGTAGACAATCAACGAAAACAACGATTTCCAGGCACTCAGCAGCGTCAATACGCCTAGCAGCCCTTCGTACTCAGCTCATCAACCATCGCAGACACCTCTGCCAAGCCAACAGGGCGGACCTGTGCGGACTCGGCGTCAATCAGTGCCGTCAGCGCATCGCGGTAGTGCCGCTCGGTGAAGTGCACCACCACGCGGTTCCCCATGTGGAGCTCCAACACGTCCCAAGCAGCCTGAATCGTGTCTTGAACCTCAGTGGGCATTGCGTCGACCGCTGCATCCACCTCGGAAACCGCCGTTAGCGAAAGACCAATGGGGCCGTCGCTCGCGGCAAACGTTGCCCCATCAACAGCCCGGACGGCAGACGCCAAATACTCTGTTGGCATAGGCATGGAGAGCGTGCCGGCACCAAGGGACCGATAGAAATCGGCTTGGGAACTGGCTTGACGCGACAGGGCTACAAAACTCGCCTGGCTGTCCGCACTCATGGAGGACGCGTCCATCGCAGCCAGTTCCCGGTCGGCCGTCAGGGCAACCATGACCCGAGCCCGAGTATAGGGACAGTTCCCCATCAACGTACTCATGGCGTCCGTTAGGGGCTGTCGCTCACCGTGGGACATGAGTGAGATGCGCGCGGTTACACGCTCCATCACCTCGACCGTGTATTGGGGGTCGTCCTCCATTCGCTCCGGTTCGACAGCCAGTAGCCAACTCGGAACGGTGGCTACGGGCACATCAGCACTCTCCGACACAACGTCATCGGTCTGGACGGGAGCCTCGGCGGTGAACGCCGTTGAACAGCCAGTCAGGGCCAAAAAAATCAAGCGTTTCATGTCACTCCCCTTCGTAAAGGTAGGGCAAATAGACCGGGCCTAGGGGCACGGGACCCAGGTCCACGTCACCCTCTGCGGGCAAGCAGCCGTAGACAACAGGAGGTGGTTCCCAGGTATTGAAGCGGCTTACCCCGACTCCGGCGGCCAAGAAGAGCGTCGTCAAAACCAGGCCGGAAATCACGGAGGCACCGGAGCGTGAGCGCTCGTCAAGGACGGCACGAATCCGCGTCCCAACAGGCGAAACACTGAATGCAAGCGCAGCCTGCGGCCCCGGTCGAGCAAGGGCCAACAGCTGGGATGCATACGCAGCGGGGGCAACACCGCTCAACAGCACGCTGTCATCTGCGGCACACTCTGCGAGAAGCGCGACCCGCCTACGTGTCCACCACATCAATGGGTTGAACCACAGCACACAGCTCAGACTCCACACAGCCATGTGGATTCCCCAGTCTCGCCGTGCAATGTGCGCGCGCTCGTGGGCCAGAGCCGCTCGCTGTTCTGTGGCGCCCCACGACTCAAAGTCATGCGGCACAATGATGCGCGGACGCAGCCAGCCCGCCGTAATCGGCGTGTGGATACGGTCGGACCGCTCCAGTCCATTCGCCAGTGGTGACGTTGGAAGTCTGTACAGCAGCCACAGCGCGCGCAGCATTCCGAGCGCACCCAGACCACATCCGACCGCCCACAGCACCAGCGGCCATGCGGGTGCGTCTGTCCACACAGCAGCTTGGCCACGGCTGTACACCGTGGCCAGCGCAATGACGGGGACGGCGGCACATGCCACAACCATTCGTAGATGCTTGGCCGCAGCAGTGCCCGCCAGCTGACTCAACACAAGTCCAGCAGCCAGCGGAAGCGACGTCTTCCAGGCGAGATCGATGGCCAGTCCAGTGGTCAGGTCCAACAGCTCGGGGCCGACAATACCGCTCATGACTGGCGCTCCTTGACCTGTTGAATCAGCGCTTCCAGCTGCTCGACTTCGGTAGGACTTGGAGTGTCTGACATCTGAACCAAGGCCATTGCGGCCTGGAGCGGGGACTGGTCGAAGAACGCGTCTACCACTCGGGCTAGCGCGCCCTTGCTGGCTTGGTCCCTCGGCACTGTCGGATGGTAGACATACCGGTTTCCATCCCGCTCAATACGCAGGTGCCCCTTGTCCACAAGGGTCCTCAGCAACGCGCGAATCGCCGAGTTGCTGGGCGGGTCAACAATGGCTGCGCGAAGGTCTTGGGCGCTTGCAGCACCCTGGGCGTAGACAGCGTCAACGACCTGACGTTCGCGGCGAGTGAAAGTGGCTTCGTGTTTCATGTTGGAAAACTAACAGGTGTTGGTTTTCCAACACCTTAGTGTGACTGTCCATGACACAAGGCCGATCTCCCGTCTCTTCAAACGGGACCTACGGGGCGTTGAACGTGTGGCGCTCGACACCGTTGGCGACCACGTCGTCCACCGTCCAGTGAATGGGCAAGGCCGTGTTCGACAGCCACAGCGGCACTTGGTCGGTGTAGTGGTCGGCAGCGAGTACTGCGGATTGGCCGCCGGGCAGGATGTTCTGACCGCTGACTTCGCCGTTGGGTCCAAGGGCCACAACCAAGCGGAAGCTGGGGCCAAAGTCATAGTCCCAGTGCGTGCCGGACCAGCCAGGATTGCCGGAGTCCACGTTCAGCGCGTCTCCGTGGCGGGGCCAGCCGGGGATGTCACGGCGAGGGTCGCCCGAGGGAATGCCGTCGGCAATAGACACGTCAGTTGCGTTGATATCGAACGACGCAGTCAGCGCTCCAAGTGGGCCATCCGTTCCAAAGGCGCTGCCGAGCAAACTCGGGAAGTGTGCCCAGTGACGCAGTCCCCACAGCCATTGGTCCATGTCCGCGGTGCCAAAGCCACCCTTGCCGTCTTCGGTGGACTCGGTCTCCAAGTAATCGAGAGCGGCAGTCAGCATGAGCAGCATGCCTTCGTCGCTGGTCTCGATTTCTTCGGTGCCCAAGCGGTCGAAGAAGGCCGACTCGCCGGTCTCGGGGTTGTGCGATGCCAGGCCCGTCTGTCCGCGTCCTTCATGAAGAATGGACATCAGACGCGTGCGTCCGGTGGCGCCGGTGATGGTGGACAGAAGGCTACCCGGGAAGCGTTCGTCTTGGTAGATCCAGTTGCTGTAGCGAGGCAGCCAAGCATTGAAGATCATGGTGGCAACGGCATCCGCCTGTTCGCCTTCGACCAGCGGGTCGTAGAAGGTGTCCACACCGCTGGGCGTGTCGTAGTCCCCTTGTCCCCAAGCAATGAGACGGGCCTCGACCTCTTCCCATCGCGCTGCATCTGCTGTGTACAGCGACACCATGCGTGTCTCCGACGCGGTCAAGACGTCCGATGACCCTGACAGCAACCGAGCGCGGGAAATCGCGTCAACAAGCAGCGGTGCGTACTGTTGCCCCAAGCCACTCTTATGGTCCGCCTGCGTGTCTTCCATGGTGCCAATGCTTCCGGCCTGGGCGCCAGAGAGCTCGCCAAGAAGCTCATCAATACGAACCGCGCGGAAGTCGTCTTCCCACGGCCCACCAATGTAGACGTCGTCATTCTCAAGGTTCGAGTCGAGCGACAACCCACTCGGGTCGTTGTTCGCTGACAGTACGTAGCCTTGGGCGGGGTCAACCGTGAAGGGGTAGCGCTCGGGTGGGATGACGCAGTTGTCAGCGTCGTCAAAGTCGAGCCGTCCTTCGGCAGTGAACGGAATGGTAAAGCCACCGAAGCGAGTTCCATCCATGACAAAGCGAGGGTTGGCACCGTCTGCAAACCCACCGTCTTCACCGCGCGGCAATGTGTCGCGGCAGGGCATGGCCTGGAACTGAGTGAACATCACCGAGCCGGCGCTGTCACTGACCACGAAGTTCTGCGACAGAGCTGCTGTATGGGTGAGTAGCTCGCGGAATCCTTCAACGGTCTCCACGTTGCGAACGCCAAAGAACGACGTGAGCGAGCGCTCATCCAAGCCAGTAAAGTCGAAGGACAGTCCCGAGATGATGCCGTCGTCATCAGTGTCCTCAGGTACCAGCAACGTGCCGCCCATGTTGACGACCGTCTCGCCAGCCTGTGCTTCGTAGTCGCCGTCCACGCGGCGCCCTTCAATGTCCGACAACATGCGGCCGTCAAACAAGGTGTACCGGGCCCACTCTTCGGTGCGGCCAATGCTGTCAATGAAGGGGACGTCGCGGATGCTGTAGCTGTCCATGTGCTCGGTCAAGGGACGCCAGTCGCCGTTGAAGAGCGCCTCTGTAGGGGCTCCGGCTGGCGACAAGCGAATCTGCTCGGCGTACTGGTCGTTAATGTCGGAGAAGGGCTGGGTACTCGACCAAGCAACCTTGCCGTTTGTACCTGCCGCAATGGCCGGAAGACCTGGGCTCGTGACACCGTATTGGTGCGAGCCTTGGCCACCGGACAGGTGGTCGGAATCCAAAGAAACCGACCAGACAATGGACGGAGAGGACAGGTCGAGGTGACCGTCTCCTGCCAACAGCGAGCCGCCGTCTGCGGTACCGCCTGACCCTACGGCCCAGGCGTTGCTTCCCCACCCTTCCAGCGGGTCGTGGTGCCAGCGGCGTTCACGGGCGTCCGCACGGACTTCGGCGCGCTCCAACAAGGTGTCGGGAACGTGCGGCAGGTTCGGGACCATCGGCAGGGCAGCGCTGCGACGAGCACCGTCAAAGTCAGGGGCGGAGACTACGCCGTGAATCGGGTCTACGCGGTTCCACACGTCGTCCCAGACGCCC
This sequence comes from uncultured Pseudomonadota bacterium, assembly GCA_913061235.1. GTDB lineage: Bacteria > Myxococcota_A > UBA796 > UBA796 > CAJXTB01. The sequence goes on along the minus strand of CAJXTB010000012.1, from coordinate 130,771 downwards.
TCTTGGCGCAGCTCAGCAAGCGCTTCGCCTTCGTACAAGCCTTCGAGCTGGGAGACGGCGCGGGTCCAGCCAATCTCGCGGCTTGAATACCCAGCCTGGAACACAAAGGTGGTGACGATAGCGGCAACATCTTCGACCTCAAACGGCTCCAACATATCGCCAGGAGTCGCGTGGCCAAGAATGGGGGCAAGGGTCTGGTATTCGCTCGGGGCGTCCAGGTCTTCGGCCACGACTGCCGCAATGTAGGCGTTGACACCGTGCGCGTAGGCTTCGAAGAGGGCCCGTTCTTCATCAGACAAGGCTGCGACCACGTTCTCGGTGATGACGCGAACACCGGTCTGAACGCTCTCAACATCTGCTTCTAGGCCAATGTCTCCGACCAACGGGCTCAGCTCGCCCAGTCCCAGGCGCCGGCCTAGATCGATCTGCAGAAAGCGGTCACGTGCCGCGATAAAGCCGTGAACAGCGGCAACATCCGTATCTGACGCGCCGTAGATGTGCGGAATGCCGCCCTCAGTGAAGACCACGTACGCTTCTTCGCTAAGCCCCTCAATCTCCCAGCTCGCGGTCTCTTCCACGTCCAACAGGGGTGACGGCTCCATCTCACCGCTGTCTTCGGTCTTGGGGCAACCAACCAGGGAAAGAGCAAGGACGAGCAGGACTGAGCGCATGGGGACTCCGCGAATGGCGCGCGTTGTAACACCGGCATGCGCGATGTCGCAGGGCGAACCGAACGAGTCTTGAAGGTACACCCCCACGCATGCACCCATCCGGGCCCCAGGACTCACCCCACACCACCGCCCCCTCACCGAGCCGCCAGCCCTACAAAACCGACGAGCCGCCCCTGCGGGTCTCATCTTCCCAACATCAGGCACACACATCCTTCCAGAGCGTCATCCGATCTCGCAGAACGGTTGAGCCCTGAATGACAGACGAAACCCGCTCCTACAATCCCCCATCAACTTGGATAATGCGCACAAACGACTCCAGTTGGTCGCACGGTCACCGACGCGCCAAGAGCGTGCGTGGAGAGTTCAGCCCCACAATACCGTTGCGAAATGCAACGTGACTAGGCACCATACCGGCCGCGGCGCCTTCAACAGGACGCATCGGGGGGATACAATGCGTAGTCTGATACTTTTGCTCGGTACACTTTGGCTCGGCAATGCGACCGCAGCCCCCCTAAGTTGGCAAGGCCGACTCATCGACACCACCGGGGCGCCACTGACAGGAAGCCACGACGTCTCGGTTCAGCTGTGGGACGCGATGTCTGGCGGCTCAACCGTGGGGCCGGCAACCGATCTGACCATGACCCTCGACAATGGCTACGCCCACATCACCCTCGACAATGATGGGAGCGAGTTTCTCGCCGGAGACCTGTACATTGAGGTCGCCGTTGACACCGTGGTGCTGGAGCCACGACATGTCATCGCCGGGGTGCCTGTCGCGATGGTCACAGACCGAATTCGCGTAGCCGCGAGCCCCCTTGGGGCCTGCGATTCGACGGCACAGGGGCGCGTCTATTACGACACCAGCGACAGCTCACTGCAGATCTGCGTGGATGGTTCTTGGACTCCGATTGCTGGCGCGTCCAGCGGTAGCAGTTGTGTGGCAGGCAGTCAGCCGTTCGGTGCCGAGGGTATCAACAGCTTTACGGTCGCCGCCGCCGAAGGATGCGATACTCTTCGATTCGAGATCCAAGGGGCTGGCGGAGGGGCAACGCTGTCTCCTGGCACCGGCGGCACGGGAGGCTTTGTCGAAGCGACTGTCCCGGTCAGCGCCTTGGGCGGCGCATCCACGCTACAGGTCGTCGTCGGTGGCGGCGGCGAAGGTGCTAGCTGTGGCGGCGGTACGAACGGGGCCGGTGGTGGCGGACTGTCTGGGGTGTTCTTGGACAACTTCACGCCGCTCGCGGTGGCGGGCGGCGGCGCCGGCGCCGGTGCTGCATAGTCCGGCGTGTCGGGTAGCAATGGTGGTGGTGTGCACAACGCGGACACGAGCACGCTTGGCGGCGGCTTCTCCGGGGGCAGCGGGTTCGGCGGCGGCGGCGAGTGTTCTGACCCCACTGCACAGAACGGACAAGCGGGCTCTGGCGCCCCGAACTTCACCGGCGGGCCGGTGAGCACCGTGAGTGGCGGCGGGTACTGCGGAAGCGAAGCCGGCACGGGTGGTTTCGGTGGCGGCGGCTCCGGCGGTGGCACACGCAGCGGATTCGGCGGCGGCGGCGGCGGCGGCGGCTGGCCGGGTGGCTTCGGCGGCGACCCTAGCGACGGTGGCAACGGCGGCGACAACTACGTCATCTCGTCTGGAGCCGTCCTACAGGACACCTCTGGCGGCGGCGGTTCTGGCGCAGGCACCGAAGGTGGCGACGGCGCGGCTGGCCAAGTCATCGTCTACTGGGAATAACGCCAAACGCCAACACCACGTGCTCCACCGGAAACAGCGCCAACGGCGGGGGCTGCACGCCGTAGCTCTTCCCCACACCCATCTGACGCCCGAGCAGTTCAACACTGCTCGGGCGTCTTTGTTATGACCAACGTGTCGTGGGCACGGCACGGAGACACGATGATCAAGCACACTTCTCTCGTATGGCTCGTATTCGCTGCATGTGCCCAGTCTGACACCTTGGTCGACGCAGGCGCGGTGTGTGTGGGACGAACCATTGATGATGACAGCCCAATACGCGAGCCGAATGTGGTGCCCGGGGAGCCCATTCCACTCGTGTTCAGCATGTCCGGCGGCTGCACCGTAGAGTTTGAGGACGCCGAGTGCATCGTCGACGTCGTGGACCAAGAGGCCATCGTGAGTACCGTCATAACGATTCGCACTCCCGGACGACTGCCATGGGTGGGTGTGCAAGAGTGTGGTCGACTCACAACTGTCGCGTGCGAGATGCCCCCAGCCACCGAAGGTGTCACCACCATCCGGTATGCCGACCAGTCCATGGACATCACCGTGCCAAGTCAGTCTGACCAGTGCATTCAAGGCGCTGGGTAGTCGTCAATCGTCCTGCGGAATCAGCCGAGGCACACTCAAGTCCCAGCTCGTCAGTGGCTGCTCTAGCGGCTGCTCGCCAATGTCTTCGATGTACCCAGCCATTCGATACGACAAGTGCCCAGTGTCCACGTTCGCCATGCCCACGACCTCAACCGAAGCCCGTCGGATGCAGTGACACTCGGCGTCGATCTGGTGCTTGGTAGTAGCTTCCATAGAGAACGTGTACTGGCCCACCAACTGGCCGCTGCCGCTGCCGGATACCAGGATGCCATCTTGTTCCTGAACCGCTGACTGGGCCAGCTTGAGGCTACTACCCGCCGAGCTAAACGGCATGCTCGCAACAGCGGGAGACCGGTGCTTCCACTCAGCCTCGCCTTGTGCCGGAAGCTCAAGGTCGAAGGGGCTTAGAAGGCGCGCCATGAAGAGCTCCAGCTTGCCCGAGATGTAGCGCTCACGGGGTCCGCTGTCCGGCAGGTCTTCGAGCCTCACCCGGTCAACACGGCCGTCCTCGCGAATGCGAAAGTACACTGTGGCAGCTTCCGCACTGCGCTCCCACTCCTCAAGCACTGTCTGCAATTTGCCAGCATCTGACTGCATAGGAGTCGCCTGAACGCCTGCGTCTTCAACTTGACAGCGCACTTCCGTCGCACTGCGCATGATGCCAAGGGATTCGCAGCGAAACACCGCCGACAAGGCGACTTCCGCGGCGGTACGCTCTTCGTTTCGAACAGCGATGAGTGTGACCACGTACGGCGAACGAAAGGCCATAGTCGAGTAGAAGCGACGTGTTTCTCCGGCGGGCCATGCAAGCATGTCGGCGGTAGGCATTGCGGGTTCCGTCTGCGCAAAGACACCAGCTAAAAGTAGAATTGCTGCCGAAAACATAAATCTCCATGGGTCCCCTCATCTTATCAACATGTACAACACAATCCAAGCGCCACCCCCTCGTTTAGACAGCGGTGGCCGACGTCTGCCATTCTGTTTCCGGCGGTCTGACACCTCGCGTCTCGCCCAGACCCGGTTAAGCGTTCGCCATGCGTCGCATCTTCCCAGCTCTGTTCCTGCTCGGCACCACCGTCACGGCGTGCACGGAAGAGGGGCAGGACACCGACCCTGGGACCGAGCTCGACACCTCAGGCGATACCGAGCTGGACACCGACTCTGACGTCGATTCAGACACCGACTCTGACGTCGATTCGGACACCGACTCCGACACAGACCTCGATTCCGACACGGACACCGATTCCGACACGGACCTCGACACCGATTCCGACACGGACCTCGACACCGACACATCCGCAGGCCCAGTCCCCGACTTTGCCCTGATGGACGTCAACACCACCTCGCCCACAGCAGGTGAAGATGTCTCGCCACGAGACCTGCTCGAACAGGTCAGCGGCTGGTACTTCACCCACGCCACTTGAAGCTACTGCAGTAGCCAGTTTGGCTACCTCAACGACATTCAAGCAGACCTCGACGCCATGGCCCTCGCCGTTCCCGTCACCCTGTACGGGGTGAACGGTATTGGCTTTGAGTCCGGCAACGCGAACTTCACAGACGGCCGAGACATCGGCTTGTTGCAGGACACCGCAGAGGTGGACGCGTGGAGTCAGTGGGACCCTGTCTACCGTGATGTCGTCATCCTCAATGGGGACAACGAAGTCGTGGGCGTCTACAATCTGACCACCAACAACCTCGGTGTTCCAGCAAACTACGAAGCACTGACGCAGCTGCTCATCGACGCAACGAACGCCGAGTAGCATGAGTCGCTTCATCTGGATTGCTCTGGGTCTACTGACTGCCTGCGAGCAGACCACCACAATGGTCGACCCTGGCAGTCTGTGCTTCGCCGACAACACGACAGCCTTCATGGGCCCGGCGGAAGTGCGCGTCGGGGAGCCGCTTCCCCTCATGGTGACCACGGGCATCAGCTGCGACGCAAGCCAAGTGACGAGCGAGTGCATGGTGGACATCGTCGACAACGAGGCCATTGTCAGCAGCGTCTTTGAGTTCACAACACCGGGCCGCTTTCCAGGCCGAGGCCAAGACCTAAGCGCGTGCTTCAGAAGCATCGCTTGCGAGACGCCTCCAGCCGCCGAGGGCATGACTGTCGTCCGGTACGGAACCGGCATCATGGCAGCCACCGCGCCCGGCACAGGTAGGAACTGCATTGAGGCTGAGGTCTGGACTCCACAAGAGTAGCCACGAACCTCTATTCAGCACTTGCGAGCCCCTACAACACAGACACGTCGAGCCACTCTCTCGCTCCGTTTCGGTCCGCAGGATACAATCAACCTGTCGTGGGCACGATGGGAGAATGTCATGGGTCGATTCAGTCTCGTTCTGCTGGCACTACTCACCGCGTGTGAGCAGTCCGGCACCATTGTGGACGCCGGCGCGGCATGCATTGCGCGAGACGACTTCGCGTCTGGAGATCGGCCTGGAGCCGCCGACATCTCCGTTGGCGAGCCCATCCCACTGTTTGTACATGCGGGCTTCGGCTGCTCGACACGGGTCCTGTTTACCGAGTGTACGGTTGAAGTGGACGGCGACGAAGCCATCATTCGCAGTGAGATGGACATCGAAGTCCCCGGCAGGCTTCCATGGGACAACCAGGACATGTGTCTGCGCGTTGGAACTGCTCAATGCGACATGCCACCATCCAACGAGGGCATCAACCGCGTCCGCTACGGCGAAAACGTCATGGACATCTCTATTCCTGGTGTATCGGAAGGCTGCATCAGCTCACGGGCTGGCGTCACCGCGCCTTGAGAGCCTTCCCAACACATTCGCAACAAAATCTAGGTAGGGTGCGCGCAGGAGACGTCCACGTGCGCCACATTCCCTTAGTCCTCATCATCGCTAGCCTTGCCCTTGCCGGCTGCAAGCGAAAGCCATCCGAAGACCCACCGCCAGCAACCGGCGACATCTTCAGCGAAGTCGTGCCCTTCGGCACCCAACCCGACTGCCCGGCCGACCTGGCCGAGCTTGGAACGGCCGGCGAGTGGGGCCAAGACTCCAGCTCATTTGAGTGGGGCTACGACCGCGCAAGCGGCCTGTCGTACAGCCCCATGTTCTACGCGGACACCGGCACTGACATCACCAGCATTGCGCTGACCGTAGACGGCGGGTCCGAGGAAGTGGGCTTCGTCATCGTGCAGATCGGTGGCGTTGATTGGGTAGACAACGACTGGGGAGCCGACCCGCTCTACCATTTTCCAGCTGTCACCGGCACCATTGCCTTGCCAATGAACAACAATACCTACCCAACTGCGGGATGTGTCGCGGTCATGGCGGTCAGCGAAGAAGACCTGACCGAAGACGCCCCGGCCACGCTGCACATCACCACCCGCCGCTACGAAGAGGGCACGGGTTTGTTGGACCTAAACCTGATTGTCATAGACGGAACCGAGATTTTCCAAGAGGAACTCGACGACGCTATCGAGGTCATGCGCAGCCTCTATACCAACGGAGACGGCCCGACCTTGGGCGCCGTCGAGACCTTCACAGCCACGCATCCGAGCGGCTCCATCATTGAAGAAGAGGGCGAGGACGCCAACATCCTGCGTGCCATCACCGCTGGAGACGGCGGACAAGCGATGAACGTGTACTTCATCTCCGACTTCGTGGAGCCGGGCACCCTTGGCTTCGCTTCTGGCATTCCAGGCGTACTCGGCATTGAAGGAACGGCCGGCTCAGGCGTTATCGTTGCCGTGGACGGACACTTGAACGCTGACGGAAGCAGCCTGGACACCCAGACCATGGGCGAGACCATCGCGCACGAGGCCGGCCACCAGATCGGCCTGTTCCACACCACCGAAGAGGCCGGCGGAGAGGGCGGGTACGACGTCATCTCCGACACACCCCAGTGCCCACAGTCGCAAGACGCAGATGGCGACGGCTCCCTGACCGCCGAAGAATGCATCAGCTTTGACGGCACCAACTTCATGTTCTGGACCAGTGGCACCGCCCGCCAGAACGCCATGTCCCCCATCCAGTCCGACGTACTGTACTTCAGCACGATTGTGCAGTGAACCCGAGGCTCTCCATGATTCGCTTTGCCCTTCTCCTGACCTTGACCGCCTGTGGCACCCGCCAAGCACCACCGAGCACGCCAGATGCGACGCCAGCGGCCGAACCGGCTGCAACGCCGGCGACATTGCCGAGTGGGACTCGCACCCCGGCAACCACCACACAGGCTGCTCCCCCCGCCCCGACCAGCGTCGTGCCCATCACCGGCCTGCTCAGTGCCCATGACACCGCGGACCTACCCGAACGCGCAACGCTCGACGCTCACGAAGACCCGGTGGGCTCCCTCGTCTGGATTGCGAAACACGGAGACCCTCTCGTCATTCGAGCACGCGCCATGCATGCCCTCGGAAACTACGACGACGAGCCTGCCGTGCAGACCCAGCAGGAGGCCGTCGCCAACCTGGAGGCCCATGCCATCCTTGTTGCGTCCGCTATCCGTGGACTCGCCGCCAGAGGGCTCACACAGGGTGATGAGTCATACGAGCTCATCCTCAAGCGTGAATCCGACACGGACGTTCGCATCATCGCTGCCGTCCTCGTTGCGAAAGATTCAGCAACGGTCGAGTAGTCCCCCTAAACCTCCGCGCCAGGCGAACCGAAACACTGTGTGGGAATGGGTCACATGCCGCCCAGGGGCCGTTGTCTCATCGGCGTGACCTTCTTCCCCCCTCGCGTTCCGGTTCCGCCAAACTTCCAGGATTTGCGAGGGGGGAAGATCCCTACCCTCTCCAGCGGATACCCTCTCTGTAGGAGGGTCCAATGTGGCAGCGCATCGTCGCGTGGTTCAGCGGCTTGTTCGGCAAGCGGAAGCCACTTTCCGCTCTTGAAGCAATGGATGCCATTCAGCGCGAGAAGCTGCCTTCAGCAGACGCCGACAGCTGGAAGCGCAACGTGTCGACCTTCAAGTCCTCGGTATTCTCAGAGCGCGACCGCAAGCGCCTGTGGCGGAATCAGCGACGCAACCATGAGCATGCATCCGACGAGTGGCCGCCAAGCGCACCCAATCAGCACGACCAGGCGTGTCTACAGGACATCATTCGGGCCCTTCAACGGTGACGTAGCCCTCACAGGGGTTGGGCTGAGTCCAGGCGCGCTTGACGTAATGACGGTGCATACTGCGCCAGCTCTTGCGAGCTGCTCTGGCCTGTTCTTCGGTAGGAAAAGGCGCTGGAGCCATCACCAGAAAGCCAGGATTCAGACCAGGTAAATCCGACGACTGATAGCGACGAAGCGGCTCTGGATAGCGCTCGGACAGACGCGTCGCCCGGTAGGCCAAGACATCGTCATTGCCCTCGCTGTCCTGAACCACCATGTGCAGCCACCCATCGCTTCCCGCGAGACGCCACAGTCCGCGCCGGCCCAACAAAGCCATGGCTTCCCGGCCATCGGTCGGCGTCCACACGGTGCCGTCCCATCGCCAAACCATCTGTCCTGGCACGACAAGACAGGACTCATCGCGCACAACGCGGTTGGCATGTGCGACCACCCAGACATCCCCTTCGCCCGTCTCCGCAAGGGTAAGAATGGGCCCAGACACGCCGCCTACGTACCGTTCGGGGGCGGGCGACAGCAGGAGGTCTTCGGTCCAGCCATTCACGGTCGCCGTGCGAATGACCACCTGGCTGTCTTGGACACCCGACCGAGTTCGGTCCACGACTAAGACCAAGCGCACCCGGTCTGCGTCGCCGTCAATCACGCTCTCCTCCCGCCATGTCGCTGTGGTCTCACACTCCCCAATAGGCGTAGACGTGACGGGAGACTCGCTGCGCAGCGCGTAGGTAGGCGGCTGGTCAGGCTGAACGCCAACGCTCACCGTGACGGTGCTCTGGAACAGCGCGCAGCCCACGGTTTGACTGCCCGTCACGCGGTAACTGTAGGCGGAAAACCCAGCGTCTTCCCAGCTCTCAGCGGGTGCGACAGAGACCGACTCGCTGTCCGAGCACAGCGTGCTGAGGACCTCCTGCAGACGGGACTCGGACGCTTCGCTCGCGAGAGCCAAGCCTGGCATCAGCTCAGGATGGGTCACCGGGGCTCGGCGCTCATCAATGCGTGCATCTTCGAGAAGCTGAGCGGCCTGACCAGGGTCACACACCGTTGGCGCCGCTGCCGCCCAAGCCAACCACATCCACATCATCAAAAGCCCACTCCGCTGATGACAACACCAGGAACCACACCTTCGTCCCCGGCAAGAGCACTCGGCATTGCGGACCACTTGCCGGGGATTCGTACTCGCGGCAGACGAATCGCGATGTCTCGGCTGTCGCCGGTAGCCCGGACCACGAAGCCAATCGTAGCCCCAGCCGTGATGCCAACAGCCGCCCCAGCAATGCCAGCGACCACAATGCGGTCACTGCGATTTGGGTCCGCCCCGTCCACGACCAACGACGTGCCCAGCGCCGTCACTCCGCCGCCAATCAGGCCACCAGCATCGGCCAAGGCAACGACCAGAGGCGGCAGATTGACCGGCGGTGCGCCAACCAACAGGCCCACAACAATGCCCGTGTCAGCGGCGACCATGGTCCACAGGAAGCGGTCGCGACGCAGTCCGTCCAGTGCCGCGACCCCCCCGTAGGCAAACAGCCCACTCCACGCACCAATCGAGGTGGCAGTGAACGAATACTCGGTCGGAATGTCCACGAGCGGGGTGGTGACCGCCGCAAGCGTACTGATGGCTGCCGGTGCCACAATGAACCATCCGCGTGTGCGGAACGGCGGCGCCAAGGCCGACCACAACGCCCCCGCGTGAAGGGCGGAGACACCAGTCACCAGCGACACAAAGACAATGTCTGCTGGATCGAGAAACTCAGGGTTTTCGGTTGCAATCGCAGAGCCCGCGACCAGCCCAATGCCAGAGCCGACCAAGGCAAATCCACGAGGAATCCCGCCGTTTGACGCCCCATCTTGGTCCACCAGAAACCCGAGGCCTGCGGCGACCGCTCCGCCGTACAGCGCCCCGGTCGTCGCTCCGACCGCCGAGTCGGGCTGGGGATTGGCGAACCCGCTCACCGCATATCCAACCAAGATTCCTGTGGTCAGACCCGCAATCGGAAGACCACGACGCAAGCCAGGAATCGGTGCTGCTAGGCCAATGCCTAGTCCGTATGCGCCCGTCAGCCCCATGAAGTACAGGTCTGCTTTGTCCAGACGAATGCTGGGTGCAATACCATGTCCGACAACCGCACCGACACCCAGTCCGATTCCGGCACCCAGAGACCCCCAGCGCACGCCGGAGTCGTCAGGCTGAACGCGTTCCTGCCAGCGACCCTTGCGCATGAAGGTTGTGCCCGTCGCACCCGCCACCGACAGCGCACCGGCAACGATGTTTGCTTCCCAGACATCTCCAGTGCTTCGGGTCGGGTGGTTTCGGAACGCCGCCCCTAGACCAAATCCAACGACATTACCGACGGTCGAGCCCAGCCAAGCATTGCTGTCCGGGTATTGACCGAAGGACGCACCGATCAGCGCTCCCGAAGTGATTCCAGCAGCCCCTGAAGACGCGACAAACGCGGCCGTTCGGGCCTCAGTGGGACGAACACGGCCATAGATCCATCCACCCGCACTTCCGGCAACGACCCCTGTGGCCGTTCCCGTTCCCGCCAGCTTCACTCCGACCGCGTGACCGCCACCTCCCATGAGCTGTCCAAGTGCAAGAGCGCCACCAGCGACCAAGTACGGCGTGCCGTCCCGCGCAACCGACCGCTCTAGTGCCGCATAGCGCTCCGGCTGGTGCTGCTCCAAGGCGGCAAAGGCGGTGTCTCGCAGTCCACGGCGCGTGTTGAGTCTGCGAATGACTGCGGACAGTGCATCCCCGCCAACATCTCCCCCGCGGCGCGCCAAGACATCCAAACATGCGAGTCGCAGGCCGTTGTCACGGTCCGAATCCAACAGCCATGTCGCCAACGTCTCGTGAGCTTCTGGGAATGCGCCGAGTGCTTCGACCGCCGCAATCATGACCGATTCTTCGCGCGTCGTTGCGGCCACCATCAACGGCCCAACGGCGCGGGAGTCCCCCATCACAGCCAACTGTTCGGCGGCCCTCTCGGCGTCGTCGGGCATGGACAATCCGAGCAGTGCGCGCATCAAGGTGCGGTCCCCGCTCGCGGCACGGTCAATGTGGGCCCGAAGTGCCGCGGTGATGCCGTCCACTTGGTCAGGGTGCTCAGCCGCGAGGCTCAGGCACACGTCTACCTCCGCCCCCTCCGCCGCATTGGCACATAGCCGTACGGGAGACGGGACGTCCTGGGCAAGTACCAACGACAGCAGGAGAGTCCACACGCCGCCATCATGCCGCGTTGTTGGAGTGCGCGCGACCTACTGAATGCGGCTACAGCTGTTTGAGTCGTCGTCGATCCGCCAAGTGGCGGTCGCATCGTCCACTCGAACCGTGCACTGCCAGTCCCCAGTTTCCCCTTGCACGCGGATGTTGTGGATGCCTTGGGCCAAACGAACGGCGGTGTAGTGGGCAACCGGTCCATCGTCGGTTCGGGCACTCAGCGTGCTCGGGTGAAGTGCAAATGTCACGGTTGACATGGCCACTTGCGGCTCCGGAGCCGTCTCAACAGCAACGGGTTCGACGGGTTGCGGCTGAGGGGCGACGGGCTGCGCAACAACGGGCTCTGGGACAACGGGCTCTGGGGCGACAGGCTCTGGGGCGACAGGCTCTGGGGCGACAGGCTCTGGGGCAGGCTGCACAGGCGCTTCCGTGTCCAGTTCACCGTCAGGTTCAAGCACGGGCTCGGGCGCGACTTCAGGCACCGCCACCGGAGGGACAACTGTGGCCGCTACGTTGTCGTTCACCGACGCTGAGACCCCGTTAGTGGCGGCATCTGGGCCCAGCCACATCCATCCACCGGAACAGGTCAATACGGAGAGCACTAGCGCCCCAACACCCAGCAGCCATCGGCGGTTGGAGTGAGCCGGTTCGAGATTATTTGGGTGCACCGGCACCACTTCCAGCGGAGCCGTCTCAGTCGGCGCCACAAAGGGGGCAGTGGCGGGAAACGCAGCCGTGGCGGGAAATGGCGCCGCTCCCGTTGCCGCCGGCGAGTCCGTCACAAAGGTCTCACCCGACTCGTCTTCCAATAGGAGCGTACCTTCACTCGACGTACCCACCGAACGGTGCTCGGGGACCCACGCCTCAGCCCACTGTCGTAGAGAGGGCCCATCCGCCGTTCGCTCCAGCTCGCGACACACCCGAATGACCTCACTCGCGACTGGACGCATAGCGGGCTCGAACGCACACATGGACGCGACAAACGCGCGCAGTGCTTCATCTTCTACAGCGCTGCATGCCGACCGCAGGTCTTCGTCAAACGACGCTCGGGCCAGTCGAGGTCGGGACACGGGCGCACCCGTCAGCAGCTCCAACAGTGTGATGCCGAGACTGAAGACGTCACTCGGAGAGTTGGCAATGCCCTCGAGCCACCGCTCCGGAGCCATGTAGCGAGCCGTTCCGAACTGTTGGCTCTGGGTCGTGGACTCGCGGTGCTCAAACGCCGCACGTGCGACGCCGAAGTCCATCACCTTCACCCCACCCCGGTAGGTGACCATGATGTTCGACGGCTTGATGTCACGGTGGACCGCACGCAAAGGGGCATCATGACCGGGAGGAACAGTCTCCCATGCCGCACGTAGAGCACTCGCCACGGACTCGGCAATCTCAAGCGCCACCCTGGCCGGAACCCGCGTACCCGCGGCCCCTGACAAGTCAGCCCCCGGGATCGGCTCCATCAAGATGGCCAAGCGTCCATCAACACGCGTCAGCCCGTGTACGCGCACAATGTTTTCGTGTTCGAGGAGCGCCAGCAGTCGGGCTTCGTCGCGCAAACGCCGCGCGAGCTCGGTGTCGGCGCTGTAATGCGCATGCAGCATCTTCACGGCCAAGCGCTGAACAAACCCCTCGTCGTCAGACACCTGTGCGAGATGGACCACGCCAAAAGCGCCCTGTCCCAGAGTCTCGACCAAGTGGAATGTGCGCGCCATGGAGCAGCAGCCTCAACGATTCAGGTACCGAGCGACCAGCCGTATACAATAATCGCGAGGTACAACGCCACCTTGATGTAGCGAAACAGCGCTCCGACAAGCAACGAGGACAATGGAACGTCTGCCGCACCCGCTCCCCAGGTGGTGATGGCGTACGGAAATGGCGTCAACGCAGCAATGGCAACAGCACGACCACCGTATCGCCGCATAAACGCGCTGATTCGGTACTTCGTCAACACATGATCCAGAAACGGCCACTTGCCAAGCAGACGCCCGCATGTCCAGCCGACTATCCCGGCCAGAAAAGACCCTGTGCCAGCTACAAGCACGATAGTTCCGTACTGAATGCCACCGTCGTAGGCCAGAATCAGAAGCGGCTCATGGAACGTGCCTGGAATCGCGTCCAAGATCAACACGCCCACAAAGACACCGAGCACTCCGAACGCATCTACGAACGATGCCGACAGCGCTTCGATAGGTCCTTGCAGCACCGTTCCGAGAAACCACGCGCAGACACCCATGACCACCAAAGCGACCAAAAGCCGTCCTAGCAACCACGAAACGTCCGGTACGTCGTCGGATTCAGGTTCCGGGACCGATTGCATACAACTCGACGTGCAGAGGTGAAACGGGTGGACTGAGGCACACCGCGACATCCCGTTAACAGCCGCGCCGCGTTCATCACGCTACGAGCACCAAACACGCTGCCTGAACGGATGGAGTTCAACGTGAGACCCCTACTTTTCCTTGCTGCCACACTGACAACCTTGTTGTCCGTACCCAACATGGCCTGCGCTCAGTCGCAGACAGACGCAGTGGAGGAAGAAGAAGAAGAAGACATCTGGGCGATTCTCGAGAACATTCCTGCACGCAACGCGTACGACGTCGCCGTTCACGCTGCCTACACCAACATGGGCTACTGGTCGGAAGACTCCGGGCCCTACATTGGCTTCGGTGTTCGCGGCACCTACGGATGGATTCTTGGTGGAAAGCACCGCGTAGGCCCCTCTCTGGGACTGTCCATCGAAGGGCCTGTCCCGATCTACTCCACGGTTGCGCTTGAACCGCAGCTCGCCTGGGACCGTGCCAGTAACGGCTTCGTTGTCGGCGCTTCGGTCGGTTCAGCATTCCTTTACCACTCGAGCGAAGCTACGATTCGCTCGGAGCGTGCAGCCAGCATTGCACCAATGGCGTCGTTCCGGATTGGCTACTCGACGCCCTTCTCACGCCTGCTCAAGCGCTTCTTCATTGTGGTCGAGCCCAAGGGCCGCATCATCGTCGGAAATGAAAACCGCAGCACTCAGCCTGACCTCAGCGTGCTGCTGTCGGTCGGCTCAGGCCGCGGTCGCTAGAGAGCTCGGTCTAGGCCGACTCTTCATCAAGTCCTCTACGCCGCTGCCTTCTTGGCGAGCGGCATTTGACTTTCTGGCAGTGCATCGATGAACACCTGACGCAGCTCATTGAGAGAGACCTCAATGTCCTGGTCTTCCCACTTGGACGTGTCCACTGGTGGGAGAATTGTCACGCCAATCGGCACCCGGCCGAGACTCATCGACTTGGTCTGCCAAGCATTGTGAACGTTGGTCATCACAATAGGAATAACTGGAAGTCCGGTCTGAACCGCGAGATGAATGACGCCCTTCTTGAAGCCGAGCAGCCGGCCGTCACGTGACCGGTGTCCTTCGGGGAAGAGCATGATGGACAGGGTGTGCTTACGGGCGCGCTCGGCAATGGCCTTCATCGAAGCAATCGCCTTCTCACGGTTGCCACGGTCGATCCGGAAGTGCCCGGACAAGGCGTAGAGCTGGCCGAAGAAGGGGTAGTAGATGACCTCTTTCTTCGCAATTGAGCATGTCCCCATGGGGGTGAGCCACGCCGTGATGAAGATGTCCAAGATGGAGGTATGGTTGGACACGTAGATGGCAGGCCGCTGGCCGTCCAAGTGCTCACGGCCTGTGATGCTGACTGGGCATCCTGAGATCCAGACCATCGTTCGAAGAACGGTCTTGCCGAACACATTGCAGGCCCGAGCCCGCAACGTACGAGACGGCAGCAGTACCACCATGACGACACACCACACCAAGACGCCGAGGGCCATGACGGTGGTGCCAGCAACAATCCGGAGCCAGCTTGAGATGAGGGACATGTACAGACCTCCGTATTGCTAATGCTGTGGCAACTGTCACAGGCGCGTCACCGAAGCGTTCCCCCTCCATGGTTCAGATGCCCGCAGGCGTCCAGTAGGTACGGTAGCGGTGAGCTCAGCTGGGTGTCGCAACGCCGCATTATTGGCAACTCGCATCTTGTCGCTGTCCCATGAGGGCCTGACCGAACGGCTAGAAGAGTACAAACAAGCACCAAAACACGAAATCGAGCTGGCAAACGCCGCCCTCGCAAACGACCACTCGTGACTCCGTGCCTCTGGCGGGTTGTCGAACTGTCGTATAAACCGGCCCTCCGAAACTCCCGGAGGCTCTCTTGAACCGTATTGCAACCCTGCTCATCGGCGCGTCTGTCACGCTCGCTGGCTGTGCCGACACCGCTGCCCTTGAACAGCGCCTGACTGACGCCGAAACCAAGATCGACGCGATGCAAGCCCAGATCGACGCCGCTCCTGCAGCTGGCGGCGCAGCAGCTGCTGGCCCAAGCGCAGCTGACGAGACCGCTGCTGGCGAGCTTCTCCGCTCCGCCAACGATCAGGTCGCAGCCATGGACTACGAAGGTGCCAAGGCTACTATCGAGCAGCTCACCACGAACTACCGTGGAACGCGCGCTGCATCCTCGTCCCGCCGCATGGCTGGCGAGCTCGCTGTCATCGGCCGCGACGCTGGCGACTTGGCTGTCGAAGATTGGTACGTTGGCAACACCTCTTTCGGAGACGGCAAGGCCACACTCGTCGTCTTCTGGGAAACCTGGTGTCCCCACTGCCGGCGCGAAGTGCCCAAGATGCAAGAGACCTGGGAAACCTACCAGAGCCAAGGCCTCAACATGGTCGGCCTGACCCGTCTCACCAAGACCTCGACCGAAGAAGCCGCTCGTGAGTTCGTCTCCGAGAACAGCTTGACCTACCCAATCGGTAAGGAAGACGGCTCGGTTGCTGACCGATTCGGCGTTCGCGGCATCCCCGCCGCTGCTGTCGTCAAGGACGGCAAGATCGTCTGGCGTGGACACCCGGCTCGGATCACCGAAGCCATGTTCGCCAACTGGCTCGACCTGCCTTCGTAGGTCGCGAAACAGCGCAACGCTGCGGCCCGCGTCTCCTTATGAGACGCGGGCCGCACTGCGTTTAGGGTACGCTCGGAGACGTTCCGAAGCGCGGCGGCGGGGATGCGAGACGACGTGTCCACATGTCCGCTAGACGCTCGGAAACAGCGGCACCAAGCTCTCCTCCACCGGGAACAGGAGAGTACCCAGTAGAGGTGACCGACGCTTCGCGCAGCAACAAACGCACGGCAGTCTCATCGACCGCATCGGCCAGAATCGGACCACCCGACAGCGTCATGGCCGTGCCTGTGAACTCGACCCAGGCCGTCTCATACGGAAGCGTCTCGCGGTGGGACAACCACGTCGTCATCAACACTCCTTCTGGCCGGGTCTCCAGCACCAAGAAGGTCCAATACTCCTGAAACTCGCGCGTACACATGCCCGTTCGAGTACGAACGCCGGGAATAGGCGTCGCATCGCGGTCCCAAATGAGCCCGTCGCACTGCCCCACACCCCAAGCGATCACGTGTGGTCCTACCGGTTCCTGGAGCCAACGCGCCTCCATCCAGCGAAAGCCATCTGGAGAATCGACCCCCAGAACACCATCTTTCACGACGACCTGGCTGCCTGGCACCACGTTCAGAGAAAATCCATCCCCCTGATGAGCCTCAACCTCAAGGGTGGCTCGCGGTCCAGACGGCGCCCGGCATGCCAGTGACAGCAGACACAACAACCCCAACAGTCTCATCAGCACCTCACCCTCTGGGTAACGCCCGCACTGAGGTGCGTCATGATGCCGCAACAGGTTGCTCTGCGCCTTGCAACGCAGCGGATTACACGACCCGCCTACAGGAGAACCTCAATGCGTTTCACTTCAATTGTCCTCGCTACCCTTCTCACCGCTTGTGGCGGAGAAGCTCCAGCACCAGAGCCCGCTCCGGCACCAGAGCCCGCTCCAGCAGCAGAGCCTGCACCAGAACCAGCGGCCGAACCTGCCGCCGAACCCGCTGCTGAACCTGCCGCTGCTGCAGCTGGTGATGCCCCCGACCTGACCGCCATGTCCGAAGCCGACGCCCTGGCCTGGTTGATGGAGCAAGGCGAGAGCGTGTACTTGACCGGTCAAGGCGGAGCCGCTTGCGTGACCTGTCACCAAGCCAACGGAATGGGCGTTGCTGGCGCCTTCCCGCCGCTCGCAGGCAGTGGTGACTACTACGGCGACTGTGAAAACCACGCTGGACTGATCATCAACGGCCTGAATGGCCCGATTGAAGTGCAAGGCGTCGCATACAACGCTGTCATGCCGCCACAGGCTACCCTCACCGACCACCAGATTGCTGCCGTCATCACCTACGTGCGCAAGTCCTGGGGCAACGACGACGGCCACTGCATGCCAGCGCAGGTCGCTACAGCACGGGCCGCTACAGCCGAGTAGTCCATCTGGATCTCCGCGCGGGGGTTACGCCCCCCGTGCGGAGGTTCGCATGCATCAGCTCGCTGTGATTCAGACCCAGAAGCTACGAGAGGCAGACGCCGCCTTTCACGCTGGATGGTTGCCCCGAGCCCGAACGATGTACGAGCACTTGCTCGACCATGCCCAGGCGCAAGGCGATCACGCTCTTGAAGCTGCCAGCCGTGCGATGCTTGCACGCTGTCTTATGCGCCGGCGCGATCCTGATCTGGCCGAAGAACAGCTGCGCTGCGCCCGCGAAGTCGCACACGGTGTGCCAGCCGATGTTGAAGCACGGTTACGCGCGGTAGAAGTCCGCTTTCACGCGGTCGACACTCATGGCCCCGCACTCGCCAACCGCATGCGCGAGTACTATGACTGGGGCGTAGAGCACGACGAAGGCGCCGCATTCGACGCTGCAGGTCTCCTGGCCGAGCACGCCACCGGAGACGAACGGGTCGACTGGTACCAACGTGCGCTTGAACACGGGAGAACCGCAGGACTGACTGCACGGCTCGGTGGTCTGTGCCACGCACTCGCTGCGACGTTGGAAGGTCAAGACCGTCTCGTCGAAGCTATGGACGCCTACGGGACCGCACTGGAGCTACACGACCAGCTTGGTGACCGTCGGCAGGTCGTTGCCAGCCGGTGGGCGATTGGCGCCCTTGCGGCACGGACTGAAGACTGGATCACTGCCCAGGAATCCCTCCAGGCCGCTGTCGACACTGCGTCGCAAGGCATGGACTGCGAGGACCTCCTCGCCCTCGCTCTGGCCGACCTCGCGGGCGTACACCAAGAGTGGGGAGACGACATTGAAGCACGTCGCCTACTGCTCCAGGGACTCGCTATTGGTCGGGAGATTGCCCTTGCGCAGATCTGGCCCGAGCGCTGGGATTCCATGCTTAAGCACGCGCAGCGCCTCGAAGTCTAGACGCTCTGGCGTCGGTCTTGCGTCCTAGTGGCCGAAGACCTTCTCCCAGACAGACTCGCTCCACACCTGGTCACCGTTGTAGCAGGGCGGCTCGCCCCCCCACGCCAGCACGAACGAGTCGATGTTCGCGTCTGTCAGCCCGTGAAGCTGGAACGGAATGCCGTGCCCGCCCTCAATGCGCGAACGATGGGCCAAGATGACGAGGTAGCCGCTGCCGTTCCACGCTTCGAGGGACCGGCGGGCGAGCTCGTGGTCGCGCCAGGACACAAAGCGAAGGAACGGGCCCTCGGCTGCGCGAGGCATAAACCCGGTGCCCATGGTGTCCCGAAGGACCTCCAAATAAGCAGGAGATACCGGTACATTCATGTCTTCTGGTGGAGTCCAGGTGTCCGAACCAATCCCAACAACCTTCACACCGTCTACAGCAGACGTCAGAACAGGGCTGTAGGCGGAGTACGGAAGACCAACGCGTTGTTCCCATTCGAGCTGAACATCGAGTCTCTCGGTGGGAATCTCGCCCCGGGAATACCGATCGAGAGTCGGCTGAAGAGACTCGTCAATGACTTCGATGGCCAGTGTTGTGGGGGCAATAGCATTGAGCTTGCGCACCACGCGTCGGGCGCGTCGTACATCACGGCCAACACCAGGCCGTTCGCCCAAAACGATGACAGCAGGGGGAGTCACAGCAAGAATGTCACCGGCATCAATCTCAGTGCAGGTGCCCGCCCATGCGGTGGCCAGGGCCAAGAGCAGTGTCATGCGCGTCCTCCGCAGTCCCGATCACACGTCAGTCGGCCATCCGCCACGTCTGCGGACCCCATTGCAGCATTCGTAGACGTTCAGCGAGCAAGCCGGGAACCTTTCGGTACCACGTGGCATTGAGTGGAGACGGATGCGGAACGGGGTGCACGCGAAGACTGCGCATGGTGCCGTCCTGAGCTGTCAATGGCACGGTGACATGTGCCAGGTAGCGGTCTTCACGGTCCCAGAAGGTAGCCAGCTCCGCCTTCAGTTCCTTGTCGGTCAACCCAAACCAATCAAAGGCACCACGCCCTAAAGCGAGGACATCTTGGCCATCCCATTCATGAACCAAAATATCCGCTAACAGCGTGTGGAAGCTTCGCTTACAACGAATCCCCCAGGCCTTATTCTGGACGGGCTTGTAAGGAATCGTGTTGCACCAGAAGGCGGTCCGACCGACCTCTTTCGACGCCGCAAAATCAAACTCTGGCGACGAGTCCCCCGCGTGCATCGCGTCGAACAGTGCTCGTCGAACAAGCTGCCCTCCAGCCCCAATGAACGGGACCCCATGTTCCACCTCGTGGCGACCCGGGTCGCGCCCCATGACGGCCAAGCGACAGCGACGGTCTCCAAGACCGATGATGGGCTCCATCGGATCCTTTCGGTGCTCCGCATAGACCTCCAGATCGATTCGGTCCAGCTCGGCGGCAAGCGCACGAAACGCAGCGATGTCCGGCATGTTGCTACTCGTTGAACGGTGAGGCGACGGCATTCAGCTCGACTTCTGCCGACAGTGCAACGCCGTTGATGTCGGTCAGCTCGACCGTCAGAGTGATGACGCTTCCCACCAGCTCTTCATCTGCTTGAATGTCCAAGAATACGAACCGGCCAACCACCTCATACAGACCACGACCGGCTTCATCCAACCCCTGAATGAACGCATTGCTCGCGTCTACTCGCTCGCCATCCTCACGGACAGTGAAGTGCATGGTTGGGTTGTTTTCGTCGAACACATTGGCCGTGTCACCGGGCTCGATACCGGTCGCGCGCAGTGAGCCCAGCAGGTGAAAGCCCCCCTGCGGCCCCTGAATGACCACGGCATCGTCACCATCGTTCAAGGGCTCGAACTCTTGATCTCCGGTGCCAATCTCAAGCGATGGACCTTCAGGGTCTTTGGTACAAGCGCCGCAGACAAGCAGACTTGAAACCAGGGCTAAGGTACGCATTGCAACTCCGTCAGCACGGTTCACGGCTAGTAGCACAGACAATCGCACGCATCTCCACGACGCGCACAAGCCTCTCCACTAGTGGCCTCAATCAGCTCGTTCCACTGGAGAGTCTCCAGGTCAAAGCGCCACGTGTCGTCGAGCTGGTCACTGCACTCTGCATGGATACCGCCGAACAACCACAGGCTGTCCCACATCAGTGTGTACATGCCACGGTGACGACGTTCAGGAGCCTCCAAGTCCATCTCGACGTAGTCGGACGGCACCTCGCGCCCACTTCCGGCACAGCCAAGGCCAGCGCCTGTGAAGGTGTCCGCTTCATACAGCAGCGTCCAGCCTGGGTTGTTCGGGTCAAAGACCCACAGGTCATTCATGTCGCCAATGTCGGTGTGGCCGCCAAACAGCAAGTAGCGGTCGCCAACGGCGTCGTACTGCATGTGCGCGTGCATACGGGTGGACGGCGCAGGTCCGGTTCCGTCATCCAGCTGCGTCCACTCACCCGTGGTCACGTCTAGAGCGTAGGTGTCTTGGAACGCCAAGCTGCTGAAGTCCCCGCGTTGCCCGCCAAAGATGACGATGCGCTTGCGCTGACTGTCGTACAGGTCACCAAAGAAACCGCGCCGACTCGGAACGTCTCCGCTGATGTCCAGCTCGCTCCAAGCGGTGCCGTCCCACTTCCAGAAGTCCCGTCCTGGCGTCAAGGTCACCGCACTGGTGTTGGTCAGACCGCCCCACAAGTACAGCGAGCTGGTCTCGGCATCAAAGCCAGATGCTGGGTAGTACCGTCCAGAAGGACCGTCTTCGTCTCCGCCGGCATCCAAAACGGTCCATGAGCGAGTCTCGTAGTCGAAGGACCACAAGTCATCGCGCAGCGTGTACGGCCCGCTGGTTCCCTCGCGAAAGCGCCCCCCGAACAGCAGTCCGGTGTGCGTGTTCGGGTCCAGATCGAAGGAGTAGCGACCGCGAGCGGAGGGGTGCTCTGTAGTCTCGACCTCGGTCCAGCCTTCGCCAGGCTCAAAGACCCAAGTGTCCTCGAGGAACTGTCCGGCCGGCACCTGGTTGACGATGGGGCCGTTGTTGCCACCGAACAACACCATGGTGTTGAACGTCTCATCACCCAGCGCGAGAATCTCGCTCCGCTTTCCTGGGTTGAACTCAGAGTCCACCTCATTCAGGTCTTTCGGAGCTTTGCCTTCGCCTCCTGAACACGCAGCCAACAATACAAGAGCAAGAAAACGCATGATGCCTCCAGCGGAGGCGGCACATAACCCTTAGCGCCCGCCTGTCGTAGCCACGCAGCGTTGCATGACCCCGTTCACCGAACTCAGCACGACCGGTCCAAACGGTTACTCCCCCGGCGCACAATGCGGGGATGACATGGCGCACATCATGCTGGTGGAAGACGACACACGGCTCGCTGCGTTGACCGCTGAGTACCTGACCGAACGCGGCTATAGCGTTGAGGTCATTGACAACGGTACCCACGCCGCCCGCCGCATTCTGGCCAACCCTCCTGATCTGGTCATCTTAGATGTGATGCTGCCAGGCGAGAGTGGGCTGTCCGTGCTCAAGACCATCCGCGACGCCTACCGTGGCTCTGTGCTGATGCTGACGGCTCGCGGTGATGATGTTGACGAACTGCTGGGCTTCGAGCTGGGAGCGGACGACTACGTGGCCAAACCAGTGCGTCCGCGCCTGCTGCTGGCCCGTGTTGAGGCGCTGCTACGCCGAACCTCCAACCCGCAGTCACAGGGCTCATCCGAGCGCGTGGAAGATGGCGACTTCATCGTTGACCGGTCGCGCCGAGAAGTGACCATCAACGGCACGGACGTGCCCATCACCACCGCTGAGTTCGACCTGCTGTGGTTCATGGTCACAAGGCCCGGACAGCCCGTCACCCGAGACGACCTGTTCCGTGAGCTGCGCGGCATTGAGTACGACGGACTTGACCGGTCCATGGACGTTCGCATGAGCCAGCTGCGCAAGAAGCTGGCAATCACGGATGCACCCGAGCGAATCATCACCGTGCGAGGCGTGGGCTACCAGTTCCGGCCAAGCGCATGAGGGACCGCTTCATTGGTGCTGGCCTTGTCGTAGCCGCAGTGCTTGCCATGGCCATCTCAGTCAGCGGGCTGACCGAGCAACCATTCATAGCTGCCTTACTTGCAGGTATACTTACCATTGTGTTGTCGGCGGTCTTGGCCGCCACAGTCACTCGACCTGCGCCCGCACCCGTAGTTGACACAAGCGAGATCGACGGTCAAATGCGCAGAATGCTGGCGGGGCGCGAGGAGCTGCTTCGAGCGGTCTCCCATGAGCTGCGCACTCCTGTTGCCCGCATGAGCTTCGCTGTAGAGCTGCTTGCCGAGCAAACGTCACAGTCCGAGCGCGACACTCGGGCCGCAGCCATTCAGGACGACATCGCAGAGCTCGAGTCCCTCATCGCCGAGCTGATGACGTACACCAGCCTCGAAGACGAGCAACTGCGAAGCTCCACCCTACCCGTCGACCCCACTCCGCTGATGGCGCGTATGGTCGAGCAAGCCCGAATGACGCGTCGCAAGCGCATTGTGGAGTGGGACGAACACCCGGTCCCTAAAATCGAAGCCGACCGGCGATTGTTCACCCGTGCCCTCGATAATCTCATGCGCAACGCCGTCAAATACGGAAAGAGGACCGTTCGGCTGTCGTGCGAAGTGGAGCCACGCGTTGTGCGCTTCATCGTAGATGACGACGGCCCTGGTGTTCCAATCACCGAGCGAGCTCGCATCTTCGACGCTCTCGTTCGCTTGGACCCCGCACGCAGCCGAGACACTGGCGGTATCGGCCTAGGCCTGTCACTCGCACGCCGAATCGCGAACGCCCACGGGGGTCGCCTGACCTGCACCGACAGCCCACTGGGCGGCGCGCGATTCGTCTTGAGCATTCCTCGCGTCACATAGTGGGAACCACTGCGGCTCCGTCGGTGTCACAGTTCGCAGTTTCGTCCAAGGCTCTGCAGCCCAGCGGCTATTCTACCCCACCCCCCTGTCTTATGGAGCCTGAGTGCAACGTCTCAACACCGTACTTGTATGCTTGACGGCACTGGCCCTCGCTCCATTCGCACAGGCCCAAAACCCTGCCCAGTCCCCCGATTTTGCCCACAACAACACGCCTATTTGGCCACTGTCTGGCACCGTCCTCACCGCTCCAGAACTGCAAGCGCCAGAGGACTTCGGCAAGCCCGTCATCTTCGTCAACGCTGGACATGGCGCGCCACGCAACTCTGGAAGCTTGTCCCTCTTTTGTACCTGGGAGATGGACCACAACCTTCGCGTGCAAGATGAGCTTGCCGAGCATCTTGAGCAGACAGGTCTGTTCACGGTCGTCCGCGGTCGACACAGCGAACACCGCACATCCTACGCCTCCCGCCTCGAATCGCTGGCCGCCTCAAGTGCCGTGCTCATGGTGGAACTGCACGCCGACGTCCGCGAGGGGGGAACACTGTGGGAACCCACTCCCGGTGTGGAGTGCGTGCGCAACCTGGGCAAGACAGGCTTCAGCGTACTGTTCAACGACAGCGCAACGGGGGCGCTCCTAGAGGGACGCACAACCCTGGCCAGAGCCGTGTCCGCTGGCCTGCGCGATGCCGGGTTTCGGCCGTACCACGGTAGTGACTATGAAGGTGCCTATCAGGCGGATATTCCTGGCGTATGGCGAGACAGACGCGGACTTATGATGCTGCGCCGACCGGAGATCCCGTCCGTCATTATTGAGACCCACAATCACCAGAATCCCGATGAAGTCGCACGCTGGGCGGAACCGGCAACCCGTCAGGCGTTCTATGCCACGGTCGCCACGGCACTCGTGAGCACACTCACAGCCGACAACTAGAGCAAGTAGGCCGACGCCATCAAAAACGCGAACAGCCCGGCCGGGTAGACCACGCCAACATTGGCCATGTTCGAGCCGGTCAAGTTGTCGAGCACCTCTTGCGTGTCATCCAGAAGGTCCAGCGTCCCCTGTCGTCGCGAGTTCAAGTACACCGCAAAGAAGGTCACCATCTCAGGCAGGCTGGTCACCGTGCCGAGAATCCAGCCCGCGACCGCAGGGTGAATTCCAAACTGCTCAATGACAGCGGCCGTGGCATTGCCAAGCACGCTTCCCATCAGCGCGACACCGATCAGAGAGGCCACCGTAAACCCGAGTCCCTTGGCGAGGCTGTGGCGCTGTCCGAGCTTGGCATCTGTTGGGCCTTCCAGGATCTGTTCAAGCCCCATCTTGTCGAGCTTATTCACGCGGTTCGCGACACCATCCACCACTCGGTACACCACGAAGAAACCCGCGAGTACGGGCACTAGGTACCACTGACGGTCAAGCCCTACCCCCATGAGCACCAAGGGGACCGCAACCGCAGCTAAGGCGAAACCAAGCTCATCGATGAAGCGGCGATTGAACAGGTCCCGGTGTTGCCGAAAGACACCCACGGCCAACATCATCAGGCTGAAGTTGATGATGTTCGAGCTCGCAATGTTCCACAGACCCGCTTCCCAAACACCGGCCAAGCCTGCCGCCACCAAGCACACCAGCTCGGGAACGGAGGTCGCGTAGCCGGTCACTTGGCCGCGGGACTTCACCGTCCAGTGGCGTGCACCGGCAATGTGTTCGATGCCGCGTAGCAAGCCAAACTTGACCAACAGAATGATGGCCACGGCAGACACGACCATGATGATGGCAGACACCACGACACCTCAGAATGGGTCCCACCTAGCGCGTCTGTGACAGCGCACCTCGTGTTCAGGCAACGCTATGCGCGAAAGTCATCGTCATCTGGACGGTCGTAGCAGGTCCAAGTCGACACAATTGGGTCCGACCACAAGTTCCGCCACAGACGATTCGCCAGGCTCCAATGCGACCGGGTCCAAGCCACCCACGACGGCACGGACATGGATTTAGGGCTGGGGAAGCGCGTTGCAGCGGGCCACGGCGACAAATAAATGTCTGGCCACCCACAGCCTCATGAGCGCGACTTTCATCACGATGGGTGCGCCAGACGCCCAGGTTGCCACCGCAAGGGTCGACCCTCGCCCTGTTCACAAGTATGCTGCGAACAACCTGCCAGGAATTCTGCATGCTCCTCCTCGCTCTGTTGTCTACGGCCTTCGGCACCGAAATCCTCGTCTATGGGCCGACAAATGGCTCTAATGGCCAAATATCCAGTGTTTTAGAGGATGAGGTCGGCGACGACGGACTGCCCTACAACATCACGGTGTGGAGCGATCTGACCTGGCGGACCAAGACCACCGATGACTTTGCGGCCTTTGACGCCATTGTCGTCGGCGACCCAAACTGCGGTGGTCCATCGTACGAGAGCTACCAAGCTATCTACGATACGCGCGACATCTGGGGCCCGGCAATTCGCGGCAATATCTTTGTGGGCGGGACCGATCCGGGCTGCCACTTCGGCGTCGACACCAACGACAACGGCACCCCCTCCGGCAAGCAGGCCACACAGTTCTACCAACAAGCCGTCGCCTGGGCCGCATCGAGCGACAATGTCACCGGCATGTATGCGTCGAGTGACTGGAAGCGTGCCACGCAGCCAATTGAGCCCGACCCCTGCTCTCCACTGCCCTGCACACCGACTAGCAACGCAGTCGGGCTGACCTATATGACCGGCGTTGCCGATCTGCGCGCCCTCTCCAGCTCGCGCGATGACATCCTCATCAACGATATTGGTGCGGTCCATCCGGTCTTCGACAGCATCACCGCCTTTGGCTTGTCAGGCTGGCGGACCAGCTACCACAGCTACTTTCCGCGCCACGCCAACTTCCCCAACGACTTCGTCGGTCTGACCACAGACGTCCGCTTTGACGCTGACGGAAACACCATTCCGGGCCCGCTGACCCTGCACATCGTCCGCCGTGAGTGCGACTTTGACCAAGATGGGTTCGACGCA
Organism: uncultured Pseudomonadota bacterium; assembly: GCA_913061235.1. Taxonomy (GTDB): domain Bacteria; phylum Myxococcota_A; class UBA796; order UBA796; genus CAJXTB01. The sequence goes on along the minus strand of CAJXTB010000012.1, from coordinate 104,273 downwards.
AACGGCGACTCGTGCGGCGGAACGGACTGCGATGACGACGATGCCAACATCAACACCTCCGTGCTGGAAGTGTGCGACGGCATCGACAACAACTGTGTCAACGGCGTCGACGAGGCCGGTGCTGAAGGCTCAATGACCTTCTACCAAGACCTCGACCGTGACGGCTTTGGCAACCCCAACGCCCCAGCCATCGCCTGCTCCGCCCCACCCCTGTTCGTCGAAGACAACCAAGACTGCCGAGACGACGAGGCGGGCGCCAATCCAGACGGCACCGAGATCCCGTACGACGGCATTGACAACGACTGCGACGGCGGAGACGCCTGCGACGAAGACAACGACGGCTACGACGAAGATGGCGAGTTCTGCGGCGGGTCTGACTGCGATGACGGCGACCAGAACATCAACATCGACGCGACCGAGGTCTTCTACAACGGCATTGACCAAGACTGCCTGGCCCCCGGCGACTACGACATGGACGGCGACGGCGCCGACAGTGCAAGCGAGCTGGCTAGCGGAACCGACTGCGACGACACCAACGACACCATCTTCCCCGGTGCACCTGAACTTCCAGACGGTCTCGACAACGACTGCAACGGGTACGCCGAAGACACAGACGCCGACATGGACGGCGCTCTAGACGAAGACGAGCTTGCAGCCGGAACCGACCCTCTGTCCCCAGACAGCGACAGTGACGGTATCCCAGACGGTATCGAGCTCGGAGTTGCCGGTGGTACCCCGCTAAACACAGACGACGACGACCTGATTGACGCGCTCGACCCAGACGACGACAACGACGGTATTCCAACGTCTATCGAGATTGGCGACTGGTCCGAAGACGACCCCGAGAGCGAGCTGCCGAACGCAGACGGTGACGACGTACCGAATCACCGGGACCTCGACAGTGACGCCGACGGCGTACGTGACAGCGTTGAGGGTGCCGTTGACTCCGACCAAGACGGACTGGGCGACTACATCGACCCGGACAGCGACGACGACACAGTGCCGGACGGCGACGAGCGCGCAGGCGATACCGACGGCGACGGCGTAGAGGACCGCCTCGACAACGACGACGACGGCGACACCATCCCGACCGCCGTCGAAAACGCCCAGTCTGACCCGGACGTAGACGGCGACACCGTCGCCAACTGGCTTGACGACGACAGCGACAGTGACGGCATCCGCGACGATGTCGAGCTTGACGGAGACGGTGACTGCGATGAAGTGCCCAACTTCGTCGACGCCGATGACCTCGACGGTCCGTGTGCCCAGCCGACAGCCGTGCTCAAGGGAGGCGGTTGTAGCTCGGTGCCAAGCGTACCGAGTGCCCTGTGGCTCTTGGCCTTCACTGGCGTGCTGCTCCGTCGGAGACGCGGATGATTCGCCCCGCTCTGATGCTCCTGGTTCTCGGCGCGTGCACAGACAAGCTGCTGCCCATCGATGAAACCGGGGACACCGACAATGAGCAAACCAGCGAGCTGATCGGCATCTTGGTCACCCCACAGCGGGTCACCGTGCCGCTGGGTGAAGAAGTCCAGCTCAGGGCTACCGGACTGCGCGAAGACCGCAGCACCGTGGACCTGACCGCAGTGGTGGAGTGGTCCAGCACCAACCCCGACGTCGCCTTGCTGACTGGCAACCTCGACCAAGAGGGCATTGTCACCGGCCAGACCGTAGGGAGCGCAACGGTTGTCGCCGGGCAAGGGGCAATCCTCTCGCCTCCCGTCACTGTCACCGTCACACAAGCGGAACTGCTCGGCCTCATTGTCGAGCCCGCATCCGTGTCGCTGGAAGCTGGAGACACCGTCCAGCTGCGCGCCACCGCCGCCTTCTCAGACGGAACCCGCTCTGACGCCGCCTCACAGGTTCGCTGGATTACAGGCAGCGGTGCTGTCGCAACCATCGAGCTCGGCGGCCTACTGACGGCTGTCGCGTCGGGAAGCACCGAGGTCGTCGCTGAGTGGCAAGGACACGAAGCCGATCCGCTTCCCGTCACCGTCGTCTCCAGCGCAGAGCCCGACCTGGTCATCGATACGGTCACCTTCGACACCAGCGGAGACGAGGTCACCGTCACCCTGCGCATCCGAAACAGCGGAAACGTCGGAGCCTCCGACTACTGGGCGGACGTGTTCATCGACCCCGAGACCACCCCCCAGCCCGGTGACCTCGGAAATCAGTACTTCCCGCTCTTCTACACTGAAGCCGGCGACACCAGCGAGGTCGTCTGGACCTTCACAGCGACCGCGGGCGACCACAGCTTCTACGTGTTGCTCGACTCCGACGACTCCGTGGAAGAGAGCAACGAGTCCAACAACGGAAGCAGCCACGCGTTCTCCGTGAGTGGCGAAATCGGCGGACCCAACCTGGTCCTCACCTACTTTGACTACGTCGCCGACAGCGAGTCCATCTTCTACGTCATCGATGTCGCAAACACCGGCGGCGAGGACGTTGGCGAGTTCTACATCGACATGTGGGTCGACTCCGAAGAAGACCCGACCGCCTCGGGTATCGGCGACCAGTTCCTACGCATTCCGGGCCTCGCTGCTGGCGAGACCACGTCTGCCGACTTCCTCTTCGAAGACGAGTTCTGCATCTACTGCTTCTCGTGGGCCATGGTCGATACCAACGCAGAAGTCGAAGAGACCGACGAGAGCGACAATATCGTTGGGCCCCTAGAGGTTGAGAGCCCGTTCTAGAGCGGCGTTGTAAGCGGACAGTTTTTGGCCTACGCGAGCAGTCAATGCCGCGTTAGTGAACATCTGTTCATGCGCAAGATCATTCACGTCGACATGGATGCCTTCTATGCATCCGTAGAACAGCGCGACGACCCCGCACTTCGGGGCCGTCCGGTCGTCGTGGGCGGGTCTCCAGACAGCCGCGGTGTGGTGTGCGCTGCAAGCTACGAGGCCCGCGTCTTTGGAGTGCGCTCCGCCATTCCGTGCAGTCGTGCCGCACGGTTGTGCCCAGATGCCGTGTTCGTGCCGCCAAACTTCTCCAAGTACAAGCGCGCCAGCGAGGGACTGCACCGCATCCTCGCGGACTACGCAGACGCCATTGAGCCGCTGAGCCTCGATGAAGCCTACCTAGACGTCACCCCGGACAAAGCGGGCCTGAAGAGCGCCACGCTCACCGCCGAGACCATCCGCCAGCGAGTCGAGGCCGAGCTGAACCTCACCTGTTCGGCAGGCGTCGCGCCGCTCAAGTTCGTGGCCAAGATTGCGTCCGACTACAACAAGCCCAATGGCATCACGGTTGTTGGCCCTGACCAAATTGTCGACTTCTTACGTCCCCTTCCTATCGAGCGCCTGTGGGGTGTCGGTCCAGCAACCGCAAAGCGCATTCGCAGTCGCCTGGTCGTAAACACCGTGGGCGAGCTCGCCGCCCTAGACGCAAACACTGTCGCCAAGGCCCTAGGCAGCCGCGCCTTGTACCTGTGGAAGATGGCCAACGGCGTAGACGAGCGCCGAGTCGCCCGTCGTAGTGGTCGGAAGTCACGTGGAGCCGAGCGCACCTTCTCCGAAGATGTCGATGATATCCGAGAGCTTCTCGGCAGCGTCCGCGGACTGTCCGAGCGCGCATGCGAAGGCCTCGTCTCCGGAAGCCGTCCACCCCGTTCCGTCACATTGAAGGTCCGCTACAGTGATTTCTCCACCATCACCCGGACCAGCACACTCAAGCCCCCCACAATCGACCCCCGTCGCATCGCGGATGCAGCGGCCGTATTGCTCCACCGAACAGATGCCGGCGAGCGTCCCGTCCGACTCATTGGGGTGAGCTTGTCCGGCTTTGAACCCCAGAAGGCCGTGCATGCCGGTCAAATGGAGCTGCCACTAGGCCAAAGGGCGCGTTAGCCGCCGGGCATGCAAACACAAACCATCGTCCTCACCGGTGCCTCACGCGGAATCGGCGTGCACATCGCCGTCTCTCTCGCCAAGCCGGGTGTTCGGCTCGTCTTGGCTGCTCGGTCCGAATCGGGCCTACAGACCACCGCCGAACAGGTGCGCGCGCTCGGCGCAGAAGCGGTTGTTGTGCCGTGTGATGTCAGCAATCCAGACGACATCGCACGCCTCGCGCAGGTCGCTGGCGCCGTTGACATTCTCATCCACAACGCCGGCATTGAGCAGGTCTGCCTTGCCCATGAGCAAGACCCAGACTTCGCCGAACGCCAGGTACGTGTGAACCTTATCGGTCCCATCCGACTGACCAGAGCCCTTGTTCCAGGCATGATCGAGCGCGGTGCCGGCACCGTCGTCATGGTGTCGTCCATGGCCGGAAAGTCGCCAACCCCATTCAACGCAGTCTACGCCGCCACCAAGTTCGGCCTCAACGGCTACGCAGCAAGCCTGCGTTTGGAGCTGCTGCAGACCGGTGTGCACGTCGGCACGGTCTGTCCTGGCTTCGTCGCCAACACCGGAATGTGGTCAGACGGCGGCCACAAAGCGCCGGCCCTGTTCAGCGAAGTCTCACACGAGCGGGTGGTCAAGGCTGTCCATGCTGTGATCCGCGGCAAGATCGAAGTCCTGGTGACACCCGGACCGATCCGCCCCATGCTCGCTTTGGCGCAGTTCTTCCCACGCATTGATGGCTTTGTCCTTAGGAAGATTGGCGTGCTGCGAACCATGCACGCACGCGCGATTGCCGAACGAGACAACGCCCAATCCGAGTAGCCCACCCAATGAGGTGCTAGTCTGCGCCGCATTGGAGGCCTCATGCGGCACCTCATCTTGACTGCTTTGCTCCTGACGGCCTGTCCGTCCGCCGAAGACACCTCCGGCGACTGCCCAGACGCCGACCGAGACGACGTCTGCGACAGCGCCGACCTGTGCACAGGTGACGACGCCACTGGAGATACCGACAGCGACGGAATCTGCGACGCCATCGATATCTGTACCGGTGACGACTCCCTGGGTGATGCAGACCTCGACGGCATCTGCGACGGCGACAACGACACCTGCTTTGGCGAAGACAGCACCAACGACACCGACGGTGACGGCATCTGTGACGACCGCGACCTGTGCACCGGAGACGATGCCCTCGGAGACGCAGACAACGATGACGTCTGCGACAGCCCAGATGACATCTGTTTCGGCAACGACCTCAGCGGCGACTCCGACCTCGACGGCGTGTGCGACGACAGCGACCAGTGTGCAGGAAACGACGCCGTCGGAGACACCGACCTCGACGGTAGCTGCGACGACACAGACATCTGCAGAGGGGATGACGCAACCGGAGACTCCGACACAGACGGCGTGTGCGACGACAGCGACGCGTGTCCCAACGAGAACGACTTGACCGCCGACCCCGATGGTGACGGCGTGTGCGGCAACATTGACCAGTGCGACGGCAACGACGCTTCCGGCGACAGCGACAGCGACGGTGTGTGCGACGATATCGACCAGTGTACCGGCAATGACGCACAGCCAGACACAGACGGCGACGGCATCTGCGAAGACATCGACCTGTGTACCGGAGATGACTCTACACTCGACACAGACAATGATGGCGTGTGCGAAGACATTGACCAATGTACCGGCAATGACGCACAGCCAGACACAGACAATGACGGCATCTGCGAAGACATCGACCTATGTACCGGAGATGACTCCACCGGAGACACGGACAGGGACGGCACCTGCAACGACTCGGACCTGTGTACCGGAGATGACACCACCGGAGATTCGGACAACGACGGCGTGTGCGACAGCTCAGATGCCTGCATTGGGGACGATACCTCTGGCGACAGCGACGACGACGGCACCTGCGACGACTCGGATGCCTGCATTGGCGACGACAGTACCGGCAACAGCGACGGCGACGCCTACTGCAACGACATCGACCAGTGCGACGGCGATGACGCCCTAGGTGACCTCGACAACGACGGCCTGTGCAACGACACCGACCCGTGCGTAGGCTCGAACAACGAAGACGAAGACCGCGACGGCATCTGCGACGGCAGGAACGACCAGTGCGAAGGCGACGACAACGCCGGTGACACCGACGGCGACGGCGTGTGTGACGATATTGACCTGTGCTACGGCATGGACCGACTTGGCGATAGCAACGGCGACAATCTGTGCGGTAGCGGCACCATCTACCACGTCATCTCCGGCATTCCGTCCCGCTTCCATGACGGACTTACCTGGGAAAATGCCTTCCGAACCCCAGCACTCGCAGCCGAAGTCGCAGGGCCCGGCGACACCGTCTTCCTCCGCTCCATCCCAAGTGTCCAGAGCGCCTACCCGCCAGAGCGCGTCCTGGTAGAGCCCGATGTCCAGTGGATTGGCGGATTCCAAGGAACTGAGACTCATCCCGACGAACGCCCAACGGACCGCATCACCGGACTTGCCCTTCCCACCCCCCACGGTGACATCCGGGACTCCGACCTCGAAGCGCACTGGGTTGTACAAGACGGGTATGTCGATGCCCTGGAATTCCGTGGCTACCGGGACGCTGCCATCGAAGTCAGCGGCGACAGCTTCCTCAACAACATTGTCATCGCTCAAGAGAACAGCCAGGGCTCCGCCGGACACTCGCAAGGCCTGGTCTTCCAAGACACGGACAACGCACGCCTCACCGCGTTCCGCTGCCGAGACCGTGACGTTCGCTACAACCGCTGCCTCACCATAAACACGGGTTCTGCCACAGTGGCCGGTGTGCGACTCGAAAACGTCACCACCAGCTCGAGCGGCGCCGCCATCATTGCTGGCGGGTCACTGAGCATCACCGACATGACCACGTCTGGGGTCAGCACCCGACTGTTCAATGTGGTCACAAATGGCGACCTACTCGTCACACACAGCGACCTGTCCAACATCACAACACCGAATGCACCAGTGATTCTGGCCGCCAACGACGCCACTGCCAGCTTCGTAGACACCACCATGTCCAACAACCAAGTCGTGAACGGAACGGACGTCGAAGGCGGGTTGATGGACGTCTACCGAACCGACCTCACCCTGAGCCGGGTCCACATCGTCGACACGGGCTTGGTCAATGCCAACTACATTCTGGGGGGCGTCATCAAGGTCATGAACCGGGCCACCCAGAAGATGTTCGACATGCGAGACAGCTCCATTCACGGCACGTCGTTCAACTTCCCAGGCTCGGTCAGTGGCGGAGTCCTGTACCTGGACAGCACGAACGCCTTCCTCATTGGAAACACGTTTGGCCCCCTCGACAGCCCGTTCCCAGACGAGCGAGTGAGCGGCGCCCTGATGGTCCTAGAAGATACTCAGGCCACCCTCACCAACAACGCCATGTGGACTCCACACACGCACCCAATCGCCACCATCGGTCAGCTGAACCTCGCCTGGGGCAACCTGTGCGCACCCGGCTCGGTGGACACCGCAAGCCAAGGGCCGACCTCCTACATTGAGCTGGTCGCCACGCCATTCGCGGCACCATCGGGTCATCAGCTGCTGTTGGCAACAAACTCGCCGTGCATCGATGAAGGTCGGACGGCAACCTCTGACAGCTTCAACATCTGGTGGCCAGGTCGCATCTCACAGCAGGGCACCACCCGCGACATCGCCCCTGTCGACCTCGGCGCTCACTACACCCCCTAGAGACGTCAGCGAGATACGGGCCGCACCATGCGACACCGCGCCCCCATCGCTATTGGTTTGTGCCTACTGATGGGCTGTCAGGACCCCTTCGGGAGCGACCGCCACGACCTACTCGGCGACCGCATTGCAGCGATACTTGCATCACCCGCTGGTGGCCCACCAGGCACCACGGTCGTGGTCAATACCGCACTGGTCGTAGACGGACGCCTGTGGTCAGACGAGCCTGTCGACCTTGCCTGGGCGTGGACGGACAGCGTCGCAGATGTCACCACCTTGACCGCTGATGATGCCGTGGAATCGGGTTCAGATGCCTCCCTCCGCATTCCATCACAGGGTGCTGTGCTGGGCCTCGTGGCTACCTTCCCGAGCGGATTCGTGGAGTACGCAGCGTTCGAGCTGTCAGACGTCGCCACGCTGCCCGCCCCAATCTCCACCGCCCTCACCCCACAGACGACAGTGGCCAACGACGACGTCATCCCAGTGGACGTGCCGGACTACGACGGGCGCATTCGCTACATGAGTGCCGGCGGACGCGGGACATTTGTCGAGACCAGCGCCACCGCAGCCGACCTGACCATCGCGGAGGTCGTCTTTGACGACGGCGAAGAAGAGAGCCGCGAACAAACCGAAGAAGGCGCCCTGACTATCCTTGCCCTAGGGCTCGGAAACGGCAACGCGGTACGCACGCAAGACCTGTGGGTAGGCACACCTCCTACGGGCATCTGGCTTGCAGATGGCCGCTTCTTGCCCAGTGATCTGGACATCTCCGAAGCCCAAGATGTTCAGCTCAGCACCGATGACGACGCGCCATGGGGACTGCGCATCACCGCCGTCCGTCCGTCTGAGAATGCCGATGAACTCGACCTAGACGACCTGCTGCTCGGCCGTGCCACACGGGCAGACTTCGACGGTCGTTGGGTGCAGCTGCCATGATTCTACTCGCACTTGCCTTGGCTAGCGCTGCCGACTTCCGGCTCTCAGTACGCGGAACAGGCGAGGCTATCCACAGCACCAACGTCTACGTGAGTGTGGACGACGGACAACAGCAGACTCTGCTGACGGATACTCGCGGGCGGGTGTCGGTTCCCCTGTCAGACGGCGAGCACACCGTCCAGCTACACGTCGACGACTACCGAACGGCTGACCTGACGCTGACCACGCCCACAGAGGAGGTCCGGGTCTATCTGCGCCCGGCCCCCCCCATGGTCATCGTTGTCGAGGCCTTTCAGGACTCACCGCACACAAGCGCACACAGCGTAGACGCCGAGATGGCCCTTGAGACACCCGGAACTGCCGAAGACAGCTTCCGACTCGTTCAGACCCTGCCCGGCGTCTCCGTCCAGCGCGAGCTGTCCCCGACTGCGGGGGAGCTCGCCATTCGTGGCTCCGGTCCCGGTGACAACCGCGTGTACCTAGACGGCGTTGAGATTCCGTACCTCTACCACTTCAATCAGTACGCCAGCGTGCTTCCAACCTCGCTCATTGGCGAGCTGGACCTGTACAGCAGCACCTTCGGGGCCCAGTACGGAGACGCCGTGGGTGCCGTCATCGAATCTCAGACCCGCGATGAAGTGCCTACTGGCCTGCACGGTCACGCGTCGATGAACTTCTTCATGGTGGGAGGCAGTGTTCGCGCGCCACTCGCCACAACGACGTCTGGAGCGCAGTGGTGGGGGGCGGTTGCCGGCCGTCGCAGCTACCAAGACCTCGCCGGGGAACAGACCGCCCAGTTCACCCTGTGGCCTCGCTTTCATGACTACCACGCCCGTCTAGAGCGCCGTACGGACCACTCTCGCGTCGCCTTCTTCGCCTATGGCGCCGGCGACCGGTACAATCGAGCCGCAGGCGAGCTCGACGTACTCGACCCCGTCGAACAGACCGAGGCCCCGTCTTTCGACTACCGTCGTGCCTTCGACGCGGTGGGTGCGCTGCATGAGTGGTCTGGCTCAGGACGCGGCCGAATTGTTGGCGCCCTCATCGCCGACCGGGACCGAGGCGAGCTGTCGACAACGGGTCTACAGGTCAAGCAATCCACGTACGTCTCCTCCCGGCTCGACTGGAGCATCGACACACGCGTTGGACGCCTCTCCACAGGCTACGAGCTGCGCGCAGAGAGAACCTCGCTCCAGGTAGAGTCCGCCGGAGACGTTGGCCTACTCGTTGCTGAGGAAGCACCAGCCCTGGCTCGCGGAATCGCTGTAGATGACACCCTGCTTCGTCTGCGAGGCGGCTTGTATGCAGACGTTCGCCTAGGTACCGGCGCAATCACTGTCATTCCCGGCGTGCGCTTTCCCGTCGACACCAGCGTACGCGCTCAATTTCCAGACCCACGCATGGCCGTTCGCTGGCGCGTCGACGACGAGTTCGAGCTCAAGCTCGCTGCCGGGCGCTACCAACAGGCGGCTGAGAGCGAGCATCTCATCCCGGGTACTGGCGACCCGTCCCTCCCGGTCACCAGCGCGTGGCAGGTGGCCCTCGGTCTCGAAAAGACCGTCGCCAACCGGTGGGAGTTCGTGGTCGACACCTACGCCAAGTCCCTCGACGACCCACTGCTTTACCCCGTCGGAGACGTCGCACAGGTCGCTGACAGCGGTCGCGCATTCGGCATTGAGTTGGTCACACGCTACCGATTGCTCGAAGTGTTCTTTCTCCGCGGCTGGCTGGGCCTGTCTCGCTCACAAGTGCGGGTGGACGGGCGCTGGCAGGCAGCAGACGGTGACCAGCCGATCATTGCTGGTGCCGTCGCATCCTGGGACATCAGCGAGGACTACACCCTAGGCGTGCGCTATCGCTTCGGCTCCGGCCAGCCCTACACCGCCGTCGGAAGCGCCGTGTACAACGCAACCGATGACACATGGGCACCCGTTGCCGGCGAGCTGAACAACGCTCGCTTACCCGCCTACCAAAAGGTCGACGTACGCTTTGCGCGAGCGTTCACCTTCAATCGCTGGTCGCTCGAGACGGCCATCGAGCTGTGGTACGTACCCAAAGCCAACGCCCAGCTCTATCCCACGTACAACTACGACTATTCCGAGCAAGGCTTTGTAGAAGGACCATCCTTCTTGCCGTTGCTGTCGGCCCGTGCAACGTTCTGACCGCCCGGAGGCCCCATGCGTCTTGTCTGCCTTGCCCTACTTCTGACCGCCTGCCCTGCTGATGACACTGGCAGCGACACGTCCCTCGATACCGACTCCGAGATCGACACGGGCTCGGACACCGAGCTCGACTCGGACACCGAACTCTTCGAGCCAGCGGATGGCTTCGGCGTCATCTCGGGCGACTGCGGCCCCTTGGACGCCACCGAGATTGTCTCCGACTCTCCCTTCGTCTTCCAGAGCGCCATCGACCTTCCCGCCGGCTTCGACGACAACCTGTTGTCCGACGGTGGCCTTGAAATGGTGGACGCCGGCAACCTAAACCCGGGCTCGCTGTACTCGGAAGTCTTCAGCTACGAAGTCCTGTACCGCTGTGAAGACGCAGCGCTCTTGCTCACCGAAGGCGAGGTCACCTACACAGACCCTTCCGGCAAGAAGACCGACCTGGTCATTGACGTGGACGGCTATCGCTTGGGCATGAGCGTGGTCCGCGCTGTTACATGGCCCCGTGACACAGAAATGACCGTCGAACGTGCCGAAGAGCTACTCGACGACAAGCTGGGAGACATTCTCATCTCCAGCGCCAACGTCTCAGACGATGATGCGTGGGACAAGCAGATCCTGCACGTCATTGCCTATTCGCCAAACCACGCCAACGCCGTGGTCACCGCACACGGAAATCTAAGTGCCGCAGTGCGTGCCGACACCATCCTCTGGGTCACCGCCACCAACGGAACCGATGGCTTTATCTATGGTGATGACGACTAGTCGATAGCCCAGTTGAAAGGATATCGATTCCGCGGGGAGCCTGAAAGGCAAGTCGCCGAAACGGCCCAACGTCCGGGCGTCTACTGGGTGTTCGCTCCCTTCGTGCGGTCTTTCATGAAGGCCACCAGCGTGCGATGGCTAGCATTCAGAAGGTCTCTCGCATCCGACCACCCGAGCCGGTCTTGTTCTGCTCGCAGGTTCTGGTTGTACTCCTTCAGCTGGTTCCACTTGAACCCCTGTGCCAGAAAGTAGACGTCTTTCCCCGCACGGCCATCGCCATACCAGCCCATAAACAGCCCAATCCAGTGAGCACGGTACGCCACAACGTCCTTCAGCGACGTGTCGTCATCGCGCTTTTGCTCTGCTGAATGCCCCCAAACGGTTCCGAAAGCACTCGGCCAAGACCATCTTTACGTGTATCGTGAAAACAGCGCGGCTCAGTCAAGACCAACGGCCGAATACCAACGGTGACCGGTACGCGTAACTCATCTGCTTTAACGGGAACTATCATGCTGTTGACACTTCTTGCGCTTAGCGCATTCGCCCAGGACGTGAACAACGATGGCTGCAGTGACGCGCAGTTTGCGGCAAACGGAGCATGTGTTCATCCAACCGCCGTGATCGGAAGTTCGACCATTGGAGCCTCCGCAAGTATCGGTCCGTATGTAGAGCTGGTTGGCTCTGTGACCATCGCTCAAGGCGCGTTTATTGCCGGTAGCAGCACCACCGCCCCGAGCAACATCACCGGCGGCACAGTCATTGCTCGACACGCTCACATTGGAGTCGACGCTACCATCGGAGCCGACAACACTTGGTCCCGGTCAGCCGTCGGCGGAGACCGACTGGTTAGCCAAGACAGCGTTGGGGTTGGCTACGCAGCCATCGTAGGTGACGACGTCACCCTGGAGACCAATGCCATTCTTGGAAACTTGGTGAACGTCGGTGACTACACAACCGTCGGTTCATCGGCGGTCCTGGCTCGTGGGGTGAGCATCAGCTCGTCGTTGAGCATCAAGCCCGCGAATATCATGGGGATTATCGGTCCGGAAGTCAGTATTGGCAGAGGCGTTCAGCTCGCATCCACCGTTCGCGTGCGCAAGCGGGCGGACATTGGCGATGACGCCGTCATTGAAGACAACGTCCGCATTGGAAGAGACGTGCAGATCGAGGCGGGTGCTCTGGTGAGCTCTGGTGCCGCCGTCCGGGCCAACGCTAGAGTTCTGGCCGGCGTCACGGTCCCCTCTGGCTACATCGTCCCGCGCAATACCGTCTACGCCGGTGAGGCCTCGTCGGACTGCGAAGCAGGCATGACGGGCCCCCAGTGTGACCAGCCCCTATGCACGGTCTGCATTGACGACGACGCTGTATCTGGCGGAAGTGGCGAGTGTTGGACCGATCCTGCGGCAGATTTGAAGGCCATGCTGGACCTCGTGCTAACCAGCACACACCAAGCGGCTTGCCCATCCGGCGTGTCGGTCTGGGTCGCCGAGGGTACCTATACACCGTCGCTCTCCGACCGAACGGCGTCGTTCACTCTGGACTCCGGAGTCAGCCTCTTCGGTGGCTTCGCCGGCAACGAGACCCAGCTCTCACAGCGCAATATCACCGCTAATCCCACGGTTCTCAGCGGCGACCTGAACGGGAATGATGGTAGCAACTTCTCGAATCGGACAGATAACGCCAACACGGTCGTCTTCTTCGACAACGCAGATGGCTCTTCAGCCCTGGATGGGGTGACGGTGCAAGGGGGCTACGCCGACCAAACCAGCGGTCGCAGCGGTCGCGGCGGAGCCGTCTACGTCGACCGTGGAACCGCTGTACTGCGAAACCTCACCATTCTCGACAACGCAGCTGTCGCAGCGTCGGGCTCGTACAACGGAGGAGGTGGAGTGTACGCGAACCATGCGACCCTCACGATTGCGGACAGCACCTTCGCGGACAACAAGGCGAACGCGCTGTCCAGCTACCAGGGAGGCGGCGCGCTCTACGCGTTCGGAAATAGCCACATCGCCATTGAGCGCTCCGTCTTTCGCAACAACACGACGCCCAGCGGCGGCGGGTCCTACCGAGGAGGCGGCGCCATCTTCGCGCGCTCATCACCCGGAAGCCCGATGGGCAGCTTTAGCATTGAGAACAGTGCCTTTATTGGCAATGACGGTGGTGACTCCTCCCACCAATACGCCGGCGGCGGTGCCATCCTCATCCAGAGCCTTCCGCTCGATGTGACGAACACGCTGTTCAGCGGGAATCACGTCGGAAACCTCGGACGTGGAGGAGCTGCGTACCTGATGTTCGGAGAAGAAAGCGACCCCTGTCAGGACCAGTTTGAGGAGTGCCTAAACACCGGTTCCGACTACAACATTTGTGACGACGCGTACAGCGTGTGCAACGAACCCGGAGAGTTGCTCACCCCCATCAACTTCACCAACTGCACCTTCACAGGGAACAGCAGCAACCAAGGTGGAGCGCTCTACTTCTTCCAGACGGCAGGCTACAACGGCTCTGAACCCACGGACCTCATCACCAACAGTATCTTCGGTCTCAACACCTCCACGGACTCGGCTATTGCGCACAGCAGCGCTGATCTCGCGGTGACCTACTCCTGTCTGTCCGACTGGACCGGCGGCGGCACTGGCAACATCGGCTCATGCTCCCCGACCTTCGTAGATGCCAATGGCGCCGACAACATCTTCGGAACCGCAGACGACAACGCTCGTCTGTCGTCAGGCTCCCAGGGTGTGGATGCCGGCTTGAACAGTGCTCCCGGACTCACCGGCATCAGCAGCGATCTCGACGGCGCTACACGCATCAATGGAACGGTCGACATGGGTGCCTACGAACGACCATAAGTTTCGCGACCTCCGTCAGGGTGACAGCCAGCAGTTCTGCTCTGTTCTTCGCCGCCATGACCACTGCATTGTGGATGTTCGACAGATCAACCCGCAGTCCATGGCGTCAAGTAGACCCCTCTTCCGGACAGATCCCCGCCCGAGCGCGTGCGAGCAACACGCGACCGGTTAGGCACGGCGCCTTGGAGGAGCCATGCGCTACCGAGTCACCCTCATTGAAGGCGACGGCATCGGGCCAGAAGTCACCCGTGCCACCTGCCGCGTCCTAGAAGCTGCTGGAGCCCCTGTTGAGTGGGAGCCGGTCCTCGCCGGAGCCCGCGCCGCACAGGAGCTCGGCAATCCCCTGCCCCAGAACGTCGTGGAGAGCCTCAAGCGCAACCGCGTCGGCTTGAAGGGTCCGCTCATGACCCCAAAGGGCAAGGGCTGGCGCTCAGCCAACGTGTCGCTGCGCCAAGAGCTGCAGTTGTACACGGGCTGGCGTCCGGTCAACTCGCTGCCTGGCATCACGACTCCCTACAAGGACGTTGACCTGGTCGTGCTTCGCGAGAATACCCAAGGGTTGTACGCGGGTATCGAGCACGAAGTGACTCCCGGCACCATCGTCAGCCTCAAGGTGTCGAGCGCCGAAGCCGGCGAGCGCATTGCGCGTTGGGCCTTTGAACATGCCTGTAATGCCGGTCGTCGCAAGATCACCGTCTGCCACAAGCGCAGTGTTCAGCCTCTGTCTGACGGCGCCTTCGAGCAAGCCTTCTTCAACGTTGGCAAGTCGTACCCGTTCATTGAACAAGAGACTGAGAACCTGGACGACGTCGCCATGAACTTGGCCCACGACCCGTCCAACTACGACGTCCTGCTCATGCAGAACCTGTACGGCGACATTGTCAGCGACCTGTGCGCTGGCCTCGTAGGCGGCCTCGGCGTTGTTCCGGGAGCCAACGTTGGCGAGCGCATCGCCGTGTTCGAAGCGGTCCACGGAACCGCACCGGACATCGCGGGCCAGGGCATCGCAAACCCCCTGGCTGTCTTGCTCAGCGGTGTCTTGATGATGGAGTACATGGGTGAACGCACGGTCGCTGACCGCGTACGCCGCGCCGTGTACGACGTCCTCTCAGAAGGCAAGCACCTGACCGGTGACCTCGGTGGCTCCGCCAATACCGAGACCTTCACCCAAGCCATTCTCGACAAGTTTTAGGGGGACGCCATGCATTCCATTACGCTCGTTCCCGGCGACAGCATCGCCAATATCACCGCTGTCCGCCGTATCCTCGAAGCCTCCGGTGCAGCCCTGAGCTTCGACGTTCAGAACTGGACCGACGGCGAGCCGCCTGAAGCCCTGCTGGCCTCCGCCAAGGCGAACAAGACCGTCCTTCTCGGCCACAAGAAGAGCGCTGCAGAAGACCAGCCTGCTCCCATTGTTCAGCTTCGTCGTGCGCTGGGTGTGTTCGCGAACCTTCGTCCTATCGAAGGGGTAGCCGGTATCGAAGCACGCTTCCCAAACGCAGATGTCATCGTAGTCCGCGAGACCACCGAAGACGTCTATGCCCAGCTTGAGCACGAGTCGCTCACCGGCGTGTTTGAGAGCCTTAAGGTCACCACCAAGGCCGGCTGTGAGCGCATTGCACACCATGCGTTCCAGACAGCTCGCCGTCTAGGTCGCAAGCGCGTGACCATCGTACACAAGGCCAACATCATGAAGATGAGCGATGGCCTCTTCCTGAACACAGCACGTGCCGTGGCCGAGCAGTACTCGGACATTGAGTGCGACGACTGCATCGTGGACGCTCTGTGCATGAAGTTGGTTCGCAACCCTGCTGACTTCGATGTTCTGCTGTGTGGCAATCTCTTCGGCGATATCCTCGCCGACCTGTGCGCTGGCTTGGTTGGCGGCGCCGTCAACTCTCCGTCCCTCAATGAGGGGCCTGACGGTCTACGCATCTACACCTCAGCTCACGGTCAGCCCGCAGACAACGACTGTTGTCCAACCAGCTTGGCCTTCTCGGCCGTGCTGATGCTGCGCGACTTGGGTGAGGCTGAAGCAGCAGACAAGCTCATGACCGGCTTGACGACAGCACTCGAAGGGAACGACTCACCAAAAGCTCTTGGTGGTACCGCCAACGCTACCGACTTCGCCAACGCGATTATTCGTTCGATCGAAGGCTAATCAGCGCCTCACGCATGGCATCTGCCGACGGGTACCGTTCGCGCGGCGAGTAGCTCGTCGCGCGTTTTACGATGGGACGCAGCCAAGCTGGGACGATCTTCAGTACGTCTGCCGAGATCATGGACAGTGAAAAATCCCTTGGCTTGCGGCATGTCGCAATAGCGAACAGCGATGCAGCGAGGGCATACTGGTCAACTGTTGGGTCAACATCGCGCGCTTGGATGCGTTGTTCCGGCGCCATGTAGCTGACCGTTCCAAGACGGTCCCCCGTGCGGGTCAGGTCTACGCGCTCTGGCGTGGACCAGCGAGCAACGCCAAAATCACACAGCTTCAGGTTATCCCACTTGTCGAGCAGCATGTTTTGGGGCTTGACGTCTCGGTGAATAATGCCCGCATCGTGCGCGGCTTGTAGGCCGAGAAGCGCCTGTTCCCCGATTCGGATGATTTCATTGCGAGACATCGGTCCGCGCGTATTGACCCGGGTGAGCAACGAGCCGCCAGACACTCGCTGCATTGCAATCCAGGTGGTGCCCTCTGTGACGCCCGCAGCAAAGACATGCACAATGTGCGGATGACGCAGCTCCGACAAGACGCGGACCTCTTCCGCAAAGCGCAACTTGTGCCGCTTGCGTGCGTCAGCCCGCAACACCTTTACGGCGACATCCCCCCAGTCCGAATGCTGGGCGGCAAACACTGTGGCCATGCCTCCGGAGCCGATCTCCTCACCCAAAAGCAGGCCATTGGCGCTTAGGTCGATTTGTAGCGACGGGTCAGACAACACGCGCCTCCTTGGGAAGGTGTACCCTAGCCGCCGAGGTTCAGCCCATGACTGTTCGAGTCCTGATCGTTGACGATGACGATGACATCCGTACGATTGCGGCGCTGGCACTGCGCACAGTCGGGAAGATGACAGTCAGCTCGGCTAGGTCCGCATCCGACGCCTTCGAGATGCTGCAGGTCCAGCTACCTGACCTGTTGCTCCTGGACGTCATGATGCCTGGCATGGACGGCGCTGCATTCTTTAGTTCGCTCAAAGAGCAACCTCATCTGGCACACATTCCAGTCGTGTTCATGACCGCGCGTGCCCATGGTGGCGAGATCGAGCGCTACCTAGCTATGGGGGCCGCGGGCTTCGTTGCCAAGCCGTTCGACCCCATGACCTTAGCCGAGCGTCTGCGCTCCATCCTCCGATCGGTTTCGCCGCGATGACCCCCAGCACCCTGCCCGAACGCTACGTCCTCAACGAGGTCATAGGCACAGGTGCCACCTCTCGTGTGTACAGTGCCCATGACACCGTGCTGGACGCTCCACGCGCCGTCAAAATCCTCAAGACCGGCAACGACAGCAACTTCGCAACACGACTCATCCGCGAAGCCAAAGCCATGGCGTCTGCACGCCACCCCAACATCCTGCAGGTGTACGACACAGGCGTCTTGGCCGACGGACGGGCGTGGATTGTCATGGACCTCGCCAAGACCTCCATGGCCGCTGTCATCTCGTCAAACGGGCCCTTCCCAATCGATGAAGGCCTACGTCTAGGCATTCAGATCTTGCGCGGCCTGCAAGCGGCACATGACGTCGGCGTGATTCACCGGGACATCAAGCCACAGAACGTGCTGCTATCCTCCCGAAAGAACGCGCTGCTCGCCGACTTTGGCATTGCAGCGGTAGCAGACACTGTAGGTCGCGACACAGACGTGGACGTCACTCTCGGCACGTTCGCCTACATGCCGCCAGAGCAGCGGATGAACGCGCGCACCGTGGGTCCGGCCGCCGACCAATACGCCGCAGCAGCCACCATCTACCAAGCGCTCACTGCAGCATCTCCTGTCGACCTCTTCGCGTGCCCAGAGGACTCGGTCCGCTGGCAGGGCGTGCCAAAGCCGCTCGGTGACGTACTTCGCAGAGCTCTCGCCTACCGCGCAGAGGAACGGTTTCCGTCGTGTGCAGACTTGGCAGAGTGCCTGGAATCGCTGCGTAGCGGTGGGCCCATACAGCCCCCCATAGCGGCCTCCATGGCGCACACGCTGCCACCCGTACCCACCCGGGACGCGGGACCGGCGAACATCACCGCAGCCATCGAGCACCTGTACCGTCACTCGTTACGCGACCGCCTTCAGGGGCTGCTGGACACACGAGACAGCGCTGTCCGAGGGAATACCGAGGCGCGTTCCACCATATCCCGCATCGCACACTCGCTCCGTGGCTCCGGCGCGACCTACGGCTTTCCGTTGATTACCGAGCGCGCGACGGTCCTTGAAGACATGCTGCGTGACCCGAGCCAGACCGACATTGCACCCGCCATCTCGGCCCTCATCAACGGTATCCAGGCCATCCTCACGCAGACCACAGGCGACAAGCACCGTCTGCTTGTGGCAGTCGGAGACCCCGTTGCCTCCGGCGTCCTTCAGGTGGCGCTTCAGCGGGCCGACCGGTCGGTCATCGCCGTGGATACCGTCGCTGCGGCACGGAAAATCCTCGAGGCTAGGCCTGTCGCCGGTGCAATCATTGACTTGGTTCTACCGGACGCAGACGGGCGTGCACTGCTGGATGACGTTCGTCTTCGCGCGGTTCCCACCGTGGTCATCGCGAGTGGCGTCAGCGACGGCCTGCGTGCGGAGCTGATGGCTCATGGTGCCGACGCTGTCTACGCGAAGCCCATCGACCCGGTGGGTGTTGCCTCAGCAATGTCGTCTCTGCTCGCCAAAGCCATCAACGTTCACTCCGTCATGGACACCGCATCCGGACTGCCCGACCAGGCGACTCTCCGAGACGCTCTCATCCTCGCCCATGGTTCTACGCACCCGAACCAATCGGTCTCGATTGCCCACATCATCGTTCCCGTTGACGCCGACCTATCGGAGTGGGCGACTCAGTTCCGCGAACAGATGCCCATCGATAGCCTCGTCTGTAGTCTAGGTTCGAACGAAATTGGCGCCATGCTTCACCAAGACGGCGACTCCACCGCCAACACGGTGGTCCGTGCTGCGAGGAGTGCGCATCAAGTCTTGGGTCTGACCACACGATTCGCCGTTGGAATCGCAGAGGCCGGAGGGTCATCGGTTGCCGATGTCTTAGTGTCGGCGTCGCGAATGGCCAATCACGCCCAGAGCCACTGCATTGAGTTCACGGTCGCAGAGCCTCAAGCCCATGCGCAGGCGCGCGTACTCATAGCCGAAGACGACCCTGCCACAGCCGCCCTCGTCGTACGGCTACTCGGTGAAGACGGCTTGTCGGTCACCCGCGCAGCGGACGGTGACCGAGCCGCAGAGATCATACGCGACGAGTCCTTCGACCTACTGCTATTGGACGTCTACCTGCCCGGGCGAGACGGGTTTTCCCTGTTGGAGTACGCCCGCGAGCTCCCCCACCACGCACGCACCCCAGCGGTCATGTTGACGGCGGTCGGGGACGAACGTCAGGTCGCACGTGCATTCGAGCTGGGAGCCGACGACTACGTGGTCAAGCCCTTCAGGCCCCTCGAACTCAAAGCGCGGGTCCGTCGCCTTCTGCGCCGTCCGACCGACTAGGTCCGTCGCCTTCGCCGTCCGGCTCTCTGGATACGCGGGTCAGTAGGCCCATGTAGGCACGCCGCGCTGACGCATCGAGCATTGTGAGCGTCTCGCCATGTCCGGCCGGAACTTCAACCAAGTCAGCATCTGGAAAGCGCTGAAGGTTGGTCCGTGCATGGTCCACCGGAATCAGCGGGTCGTTTGTGCCATGTAGGAGCAGCACAGGTAGGTCTAGTAGTGGGGCCCGAGCCGCTGTGTCGAACCGGTCCGGCATCAGCCACTGCACTGGGTACATCC
Source organism: uncultured Pseudomonadota bacterium (assembly GCA_913061235.1). GTDB lineage: Bacteria > Myxococcota_A > UBA796 > UBA796 > CAJXTB01. The sequence continues at coordinate 84,029 of CAJXTB010000012.1, read as the reverse complement.
ACGCCACACGCGCCGCGACGTCTGGCAGCGACGTAAAGGTCGACTCCAAGACCAAAGCTGCTGGGTGAACATCCATCAGCAAGCCCGTGGCAACGCCTCCGCCCATGCTCTTGCCATGAACCACAATGTCGGCGGGGTCGAAGCCGCGCACGTCCACCAGATAGTCCCACGCCGCTCGTGCGTCCTTGTACAGGCCTTCTTCCGTCGGGCTACCGTCACTGCCCGGATACCCCCGGTAGGCCGGCACCAGCACGTCCCATCCAGCCATGTGCAGCTGGGCAATCAGGTCCGGGCGGTCAGCCACCGTCTCGCCGTTTCCATGCAGGAACAGCACCGCTCGCTCGCCGCGTGACTGACGGTACCACGCATACAGCGACACCCCATCCGACGTAGTCAGACGCAGCGTCTCACAGCCAAAATGCTGCGCCGCCTCATCCAGGGCGGCTTGTGGAACCGAGGGCGCGGGGAACAACAACTTGCGCTGAATCCCCGTCAGAAGAGCGCCACCCGTGACGTACAAGGCGGCCGCTCCAATGGTCAGGCCAATGGCCCAACGTCTCACGAGCGACGGCGACGACGACGCAGGCCAATCAGCCCGGCCATCAAGACTTCAAAGCCACCGAGGGGCAGTGGCGTGGTGCTGCAGCCGCGCTCGTTGCTGAGCTGGCGGTCGGAGCCACAACCACCGGGAGCATCGCCACCCGGTGCGTTGTTGCCACCACAGCCGCTGCGCGCCGGGGGAATGTCGGGACCGTCGCCTGTCGTGCTGACGTTCGTCGCACCCGGTGTTGGGCTTGTGTCCACCACCCAGTCCGCTGCAGCATCGGTGTCCGCACCGTCTTCCGCACGCGCAATTGTGGCGTCGCTTCCAGGAGAGGCAACGGCAACAGCCAGGGCCCCGCTCTCGTCGAGCAGTCCGTCTTCGTTGCTGCCGCCGTACACGACAACGTCGACCAAGGTGCCTTCGCAATCGATCAGCTGGATGGCGTCTCCGCCGCTGCCATTGCCCATGGACATGGACACCACAACATCTGTCTCGGGTGCGTTTGCGTCACCGGCAACAAAGAATCCTAGAGGTGCGACAGCACTCTCGGGTGGGAACAGAACGTCGGGTGCGCTGTCGTCCCCGTTGCTCGCGAAGACCAGCGACCAACCGTCCACGCGCAGCTCGTCTCCCGAGCGATTGTACAGCTCAACCCACTCGCTCATAGCGTCGCTATCGCTTCCGTCCGGGTCGACCAAGGCTTCATTAATCAGCACATCTCCGTTGCTTGGAAAGCACTCGAAGACGGGGTTGCTAGCGCCTGGAGTGGGGCTTGTGGTTGCCACAAAGTCGGCGCCGCTGTCATCCGTGTCTTGTCCGTCTTGGCGGCGCCCGAGGGCCACACCATCACCAGGCATAGGGGCCACGCCCGTTGCTACGCCGTTGTCGTCGGTCACGGCGTCTTCGTTGCTCGAGTCACCGTAGACAACGGTGTCGACCGTGGTGCCGTTGCAGTCGATGAGACGAACACCGTCCGCGCGCAGGCCGCTTCCCAGTCCGAGCGTACTTGCAATGACCACGTCTGCGGCGGTCACATTGAGCTCGCCCAACAACAGGTGTCCGTCCGCTGGAATCGAGGTTCCGGCTGGGAACGTGGCGCGTGTCGAGTACGAGTCGCTCTGGGTGGCCACGTTGAGGGTCCACTCGTCGAGCAGGATGGCGCTATCGCCGGAGTTGAACAGCTCCACCCACTCCAAGCGAACGTCGCCGTCTGCCCCGGGGGGGTTGGCCATGAATTCGTTGATGACGATGGTGCCAGTGGTGGCCACACACACAGGTGCGCTCGGGTTGCGTGCGCCGGGCGTCAGCTCGTCCGTCAGGAAGAAGTCGTCCGACGAGTCGTTGGTGTCAACGCCGTCAACGAGTCGGGCAACGGCTTCGTCATCACCGGGCTTTCCGGCAAAGCGCGTGATGTTGCCGTCATCATCCGCAATCTCATCATCATTGTCTTCGCCGTACACAACCGTGTCGACAACCGTTCCGTCGCAGTCCACCAGGCGAAGGCCGTCTCCGTTCGACCCGCTACCAAGCGCCAAGGTATCGGTGATGATGGTGGCACCGACAACGTTTGCTTCGCCAGCTGCAAGCCAGGATTCAGCGCCAATACTCGCGGACTCTCCGAACGTGTACTTGGTGCTGTAGGAGCCGCTACCCGCGCCTTCAATGCGCCAACCTTCGAGGGCAACGGTCGTGCCGCCGCTGTTGTAGAGCTCCACAAACTCGAGCATGGCCGCTGCGTCCGAGCCACTTGGATTGGCAACGAACTCATTGATGACGACGCCCCCCTGGCTGGCCGAACACACTGGCGGTGCGGGGTTGGCGGTACCAACGGTGGCCGTTGTAGGAACCCAGAAGTCATCGCCTGAGGCGTCCGTATCCACGCCGTTCGCGCGACGAGCGACGGTCTCTCCAGCACCAGGCTTTGGAGCGAGCGACGTAGCCACGGCACCGCTGTCATCGGTGACCGCCTGCATGTTGTCTTGGTCTCCGTAGACAACGGTGTCCAAGATTGCGCCGCCACAATCGCGAATCTGCACGCCGTCGCCATTCGCACCAGTGCCCATGGCCAGGGTGGTGCCAGAGACGTAGTCCGCGGAAAAGACGTTGTTCTCACCAATCACGTAGTACTCGCCGGGAGCGAGAGTCACGAGTGCACCTGGACCGCCGAGCTGGTCAGCGATGGTGGCTTCCAGTCCGTAGGAATCCCCTGCAGTGGCCTTGCGCAGCTCAACGCCCGTGATGTCGAGTGTTTCGCTGGTGGGATTGTAAAGTTCAACCCACTCTTCGAGCACCGTGCTGTCCGCCCCATCAGGGTCGGGCAGAAACTCATTGATGACCAGCCCTGTCGCTGGTGAATCACAGCCGGCCCAAGCCGATTGGGAAGAAAATAGGGCCAACGCCAACAAGACACTCAAACGCATCGATTCCTCACAGCAGGGGCGGCCGCAGTGTAGCGCTTGGATCGCCCGACCGGGGGACCACGTCGTATGGATGTCGTAGAATCCGGTCGTTCACGCGCTTGTACACCCTTGCATCCGGCGCATAGGGCGCGTGCTCAGCCAGACGTACAAAACGTATCCAACCATCCCCAGACTGCGGTACAATGGCCCACTTCGTAGGAGATTCCACATGCGCCCATTGCCCCTGATTTTTCCCCTCGCTCTCGTCCTCGCGGCCTGCACCGAATCCACGCTCACCACCATCTCCTGCGATGACGTCGACGGAGCATGCGAGGAGTTCACGGTGGAAGACATCGATGCCTTGATCGACCGGACCAACACCCTCGAAGATGGACTGACCCTCATTCTTGGAGAAGGCGACTTCATGCTGGACAACCAGCTGACACTGCGCGGAGCGTCGGACATCTCGCTCTTGGGTCAGGGCATGGACCTGACCGTCATCGACCTCGCGCCCGCCTCGGAGAGCCAGGTCAATGGCGTCGACAGCGTAGGTGACGGATTCCTCATTCAGGACCTCACCATCCAGAACGCCACCAAGGATGCCCTGCGGGTTGAAGACAGCAGCAACATCATCATTCGCCGCGTTCGCACCACGTGGAGTGCCGGCCCATCGTCAGAAAACGGTGCGTACGGGATCTACCCAGTGCGCGTGGACCACGTGCTCGTGGAAGACAGCGAGGCTCTCAATGCGTCGGACGCCGGCCTGTACGTGGGTCAGTGCCAGCACGCGGTCATCCGCAACAACGACGTCCGCGGCAATGTCGCTGGTCTTGAGATCGAAAACACGCAGTACGCAGATGTGTACGGCAACATGGCCACCGACAACACGGCTGGCATTGTCATCTTCGACCTGCCTGGCAACCCCATCGTGGGCCGTGACGTCTACATTCACGACAACACTATCGTCGACAACAACCGCGATAACTTCGCTCCATCCGGCATTGTTCGCGCCATCCCCGCCGGTACGGGCACCTTCATGCTGGCGAGCCGTCGGGTTCACTTGAGCAACAACACCTGGGAAAACAACGACAGCGTCGCCGTGGCCGTGTTGTCAGGCCTCGCCATTGAGAGCGACCCCGCAACCTGGGCCATTCAAGACGCCAACGTCTTGGGAGACGTCGACGACCTCGGACTGATGACAGGAGACGGCGTCACCTTCAACTTCCGCACCGAGAACGTACTGATTGAAGGCAACACCTTCATTGGCAACGGTACCTCCCCAGACACCTCTGACGCAGAACTCCGCGAGCTCGGCCTGCTGCTAGGATTGCTCTATGGTGGTGGTGCCGTGGACTCGGTCGTGTACGACGGCATTGCAGAGAGCGGCTTCTCAACGACCGATGGGACTGCAGTCAGCAATGACAACAGCGTGTGCATCGGCGCCAACGAGGGAACGAGCGTGGTCAACCTCAACCTCGCCGAAGTCCTCGCTTCTGGAGAGGTTCCAACGCTCGATGATGTCTTCCGGCCCGCCGCTCCTTTTGCGCCGTACGACTGCACCGCCCTGCCTGGTGGTGCCGTGGTGTTGGGAGAGCTTCCCGCCGGAGTCAGCGAATAATGCGCTTTATTCCCTGCATGATTGCAGTCGTACTGTCGGCATGTGGGGGTGACCTCACGCCGAACATCGACCTGACCGAGCCGCCGCCAGACCAGCTGTCCGATATGGGGCTGATGGCCTGGGACGGCAATGCGCCGGTGTACGCCGAGGGCGTGCATACGTACACACTGAACACTCCATTATTCAGTGACTACGCCGTGAAGCACCGTGCGATTTACCTACCGGAAGGCACCAGCGCCTCTCCCGGTGGACCCGCGGATGTGTTGGACTTTCCCGTTGGCACCGTCATCCTAAAGACGTTCAGCTTCCCCGCTGACCTGCGCTCCCCCACCGAAGGGGTCGACCCGAAAGAGACCCGAATGATGCGGCGAACAGAGGAAGGCTGGGAGTCTTGGCCCTACCTCTGGAACGACGACAACACGGACGCGGACCTGGCCGTAGGCGGCAATGTCTCCGTGGTCACGTTCATCGACCCCGATGGTGAATCACGCACCTCCCAGTATTTGGTGCCGCAGCGCAACCAGTGTAGCGAGTGCCACCAGATCGAACAGGGCGAGGATGTCGTGATGGCACCGATTGGGCCAAAGCCTCGAAACCTGACAGCTAGTGGCCAGCTTCAGACCTGGATTGATGCCGGTATTGTCACCGGGCTGGACACGGCCTCGGTCGACGGAGCCGTCGTCACTGAGGGCTTGGACATCGATGCCTTGAGCGGAGAGGAGTTGAACCACGCCGCACGGGACTACCTGGACATCAACTGCGCCCACTGTCACAGACCCGACGGCGTGCAGGGCGTGACCTCCCAGCTGTTCCTCAACTACGAGAACACCAACGACTTCAACTTGGGTGTGTGCAAACGCCCGGGCAGCGCGGGACTCGGCGGCGGTGGTCTGATCTACGACATCGTCCCTGGAAACCCAGACGAGAGCATCTTGGCTTTCCGTATGGAGACGGAAGACCCCGGTGCAATGATGCCACTATTAGGTCGTTCCCTCGCACACAACGAAGGCGTAGACCTCATTCGAGCATGGATTGCCAACATGCCGGCGGATGACTGCCAGTAGCTACCTGCCGTCGGCCGCCGTTCCTAAGACCCTCAACGACCTGCTGAGCCCGGCCCATCGAGGTGCAGGGCGACTCACGGTTGCAGTCCCGGAGCCGCACGTCGTTGACGCGCGGCTAACGCCTTAGAACAGCGCTGAGATCATCAGAGCGATGCCAACCGAGCCAATCGCCCAGGTGACCGTGCGAAGTCCAAAAATGGCGACCATGTACGCCGGCATGTACAGGACACGCGCAATGAGGAAGACGATGGCTCCTGTCTGCGCCAGTCCATCGGTCGTTCCTTGAATCTGAAGGAGCAACGCTACGGCCAAGAAGACTGGCAGCGTCTCCTTGAGGTTGTTCAGAGCTCGCTGGGCGCGCTTGCCCATCACCGTCAGCTCCGGCGCGTTGTCCTTCCCCTTCATGTGGTCAGTGGTGGCCGCCACCGCATTCGGAGCAAGTGCAGTCCCGAAGGTAGTGGGGACAAAGACCTGCAACATGTACATCGCCAAAACCGCAAGAATCCAAGTCACCATGTGACCTCCCTAAAGTGTGTTGAGAAAGACAACCTACAGGCCGCTGCGTCCGTACAGCAGCCAAACGGCGCCAATTGCGCCAATGATTCCGAACGCATCGGCAGTCAGCGCTGCGAGCATGGTGTGGCGAATGCGCTTGACCTGAACCGCACCGTAGTAGACCGCCAGCACATAGAAGGTCGTCTCGGTTGAGCCCTGAAGCGTGCTCACGAGCAGCCCCACGTAAGAGTCCGGACCGTTGGAACTTAGAATGTCCATCATCACGCCGTAGGCACCCGAGCCCGACAGCGGGCGGAGCAGAGCCATTGGCAGAGCTTCTGCTGGCATGCCGAGCGGGTCGGTGAACGGACTGATGTAGCCAACAATGTCGAACAGCAGGTTGTTCGCCCGGAACATGCCGACTGCGACCAAAATGGCAACGAGGAACGGGATAATCATCACGGCGACATCCCAGCCGGACTTCGCACCCTCGACAACGCTACTGTAGACGTTCACGCCGCGAGCCATGCCAAACGTCAGCATGCCGAACAAGATTCCTGGAATGACCCAAGGGGAGACCGTTGGCCCCACCGTCGGCACCACAACCATGGAGATGATGAAGGCGAAGAGTGCGGCAATGGCACCGAAGCTGACCCATGCTGGGTAGCTGCTGTTGTCTGTCAGAGCGGCGTCGTCTTGGGTCTCGCGCGTCTCGGTCTGTTCAGGGGTCTCTTCGACCTCGCCCGCGGCCACTGCTTGCTCGTGAGTCGCTTGAGCCGATGGCCAGATGCGCTGGTAGACCTTGGCTGCCGTAATGCCAGCAACGGTAGAGACCGTAGTCGCAATCAGGGTGGTCGCGAAAATGGCGCCGGGCTGAACCGAGCCCAACTCCTGGCGAATGACCATGACACCCGTGGGCAGCAGTGCCAGCGCGCTCGTGTTGATGGCGAGAAACAGCGCCATGGCGTTGCTGGCGGTGCCCTTGTGAGGATTGAGCTTGTCCAGCTCCTGCATTGCTCGGATTCCGAACGGCGTTGCTGCATTTCCAAGACCGAGTGCATTTGCACTCATGTTCAGAATGATGGCGCCCATCGCCGGGTGGTTCGGCGGAACATCCGGAAACAGCAGCACCGTGATGGGGCGAAGGGTCTTGGCAATGATGGTCAACAGACCCCCGTCCTCTGCCACCTTCATCACGCCCAGAAACAGCGCCATGCCACCAACCAAGCTGATGGCCAACGTTACCGAGGCCTTTGCCGCCGACAATGCCGCGTCCGTCAGGTTGTCCATCGGCGTCTTGAAGATGGGCGAGTCCGCACCCGCGGCAAGCGCCTCTGCGACCGCTGTCGCATGTGACGCTTCGAGCGCTCCCATCTGGAAGACCTGCAGAAATGCGGCGTACAGGAATGAAATCGCAATGAGGGCGTAGAAGACGTATTTCACAGGGCAGCTCCGAGCGTGGGCACACTACCGCAGAGCAGGATCCGTGCCACCGATGTGACCGTGGATTCCACCGGAATGTGTCCCTAGGCGTCCACGGACGTCAGTTGGTTCCCCCTACCCGGACCGCCCGGTTATGCGGGCCCTTCCGTCGGAGGACCCATGAATAAGCTCTCGCTCGCCCTTGCTCTCGCGCTCACCGCCTGTGGTGCCAACACCACTACTGCGCCCGCTCCCGCACCCGCCGGTGCTCCTGAAGCCGCATCCACAATGTCTCCGGACACCGTGGTCGCCTCTTGGGAAGGTGGCCAGGTCACGCACGGCGAGCTGATGGAGCAGGTCGGCATGCGCTTGACCTCGATGGAAGTTGAGTACCGCATGCAGAAATACGACACCGAGTCCCAAGCACTCGACGGTATTGTGCGCGACCGTATTCTGGAAGCGGAAGCCGCCAGCCGCGACATCAGTGTGGAGGAGCTGTTGGCCGTAGAGGTCGAAGCCAAGGCCGCTGCCCCCACAACCGAGCAAGTTGAAGCCTTCTATGCCCAGAACGCCCAGCGCATGGGTGGCGCCGCCATCGAAGAAGCTCGCCCATTCATCGAACAGCAGATCGCCCAGCAAAACCAAGGCGAGCGCTTCCGCGTTTGGTACACCGAGCTGTCCGGCATGAAGTCCCTGGACGTGGCACTCGAAGCCCCCGTCCTGCCACGCATCGATGTACCGATTGCCGAACATGACCCCGTCTTCGGTGACCCCAATTCACCGATTACCATCGTGCAGTTTGCCGAGTTCGAGTGCTACTACTGTGCAACAGCACTGCCGATTGTCGACCGCATCCTCGCCGACTACGAAGGCAAGGTGAAGCTCGTGTTCAAGGACTACCCGCTCGGATTCCACGCCCGCGCACGTCCTGCTGCGATTGCCGCTCATTGTGCCGGCGAGCAGGACCAGTACTCTGAGATGTTCCACCTGCTGCTCAACAATCAGCAGCAACTCCAAGACGGCGACTTCCGCACCCACGCCACTGCTCTTGGCATGGACATGGGCGCGTTTGAGACGTGCATGGCTTCGGGCAAGTTCGACAGCCAGATCGACGAAGACATGGCCCTGGCCGAGTCCATGGGCGTGCAAGCGACCCCGACCTTCTTCGTGGACGGCGTGATGGTCGCAGGTGCCCTACCCTACGAGAAGTTCGCTGAAATTCTAGACCGCAGCCTCGCAGACGGTAGCTAGCAGTCCGCCGACCTTAGGCGGTAAAGCGCTTACGGCATGTCCCTCGGAATGATACCCTCGCGGTACTATTCCGGGGGATTTCTAATGAATCGATGGCTCATCTTGTTCGCAGCCAGCACCGTCTCCGTCGCGCATGCCGCAGACAACGACAACAACGGATGCGACGACGCCTATGAGTCGAACAGCGCCTGCGTCTCCACCTCCGCGACGCTCGACGGCAGCACAACCGTTGGCGACTCCAGCCAAGTCGGTGACGATGCCAACATCGGCCCCCAGCTCGCACTCGGCTCTGGCGTAACCATTGCCGACCGCGCGACCCTCGACGGCCGATTCGCCCACGTGTCCAACCCCTTGGTCGTCGGCAACAACGTCATTGTTGGCCGCGGAGCCAACGTCGGCATCGACGCCAGCCTGGCTGCAGACACCGTGCTGGGTCGCTCCTCCAATGTGGGTGAACGCCTGACCACAGGCACCGGAGCCTACATCGGGTACGCCGCTACTATGGGCGATGATGTGACCCTCGGAAGCAACGCTGTCGTCGGCAACCTGTCGAATATCGGAAGCCACGCTGAGCTAGGCAATGGCGCCGTCATCGGCCGGTCCGTCACCGTCGCAGACGCCTCTGCACCGGAGGACGGCACGACAGTTTACGGCGTTGTCGGTCCCGACACAGACATCGGCGAACGGGTGACCATCTCGCCGGGCGTACGAATCCGCAAGCAGTCCACCATTGGTGACGGGGCCCTCATTCTCGGCAACGCCCGTGTGGGGCGCAACACAAGCATCGGAAACGGAGCGACAGTTCGGGGCAACGTACGGGTCAATGCAACCATCCTGGCAAACGCGACGGTGTCGACAGGTGCTACCGTACGGCGCGGCGCCACCGTCTGTGCCGACGCAACCGTGCCCTCCGGCGAGACCGTCTCCACCGTGTACCCAGAGGAAGGCTGTTTCGTTCCTTCCAGCTGTTTGGACATCTGGACGGACGACAATGCAGCCACCGACGGTATCTACTCGATCGACGCTGACGGCACCGGACCCAACCCCGAGTTCGACGCCTACTGCGACATGGCCAACGGCGGCTGGACGCTCGCACTGCGCACCGCGAGCACCGGAGACACGTTCAAGTTCCTGTCTAGCCACTGGACCAGCAACTCGACTCTGAATCCGACGAGCCTCGACCCAACGACCAACTCAGACGCGAAGTTTGTGGCGTTCAACGAGGTCGAGGGGGACGAGATTCGCGGTTGCCTGCGAAACGTCAGCACCGGAGTCTACGGCTGCAAGTCGTACGACCTGCCCGGCTCACAGACGCTGTTGGACATGTTCACGAACACCCCGATTGGCAGCCGCGACACAGGGCAAGGCTACTTCTTCACCGAGTCGGCCTCTGCGAAGCTGGAGTGGCTCACGATGTGGGGCCGTTCACTGGGAGAGACCACCAACAACTCCGGCAACTATCGAGACACAGGAATCAATATTGACGACGACCTGTCCAACTACCGCGCGCGCGTACGGTTCGGCTTGGTCACCAATGGCCAGACCAACATCAACACGCTGGACGATGGCATTGGATTCGGAGCCAGTGGTTACGACAACAACAGCGTTGGCGGCTTGGTTGAGTCCGCGTACCGAGTCAGCGGCGGCGCCGCATTTGGTGTCAGTACTGTGAGTACTCGCGGTCACATCTGGGTCCGCTAACCCCTGCGAGAATCCCCATGAACACACCAACCATCGAACGCGAAGACAACGACACTCGCGGCCAATACACCTACCAGCGGGACGGCGAAGAGCCCGCCATCCTCACCTTTGAGCGCCAGGGCTCTATTCTCCTGCTCGACAAGACACTGGTGCCTTCCAGCTACCGTGGGCAGGGAGTTGCGCTGGAGCTGGTGAAGCACTCCGTCGCTGACGCACGCGAAAATGGCTGGACCCTTCAGCCAGCTTGCTCCTACGTAGTGGCACAGTTCGCAAAGCATCCCGAGTGGGCCGACGTCCTAGCCAGCTAAGCTCAAGCGCTACTGAACGGCCTCAATCGTCTCACGTCGCCTAGCCGCTACCTTGGCCAGCTCCGCCAACGCAGACAGGCGTTGGTCGAGCACGTCATGCCGCTTGGCCTGCACGGTGCTGATCAAGAAGGGCCCGAGCGGACGCGGCCCGGCACTCCCCGACTCGATGAGAGTCAAAGTGATGCCTCCGTCATCTGCCAAGCGAACCTCCAGGGTTCCAGTCGACTCGGTCCATCCTGTGGGTTCCGGAGTCGGGTCGGTGGACGTGGCTGCCGGTCGGCCAGCGCGTCTCTCAAGCCAGTCCAGTGAGTAGGACTCACCGTCCTCCCATTCGCTGCGCAACACCACTTCTCCGGCCAAGAACCCAGTCATCCAGCCCAGCGTAGCGCCGGCACCGGTGACCTGGCGGGTCTGGACGGTCGTGAAGTCGTCGTCGGCGACATGATCGATGAGCATCCAGTCACGCCACTTACGGACGTCATCAGTCAGTACGGTGACGTCTTCGGCCTGCACGTCTAGAGCCACCGAAGAGGTCGCCGACCACGTGTTTGGCCCCATCATGCCGTACGCCGCGACCAGCCCGAGCAAGACAGCCGGCACAAGGCCGACCATCAGGATCATCAGACGAAGGGGCCGCATCACGCCTGGGGCTGCTGCTCAATCTGGGCCACTGCACCGCCGTGCCCAGCTTCTTCTTCCGGTGCCGGAATCCGGGTGAACTCGATCTGGTCTTCACCCACCAAATCCACTTTGATGCCGTCTCCTGGCCCATAGCCGCCGCCAATAATGACCGAAGACATAGGGTTGAGCAGGTAGTTGGTGATGGCGCGCTTGAGCGGGCGAGCACCGTAGGCCGGGTCGTAGCCAATGTCCGCAATGCGCTTCTTCGCCTCTTCCGAGATGACCATGTGCAGGTCGCGGGCGTCCAACAGGCGCTGGACGCGCTTGAGTTGAATGTCGAGAATGCCGGTCATGTTGTCGCGGTTGAGCGCGTCGAAGATGACTCGAGCGTCGATACGGTTGATGAACTCGGGACGAAGCTGCTTCTTCAGCTCGGACTCAACAGCCGCGCGTGCCTTCTCACGGTCACCGCCGGCTTCCATGATCTTGTGGGCGCCAATGTTGCTGGTCATAATGATGACGCAGTTCTTGAAGTCGACCAAACGGCCCTTCGAGTCGGTCAAGCGACCATCATCCAAGACCTGAAGCAGGATGTTGAACACGTCGCCGTGAGCCTTCTCAATCTCGTCGAGCAGGATGACCGTGTACGGCTTGCGGCGGACGGCTTCGGTGAGCTGGCCACCTTCGTCGTACCCAACGTATCCAGGAGGTGCGCCGATAAGGCGGGCCACAGAGTGCTTCTCCATGTACTCGGACATGTCGATGCGAACCATTGCGCCTTCGTCGTCAAACAGGAACTCAGCCAACGCCTTGGCGAGCTCGGTCTTGCCGACACCCGTTGGGCCCAAGAACAAGAAGGAGCCAATCGGACGGTTCGGGTCCTGCAGACCGGCGCGCGCGCGGCGGACGGCCTCGGCAACAGCAATGACGGCTTCGTGCTGACCAATGACGCGGCTGTGCAGCACATCTTCCATGCGCAGAAGCTTCTGCATGTCGGACTCACGCAGCTTCTGCACCGGGATGCCGGTCCAACGAGCGACAACGCGTGCGATGTCCTCTTCGGTGACTTCCTCGGAGAGCATGGCGCCGTCTTTTTGAATCTCGGCCAGTGCGGCCTGACGCATGGGAAGCTCAGCGCGCAGGGAGGGCAGCTCACCGTGAATGATACGGCTAGCCTTCTCGAAGTCTCCGCTTCTCTGGGCTTTTTCACCCTCGAAGTTCAGCTCTTCAATCTGTTCCTTGATCTCGCTAATGCGGTCAATCGCGTCACGTTCCGAGTGCCAACGAGCGGTGATTCCAGTGAGCTCTTCGTTGAGATTGGCGATTCGCTCTTCCATCTCGGCAGCACGATCGGCGGCTCCCTTGTCATCCACTCCGTCACGCTTGACGCTCAACAGCTGAACCTGAAGTCCAGCGACCTGGCGTTCCAAGATATCTACGGCGGTAGGCTTGGACTCAATCTCCATCTTCAGACGGCTGGCCGCCTCATCAATCAGGTCAATGGCCTTGTCTGGCAGAGACCGGTCGCTGATGTACCGAGCAGACAGCACAGCGGCTGCAACTGCAGCTTCATCCGTGATCTGAATACCGTGATGGGTCTCGTACTTTTCTTTGATGCCACGCAAGATGGCGATGGTGTTCTCGATGGTCGGCTCTTCCACGATGACCGGCTGAAAGCGACGCTCTAGGGCCTTGTCCTTCTCGAGATGCTTGCGGTACTCGTCCAACGTAGTGGCACCAATGCAACGCAGCTGACCACGAGCGAGTGCGGGCTTGAGCATGTTGCCGGCGTCCATGGAGCCTTCGGTCTTACCTGCACCCACGAGCGTGTGGAGCTCGTCGATGAACAGAATGACCTTGCCTTCTGCCGCTTCAATCTCGTTGAGCAGCGCCTTGAGGCGTTCTTCGAACTCACCGCGGTACTTGGCACCCGCCAGCAAGGCTGGAAGGTCGAGAGACATCACCTTCTTGCCTTGCAGGGACTCTGGGACGTCACCGGTGGCAATGCGCTGTGCAATGCCTTCGACGATAGCGGTCTTACCAACGCCGGGGTCGCCAATGAGCACTGGGTTGTTCTTGGAGCGACGCGACAGAACCTGTAGAGCGCGACGGATTTCTTCGTCACGGCCAATGACCGGGTCCAGCTTTCCGTCCATGGCCTGCTGGGTCATGTCGACGCAGTACTTGGCGAGTGACTCGTACTGGCTCTCGGGGTCTTCACCGGTGACCTTCGAGCCACCCCGCACAGCGTCAATGGCAGTGCGAAGGGTTGTTGCATCAACGCCATTGTCCTTGAGGACTTGGCCGGCTTTGGACGTTCCCAGAACGATTGCGAGCAGGACAATCTCGGTGGAGACATGGCTGTCACCGAGCTTCTTTGCCTCCGCCTGGGAGCCATCAATGACCGCACGGAACTCGCGGGACAGCTGTGCCTTACTTCCGCCGCTCACCTTGCTGTAGCCATCAACGATGGTCGCAGCTTCGGTCAGTACCGCCTCTGGGTTTGCACCGCAGGTGGTCAGGATGGACGGAATGATCCCGTTTTCCTGCTTGATGAGCGCCACGAGCAAGTGACCGGGGCGAATCTCGGGGTTGCCCAGACGACCTGCGAGCTGTTGCGACTCGGAGATGACTTCGCGCGTCTTGACCGTGAACTTATCGAACTGCATGAAAACCTGCCTTTGGGAAGAGTGTGTCCCGTACTGCACGACACATAGGAACGAAATCCCTCGCCGCAAGGGCTCAAGATCACCACACCCCGGCACGCTGATCAAGCCGCGAGCCGAGACGGCCGAGACACTCGACCGCTCAGCCCAGGGCGACGAGAGGCCAGACCAGCGGGACGATGACCAACACAATCGCCATACACACGGCGTTGAGCGGCAATCCGACCTTGAGGAAGTCGGTGTAGCGGTACCCACCGGGTCCATAGACCAAGAGATTTTGGTACCCAATAGGTGTGGCAAAAGCAGCCGACGCGGCCATGGCTGTGGCGATGGCAAACGGGCGCGGCTCTAGTCCAGCCGCAGCAGCCGTCGTCAAAGCGACGGGGAACATGATGGCAGCACCGGCCGCATTGCCCACAAAGTAGACGAAGGCGACGGTCAGTGCGTACACGGCAGCGAGCAGAGCAAGCGGCCCGATCGATGCGGTCCCACTAATCACGAGGGACGCGATGGCGTCTGCCGCACCGGATGACCCGAGCGCCTCGGCAATGCCAAAGGCCGACCCAATCAAGATGAGAATCGGAAAGTTGACCGCCGCGCGAACGCCCTGAGTGGAGATGCATCCCGTTGCCACAAGTGCCAGTAGGGCGGCCATTGCCGCCGGCAACATGGGCAGGCCGGTCACCGATGGTACGACAACTAGCAGGCCAATAATCACCAGTGCATGGGTCGCACGGTGGTACCGAGGCGCTTGGCTGTCAGGAACCTCCGTGACCAAGTTGAACGCCTGACTCTGTGACCACGCCTGGGCAAAGCCCGCACGGGCCGTCAGCATGAGTGTGTCGCCCTGCTGAAAGACGTGGTCGCCAATCTTGGTTTCAATCGCCTCACCAGCGTGCTGAATGCCCAAGATTGCAGCGCCATACCGCCGTCTAAAGCCCGAATCCCGGACGGTCTGACCGACGAGAGGCGAACGCCGCGAGATCACAACCTCGACCAAGTTGCGGTCGTCTCCGCCAACCAGGTCAACGCCGTCCGTTGGCACAAGCCCAGGAAAGGAATGCAGATCGCGCACGGCGCTACCCGGGCCTGTGAGAACAATCGTGTCCCCGGCCATCAACATGTCTTCAGGAGCGACCGGAGCACGGACTGACCCGTCTCGACGGCGCATCTCAACGACGAACAGCCCAGGAAGACCCCGCAGTCCAGCAGCATCAATGCTCAAGCCCACAAGCGGAGAGCCGTCCGCAACGCGCACCCAGGACAAGTACTCAGGCGCTTCGGCTTCGAGCGACGTCGCTGCATCGTCCCGTTCTGGGAGCAATCTCGGCCCCAAGACAGTCATGTACAGCAGGCCGATTATTGCGGTTGGAAGACCGACATAGGACAGCTCAAACATCCCAAGGGGTTCAAGGCCCGCAGCCTGAAGCTGACCCGAGACCACAAGGTTCGCGGACGTCCCAATCAGCGTACACGTACCGCCCAACATCGCGGCATACGCCAGCGGAATCAGGAGCTTTGAAGGGGTGGTCTTGACCCGTCTGGAGTAGTCGCGAATCGCCGGAATCAACAAGGCGATGATCGGTGTGTTGTTCACAAATGCCGACATGACGGCCGTGGGAAGCATGACCCGGACCATCGCGCCACGCACCGTCGATGCGGGACCGAGCAGAACACCGAGCACTTTTCGCAGCGCTCCGGTCTCGCGAACCGCCGCCGCTACGACGAACAGCACCGCGATGGTCGCGACAGCCGTGTTGCCGAACCCTTTCAGCGCGGTCGCACTATCGACCACTCCGGTGACGACCAAACAGCAGAGTGCAAGGAACAAGACCAACTCTGCACCTAGCCGTTCACGGGCTAGGAGCACGGTCATCCCGCCAACAACGACGAGCGTCCACACTGCCTCAATGCTCATCCGTTTGCTCCGTCTCGCAACGTCAGCACAATCGCTAGCGTCGCGGGTGGCCCCAGGGGTCGCCGTAGCGTATCGTGCCAGCGTGAGCGCAACGGACCTCCAATTCGATCCTTTTGATCCCGCCGACGCTCGGGAGCCGGTGCGCTTTGCCACCCTTGCGGGCGTGGGACGTGTTGCGGTGTGGCCTGGCGCCCCCACGGAGTCGAGGGCCGAACACCCCGCCTTGGCGCCCGTGGTCTACACCAGCGAGACCGAGTCGATCTACGCCGAGCTGATCCCCACAGGCGTTCGTTTGATCGATGCGGAGCCGCCTAGGGAGCTGTCTCGCTACATCGTCTCGCAGGTGCTGCACGCACTCGCGGCACTCCACGCTGCCGGACTGCACCACGGAGATGTGGACGACGGTTGTGTCATGCTGGGCCTCGAAGGTCAGGTGGTGTTGTTTGGAGCAGGACGTCGTCCCGGAGCCCCCCATACAGACGTCCTGTCGGCCATGGATTTGTTGCCATCAGGCGCTGACATCACGGTCCCAGGAATCGACGCCACCGCGAACGCAGAGCGTATGGAAGACTCGCTCACTCCGGGGGCACGGGCACGCTTATCGGGATGGGTCCGCACACATGCCGCAGCAGCCGGACACTTTGACGAGGTCGTCCGTGATGTCGGCCCCGAGAATGACAGCACAGGTCTATTGGACCGGTACGACGCGGACGCGCCAAACCAAGACATCGACGAGCTGAAAGACGAAGACTCATCGACCCAGATGAACGCGGGCTCGGCACTGTGGCGAACGCTCGCAGAACCGCCGCTGAACGCACCGCCTGACGGCCGCTTCAACGGTGTTCTTGGGGTTCCATCACAGGCCATTCAGCACATCTTGCGCACCGAACGGCTCATGCGAGTCGACGTTCCGGCAGTCGGACCGGTTGAGCCTTTTGTGGTCGATACCGCACCCGGTATTGAGGGGGACGACGAATCCACCCATACCGCCCTCGCACCGAGTGCCGAGCTCCTCAAGGCGCAGATCCAGAGCAAGCGGGCCGCACTCGTCGACACTTTGACACCCCAGCCGAACGACATGGTGTTGGAGACACCCATGGGTGCACCACAACCTCGCCAAGCCGCCTCCCCACAACCTCACCCAGCAAAACGTGCTTCAGGCTCCGAGGTTTCGACAGGTTTTTTGGTGGGTTTGGTCGTTGTAACCGTAGGCGTAGTGGTCATCGGATTGTGGTTCATGGGACTGATTGGCTAGCCGGACTATGTAGCGAGCCCACTTAGGAGCTCGCGTGTACCGCTTCCCCTTCACTGTTGACGCCACCGATGGCGACGCACGAGCAACAACCCTGACATTGCTCAAGGGCGAGGTCACCACGCCTCGATACATGCCCGTGGGAACCCAGGGTGCGGTTCGCGCAGTCTCTCCACTACATTTGGAGACTACGGGAACGGACATTCTCCTAGCCAATACCTACCACCTGTCCCAACGCCCGGGCGAGGACTTGGTCGAGAAGGCCGGCGGCCTGCACAAGTTCATGAACGTCGACAAGCCTATCCTGACGGACAGCGGCGGCTTCCAGGTGTTCTCCCTCGAAAAGACCATCACCGAGGCGGGCGTCACCTTCCAGTATGAGGTGGATGGCAAGCGTACGTTCCTGTCCCCCGAACGCTCCATGGAAATCCAGCAACAACTCGGCAGCGACATTGCCATGGTGTTCGACGAGTGCTTGGCTTTCGGCGTTGAACGACGCTACGCCGAAGCGAGTCTGGAGCGTACCCATCGCTGGGAACAGCGGTGTAAGGACGCGCATACCCGGGAAGACCAATCACTCTTTGGCATTGTGCAAGGAGGGTTCTGGCCAGATCTTCGTAAGTACAGCGCCGAGACGGTCGCCGGAATTGGCTTCGATGGGTACGCCGTTGGCGGCTTGTCCGTTGGAGAGGGCCACGAGTCCATGAACATGGTGCTCGACGCCACCACGCCACACATGCCACACGACCGCCCCCGCTACCTCATGGGAGTGGGCCGTCCGTTGGACCTCGTGGAAGCCGTCGCACGCGGCATTGACATGTTCGACTGTGTCTTGCAGACGCGCCACGCACGCAGCGGTGTTCACTACACATGGAAGGGCCGCCTGCGGGTGACAGACCGCCGCTACAAGCGCGATTTCTACCCAATCGACACCAAGTGTACCTGCTACACCTGCCAGAACTTCAGCCGCGCCTACCTGCACCACCTGTTCAATGTGGGCGAGATTCTCGGCGCAACGCTCGCGTCCATCCACAACATTGCATGGTTCAACCAGTTCATGGCCGAGATGCGCACAAGCATCATTGAAGGTCGGTTCGCAGCGTTCCGCAAGATGGTCCACGACACCTACCCAGAAGGCGCACCACGCAGTCCAGAGGGCAAGGGCAAGGGCAAGAGCATTGGCGGTCCCGGAAGCGGAACCCACAACAAGCAAAACCCACGCAATCGGTAACGAACATGCGTTCGGTCCTTCTGCTTGTCGCCCTGACCGCCTGTAGCGAGCCCCGTTCAGACCACGGCACGCTGCTGTTGGCGACGGGAACTCAGTGGGTTGTCCAACACGATGACCCGCTGTCACGCATGGTTCAAGGGACCGAGATCTACGCGAGCACCGACACCACAACCACAGTCGGTAGTCACGTTGACCTGTGGGTTGACCGCGACAGTGACGGGTTCGGAACCGTTCGTCGCAGCTCGGTGACCGGAAGCGACCCTGTGGCCCCCAACCACATTGACGGCGGCGCCCCAGTGGTTGGAACGGTGATTCGGACCGAGCCCAGCAAGCTCTTGGTGGACCACGAGCCCATCCCAGATGTCATGCCAGGAATGGTGATGCCGTTCATCGTAGGTCGTGCCGACACCACTCGCCTCACCCCCGGCGACCGAATCACCGGTACGATGATTCCGAGCGCCTACGGCTATGCGCTCGCAGACATCGACGTCATTGGCTCAGTGGACGTTGAAGGAGCACCACAGGGCGCCCCACTCGCAGTTGGCGCGGTGCTGTCCCGCTTCGAGCTTGCAGCACACACAGGTGAGTCCGTCATCATTGGGGAGGGCCAGCGGGGCCCGACCGTTGTGGCCTTCGTCTACACCACATGCCCCGACCCCAACTATTGCCCGGCAACCGTCGCAAAACTTCAAGGACTGCTCAGCACTCTGACCGGCAGCCAGCAGCTGGTCGCCGTGACTATCGACCCGGCGACGGACACTGTGGCAGTGCTCGCCGAGTACGCCAATCTCGTTGGCGCCGAATCACCCAAATGGACTTTTGCACGGCCCGAACCTGCGCAGCTGCACAGCCTAGCGGTCGCCGCAGGACTCACCGTCAGCCATCGCAGTGGGCGCATCGCACATAGCACCCGATTGTTGGTATTGGACGCCGACGGACAGCTGGTCAGACGGTTTGACGACAACAACTTCGCGCTGACGGACGTCACCGAAGGGCTGTAGGGATTATCGGGGCCCCACTGTGACGTGGAGCCCGCTCATGACTCGCCTTCTTCTCCCTCTTGTCTTGCTGATCACTGCGTGTGGAGGTCCGACCGAAAAGGACCTGATCGGCATCTGGGTCAACGTTGACATGGGCACAATCCGCGCCTTCGAGTTCGAAGACGCAGCAGGCTACACGCTCTACACCTACCCATCCGGTGACGACCCGATTGTCGTACAAGAAGGAACGTTCACGACCGAACGAACTGCGCTGTCGTCCCGCGACGGTGAAGCCCGCCTAGCACTTGTCACGAACGTTGAGACGTCGACCGACACTACGCAAGCTGGCGAGTCTTTCGGTAACGAGATCTTGGAGTGGGAGGCCGACCTAAGCTTCACGCTCGACGACCCCACAGGACCCAACGGCATTCGCGCGTACAACTGGTCCGAGCAGGTGCCCTAGAACTTCACGCCCTGCGCACTGGTCCTCTTCCTGCGTGTGGGCAGGCCACGGCGCGGTAGCGCAAAGTACTTGCGGTTTCGCTGAAAAGCAGCGATGCCACTACGTCCGTCGAGGACAAGCTCCGCGAGTGCCTTGCCTAAGGTAGGGGCAACCGCAACTTCTTGGCCATTGAAGCCAGCAGCAAACACAATGCGTGGGTCGTCGTGGTGGGTGTCCGCAATGAGCGGACGGTCACCAATGTGCACCACGCGGCGAACCTCACGGCCCAGCTGCTGTGTGATGCGCACCCCGAGCATATCTTGGAACCAAGCACGCATGGCACCCAAGCCGTAGTCGTCTTCCAAACCGCCTTCGCGTGAGTGTCGGGTGACCTTAATGCCGCGGTCCGCGAACTCAGGCGCCACGGTCCATTCGGGTTGTCCATCCTCACCGAGTCCACGTACAACCGGGAACTTTCCAACCCGCCACATGGCTTCGGGGGCGTCCACTTCAAAGAAGGCGGACACCACCTTGCGGCTCTTGACGCGAGATTCAGACCGCTCAAACAAGGTCTTGGTACCGAAGCCGGCCGTACAGATGACGCGCTCCGACATGAAGCGTCCGCGATTCGTCTCGAGCCACAGCCCATCCGCCGTGGAGTGAAGCGAGGTCACTTCGGTATTGGGCACAAGTTGCACACCATTGTTCTGCAGCCACACCATCAGAGCATCGGTGGCGACTTCGGCCGCAATCAGCATCGCTGAGGCGTCGGTCGCAGTTCCCGTACCCGCTTCCAGCGTTAGCGACGGCCAGTCGGATCGGGCCTTCGCGAGAGGGATAGGCTTGACCAAGTCCGGCATGCCGAAGAACGCGGTTGCGCGCTTGGTGAAGGCATCTGTCAGAGGCCCGACAACGAGTCCAGAGGCAGCGGTAAACACCTGCTTGCCGAGTGCAGCTTGCAGTTCGGGCCAGCCTTGCTCCCGTGCGAGCAGCAACAGACCTAGCAGTGGCTCATCGAAACCAGCGCACGACACTGCGCGTGAGCGACCGTGACCGGCGCCTTTTCGGTGGCCGAACCTGCGCTTTTCGAGCACAGTGATGCGCTCGACGCCCAGTTTGCGAAGCTGCCATGCCGCACACAACCCTACAAGGGAAGCGCCGACAATGATCACCTCATCGGGCTCGGCAGCGTTCAATCAATCCCCTTGGTAGATGCCGACGTAGGGCAAGTTCCGGTACCGTTCATCAAGGTCCAGGCCGTAGCCTACAACGAAAGCGTCTGGAATCTCGAAGCCGATGAACTCTACCTGAACTGGAGAGGTTCGGCGTGACGGCTTGTCGAGAAGTGCGACTACACGCAGACTCGCGGGTTCCCGTACTTCCAGCATGTCGCGCAGGTAGGAGAGCGTCAGACCAGTATCGACGATGTCTTCGACAACCAAGACGTGCTTTCCAGCAATTGAGTTGTGCAGATCGTGGGTGATTCGGACCTCACCGGTGGACTCAGTCCCACGGTAGCTACTGACCCCCAAGAACTCGAGCTCAACCGGACCATCGATGCAGCGGACCAAGTCCGACAGGAAGATGATGGATCCCTTCAGCACACCAATACAGGTAATAGGCGTATCTTCGCCGTAAACCTCGCGAATCTCTTTGCCTAGCTCGGCGATTCGGGTTTGAAGTGTGGTCTCATCAAGAAGGGCAGGTGTCTTCGGCACAGGGGACTCCACGCGGAGGGCGGTCCATAACCGGATTGACCCGCGGGGTTGATCGAAGAAATTGGCGATAGGCTCGGTTCAGGGACGTCGCAGACTGCCGACGTTGTACCTGACTACTACCAGACGGTCGCGGACGGAACTCGACGTGGCACGGCATCGAGTTCCAGGACAACAACAGTGCTCGCCCCTGTTTCCCACAGCGCCGTTATGGCGGCCCCTCGGAGGCCCCGTCATGGACCACGCATTGGCATTCTCCCCAGACTACGCCACAGCCCGCCAGCGAATCCGCACAGCGGCTGAGCATGCACGCTGGGAACAGCAGGCACTTGCGCTTGGCTTGGACGATCTGACCATCGACGTCGTCTGGCGAGGCCCAAAGAACGCAAAGCGCGTTCTCGTGGTCAGTAGCGGATTGCATGGCATTGAAGGCTACTTGGGCAGCGCCATTCAGCAGACTTTTCTCGCCGGGCACATGGCAGAGCAAGAACTGCCCGAGGACGTGGCCATCGTCTTCTTGCACGCGCTCAATCCGTACGGATTCGCGCACCTACGCAGGGTCAATGAGGACAACGTCGACCTCAACCGCAACTTCCTCGGCAAGGGAGAGTCGTTCACCGGCTCACCGCCCATGTATGCGGACCTCGACAGCTTCTTCAACCCAAAGAGCCCGCCGCGCGCTCCGTGGACCACCTTCCCGCGGGCCTTGTGGCTCATTGCTCGCCATGGATTGGGCTCGCTCAAAGAGACCCTGCCTGTTGGGCAATACGAGTTCCCGAAGGGCTTGTTCTTCGGCGGCCACGCCCCAAGCAAGACCCAAGAGTTGCTCGACGAACACCTGCCCACCTGGCTCGGAGACGCCGAACAAGTCGTTCACATCGACTTTCACACGGGCCTTGGACCACGGGCGACCTACAAGTTGTTCGTCAACCGGGAAGCCAACGACCCCGCTGTTGACGATGTCAAACGCTGGTTCGGCAACGACGTCGTGGAGGCGTGGGACCCAGCAGCGACGTCGTACACCATTCGCGGTGGCCTGGGCACCTGGCTTGCTGAGCGGTTCCCGGACGCCCGATACGACGAGCTCACCGCAGAGTTCGGTACCCGGAATGTCGTCCAGATTGTCGAGGCATTGCGCTCCGAAAACCGCGCCCATCACTGGGGAAAACCTGGTTCTGCCGCTTCGCGCGCAGCGTCCAACAGAATGATGCAGGCATTTGCACCTATTGACGGGGGTTGGCGTCGTGACTGTGTAGAACAGGGCATCGGCATTGTCCGACAAGCCCTCGCCGCTCTGCTGGAGACCCCATGACCTCTCTCCTCCTCTCCCTCGTTGCTCTCTCTGGCTCCGCCTTTGCCCAAGACAGCTGCCCAACCGGAGCCAAGAACGGCGAACGCATTCCGCGAAGCTCTCGCGTTCGGGTTCTCGGCCTACACCCCGACGATGCCTACAGTGCCAACCCGAGTGCTGTCGTAGGCCGGGTCGGCGTCACGACAGAGCCGTGGACCTCTGAGTCCTGCTGGTACACAGGCAGCTTCCGCGAAGCCAACGGCGAGGAACGCTACTTCTACAAGGTAGCTGTGGCCGATGCCTCACGGACCGCCACCACAACCGGCGTTCTCCCCTGCCCGCCCGAGTCGTACGCGTCGTCCGCACCGCTTCCCGACGGAACCCGCGTCAAGCTCGTCTCCGTTCACCGAGAAGACCCGCGGTACCCCGAGTGGAACCGTCTGATCGGTCTGACCGGCACCATCTCCGACCACACACCGCGCGGTGGGTGCTGGATGAGTGGTGTGTTGACCACCGATGATGGCATCGACATTGACTTGGCCCGCGGCGCCCTATGGCAGAACGACGACCTCTTCATGGCGTCGGGCAGAACGGCCTCAGCACGCACGGACCCACGAGTCTCCGCACCGGTCGTCGCCGACCTCTCCATGGATGCACCGGTGGCCTTTGACGGTCCCCGAATTCCACGAGGCCAGCGACTCCGCATCCTAGCGATCGACCCCGCAGACGCCTACTACGCCGAGCGCGAGGACATCGTGGGTCTACGCTGTACGAGCACCGAAGTCCTCCGGCGCGCCGAGACCGGCCTGTTCACCGGCGAGGTCCGCTGCGACGACCGCCGCAAGCGGTACTTCCTCAAGGTCAGCGTACAGTTGCTACCGTACTAGGGCATCTACAGCTGGGTCATACGCTCAAGTTGGCGCTCGCTGACTGTACCCACGCGGGTCTGCCGCACCACGCCGTCGGGGCCAATGATGACCGTCGTGGGTAGCGTATTGATGCTGTAGGGCGTGGCCGCTTCACCGTTCGGGTCCAGCAGAATCATGTAGTCAGCCCCGAGGCGCTGGGCAGTCGCTCGGACGCCCGCGGGTCCCATCTGCTCGTCTACGCTCACACCAATGAGGGTGACGTCGGGGTTGTTGTATTGAAAGGACGCCAGATCGGGGATTTCGCTGACGCACGGTCCGCACCAGGTAGCCCAGAAGTTCAAGACGACGGTCTCACCACGCAGCTCCGACAGTGTCACCGTCTCGCCAGTGGTGGACGACAGCGTGAAGTCCGGCGCAGCCTCCCCCACACCGGGCCCCGAGCCCGCAAAGACCTGCCAGGCAACAATGACGACGGCCACCAAGAACAAGGCAACTCCCCAGTCCTTGACGAGCCCCCAGACGAAGTTCCCTTTCTTTTCGGTCATCTCACCACCAGTACCGGTAATCGCGCGTGCCGAACGACACTCTCCGCTACCGAACCACTGAACAGCTGGGAGAAGCCGGTTCGTCCCACTGTGCTGACCACCAACATCTCGTACAGCTCTGGATCCGCCATCTTCACAATGGCTGGGGCTGGTGCACCATGCGCAATGAGCGCATCGCCGCGGCGGGGCTCAGGAATTCCGGACAGCATCCGTTGAAGCTCACGTTCCGCTGCGACCGACTGACTACGCGCCAAGTCGTTGACGATCTCACGCGCCGACGGATGGCCGAGCGAACGGCCAGATGTCGGTGCTTCCGTAATATGTAGGCCATCAATCATTAGGTCCATCATCTCAGCGATGTGGTACGCATAGGCAAGTGTGCCAGCGGAGTGTTCCGACAAATCAACGGCTACCAACATTCTCTTAGACATGATCTTCCTGGGAGTTGCCCTGCCACGGGCGGTCACACGGTAGCCGATTTCTGACAAGGCAATACGTCGCAGCCGGTCAAACGGTTGCAGACAAGGAGCCACAGTGACTCGAATTCGTGCCCGCGTTCTGAATCCACTCGGACCCAATGAGGTCGAGTACCTATCCGATGCGCTCGTCGTTATCGACGGAGAGCGGATCGAGAGCATTGGTCCATGGGACGGCGGCCTGTGCCACGAAGACGTTCGGGACGGCTTGCTCACCCCCGGATTCGTTGACGCACACGTCCACTTTCCGCAGACACGCATTGTCGGTGCAGCCAGCGGCCCCCTCTTAGAGTGGCTCGACAAGACCACCTTCCCCGAAGAATCCCGCTTCGCGGCGTCCGACCATGCCGAACGTATCGCCAAGATTTTCGTACAGAACCTCGCTGCTGCCGGCACGACAACAGCCTTGGTCTACGGAAGCGTTCACGGCCCCTCGGCAGACGCACTGTTCGCCGCAGCTACTGAAGCTGGCGTGCACGTCATTGGCGGGCCCGTGTTGATGGACAAGCACAGCCCCGAAGCCCTGATGGTCCAGGTAGGCCCTGCCATGGAAGAGCTCGCACGCCTGCACGAGCGCTGGCACACACCCGGGGGGCTCACTGAGCTGGCCGTCGTTCCACGCTTTGCGCTGTCCTGCACCCGCGAGATGCTCACCACGGCCGGCCAGTTCGCGAAGGACCACGACCTGTGGGTCACCACCCATCTGTCCGAGAACACCGTAGAGTGCCAGATCGCTCGTGAGCGCTTCGGTACCGACGACTACCTGCAGATCTACGAAGACGCAGGTATGGTCCACAGCAAGTCCGTCTACGCCCACTGCATCCATCTCACAGACAGCGAAATGGACCGCATGGCCGCAGCCAAGGCCGTCGTTGCCCACTGTCCAGACTCGAACGCCTTCTTGGGGTCCGGTCACATGCCAATCGGCAAGCTGCTCAAGCGCCACATCCCGATTGCTCTCGGCTCCGACATTGCGGGCGGACGGAGCTACCGCATTCCCCGCCAGGCCTCTGCTGCCTACGACAACGCCCTCGCCACCGGTCATCCCGTGCGGCCCGAGCAGCTGTTCTGGTGGGCAACCCGCGGGGGTGCCGAAGCTCTGGGTCAATCCGACAGCGGACAGCTCACGGCTGGATTCCGAGCCGACATGGTCGTGCACGAGCTTCCAGACTGGGTGGATGACGCCGACGGTGCCCTCGCATGGCTACTGTTCGACCACGACGCACCACGGCCACGTGACACGTGGATTCGTGGCCGCCATGTGTGGTCTCGCAATGGCAGCAGCTACCCGTGGCTACAAGCCTAAGGGCCTGTCAGTCGCGACAGTACGGACCTTCGGCTTCACTCATGACCAAGGTAGCGTCCGCTTCTCCCGGAGAGATGCGGCCAACCCAGACGTCGTAGGCACCGGATGGGGCGTCATTCCACTGGACGATGGGGTTGCGCCCCTCGGAGTCGTCTGCACAGCGCCAGTTTCCTCGGCCGTCACTGACTACAAGGGTGGTATCGGCGCTTGAACACGCAGCAATGCGGAAGGTGTAGCGACCGGCCTCGAAGTTCACTCGGTAGTCGGGCTGGGCAGGAGCGATGAATCCGCTACACGCCGGGTCGAGGTTCATGCGACGCACGCTGGACTGCCCACCGGCAACAACATCGACAGTAGCCGGGTCGTTGGTGAATCCAGAACGAAGGTTCATAGAGCCATAGCGTGGGGTACCCGAGTAGTTGGGACGCCCACCCACGGACACTGCAGGCTCAGAGACAGGAGTCGGTGCGTTCGGAGCGCTTCGGCAAGGGTCGCCGTTGGCACGCTCGGACATCCACAGATGGCCGTTGTGAAGCGGACCGTCGACGGTGCCAATCCACACGCCGTACAAGCCGCTCTCGGGCTGGGTAAACGCGACTTCTGGATTGTTTCCGCTTCCGCCGTCGTCGTCACAAGACCAGCGACCCGACGGAGAGCGAATCACCAAGCTGGTATCGCCGTCGGAGCAGAAGCCAGTGCGCAGTGCGTATTGACCGGGGTCATAGTCGATGAGGTAGTCAGGACGGGTTGCGTCTACAACACCGCGACAGCCGCCACCTAAGCCAAGTGTCGACACCTGAACGGCGGACGAGCCCGACCCACCGGCTTGGGCTGCAACCCAGCGTGGGTCACCGCTAAAGCCAGCTCGGAGTGTCGCAGTACCGTAGCGCGGAGATTGGGTGTGTTGGAGGCGATTCGGTCGCGCAGTGGTTGGCGCCGGGGTTGGTGTTGGAGCGACAGTGGCCTCACACAGAGCGCGACTGGTCAGCTCCGACAGCTTGAGTTCAGCGGTGGTCGACTCGGGGGAGACGTTGCCAATGAACACCTCGTAGGTGCCCGTACGCGGTGTGTTCAGCCGCACTTCGGGGTTCACGCCGGTGGTGTCGTCATCACACTGCCACGACCCACCCGGGCCGCGAACCAACAAGGTGGTGTCGGCGGCTGAACAGGCAGCGATACGCAGTGGGCTTCGGCCTGCACGGTATTCCAAGGTAAGCGCAGGGGCGTCCGAGGCCACGTAGCCCCCACAGTTGGGGCCCAGGTCCAATGCTGTTGTACGGATGGTCTGCTCAGCGGTACCTGCGACTCGAACCGGGATGACGCGCGGGTCACCGCTGAAGCCTGCACGCAGTGACTCTTGGACTTGCCCGGCACGTCCCAGCGGAAGGCTTCCACCACCCGTGCCCGGGGTGGGTGTTGACGTCGCGCCACCCAGCCGATCTTCAGCATTGTAGCGAGATAGCACACCTTCGACCTGCATCAAGACATCCACAGCTGCCTGGGACGGTGCCGAGAGTCCTTCAACCGCCGACTGTCGTTGGCCACAGGTGGTGTCCACAGCGACAACACGTGCGGGGACCTCGACTTGCCGGCCTTCGAGGGCGTCTCCAAAGGCGGTCACCTGCTCATGACAGCGGCGACGGGTGGGCGCATCGTCGAGCTGGGAGCATGCGGTGGCTTGCTCCGACAGGGTCTCCCATTGCTCCAAGATCTGCTCTGAGTCTTCTTCTTGTCGTGTGGCCAACGTGTCGCGCTGCATGGCCGAGGCTTGGTCGGTCGCCGAGCGCTCACACTGCTGTTCAGCGAGCATGCTGCTGACGTCGACGTCAATGACAAAGCTACCAAGAGGGTTTCCGGGGTCGTTGACCACCGTTCCGCCGGGATTGTTGATGAGGGCCAGACGCATCTCATCAATGTCTGGGCCAACACCTGTGGCTTCGCTCAGCACCAAGTTGGCATTGCCGCCTTCGAGCTGCGGTTCTTGCACGCGGTCAGTGATGAGCGACAGCAGCGAGTTGCGTGAGTAGGTCACCGCTTCCGACGCCGTCACCTGGCCGTCGCGATTCAAGTCGCCCCAGCCGTGCAGCGCGCCCAACGTCAGGTAGCTAAACGCTGGCCGCCCACCCATAGGGAGCGGGCCAGCAAACTGGTTGGACGATGTTGCCGTAAGAACCGTTGCGGCAGTCGAGACGGACAGGCCGATGGGAATCACCGGCTGAAGGTCCGCGACCAGGGCGTCTCCACTGGGTGAGCGACCGGAAAAGCAGGTGTCGAGAATCGCGACGGTCTCGGCCTGCGAGCCTTCAGCGAGCGTTGCCAGAACCTTGTCCCGAGACACACTTCGGCTGTAGATACCGCGCGCGGTACCGCTGGCGTCAACGCCAACAAGCATGCCGTCGTCGCCGCCAAGGCCGGGAGCACCATGTCCAATGAAGATGAACCACAGCGTGCCGCCCTCTTCAACATCTGCGGCGGCTTGATGAACGGCGGCCAAGATACCGTCATTGGTTCCTTGGGGGTCGTCCGTAGCCATACGGCCGTCGCTGTCCCGGATGGGGTCGACGAGCAGGCGAATCTTGTGACTGGGCACACCACGGGCACTCAAGAACCGGTACCAGTCCAGCGCATTCTGTGCGGCTCCGGGCACATCCGGTAGGTACGTATAGTTCTCAACGCCCACGATGATGGCCGCGTCTTTGCCGCCACCGGACATCCCTTCCGGGACCTGTGACAAGTCAGGCCACGACATGGGATCGGCCATTGCCACCGCCGACGTCGCCAACCATAATCCAAGCGCTACAGCCATTTTGCGCATGTCACATCTCCAAAAAAAATTGCCTAGATGTCTAGGCCGCAGCGCTAGTCGCCACACGTCGGCAACACCGGAAAGGGTACGAGCGCGACGTCCATTGGACATCCTTCCGTTCCCTCTGGTGCGACCAAAAATCCAACCGAGCCCACGGCCGCGTCAGGCGGCATAGCCGTCTCACCAAAGGTCGTTGGCCAGTAGCAACCTCTCCAACCGGAGACGTCGCCAAAGTCCTCTTCTGCAGGAATCGCAACCGCGACCAACCGCTCTTCACCGAGCTTTGGACGCTGGACCTGCGCTTCTCCCAAGGACAAGCTCCGCTCTACGAGGTCGTCCTGATCGGGCGAATAGGGCCAGATGACCAACGCCCGGCCGTCGCGCTCCACGCTGTACACGCGTACGCGAGAGGGACGGTCGACAAGAACCATAGGCTCCATTCGGTCGCCTTCGCAGTACTCACCACTGTTTCCAGTGATGACCATACGAACCGTGCGACCATCGGCCCCAGTGCGATGCCCCTCGGTCAAGCCGAGCTCATTGTCCCAGCGACAGGAGGGCTCTTCGGCGTCTTCTAGACCGTACAGTTCGGGTAGAAAGCTGACCGGAGCCATACGGGTCGTCACGCCTAAGCCGTCAACGTAGGTAGGCACCAAGTTCAGGCCATCGCCCGTTCGAGCCAACTGCATGCGCATGGACGGGCCTTCGAAGTTGCTGTCGTCAATGCGAACGCGTTGGTTCGCGAAGGCACCAGCGACCTCGCCCACAAGCACCTCACCCACTCCACCCACACTGCACTGGCTCTCCGCCCAAACCGGTGGTTCGACACGAAGGGCTTCGCGACCAAAGCGGGCCGAGACCTGCGCGGCCATGCGACCGAGGTCACCGCGAAAGGTCTCCTGAAGGTGGCCAAGATCGACGTATTGACGCTCGATCTGAAGCGTAAAGCACGACCGCCAGCGCTGACGCCGCGGGTAGCCCTTACGAATGTACTGGGCCTGCTCATCAAGCTGGGCCAAATGAGCAACCGTCGCTTCACAGCGTCGCTTACCCAGACGCCCAGCACACACCGCTGTGCGCGCTTGCTCATACGCGTCCGCGCGAGCACTCTGAAGTGCAACGACCTCAGACCCGGCAACGCCGTAGCCCGTGTAGTGGCGAAACTCAGCGTCTGGCGGGAGGGTCTGGCACTCCGGAGCACCCGGTGGTGGCGGGTCAGCGAACGAAACGCCCGCCCAGCACGCCACAAGAGCAATTGGAAGTATCCGGCGCACTAGCGACGCGGAGTCGGTGCGCGACGCATTTCAGGAGCGGGATCGATGCGGTCCATTCCACTTCCTTCAACCGGTACAGGACCGTCTCCGAGTGTCGAACGCACACCAGTCCGGCCCGCTTGCAGGTCGTCGGACGATGCGTACATGCGAACGCGGGCGAGGTAGCGAGGTCCAGACGCGGACTCCATCACCGGGTCCAGACAAGTCAGCGAGTCCTTGACGCCGCTGATGAGCGACTCTGCATTCGACAGCGCGACATCGCCTTGGATAGAGAAGGTCTGTCCAAGGTACTCCGCGACCTGGCGGCGAGCGTCATCACGAGCATCCCGGCGAGCATCTTGCTCGGAGTCCGTGCGCTCGCTCACACCACTAAACAACACCATGCCGTCGCGCTCTTCGAGGCTGTTCATGTAGCTGTCACAGCGCGGAATCTGGAATGGAACCGTGCGGTACGCGAAGTACTGCGGCTCGGACCACTCGCTCGACATGGAGAAACCGCGGGAGTTGGTGAAGTCGACGCTTCCCACTTGCTCAAGCTGCTTGATGATGGGCTTGAGGCCAGACTTGCTGGACACCATGCGATGAATGCGGGCGGTCCCCTTCCACGACTCGCTGATGTACTCGCCAGTACAGCGCTCTGGGGTGCGAAGACAGCACTCTTCCAGCTCGCCTAGACCGCCGTCCAGAATCACTTTTTCAGTGATGTGGTACTCGATGCCAGCCATAGACTTGCGTCCCCAGCTGCCACCAATCTCGACCATGGGCAGGCCAATCGAGACGCCAATTCCAGTCTCCGTGGCCCAGAGCTCTTGGCGACTCTCGGTCGCAGGAACAGTCTGGAAGCGCAGCGATTCACTACAGCTACTAGGAGCGGCCGAGTAGGTTCCGGCACGACGCGGGTCGGGCTCACCACCACCAGGGGCTGCGTAAGGAACGACGAAGCTGCCCATAGGCGGCGACGGCACGCTGGACGGTGGTGTCAGGACCAGCTCAGGGGCGCTCGCATAGGCCATGACCCGTTCAAGTAGGCGTTGCTCGGCTTTGCCAGCAACGGCGGGTGTAACGAGGCCCACAAGGGCAACCGCGAGAACGGCGCGAGTCAGTGTCATCTATTCCTCCAGTTTCGGCGCACCCTACTAAGGTCCTGCGCATTGAGCGAACCCTTACGCGGCGCAACGCCAAGCATTCAAAATTCAGGTACAGATTGTACGCTCATAGTGAACGTACCAGTATTTTGGATCTTTCACTGGGTGCGCAGATTCCCCGCCATGAGCGTGGTACCCAGGCCACAGGAGGCTCTGTGACACTCGCGATCTTGTGGCTGCTCGCCTGCCAACCACAAACGCCGCCGGATCCGCCGGACTACGACCGGGCCATGGCTAGCGTGTTGGCCAGTCTCGATGAAGCCGCACGCCTTGACGTCGCCTCACAAGACGAAGACGCCCGCACATCCTGGCGTCGGGCGTACACCGAGTTCAACGACATCCTCGAGCCGGGGCTGCGCGAACACATCCCAAACAACGACGTTGTCCTCATTGAGGTGCGCTTCGGCCTGTTCCGCGCAGCACTGGAGCGCACACGAGGCTCCTCACGCCAGGAACTACGTTCGCTAAAACAAGCTCTGGAGGCGGCAGCACCCGCACTTGACGAGCCAGAAGAACCCGACTCGGACAGCACTACTGGGGAAGAACCGGGGACCGGGGGCTGAGCACGCTGCGACGAATCGTCAGACCCGACTGGTAGGCGGCAACGCGCGCCGCTTCTTCGTCCAGCTCGCCGTCTGCCGTGACATCCACACCGTCCGAACCTGTTGTGAAGGTGGCCTCGACATTCTTGATGCCGTCGGCCCAGCTCACACGGGCAAACACGCGGTACTCGGTGTTCGGGGCAAGCGGCTCACGCGGAACCAACGCGATGGAGTACGGGAACGGCAAAACGGTCGTGCCGGGCTGAATCTCGTACGCCGGCACCAGGTTGTTGTCCGGGTCCAGAATCTGCTGTTCGAGAAGCACCAACCCATAAGGGTTTTCGTCGAACGCATCGCTGCCCAAGGCAGACGACGACACGGTGATGGTGATCGGGTAGCCGACGACTGCCGCCTCTGGAACGATCTCGGTCGCGAAGTTGTTCACGATGCTGAACGGCACGTTGGACTGACCGTCCTTGGGGTAGACGAAAGGCTTCTCGACCCGGTCATCCGATGGAAACTCTGACAGGTTCTCATAGACGGAAGCTTCGCCCGAACGCCCATAGCCGGAGTCAAACACACCAGGTTGAAGCACGACCTGACGCGTAATCCAGTGATCCATCCACACATCCACCTCGTTGGGCACTGTGCCAACAGAGGGAAGCTCTAAGGTCCAATAAAAGACGATGCCGGAGTCTTGGTCCAGCGCATCGTAGCCCTGAGCCCGCAAGCGCTCAGGAGAGGTCTCCCCAGTGAACCCAGGGTTCTCCGGGCTCTCGGATTCACCACTTGATTCCTCGCGAAGAAAGCCGTTCTGGTCGACGTATCGGGCATGGGCGCGCGACGCTGCGGAGTACTCATCGTCCACCGGGGCGGGTGCTTGACCGACCAAGCGGCGGTAGCAGTTTCCACGAACAGCCGCTGCAATCGCGTTGTCGGACGCCTTGGCGCTGCCGGGCGCGCTGTCTTGGCACGCCTCTTCAACGGAGGTGAACTCGGGGCGACAGCCTGCAAGGGCCACAACGCTAGCGATAAAGACAAGAGAGGTACGCATGGTGGGAGTTTACCCCACATCCGACGTGGTCGACACGTCACGGCGCCGAAACACGACAAGGAGGTTGTTTGCGGGCATTTCTATACGGCTTTCTCGGATCAGCCCGACTGTGGCTGCCAACGCGGTGACATCGTCCAACTCGCGCACGCCCCACCGCGGGTCCGTCTGCTGAAGGTAGTTGATCTCAAAGGCGATATTCGACGCACACAGCTCACCCGACTCACGAAAGGGGCCGTACAAGACCAGCACCCCGCCCGGGTTCAGCGCCATGGCTGCCCCACGAACCAAGCCGGGTGTGACCTGTGGTGGCGCTGCGTGAATCAAGTTCACGGCCAGAACAACATCCACTGGGTCCAGTTTCCATGGAAGCTGGGTGACGTCGAGATGCTGAGGGGCCTGCAAACGCGCGCTTCCCTCGTCCAGCCACAAGGTCGTGGACGCCAGAGCTTCGGGATCAAGGTCCGCAGGAAGCCAGTCGAGATTCGGAAATGCGGCGGACAGCTTGGCACTATGCACCCCACTTCCGCAGGGGACTTCTAGAACGCGCCCGACGTCGGGAAGCACAGCGCGAAGGGCCAGTGCAATCGGTTGTGCGTTCCTGTGGGCTGCCGGACTCTCGCGTCGCATTCGTCGTTCCTCGGAGCGGTCAGATAGAGTCCACTCATGAATGACGCAACTCTCGCCATGCCTACCCTCGGCGGCAAGCAACTCTGGGGCGACTGCTTCGTCTTTGAAGGCTTCCGCATACAGCGCAACTTCATCACGGGGCACCACCGACTCATTGACCCGCAGCTCCGACGGCGGGGTCGTGGGACCTACGACGACTGCAGAAGTCGGTTCGAGCGGATGCGTGAGAGGGATGAACTCAAGCGTTCTTCGACTCATTTAGTCGTGCTGCTGCATGGCATCTTCCGCGCGGCGGAAGGGTGGCGCCCCATGGCACGGGCCCTCAACGTTGCTGGGTACGCAACAGCCGCCATCACCTACCCAAGCACAAGGCGGGGACTCGAGCTGCACGCGGACCAAGTCGAGGAAGTGCTGGAGTCATCCGACGACATTGAGACGGTGTCCTTCGTCACCCACAGCATGGGAGGGTTGGTAGCGCGAGAGGTACTGGGTCGTTCTGGGGGGTGGCGGAACCGAATCGCCGTGAACCGACTGGTCATGATCGCGACCCCCAACAAGGGCGCCGCCATTGCGGACATCCTTGTGCACCTCAAGCCCTTCCGCGAGATTGCCGGCCCCGCCGCCTCGCAGCTGACCACAGAGTACGTGGACCTGCTCGCCCATCCATCGTGTCCCTTCGGTGTGGTCGCTGGCGTTCGCGGAGATGGCAAGGGCTACAACCCTCTGCTGCCTGGCGACGATGACATGACGGTTAGTGCAGCGTCCGCACTGCTCGAAGGTGCCGAGGATAGCTTGGTCGTCCCTGGCGCCGTGCACACCTTCATCCAGCAGACGCCCGAGGTCGTTCGCGCCACGGTTCGCTACTTATCCTCTGGCAAATTTCAGGAGCCCGTCGCGTGAGAGCTGGCGACCGAATCGATCGCTACGTCATCGAGCGCGTGCTCGGACAAGGCGGCATGTCCGTGGTCTACCTGGCCCGACACCGGCGTCTCCGCTCAAAGCACGCCATCAAGGTCCTTCAGGTCAACGGACCGCAGATCCGCAAGCGACTCTTACTCGAAGGACGTGTTCAAGCCTCGCTCAAGCACCCCAATATTGTGGCGGTCACCGACGTCATTGAGCAAGGCATCAACCTCGCTTTGGTGATGGAGTACGTGAACGGTCCAACGCTGTACGAGCTGGTCCAAGAGCCCATGAGCGTAGAAGAAGCGCTGCGAATCTTCCGAGGTATCGCCTCCGGAATCGGAGCGGCACATGAGGCGGGACTCGTTCACCGTGACCTGAAGCCCGCCAACATCATCATGGCCCGCACCAACGTTGGCATGGTGCCCAAGGTGAGCGACTTTGGACTGGTCAAGGTCATTGAAGAGGGCAACACCCGCACTGGCGTGATGATGGGAACGCCCAACTACATGTCGCCTGAGCAAATCAACGACGCCTCCAAGGTCGACCATCGAGCAGACCTATGGGCGCTTGGGGTCATGCTGTACGAGATGCTGACCGGGACCACACCGTTCGCCGGCGAGAATCACCTGGCGACCTTCAACAAGATCGCGAACCGACAGATGCGCCCGGTCACCGCTCTGCGCCCCGACCTGCCAAAGGTCATCGTCGAAGCCCTCAACGGCCTGCTCACGGTGGATGTAGACAAGCGCATTCAATCGGCCAACGACGTCCTTTCCAAGCTGTTCGTAGACGGACAACTGCTTGACGGGCCAGACCGAGCCGATGACTTTCGAGAGACCCTGTTCACTCCACAGAGCGCTCCCATCCGAGGCGTATCAGAGCCAGTCCACCCCATTGATGCAACCCGCTTGCTCGGAGACGAAACTCCACAGCCAGCTGCTCCAGCCAAAGCCCAACCACACCCCATCTCGCGGCGTTTTGGAATGCTCCTTTTCGTCATCCCAATGGTGCTCTTGTCCGCCTGCATCGTGGTCATCAGCGTCTTCTTGAACCAGTTCGGTCCACCATCCGTCGAAGCACTCCCCCCCGTAGCAGAGCCGATTGTAGCGGGTCCCGTGCGCGATGTGACGCTCAATATCGTGGGCGTAGAAGACGGAATTGATGTTGTGGTGGTCTCGGCCGGCCAGCGAGTGACCCGTCAGGGCTCGGGCCCAGTCCTGATGACGGGCATGCCGGTCGGCGGAGCAAACCTTGGATGGGCAGCCGGAATGGGCTGCATCTCGGACTCCTGCCCAGCACAGTGCGAGACCTGGTGTACGACGGGTGACACAAGCGTGAATGTGCCAGCAGGTGAAGGGGCAGCAACGCTGGGACTCATCGCATCCTCAGCCAGTCCACGAGCCCTCATCATCCGAGGTTCGCAGCCCATTACTCGTGCTCGACTGGGCCCGATTGTGGGTGTTCCTGATGG
This sequence comes from uncultured Pseudomonadota bacterium, assembly GCA_913061235.1. Lineage (GTDB taxonomy): Bacteria > Myxococcota_A > UBA796 > UBA796 > CAJXTB01. The sequence continues at coordinate 48,090 of CAJXTB010000012.1, read as the reverse complement.
GTCCAGCGTCGTCTTTGACAGCGTTCATCCTGGCAGACACCTTCTGTTCATCGACGTTGGCGAGTGCCCAGACAGCGCTCTGGATTGCAGCAACGACCCAGGTCTAGAGTGTCCGACCGGCTGTGCCTCAATTGGGCAAGCCATCACCGTTGCGGCGAGTACACAGCCGATGGATGTCGCCGTAGAGCTTCCCTCACCTGCAGGCGCTCCCCCCCAAGCAAGCAGGACGCCAGCCGTTGTCAGTGGAGACGCATTCGCCCGCTGGCTGGAACGGCATCCTGAATGGGAACGGGACGCAGCGATTGACGATGGCCGGGTGAACCGGCGCTACCTACGCAACTGGACGCCGAGCCCACCAGGTGGAGCCGTCACCATGGTGTCGTGGGAAGCGGCGTCGGCCTACTGCGAGGGCCGTGGCGGTGTACGTTCCGCCGATTCCACGCCCATGACATGGGTAGGCGCCCCAGATGAAGAGTGGCGGAGTGTTGACGGACTGCCGGCATCACGAACGTCTGGCGGCGACGTCAAGACCGGGGAGCCCAATGGCCGCGCCATCGCAGAACGTGGATTCCGCTGCACACGCTAGGTACTACAGCTGGTCGAGATGCCCTTCGTCGCTGTCGCCCATCTCTACACCGCCCTTCGGGAAGTACTCCGCCCAGCGTTCGTTCACGGTCTTAGCGGTGTCATCGTCGCAGAACAGCTCGTCTGGGTAGGTGCCCTTCATTCGGCTGTCGATGACAATGGTTCCGCCGTACACGAGGTGGTTCCGCTGCACTCGTACTGACTGGGCAGTGATGTCGGCAGCCGGCTCAAAGCGCGTGAACACATTCCACAAAAAGCGAGTGGGCGTGCTGGCAGCACGGGTTGCGTCGTCCACCAAACAGACCAGGGGCCAGTCCGGAAAGGACTTAGCGACATGTTGCGCAAAGTCCGGGTCTTCCTTGTGGGACGGGCCGCTGACGCACAAGCAACCGCCGCAGAACACAGCCGCATCGGTCACACCGCCGGGAAGCTCTCCACGGAACTCGCGCGGCAGATCACGAATGGGGTCTCCCACTCCGAGCATGACGCCCTTGGAGCCTAGATTGACCTCTGGTCCTGCATAGTCGAGCGTATCCATGGACATATTACTGATGATGTACAGGTCCGTCTCGGGCTGGAAGCGCGCGAGCAGGTGTTCCAAGGTCTCGACCGGATTCTGAAGATCGATGGGCTTGTCGGCAATCCATAGGAACTTGGTGAGGGACAGCTGCCCTTCTCCCAAGATGCGAAGTGCAGCAGACATCGCTTCTCGGCGGTAGCGCTGCTTGACGACAGCACCGGCGAGCGCGTGGTAGCCAGTCTCTCCGTAGGTCCACAGGTCCACTACGTTCGGCATGACCACCGGGAATAGCGGGGAAAGTAGGTCTTGCAGGTAGTCGCCAATGTACAGGTCTTCCTGCCGCGGCTTTCCAACAACGGTCGCAGGCCACACCGCATTCTTGCGTCGACAGATCGTGTCTACATGAAACACCGGGTAGTCATGCTGCCAGCTGTAGTAGCCATAGTGGTCCCCAAATGGTCCCTCTGGCTGAACGTCATATGGGCGAACCTTACCCAGGAAAGCGAACTCAGCATCTGCGACAATCCGGTGTGGATGGTCTGTTGGACTACGGGCCATCTTCAGTCGCTTGCCGGCCAACAGAGACGCTAGGAGCAGCTCTGGGACGTTCTCTGGGAGCGGTGCAATCGCACTCACAATGAGCGCCGGCGGCCCACCGACCAGCAGTGTGACAGGCAAGTCTCTGCCCTGTTCCTGGGCAATCTGGTGGTGAAATCCGCCACCCTTGCCAATTTGCCAGTGCATTCCTGTGGTCTGCGGACCGTGCCGATGAATGCGGTACATGCCGAGGTTGTGTGAGCCGTTGTCTGGGTGTTCCGTATAGACCAGGGGCAACGTCACAAAGCTGCCTCCATCCTGCGGCCATGACTTCAGCATCGGGATGCGCGTCATGTCTGGATTGCGGTCGACCACTTGGGTGACAGGACCACCGCGCACATTGCGCAGGCCCAGGTGGGTGGCTTGACGGAAGAAGCTTCGCTTTTCCCAGGCCTTGCCCACCGTGGGCGGGATGAAGTCGTGAATCAGGCCAACCGCCGTCTCCACGAACTCCTTGGGACGGCCGCCGAACGCCATGTCCACGCGCTTGCGTGAGCCAAATAGGTTGGTGACCACCGGGATGTCGTAGCCCTTAGGATTGGTGAACAACAGCGCCGGACCGTTGGCTGCGATGACGCGCCGGTGGACCTCGGCCATCTCCAAGTTTGGGTCGACGGGGGCATTGATCTCGACCAACTCGCCCGCATCGCGCAGGTTGTTGATCAGTGTGGGAATGTCGCGTACGGACACAGGTGCTCCAAGGCTTACAGCACGGTTAGCCCGATGCATTCCCCATGGCGTGGGGCCAATCGTTGCTGCCGGGCTACGATGCGCCTCAGACGGAGGATGGCGCATGAGTCGATGGATTGTCGCAGGACTGATGTTGGGGTTGGCTGGCTGTGCCACAACGTACAGCCGCGGCCGAAAAATCGCCGAACAGGGCCGCTTCGAGGAAGCATCCCGCTACTGGATGGCGGCGTTGGACGAGGATGAACTGGCGAATGGTCCACGCAAGGGACTCGACCAATATGGTTCGTCCGCAGTCTGGGTCTACATGGAAATCGCCGAAGAGCACGAAGCCGAACAGCGCTTCGAACAAGCGATTGCCACCTACGGTCAAGCCTTGTCGATGGCCAATGACCTGGCCGCCTACGACGTCGATCCTGGCCTGGACAGAATCGAGCTAGACGCTCTCATCGTTGACATTGAGGACCGCCTCACGGCGTACCGCTACGACCAAGGTGTCGCGGCGGCCGAGCGTCGTGAGTTTGATGCGGCCATTGTCTGGTGGGACCAAGCCCGTGAACTGCGAGCCAACTACTCGGACACCACCTCGCGTATTGGCCTGGCACACCTCGAAGCGGGCCATGATGCGCTTGCTGCGCGGCAGTATCCAGATGCTCTGGATCAGTGGTCTCAAGCCATGACCTGGGGCCAGGTCGACGAAGCTCGCGCCTGGTACGACGTCACCGCTGTTGCCCTCGGCCGGCACTACCTGAGCAACGGCGCCTGCCGCAGCGCGTTCGAGCTGTTCGACGGTGTTCGGACCACGGCCAACGACGCATCGCTGGGCGAGAGCATCGCACTGGCCGAGGACTGTGCACGCGTAGAGGTCGTTGTCTCCCCATTCGAGCGCACTGCAGGTGGACCACTAGCCGAGCTCGACGTCGCCACAGTGGTCACCGACGCCGTCACCGAGAGTATTCGTGCGAATGCCAGCCGGTACCTTCGCATTGTCGATCCCGTCCTCGCTGGAGACATGCCCAACACATTTGGCCACCGCTTCGCCGTCCGAGGCAGACTGACCCAAGTTCAGTATGAACGCCCCGAAGCCGTGACCGTCGCCATGGCAACAGACGGCACACGCAAGATTTCCTGTCCGCCCCTCGATGGCTACGGCGACTACTCTGAGGAGCTGTGCGACGAGACCGTCACTCTGACTGCAGACCTCACGACCGCAGAGGTCAGGCTTGGATTGATTGGCTCCGTACGCGTCAGTGACCCGCGCACCGGTGAGCTGATGACCACACGTAGTCTCGACCAGCGCACCCAAGAGACCATACGGACCCGGTCGGCATTCCGCCTGGACGGTGCTCGAGTAGCAACCGGCGAAACAGGAACACAGGCTATCTACGCTGTAGATCCCAATCTGCTGAGTATCTCGACGACGTCCGCGACACTGCCAGACGACGCCACCTTGGTTCGTGGTGCTGGTACTGGCTTGGCACAGAGTGCTGCTGAAGCCATCTTGGCTGTGATTGATGTTGAGCCTGAACCGTCGCAACCGCGAGGGCTAGACATTCCAACTCCAATGACCGACGCTTCGCAGATCGAGTTCGGGGACCCCGAACCGACAGAAGAAGGCGCGCCGACTCGCGCAGTCATTCGAAACCGCCCAGAGTGAACCCGCAGAGTATCTAGCGTTTCGTCCGCTTTTTTGGCTCGTTCATCTTGGCTTCTTCGGCAATGCGCTTCTTGGTCGCTGTCCATGAGCAGATGGGACAGCCGGTCAGGTCATGGTAGCGAGCCGGACAGTATTCACGTCCGAAGAAGATGATCTGAAGGTGCAGGTCGTTCCACGACTCGCGTGGGAACAGCGCCTTCAAGTCGCGCTCGGTCTTCTCAACATTCTTGCCGTCCGACAAGCCCCATCGCGCAGCCAAGCGATGGATGTGTGTGTCTACGGGAAATGCGGGAACACCGAACGCCTGGGACATCACCACGCTCGCAGTCTTGTGGCCTACGCCAGGCAGTGCCTCAAGCTCAGCGAAGGTCTGGGGCACTTGACCATCGTGGTTGTCGAGCAACAACCGACACAGCTTGTACAGGTTCTTCGCCTTCGTATTGGACAGACCAATCTGACGAATGAGGTGTTTGAGCTGCTCGACGGTGAGCGACGCCATGCTGCTCGGTGTGCCCGCAGCGGCAAACAGCTCTGGACTGATCTCGTTGACCTTCTTGTCCGTCGTTTGCGCGGACAAAAGTACGGCGACAAGCAAGGTAAATGGGTCCGAATGGTCCAGTGGTACCGGTGTCTCCGGGTACAGCTCAACTAGCATCTTATGGATTCGGCTCGCTTTTTCTGAGCGCTTCATCAGTCTCTCCACTCCGCACTCTGGCTAGGGCCAAGCGCGTGCCGAATCGCCGGGTCCGAGGTCAGTAAAAGTGCATACCTCTGAATTTCGAGCAGGCCCTAAGGAGCCGCTGGTTCCTCGAAGAGCACGATTCCGACCTGCGCCGTCACACCTACGACCTCAGACTCGGCATTCGCGCTACCCGAGAGCGAGCCCGACGTCTCGCGGACTCGGCTGACAATCACCTGAGCGTACTGAAGGTCCTCCGCAGAGACGCCGAGACTAGATGGGCTGGACGTGACCGAACCATTGCGACCTAGGCAGTCGTGTCCCCCCAACGACTCGTTGTCGTTGCTGACGTAGATGACACTCACCACAACGGCATCTGACAGAGTGCCGCTGTACTCCACGTCAAAATCGCCAAAAGGAACGGTCGGCAGAACATCACCATCGAGGTCTGGTGCGTCTACAGAGAACGCGCTCGGCGTGCGGGTAAGTGTCCCGTCCAAGGTTCCGGCCTCGGCATTGCCCGAGATGGTGACAGAAGCATTGCCCGAGGCGATACCCGACGCGTCGATGCCGCCCACCAAGGCATTCGGCTCGTCAGACGCTGGCTGTGTACCGAAGGCCCCGTTGGGCGGCAATGTGATTTGGACCGATGACAAGCCCACAGGGGCAAGAACACCGAGCAAATTCTGCCCACGACTCCATGTGGTCACGCAACCACCCGAGCTCGGCAGCCCATCCGTGTATCGGAAGGTATCATTGCCGCCTATGCCGCCAAGAATGGCGCTGATCTGAAGCAAGTCCGGATTCGACCAGCCCACACCCATGTACTCGGCCTGCTCAATCCAACCGGCAATCACGGGTCCGCCACCCGGTCCCTGGGTGTCAGGGTCGTCCGTGTCGCGGTCGTCAGTTCCTTCGGTGTCCGGGTCACGAGTGTCCCCGTCTGGATCAGAGTCCGGGTCCCCGGTCCCTTCGCCCTCAATGTAGTCCTCGAACGGGCCACCCAGGTAGGGCCAGCAACCAGCAAGAAGAAGCAAAGGAAGAACAACAAGACGGCCAGGTGTAGTCATGTCCCGTTCTAGCCAGTTCAGTCACGCATCCGCCACACAAACAGCGGACTAAACACGCTACTCCTCAGCCTCAAGCGCAATGTAGCCGCGCTTTGCCAGTGAGCCTGCGACCACGGATTCCACACCACCACTGCCCGATATCAATCCGCTGTACTCTGTAATCCGCTCCAAACGCAGTTCAATGAACTCCGTCCCAACCGGGGCCTCAGTGGCATTGATGGAGAACCCTCCACCCGCAACAGTACAGACCCCTCCGCCGAGAATCTGAAAGTCTCCATCCTGGAACAAGAAGGTGGCAACAACAGTGTCGTTGCCTGTGCCCGACCACAAGACATTGAAAGGCTCACGCGGGTAGACGAAGATGCTCTCGCCATCGATATCCGGCTCACTCCAGGTGAAGTCTCCCGGCATTCGGGTCAAGACACCGTTTACGCTGCCGTCATCTACGCTTGTATTGATGTCTACCGACGCATTGAACGGTGGCGTAGTCGACTCTGAGGTGCCCCCAACCCGCACATTGGGGTCATCATCCCAAGGGGTCAGACTCATAGATTGGCCGGCCACACCAACGCTGACGGAATTGGGAAGCCCCGCGTCAATCGTCATTGAACTCGAATCCTGAAAAAGGCTGGACCCTCCGGAACACTCCCCGACTGCGGCGAATGTCGATCCATACGTCCAACCTAGCCCTGTAGCCCCCGCCCCGATGAACGCGGACTGAAGGCCAATATCGGCGTCCTGCCCCCAGTAACCACCCATATACTGAATAGAAGCGACCACCCCAAAGAGCGTCGGACCATCTCCGACGACGTCGCTATCCGGGTCATCCGTGTCGCGGTCGGATGTGTCGCGGTCGGATGTGTCTCGGTCAGACGTGTCCCGGTCGGATGTGTCCCTGTCGGACGTATCCAGATCGTCAGACCCCTCGCCGTCCACGTAGTCCTCGTAAGGCCCTCCCAAGTACGGCCAACAGCCTGCAAGAGCGAACAACGGGACGACAACAGCAAGTCTGGAGATGAGCATGACCGCCTATACAGGCGGTCGATGTGAACTGTCGAGAGAAACCTACACACTCGCGAAAACCGAACGCTCTGATTAGCAGATACAAAGTATGTGAATACAAGCAAAACCTGGCACTATCGCCACCGAGAGTTGGCACGGAGCCTGCACAAGGGAGAGTACCCAGGAGGTATTCATGCTCCCCTTCGTTCTCGCCGCTCTCATGCAGTCTCCCAACACCGATGTCGACTACACCGACCAGCCTGAGGTTCTCGTCGAACAGTGCGGCCGCCGGCTCGTCGCAGACATGGACTACGACCTTGGTCGGCACATCCTGTACGTTCAGGACATTGCCACGGACGAAATCGTGTACAACGAAGACGTGGCTGAGGGGTCGACGGCACAAGACCACGCCGACACACTCAACATCTGTGAAATTGCTGGCTAGTCAACGACTACAGGCGAAACTCTTCCGTCTCTGTGATGGGTCGCTCAGCCATGTCATCGGCGTGGGTCACCCGGCTCAAGAACGTCTCCATGAGCTGGCCCTCCAATACTTCCGTCTCCAGAAGATGGAGGGTCATCTCTTCGAGCAACACACGGTTGTCGAGCAAGATCTGACGCGCACGGTTGTGGCAGCGCTCCAAAATGCCGCGCACCTCCCCCTCAACCGCCTCTGCGGTTCCAGCAGAGGACGCCCCACCGGCCAAGCCCTGGGGCATGCCCAGCGCATTGTTCGCTTCGCCCGCGAACTCAATAGCGCCAAGCCTGCTCATGCCGAATCGCGTGACCATCTGACGAGCAATGCCCGTGGCACGACGGATGTCATCGCTCGCGCCGTTGGTGACGTCTCCGATGACAATCTCCTCTGCGGCACGCCCACCGTACAGGCCGGTGATCTGGTTCAACAGATCAGTCTTACTGCTCAGGTACTTGTCTTCTTGGGGGTTGTACCAGGTGTATCCGAGAGCCGCGACACCGCGGGGAATGATGCTGACCTTCTGTACGGCCATGGCACCTGGGCTCGCGGCTGCGGTGATGGCGTGGCCGCACTCATGGTACGCAACCACGCGTTTTTCGGGGTCGGACAGTCGGCGGCTCTTGCGCTCAAGGCCACCCACAACACGCTCAATGGCCTCTTGAACGTCTTCAAGCTCAATGGCAGTCGCTTCCCGGCGGGCCGCTAGCAACGCAGCTTCATTGAGGGCATTTGCAAGGTCTGCACCGGCAAATCCAGAGGTGAGCTGGGCAATGACGTTCATGTCCAACGCCTCTGACACCTTCACCTTCTTGGCGTGAACCTTCAGAATATCCAAGCGGCCCTTGAGGTTGGGACGGTCGACAGACACCTGCCGGTCAAAGCGTCCGGGGCGCAACAAGGCGCTGTCCAAGGTCTCTTGCCGGTTGGTCGCCGCCATGACGATGATGCCCATGCGGTTGTCGAACCCGTCCATCTCAACGAGAAGCTGGTTGAGTGTTTGTTCACGCTCGTCGTTGCCGACCGATCCACCACTACGGGTCTTACCAACGGCATCGAGCTCATCGATAAAGATGATGCACGGGGCGTACTCGGTGGCTGTCTTGAACAAGTCGCGCACTCGCGCGGCTCCAACACCCACGAACATCTCCACAAAGGCGGAACCCGAGATGCTGAAGAAGGGCACACCGGCCTCTCCAGCCACGGCTCGCGCCAGCAGGGTCTTTCCTGTACCCGGCGGTCCCATCAGAAGAACACCCTTTGGCGGGCGTCCCCCAAGAGTGGTGAACCGCTCCGGAGTCTTGAGGAAGCTGACAATCTCAAGCAGCTCAGCTGCGGCTTCATCCACACCCGCGACATCTGCAAAGGTGACACCGGTCCCCTCTTCTGGGGCCAACTTTGCCGATGACCGACCGAACGCTGCGGCACCTGCGCTGGAAGGGTCACGGCGGCTGAACATCATGAAGAAGACGAACAAGCCAAGCATAGGAAGCATCAAGATGAGCACGCTGGCTTCGCCGCATCCGCTCGGGGGCGTGGCCTTGTAGCTGACGGCGTGGGCATCCAAGAGCGGCACAAAGGTCTCGTCTGCCAGCACCCGGGCCGTTGTGTAGCGCTTGGGGGCGTCAGCAGTGTCGTCTTTGGGCGTCGCTACGACGAGCACACCATCGAACACGAGGGAGTCGATCTGGTCTTCAGCGACAAGCGTCTTGAGCTCCGACCAGGTGACGTCCTCCCCGCCGACCGGAATGGCTCGCCACAACATGCTCATCAGCAACGCGCCAACGAGCACCAGAAGCACCACAGGCATCCAGCGCATCATGGGGCTTTGGGGGGATTCTTCGCTCACTGTCCGCGTCCTCGGCGCCCAGTTGCTTCATCGAGCACTTGGAGCGTCTGTTTGTACAGGAACTTCGCCTGTTGGGGGTTGTCGCCAATGGCGACGATGCCGACCTTGCCGTACTGCGACAGCGCTCCGATGAGGTGAAACACCACACCACGCTGTGTTGGCCCGTGAAAGTGCAACCGGTGGTACACCGAGATGTCCACAAGGTCGTCCGGGCGCAACCCCTTGTACCGGTCCTCTTGGATAGTATCCGTGGCGAAGTAGTACTTAGGCTGCCCGTTTGGCGCGATAAAAAGCCCAGTTTCGAGGTCCAGGCTACCCGCGGTCAAAAACTTCAACGTCAGAAAAGGATGCGTCGTGCCGCCCTTACGCAGGTTCACCTCAATCGCGTAGTGGTCGAACCCACCCCTACCGTCGGGTACAGAGACGTAGTCGACTGCGAATCGTCCAATGACACCTCGGTCGGCCAGCACCTGAGCGACCTTGGCCCCCGAACGCTGAATGTCCAACCGATACGCTTCGGCGGCTGGAAACGTGCAGCCCAAGAAGACTTGGCCACTCGGTCCGCCCAGGACCTGGTCGTGCGTGCTGATGACTTGCGGTTGTCCAAGCGCATTCACCCGGCACTGGACCGACGGCGAGCGCTTGTCTTCCCCTTCGACAAAGGACTCCACAACCCCCTGCATGTGGGCATACTTCGTGCTGAAGCTGTCCCAGTTTTCTGTCGCTGCCTCGTACCGAAGTCCGGTCGGCAGGCGGTCCAGAAGGCGTTTGGCCAGCTCCGTCTCGCTGTAGCTGCTGTCGTCGTCGTCAAAGTAGAAAAGCGCGTTTCCTTCTCCGGAGAAGCCCTCGTTCAGCTTCACAACGGCGCGCCGCCGGGTCGCGTCCGATTTCTTGAGCGACGCCAAGGAACGGGCAATGTCATCGGGGGTACTCAGCCGTTCGAAACCTTCCGGCAACAAGATGCCGGCTTCCCGGAAAATCTGCCGACACCCACTCTTGGTTCCAAGGTGGTTGTGTTGCGGGTCGACGCTATTCAGCGGAATGCCCAGCCTTACCGCCAGGGTTCGCTCTGCCGCCGTGCTGTTGAAACACACCATATGGGCGTGGTCAAAATCCATGATTTCACGCTGGATACGCTGCATCAAGCGCGGGCGTGCAAGCACCTTTTCTGACAGCGATTGGCTGGACGCATCCGCACAATCGAGCATCACAAGCCGCTGGCGCGCGTGGGAACTCGGAACCCCACTCAGCATCGCCAGGTAGTAGTCAACCACCGTGGGATGTAGCTGCTGGCTCGTCACATATACCAGCTTCGTTCTGGGTTGACGCAAGAGCATCAAGTTCACCAACATACGCTCTTCGTAGTGGTGAACCCCCTTGATCTTAGCCAGCTCTCCAGGGTCCATGGACAGCGACGGCACAATCACGACCGTCTGCGGTACACGCTCGTCCGACAACGCTCTGAACAGAGCTGGAGTACGGGCGACGAGGGCTTGCCAAGCAGCGGCTTCTTCAGGGCTTCCAGCGGCGGGCCAAGATGCGTTCACAACGAGTCTCCTCGGTTCGCGAGCATCCTACCGTTGTGGCACGACCGAGAGGGGGACGCGAACCAACGGAGCCGGAACATGCTCGCTCGTCACCCACCATCCGCCGTCTTCGGATGCACACGCCGACTCGGTCTGACGCAGCTTCGGGACGGGCATGCGCAGCACCGCAGAGGTGATGGGCACGCCGTCGTTCCCCACTGCCAGCCGCCAGGCATCCGTATAGGTCTGGACCACCAGCTCCGAGCCGTCAGCCGTGAAGTCCATGGCCGTCGGCCAGTTCGCCGTGTGTCCAAAGACAAGGTCAGCGGCGCGCTGACCGGAGCTAGCCGGTGGAATGGCAACGTCGCCAATTCGACGCGCATCCGTACCCTCGTCCAACGAAAAGGCCCAAAGGACCGGCGGCGACTCGCGCTTGGTGAGCAGGTACACCACACGATGTGTTGGATGCACCGCCACCGCTTCAATGTCTACCGCCCCACACGGTAAGCGCACCTGCCACACGTGCTCGGCAACAACCCCACCTCCGCGGATACCCTGTTCAACACGGTCTTCAGCAACCGAAAGCAAGAAGGTCTCGGCGTACTCGGAGTCATTGTCACCTGTGTCAGCGATGAGCAGCATTCGACGGCCTGACGCGTCTCGGTAGCTGCTGAGGTCTTCCCAGTCACGGTTGGCTTGGCCGACAATGTGAGCAGCCCCCACAGCCTCGCCGTTGGGTCCGACGGCGAACACCGCAGAGCTGTTGCCGCTGTCCTCGACCACCCAGAATCCACCTGCCGAGCGTGTCTCCATGCCGCTGATCTCGTCCAACTCAACGTCGACCACCACGGGGTCTGACGCCAAAGCAAGGGCTACAAGCCAGATCATCGCGCACCTCTTCCTGAGATCACAGCTGGAACGGTCCGCAAGAGCAACTGGATATCTCCAGCCAGCGACCACTGATCAATGTACTGCAAGTCCAGGGCTATCCAGCGTGCGACGTCCGGCTCATCGCGCGCGGTCACCTGCCACAAGCCGGTGAGACCGGGACGCATAGACAACCGACGCCGCTGCCAGCGCGCGTACTGGTCGACTTCTTCTGGCAATGGGGGACGGGGACCGACAAGACTCATGTCCCCCCGCAACACATGGACCAGCTGCGGTAGTTCATCCAGGCTGCTGCGACGCAGGAACCGTCCGACGCGGGTGATTCGAGGGTCGTTGTCCATCTTAAACGCCGGACCCTCCACATCGCTCTGGCCCGCCAACGCAGCACGCTGAGCATCCGCTCCTACCCCCATTGTGCGCAGCTTAAGCATGCGAAAACGTCGGCCATACCGCCCTACGCGCTCTTGAACGTAGAACACCGGCCCGCCATCATCCAAGCGAACCAACACGGCAAGAAGCGCGAACAACGGTGCCGAGACCACAAGCCCTAAGCACGCCCCCACGATGTCTAGGACGCGCTTGACTGCTAGCTCAGCGCTCCGAGTGGGAGTCGTTGTGAAGGTGAGCAGAGCGGTGCCATCGAGGTCCCGAACGCTCGCCCGCGCGATGCGCGTACCGAGGAAGTTCGCCTGAACCGACAGCGGAACACCGACCTCTTCACAGGATGCCGCAAGTGCCGCGAGGTCCGCCGACGGCAGCGACCCCACCACCACGACCTCGTCTACGTCGTCTGCCACTCCGGGCCCTGGAACGTCGTCCCGGCCAATGATCTGCACACCCCACTCGGGGTGAGAGGCCAACGCATCAAACAACGGGGCGGCATCACTAGATGGGCCAATGACGCGCAGTCTGAGGGAATGCCCGAACCGACGTGCCACCGCCAAAGCAATGCGCTGAGACACCCACAGAGCCGGAATGGCCCCCAACGCAAAGCCGGTGACGACGGTACGAGAGACGGTGTCAACACGCAGCAGGAAGACCAGCCCTACAAAGGCAAGCATGGCCAGTAGCGAGCTCCACAGTAGCGACATCCATCGCGCGGAGTCCGCTCCAAGCGGCAGTCGGCGGTAGCGTCCACGCCAGCCCAGAACCACAAGCCAGGCCGGAACCAGCATCCAAGTGAGCGACAGCTGGTCGGAGACGGCGACCTTCTGAAGGATCTGTTGCCCAGGAACGACGTCGAAAGGCCACCAAGCGCCGACCTGCCCACGAAGAAACGCCACCACAACGAGTGCGACCACCAAGGCCACCACATCGGAGCCCAAGTGAAACACGCGCAGCCATGTCAGTCGTTCGCGAAACATCGTTCCTACCGTAGTGCAGTCTAGAGTCGGTCGACAGACTCAGTGTCTGTAGGCGACTGAAACTCACACAGATTCCTGCGGTTCCCTATCCAACAAGCCACCTCTTACGACGGCTCGTGGTAGCCGTACAGCTCAGCATCAATGAGTTCAGGCAGCGCCGTCTTGGGTAGCATCAGTGTGCGTGTGGCCCATAGATCCTTGAAGATCCGGTAGGACGCTGTCTGGTCTAGGTAAGCCACACCCGCCGAGCCGCCGGTTCCCGGACGATGGCCAATGAGACGTTCCACCATGCGGGCATGTCGCGCCCGCCAAAGAACAAGCTGCTCTTCAAGCTGAACGACGACGTCGAGAAGCAATCGGGGCCACGACAGCAACGGCAGGTCTCGGTACGACTCAATGAACAAGATGGCGGCTCGAGCCCGACGACGAACGGCGCGCTCGTCCTCTGCAACGTCGACAGCGTTCAAGTAGTTGCGAGCCGTGTTGATGATGCCCGTGAAGCGCTTTTCAACTTGCTCCTTGTTGTGGTCGGCAAACGTCTTGAGCAACTTGTCCTGACCACGACGATTGTGCGCGTCCAACGCAGCGAGATAGGTCTCGATGAACTCGGCAACTCGCTCGGCATCATCGGGCTTGTCGGGTGTGCTTCCCTGAATGGGCGTACGGTACAGCCACCCTTGCATGGCCTCGCGCATGGACGGCTCCGCACTGGCCGTCTCAATCCGGTGCCGGGCCAGCCTCGTGGCGGGCGTGTCTTCGCCAATGGAGCGAATGTGCTCCAGCGGGTCGACCTTGCCGTATCGAATGCGCTCAGCGGCTTCGAGGCCAAGCACAATCTCAATCTCGCGCATCTGGAAGCTCTGAAATCCTGAGCTACCGGTCAGCTTGTCGCGAAACGCGAGAAAGTCTTGCGGCTGAAGGGTCTCCATGACCTCAAACTGCGCAACTCCGAGGTGTAGAATGCTCACTGCGCGGCGTAGATGATGGGCAACAACCGGCACCATCTCCTCGTCTACGGTCGGTTTGAGCAAGGCGTCACGGCCATGTCGCAATGAGCGAAGGGTCAGCTTGAACCACAGCTCGTACACCTGATGAACAACAATGAAGTGCAGCTCATCCGGAAGCTCGACATCTCCGTCCTCTTCTAGGCCAGATTGTAGGTCCAACAGCGAATCGAGCTTCAGGTAGTCCCAGTAGGTCGGCAAGGCGTACTCCGTTAGTGGCGGACGTCATGCCACGCAGGGTGTAGTCGGTGCAACACATCCGACTGGTAGGGTGCGCCGGTAGCCGGGCCAAGCCGGTGTCGGAGGAATGGAATGGGTTGGGTTGTTCTCGCCGCAGTGGCGGTCGCCATTGTTGTGTTCATCAGCGTTGTCGCGCTGCACGACATCACGCAAAAAAAGCACACCATCCTGCACAACTTCCCGGTTGTCGGTCACGCCCGGTACTTTCTAGAACGTTTCGGCCCTGAGATGCGTCAGTATTTCGTGGCCATGAATGATGAAGAACGCCCCTTCTCGCGCGACGAGAGGACATGGGTCTACGCATCTAGCAAAGGAGAAAACAGCCTCTTCGGATTCGGCACCGACAACGACCTTGAAGGCTCGCCCAACTACACCATTCTGCGCCACGCCACCTTTCCGTACGCGCACGGCGATGACAGCGACGTTGTGTCTTGCGCAAAAGTCCTCGGTGGCGCACGCAAGCGCCGCCATGCCTTCCGCCCCGAGTCCATCGTCAACACCTCTGCCATGTCGTACGGCTCGCTGTCACACGCAGCCGTTCGGGCCATCAACACCGGGGCCAAGCTCGCAGGATGCCTACAGAACACAGGCGAAGGGGGCATCGCACCGCACCATGACCACGGCGGCGGGCTCATCTGGCAGATTGGCACTGGGTACTTTGGCTGTCGGAACACAGACGGTAGCTTCGACATCGGCATGCTCAAGGACCGCGTTGAGCGCTTCAATGTGCGGGCGCTGGAAGTGAAGCTGTCGCAGGGCGCAAAGCCTGGAAAAGGCGGCGTGTTGCCGGCCTCAAAGGTGACCCGAGAAATCGCTGATATTCGAGGCGTGCCCATGGGACAGACGGTGTACAGCCCGTCCTGCCACAGCGCGTTTAGTGATGCGAGCAGCCTACTCGACTTTGTAGAGATGCTTGCCGAGCAGACCGGCCTTCCCGTCGGCATCAAGTCCGCGGTGGGTCAGACGGACTTCTGGGATGACCTCTCGCAACTCATCGACACCACAGACCGCAGCGTTGACCATATTCAAATCGACGGCGGCGAAGGCGGAACAGGCGCCGCCCCCCAAGCCTTTGCAGACCACGTCGCGTTGCCGTTTCGACAGGGCTTCCCAGAGGTGTACCGACGCTTTGCTGAACGAGGCGTGCAAGACGGAATCGTGTGGATTGGCTCGGGCAAGCTCGGCCTCCCCATTCCAGGCGTGCTGGCAATGGCAATGGGCTGCGACATGATTGCGGTGGCACGCGAAGCCATGTTGTCGATTGGCTGTATCCAGGCACAAAAGTGCCACACCGGCCACTGTCCAACGGGCGTGGCCACCAACAAGCCCTGGCTCGTACGAGGCCTCGACCCCACCGATAAGGCCGCGCGCTTCGCCAACTACATCAAGACTCTACGCAAAGAGATGCTCGACCTGGCACATGCCGTTGGCGTGGGACACCCTGCCTTGTTGAGGTTGGAACACTTCGAGATTCTCAACGACCGGCTAGGGCGACAAAACGCCCTTGACCTGTTCGGCTACAACCCTTCATGGACCCGTCCGAGCGCAGCTGTGCTCCGCGACGCAGGTCTGATTCACTAGCCCCGGAGCTCCAATGTCCCTGGTGACCACTACTTGGCACGGAAAAACCGCCATTGTCACACTCAACCGCGCCGCCAAGCGCAATGCCATGGACCGCGCTGTCTGGCAGGCCATGGGAGACACAGCACGCGCGCTCGCCAAGGCGTCCCCACGCGCTGTGGTCGTGACGGGCGACGGCGCACACTTCTCTGCGGGCATGGACCTGTCGATGGGCAACCCACTGCTGCAGACCCTGGCACAGGCCGTGTCGACCAAGGACAGAGCCAGCGTTGGCGAGATGATCGATTGGCTAAACGCCCAGGTAGAGGCCTACACACAGCTGCCCTGTCCAGTCATTGCAGCGATTGAAGGAGTCTGCGTAGGCTCGGGACTCGAGCTCGCACTCGCCTGCGACCTTCGTGTTGGTGCGGAGGGTTCCAGGTATGCCCTACCAGAGACAAAGGTGGGCTTGTGTCCAGACGTTGGTGGGGCACGTCGCTTGCACGCACTCATTGGACCGGCTCGCACCATCGACCTCATTGCAACGTCGCGCACCATCGATCAGCCCACCGCCATGGCTTGGGGCCTCTTGGACCGCGTGTGCGACGCTGGCGACGCTCTACAGAGCGCCCTGGCACTCGCTGAGCAGACCCGTGTGTCCGGACCTGGAGCACTCGCCGCCACGCTGGCCTATGTGCGCAGCATTGGCGCTGCGAACAGCGAGCAGACCCGCGCTGCAGAGCGTCGAGCGGGTATGGCAGCGGTCATGACTGGAGAAGCCCTAGAGGGGGCAGCAGCCTTCGCTCAGAGACGCGCCCCGTCATGGGTCAACAGCTAGTCTTCAATCGGTAGAGTCAGCGTCACAGCTTCACCGATGACGTGGCACTCATCCGCCTCAACCGTCACCGTCGCCTCATCTGTTCCGAGCCCATCGGCGGTGGCGGTGACGGTAAGGTCTCCCTCGACCTCTTCGCCGCAGGCGTAGTTGCCGTCCTGCAACTCTTCGCAGGCGACTGCCGCTCCACCATCGACCGAGTACTCAACAGTGGCGCCGGTAACGGCATCGCCGGCCTCATCTTCGACGTCAACAGACACCGAATAGCGCAGTTCTGTCGTGCAGCTCGTGTCCCCACCGTCGCACCCAAGAGCCAAAACCGGAATCACACACATCATCAACTGTCGCATCGTTACCTCCATTGCACCCTCTGCAAGGCGCGTACCTACTCCATTCGAGGCGTTCGCGCGTCTGGCCTCGACGAGAACGCGGCATGGATGTCCTGCTCACGCGTCTGCACGGTGGTCAGTCCTCAACGGGCAGAGTCAGCACCACAGCTTCACTGATGACGTGGCATTCGTCGGCCTCGACCTGCACGGTTTCCTCATCGATTCCCAGCCCATCCGCAGTTGCGGTGAGGGGGAGTACCGCATGGGTTTCCACATTCATGGGGTCAGTCGTACCAGAACTCATCCGACAAACGTCGCTGCCAGACCAAAGAAACGTCCACTGCATCCATGCCTGGTACTGGAATCGCAACCAATCCAGCGTTCAAGAGCTCTTCGCTAAGAACAGCTCGGATGGCACGAAGGTCTCCCGAACCGCCGGGTGGTGAGCGGTAATGAAGCCGAAGCGGCTGGCCAGCAAGCGCCTGTTCAACCGCTGGTGCATCATAGAACACCACGCCAATTCGCGACGCCTCATCCGCTTCTTCGTACAAGTGCATTGCTTCTGCAAGCCCGTGGTACAGGCAGTCCTCAGGAGTAGAAGGCCCAAACAACCCACGGGGGGACAAGGCTAGAAACATGGTCTGCAAGCGGTCAAAGTCGGTGACCTCGGGCCAAGCGGCTTCGGACCGAATCTTCGCCTCGCTGGCCTCCTCAATCACTTCGAACCGGAGGTCGGCGTAGTGCCTGCGCGACAGGTTGGTGCCGACCACGCTCCTGACGTACCGATTGACAGACCCCTCATCGGCCTCGCCTATGCGTAAAAGCGGAGCCACCTCAGCCAACAACTCTTGCTTGAGACGCCGACGATACTGCTCACCAGCCAGCGCTCCGATCTGCTCAATGTCTCGGGCGTCGACTACGTTCGACACGGCATTAGGATACTCCGACATAGCCCGAGCAAAGATGGTGAAGGCATGGGATTGAAGAGCCTGAACATCCGTAAAGGGCACACGATGGACCGTCACCGGAGCCTGCGATTCGTGCGCGGTCGCGTACAGTCGCTCACCGTCCAATGCACCGTGGGACCACTCTGGGGTGAGCACCAACGTAGGAACCGACAGCTGAGAGACGTACCGGATTGCGGAGCGCAGCGCGTACCGTTCCGAGCTTTCGCCAACCGTCATCAGTGCGAGCGTTGTGTCTTCGGGAAGCTTTGCGTCTGGGCCGACATCCACCAAGGGGTCGAGCAACAGCACTCCCGCGAGCTCCGGGCGCTCAATCGCAGCGAGCAACGCGGCCCCACCCCCAGCTCCCTCACCGCCAACGAACAGGGGCCGGTCTCCGAGCTGCAGCTGCCCAGGCACATGGTCGATGGCGTACAACACATCGTCGAGCCGAGGCCCTAGGACACTCGTGAAGGCCAACTGCTCTGGCGTTCCCAAGAGGTTGACACCCACCACGGTCAGGCCCGCATCAACGAACGGTTGGGCAGTGATGGATGTCAGCGCTTTGCCAGGAGGAGACAACCACAGCAAGACCGCACCCTCGTCAGATTGGCCATACACATCAAGGCGCGCGGCACACTCGGATTCCGACGGCTCCAACTCCGCGGCGAGGCACAGCCCCGACCGTGAACCCACCGACTGACCCGGCCCCCACGCATGACCTAACCGCTCAGCAACAGGCGATTCCAACGTTGTCTGCGCAGGCCCCACGCCCTGAAAGCGGTCCCACAGCCCGTCCGGCCGACTGTCCAGCCGACGTAGCTGGCCGGTGACAAGACGAAAGTCTTCGCGGGCCCTCTCCTCGGTGCTTCCATTCACCTGGACAACCAGCCAGCCGTCCGGCATGTCCACCACCCGCAGTGCAGCTGTCTCGCCACCAAAGGTCTCGCCTTCGGCATCGAGAACAAGGTACTCGTCAACATAGTGAAGACGGATGTCGTCCTCAACGAGTGTTCGACGAAGACGCCTAGAGCCGATGTCTAGCTGGGCATCCAGCGACCGGACCTGAGCCACGTCGTTCTTTGAATACCAGCGGATCACCGCGCTGGTTTTAGACCCCATGCCGGTTCGGAACGCCACCTGGCCGGCTCCGTTGCCGTCATCCAAGCGCCAGTCCCACGGGACCTCGACGCTACAGTTGCAGTCCAACTCTTGGAAGGTTTGGTCGTCAAAGGTTCCGCAGGCGCCAGTCCAGACCAAGACTCCCGCAATGAACAGTACACGGGACAATCATCCTCCGCTTTCGCGTGCGCACTCTATCAACCTTATTGCGTCACACAAGAGAAAAGCGGTGGCCTCAACGTCGAAGCGCCGCCTGCACACGCGGCAAGCCCGACCAGCCGGTGGGCTGGACGGACATACCGGCGGAAACCAATGTGGTCTCAACGCCATTCAAAAAGGGGTGGCAGGCACACCAGGGCTCGAACCCGGGACCTGCGGATTTGGAATCCGCTGCTCTACCAGCTGAGCTATATGCCTTCACCACGGGCCACATATCCCGCCGAAATCAGACGGCAAGGGCCTGCCGAGAGATTAGCGCTCGAAGTGGCGGCGGCGAGACCACGCGACGACGTGCCTGCGAACCCGACGGTCGGACTCGTCATTTCGAGAGGCGACCAGCGAAGCCATCACACGGGTATCGACGTTGGAACCGTGCGAGTCCGCCCGAAGCGGTCACCGAAGCATGAAGAGTACAAACGACGCAATCGCGGCTAACCAACAGTAGAATGCGAAGTATGGCAGTCCACCGCGCTTGACCAAGCCAACCAACAGCACCAGAGCGAAGTAGCCGCTGACGAGCGCCACCAGGAAGCCAACGACGAGCGACGTGGGGTCGAGCGAACCAATACTTGCCTCGTCCAGCTTGATGAGCTTGAGGACGACCGCGCCAAGAATCGCAGGTACGCTCATGAGAAAGGAGAAGCGCGCTGCATCCTCGCGCTTGAGGCCAAGAAACAGCGCGACCGCGATGGTTGTTCCTGACCGCGAGATGCCAGGAGTAATCGCAGCCCCTTGCGCGATGCCCAGAACAACCGCTTGCCACGGCTTCATCTTCGCGATGCCACTTCCACCGTCTCCGAAGTAGCGAGTTGAGAACAGCAAAATTCCGGTAATCGTGAAGGTGATCGCCAGCGCTGCGGGACGTGAGAACAACGACTCAAAGTGGTCCTCAAGCGCTAGGCCAATAATGGCCGTCGGAATCGTCGCCAGAATCAACAGCCCAAGCATCCGGACGCCCGGACGCTGCATGAACGGCCCTTCCCCGGAGATGGGGTCTGTGATGAGGGTCTTGACCTCATCTCGGTAGAAGAACAGCACCGGCAACAACGTGCCCAGATGTAGTACAAGGTCGAACAGCACTTCATCGCCCGAGACGGTGAGGAACTGCTGGAACAGGACCAAGTGACCACTGCTGCTGACTGGGAGAAACTCGGTCAGTCCTTGCAACAGACCAAGAATGGCGGCGCTCAGCGCACTGCCCTCTGCAATGACGGGCAAGCTCATGGCGTAGCCCCTTCACTGTCCGTGTCCGTGTCCGGCTCTGGGTCCGGGAGGTCGCCCGTAGCGATGCGCTGCATGTGCCGCCAAACTCTGCGCGCGTCGTAGCGGTCGAAGGACAACGAGAACGACGGCATACTGGCCTTGCCGGACAGTACAACGTCGACATGCTCATCCATGTTCGCATCGGTCATCTGAGTGCGGAGGTCTGGCACGCTAGCAATGAGCGCACTGGCGACGACCCCCTGCCCGTCTAGCTCGGCACCATGGCAGCCAAGGCAGTGGCGCACATACAGCTGGTCGCCGCGTGCCTCGTCAGAAAGGCGGTCGTCTGCGTGAGCTACCGAGACGCACACTGCGGCTGCGACGACCATCAGACTCAGACGACGGAGCAACATGGGGCCTCCAAATGAAAAACGCCCGCCCGGTAAAACCGAACGGGCGCTTTCAAAGTGGCGGGATGGACGGGACTCGAACCCGCGGCCTCCGGCGTGACAGGCCGGCGTTATAACCAACTTAACTACCACCCCATTTTAAAGAGCAGCTTGCGAAAGAGTGGGCGGAACAGGATTCGAACCTGCAACCGTCGCGGTGTAAACGCGAAGCTCTCCCATTGAGCTATCCGCCCCCAGGATGAAACACCCTCGAAGCGCCAGCAATCTAACCAACCCACACCCCCATGGCAACGATGTCATCGCACTTTTTATCAAGTTTCTTGAAAGCCAGCGTTCGCAGTCCACAACAGAAAGAGGCCGAGGACATCACTGTCCCCGGCCTCCCAAACTGCGAACCAGCGGCGCTAGTTGACGGCTTGCTTCATTGCCTTGCCAGGCTTGAAGCGAACCGTGTTGCTCGCCGAGATCTTCATGGGCTCACGGGTCTGTGGGTGGCGACCCATGCGCTCGGCACGGTGAGCGATGTCGAAGGTACCGAATCCTACGAGCGTGACCTTGCTGCCACTCTGCAGTGCGGCTTGGATAGCCTCGGTCATTGATGCAACGGCGCGGCCAGCATCGGCTTTGTTCATACCGGTATCTTCAGCGATTTTGGCGACTAGGTCGGCCTTCGTAACGGACTTGGACATGGAAACCTCTTCATGGGTTGGGTGAAGTAGAGGAATGGGACCGCCCCGAGACAGGCAACGAAGACGCTGTCAGTCACGATGCGGATGCGGACGTGGTGGACTCTCGGCCCGCGCCGAGTCTACCGCGATCTTGACATCCGTTACATGCGAACCAAAAATTTCCTCTGCACGCATACCAGCGAGGGCCTCTTTGAGCACCCGGTCCATATGCGAAACAGGTATTACTTCCACAGCTTCAAGCACGCGGACCGGGACCTCATCCAGGTCCTTTACATTTGATTCGGGAATCAAGACTCGTGTAATTCCGCCACGGTGGGCAGCGAGCAACTTCTCTTTCAAGCCGCCGATCCGCAGTACGCGGCCCCGCAGAGAGATTTCACCGGTCATCGCAGTGTCACTCCGTACAGGCATACCCGTCACAGCACTGACCATCGCCGTTGCCATCGCAATGCCGGCAGAGGGGCCATCAGTCTTCAATACGGCACCTGGATAGTGCACATGCACGTCAATGTGCTCGTGAAAGTCTGTGTCAAGACCGAGCGCCTCTGCACGGGAACGTAGGTAGGTAAATCCGGCAGTTCCGGACTCTTTTAACCAATCTCCTAACCGACCGGTAAGTATCAACTTGCCCTTACCTGGAATGGTCGCAACCTCGATGTTGAGCAGTTCTCCCCCCCACGGAGACACCGCCAATCCCTTCACCAATCCAACTTCATCCGCAAGCTCGCGTCGCCCAAAATCGAACTTAGGCACGCCGAGCAGCTTAGGCAGATTCTCACTCGTGACTTTGACATGGGTATCGGCGCCAAAGTGCACCACTCGTCGGGCCACTTTGCGGCAAATCCGGGCAACTTCCCGGTCCAAGCTCCTAACACCGGATTCCTTGGTGTAGTTCTGAACAACCGCCACCAGCGCTTTGTCGCTCACGGTAAGGTTTGTATCTGTCAGACCGTTCGCCACGAGCTGCTTCGGCAGCAGGTACCGGCGCGCAATGGCCAGCTTCTCCGCCTCGGTGTAGCCAGACAACTCAATGATCTCTAGGCGGTCCTGCAGAGGAGCCGGGATGTTCTGAAGCGAGTTTGCGGTGCACACAAACATGACGTCGGACAAGTCGTAGTCCAAGTCCATGTAGTGGTCGTTGAAGGCCGTGTTTTGTTCAGGGTCGAGCACTTCAAGGAGAGCTGACGACGGGTCGCCACGCATGTCGCTGCTCATCTTGTCGATCTCGTCCAACAGGATGACAGGGTCGGTAGTCCCGGCACGCTTCATGGAATGCAGGAGCTTGCCCGGCATGGCGCCAATGTAGGTACGACGATGCCCACGAATCTCGGCCTCGTCGCGGACACCCCCCAGAGCAATACGCGTAAACGGACGCCCGGTAGAGCGAGCAATCGACCGCGCTAGGGAGGTCTTACCAACGCCAGGAGGGCCCACCAGACAGAGAATGGGGCCCCGCATGCGGTCGACCAGCTGGGAGACCGCCAGGTACTCAAGAATGCGCTCTTTCACCACGCGCAAGCCAAAGTGGTCAGCAGCAAGCACCTCCGAGGCGTGGTCGAGGGTGACAGCGCCGCGGTCACTCTTCTCCATCCACGGCAACTGGAGAATCCAATCCAGATAGTTTCGAACCACCGTGGCTTCAGCGGACATGAGGTTCATCTGCGACAGCTTGCGCAGCTCCTTCTCCGCACGCGTACGAACCTCTTCGGGAAGGTCTTTCGCCGCAAGAGCGCGTGCTAAGTCCTCCACATCCCCACGGCCATCCTTGTCCCCCAGCTCCTTCTGGATGGCCTTCATCTGCTCGTTGAGCCAGTATTCGCGCTGGTTCGCCTCGCGTTCCTTCTTCACGCGACCCTTGACCTTCTTCTCGACCTGCAAGAAGTCGATCTCGGTCAGCAAGGCCTTGTAGACGCGCTCAAGTCGCTCGTGGACGTCCACCATCTCCAGTAGCTCTTGTCGCTCGTCTAGCTTGAGCTGAAGCGGCGCCACAAGGGTGTCCGCCAGCCTGTCTGGGTCCTCGAGTGCATTGACCGTGAGGAGCATCTCGGGCGGCACGGCACGATTGAGCTTCACGTACCGCTCGAAGGTCGTCTTTACCGAGCGAACGAGCGCCTGGGTCTCCGGCGGAATGGCACCCACCGAGCCGTACTCTTCGAGCTCAACGGCAAAGTACCCGTCTCGTTCCACAAATCGCTTGATGCGAGCACGGCGCTGGCCGCTGACCAGAACTTTCGTGTTGCCGTCTGGCAGGTGCAGCGCTTGCTCGACGGACGCAATCGTACCGAAAGCATGCATGTCGTCAGTGCTAGGGTCCTCCGATTCGCTCGACCGCTGGGCGACAAGGAAAATTTCCTTGTTCGCCCTATTCGCAGCTTGAACAGCAACAATCGACCGAGGACGACCGACGATTAACGACATCGGTGTGTGCGGAAACACAACGACACCCCGAAGCGGGAGCACCGGGTATACGCTCACCTGTTCGTTGCCGTCGTCGTTCTTATTCTGGAAGAGCATCTGTCTCTCCTGGCGATTGCGACGCCAAAATATTGGTGTGGCCGACGTCGTTCGTCGAAGAAACCGGCCCTAAGGTGCGTTCAGCGGGGTCGCTGACTAGCGACGTTGTAAGCAACTACTGCGACCAAGATCGGGGCAGAACCTGGGGCGTCAGAACCCCGGATACACGACAAACGTAGCCGCTCGCCCGCATCCGTGACTCCACTACCCACATCCTATCGGTGGCTACGGCGAAGCCGCCGTAAACGAGCCGCGGGCCTTCAGACGTAGGATGACAAGCGAAGCGACCAGACCTCAGGCCCACTCAGCTTCGCTCTCGTACACCAAGATCGGCTCACGCTTCCGAAGCACCACATCTTCACTAATGATGCACTCCTTCACGTTCGACTTCGATGGCAAATCATACATCACGTCCAGCATGATCTCTTCGATAATCGCGCGCAAACCACGTGCACCCGCATTTCGCTTAATCGCTTCACGGGCGATGTGAATCAGGCTGTCGTCCGTAAACTTGAGCTTGACGTTCTCCATCTCGAACAGCTTCTGGTACTGCTTGATGAGCGCGTTCTTCGGCCGCACCAAGATGTCGACCAGCGCTGTCTCATCGAGCTCATCAAGAGTTGCCACCACCGGTACACGACCGATGAACTCTGGAATCAGACCAAAGCGCATGAGGTCTTCCGCCTCCGCCCTGGCGAAGAGCTGGCTCTTCGTCAGTGTCTCTTTGGAACCGATGGACTGGCTGAATCCCATGACTTGCTCGCCAATACGGGACTCAACAATGCGCTCAAGCCCCACGAAGGCACCGCCACAGATGAACAACACATTCGTGGTGTCAATCTGCAGAAACTCCTGCTGTGGGTGCTTGCGGCCGCCCTTCGGAGGCACGTTCGCAACGGTGCCCTCAATAATCTTGAGCAGCGCCTGCTGAACACCTTCGCCAGAGACGTCGCGTGTAATCGACGGATTCTCGGACTTTCGAGAGATCTTGTCGATCTCATCGATGTAGATGATTCCCTTGGTCGCCCGCTCGACGTTGTAGTCGGCGGCCTGGAACAGGGACAAGATGATGTTCTCAACGTCTTCACCCACGTAGCCGGCCTCTGTCAGGCTGGTGGCATCCGCGATGGTGAATGGCACGTTGAGGTACTTGGCCAACGTCTGCGCCAGCAGCGTCTTGCCCGAACCGGTGGGGCCGATGAGCAAGATGTTGGACTTCTGCAGCTCGATGTCATCGTGTGCAGTGCGCGCATCAATACGCTTGTAGTGATTGTGTACACCGACCGAAAGAATCTTCTTCGCGCGATGCTGCCCAACCACGTACTGGTCCAGGAAATCGTAGATCTCCTTGGGCTTTGGGACGCTTCCACGCGTTGCGTAGTAGTCCTCGCGTTCAAACTCTTCGGTGATGATGTCGTTGCACAACTCGACGCATTCGTCGCAGATGTACACCGACGGACCAGCAATAAGCTTCCGGGCGTCTTTCTGGGACTTGCCGCAGAAAGAGCAGCAGAGGTCTTTGCCCTCAGTTCCCTTACGTCGCACGGAGGCTCCTGGCTTGACTAGAGGTTGGCGGTCTCGTCGACCTGCCCAATGACTTCGTCAATGAGACCGTATTCTTTAGCTTCCAGTGCCGTCATGATGTTGTCGCGCTCGGTGTCGTGCGTGATCTTCTCAACGGACTGGCCAGTGTGCTTGGCCAAGATCTCATTCATCAGACGCTTCGTGCGAAGCATCTCCTTCGCGTGAATCTCAATGTCACTGGCCTGGCCGCGGAAGCCGCCGAGTGGCTGGTGAATGAGAACGCGCGAGTGCGGAAGGGACTTGCGCTTGCCGGGAGCACCAGCGGCGAGGAGCGTGGCTCCCATGCTGGCAGCTTGGCCGATGCAGATGGTGGACACGTCGCTACGGACGTGGTGCATCGTGTCGTAGATCGCCATTCCAGCGGTGATGACACCACCTGGGCTGTTGATGTACAGGTAGATGTCTTTCTCTGGGTCCTGGCTGTCGAGGAACAACAGCTGGGCAATGATCAGGTTGGCGACAGTGTCGTCTACCTGAGTCCCGAGGAAGATGATGCGGTCTTGCAGCAAGCGCGACCAGATGTCGCTCCGCGTTTCTCCGCGGTGGGTTTGCTCTGAGACAACGGGCGTAAAGTAGTTCATCGGATTCATGGGGAAGGCCGACCTCCGGTAGTGCGTGCCTGACTCGATCTGGCCAGACCCGTAACCTGTGCGCAGATCGGCACCACACAACCTCTCTTGAGGAAGAAAGTTCTCCACAACGACAAACCCCGACATCGCGCGTTGGCGATGCCGGGGTCTGTTCGTCGCTTAGCAGTGTTGCCAAGCCGATAACTAGCTCATGCGGCCCTTGATGGCAGCGAGGGCGCCCTTGCGACCCTTGCCAGCTTCTTCAGCAGCCAAGAGTGCGTCGAGCGAACCGTCATGGTCGCCAGAAGCGAGCGCTTCCTTGACGGCCGACACGGAGCCCTTGAGAACAGACAGGTCAGCGTCACCAGAGACCGCTTCTGCCTTGGGTGCAGCTTCCGTCTTAGCGGCGGCCTTCTTGGCCTTAGCGGCCTTCTTAGGCTTGGCTTCTTCAACGGCAGGAGCCGCAGCAGCAGGCTCTGGGGCCACATCCGTGAGGTTTGCACTCTCGAGCAGGAAGTCGAGGCACTTCTCTTCGAGAAGACGAGCCTTGAAGTCCGCTTCGGCACCCTCTTCGCGCATCAAGTAGCCGCGCAGAGCTTCGACGCTCTGGCCGCGTTCGTCGGCGAGTTCCTGGAGGCGGGTATCGACATCAGAGTCGGCCACTTCGAGGGTCTCTGCCTTGGTGACGTACTCAAGGATGAGCGCGCCCTTGGCGGCGAAGCGTGCACGAATCCGGAGATCGGCCATCTGCGCGTCATTGAAGGTGACCGAGCGTGGGTCTTGGCCGCGGTAGGCAGCTTGCAGACGGAGCTCTTGGATAAGGGCTTCCAGCTGTTGGTCGATCAGGCCACCGGGGACGTCAAACTCGTTAGCGTCGATCAGGGCCTGTAGAGCGTTGGCGCGTGCTTGGTTGCGAGCAGCGGCTTCGCGGGCGTCATGGAGCTGTGCACGGAGTGCTGTGCGCATGCCGTCAGCGCCGCCTTCGAAGCCAAGCTCTTCAGCGAGCTCGTCGTTCAGGACGGGAACTTCGTTGGCCTGAATCGACAACACCTTGGCGGTGACGTTCAGGGTCTTGCCAGCGATGGCTTCGGTCTTGGCATCTTCTGGGAAGGTGATCTCGGCGGTGTTCTCACCACCGATGTCCAAGCCAACCACGATGGCTTCGACACCCGGGTAGTAGGGGTCGCCAGCGGTGCGAAGCATGGTGCCCGGCTCGGATGCGACAACGTCGTCTCCGTCCTTGGCAGCCAGCTCGACCAACGCGAGGTCGCCGACCTGCACAGGGCGGTCGGTGACTTCAGCAAGCTTGGCGCTGCCTTCCAGGCGACGCTCGACCAGCTGGTCAACTTCTTCGTCACTGACTTCGACGGCCGGGAAGTAGACATCGACACCCTTGTAGGTGGCGAGCTCAATCTCGGGCTTCACGTCGACCGTGATGGAGAACTCAAAGTCCTTCGCGGAGACGATCGGGTCGCTCTCGACGGCTGGACGACCAACAGGCTCGACACCGTGGTTCTTCAGAGCGTCCGTGTAGCCGCGCTGAATCAGGTTGCCGGCGACTTCGTCCGAGACTTGGTCCTTGAACCGCATCTCGAGGACGCGCCGCGGGGCCTTCCCTGGGCGGAAGCCCTGCATGCGAGTGGTGCGGCCAATGCGGCGGTACACCTGGTCAAACTCCGCAGTTACGGCAGCAGCCGGAACAACAATCTGGAGCTTTTTTTGAGAATTCCCAACGGGGACAATGTCAGTCTTCATGCGTCAGTCTCCAAGGTCGGCGGGGTGCGAGAGGGGGGAATCGAACCCCCACGAGAAATCCCACTGGATCCTAAATCCAGCGCGTCTACCAATTCCGCCACTCTCGCAAGGCAACCCGGTGCCCATGTGGGCGACGCGACCATCGTGAAATGAAATTAAAAAGAAGTGGTGGGCCCACCAGGAATCGAACCTGGAACCTACGGATTAAGAGTCCGGTGCTCTGCCAATTGAGCTATAGGCCCGTTCAAACGTGGGGTGGAAGACGGGTCTCGAACCCGCGACCTCCGGAATCACAATCCGGCGCTCTAACCAACTGAGCTACATCCACCGTGCGCGGCGCCTATTTACGCATCTTGGCGCTGCTTGCAAGGCCAAGATGCAATGTCGTGTGAATTCGATCAGCAAGGACGTACGACACCCCTGGTCTTTCGCCCTTTTTGGCTATTGACAACGAGCCAAACGAGTTTGAAAACATCGCACCGTCCTCGCCTCGTACACCTCGAAGTCGACGGAAACCTGCTCACCCTCAAACTGGCCGGACAGCTGACAGCGTCCTGGAGCAGCACCGAGAAGCGTCACCTCACCCACACCGGAGGCGGCGACGCCCCCCGGACACGTCACGGAGAAGGGCTCCCCTCCCCGTACTAGAACCTCGACATCAAAACGAGCATCTGCGGGCTGAACCACTGGCAAGGCATCGCCGATTGTGGGGTCCGGAAGGTCGGGAGCAAGGCCAGGCCCGCTCGCTAGAAGGGCTGTCAGTGCGAACATAGCCAGCACCAAACACAGCGCGAGAGTCATTCCAACGACCAAGGGCCCTATGGACGGCCGTGCGGGAACGGGAAGCTCAACAGCCGTCGCTTCGCGCTGTTCACCGTACAGAAAGCCGTCGGGAAGCTTGGGACGCTTCGTCACAATCTCTGGAGGGGGTCCAACCTGTACTGGGAACAGAGAGTTGCCAGCTCGGTCACCTGCGTCCGGAGCGCGCCAGCTGGTCTGCTGGGTGCTGTCAAGATGCTCGGCGTGAGTCCTGGAATCAGTGGCCACGACCACCGTTGGATCTTCGACAGCGGTGAAGTCGTCATCATCACTATCGAAGCCCGATGGTATTGCTGGGCCATCCATGCGCTGCTGGGTCGCGTCATGGGTCACTGCGCGCCGCACGCCACCAATGTGAGCCGAACACCAAGCCTCGAGTCCCAAATCATCCGGCCCCCGGCACTGACGAAGCGCTTTAGGCAAAGACTGGAGTCTGGGGCGGTCGTCCGGGTCCCACGACAACATGCCTCGCAAAACCGCACCCAATCCATCCGGCAACTCAACGTTCGGGCGAGCCATGCCGCGAACGAGCATCCGACGGACTGTTGCGGCATGCGCTTGCTCATCCACAGCCTGCCCGGGAGGCGCCCCAGCCAGCATAGTGCCGAGGTACACGCCCAATCGGTAGACCAGCGCAGCGTCTCCGTCATCACCGAACGGGGCAAACAGCCTCGGCGAGCGCGGAGTGGGGCCTACGAAGCCGGCCAACTTGACGCCGCCGGTCTCGTCTACCAGTACATCCCAGTCCTCTGGCCCCGGATGACGACGGGCACCGGGCAACCGCATCAACACTTCTACGACAACCGCGAGAAGCTCAGCGGCAACACTCGCCGGCACCACGGTCTCGGACGCGTCGCCTGCCACATTGAGTAGGGCTACCCCATCGAACGCTTCGTATACCCAAGCAACGCGTCGGTCATGTTCAACCACGGCCTTGAGCCGCAGCACGCCGACATCAGTCTCTTCCAACACGCCCGTCGCCGCATCCCGCGCCATCTGGAACATGCGAGGGCCGGTTTGTGGCGGTCCAAGCTGTACCAACACGTCTTCAGGCTCTTCGGGATCCCCAAAAATACCGCGCCACGCAGCACCGCTCCAAGCGTCATGCCGTGCCAAAAGTCGCAGTATGGGCTGATCTAGAGCCATTCGTTCCTTACGCTACCATGGTCGACAAATGCGCCGATTGGTTGAGCGACAGTTACGTAGACAAGAAGGAAGGACGTCATCGACACTACGTCAGAACGCCAAGCACTGCGCGCCATTCTGACCGCCGCCGGCCAGGTCGGACTTCAGCACTTTCGTGAGGCCACGGTCTCGCTAAAGTCCGATGGTTCGCAGGTGACGCGGGCCGACACAGAGTCCGAGGCGATCTTGGTGGAAGCACTTCGAAAGCACTCCCCCGGCGTGTCGATTGTGGCCGAGGAAGGGCACCGTGAGCCAGGAAGCGGGGCGGCTACGTGGTTCGTGGATCCAGTCGACGGCACCGGCGCATTTGTTGATGGCATGGCCTATTGGGGTCCTACGATCTGTCTTGTAGACGAGGACGGTCCACTTGTGGGGGCGACCTTATTTCCTCGCATGAAGGAGTTTTGGTACGCGCGACGCGGCGAAGGTGCATGGCGCGACGGCCACCGACTGCGCGTCCCCGCGCGCACCACCTTGCGCGCCAACGATGCCTTCTTGGTTCCAAGTCGCTTTCACAATCTCCCCGCCGTTCCGTGGAAAGGCAAAGTCCGGGCGCTCGGCAGCACCGCCGCACACCTGGCCCTCGTTGCCGGCGGAGGGCCGATTGGCACCGTGATCGGAGGTGGCTGGCGCATGTGGGACGTGGGGGCTGGAAGTCTGATGGTGACGGAAGCTGGCAGGACCATCGTGGACATCAACGGCGAGGTGTACCATCCTAAGACCGACCGAGGACATGCATTCATCGCAGGTGATGCTCATGCCATAGAGTCTTTTCTACCAATGATTAGGGCCGCGCAACCTACTAAATGAACGACGACCCAGCCAACGACGCACCGAGCGACCGCCCGCAAACAAGCGTTGCAATCCCGCCAATCAAGCCGCCACCCAGTGGGGTGCGCCGCTCGCGAGACCTGCTGAACTTCTACATGGCAGAGGTGCGCCGCTACCCCCTGCTGAACGTTGAGCAGGAAAAGGCCCTGGCCGTCCAGTACCAAGAGAACGGCGACCGCGACGCCGCAGAGCGCCTAGTCACGGCAAACTTGCGCTTGGTCATCAAGATCGCATTTCAGTACCACCGGCAGTGGTCCAATGTGCTCGACCTCATCCAAGAGGGAAACGTTGGCCTGGTAGAGGCGCTGTCACGCTACGACCCATACCGGGAGATTCGCTTCAGCAGCTACGCGCAGTATTGGATTCGCGCGATGATTCTTCGCTTCCTCCTCGACAACTTCCGCTTGGTTCGCCTCGGCAGTTCACGAGCGGGACGAAAGCTGTTCTTTCAGCTCAAGAAAGAGCGCGACCAGCTCACTCTCGAAGGCGTCAATCCCTCCCCGAAAGCCCTGGCTGAGCGGTTGGGGGTGTCGGAAGAAGAGGTCGCCGCGGTGGACCGTCACATGCGCGCGCCAGCCTTGTCACTGCATGCACCCATGGGAGACGCAGCCGATGGCCGTCCCTTGGCCGAGATGGTGGCTGAGACCGAGCCGAACAACCCAGAAGACAACACCACTCGCCAGCAAATGGGTGACCTCATCCGGGCAAAGCTTGCTATCTTCGCCGCTACAATCGATGACGAGCGCGACCAGACGATCTGGAGACGGCGCATGGTGAGTCCCGAGCCGGCCAGCCTTTCCCGACTAGGAACTGAGTTCGGTGTGTCGAAGGAACGGGTCCGACAACTAGAAGTGCGACTCAAGCGGCGCCTACGCGAGTTCCTACAGGAAGAAATCGGCGATGAGCTCGGGTTCGAGTTCAGCTAGACAAGCAGCTCTGCCCTACTGGGCGAAGACCTTGGCGCGTAGATGGACCTTCAGTTCACCCTTGTGGCGCGTTTCACGAAACAGCCCAGCAGTGACCAGGCGCTCGTCTAGGGGTTCGCGCACAACAGATCCCCGCATCGCGACCTCTTCCAGTCGGGCTGAGATGGCTTCGTCCGCACACAGGATTTCGACGGCCGTGCGGACTTCATCGCCGAGTCGACCCAATCCTCGCAACAGTTCGGCCTTGCCGGTCGTGAACCACTGCCCTGAGGCGGCTGTACGCCCGACCGCGTCCACCAACGTTGGCACACCACCCACCAAATCTGTGGCCGCCTTCAACACGCTCTTGTCTGTGGGACCAAGATACTCAACGAGCGCTTCAACAGCTTCTTCCTCGGAAAAATCTGCCAAGTGGACGATTTGGCTTCCGGGAATCGCCATCTGTGACGTGGACGCTGGGGTACCGGCCAACAAGATATTTAGGCGACGGTCCTCAGTGAACTCTTCGACGTGCTCACTGAACACCTGTACGAAGTCTTCGACGGCGTCTCGGTGCAGGTTCTCCAGTCCGTGCACCAGCAGCGCGCGCTGCGGTCCTGTACGCGCACGACGCAACAGGTCGCGCATCACATTGCGAAAGCCATTGCGGTCGACAGCCATCCAGACCGGTCCCGACACGTACAACTCGCAGAACTCGATGATAGCGCGCGACAGGTACTGACGGCTGTCGTGCACCGTACGGCCAGCCATCGGGGACATCGCCAAGGTGCGGCACTGGACAGCCGACTTGCGAACGCCCAAATCGACAGAGATGTCATCGAGGAAAGGGCGGACTTCCGACCACCTCGGAGTGTGGAGAACCACCGGGACCATGCGTCGCAGCAGATGCCGAACACGACGAGCCGCCCGCGCTCGCGTCGCGCGTTCTACGGCATACTGCCTCGAATTAAAGGGCGTTGTCTTCTTGCCCCGAAGGATTCGAAGGCGCCTGTCGAGCCGATGCATGGCAAACCCGGTGGTGAACAGTAACGTTCGACGCCTTCATAGCGGCGCAGCCCTTTTCCTGTCAAGAGCAGCCCTAGAAACAACTTCAGAGTATTGGCCACGCTCCTCTGTGAATTCGAGCTAGAGTGCCCTCATGACCGTGTCCGCTGACGATGTTGTGCCCAACGCGAACAGCCCTCAGTTGCTCACGCAGCTGCTGGAGTTGGTCGCCCGAGGTGTGCGTTCGTCGCGCGGGCTGCAAGGCGCACTGGCCGTCGATTCGCGAACGGTGCGGTACTACGTGCGCGCCGGCGAGTGGTTGGGCCTCATCGAACCCGGCACCGAAATCTCCTTGTCTCCCTTGGGCCTCGAGTACGTCTACGCTGGCAATCAGAGAACGCGCGTTTACGCCACCGCTGTCTGGGGCGTTCCGTTGGTCCGCCAAATCATGGCAGGCCACACCGACCTCCCCTCTCCCGCCGATGTCGCGAAGACACTGTTGCAGGCCCACCCCGAGCTGGCCCCATCGACAGCGCAGCGCCGGGCAAGCTCTGTCCGAAGCCTGATTGCACCAGCACTTAAGCACCGCGGTGTTCAGGCACAGGTCGTTCCACAGCTCGACCTTCCGCTGACACCCACCGTCCGAAGCCTAGCGCCACCCACAAATATGCCAGATATGGCCGGCGAGCATGACCCGGCGCTCTACCGCTATCTGCTGGGCGCCTTGTTGGAGTTTGGCGAGCTGAGCCTGGGTCATATTCGTGCCCTCCTCGACCGAGCCGGCGCCAACGACGCCCCTGTTGGCGGGTACATCGCCATGGCCAGTACACGCGGCGACGCCTCACGAGTCGACAACCGTCTGGTACTGACCGCGCAGGCTGCCGCACACAGCGAGCTTGCAGAGTCGACACCCGCCGTCATCTTGTCCGACCCTGGCTACCGCATGTGGTTGGACGACTTGCTCCGCGATGACGACGTCAGTGCAGCACGCAGGCGGTCCCGAGCCCATCGCTACGCACCCTGGGACAAACGCCTCTTCGGAGAGTCTCCCACACCCGACACCCTGCGTGATCTGCTGTCCCGACGACTCATAGACCGAGGAATCGACACCTGGCCCAGACGGGGAGAGTCGGGCCCGGCAGTGGATGTCCGCAAGCGCCCGTTCTTGGAGCTGTGGGAGAACGCCGGACTGCTCGTCGCCCTGCCCCCTAGTCTTGGAGCCCTTCGTGGCGGCATGGGAGCCATCCGCTCCATGCTGGCGGAGACCCGGCACGGTGAACGCGTCGGCCTGCCGCTACCAGTCGAGACGAGCACCGCTACTCATGCCGGACTGCTGCATCCAGGTGAGCGGCCTCCACGAAGCATCCCAGACATGCGTAGCCTTCGCATGCGGCTCATCAGCCGGTCCCCATACCCCGCTCTATTTACCGCCCTGCTCTTGGCACATCGACGCAATCCACGCATTGAGATTCGACGAACCCGCGCAGGCTGGACGGTCTGTGAGGGACGCCGCGCTATTGGCGGTTTACTCGACGTCCTCGACGACTTTGCCGGGTCACGAAACTGGATCTGCGCCCGTCGCCCACGTGCCGGCCTTGTTGCCCAAGACCTTGTAGATGTTCTCGACGTGCTCGGTGTTCTTGCGCCCTTGAGTCAGCGCATCGTCCTCGACGAGACCTTCTTCGTAGCACTGCGTGGCGAACCCGAAGAGATGGAGCTGCGAGACCAGCTCACGCCCCTCGCAGACGCTGTTGAGGCGTATGTGACGTCGGCCGCGTCATGAGCCATCCGCTCTTCGTATACGGAACACTCATGCGACACGCAGACCGTGGCCACCTGTTGAGCTCGCTACGCCGGCGACCTGCACGCACCCAAGGCCTTCTATACGCCCTGCCCGCCGGATACCCGGCTCTCGCCCCTGGTAATCGCACCGTATTTGGTGAGCTCATTGAGGGCGTCAGCAATCCAATGCTGTCGATCTTAGACGCCTACGAAGGGGTGTCCGACGGACTGTATGAACGACGGCGCATCACTGTCCGCGTAGACACACAGAGCATCAATGCGTGGGCCTATTGCATGAACGACGCCCGCAAGAACGGAGGCAGGCTGTTGCCATTGGGTCGATTCGAACCGATCCGCAAGCGATGACCGAGCTGATCGGCACATCTGCGGCCATGCAGACCCTGCGCCACCAGATTGCCCGCGTCGCTCCCACACCCCTACCCGTGCTGTTGCAAGGCGAAACGGGCACTGGGAAAGACCTGGCGGCGCAAGCCATTCATACGGCTTCAGGACGGACCGGCGCATTTGTGACGGTGGACTGCGCCGCTATCAGCGCGGGGGTGTTGGAGAGCGAGCTGTTCGGCCACACTCGCGGCGCGTTCACCGGCGCAAACCATGCTCGTGAGGGGCTGATTGCAGCAGCGGACGGGGGCACCTTCTTCCTCGACGAGATTGGTGAGCTGCCTCTAGACGCCCAGACACGACTGCTGCGCTTACTCGAGAATCACACCTTTCGACCAGTCGGTGCGCAACACGACAGACGGGTCGACATTCGGGTCATCGCTGCGACCTGGCGGGGGCTTCACGAGCGTGTTGCCGACGGGTCTTTCCGCCAAGACCTGTACCACCGCATCAGTGTTGTGGAGCTCATCTGCCCACCACTGAGAGAGCGCCGAGGCGACGTTGAACTGCTCATGGCGCACTTCTTCGCCCTCGCTGCGGAAC
The DNA here is from genome assembly GCA_913061235.1 of uncultured Pseudomonadota bacterium. Taxonomy (GTDB): domain Bacteria; phylum Myxococcota_A; class UBA796; order UBA796; genus CAJXTB01. The sequence continues at coordinate 12,742 of CAJXTB010000012.1, read as the reverse complement.
GCCAGCCGCGCCACCCGCCACAGCTAAGCCCAGCCGCCAAAAGACACCTGCGGCGCTGGCCCTGGCCCGGAAACGTCCGCGAGCTGCACAACGTCGTCGACTACCTCTGGGCCATGACCCACGGCGTGGTCGACATGGCTGACCTACCCAGACGACTTCAGCGCCCACTTCCCGAAGTGTCGGACGCCAGCACCGTCCTTGTCCATGCAGACCTGCCGTACGCCGAGGCCCGACGCGCATGGCTCGATCACTTCCAAGAACGGTACGTAGCCGCCATCCTCGACGCCAATGACGGCAACGTCTCAGCCGCATCCCGGGCGAGCGGAATGGACCGTCGCTCTATCCAGCGCATTCTCAAGCGGGTCACCAGCGGGCCTGTACTGAAGTAGGCTCACCCCATGTCCGACATTACCTCCGTCATCGATGCCCCAAACCGTCCGCGCCAGATCCATCTGCGCCGAATGCGCCTGACCGTTCTCGACGGACCAGACCGTGGCTTGGAGAAAGAACTCGACCGAGACGTGGTTCATCTGGGCACCCATGAAGACAACGACCTACAGCTGACCGACGACACAATCAGCCGGTACCACGCCGAGATCGACCATACCCAACACGGGACCGTGCTCCGGGACCTCGGCTCAACAAACGGCACATGGGTCGGAGATGTGCGCGTACGGGAGATCTACCTAGGTGACCGCCAGCGCACCTTCAAGCTCGGCCAGACCACCATCCGCTTCGCGTCCGAAGACGAGGTCGTCGACATTGTTCCCTCAGAGGTCGAGGTCTTCGAGAGCCTTGTGGGTCGCTCGGTCGCCATGCGCGAGCTCTTCAGTGTTCTTGACCGTGTGGCCCCGACCGACCTCACGGTGCTGGTCTCCGGCGAGACTGGAACGGGAAAGGAGCTGGTCTCCCGCGCCATTCATGCGCGCAGCCGGAGAAGTACGGGTCCGCTCGTTGTCTTCGATTGCGGGGCTGTGGCGAGAAATCTGGTTGAGAGCGAGCTGTTCGGACACGAGCGAGGCGCGTTCACCGGTGCTCACGCGCCGCGAGCAGGGGTGTTCGAACAAGCCCACGGCGGGACCATTTTCTTGGACGAGCTTGGGGAGTTGCCCTTGGAGCTGCAACCCACCCTGTTGCGCGTTCTAGAGCAGCGCCAAGTGCGCCGCGTGGGTGACAGCCGCATGAGACCCGTAGACGTTCGAGTGGTCGCAGCAACCAACCGGAACCTCGAAGACGACGTTGCTGCAGGGCGATTCCGTGAGGACTTGTACTACCGCCTAGCTGTCGTCGAGGTCCCCCTACCCGCACTCCGTGAGCGCCCCGAAGATCTCCCGTTGCTCATTGAGCGATTGCTCGCCGAGATTCCCTTCGAGCATGGCATTCAAAACGTGAGTGCTGCTGTGCTGGAGCGGTTTTCGAAGTGGTCGTGGCCCGGGAACGTGCGGGAACTGCGCAATGTCCTGATGCGGACTGCCCCGTTCTGCGACACAGACACCGTGCAACTCGCAGATCTGCCTGCCACCTTTCAGCGGCCAACTGCGCGTGGTGGATTGACATTGAAAGAGGCAAAGACACGTGCAGTCGAGGCATTCGAGCGCTCCTACCTAGAGGACTTGATGGCGACCCACTCAGGAGACACGGAACTTGCGGCCAGCACCGCGGAGCTTGAGCCAAAGGTCTTGCTGCGAATGTTGCGTCGTCACGGACTGCGTTGAGGCGCGTTGACGCGGTCCGCGAGGGGGTGGTAGCGTCGCAACCCACCTCCACGGCGCCTTGAGCGCTCGACCAGGAGCGAGCTGGATGGCCTCCGACGCCGAACGTCTTGACCGCATTACGCAAACAATCCACACAGTGCTCGAAGAGCGGCTCACGCAGCTACTTTCCGATATCCAGGCGGTGCGAGAGGTCGCTGACCTCATCGACAATACCGACACAGACATTGCCCGTCGAGAGTTGCTGAAGGACCAGCTTCAGTCCCGCATGGGTTCCACCTCCGGTGACGCACGTGATGACCTGCACCGCAGGATCGCAACCGAAGATGAAGCGGTCAGTAATCTGACGCTGCTCCGCGCTGACCTGACCACGACCCTTGAAGCGTTGTCCACCGAGCTGCAGAAGGGGTCATCCCTGTGAGTTCGCCCTCCATCCGCTCGTTGATTGCCGTACTTGATGGTGCATCTGCGTACGCACAGAATCTTGCGGCACGAGAGCTCCCACCCAAGCGGGTGCTGCGCATGGCTCGAAACGCCAGACAACGCGCAACCGAGACGTTGGAAAACCTGGGACATTCCCCGACCATGCTTCCAATCGTGTCGCGGGATGACACAGACGAACTCCTCGGGCGTGCTCTCGGAACAGGCGTTCCGTTCGATGAAGGCCCCGAAGGCGTCGCCAACATTGAGACGCCACTTCCAACCGACGAAATCTCGGAAGCAGCCAGCGCACTCATCGAGTTCCCACCCGAAGAGGCCGTAGCGGTGGAGGTCGAGTACGACCCCGATTCCGTCAGCGGATTCATGGCGGATGATGAGGTCACTATCAAGAGCTCTTCGGAGCCCATCCCGGTCAACAGCAACGCGATCAATTCGTTCGACCTTGTTGGGGAAGAGACCGCTGACGACGAGCAGACCAACGACGCCCCAACATCGGTTGAAGTGGGTCCACTCGGGGCAGTCGTCGCCTTTGATGATGCGGCCATTGCGGATGACCCGTCCGTCTCTGAAGTGATCGTCACCAAGCAGGCCGCGGCAGACGAAGTCGCAGCGCTACGCAGGTCATTACCGCCCGGTCCACAGTCCGACCTGGTTCTCGAAGGTGAGGACACCTACGACGACACGGCTGACACGAAGAACGACGAAATCGACAAAGCCCAAGATGATGAAGACGACCCTCAGTTCATCACCCAAGAACACGCAGCCATTACAACAGACTCGGTCGCGACCCCCAACGCTGTTCCCTTCGCTGGCTTGGCCGTTGCCACCAAAGCCCCCCAAGAGGCCAAGGCCGACTACAACAATGTGGCCGTCCCGCTCATCCGAGACCAGTCGACTCCCAAGCCCCGCGCAGCAGCCATCCAGCTCGGTACGGACCCCGGTCAGAGCACCGTTCTCGGCACCGAAGAAGAAGACGAGCCCATCGCTGTTGGTGGCGCAGAAGACGATGACGACTACGACTACGACCCCGATGACTACGACCCCGATGCCGGATTCGTGTTGAACGTGGCCGAGTACGAAGACGCCGACGAAGAAGACTACGAAGACGACGCCGAACCAACGGCAGAACCCGAGCCCGTTCCCGAACTGGCGACGGTCAACATCTCCGAGTCCCTTAAGAAGGCCAAGGCCGCCGCCGAAGAAGGCGACTTGCATGACGCTATCGACCTGTTCTCCGACGTCCTAGATGCCGAGTACGAAAATGTGGAGGCGCTCGTAGGCCGAGGCCGCGCCCAGCTTGTGCTCGGAGACTTCGCCCGCGCCATGTCGGACTTCACAATCGCTGCGGAAACGGCACCGGAAGACCCAGAGCCGTGCATCGCAATTGGCGACCTGTACTTTGAGCGAAAAGACTACCGAAGCGCCATTGAGTACTACGACGCTGGGCTGACCGCTGACCCCTCTCATGCCTTGGGATTCTGCCGGCGAGGCATCAGTCACTACTCCCGCAAAGACTACGCGACTGCGGTGGCAGACCTGAACAAGGCCCAAGAGCTCGACCCAGAGTTGGCCAACATCAAGACCTACATCAGCATGGCTAAGAAGAAAGCGCGTCGCTAGACACCTACGGGCGCAGCCAGCGGTGCCGCCTCCCGTTTGACCCGGGCGGCGCCGCTCATGCACGTACGTAGACTGTGTCCAGACACAATCACGTTGCGCCGAATGGCTAGGCACTCACCGGAAAGCCGCATCTCGCAGGTCAACCTGTTCGAGAAACGGTGTAGCCAATCGATCAATCGAACCGCAACGCCGATCCTCGGCGTTGCGATTCGTTCTTTCAGGGATCGGAGAGAGGTGCGAGACACTTTTCGCGCTTTCACTTCGCAGGTGCGTAATTTGGGTGGCACTTGGCCGCGGTTACCGTGTAGGAACAACGGCAAAACCCTACTTATCCATGGACGCCGTTTCGGCACGGGGATTGCACAGGGAGTGTAACCAATGCACCCGGAGCCCCGAATGCTCGCGACCAATCCCCGCACTCTCGAGACCAACCGCAACCAAATCGTGGCGAAGAGCTTCTACAAGGAACTCCGCCGCGAAGGATTCTCGCACGAACAAATCATTGATCTGTCCACCACCCTGTTGGACTTCGTCACCCGCGACATCTCCAACAACAACGAGTCCATTCGCCCCTCCAAGTAGACGGGTGCCTGTCACAACTGCACACGGTGCCCGGTCCACAGCAGATCCGGCCCGATTGCTGCATCGATGTGACACCAACGTACAAGGGTGACGCAGATGCTTGGCTCGTTGCCCTCGACGACGCCTGTGCAGGCTGTCTCCCGCGTGATGGCTGCACGAAGTTCTTGCCGGAGCGAGTCAAGAAGCGGGACGTGAGTGCCCGTTCGACAACCCTTCATTTACCTGGGTAATCGCCAAGCGGTCCCCCAATAGCGGTACGGCATCAACGTCACCGTGTACAACTCAGCGGCCCTCGGAGAACACCCCCGCCTTGAGTTGAATCGTTTCCTGGTGTACTCCGACGGTTCAAACCATTGGGGTTCGCTATGTCCGATCTCGACACACACGCCCAAGCGGGCATCGCTGCAGTCAACGAACAGCAGTACGAAGCCGCGATTGCTTCCTTTGAGAAAGCCGTCGCAATCGCACCTGAACGCCCTGACATGAACAATGCGCTGGGAATGGCGTACATGCATCGCGGTGACATTGGCGGAGCCATTCCGTACCTCGAGAAGGCCAAGACCTTGTCGGACGCCTTCCCGGACAGCGAGCACGCTGACATGAAGGTGCACTTCTTCACCGGACTGGCCAGCGCCTACCAGCTGACCGACCGTGTAGCGGAAGCCAAAGCAGTGTTACGTGAGACAGTGTCTCGCTTTCCGCAGCACCCAGACGCTGCCTTGCAGCTCGGCCAGCTACTGCTCGACACCACCGAAGTCCTCGAGGGTATCCGGCTGTACAAGTCGCTCGCAGAGCACCCCGGTCTAGACGATGAGCGACGCGAGGCGGCCGCCGCGGTTGCTGGCGCCATCGAAGCCTTCCTAGACGTCGACGAGCCGCCTACCGTCTTCCTCGAAGCCCATGCGTCGTCCTACAAGTCCTACTTCGATGACATCGCCTCCAACCAGCCCGACTGGTACGCGGAAGCCTCCCGTATGGCTCGTGGAGAGGACGGCGAAGTCAAGCCCATCCTTGCCGAAGGAGCACGCCCCTACGCCATGGTTCGCGTGGACCTGGTGAACCCGACCACGGGTGAAGTCGCCGGCGTGTACTCTGAAGCCGAGCCGATGATTGTGGCTGTGGACGGTCTTGAGCCGCTCGCACAGCTGTCCATCCTGTTCCCCTGGGAAGACCCGTCCTTCGAGACCTGGGTGTGCACTCGCTGCCCGTGGCACTGGCTGCCCATCATCATTCAGATGGAGCCCAGTGAAGGTGCGGCAGAGGCCCTCGATGACGCGATCGGGTCGTGGTACCTCGCCGGCTACAACGGTGACTTCGGCGACGCAGACTCGGGCCGCTTCCACTACATCGGTGACCTAGAAGATGTTGGAAACGGGGGTCTCGCCACCGTTGTGGACCTCGGACGCGCACGCTTCGACGCCATTCCGAACCTCATCAACCGCCTAAGCGTGCTGCATGAGACGTTCCCAATCCGCCGGCTGCTGATTGGTGGCGGTCGCCTTCCAGACTAACTCTGGGTCGGCACGGTGACATCCGATGCAGAACGGATGTCAGAAGTCAGAAGTCAGAGCAGGCGTCTCACGACGCCGGCGATGTATGTTGCAGCACGTCAATCACCGTGAAACTAACGAAAGCCGCAGCACGCGCCCGGCGAAGCCGGTCGCTCTGACATCTGATATCTGAACTCCCGAGCCGCCAAGCTCTACTCGAGCGAGGATTCCGCGGTCAGCTCTCTAGCGCTTCTTCGGGTAGTAGTTGACCTGAAGCATGATGCTACCGAAGTGGAAGCGGTAGTACGACGTGGCGTATGGAACGTTCGCGCCTACGTTGAACTGCAGCTGTCCCGGGTCTAGGCCCTTCGGCTGTGGCATGAACTTCATACCGAACGTGAACACCGTGAAGTTGAACGGACGTGGGCTGAAGGTGATGTTCTTCAGCTGACCGCTGGTCTCAAGGAATGCGGCCACAGTGTCGGATGCACGGTAGGTGACGTTGGCACCGAAGAACCAACGCATACCAACCGGCCCCTGCCCGAGCTCCAGTTCGCTGCCGAGCTGCCCCTGAACATCGAGCTTGTCAGCAAAGCGCTTGCCTGCCGCAATCATTGGACGGAAGCCAATAAAGGTTGGGTCCGCATTGAAGTGAACCGTGCCGATAGCAGTCAACAAGGTGTTGGTCTTCACCGACTTGATGATCGCGTAGCGAGCGCTGGCTTCGACGCTCGCACCCGTGTAGCGACGCCGAAGCGAGCCACCCACTGAGAAGTTGCGCGCCAGCTGGTGGTCGTAGCCAAAGTACGGGTTGACGTAGTCGGGGAACCCAAGCTCAATGCCCGCCTGAATGGTGGTACGTGGGTTCATGATCTCAAGGTTCAAGCCCTGCGAGAAGTCGAGCTCTTCGTCTAGAGCATCCACTTCACCGGTCTGAAGCTGCTCGCCGTAGAGATCGGAGATGACAACATCAATACGGTCGCGGATACGGCCTTCGAACGCGGAGTTTTCGTAGCGCCGCAGGTAAGCTTCCCACAACTCCACTTCTTCCTCTGGGGCCATATCGGCCGCGCGCTCTTGGGTACGGCGGTAGACTACAGCGTTGTCGTCAAACTGCGGCTCTTCTTCCCCACCCAGCAAGTCGACGCCTGAGTCGTCATCTGTGTCGAGGAACTCAAAGCTGCCCATCTCGTCTTCGTCGCCAAAGTCGAGCTCGTCTGCACCAGTGTCATCGGTCGGAGTCTCATCCACCGCCTCGTCTTCTGCGGCGTCATCGCCACCGGCGTCATCCAAGTCGTCAAAATCCGACTCGTCCCAGTTGAAGTCGTCGCCTTCATCTTGCGCAAACGCAGGCGAGCCACCAATGGACAGCACAACGGCCGCGACAGCGAGTGGGCGAAGTGCGCGTGCGAGGGCGCGACCAGGGGCGGAAAATAGAGCAGCCATGGGGTGGGCCTCGTCGGACAAGGGGGCCGCGGATACTAGGCCGGAGCCAGTACAGGTGCAACCGGAGTGAACAGTGGACGACCAGGCCAGACAGCACGCCGCCGAGCAGGTTCGGGCTCACTTGGTGAGTCTACGCGGTGGAGCCCCATTCTTCTCGAGCGCAGATGGCCAACTCTTATTGCGCTGGCTGGACGAAGAGGTGCCTGTACCGCGCATCTGCATGGCGTTGGAACGCGCAGCCGAGGCACGCCGCAAACGGCCAAGCCGAATTCCGTTGTCGCTGAGCCATGCCAAACGCCACTTAGCAAAGGTCTCGTCAGGTGGTGTGTCAGCGCTTCCACAGGAGATCGATTCCGGGGATTTGTCGTCACAGGAGGAAGACGTCCACCCGTTCACTCCTCTGTGCATGCTGCTCAACAGGCACATCGGCGAACAGGCCAGCTTTGGGGTTCTCGCCACCGCACTGAGCGCCCTGACCATCGACCAGGACTTGGTAGACAACGGCCTTGAGCTACTTCGTACTTGTTACGGGCAGCTGTGGACTGAACTGACGGATAACGACCGTCGTTCCAGGATTCAGGGGGCCATTGAGGCCCTGGGCGACCTACCCACGGGAATGGATGAGTCAGTCGTAATGGCCGCAGCCGAGGAACACGCACGGTTACAGCACCTAGGTCAGTGGCCCTGGCTGTCCTCCAACACTCTCTGGGAACTCGCCGAGCGATGAGCACCTACCTCCCCCATCCGGGCGCAACGCCCAAATGTCCGCACTGTGACCAGCGTGGATTCGTCATCCGTCCCATCGGAGAGCGTGCCGAAGCGCAAGCCTGCGAGTGCGTGAAGACGTGCCCCAAGTGTCGAGACACCGGCTGGGTCAGCACCACAGATGACTTGCGCGGTCCGAAGGGCCGATGCGACTGCCAGCACGTACAGCGGCGCATGCGTCTGTACGCAGCCGCCAACATTCCTGCCCGGCACTACAACAGTCGCCTCGCCAATTTTGAGATCGACGGACCCCTCCAGATGATGGCCGTGCAAGCGGGCATGGACTTCCTCACACGGTTTCGTCCCGGTGAGCCCACTCGCGGCTTGGTCTTCCATGGAAACGTCGGACGCGGCAAGACCCACCTGCTCTGTGCGCTCGTTGGTGAGCTGATCCTAGAGCACGGCGTGAGCGCCCGCTTTGTCGAGTTCAGTCACCTCGTCGCAGACCTCAAGGTGGCCTTCGAGCGCAAGTCCGGTGCTGCTGACGTACTCGAACAGCTGGTCGGCGTGGATGTTCTTGCAATCGATGAGCTGGGCAAAGGTCGGAATACGGAGTTCGAAGGAACGGTTGTCGATGAAGTCGTGAGCCGTCGGTACAACGCCAACACGCCCCTTCTCGGCACCACCAACTACACACCGGGTGTGGCTAGCGGATTCGCAAACGCAAACTTGGCACGCCCACAAGCCACTGCCCCCATGCTCTCCGACCGGCTTGGAGAGCGGGTGTACAGCCGAATCAAGGAAATGTGTGACTTCGTTCCAGTCAAGGGCGAAGACTTCCGCCAGCGCAGCACCCGCGCAGCACGCAGACCGCGATAGAGTTGATTCGAGGACTGTATGGCCTACACTGTGAGCTTCCCTACGAGCGGAAGCCAAACCCCTATTGATGACGTTGCCACTTGGTTGACGGAGAACGGAGAACCCTTCACCCAAGAAGGACCCGAGGCGCTGACCCTACGCGCCGTCCCCGTGACCATCGTGTTTCGTGAGGACAGCATCCTTCGCGCACACGTGGAAGTTCCAGCATCCGTCAAGCTCGACCGTATGGTCGAAGTCTTGTACGACCTGGCCCTGCTCATCGGCGCGGACGTCTGCCTGGCAGATACCGGCAAGGTCACCCGAGGCGAGCTGTGGATGCGCCTAGCGGACGTTCAGGACTGCAAGCGAGTAGCCGAAGCGCTCCAGCGCGCAGACGCCATGGGCCGTCTCGCAAACATCTCCCGAGCCATGTGGGGCGTTCTTGTCGCCAGCATGCCGGGTCGTGACGTGCGCTGGGACACGCAGCGCGAGTGCGTCGTCGAGCTTCTTGAAGTGGGTGTAGAGGGCGGAATCTCCATCGCTGAAGCGGCATGGCATGCTGAAGAACCCGTCGTTGGCGACGTCATTGCACGACCGGTCACTGCCGGACACCCACACCTCATCTTGTGGCGTTGGCTCCAAGAAGCCCATCCGTCCGTCGCAAACGCATAGGAGCGCACCGTGATTCTGGGACTCGACCACATCGCCATTGCCGTTGACGATTTCGAAGGCGGTATCGAAAGATTCGCCAAGGACTTCGGCATTGAACTGGCCGGCACCGAAGACGTGATCTCGGCCAAGACCAAGACCGCGTTCTTACCCATCTCCGGCACCCAGATTGAGCTGATTCACCCGCTCAATGGCGAAGGTCCGTTGGTCAGTTCACTCGCAAAGCGCGGCCCAGGCCTACACCATCTGTGCTTCCGCGTGGACGATGTTGAAGCGGAAATGACCCGTCTACAAGGGCTAGGCTACCGCTTCTTGAGCGACACCCCCTCCCCCGGCGCGCACGGCACACGCATCGCGTTCATCCACCCAAAGTCGGCGGGCGGCGTTCTCATTGAGCTTGCAGAGCATCCGGCATGAACGGGGCTGTAGGCGAGCAGACTACCCTTGCCGAACGCAAGCGCCGCGCCGGACAGCGCATCTTCGTGGGCTTCCACGGATACGCAGTCAGCGAGGACTTGCGCAAAGTGGTCCGGGAGATTGGTCCTAGTGGCTTTGTCCTGTTCGCACGCAACGTGGAATCGCCCGAGCAGGTACGCGAGCTAAACCGCGAGCTGGCATCGCTCGTTCCCGACAGCCACCCGGCATTCTTGGCAGTAGACCAAGAGGGTGGCCGGGTTCAGCGCATTCGTGAGCCCGCGACTCGCTTTCCCCCTATGCGTACCGTTGGCGCGGCGAAGAACCTGACCGCAGACGTCTCACGTGCCATGGCGATTGAGCTGAGAGCAATGGGGTTCAACCTCAACTTCGCCCCCGTCGCTGACGTCGACAGCAACCCGGACAATCCGGTCATTGGCGACCGCTCCTTCTCCCGGGACCCGGGTGTCGTTGGCGAGCACGTCGCCGCATTCATCCGTGCTCACCAAGCCGAACACGTCATGGCCTGCGCCAAACACTTCCCGGGCCACGGCGACACCAACACGGACAGCCACCACACACTGCCAACGGTCGACCGCTCAGCGGACAGCCTGCGTCAGACAGAGCTACCCCCGTTCCGCGCCGCCATTGCCGCCGATGTGGCCACTCTCATGACCAGTCACGTGGTCTACCCAGCATGGGACGAGACGTACCCAGCCACAATGTCCGAGACCATCATAAACGGCTTGGTTCGCAAAGAACTCGGCTACGACGGCCTCATCTTCAGCGACGACCTAGAGATGAAGGCGGTTCGTGGGCGCTACACCGCCGAGGAACAGGTCATGTGCATGACGCGAGCGACAGTCGACGTGCTGCTGTGCTGCGACCGGCGCGATGTACAGATGGAAATCTTCGAAGCGACGGTCCGCGCACAAGAGGTCAATCCTGGCGCCCACCGAAACACCGAACTGTCCGTCGCACGGGTGAACGCCCTGCGAAAGCGAGCGTTCCTGTTGCCCGACGGCCGCCCCATTCCACCGCCGCCTGACCTGGACGTCATTGGACAACACCGCGAGCTCATCGAGCGAATCCAGCAGGTCCGCGAACGATGACCTGGCTCCTGCTCGCCGCTTTCGTGTCCGCCCAAGAGTGCGCCGCGGAACCGCCAACGATTCCGTCCAATACATCCGTGGTGTGGGTCAGCCACAACGGCAAACATGCGGGGAACAACCAGTACCTGTGGGTCACTCCAACCTCCGAAGTGACTCGCTGGATTGGTAGCCAGGAGCGAGCAACCATCGGCGGATTGCTGCGTCACCTGGGCCTACGCAAGCGCAAGGGTGAGCCAAAGCGACGCTACAAGGTGGTGGTGTTCGACGCAGACCACGCAACGCTCTGTCGTCCCATCGAGAGTGAAGCGCCGGGAGCCATTGTGGGCGGACTTCCAGTCTGTGAACCGGCACAAGCACGAGACAATGGGCCGAACAATGGATGTGGATGGGCAGACGCGCGCGACGGTGACGGCGCGAGTTTGGTTCGTGCAACGTGGGGCGACCTCAGTGCCAACGGATTCTGTGTGCTTCCCGCGACGCGCTTTCTCGATGAGGCTCAATAATGGCAGCAGCGAACTATTGCGGACGATGTCTCACCACATTCACCGGTGAGCCCCCAGCGTGTACCAACATGTCCTGCGGCTCCAGCCAGCCCGACGAAGGCTGGGACACCGTTCTCGACAAGGGTGACATCCTAGACCGGCACTACCTCATCGAAAAGTGCCTCGCCGTGGGCGGTGCAGGCCTGACGTACAAGGCACGCGAGCTCGACGCAGACAACACACCGATCGGCCCCGATCTGGCCATCAAGGTTCTCTTTGCCGCACGCGACAAGGGCGCATTCCTTCAGCGACTCGCCAACGAAGCCCAGATTCTGCAGACCCTTGCGCACCCACACATCGTTGCCTGCCACGGGTTTGTGACCCGCGTTGGTCATGCGCCCTACTTGGTCACCCGCTTCGAACGCGGCGGCGGACTGCAGGAGCATATCGAGCGCGTAGGCCCCGTGAGACCCAGCATTGCAGCCGCTATTGCCCATCAGATTCTGACCGGGTTGGACAAGGCTCACCGTGCCGGCGTTGTTCACCGCGACCTCAAGCCAGACAATGTGCTGCTAGAAGAACCGGTCTCCGCCACGCAGGTGCCGCATGTTCGGGTGGCCGACTTCGGTATTGCAAAGATGCAAGCTGGTGTTGGCGACCGGCTGACCCGCATTGGCATGTTCGTGGGAACGCCAGAGTATGCTGCACCCGAGCAGTTCTCCGGTGCGGACCCCACCGCTGCCACGGACGTCTTCGCGATGGGTGGACTGATTCTGTTCTGCCTGACAGGCGAGCTTCCGGTGCGCTTTTCGCAGCGCACAGACCTGCCGACCACGTACCAAGAACTACTCGACCAACTACCGCCACAGATTCCGGCATCCGTGCCACACAGTGAGGGCAAGAGCGCCCTTCAAGACGTGCTCAATCGTGTCATGGCCCAATACCCAGAGGACCGTCCGTCGGTTCCGGAAGTGTTGTTGGCCTTGGCGCCCATCGCCGGCATTCCCGTCAAAGAGTCTGAGCTTCCGATCGGAAAGGCCACGACACCCAGCCCTGCCTCACCACGGTCCAAGCCAGTTGCTGCCGCCGCGCCCATGTCGGAAGCGAAGTCGAGTCCAGCCCCACCAATGAGCGCCCCCACGCCACCACCACCCCCGGGGGCTGTCTCTTATACACATCTCCGAGCCCACGAGACTAGGCATGATCTCGTA
>CAJXTB010000011.1 GCA_913061235.1 uncultured Pseudomonadota bacterium | reverse complement strand
CACCTCTCTATTCGTCGGCAGCGTCAGATGTGTATAAGAGACAGCGTTCGCCCCTCTCCAATACGCACAGTAAATGCTGAGCCATCCATCGCCCCAAGCGTGACCTCGGCGCGACCCAACACATCCCCGCCACCACCACCGCTCTACGAAAACCGCTTCTCCACGCTGCATACCGAAGACCTGGCACACATGGCTCCCGGAAGTGAGGACTACACCGACTACGGCGTCAATGGCTTCACCAACCCCGAGGTCGACGCCCTGTCTACCTTTGCGGTGGACGTTGACACCGCCTCGTACGCCGTGACCCGCCGCAAGCTGCGCGAAGGCTACCTGCCGCCCACATCTGCTGTTCGCGTCGAAGAGTTCGTGAACTACTTTCCCTACGACTACGAGCAGCCCGAACGTGGCTTCCCCTTCGCGGTCGACTTTGAAGCCGCGCCCTCACCGTTCAACCCGCGCAACCACCTCGTACGGGTGGGTGTCCAGGGCAAGACCATCGACATGAACGAACGCAAGCCCGTTCACCTGACCTTCTTGGTGGATGTCTCAGGCTCCATGCGCTCATCAGACAAGATCGGGTTGCTCAAGCAGTCCCTCACCATGCTCACAAACGAGCTGGACGACGGCGACACAGTGGCCATCGCGACCTACGCCGGAAACACGAGCATCGTTCTACAGCCCACTCCCATTCGCCAGTCCGACCGCATCATGGCCGCACTCGAAGGCCTCAGCGCCGGCGGCTCTACCGCCATGAGCTCCGGGATTGACCTGGCCTACCAGCTGGCCGACCAGACCTTCGTCCCAGGAGACGTCAATCGGGTCATCGTCTGCAGTGATGGCGACGCCAACGTTGGCTCTGTCTCCCACACCCAGATGTCCCAGCAGATCCGTGGCTACGCTGAACGAGGGGTCACGCTCACCACGCTGGGCTTCGGCAATGGCAACTACCAAGACACGCTGATGGAGCGCCTCGCGAACGATGGCGACGGCAACTACTTCTACATCGACAGCGCCGCTGAAGCGCGTCGGGTCCTGGTCGACAAGCTTACCGGCACCCTCGAAGTCATTGCGAAGGACGTCAAGATTCAGGTCGAGTGGGACCCGAATCAAGTCTTGGCCTACCGCCTCATTGGCTACGAAAACCGCGACGTCGCAGACCGCGACTTCCGAAACGATGCTGTCGACGCCGGAGAGATCGGCGCCGGACACCAGGTCACAGCCCTGTACGAAGTCGCTCTCGCAGACAACGCACACGGCGACATCGCAACCGTGCGCATTCGCAATAAGGCGCCAGGCCCCGACTCCCCGGCCGTCGAGCGAACCTACGCGATGGGCTCCAAGACCGTAGGCGGTTCCTTTGGACTCGCGAGTGACCAGTTTCGAATTGCCGTGGCAGCCACCAGCTTCGCAGAAGTGCTCCGCGCATCGCCTCACATGAGCGAGGTGTCCATGCGTCAGGTACTGTCCATTGCACAAGACGCCCAGCGCGTTGAGTACAGCGAAGATGCTGAGCTGGTCGAGTTGATCGAGCAGGCGGCCAAGCTTCGTGGAGAAGGCGCCCTCGTCCAGCGCTGATCGATCCCAACGACTTTTGTTGAAGGGTAGCCAGGGGACGCTACACCGAGCCCACGGAGGCGTTCCCCATGCTGCTGCTACTCTCTCTTGCCCTTGCTCAAGAAGCTCCAGATGTTCTGGCGGATAGTGCAGGTGCCATCGACATCATCGCCGCTCCATCCGGTGCAGTGACGACCGATTTGTTCTACCGAGGCATGGGCGCTCCGACCATCGTCCGCGACGGTGACTTGTTCGTTCTGTTCTTCGAAACCCAGCTCCACCCTGACTCTTTCGACCAGCTCAGCGCCGACGTCAGCGCATGTGGCAACGGACGGGTCTGGGGAATCGGTCGCGCAACCTCCACCGACGGCATCACCTGGGAGGTCGACGAGAACTTGGTAGTCGAACCGGCAGGCGCCGGAGCCTACGATGCCTGTGTGGTCGCCCAGCCAGAAGTCACCTTCAACGGTGAACGCTACGACATCTGGTACAAGGCCGAGCAGGAACAGGGCCTGTGTGTGGACGGCGAGAACCCACGCACTTGGGGCTGCGACACGCAGGTAGGTGTCGGACACGCCACCTCAACGGACGGCATCACCTGGGAACGAAGCGATCTGCCGGCCATCAACATTGAGGGCTCCTTCGGCTACCCGCGCGTCACCTACGTAGACGGCCAGTGGATGCTGCTCCTGTCGGTCCTGCCCGACTTCTTCGCATACACCGCGGCCGAACCCGAGGGCCCGTGGACGCCCAACACATTCCCAGTCGTCAGCCCAGGCGATGTGGAGTGGGCCCGTGCAGAGGTCATTCGCCCGTCATTGCTGTGCAACACCCTGGTAGACGACGACGGGAACGACACCTACGGCTACAGCCTGTGGACAATGGGACGCGCCACCCAGGAAACGGTGGACATCAACCTCGGTCGCTACACGTCTGCGGACGGCCTCGACTGGAGCGTAGAGACGGCAAACCCCGTTCTCACCTGGGACGCGACCACTGGCGATGACTGGCGCGCAGTCGACGTTCTGCGAACGGACACCGGCGACATCCTGTACTACAGCCGCCGCGACCTGAACGAGACCCCCGTCAAGCGACGCATTGGTGTGGCCTGGACCACCCCGACGAACGACTGGTCGTCCACGACCTTCTTCGACAACCTGTGCCCTGTGCCGGAGTTCGACGACCCTGAGGGCACCGAAGCTCCGGAAGGCACTGAAGCTCCGGAAGGCACCGGAGATACCTCGGACCCAATCCCCGTCGACCCCTGCGAAGAGGACCCGGAGAGCGACGAGTGTGAAGAGGACACAAAGTGCGGTTGCCAATCGAGCCCGTCACCAATGAGTGGCTTGGCCCTGGGTGTGGCGCTGTTCGGACTACTGCGCACGCGACGTCGTCGCGGGTGATAGACCGAGGCCCCGCGATTGGAGCCTCTCATGTCAGATACCGCCTGGAACCACCTCACTACACACATCACAGAGCTTCAGACCCTCGCGGGTGTGCACGGGCTGCTTCAGTGGGACCAGCAGGTCAATATGCCTCCTGCCGCAGCCGGTCTGCGCGCTGAGCAGAACGCGTTGATGGCAGGCCTGGTGCACAAGCGTCTCACGGCGCCCAGCTACGGAGACGCCCTCACTGCACTGCTTCCGTCGACCGATCCCGTCCGCAGGGCGTCGGCGAAGCATCTCAAGCGCGACTACGACCGCAACACCAAGCTGTCTGCCGACCTCGTCGACCGCTTGGCGCGTGCTCAAGCGAAGGGATTCCAGTCCTGGATGGCCGCCCGCGATGCAGACGATTTCAAGGTATTCGTTCCAGCATTGTCCGAGCTTGTTGCGTTGAGCCAAGAGAAGGCGGAAGCCATTGATTCGAGCCGCCCGGCCTACGACGTCCTGCTCGACGAGTTCGACTACGGCACCTCCACAGCGACCCTCGTTCCAATGTTCGCGCGCCTTCGTGACGGCCTGACCGAGCTCGTCGGAGCCACCCGCGATGCTCCTGCAGTGCCAGCAATCGACCTGCATGTTCCCCTAGACGTACAGAAGCGCATCAATGAGACGGTCATCAGCTCCCTTGGCTATGACCTATCTGCTGGCCGCTTAGACATGGCACAGCACCCGTTCAGCATTGGTCTTGGCCGCGGAGATGTCCGCATCACGACCCACCTGTACGAGAATGACCTGCTGAACGGGCTGGGCGGCACCGTACACGAAGCCGGACACGCCATGTACGAACAAGGCCTACCCCACGACACCCTCAGCGGAACCGGCCTCAACGTTGCAGCCAGCTACGGCCTGCATGAGTCTCAGTCCCGCTTCTGGGAGAACACTATTGGCGGCTCACTGCCGTTCTTCCACTGGCTCAGTGCTCAGCTCGCCAACGAAGGGGTCAAGCTGACGGCGGATGCGCTGTACCGCGCCGCCAACCGTATCGAACCCGGTCTCATCCGCATCTCAGCGGACGAAGTCACGTACAACCTCCACATTCTCCTGCGCTTCGAGCTGGAGTTGGCCCTGTTCGACGGCAGCCTCGCGGTCGCAGACATCCCCGATGCCTGGAACGCTGGCATGCACAAGCTACTCGGCCAGACACCCAACTCCGGTGTTGACGGCGCGCTACAAGACGTGCACTGGTCGAGCGGGGCATTCGGGTATTTCCCTAGCTACACCCTTGGAAATCTATACGCAGCTAGCCTAGGTGTGGCCATGGAGGAGGCGCTGCCTGACATGTGGGAGCAGGTCGGCCAGGGCGAGTTCTCGCACATCTTGTCGTGGCTGCGAACCCACGTGCATCACCACGGAAGCCAGCTGTCCGCTCCAGACATCATCCGGAACGCCGTTGGGGACCGCGACCCTGTTGAGGATTTGTTGAGCCACCTGTGGAGTCGCCATGGCGCATTGTACGGCGTGAGCCGAATGGAATAGAGTGCGCCCGCAACATGGAGTACCCAATGCGCATTCTTACCGCCCTCGTAGCCCTGACCCTCGCCCCCATGGCAATGGCTCAAGACACCCCCTGCCAAGACCCAGCGACCTTCTCGGCCCGTGGCTGTGCAACACAGGTCGAAGAGTCCCTGCAGACCGCTGCCTCATCCCGTGACACCATCGCGCGGATGATGGAGTGCACGGACACCAAGAAGAAGAAGGTCTTGATCACCTGTGCAGCGGACTACAACCGCGCGCTTCGCCAGATGGGCCGTGCATCGCGCATTCTCGGCGCAGCGTACCAAGCCTCGCAGAACTAAGACCATACGCCCGCATCCATCGTGATGCGGGCTACCGGCGAAGCCACGAAAAGAGCCCGCACTCGGAAAACCGAGGCGGGTTCTTTTTCTAGTCAGCCAGCTGAACGAGTCGTCAACCGAACGCTAAGCGCTCGGTCAACAGCCGAACAGGACTACCAGGAGCTCTTGTGAATTCCAGGAAGCTGTCCCTTCAGGGCCAACTCACGGAACGCAATGCGGGACAGCATGAACTCACGGTAGATGGCGCGCGGACGACCCGACACCACACACCGCGTGCCCAAACGGACCGGGCTGCTGTTGCGAGGCAACTTCGCGAGCTTTCCGCGAGCGTTTTGGCGCTCTTCTGCCGAAAGGCTCATGTCGTTGCTTTGTTGCTTCAGAAGCTCACGCTTTGCTGCGTACTTGCGTACCAGCTTTTCACGCTTCTTCTGACGATTAATCATGCATGTCTTGGCCATGGAAACCTACCAAATCTGTAAAGTCCCGCCCCATTAACGAAGGAGGACAGGGTGTCAAGGCTGTGGAGCCCCAGCGCGACCACCAAACAGCCGCATAAAGATGAACACCATTACCGCAAACACCGGCAAGGCGAGAGAAAGCGTGAAAATGAATGGGACTTCCGAGACGAGATCGGGTGCCACATCATCCGCGACTTCGAGTGTTGTGCCCTCATCATTCATGATGCGTCCACCCGTTCTGCGATCGCTTCGTCCAGCCAAAGGCCCTCGTTCGCCTCACGGGCCCACGGGACGTCGTCCTGTGCAAGTCGACGCAGCAAACGAATCGCCGCAACTTGTGCCGGTACGATCTCAGCCCAGATCGCAGTCTCCAAGAACCGGTAGTCATCGGACGTCCCAGGCAAGCGCTTTCCATCGATGGCTTCGCGGCAGCGCGGACACGCCAGAATCGCAGAATCGATGTCCAAGTCCTCGCCAACAGGCGGGACGAGCTGTGGTCTGCATCCATCGCTTTCACCGCACAGTTCGCATCCTGAACGTGCACGCCGTGACAGGTCCTTGCCGAGGCCATTGAGCGCCTGCAGGGCTGCCTGATGCGCTTGTCTACCTTTCGCCATCTACCACCTCGGTCTGGTCGGGCTACCTTGGCCGGCGTAACGCGCCGTTCCTAAGATCTGGAGACTCGTTGGTCACCCCATTCCTACATGCCTTCGCCTTTGGCCTCGTCACGCGACTCGTCGAGAGCGAAGAACTGCTCATCGAAGAGGGCAAGCTCAAACATGTCGTCGCTTGGCTGGCGGTTGACCTTAGCAAAGCACGCCAAGGACGCTCGCTCATCTCAACGGTCAGCATGTCCCTGATCAAGTGTGAACACGTCGAGGACCTGTTTGCTGATAACGATTCCATTGGGGCCCACGTCGTGAACATGGGGGCTGCAGGTGGGTGATGCCCGTCTGGCGATTCGATGGGTAGCAGGGCTGCCCTTCGACCAGTGGGCAGTGCGCTTGTCCACGGGAAACGCGGACCTGCGCGGTAGTCTGGAACAAGTCGTTGTGGTCACGGGCGGACACACCCTCACCTTGGGCCCAGGCCCCACACACGTCGAGCTGATGTTTCTCGGAGGCGTGCGTCCCAGGCTCGTCGCTGTCGCAGTCAGCGGCCCTCTAACGGTGGGTACACAGGTCGCTACGTCATTGCGGTTGGTCGACGGAGAGGTGCTCATCGACGACGTCGCCCTCCCCCGCCTCGACGCACCACTCGCGTCGTCCGACCTGGTGACAGCCCTGCTGGACAACCTTTCGGACGTCGAGCTCATCGCGCGAGGCCGTCCGGTGCGTGACGCCCGCATACGCTTGCCAGAAGGAATTGAGGTGCGCCTGTCGGACCGCGACGAGGTGACCGTTCAAGCCAAGACGCATGGCCCACCGGATGACCTGGTCCTCTCCGAGCCCCTGCGTCTACAGTTTGGCGAACACGGCGTACGAGTGGACCACCGGAGTGTGCGCTGGCTGGCTTCCATCGCACGCATCCGTATCCACGGCGCACATCTACATCCAGACGGACGAGTCGTTCTGGAAGGCGGAGCCAAGCGTGGCCTCAATCGCGTAGTGCGTACTGGCTTGCGAACAGCCTCGGCACAACTCTCAGGACTGGTTCGGAAGAGTCCGCGCTTCAAGCGGATTCGTGACTTCCTTCATCTCTAGCTGTTGCGGACGACGCGCAACAATACGATGGCCCGCACCGCAGCGAGGGCCAACAGCACACCACCGAAGAGGTACTGACCGCTGGCCAAGAAACTCCCGCCCATGACCGCGAAGAGTACCGAGGTCACCACGCCAGTGAACATGGACATCCGTCTGTTCATGAACGGGGCCGAGTGCGGGTGACGATTCCGGCGTCTTCGTCTTCGTCGGGGACATCGATGACCGTTGGCTCGTCATCTAGGTCGTCTTCCCACATCTCCCAGTCGCTCGACGGCAAGCGCACGCTGGCCTTCATGGACATGTGGACCACACGACCCAAGTCGCGCAACAATCCGTCCACCGCACGCGATGCATCGCTGCCGCGGCCCATCTGTTTCTCCAACGCCATGGCATTGTCGATCGACTCAATCAATCGACGAACTTCAGGGAGCAGGGATACATCAACCGACATGAGGCCACCGGGCAAGGACGCGTTGCAAGCTGACGATGGCCAGTGCATGAGAGATCGCACCCTGGTCCAACAGACCAGGGAGCTCGGACAGCCCTACTAGCTCAACTTCAATGTCTTCACCCGCATCCAGTTGGGTTTCACCAACAACGACCGCGTCCAACATGGCGAACATCCAGCACTTATTCCCCTGAATGGCAGGGTTCGGGTGTACCCAACCCAGTGGAACCACGCGCCCTCCGCCGTAGCCAGTCTCTTCGGCCAGCTCGCGCACCCCTGCGTCCTGAGGACTCTCGCCTGGGTCCACCATGCCCCCTGGAATTTCCAGCGTCTCAGCATCTACGCCCCACCGATGTTGGCGAATAAGAACCACGTTTCCCTCGGGTGTGATGGGCACAATGTTTACCCAATCGGGTGCGTGCATTCGGTAGTACGTGCGGACCCCTGCTCTCGTCTCAGTTAAAAATGCTTCGACGTCGAAAATAGCGGTCTTCAAGACTCGGTCGCCCATACAGCCTCCGCTTGGTGGCTAACGACACAGCGGTGATGCGCCCACCGGGGTAACGGGGCCCATGAGTAGCAATCCACACCACGACCGTGCCTGTGCCCAGGGAAAGCCTGGGTACATGGACCCTCAAACCGGCCTATTCGTCATGACGGCGAAATACCTGCTGGCGAAAGGACGCTGTTGTGGGTCGGGCTGCCGGCACTGCCCGTTTGATGCTGCCGAACAACGGCGCGCCGGGCGAGCCACAATCACCGCCGAGGACCAATAATTATGGGCAAGCGACGCCGTCATCAACCCCCCTTTGAGGTTGAGATTACCGGACTCGGCAAGAGTGGAACTGGACTTGGGACAGCCCCGGATGGTGCGCCGGTCCAGGTCCGTTTCGCACCCCCTGGCTCCCGCCTACACGTCGTCCCAGCAGGCCGGCGCAAGGGCATGTGGCAGGCTCGCCGGACAGCGATGATTCGTCCCCCGGTGAGCGTGGTTCCACCCCGCTGCGGTCAGTTCGCTCTGTGCGGTGGATGCCAACTGCAAGAGCTCGGTATTGAAGCGCAGCGTGTCGCTCGCACCAACAAGGCCATGGCAGACATCGAAGCCAAAGGCACGAGCCTGGCAGACGTGCAGATTCATCCAACCCGCTTCACAGATGACACGTACAACTACCGAAACAAGGTAGAACTCTCATTCGGTGTGTCTCGGTACTTGTCTGAGGCCGACCACGCCAAAGGCTTCGCTATTGACGGCCGATTCCTTGGGTTCCACGCCGCAGGCCGATTCGACCGCGTTGTCGACGCACCACGGTGCGAGATTGCGCAGGAACCCCTCAACGCCGTGCTGAAAGCGACCCGAGAGGTCCTACTGCCAGAGGAAGGACCAGCGCTGTACAACGTACGCGACAACACTGGGTTCTTGCGGCATCTCCTACTACGTATGGGCGTTACCACCGGCGAAGTGATGGCCGTTCTGTACACCGCCACTCCACTATCCAATGCCGAACGCGAGGCAGCGATGGCGTGGGGCGAAGCCATCTCAGCGCTCACAATTGACGGGGCAACCGTGACGTCTGTGCAGTGGGCCATCAATGACGGCGTCGCAGACGTCGCTCGAGGCGCGACCGAGCACCTGTGGGGAGAAGAACGCATTCACGAGCGCTTGGGCGACGTCATCTTCGACCTGTCCGCTACGTCATTCTTCCAGACCAACACCGCCGGTGCCATCGTCCTGTACGACACCATTGGTGAGGCGCTCACCAGCGAGTCCCGAACGCTACTGGACCTGTACTGCGGCACCGGATCTATCGGGCTGTACCTAGCGGACCGAGTGGACACGGTGATTGGCATTGAGGAGCGGGAAGACGCCGTTCAGGATGCCCGCAGAAACGCAGTACGTAGCGGCGTCACAGCCACATTCACTGCTGGAAAGGTAGAGCACCACCTGAGCAGTCTCGCTGTTCCTGGAGCCGCCATGGTCGTTGACCCACCGCGCGCTGGGCTACACCCGAAGGTCGCCCTCGCACTGGCAACAGCCGACGCAGATGAGCTGGTGTATGTGGCCTGCAGTCCTGCGTCATTGGGTAGAGACGCGGCCGTCTTACAAGCCGGGCATTGGAAATTGACCGACCTGTGGACAGTCGATTTGTTCCCGCACACCGGCCACATTGAGATGGTTGGACGATTTGTGCGCACAAATCGCTGATCAATCTTGGCGGTGTTCGTAGGTGGGCTGCGATGTACTCCTGACGGGCCCAGGCGCTCGACCGGGGAACACATGAAGTTCGGCAAAGCACTTAAGAAGACATTCGGCAAGAAGAAGGGCAGCAAGCGTCGCAACGCAGGTCTCGGCGCTCCACAAGATGCCCTTCAGGACACGCTCGGGTCAGCAAGCGCTGCGCCTGCACTGAATGACGCCTTGGTACAACCGCCAGCACAGGCGAACACCGAGCCCAAGCAGGCCCCGGACCTTCCTTGGAAACGCGCACAGAATTTGCCACGCCCGCAGGCCAAAGAGAACTTCGGAAGTCGCCGCAAGTACAAGGACGTCAAATCGAGGGAAACCGAGTATGACGGCGAATTTGAACACGCGACATGGCGAGGAGACGCGTTCACAAACGCCCAGGCAAAGGGCTTCAACATCAACACCCAAAAGGCGTCAGAGTCAGAGTTCGACAGCAGGTACAAGGTCGGTGTCGGCGACGGCGGCATGCTCACCGGTGCGGATGGTGAGGTGTTGGATAGCTCAGGCGCCATCTCCGGTCGTGGAACCGAGGGCTTGCTCACATATGCCATGAACCCTGATGGCGCGTTCGGTACTGCAGACGCAGGTGCCGAAACCACACGCGGAAGCGACGACTATCGTGCGTACAAGGCCCT
The DNA here is from genome assembly GCA_913061235.1 of uncultured Pseudomonadota bacterium. Classification (GTDB taxonomy): domain Bacteria; phylum Myxococcota_A; class UBA796; order UBA796; genus CAJXTB01. The sequence goes on along the minus strand of CAJXTB010000011.1, from coordinate 246,434 downwards.
GTCGGAAGAGGAACGCAACGCAACGGACGCCCCGGACTACAGCGTCTTCCACCACTCGTCCTTCTTCGGAGACGACCAGGTGGCTGCCGCCGGCGAGATGAAGGTTCGCGAGGGAACACTCAAAGAAATCGACAACAACACCGGTCACTTCAAGACCCGTGACTCCCAGACAGTACAAGCGCTCGACGAGTTGAAGGGCCGAGGCGCGAACCTCGACCACGCAAATGTCAACTTGCGCGACTTCGACAACCTCGACAAGACCACAAATCTCCCGGCACAGACCCACGTTCCAGCGAGTGCGTTCATGCAGAGCGGCGGAAACGCTGAAGCTCACTGGGCGAAAGCCAACCTCAACAGCTCGATACTCCAACTCGGCGGGATGACGGCCATGTCGGAGGCGTCGAACAAGAGTAGCAACGCCGAAAAATCGGACCTCGTGGAGCTCTTGGAAGACTTCTTGGAGGACCACGAGACCCTGCCGGAGGAGCAACTCGACGCGCTGATGCACGCCAAGGCAGCAGAGCTTGGAATGGCGATTGACTGGTTCGACGCCGACCAAAACTTGGTCAGCGCTGAATGGGCCCATGACGGGAACGGTTCGCCCGGGAAACGCTCGGCCATCAGGAGCGCCGTGGCCCCGCTCAACAGTGCGAAAGCGGACGAAGCACGTTTGCGAGAACAAGCCAACGCGCCCGCGCCGAGCGAGGCGAGCGCTGTTGAAGGCGGGGGCGACGCACCGCTCGCCTACAGCCCGCTCGGCTACGCCAACGCACCACTCGCCTACAGCCCCCTCGGCTACGCCAACGCACCTACCGAATACAGCGACGCTCCACTCGGAAACGCACCCACCGAGTACAGCAACCTACCGCTCGGAAACGCACCCACCGAGTACAGCAATCTACCGCTCGGAAACACTCCCACCGAATACAGCGACATGCCGCTCGGAAACACTCCCACCGAATACAGCGACATGCCGCTCGGCTACAGCGAAACACCGCTCGGCTACAGCGAAGCACCGCTCGGCTACAGCGAAGCACCGCTCAGCTACAGCGAAGCACCGCTCGGCTACAGCGAAGCACCGCTCGGCTACAGCGAAACACCGCTCGGCTACAGCAAAGCACCGCTCGGCTATTCCACCTTCTAAACGCCGAATGCCCAAGGTCTTCGGTGCGCCGAGTCGACTGGAAGGACCCGGCCAAGAGCACGGGAACAGGCCCAAAGGTCTACGGAATCACGACCGTCATTGTGAACGGTAGGTGGTCGGACAGCGGGTAGGTCTCACGGTGAACGACCAGGTCGGTCACCTCGACACCGGTACCGTGGAACAGGTAGTCAATCGTGCGGTCCGGCTCGGTCCCGCCCCACGGAACATACGTGCGGACAGCCTCTGTGTCCGACGGAGGAAACGGCGAGGAATACCGCTCAAACAGCGGCGCTACCGCACTCTGCGAGCCGTAAAAGGTCTCCCCATTCTCAATGCGCGACGCCGGGTCGCCCGGTGGCAGCGCATTGAAGTCCCCGGCCAGCAACCAGGGGGTCTGAGACGCTTCGAGCGCTGCTGCCAGCTCGTCCAGCTTGCTGACTTGGCGCTCAAGCGTGCCGTCGTTCTTCGAGAAGGCAGACAGATGCGTGTTGAGCAGCGACATCGAGCCACCGCCCTGAAGCGGGATGGACAGAGACAATGCCGCACGGCGCAGATTGAACATGCGACGGACAGGGTTCTCTTTCAGCAACGGCAACTGGTGACGTGTTGATGAATCAATGCGGTACCGACTGAACACCGACAGGTTCATGTCTACCCGACCCATGGGTTCATGGGACGGAACCGGCACATAGGCTGCCCGGTGGTACGGCGCGGCAGTGTGGCAGGGCAGGTCGAGCCGTTCGCGTAGCATGGCGTGTTGGTCCAACCTTCCCGTCCGACGACTGTTGCGGTCGACCTCTTGCAGCAGCACAATGTCGGCGTCTTGGTCGGAGATGAACCGTGCGATGCGGTCTAATGTGCGCTCGACCTGTACAGGTGGAACCGAGACAGCCTCGCCGCCGTCGTAGAAGAATTGCTGTTCACGATTCGCACTGAACTGAATGTTCCACACAAGCACACGAATCGGTGTGCCTCGTGGGGCAACGGGTGCATCGGCTGGACAGGCGACTGGCGCCTCTTCGATATCCGCTGGGAAGTAAAAGGCACTACGAAGGCCCGCAAACAGTCCACCGAGCACGATGACCCCTCCCACTCCAACAATCGCCAACCACTTACGCATGCCTAGCCCTATCCCGTCATTGACAGGACAAGACGCACCCTCGCCGCAGATGTGACCATGTTGGTTGTATGCGCATTGCAACCATCGCCCAGATCCCCATCCGCCTTCACTGGAGCTTCCTCGCGTTGGTTGTGGGCTACACCGCATTCTCGGCCTGGACGACCGATCTCCAGACCGTCGGCGAGTCGTTGCTCATGGGCCTTGCACTGTTTGGTTCCGTGGTTCTACACGAGCTCGGGCACGCCATGGCTGCACGCTATTTCGGAATTCGAACGCGGCACATCACGCTGTTCCCCTTCGGTGGCATTGCTGCTATCGAGCAGATCCCGCAGAACCCAACCCAAGAGTTCGTCATTGCGGTCGCCGGCCCGCTGGTCAATGGCATGCTCGTGCTACTGTTTCTGCCCTTTGCCCTCATCACAGGCTGGTGGACCCTAGGCCTTCTTGCCGTACTCAACGCCATCATGGGACTCTTCAATCTCATTCCGGCCTACCCCATGGACGGCGGCCGGGTGCTCCGAGCCATGCTCTCGGTACCGTTCGGCTACATTCGCGCCAGCTTGGCAGCGATGGCCATCGGTCGCCTCTTCGCCCTCCTGTTCGTCGTCGGAGGAGTCGCGACCTGGACGCCGAGCCTCATTCTGATCGGCGCGTTCTTGTTCGTCGCAATCGGCGTTGAGAGACGCCGACTTAGCTACGATATCGAGCTGCAAGAGGCAATGACGGCCTAGACCCTACATCTGGATAGGAAGCGGATTGAACCCAACAACCCGTGCGATCCAGAAACCAAGGTAGAGCACAATCATCCAGAACAGTCCGAAACCGGCAACAAAGTTGTACGGCAGCTGCCACTTCTTGTAGTCGCGGGTGATCAGACGCACTGCACCGAGAAAGCCACCCACCCACAGCCAGAGCAGCAACGTGGCTCCAGCAACGTTGTAGGTTGCGGCCGTCAGGAATTGGCCGCGTGACAGATGCACCCAGCTTCGAGTCATCCCGCAAGATGGACACGCGTAGCCGGTGGCCTCAGTGAACGAACAACCGGCACCAAACCGCATTCCGAACAGGTAGGTCCACTCATCTCCGCCCGGGTAGAAGACCACCGAGAGAAACAAGGCACCCACACCCATCATGAGCAGCATGACCGGCCAGACCCACGGCGGAATGCGCGTTCGTCCATACACAAAGTCGGTCACAGCACCCACACACAACCCCACAACATGCTGGCTGCTAACCGATTGCGCCGGGTTCCGGTTCTGGCTTTGGCAACAGCATCTCCGGGATGGTCAATGGCGGACGCGCGAGACCCGGCTCTTTCGCCACGGCATCTTCCCACCACGGCATCTGGGTAAACAGGTCGTAGTGGTCGGTAAACAGGGGGCTCTCGACAACCAGCCCATCGCCCATCGGTAGCTCCAACCGAAGGCAATGAAGCCCCAGTCGGGTGTAGTCATAGTTCTCACGCCACCAACGGTTGGTCTTGTTGTCCCCGTGCTGCCGGTCCTGAACCACCGGGTGGCTCAGGTCCCGTACGTGCCGACGGACTTGATGGAAGCGACCCGTGCGCGGACGAACACGAAGCAAGCTGCAGCGCGGCTCACGGCTAGTGCCGAGACAATCCACAACCGAAGACGCCTCTTTGAGCACGCCTTTGTCGGACTTCATGGGCTTGTCGACAATCACCTCGCCCTCACGGGTCCACAGACCACGGGTGAACGCAACGTAGGTCTTGGTGGCGTTCTGCATGGCCTCCTGCAGACGAGCTGCCGCCTCCGACGACAGTGCCACCGGCATGCAGCCAGACGCCGCACGGTCCAAGCGAACCGGCGGGAATACGTGCTGACCCAGCTGATCGCGCAGCGACTGCATGACGAAGTACCGGTCACGGGACGCCATCGGCGTTCTGTGGACGAGCAGGTGTGGCGGCTTGGCAATGACCACAATGTCATCCGTCCGCGCCAGTATGTGCAGTGGGACGCTCACAGCATCACCTCCGGCGGCGGTCTATGGGTCTGCCCAAAGATTAGCGCGTCAAGTTTCAGTGTTGAGGCAAAGGCAACGCAAGGCCACGAACCCGAAGGAATGACGCATCATTTCGACCGGTGAGCAACGCCGACATCCGAGACGTATCGGCACGGAAACGCAGCGGTCATCTTCGGACAGGCTCTAGCGGCTGTTTAGTGAGATCCGTGCCGGACAGTAGTCATGGGGCTGGCTCAGGGACCGCACGCGAAGCAGGTAGGTGCCGCTGTCGTTGCGGCTACCTCGACCGGACAGGTGAACCGCCTCACCATCAGTCGTGACCGTCCGACGCGTCAGAATTCTGCCGGTTTCGTCGGCAATCGCAAGCTCTACTCGCGACTGTTGAGGCCCGACAAGCATCTTCGCGTTGATGCCCCAGGTGTCGAACAGGCCATCGTTTGAGTAGAACGTGAACCACTCTTCGTCGGCCCCATCACGCATCACCACATCGAGGGATGTGGTGAACTTGTTGCGCCCACCCCGCAACGAATGGGCTTGGTCCCAGGTGTCATTGCTCTCGTAGGCGTCATCGGCAGCGAGCGGTGAGACCCCGTCATCCACCACACCGTCACAGTTGTCATCCCGGCAGTCGGCAACCTCCACCGCGCCCGGAGACACAGCGCTGTTGGCGTCATCACAGTCGCCATCCTGCTCGGAGTAGCCGTCTCCATCGTCGTCAAAGACAATGGTGCCTTCATCGATTCGACCATCGCAGTTGTCGTCAAGACCGTTGGGAGAACCGAGCTCCTCGCGCCCCGGATTGACGCTGCGGTTGTTGTCGTCGCAGTCGGTCTGGGTGTGGCCTTGGTCCACCACGCCGTCGCAGTCCTGGTCGAGTCCATCTAAGACGAAGAACCCGTCGCCGTCGGCATCTGCGCCCTCAGCAGCACCGGGATGAAAGGCACTATTGGCATCATCACAGTCCCCACCGCCCGCCAGAAGACTGGTGTGACCATCGCCGTCGCGGTCGGCGGACTCAGGGCAGGTGTTCACTTCGGGGTCCGCGTCGTCACAGTCGCCAGCACAGGTGCTTGTACCGTCACCATCGGCGTCCGCGCAGGGCACTCCCAACTCAAAGACAAGAGATTCGCGCTCCGTCACAAAGTCGGACAGCTGAACGGTCACGAAGACCTCATGCACTCCAACGGCCATGTCATTGGTAAGGGCAATGCGCTGGGTCCGATTGGACGGTAGCATTGTACCTTCGGTGCCAACAGCCGTGTCGAAGTTCACCCGCCAAGACGGACTGGCTTCTTCTACGCAGACGTCCGACACCTCAACCACAATGGCGTCGTCGTTGCCCTGGTAGACGTGAGTGCTGGACAGCGACAGCGTGACTGCGTCTTGGACCGCAGGCAGCGTGACTGTGGTGGAGATGGGGTCCACTCCCTTGAGCGTGACGTCCACGGTGTACGACATGCCGGGTTCACCCGAGCCCAACCACGTCATGACCTGACGGCCATCCACGCGAAAGCGCTCCATAGACCGTCCATCCACCGCAATATCGAGCGCCCGCCCACTCGCTTCGGCGTCCACCAAGACCACGAAATTACCGCACGCGTCGGTTTGTACAAACACTTCATGCACAACCCGAGGTCCGAAAACACCCGAGCAACCCAATAAACTGGCCCCCACCACACAGGCAAAGGCACTAGCAAACACACGCTTCATGCCGCCCATCTACCACGCGAGGCGGATGGGAGTCAGTGACAGGTGATGTCAGCCCCCGAAGCACTCTACGCGCAGACCGAAGTTGCCCTGGGCACCGTCTCGGCCATCTACAACAAGCTCAAACTCGCGAACACCCGAGGTCGTGGACGGGTAGTCGCGGTACATCCCCCCGTCTGAGTCGATTGTACCCAAGGACGAACAGTCGCCAGACCGCACTTCCTCCGGCTCATCACAATCCCATCCAGAGCAAACTCCAATGCCCATATCTGCACATGGACCGTAGAAGGTCACCCGCATGGACTGCCCGACGGGTTGCCGCAGGCTGTACACGCGCTCAGGGGCGTCCCAGTTCTCAGACCCAGTCGCGAAGGTTGCCGCTAGGTAGTGCTCTGTGTCGTAGTGAGTCGACCCACCAACGGTGGTCGCTTGGATGAAGTCACCACAGTAGATCTGGTCGGTTGTACATTCTCCGAAGCCAGGCACGCCGCCCGGTTCTGGCGTGTCGTACTCTGACCGGCAGTTCACGAGGGCGTCATCTATCGGGTCCGTGTCGACATCATCGCTGGTGTCTTCGTCTTCCGTGCCATCCACTATGCCCGTACCAGGACCGTCATCACCAGAGTCCGGGTTGAGTTCTTTGCTGCAACCAGCCGCGAACAATGCCACCGATAAGCCAATCCAAGGCGCCATCTTCATGCTCCGGTCCTCCGTACCCTGGCCGCACGGTAACACCGGTCATGCCGGTCCGCGCTTCGGTGTGCAAAGGAGTTGAGCCGCAGGGTGTTTGCCAGCACGCGAACCGCTGCACATCCGCAGGCCACAATCCGCGCGCGCACCATCTCACCACACCGACCGGCCGAAAACGATCATTGCCAGGGAGGCAACGCACCGCGTCGGGTCGACGACACCGGTCGCACACCCCCCATGCAAACCCAACGAGGGGACTCAGTAAGGTTTCGCCAAACGCCCATACCTCAAACCGTCAACCGATTGAGTGGGGCAAACACGCGGTGATTCCAGGCAAGCGGATCTAGAACGAACAGCAGCCGGACTCAGGCGCTACTCTGCTCTCATGCTCAGTCTGCCAATTCTCGAGCACCCGCGCACCCACTGGATTGCGGGGTCGCTCAGTCTCATTGTCATGCCCCTGTCGGCGCGTGCCGCAGATGTTGACGTTTGCCCTAGCTGCGACCACACCACCATTGGTGCTGGCGTGGCTGCCGCAGGTCCCGAAGACACGGTGTGGGTGGCACCCGGAGACTACTACGAGTCCATAACCATGGCCGCGAGCCGCCAGATCCGCAGCACCGGCGGGTCCGGAGTGACGCATTGGTACGGCACCACAACCAACGTCATCACCATCACCAACGGTGACAGCACCCTGATCGACGGGTTTTCCATTCACCCATGGGATGGAACCGGCAATCCCCCACCGGCTGACACACCAACGGTCGCTGCATCACGGGGACTCCAGGTCTCCAACGCAAGTGTCCGTCTACAGGATGTTCAAGTGAGTACGCACACGTCGTCTCTGACGGGTGCGGCTGCCTGGTTGACCGACTCAACCGTCACCATCAAAGGCAGCCACTTTTCTGGCTTATCAGCAGATTCTGGCGGCGCAATTGACTCGAGTCGCAGCACTGTTGTGCTGTTGGACAGCCAGTTCACGGGCAACTCCGCCTCTTTCGGCGGCGCTATTCGCTGTCTGAACTCAGTGGTTCAATCCACCTACACACTCTTCTCGGACAATCGGGCGCAGGACCCTGCGACAGACACGCTTGGGTTCGGTGGCGCAATCGGTGCCGAACGCTGCGACCTGGCAACGTCCCACGATCAGTTCATGGGAAACTCTGCCGGTTTCGGTGGTCACGTGTATGCCAACGGCGGGCAACTAATCGCCACCCACACGCTGTTCGCCAATGGCTCTGCCGATACTGGAGGTGCGGTGTGGTTCGAAGGCAGTTCCATCGCGCTCAATGAAAGTTTCTTCCGCCAGAATGCCGCAACCAATGCCGCAGGCGCCCTCTTCGTTACCCATCAACCGGACGCGATGACCAACGTCAAAGGCACTGTGTTCACCCAGAACACGAGCGACGGACTCGGAGGCGCGATTCGCATGATCTCCGACGTGTCAGATGCACAGCTCAGCATCACTGACAGCCGTTTCCAAGACAACAGCTCGGTCTCTGGCGGCGGCGCCGTGAGCACGCGAGGCATTGAACATCTCGCCATCTTTGGGAGTAGCTTCCTCCATAACCAGAGCACCCAACCCACATCGGGCGGAGGTGCCCTACGTGGAGAGCTCGCCGCTGGCCAGGCCGGCTCGCTGAGCATCTCCAACTCGTACTTCTGCCGGAACACTGCAGGCGCCGGCGGTGCGCTGGCCTACAACACCCAAGACCAAAACGTCGACCTGTTCGACAGCGTGTGGGTTGAAAACTCGGCGGCATCCGCAGGCGCATTTCTAGTGGAGGGCGCCGACTTCACTGCGGAGAACAACAACTTCGTGGACAATTCGGCTGCCGCCGTCGGTCCTGTCGGGATTCTTCGCTCTGGCAACATGGCGTTCGAGTCGAACATCGTCACCCCGACCCCCGCCACGAATGGTGCCATCTTCACGTCCGGCACCTTCCTAGATGCCTACAGCAACTACAACTTGTGGTGGACGTCCCTCGAACGAACCTTCAGCGGTGTCTTCCAAGCGCGAAACGTCAACGGAGATGACGAGCTTGAAGGCGAGCCGTTGCTCTTCGGCTACGACCGAACCGAAGACTGTCTCGACTGGAGCTTCGCCCCGGGTTTCGAGAGCCCCGTGTTCGACAGTGACAACGGAGTCATTGGCGTCACCGGCGGCGTTGTCGGCCCCTCAGCATTCAACGACATCGATGCTGACGGCATCGCACGCCCGATGGACTGCAACGACGACAACGCGAACGTCTACCCAGGGGCCATAGAGACGTGCAACGGCGTCGACAACAACTGCAACGGACTTATCGACGATATCGATACCGCATCCGTGCCAGAGGGTGCGCAGACCTACTACTACGACGCCGACAATGACGGTTTTGGCGGCCTGATCAGCGCACCTTCCTGTCGTCAGCAGACCCGCTGGGTCGTCGCCGGCAACGACTGCAACGACGCCGACCGTGCCATCTTCCCAACGGCGCAGGAAGTCTGGTACGACGGGATTGATCAGAACTGTGACGGCCGGAACGACTACGACCAGGACAACGACGGCTATCCTACGCAGTCCCCGGTCGGTGACTCCACCGACTGCAACGACCTAAACACCGCCATCAATCCCGGCGTGGATGAGATCTGGTACGACGGCGTCGACCAAAACTGCGACAACGCCAACGACTTCGACCAAGACAACGATGGGTCGGCCCTCAACGACCCAGCCCCCGACTGTGACGACGAAGACAGCGCCAGGTCACCGCTCTTGGAGGAGGTCTGGTACGACGGAATCGACCAGGACTGCGATGGGGCCGACGACTACGACCAAGACGGCGACGGTCAACAGATCCAACGGGTCGGCGGCGAAGACTGTAATGACCAAGACGCCGCCATCTTCGTTGGCGCGCAAGAGGTCTGGTACGACGGAATCGACCAAGACTGCGACGACGCCAATGATTTCGACCAAGACGGCGACGGCTTCACCACACATCCAGCGGCGCCCCCTGCAGATGACGACGACTGCAACGACCAGGACGCCACGGTGTTCCCACAGCAGCAAGAAGTACCCAACGACGGAATCGACCAAGACTGCAGCGGCTATGACTTTGTGGATGCGGATGGCGACGGTTTCGCGGCTATCCATGCGGGCGGAGACGACTGCGACGATGACAATTCCGAGATCAACCCGTCCGCAGAAGAGATTCCCTACGACGAGATTGACCAAGACTGCGATGGTCTAGATGTGGTGGACGCTGACGGAGACGGCTTCATTGCGGTGGAAGCCGGCGGAGACGACTGCGACGACGACAACAGCGACATCTCGCCGGCCGCCGAAGAAATCTGGTACGACGGAATCGACCAAGACTGCGACGGTGCCAACGACTACGACCAAGACGGCGACCAATGGGTGGTGCAAGCCGGTGACTGCGACGACCTTGACCCCGAGCGCAATCCAGGGGCGAGCGAGACACCGAATGGCGGTGTGGACCTGAACTGCGACGGCTACGCTGCGGCATCAAGAGTCACGGGCGCTGGCTGCTCATCCCTGCCCGCTACGCCTGCCTCTTGGGGTCTATTTGCCGGACTGCTCGCCCTAGGGTTCCGCAGACGTAGATGACAGCCGGCCTCGGTGACGCTAGATTCGCTCGCTCTGCTGGAGACTGTATGCACATCGCCCGCCTCACCTTGCTGTTTGTTCCGCTAGCCCTTGCGGCCTGTGCGTCCAGCACGGTGCCCCCGACCCCATGCGGAGAGATGTGCGACGAGCTCGTCAGCACCTGTAGCTATGCCGCCTTCCCGTCCATGGATTCCTGCCTACAAGGCTGTGAGTTCGATTCGACGAACGGCCGCGACGTTGACGGCCAGAAAGACTGCGTCGCCGAAGCCGAGTGCAACACCTTCGCCATTGTGGAGTGCGAACATGCGTACGAATAGCCTTCTACTACTGCTCGTTGCCGCTTCCGCTTGCACCAACGAAACCGGTATTACCCCCGCCGAAGTCAACATTGACCCAGGCGAGATCACCGAGTGCGACTTCACTGTGATGAGCGACAGCGACTTCTTGGAGTACGACTGCAACCCAGTATTCCAGTCGACCGGCGAAGAATGGGCTGGAGATATCGGCAGTATCGGCTTTCACACCACTCAGGTATCGGGCCACCCGTTCTACCAGATGTGGTACACGGCGGACGCCACAAGCGGCGCTGCGTACGAGATTGGCTACGCGATTAGCGGTGACGGCACGAACTGGGACACCCACCCCGGCAACCCACTCATTCGAGCCACCCCGGGCGCCTGGGACCAAGACGCCATGGACGCTCTCCAGGTGATCTGGGACGAAGACGAGTCGCTCTACGTCATGACCTACCAGGGCATCACCCTTCCCCAGAATGACTTTGACCCAGGTCAATGGGGCATTGGCGTGGCCACATCAGACGACGGTATTCGCTGGGGCAAGCACCCGTCCAACCCCGTCATCGACTTCAACGACCCGGCCGTCTCCGCGTCCGTTTCACCGTGTTGGCCGCTCAACCTCACCAAGCGTGCTGGCAGCTACATCAGCTACGTCGCCGCATCTGACCCACTCAACGGCGTGTTCGGCAATCCTCGGTGTGACGTGTACACAGCTATCGGAACGGGCCTCGCCGACTGGAACTTCTCGCCCAACCCATCCCTACAAGCAGGAGATTGGTACGACGCAGCAGGAATCATTGCCGCAGACGTCGTGGAGTTCAACGACCAGTTCTACATGTTCTACATTGGCTTTGAGTCCTGGACACCAACCGGACAAGGCAACGTCATCACCGCTACGTCGCCACACGTAGCCATGGCAACGTCTCCGGATGGCTCCTTCTGGACCAAGTACGCCGGCAACCCACTGCCGCTTTCGTTGGATCTGGGCACAGGCGCCAGCTCGATTGGCGCTGAAGTCGTGGGTAGTCGCGTTCACCTTTGGGTCAACGACTACTACGCAGAGCTGGACTCAAAGGCCGTTGGTTACTTCCTCTTCGACCCCAACCGGGAAGAAGGCGCCGCCGAAGAGACACCCGCAGCGCCGTAGAGGTCCCTAGACCAGACCTTCGGAGGCAAGCCACTCGCGCAACCCTGGCCCCGTGTCTTCACGTTCCAGGGCGTGGGTGATGTTGGCCTTGAGCAGACCCAGCGGCGTTCCCGTGTCCCACCGCTCAGCGTCCACCACCCGAGCGACGACCTTTCCTTGGTCGGCGAGGACGTTGATGGCGTCCTGCGGGAAGAACTCGCCGTCTCCGTGTGCGGCCCATCCGGCCTCAAGCAGCGGGAAGATGTCTGCGGTGTACAAGTACCGTCCGAGCGAGACCAAGTGGCTCGGCTCTTCTCCCACAGCGGGCTTCTCGACAATGCCGCGTACGGGCACAATCGGACCCTCTCCAACAGCATCGAGCACGCCGTAGCGAGAAACGTCCTGCCCTGAGAAATCATGGGCAGAGAGCACCGAATGACCGGTCAGCTTGTGGGCTGCGATGAGCTGAGCGGTGCAGTTCTCACCGTGAAACAGGTCATCTGGGTAGGCCACGACAATCGGGTCTCCGGCGGCAAAGTCCTTGGCCATAAGAATCGCTTGGCCCGTGCCCCGCATGGTGGTCTGACGCATGGTCACGACCTCGACATTGGGCGGTCGAGCCTTGGTGTACTTCGCGGTCGCCCCTTCGCGCAGGAAGACCTCGTCCAGCTCGACATCGCGGTCAAACCAGTCTTCAAGCACCTTTTTGCGACGGGAGGTGATGATAAGGAGCTTGGTAACGCCCGCTTGAACCATCTCGTCCACCACAAAGTCGAGACTAGGCCGGTCTACGAGAGGCAGCATCTCTTTGGGTATACAGCGGGTAACGGGAAGGAATCGGGTTCCATAGCCGGCGGCAACAATGACACCTTTCACAACAACTCCGGGTCTACGCCACGCCATGCGGCCAAGATTGAACGATACGGCTCACGGGTATTTAGTGTCCCATCGAGGACATCTTCCACAACCGGTCTCAAATATTCCGACGCTGACATGCGCCCGGACCACATCCAGAAGTACGACGGACCACAGAATATCTCCACCAGCCGGTTGGCGGTGCGGCGAACACTGTCAGGCCCGCCGGCCTCCATGGCCAGCATCAGGTCCACCGCGTAGGCACGACGCTCCCAGTAGGCACGCATCGTCCGGCCGGTCGGCAAGCCAAAGCCGTAGGTCAGATAGAACACAACGCCGTAGCGCTGCTGATCGAGCTGATGCACAAGCTCATGGGCCAACGTTGACGCCAGCATGTTGGGCGACAGGTTCTCGGGATCATCCGGCAGATAGACCGTATTGCCAATGACCGTTGTGAACCGGCTCGAGAACTCCGGAACGACGGGTTTCAGGGCCCATCCGAGCCACCGCATCCACCACACGTGTTGCTTGTTGACCAAGCGCAGGCCAGGCACGTTCTGCTGGCAGAGTAGATGGATTCGGTCGAGTCGCTTGCGCACGTCCCTTGCATAAGCGATTCCCTGTGAAACCGGAGTGCAGCATGACGCGTTGGAGAGTCGCAGGCGTAATGGGCGCCTTGGGCGTGATGATGGGGGCGTTCGGAGCCCACGCCGTCAAAGACATGGTGTCCGAAGAGGCCTTGGCCTGGTGGCGAACTGGCGCGCAGTACCACATGGTTCATGCGCTGGCGCTGGGCCTTGTCGCACTGCACCCTGGCCGTCCCAAGTGGGCTGGCGTGGCTTTCGTGGTGGGCATTGTGCTGTTTAGCGGTTCGCTCTACACCATGACACTCACAGAAATCCAAGTGCTCGGAGCCGTTACACCGTTCGGCGGCATCTCTTTCATCACCGGCTGGCTACTCCTCGCGTTCTCCCCTGTGCAATCATCACAGGCCAACGCCGTATCCACATCACAGGAGTCCACGTGATTGGTCTATACATTGGTGCTCTCGCCTTTGGAGGCATCCTCATCGGGGTGTCCATCCTTCTTGGAGGAGGTGACGGGGACTTCGACAAAGACTTCGACATGAGCGCAGACGCGGACTTCGACGTCGACGCAGACATCGATGTGGACGTCGACGTAGACGCGGACTTCGGCGGCGGCGGATTCGACAAAGACTTCGACCTGTCAGGCTCCAGCGACGCTGCAACCGCTGCCATGTGGCTGCCCTTTCTGAGCATGCGATTCTGGACCTTCGGTGCCGCTGGATTCGGACTCGTCGGGTCCGTATTGCACCCATTCGCCCCCTGGTTGGTCACCCTCGCGGCCGCCTGCTTCACCGGTTCGGTTGCCGGTCTCGGTGCCGCTTGGTTCTTCCGGCAGCTCAAGGTCAACACCGTCACCGCATCTGTCGGCCTCAAGCAGTTCGTAGGCCGTGAAGCACGCGTATTGTTGCCCGTTGCGCCGGGTGAGATCGGCAAGATCGTCATCGACGACCCGCAAGGACAACTTGAGCTGACTGCCCGTACACAAGACCACGCCGCAATTCGACGAGGTGCGCGTGTCCTCATCACCGACGTGACCGACGGCACCGCCAACGTAACGAGCATGCCGACCCTCGAAAGCACGCAACAGGTACGGCCTCCGGAGCGTACCCCCCAATAAGTGAATGCGGAGTATGCTCCGCGCACTCAGGAGGACCCTTGGAAATCTTAATCGCTGGTGGACTTGGCAGTCTTGCCGTCGTTGCTATCGTCGCCCTCATGGGCCTAAAGATGCTGACGCACATCTGCAAGCCGAATGAAGTGCTCATCTTCTCTGGTCGTAAGTACACAATGCCCGACGGCACGAACGTTGGGTACAAGGTCATTCACGGAGGCGTAGGAATCCAGATTCCCGTGTTCGAGAAGGTCGACCGCATGGACCTAACGACCATCCCTATCGAAATCGCTGTTAGCAACGCCTATTCAGGCGGTGGTATTCCATTGGCGGTACACGCGATTGCGAACGTGAAGGTCAACAGCGACCCACGATTCATCCGCAACGCCATTGAACGCTTCATGGGCGTAGACCCGGCAGAGATTCGCCGGGTTGCCAAAGAGTCTCTCGAAGGCCATCTGCGCGGCGTCCTCGCTCGCATGACACCGGAAGAAGTCAACGAAGACCGGCTCAAGCTCACCGAAGAGCTTGTGGAAGAAGCCGGCGAAGACTTCGACCGTCTGGGACTGTCGCTCGACACCCTAAAAGTCCAGAGCGTGTCCGATGACGTGGAGTACCTCGACAGTATTGGCCGCGAACGCCTCGCCAACGTGCTCTCGTCCGCCGAGATTGCAGAGTCCACCGCCAAAGCAGATGCCGAGGAGGCCCAGGCCATCAGCATCCGCGAAGGCAAGGTCGCCAATGAGCGCGCCGAGACCACCATTCGCAAGAATGAAAATGCGCTCTCCAAGGTGAAGTACGAGCTGGAAGCCCGCGCCAAGTCCGCTGAAGAGCGCGCTGAACAGCAGGCTCTCACCGCTCGTGCACGAGCCGAGCGCAAGCTTCAAGAGATTCGCACCAAGCTGGAACACTTCCGCTTGATGTCCGACGTTGTTCTGCCCGCAGAGGCCGAACGGTCCAGCGCTCAGATGCGCGCTCGGTCCGAAGCCTCGACCATTGTGGCCGACGGTAAGGCCATGGCGGAAGTCCTAGACATGATGCGGGACACCTGGGTGGAAGCTGGCGCAGACGCCAAAGACATCTTCCTCATTCAGCAGCTTGAGACCGTATTGTCCACAGTGGTCGACAAGGTCAAGGACATGGACCTCGGCGAGGTCGTGCTCATTGACGGCGGTGACGGAAAGGCCCTGCCCAACCACATTGCCGCACTTCCGAGTGTTGTGACGGCTGTGCTTCGCGAGTTCCGCGAGACCACAGGTGTGGATGTCACCGGAATTCTCGCTGGTCCCTCGGAGGTGAAGTGATGGATCCAATTACAGGCATCATGGTGATTGGCGCAGTCGTCATTGCCCTCATCACCTTGGCAATGGCCGGATTGTTCATTGCGACAAACCTGCTGTACATCTGCGAACCGAACGAAGTGCTCATCTTCTCCGGTGGCCTTGGCAAAGGCGGCTACCGTGTCGTCAAGGGCGGACGCAGTCTGCGTACTCCCCTCTTCGAGCGCGTAGACCGGCTGGACCTGACCAACATGATTATTGACGTCTCCGTCAATAATGCCTATTCCAAGGGCGGTATTCCGCTGATGGTTCAGGGTGTGGCCAACCTCAAGATCGCTGGACACGACCCGCGTCTCGGCAACGCCGTCGAGCGCTTGCTCGGTAAAGACCGCAAGGAAGTGGCACGCATTGCAAAAGACGTTCTCGAAGGAACGCTTCGCGGCGTGCTCGCTGGACTAACCCCAGAGGAAGTCAACAACGACAAGCTCGCTTTCGCCAGCAAGCTCCTCAGCGAAGCCGAACAAGACCTTCAAAAGCTCGGCCTCGTGCTCGACAACATGAAGATTCAGAACGTCAGTGATGACCGTGGGTACTTCAACTCCATCGGTCGCCGCAGCTCCGCTGAAATCATCAAGCACAGCCGCATTGCTGAAGCACGTGCCAAGGCGCAAGCGCTCATCCAAGATGCGACCAACCGCCAACGGGCCCGCTTGACCGAGATTGCCTCTGACGAAGAGATTCTGCGCGCCCAAGCAGAGCGACGCATCGCTGACGCCGAGACCCTCGCCAAGTCCCGCATTGCGCAGGAAGTTGGACGTGTCGAAGCCGAGATTGCACGCGCTACCGCCGCACTCGAAGCCGAAGAAGCCCGTGTCGAGGAAGTCCGCACTCGCCTCGAAGCAGACGTCATCGAACCGGCGCGCGCGAACATGGAAGCCGGCATTGCACAAGCCCAAGGTCGTTCAGCGGTCATCCTCGAAGAAGGCCGCGCTACCGTCGGCGTTCTCAAGGAGATGATCACCGTCTGGAAGGCCTCTGGCGACAGCGCCCGCGACATCTTCCTGATGCAGAAGCTTCAGTCCATCATGAACAGCCTGGTGAGCACGATTGGCGAGGTCAAGGTCGACCGCGTCACCATGCTTCCCGACTACGGCGGAGACATGAGCGGTGGCAGCACAGCACTCAGTGCCGTGCGACTGGTCGAGGAGCTCAAGGGTGCGATTGGCGTCGACCTACCCAAGCTGCTGGAGCAGGCAACAGGCGGCGGACGCTCGCTGTAGCGTTCACGCGTTGAACCAACGGGCCGGGGCAGTGATGCCTCGGCCCTTGTTGTTTGTGGCGTAGGGAATGACGCGTCAGTCGGACCGCAGGTGCGCGGCTGAATTGAACCAGGACAAAACCCTCACGCACCTGCTCGTGATAACTAGACGGACATCCGAGTCTGCTGAGGTCGCGTGGCAAGTGTCGTTGCACTGATTCTGTTGGTCGTGGCCGCATACCTTGTGGTCGTTGCCGGTGGTATCGCTTTCGAAATCACGGGTATGGACCGAGATATGGCCAGGTTTCAGGCCCTATCTGCGTTTACAGGTACCGGCTTTACAACCCTGGCATCCGAGCAGGTCGTTGAGCACCGGATGCGACGACGAATCACGATGACGTTGATCATCACTGGCTGGGCCGGAGTCGCCTCCGTCATCGCAACTCTCTTGCGTTCCTTCCAGGCCACCTCATTCACGGCGAGCATGACCAACTTGGGCTTAGGGCTGCTCGTTGCCGGCATCTCTGTATTCTTGATCCGGCGCTACTCGGACCGGCTTGTCTCGTGGATCAGGCGCCAGCTAGGCCGACGGCTTCGTCGCCAACTCGTGCCTCAAGAGGACCTGTTTCGCGCAGACGGTGGACTGGGTGTCGCCCGCATCGAGGTGCCCAAGGGTTGCACCATGGCAGAAATCCCGCTGCATGAGCTCGATCTGCGCGCAACCGGTCTCACAATCCTGCTGGTGGAACACGGAGGCGAGCCAACTGTGGCGGGACCCGACACACACTTCAGCGAAGGCGACCACGTCGTGGTGTTCGGACGGCTCGAGCGCGTACAGGGTCTCTTCGCCCCCCCGGATGAGTGATGGCGACCCAAGCAACAAGGCAGACCGCTAAGTTCAGCACGTTCACCCGGGTGTTCACGCCCACGCTGCTCACCATCCTCCGCGTCATCAGGAAGCCCCACATGCTTGGTGCCCGTCGAAGATGCAGAGGACCTGAGTGGAATGCTGCCATTGCTCCAAGACCTGGCAGGGCCAGAAGGCTCGCTGCAGCTGATGGGCGTTGCCACTCGTCATGGCACTGCAAGGCGCGCTCTTTCGGCCCAACCTGTTGATCATGCGTCTGGCACAGTCCGCAGAGCGCCCGGGCCTGACCGACCAGACGGCAGCCCTAGAACTTGCCGTTGTCGTGCTTCCACTCTTCCGGCGGAGCCACATGTTCGACGGTGTCCCAGTGCTCAACGAGCTTCCCTGCATCCACTCGGTACAGGTCATAAAATGCGGTAGGAACACCGCTACGAGAGCCTTCGCTGACCGCTAGGGCAAAGTTCCCTTGCGCCAGAACGCGGTGGACCCGTCGATACACCACGCGCCGGGGTCCGGAGGTGTCGTGTTGGATGCGTGCGCGAAGAGCTGTCAGACCGTCCACGCCATCGGGACTGTGTTCAACGTAGTGTTCAGCACTCACAAAGGCCTCGAGCCCAGACACCTGGCTGTTGACGCGGACCTGTTCAAGAAAGTCCAGGACCAGCGCGCGGGTGCTCTCCGTGAGGTGCAGATCCGTTGCCACGGTGGGTCCGTCCACCATGCTGTGCCCAGAATCGTTGGGGCCTAGCCGAGGCTGAATGTTGTCCCAATGCTCGACGGCAAACTCACCTTCAAAGCGGAACACCTCAAACCCGATACGCCGCGTTGCGAAGTCGTATTCGGTGTGGCCAAACACATAGTCGCCATCTGTGAACGCGCGGACCACATTGACCCGCGGAGAGGTCTTCGCCAGACGCGCGAACAGAGCCGCGAGCCCATCTCGGCCAGTGTGCGTTTGTGGGTTGTGCTGAATGTACTGCGTGGGGCTGATGACCGATACGGACTCTGGGTCACCGGTCTCAATGCCCTTCAGCAGCGTACAGATACGGTCAATGCGACTCGGTGGCACAGAGCCTCCAACAAAATGAGGGTGACAAGGCCTTATCTACGGGCTTGTAAACGTTCGAATCTGCTCGAGAAGCTCGTCACCGCTGATATTCTCGTTGCCGTTGGTCGTTCCGTGGTTGGTGGTCAGCACCACTTCCATGGTCGAGCGGTCTACAAGGATATCGAATCCGCGACGGTCTGAGAACGGCGAGTTGTCGAACACTCCGTCTTCCGGCTGCGTCTCGCCATCCCCCACACACCAGCCTGCTGTCGACCCTGACACAGACTCATTGAACTCTGCGCAGTGCTCATACAAGCCCGCTGTCGTGAAGTTTATCTGCTCAATCACCCAGATGATCTGAACGCCCTCTGCCACAATCTCGTCTTCCACGTTGGCCACGCTCCCGGCGTGATCTCTACAAGCGGGTCACCACGCTGGAACAGAGACGAAGAGCATGTAGTCGTGCGGGCTCCAGTCATAGCTGGTGTCCGAGTTGCAGTAGGCACTCGCCAGGTCGAGGGGAAGCGTTCGGCCGTCAGCGAGTAGCGCCTGGGCCCATGAATAGGCTGCCAGCGGCTCGTTAAGTGCCATGGGCTCCGCAGCATCTGGGTAGTCGCACCCAACACCATCTACCGGAACGTCTGTGTCTGCGTCACCGCCACCTGAACAGGCAACCAGCAACAAGGCGAGTAAGAAGCGCATCGAATCTCCGAGGGCTGGTTGTACCCCAAGTGCCAGACGATTGCCTGCATCGTATCGGGTCGCTTCTGATCGCTAGCGCGGCACGTCGATGACAGCCCACGCGGTGTCGACGAGACTCCCAAGGTAGATGCGCCCTTGGAATTCCTGGACACTGGTCACCGTGGTGATGCGCTCACCAGCAGGGTCGTACAGGTCATGAACCACGGTGCCATTCGCGTCTACCGCGATTGCACGCGCGGACCGAACGGGGGCAGGCAGAAGCGCTTCCGGCAAGCGGACCAGCACCTTACGAAGCCACGGATGACCAGCCAACGCGTCCAATGTACCGTTGCGCGGAGACGCGATGGCAATCCAAAAGACTCCATCTCCCGTCGAGATACCGTCCGGGAACCCAGGAAGGTCCTCCACCAAGACGTCATCGGTTCCAGCGCGAGGACCGCTCAGCCAAAGACGCCGCACCCGATAGCGAGACGTCTCATTCACCAGAACAAAAGCGCCTGCGGGGTCCACGGCAACGCCGTTAGCGAAGGCAATGTCAGTGAGCTGCTCTTCGGCATCTGCGTCGCCCATGCGGTAGGAGCAGAGTCGCCCGGTAGCGCTGCTCTCAATGATGTCCATCTTCCAGTCCGGCTGCTGGAAGCGCTGGGTGGCATCGGTGAACCAGACGGTGCCATCACTCGCAACGTCTACGTCATCTGTGAACACCAGCGGCGCACCACCACAGGTTGTGGTCAGAACCTCGACGGCACCAGAGACTAGGTCCACCGCCACCAATCCACGCAGAGCGTCGGCCACCACCAGTCGACCATCCGGCAGTCCGTGCAGGCCCAATGGACGTTCCAGCGCGGTGCCCACAGCAGAGACCTCAGCCCCGTGGCGCCAGAGCGTTCCGTCATGGCTGCCAACAAGGACGTCTCCATCCAGCATGATGTGCACGTCTTCTGGGCCGTAGCCGTCAGCCATGGGCATGCGCTCCGCAGTGGACAACGAACCTGTTGGTGTCCACTCAATACCCGGCGGAGCCTGCCACGAGACTGGCTGAATAGGCACCGGCCAAGCCACAAAGTATGCGACGACGAGTGCTGAAAGCCCGCCTGCTACAAGAGCGACCGCGCGGCCTGTCGAGATTGCCATTCGGCCTCCGTGAGTCCACAGCGTACAGGACGCGACCGTTGCAAGCTTGGGACGGGCCCCCGGGTGCGATACCGCGCGTGCACTCTAGGGAGACACATGGAAACGCTCCATGGCGACACCACCGGCCTCAAGTCCCACCAACACAAAGAACTGCGCGCCCTGTACAGAAGGCGCATTCCGCCCACACAGTTCATCCACGCGCCCCTCGCACGTCGATTGA
Source organism: uncultured Pseudomonadota bacterium (assembly GCA_913061235.1). Classification (GTDB taxonomy): domain Bacteria; phylum Myxococcota_A; class UBA796; order UBA796; genus CAJXTB01. The sequence continues at coordinate 225,698 of CAJXTB010000011.1, read as the reverse complement.
CCGAGCTGTCGAAGTTTACTGGTCGGCGCATCGGGTTGCTCGTGGACCGTCGCGGCACCATTGACAGCGTGATTGTTGGAGATGCCCACCGTGTGTTCTTGCCAGACGTCGGACCGCGTCGTGCTGGCGCGAATCGCCTGCGCGGCCTGCGGTTGATTCACACCACGTTTCGCCCAGAGGGTCTGACCGAAGACGACGTCACCGACCTCACCTTGTTGCAGCTGGACGCGGTGGTCACCGTGCACGTCACCGCCAACGGATTGCCAGGCGTGGTGCACTGGGGTCACCTCCTCCCACCAGACGCCGATGCCCCCGTGCAGCGCGAACAGGTCACGCACATCACCGAGCTGACCGACGACTACATCGCCTTCATCACCGACCTTGAGGACCAGTTCGGAAGCAGTGAAGCACTCCAGCGCATTGAAGGTGCAGAAGCGGCCATTCTCATTGGGGTCACCGCCGGTCGTATGGAGGACGCACAGCGCAGCCTCGCCGAGCTCCGCCGACTCGCAGATACCGCTGGCCTCGAGGTCGTAGGCACAGAACTCCAACGACGCGACGCCATCGACGGCCGCACGTTCATTGGCAAGGGCAAGCTCCAGGACCTCATCGTGCGGTCTATGCACACTGGAGCCGAGGTTCTGATTTTCGACGGCGAACTGTCCCCCTCGCAGCTGCGCAACATCGCCCAGACCACCGAGCTCAAGGTGTTGGACCGCACGCAGCTCATCTTGGACATCTTTGCCCAGCACGCCAAGAGCAAGGAAGGCAAGCTCCAAGTAGAGCTTGCGCAGCTTCGCTACGCCATGCCACGACTCGCCATCATGCCCACCGCAATGTCTCGCCTGACGGGTGGAATTGGAGGCCGAGGCCCGGGCGAGACCAAGCAAGAGACCAACCGACGTCGCGCCCAAGAGCGAGTCACCCGGGTTGAGCAGGCGCTGAAGAAGCTCGCTTCGAACCGCGCCGAGCGGCGAAAGCAACGACAAAAGAATGGTATTCCCCAGGTCAGTATTGTTGGCTACACCAATGCCGGCAAGAGCACTCTGCTCAACCGACTGACCAAGTCGGAAGTCGTTGCCGAGAACCAGCTGTTCGCAACTCTCGACCCCACCAGCAGGCGCTACCGCTTTCCGCAGGAACGAGAGATCATTGTCACGGACACGGTCGGATTCATTGAAGACCTGCCGAAAACCTTGGTCAATGCGTTCAAAGCAACGCTTGAAGAGCTGGACACCGCCGACCTGCTCCTTCACATCTTGGATGCCAACGACCCGCATGTGGATCACCATAAAATCAGCGTCGACGCCATCCTGAACGACCTTGGATTGTCCGAAAAGCCAATGGTTCTAGTGTGGAACAAGGCCGACATCTCCGACGCCATCTACTTGGACGAGCTGCGACGCGACCATGGTGGGCTGGCTATCAGTGCAGTGACAGGGGAAGGCTGCGACCGACTGCTCGACCACATTGAGCGAGCGCTGTTTGAGGCGGGACACAGGGTGCAACGATAGCGCTACTGACGTGTTCTCCGGCACTTTTAGCCCGACGAAATGCGCGCGGTAACCCAGAACCCGACTGCTCTGTTCCCGTGTTTTCACCGTTTGCAATCGGTTGCGGCTTGCCTCAGTACTGAGTAATCATGCCGGCGCCAGGGGTTGATAGCCCCGGTAAACTAAACGGAGACGCAAAAACATGAAGACGCTTTACTGGTTGCCCCTCGCAGCTCTCGCGGCATTCGCAGCTGACTGTGGTGACCCCATTGACACTGACGACAGCGACGTTGACACCGATACCACCTTCCAAGGTGATTTCCTCATCGGAAGCATGGCCCTCGGTTGTGACACCGGTGCTGACGCAGCTGCCAAGACCGACGACGTCATCACCCTCGACGTCATGTTCGAAGGCTGGGCCGAGATTGTCGAAATGGACATCATCGAAACCGGTGACGGCAACTTCCCAGCCAACCTCGCTGCTGTGTACCAAGAATACCACATCCTCCCAGCCGACGCGAACACCGCGTTTGCCGCCGATGGTTCGTCGGACACTTGGCAATACGTCATGAACAACCCGGGCACCCTGGTTGGTGGCAACGACAACGACGAAGACAACCGCGCCTCTGGCTCGACCTTCTTCGACTGCTCGGACGACAACCGTCTGCAGCAAGACGCTGGCCTGTTCACATCCGTGGCAGTCAAGGTCGCAGCGACCCCAGACGATTCCGCTAAGGACCCGACCTGCGCCATCTTCGGGCACCGCTCTGAAGAAGCATACACAGGCGACGGCTGCGAGTGCTTCGAAGCATTCATCACGCCACCGCCCGCCAACCCCTGCGGCGAAAACTAGCCGACAGTTGATTGGAGGCCCCGCGAGCGCTTGTCGTTACGCGGGGCTTTTTTCGTTTAGGCCTACAATCAGTGCGCTAGTCTATCAACTGGGGGATTGTTGGTACTTTCACGCCGCACATGGATGATCTGCAGCACCCTTTCGACACTCGGGTTCGCAAGCTGTGTCCCAGATTCAGACCAGACAGGTGAGCCCCCACAACAGGCCACTCTGCAATCGACGGCTGACTATTGCGACGCTGTGCAAGAGGTATGGGTATTCGAGGCCACGACGGCCGGAAATTGGAGCTTAGTACCCACTATCCACATGCTGTATGAAGCGGTCGAAAGAGAGCATCTGCTACAGCTCGTTAGTGCGAATCCTGAAACCAATGAAAACCGATTCGACCTTGAGTTGAGTATCGTTCCTTTGGACGGAGATATCTCCGGGACACAAACGACGATATCCTGCAACGATAGTGTGGAACTCCGCTGGTCTCTACCCGAAGGTTCTTAGCGACCCGCCTCTCATTGTCCCTGGCCAAACAAGATGAACACGCTTCCATCCCACGCGAACGCAAGGTCATCAAAGCCATCATCATTTAGGTCACCAGTGCGCGCTTCGATGAGCCTCGCAGCACTGGACGCAGACGGTAGAGTAAAACTGGCGCTTGCCTGAACGTCTCCGCTTGGAATCCCGTCGGCAACAACATCGTAGAACACATCAACGACCGTGGAAGACCCGTAGGAGACAACCGCCACGTCGGGGTGTCCTGAACGGTTGAAATCTCCGATTGGCAGGATGCCTACTTCAAATCCGTCATTCGACGAAACCAGCGCAACACCACTACTCACGGCCTGTACTGTACTCTGAAGAGGCACACCCATGAGCCGCGCTTCATCCCCAGAGGAGACAACGAGGCGTGGAACTTGCGACACACCGTCAGGGAGAAGTTGCATATGAAACAACGACAGTCCCGAGCCAGGCGCGGCTTGAAGCGCTGGTGTGAGCACCCTTCCTGCCCCACCAATCGCATGACCATCAATGAGTGGAGAGCGCTCCACTGCGACGACTCCGCGTCCATCTGCCAGTTCGCCACGCACAACAATGTCGTCCAGTCCGTCTTGATTGACGTCCGAGAGCGCCATCGCTTCCCATTCGGTAGTGGAGCCTGCAGGCAGGTATACCGGTCCTGAACGGACAAAACCGCTCAATGGAGGCGAACCATTGGGCCAAACATGGATTCCTTCTAACCAAGTAAAGGAAGTGGTTGTTTGAAGCGCGCCTTGCAAGAATGCTTGCCCTGTTCCAGCACCACCGTCGAAACCACTTCCCGCAACAACCGAACGACCGAACCTGCTCCTAGATGGGGAGTAGGCGAGCTCGACCAAGCTGGATTCGAGTTCCCCGGTCATGGGAACTGGAATGGGCAATCCATAGACAGTACCCGAAGCTAAGGTCGGGATGACGAGTGACGGCACGCCGTTTTGCACGATTACTGAAGCGTATAGTGCGAAACTGCCATTATTGTCATTAAACCCACCTGTCATCTCAACGTCGAAGTCTTCGAAGAGGTCAAAGGTGCCAATGGTGAGAGGACCAAAAACTATATTGTAACGCGAGGTTCCGGCCAACTTCATCAGGTCATCTACGCCATCAGCATTGAAATCATGGACCAACAACGTTGGTGGAACTGCACCGGTATGAAAGTTGATGTACTCGGCGATTTCCACATCCGCTAGGTCTCCACCAACCGGCCACGCACACTCCGGCGAATCCACACTACAGTCGTCATCCAGCCCGTTGTTGCAGACCTCAGTCGCACTGGGCAGCACTGCCGCATTCGTATCATCACAGTCCTGCCCACCGTGAGCATCGCTGTTCACGCCATCCATGTCCGCATCGTAGTCACTGGCGTTGTCGCAGTTCTGGTCTACGCCGTCGTAGAAGATTTCAGTCGCATCCGGTCTAATCGACGCATCCAGGTCATTGCAGTCGGTCCCACCCGAGAGCAATGAATACGAACCGCTTGGCGCAGTGCATCCCGAGAACGCTGTCGGCCCGGGAAAGCCATCATTGTCGCTGTCGACGTACCAAGTGACGGCGCCCAGGCCAGAGTCATCCGTAGCGCCGTTGCAGTCGTTATCGAGACCATCTCCGCAGATCTCCTGACCCGCTGGGTTGACCGTGTTGTTGGTGTCGTCACAGTCCTCACCGAAGCTTAAGTCCGAGAACGAACTCTGCGGTGCGGTGCAGTCGCTGAACAGCTCTGCGCCTGGGTATCCATCGGCGTCTTGGTCCTCATACCAAGTAGCGCCATCAGCAGCGTCAACGTCGACCTCATCGTTGCAGTCGTTGTCGATGTCGTCACCACACCGCTCGACGGCACCAGGATTCACCGCACTGTCGGTGTCGTTGCAGTCGACCCCATTGCTCAGCCCGGCAACCGAATCATCCGGCGCGACACAGGTCTGCTGCGGCGCGTTCTCGCCATACCCGTCACCGTCCACATCTGGGTACCAAGTCACGTTACCGAAGCCAGCGTCATCCGCGACGCCATCGCAGTCGTTGTCTACGCCGTCTCCACAGACCTCCGGGGCATCTGGGTTGATCAACGCATTCCCATCGTCACAGTCTGCTCCGCCGAGCTCGGGAGCCTCAAAGCCATCACCATCACGGTCGCGGGCTTCTTCAATCTCGCCGGTGTAGCAGCCGCCGAGGGCGAGCAACGTGAGGGGTAGGAATCGAATCATGACAGCTCCGCAGTGCGCCCAAGATTAGTCGAACCAATGACCGTTGTGTTGGGTTGAGTCACGGTGCCCACGCCATCGTAGGGATCTGGACGCAACCAACGCCACGCGTGTGCGACGCAAAGCGAGGTGTCCAAGTCGAGTTCCCGCATGGCTTGCCCACGACGAATGGCGACTTTCCAAACGCTCGGTCGGACCCTAGCCGCCATGTACTCTCGAATCAGCTTGAGGCGCTCAGCGCGCCAAGCATCCACCAAGACGCCGAGCTGCTCGATGAGCTGAAGGGCGACGTCTCCATCGCGAACCCGCTCCAGGCGGTGAGACAGCTCGTGAGCCTCCTCGCGAATGGCGTAGACAACGCGCTCCTGAAGGGCGACGCCGGGGAGTGAGAACGTGTGCAGTGGCATGACCATAATGACCTCCGCAGTCTGCACTGCGGGGACCGTGCCAGTCGATCAACCAGCTTCGTCCGTTCATCCACCGACGAAATGCCGACAGTTGTCAGCGAATCAATCGCTCAGCGTGGGCAATCGCTGCCAACATGGCCGACGGGTCCGCGATTCCCTGACCAGCGATATCGTCTGCGGTTCCGTGGTCCACGCTCGTCCGAATCATCGGCAAGCCAAGGGTCCAGTTGACGCTGCGGCCAAAGTCCACCAGCTTCAGCGGAGCGAGACCCTGGTCGTGGTACATCGCAATCACCCAGTCCACCTTGCCATCTGCCGCTTGGCGGAACGCGGCTTCGGCACTGACCGGTCCCCGTGCATCAATGCCGTCCGCGACTGCCTGCTTCACGGCCGGAGCGATGTGGTCGATTTCTTCCCGACCCAGCAGTCCACCGTCGCCAGCGTGCGGATTGAGACCGCATACCGCAATGCGCGGTGCATGCAGGCCGAGCTGCGTCCGGCTCGCCGCTGAAACAGTCCGCAGAACATGCTCCACGGCGGCCTGAGAGACAGCATCCGCCACGGAGCGTAGCGGTAGGTGAACGGTGACAAGTGCCACGCGAAGACTACCGCCGACAAAGGCCATGACTGGGTTGGGGACGCCGCACAGGTGTCCGAGAAAGTCGGTATGCCCAGGATAGGCGAAGCCGTGGGCAGCCAGCCGCTCCTTGTGGATGGGGCCTGTGACGAGGGCGTCTGCTTGGCCAGACTGGCATGCGGAGACGGCGGCCCGAATGGCACGGACCTCAACGGGTTCTGCTCCGCTGGGTTGCCACAGGCCAATGCCCGAACGCGGCCGGTCCACCCCAGACGTCTCATACAGGGCGAGCCCCTGGCGTGCGGCCTCAGCGCGCAGCACGCCAGCGTCACCAATGAGTACAGCGTCTACGGCCTCGCCATCGGCCAATCGGCTGGCAAGGGCCTTTACAGTCACCTCTGGACCAATGCCCGCAGGGTCACCGGGGGTAATGACCAGCATAGCGACCTACAGAGTCTCTAGGACAATACGGACGGCAGCCTCGCGGCGCGACTGTTGGTACCACTGTTCAATCTCAAGTTCGCCCTTGAGCGCCTTGATTTGCTGGTCCAACGCATCCCGCACTTCTTCGTAGGGGCGCACGTCAGCGTCGAACTTTTCCTGCACGCGGACGATGAACACATGCCCACTGGCAACGACAGGCTCTGCAATCTCGCCAACATCCGTGCTGAACACCGCGGTATCTAGGGCACCGACCATGCCGCCTGGAGCCACAGCTGGAATGCGGTCACCGGTAGGTCCAGTCACAGCGCCACTATGGTAGTCAACAAGTGCCTGTTCCCAGGTCAGCTCACCCGACTGAAGCTGCTCCCAGACCGCACGAGCCGCCATGACGGCGTCTGGCAGAGCTTCCGGTCCACCTTCGGGGTCGATAGGCTGAGTCAAGGCTTCGAACTTGACCTTTCCGGGTCCAGAGATGTCCCGCGTCATGCGACGGTACGCATCTAGGCGCTCGTCTTCAGTTACGGGGATTCGTGGCGCGATAATCCAGTTTTGAAAACGACCTTGCCGGAGCTGCTCACGGATTTCATCACGGTAGACGTCCCACCGTTCGCCACTCTCTTCAACCGCTGCGCGCAGCGCCGCTTGGTCTGGCATGCCGTTGTCGCGAGCCACGTCATCCAGGGTACGCCGGAGTTCTTCTGCCGTGACATCTTGACCGAGAGACGCCAACTCTTGCCGAATCAAGACGCGCAGGATGAGGCTGTCGAGAATGTCGAGTTCTACCTCACGGACACACGACGGACGCATTGCCGGGCACGACTCTTCGATAAAGTCCCCGCCCAGCTCGTACACTTCAGACAGCGCAATCGGCTCATCACCGACCACTGCGGCGAGGCGGTCCAGCGTGTCCGCAGACGCGACACTCGAGGCAACAAGGCTCACGGCCATCAAGATACTGCGCATGGTGTCATCGTCTCCGGAAAAGGGGCAGCGCTACTCGCTATTCGTCTTCAGAACCATCTTCGTCATCCGCACCATCGGCATCCAAACCTGGAAGCGATGGATTGCCTGACATGGGTCCTCGACGAGCCGGACGCGGGTTGAGTCCCGACAACGCAGCATCGTCAATAGACACAGTGTAGCCGTCATCAATGCCGTCAACATAGGCATCGTACAGTTCACGGTACGTTTGAGCCTTGACCTTGCGAAGGACCGAGCCCTTCATCTGAGCGAAGGTCCGACTGACCTGCTCACGCTTTGCTACGACCATGACCAAGTTGGAGCCACCGCCAGCTTCGAACACGTCAGATAGGCCATCTACGCTCATCTCAAAGGCCTGAACAACCACGCCGGCATCAATGCCAGGCTTGCCGTCACGGCTCATGAAGCCGAGGTCGCCCCCACGCCGACGGTACGGGTCTTCCGAGTGCTCAGACGCCAGGGCCTTGAAGCGCGCAATCATTGCGGCACGGGCTTCGGTCTTCGCCTCTCCGCTCGCCGCTTCGAAGGTTGCCTGAAGCTCTGCCACTTGGGTGCGCAGGTCTTGGGCGAAGCTCTCAGCTTCCTCAGTGGTGCGGTCTCGGCCACCACGAATGAAGATGCGCAGGACTTGGTACTTCTCTGGCACAACGAACTCGTCGCTGTGCTCGTCAAAGTAGGCCTGAAGCTCGGACTCTTCGAAGTCGGAGTTGCGAACTTCGGCGTACACGCGCTCACGAAGCAGCGTGTTGACCATCACCTTCTGGACCTTGGGGTCACGGTCAACGCCCATGGCGCGTGCGTGCAGGTACAGCATCTTTTCGGTGACGAGGTCGTCTAGAATCTCGCGCTTCTCTTCGTCTGTGAAGGACTCGCCGTTGGCCGGTGCGACTCGGGCAGCAGCGGCCTCAAACTCACTGGCGCCAATCGGGAAGCCACTGACTTCCGCGATGGTCGCGCCAATGTCAATGTCGCTCATGGGCGGAAGGGTAGAGCCTCCCTCTGGGGCAGTTCCGCCGGTGCAAGCGGTCATGGCGAGGGCCAAGAGAAGGGACAAAGAAGCGCGCGACATCCGAACCTCGTACAGGGCGAGTGGCCCGTGGAAGGCAGCGGCTAACCGACGTTCACACCGGTAGCAACCATGCAACAATGACGCTGAGAGCGCGTCTTCCTACACAATGGGTTACCGGCGCCCCATGCTCATCGCCCTACTTGCATTGGCCGCTTCTGCCGCCGATCTGACCATTGAAGCCCGCGTTCCGACCGAAATCTATGTAGATGGGAACGTGGTAGCAAAGATGTACCAACCGGGCTCACTTCGGGTGAGAGTCAGCGAAGCTCCTCACGAGTTGCGAGTGTTTGTGAACGGCTTGTCCACGCGGCAAGTTGTCGACATGACGCACACAGATTCGTCGGTCGTTATCATTGGTCGAACCGGTATCAGCTGGCCGGAGAACGTCTTGGCTGTCCCTGTTGAGCCGGCCCCTGAGATCGAAGGACGCGTGTCGTTCCGCTCCGTGGCAGATGAAGACGTGGTCGTGACGATTGGCCGAGACCGCCGCACCATCTCCCCCGGCGAAGAGACCGAGTGGGTCGTGGGACCTGGAACGCACACCATGAGCCTGCGCAACGGCGGCGGGACGGTGGTCTGGGTTCGCGGTGAGCTGCACATTGACGGCGACGATGCCATCGTTCAGCTCGCAGACGGACGCATGCCAGAAGTCCTGGGTCAAGGCGGCCAGTTCGTCGCTGACGGCAGCTAAAAAACGTGACCGGAGAAGCCCCGATTGGGCGCGTCCGTACCGTCCGATCGATTCGGTTTCGCGTGCTCGTCGCATTCCTGGCCGCATTGGTCGCGATGGTCGCTGCACAAGCCAGCGTTGTGTGGCAGAGCCAACGCGTCGCACAGACCGTTACCCTGATTACGTCCGGCTATCTGCCCGTGGCAAAGACCGTGGCTCAGCTCCAGCGTGACCGCGTTCGCATTGACAATGACGTCAGACGCATTGTTCGGGAAGAGCGTCGCCCCGGCACCGGAGACGACGCAGCCGCAGCTATCTGGGCGGCACAGCTTCTCGAAAACGTGGCCCAAGGCGTGGACCAGGTCGAGTTCGCCAAGACCCTGACGTCATCTGGAGAAGAACAAGCAGCGTTGTTCAAGGCCATCAGCCACCTAGAGGCCATTGATTCGTTGTTCCGCGACTACCAGCTCGCAAGCGCCGAACTTGAGACCATTGCGCAGCGCGGCGACATGGAGCAGGCCTCGGACTGGGTGGAGCCCATGACCCGCGACAGCACGCGCATTGCGGAAGAAATGGAGAAGCTGGCCCGCCTCGTAGACAGCCGGATCGAAGCCCTGGGAGGTGCCGCAGAGGCCGACCGTGTGCGTGCTTCAGCCATCTCAGCCACACTGACCGCCTTCGCGTTCGGGTTCGCGCTGCTGTTGGTTGGCGCCGTTCTGTACGCACTTGGGCCAATCGCCAAGTTGACCACGGAAGTCCAACGCCTGGGCGAAGGCAAGATGTCGGGCGGTGTGGAGGTCAAAGGCAGCGACGAGGTCAGCGTGTTGGCCAGCGAGTTCAACAACATGGTCAAAGCCTTGGCGGTACGCGACCAACGCTTGGTGGAGCGCGCCGAGGAACTCAATCGTCTCAGCCGCTACCTGTCGAGTGTGCTCGACAGCCTCGAAGACAGCCTGCTCGTTGTTGAAGATGGCGAGGTCACACTCGCAAATCCCGCTGCGCGAACGGTCTGGAGCGCACAAGTAGGCTCGCCGCCTCCGGGCGCCATTGGACCGTTCATTGGCAAGAGCGGCCACGCGGACATCGAAGGCCCCGACCACACCCTTCACGAGCTGCGAACCAGTCCGCTCGGACCCGATGGCGTGGTTGTCATCACCGCAGACGTCACCGCGCAGAATGCTTCCAAGGCACGCTTGGCGCGCTCGGAACGACTGGCACTGGTCGGGCAGATGTTGGCCCAGATCACCCATGAAGTCCGCAATCCACTCAACGCCTTGTCCCTCAATGCCGAGCTGCTCGGAGACGAGATTGGCGATCTGGATCCGAGCGGAAAGACCGACGCCAGCGAGCTACTCGAGACCATCCAAAAGGAGATCGACCGACTCACCGATGTCACCGGTCACTACCTTCAGCTCGCACGCCGCCCACCCGCACAGCTGTACCCAGAGGACGTCATTGGCATCATTGAGGATGTTGTCCGCCTTCTCGACCTAGAGCTCGAGTCCCAGAAGGTCGTGCTGACCGTAGATGCAGATGGTGAAGCGGTCTGCCCGGTCGACGGCAACCAACTGCGTCAGGCATTGCTCAATGTGATTCGCAATGCAGTTGAAGCCGGAGGTCGCAACCTGTCGCTGTCCGTCTCATCTACCGAAACTGCGGTACGCATCGCGCTAGTCGACGATGGGCCCGGGATGACCGAGCAAGAAGCGGAGCGAGCCATCGACCCCTTCTACTCAACCAAGGTCAGCGGCACAGGCCTTGGCCTTGCCATCACCAAACAGATTCTCGACGCCCATGACGGCACCCTGCTCATCCGCTCAACACCGGGCGAAGGCGCAGAAGTCACCCTAGTCATCCCCCATCGCCACACTGAAAAGGAGTCTCATGCTGCACACCGTCCTCGTGGTGGATGATGACGCGTCCAACCGTACCGTTCTCGAACGCATCTTGTCGCGTGAGGGGTACAGCGTTCAACACGCCGAGAATGGCCGCGTAGCAATGGAGCGACTGCGCGCCCACCCCGTCGACTTAGTGCTTACGGACCTGAAAATGCCCGGAATGAGTGGTATCGATCTGCTCCGCGCTGTCCGCACAGTCGACTCGGATATCGAGGTTGTGGTCATGACGGCCTACGGCACGGTCGAGACCGCCGTAGAAGCCATGAAAGAGGGCGCCTACGACTTCGTGGCCAAGCCGCTCAAGCGTCTAGAGCTCGTCACCTGCGTCAAGAAGGCCCTTGAGAAGCGCAACCTGCAGCGGGAAAACCGCCAACTGCGCGCCCGTCTTGGAGACGCCACGGACGGCCACCAGCTCATCGGACGGTCGGACGGCCTGCGGACACTGCTAGATGAAGCAGAACAGGTCGCTCCAGCAGACGTGACCGTCTTGCTGACAGGAGAGTCGGGCACAGGCAAGGGACGCTTCACGCGGCTGTTGCACGACATGAGCCGCAGACGGGCCAAGCGCTTGGTGACAGTCAACTGCGCGGCCATTCCAGAGAACTTGCTGGAGAGCGAGCTGTTCGGCTACGAACGCGGCGCCTTTACCGGGGCAACGGCACGCAAAGAAGGTCGCTTAGACCTTGCGAAAGGCGGAACTCTGTTCCTGGACGAGATCACCGAAGCGTCGCCTGCCGTCCAAGTCAAGCTCCTGCGCATCTTGCAAGAGGGCGAGTACGAGCGGGTTGGCGGCACTGAGACGCTGCACGCCGACATTCGGGTCATTGCCGCCACCAACCGCGACATTGAAGCCGAGATTCAAAAGGGCACATTCCGCGAGGACCTGTACTACCGACTCAACGTCATTCGCATGCACGTCCCCCCGCTTCGGGAACGCAGCGACGACGTTCCACTGCTCGCGAATCACTTCCTGGCGCAGTTCGTGGCCAAGAACAACAAGTCGGTCTCCGGTTTCACCCCCGAAGCTCTAGACGCCCTCGCGGCATGGAAGTGGCCAGGGAACGTTCGTGAGCTCGAAAATGCCATTGAGCGAGCGGTCGTCTTGTGCCGCGACGACCGCATTGGCCTGGAAGACCTTCCGGCGCCCATGCGCCAGGGCAAGGGCGGCAAGCAACGCCTGACCTTCGAAGTGGGTACGCCCATCAAGACCATTGAACGTCGCATGATTCAAGAGACGCTGAAGCTGACGGACGGCGACAAGGGCCTCGCAGCGTCACTGCTGGGCATCACCGCGCGGACCATCTACCGGCGTGAAGCCGAGTGGGAAGCCGACGAGTAAGACTACTTAAGGGTCATCAGCACGTCACCACGGTGCGTGCCATCGGCCTCGACGTATTCATCCTTGCGACGGCCCTCTTCGACAAACCCAAGCGCTTTGTACAAGCCAATGGCGCGCTCGTTGTCGTCGAACACCGCCAGCGAGAGCTTGTCGAGGGACGGACTGGCTCGGAACCAGTCAATCGCGGTCTCGGTCAGCTCGCGACCGATTCCACGACCACGAGCCGGCTCGGCCACCATGACCTCAAAGCGAGCAGTGCGCTGGGTGCGGCGTAGGTGTCCGCCAATGACCGTTGCGAATCCTAGGATTCCCGTGCCATCCCGGGCAACCCACCATGCGCAGTTGTCCGCGTTCAGCACGTCCTTGATCATCTCAAGAAGCGTGAACGGGTCGTGCGGATACTCACCGGGCTCGGTCAAGAACCACCGTCCTTCGGTCAAGACGGCAATGTGCAGGTGCATCAGCGCCGGGGCGTCTGCAGGCGAGACGTCAACAACGCGGAAGCTCACAGCATTACTCCCAGACGTCTTTGCGCACCATATCGGTCACGCGTTCATCATCGATGAATACGTCCATCTGGTACTGGCGAACTGCTTTGTAGGCCGTGGTGCTGGACGGTTCCCACACACGAATGACACCGTCAGAGTCGACCTCAAAGCGGTACACGAACAGCTCACTACGGCTAGCTGGACGGCCGGTCAGACGACGACGTTCGTAGGGTTGGCCCCAGGCCATGAACACCTTGTCCTCGGTCCAGCCAAGCTGAACGTCTCCACCCAAGATCGCCTCACGAACTTCAGCATCGTACTGGTAGAACTGTTCCCAGAAGGACTCTCGTGCCCCTGGAACCCCGTTCGCCTGAAGCCACGCGTCTCGTTCCGGCTCGGTCTTGAGCTTGAGCCACTCCTTCTCGGCGTCATCATTCATATAGACTTGGAGTGCGGCGAAGTGGTCGCGCTCTACACTCGACAGACGCTTCATCTTTCCGCCGCAACCGGCGAGCATTCCGAGGGCAAGGACGAGAGCAAGTGTACGCATGACTAGGGTTCCTCCGAGGGTGCGGGCCCTAATCCAATGGCGAACACCGCGCCCGTTGGGACCCAGCCCAAGCGGCCATCACCCGTCTCAATTCGGTAGAACCCGGCGAGGGAGCGCTCGATGCGAACCTCAGAGCCAGCCGGCAACACAAAGGTCTGTCGCGCATCCGGCCGGGCAGACTCACGTACAACGGCCTCGGAATCCACCACAACCACCACTGGGTGAAGGTCTGCGGCCGACACGCCCAAGACGGCCGTCACAACGACAACTACACCAAGGAACCAAGCAATCGCCGCTCCCCACCAAGGTTGTTGGCGACGCCGCTGCCACACGCCGACTACCGAGCCCGACGCAAGAAGCAGTAGGCCCAGGAGACCAAGCTCTCCCGACGTAATGAATGCCTGCCACAACCGGGGTGGGTCGGCAGGAGGCGGCGGATTGTCGAGGCGTTCACGGGCAATCGCTAGGCTATGGGCCAGGTTTCCGTCTCTCGGACGGTAGCGGGCGGCGCTTCGATAGTAGGCCACTGCACGTGCCGGGTCGGCGCTTCGGTAGTGAGCATTACCTAGATTGTAGAGCACTTTCCCGTTGGGGGACTCCACAGACTGCCACGCTTCAATGGCGGCAGGCCAGTCGCCACCGTCGTAAGCGTCCGCGCCGTCTTCAAGGGGTCCTGCGAGAGCGAGGGCAACGAGCCAGATCACGACGTCACCTCAGGCAGCCCGTCAAGGCGAGTACACAGGGCAACAGCGCGACTGTCGAGGTCTTCAGGCAGGACACCACCAGCGAATCGCACACGTCCAAGCTCGGCCAACGCAGCGCGGACGTCAGCCGCTAGGGAGTCATCGGGGAGAGAAGACGGCTGACCATCGGGCGTGCAGTTTGCCAAGCACGCCCGAAGCGTCGCATCCAAGACAGCCAAGCGTTCGGGGTCTCCCACAGCAACACCGCGAAGACGCACAAGCGGACTGTCAACGGGACGCTCACGGCCTTCACGTCGACGGCGCAACACCCCCACTCCGGATGACACAGCGACCCACAGGCCCGGCAGCCCGAGAAGTACTGCCGCGCCCAACAACCAAGGAAGGGTCGGCAGAGTCGACGCTCGCCAAGCCCGGTAGATGGGTCGAATATCGGTGTCAATCACCACACCGTCGGCGTCGCTGTCGGCCTCTGAGAAGGACTCGACATCCGCTTCGCTCTCGTCACCTGGGCGAACAGTAATGGGCTCAATGACGAGCTCGTGGGTCACGTAGCGCTGGCGACTCGGCGAGAAGCTGACGATACTCACTGGCGGAACCTGGGCCACACCGCGCTTGGTCCCTACAATCACCCGCTGCCAGCGGCCTTGGGCAACGTACTTACCCTCCGAAATACGGGCGTCTGCCCCGACCATATTGTCGTAGAAGGAAACCCCATCGACCTCTGGTGCTTCGGGCAGCGCGAACCCCTCCAATGAGCCATCACCGACAACGTCGACAGTGAACGTGACCGAATCTCCCGCCCGAACTCGGGTGCGATTGAGCGATCCAGTGAACTCAAAGTCACCGACCAGACCGGTGAATCCGGGTGGTGCAGGCGGAAGCGAAAGCACAGTAAGTGGAGATGGGTCCGTGACAATCGTGACGTCTTGCGTGCGTCGAATGCGGAAGCGGTCCGGCGACCCCACTGCCAGACTGACAATCGCTGTGGCCGGAATCTGCCCGAGGTCTCCGGGTGCGGTCGCCAACAATGCCTGGTGGTTTTGTTTGACGTAGAGCGGCCCGGTCGGGTCGTCGATGACGTACTCAGTGGTCACGGGCAAGCCGTCGCGAGGGGACTGAAGGCGAGCCATCGGAGGACGGACCCACTGGTCGCGGTAGATACGACGACGCGAGCGCAGACCATAGCGGTACAGGACGATTTGGCCTTCGTAGACCTCGGTCTGCTCGAACTCTGCGTACGCTTCCAGCTCTGGTGTGTCGGCGGTCAGAGTGCGGGGTTTGACGGTCAACTGCACGCTGTTCGTGGTCAGGGTCACGCCATCCACAACGATGTCCGCTGGGCCGAGGGTGAACGTCCCCTCTCGCTGCGGCGTGGCCGCGTAGATGAACTGCACCGTGCGTACGATGCCCTGACCGCTCATCTCCATGCCTTCACGGTCGGTCGAAAACTCAACGGTCACGTCGGGATGGACCACCAGCGAGGGAGGCCGAACCGCACGCTTGTAGTCAATGACGCTGACCACCAGACCTACTGTCTGCAGCGCCTCAACTTCGGTCGCCTGCAGCGACAGTTGAACCCGCTGCGCCAGTGCCGGTACCGAGACAAACAGCGCCGTTATGACGAAAAAGAATCTCACCATGGCTTGGTTGTCCGCTCGCCAGGGATTCGAATGCGCGGACGCCCCTCTTCCACGCCATCGAGCAGCCGTTCCGCTTGTGTGCGCGTCACCGGCCCGCTGTCTTCCGCGCCTTCGCCACTCCCTTCTCCCCCACCCGCGGCCGTACCGTCGGTGGGCTCGCCGTCTTCACTGCCGTCGCCCTCTGTAAGGTCTGCCGTGCCGTTGGTGTCGCCGTCTTCCAGTTCCTGGTCGTCTTCTCCAGGATTGCCCTCGCTGTTGGCATCCGAAGGCTCAGACGGCTCGCCGTTTTCACCCGGGTCACCCGGCTCGCCGTTCGGCTCTCCCTCGCCACCGGGCTCTCCGCCTTCGCCGCCGCCGTCATCGCCAGGCTCTCCACCGTCCTGCTCGTCTCCTGGCTCGCCGCCTTCGCCCTCGTCGCCAGAGTCTGAGTCGTCCCCTTCGCCTTCGTCGCCGCTGTCACCGTCTTCGGGCTCGTCTTCAGGCGGTTCGTCGGAGTTTTCTTGCTGCGGCGGTGGAGGTGGCTGAATCTGCGCACGCTTCTCCAGCTCGTTGAGCAACATCGCCAGGTTGTGCTCAGCACCGAGATGAGGCCCTTGCTCCACAACACTCTGGTAGCGGGTCAAGGCCTCAACGAGTCGGCCCGCGTTGTAGTGGGCGTTGCCAGCGCCGTACTCGGACTCCACGCCGCCACCGAGCTGGCTCGCTGTGTCGTACGCCCGAGCAGCGCCGTCCCAGTCGTTCAACCGGTAGCGAGAGGCTCCCAAGCGTTGCCAAGCCTCGACGTTTCTCGGCTCACGCGCGGTCATGTCGGCAAAGATTTCCGAGGCTTCCGAGTAGCGCCCTGAACGGTACAGCGCGTCGGCGTCGTCTAGCTCGCCTGCCATGGCCACACCGTGAACACCGAGCTGAGCGGCGAGTACAACCGCTATAGCCGCACCCCAGCGCCGCTTTCCATCACCCAGCCACGATGCCAGTAGCAAGCACATCAGCCCCACTCCCAGAGGCCATTGATAGCCGGTCCGCCAGGTCTCCCGCTGCATGCTGCCGCTTGTGGCCGCGACCAAGCGCGTGCGCATCTCGTCCCGGTACAGCGTCGTCATGTCATCATTCGACGCCACAGAGGTCACGAATGCGCCACCCGTGATGCGCGAAATGTCCCGTAGCAGACTGTCGTCTGGAGTCGTCATGACGGTCACGCCGTTGTTCA
This sequence comes from uncultured Pseudomonadota bacterium, assembly GCA_913061235.1. Classification (GTDB taxonomy): domain Bacteria; phylum Myxococcota_A; class UBA796; order UBA796; genus CAJXTB01. The sequence goes on along the minus strand of CAJXTB010000011.1, from coordinate 208,649 downwards.
TGAGCGCCCCGCGCTGGGTCGGAATGGGTGCGGCAGCCTGGCCAATCACCATGCCGTACACCCGCACGTCCGCGTCAGCCGCTTCTTGCGCCGCCGCCAGCGCATCTGCCGGGTCGTGCACTTCGCCGTCCGTCAGCAACAAAATCGCCTTTCCGGCAGGGCGGTCAGAGCCGTCGAGCAGCTTCATCGCGGTACGAATGCCTTCGCCCATGCTGCTGCCTTGCGCCGCGAACATGTCCGTGGACAGCTCATCTACAACCAGCTCAATCGCGTCGATATCGGTGGTCAGGGGCAGTCGGGGAAAGGCACCACCCGCGAAGATGACCAAGCCCAGGCGGTCGCCTTCCATCATGTCCATCAGGTCGAGGATTTCTCGCTTTGCCCGCTCCAAGCGAGACGGCGACACGTCTCGGGCGTCCATCGAAAGCGACAAGTCAACAACCACTGCGATGTCCACTCCTCGGCTCTCAACCTGTTGGACCTCTTTGCCGTACAGAGGTTCCACAAGCGCCACAACAATGCCGGTCAAACCAGCAATCACAAGCAAGTCCCGCACCGTTCGACGCACGCGTACGCTGCGAGGCAAGACCCGGTCGAACAGGTCCCCTTTGAACAACTCGCGCAGCAGCTTGCGATGACGCAGACCTCCCCACACAATCGCGAGAACGACCGCCAGAACACCCAGAAGTGCACCCCACCATGTCGGGTCACGCCAGCTCATATCAGGGGCCCCTCCTGAGCCATGTTGCAGACAGTAGGCTTCCAATCAGCAGAAGAAGCAGGCCCGGCATCAAGTAGTCGCGAAAGTGCTCGTCATGTTCTACGAGCTGGCGAACCTGCGCTGGCGACGTCTCGAGTTGGTCGATGACGTCGAAGATTTCCTGCAGTCCCTCGGTGTTTCGCGCACGGAAGTACTGGCCGCCGGTGACCTCGGCCAGCTGGGTCAGCCCCTGCTCATCAATGCCTGAGTCGCGGAACCCGCGGGCATCGCCCACGCCGATTGTGTAGATCTTGATGTCCAACGCCGCCGCCGCACGCGCAGCTTCCAAGGGGTCCGGACGTTCCACATTGTTGCGACCGTCTGTCAGCAAGATGACGATTCGCTCTGTGGCATCGACCTGCTTCATACGACGCGCACTGACGGCCACCGCGGTACCGACCGCCGTCTTGTTGGGACCGGCAATGCCCACATCAATGATGCCAAGTGTGCGACGAAGCGCATCATGGTCGAGAGTCAGCGGGACGAGGGTGAAGGCCTCTTGGCCAAACACAACTACGCCGATTCGGTCGTAGGGACGGGACTCTACGAACGCGTCGAGCACGCCCTTCGCAGCTTCCATACGACTGACAAGACGTGAGCCCAGCTGAAAATCGCTGGTCTCCATGGAGCCCGACGTGTCGATGGCCAGCAGCATGTCTAGGCCATCCGACTCAACAACCACGTCTCTGCGGGTGACGCGCGGACGAGCCAGAGCCATCACCAACAGCACCAGTCCGGCAATGCGCAAGACACCCGGCATCCACCAGACCAATCGACGCAGCGAAAACCCTGGCCGCAGGGTCTTCGTGGACGGAACCGCAAGGCGATTGTGTCCCGTCAACCAGCGCTGAAGCGGCAGCAGCAACACGGGGATGAGGAACCAGAAGGCCCATGGACTGCCCCACTCAATCACCGGAGGACTCCCGGCGGGGGCGCGTGGTCTGCACGAACGCTTCGAGGTCTGACCCCAGGCGCTCAAACAGTTCTTCGGTGGCTGCTTCGTCCGCGAACTTCACGCGGTCAGTAGCGCGCAACAGCCCCTTCGCACGGGGCAAATTGGCTTCAGACAGGTGCTGAAGACCTTCCAGGTAGCGCAGAATCTCCGAGCTGGTCCACGCCGTTGCTGGGAACGCGAGGGCCGCTTCGGCGTAGGTTCGGAAGATGCCGCTGATGGCCAGAGCGCGGTCGTGGTCGTCCAGAGCAGGGTCAGCTTGGACCTTGGCCCAGGCGCGCATGGCTACGACATCCGGCGGAATGACCGCTTTCGGAACTTCGCTTGGCCGTGCACGCATGGCGAACCACACGCCAGCAACGAACAGCAACGCGACCCCGGAGCCCACTGCTACAGCAACAATCGGGAACGGGTCGACCTGGGTTGGGTCCGTGATGTCGGCAAGGGTGCCTTCTCGGGGGGCGCCAACCCCCATGTCCACGAACAGCGACGGAGCAATCGCCTGACCGTCCTCTCCCCACATGGCTCCGGGTCCATCGATCCGGTAGTTGCCCTTCTCTCCGGCGAATGACCATCGCTGGGTGAGTACCGTAGACGACCCCGCCTGCTCAACCCGCGGGTCTCCGAGAGGCTCAAACGTCAAGCCCTCCGATACCGGAGGCATGAGCTGGAGGTTGTTGTTCGTGGGAGCCACAACCTGGCCCGTGAACGTGCCGCCTACCGCCGAGACATCCTCAATCCACGACCGGACCTCAGCGTCTAGGACCACCTGTTCGGACGACCCATCCGGCGTACAGGCCGAGAGCGCCAAGGCTCCGAGCATCCACCTCATCGCCGGCCTCCCGAGCTTCGGAAGTGGCGATGCAGTGCCTTGAAGGGGTCATCTTGCGTACTGATAGCCACGGCACGCGCCCCACATCGCTTGAGACGCGTCATGCGCTCATCGACCGTCATTCCACGCACGGCTCGACCGTGAAGCACGCGCAGCTGGCCTGTCTCAGCGTCGACCACCTCTACAAGTCCGAGTCTGCCGAGTCCTTCGTCGAGCTTGTCGTGAACGAGCATGGCGTGAACCGTGTGACGTGCGGCGAGTGTTCCAAGCACTTTGTCCCACTTGCCCGCGTCCAAGAAGTCGCTGACGACGACCACAACGGCTTTGCGCCGCTGTGTCTTGGCCAAGAAGCTCAGGCCTTCAGCCAGGTCGGTCTGACGACTCGCTGCGGAGGCGTCGTACGCGTGAGCGATGATGTTCCACACATGACCACGGCTGGCACGTGGCGCAATGAAGTGCTCCACACGGTCGGTGAAGGTCAGCAATCCGACACGGTCTCGGTTGCGAATGCCTGCGTAGGCCAGGCCCGCGGCGATTCGCGCACTCTGAAGGCGTTTATCAGTCCGACCATCCCGTCCGCCGGTACCCACGTGGGTAGACCCAGAGACATCTACGGCGAGAACGACGGTGAGCTGGCGTTCTTCGCGGAACACCTTGATGAAGGGCTCACCCGTACGTGCCGTGACGTTCCAGTCAATGTGCCGGACATCGTCTCCAGGGACATACTCGCGGACTTCCTCAAACTCCATGCCTCGACCGCGAAATGCACTGCGCCAATCACCGGAAAACAAGGAATCGACCTTGCGACCGGCGTGGACATGGAGGCGGCGAACCTCACGCAGTTCTTCTGGCGTTAAGCGGCTCAATTCTTCGAAGTTCCGGGTTGGTCGACTGTTGGGTAGAGAACACCCTCGAAGTGCGGGAGGTCAGAGGTCAGAGGACAGAAGTCAGAGCAGGCCACCTGCGTGGCCGGCGATATGAACACATGCCCGCCGATGGACGTGCCGACGAGGCTTGAGGCACGCACAAACACGCTGGCGGTCGCAAGACCGTCCGCTCTGACCTCTGACATCTGATTTCTGACATCCATCTCGCCAAGTCCTTCCACAGCGCTAAGGCATTTCGACTTTGGAGAGCAAGCGGTCCACCAGGTCTTCCGCTGTGATTCCGTCGGCTTCTGCTTCGTAGGTCGGCAAGATGCGGTGACGGAGCACGTCTCGGGCAATCGCCTTGACGTCTTCTGGCAGGGCGTAGCCGCGACCGTCTAGGAAGGCGTGTGCACGAGCGGCACCGGCAAGGGCGATGGAAGCACGCGGTGAGGCACCGACTTCGATGGTTCGCGCCAAGGTCTTGTCCACGCTGGCAGGGTCGCGAGTCGCTCGTACCAAGTCAACGATGTACCGCATCAATGGGTCGGTGACCTTGATGGACCGCGTGACCGCCTGTGCGTTGAGAATATCCTCTGCAGTCGCCTGTGGGGTGAGTGCAGGAATCGGCTCATTGCTGCGCTGAATGACCATCAGCTCCTCTTCCAACGTTGGATACGTGATGGACAGCTTGAGCATGAAGCGGTCGACCTGGGCTTCAGGCAGGGGGTAGGTTCCCTCTTGATCAATCGGGTTCTGCGTGGCGAGAACCAAGAACGGCGCCGGCAGCTTGTAGGTGGTCTCGCCTAGGGTCACTTGGCGTTCCTGCATGGCTTCAAGCAACGCCGCCTGTACCTTAGCCGGTGACCGGTTCACCTCATCCGCAAGGACGATGTTGGCAAAGATCGGACCTTTACGCGTGGTGAAGTCGCCAAGATGCGGCTGGTAGATCTGGGTTCCCACAACATCCGCCGGCAACAAGTCCGGAGTGAACTGGATGCGGCTGAACTCCAGCGCGAGCGCGTTGGCCAGCGCCTTGACCGCGGTGGTCTTGGCGAGTCCAGGCACGCCTTCCAGCAGCACGTGGCCATTGGCAAGCAGGCCAATGAGTAGGCGGTCCACCATGTGGCGCTGACCCACCAGTACACGGCCAATCTCTTGTCGAGCGGCCTCTAGGGTGGGTGCAATTGCGGCAACTTGAGCTTCGATTTCTTCGACAGACGACACGTCGTTCCTCCGGCCCGGCCTCATAACCAAGCCCGGTTTGCCCACGCGGTCCCAGCCCGTCACCGAGATTCACAATTTTTCGGAGAACGGCTTAGGACGCACTTACGGAGGGGTACATGTTCGGTTGGCTATTTGGAAAGAAGGCGCAAAACAATGATGGGTTGGTGTGTGTGGCCTGCGACAGCGCCGACGTCACCGAGCTGGCCCCCCAGACCTACCGCTGCAATGAGTGTGGGTACGAGGGCGGCGACGGATTCGCGGCTTGGCAAGACATGAAGACCCGCGCTGCGTACGACGACTGGAGTGTGGCGCAGCTACGCGAGCACGCGGCGGCACAGCTGAACGAGGCCAGAAGCGCGTTGGTTGCGGTGGAAGGCCTCACGACACCGTCAACGAGCTCAACAGGAGCGTTCGCCGAGTTCGCGGGGGTGACCGTCTCGGTGGGCGGCAACAACCTCAGCGGACAGAGCGACCGAGACCTGGCCCTGCAGATTGCCGCTGACAGACAAGCCGCCGTCGCAAAAGCAGCATCCGGTCTTCACGCCGCAACCCTGACCCTCGACACCCTGGTGGACAAAGGCGTCATTGAACTTGGCGCAGTCCTCACGAACGCACGCATTGCTGGGGACGACCCCGGAACTCTTCGCCTACGCATTGAGAACTGCTTGCACCAGCTTGGCTAGGGACAACCGGTCATGTCACTCTGGACATTCCTCTTCGGACAAGACGACCCGCCGCCAGACGACGGTGTGACGAAGGCCTGCGTGGCGTGTGACTCACCCGACATCGCACCCATCGCCGACAAGGCGTATCGCTGTTTGGTTTGTGGACATGAAGGGGGACCTGGCCTGTCCGACGTGGTCGAAAAGCGCCAGCTCGAACGCTACCAGAGCATGGACCTTGATGCGCTGCACAAACAGGTACTTCGCACGCTGCAGGACGCTCAAATCACCCTGCACACAAGAACATCAACGACCACGGAACACCTGGACGTCGCCCCCTTGTTCGGCTCGTCTCCCATGTCCTACGCCCTACGAGGACAGGAACATCCATCTGACATTGCGCTGAACCAGCGAAAGGCGCTTCATGCTCGCGCCATCAATGAGATGCGAACCGCCCAAATCCTGCTGACGGCGTTCATCGAAAAAGGAGCCTGGCAGCTCGAACGCGTTCACAAGCGAATGGACGACATGCAGTCCAATACTCAGAGCATCCAAGCCTGCCTAGACTACTGCATTCCCCGCGTTGAGAAGTGGGAATACGTGCAGCTGACCGGATTGATTCCGCCCAGCGACACTCCTAGAAACTAACCCGGACCCTAGCTAAACAGCTTGGCCCAGAATCCCTTGTCCCGAACACCAGCGCCTTGGAGCTCGGCCAGTGAACGAAGCAGCTCTTCTTCTTCGTCTGTCACCGACTCGGGAACCTCAACAACCAGCTGCAAGTGATGGTCACCGCGCCCGCCGCGTCCGTTGACTCGGTCAACGCCTTCGCCACGCAGGGTGAACTTCTTGCCAGACGGCGTGCCTGCCGGGACCTTCAGCGACTGTTCGCCTCGGACCGTCGGAACCTGGATTTCGCCGCCCAACACCATGGTCGGGTACGGAACTGGAACCGTGGCCCAGGTATCGCTGCCATCCCGACGGAACACGTCATGTGGGCGCACCTGGATGGTCACGAAGAGGTTGCCAGCAGGCGCACCGGGCTCGCCAGCTTCGCCTTTTCCAATGAGACGCAGCTGCATGCCAGTGTCGACGCCCGCAGGAATCGTCACCTTCAGCTCGTCCGTCTTGCGCTTCTTGCCGGCACCGCGACAATCCGTGCAGCGGTCGCTCGGGTCGACGCTGCGACCTTGGCCACGACATGCCGGACACGTTGTACGAATCGCAAGAATGCCTTGTTGCTGAACCACCTGACCGCGACCGGCACAGACCGTACACGTTGTCGGTTCCGCACCGTCTTTCAGGCCATCCCCATCGCAGGTCTCGCACGGTGCAGCACGCGCCACACTGACGTCCTTGGAGACACCATTGATGGCATCCATGAACTCAATGACGACGGGAACTTCCAGGTCAGCGCCTCGACGCGGTCCACGGCGTCGACCGCCGCCACCACCGCCGCCGAACATGCCGCCGAACAAGTCGCCGAACATCGAGAAGATGTCCCCGGTGTCCGTGAAGTTTGGCTCAAAGCCGCGCCCACGCAATCCAGCGTGGCCGTACTGGTCGTACACACCACGCTTGTTGTCGTCTGACAACACTTCGTACGCAGCTGAGGCCTCTTTAAACTTGGCCTCCGCCTCAGCATCTCCCGGATTGCGGTCCGGATGGTGCTTCATGGCGTGCTTACGGTACGCCTTCTTGATCTCCTGGGCTGACGCGGATTTCGCGACGCCGAGGACTTCGTAGAAGTCCCGTTCCACAGTATCTACCCTCCGGTTATCCCTCAATTGGCCGCCCACGTAGTCACACGGAGAGCCAACGCAAGGGCTCAGGGGGAATTGTCGGAGACCTCTTGCGCCGACTTACCCCAGCTCATCTGACACTGTGCCGACACTCGGTAAGACGGTGCCAGCTGAGAACCTCCTACCCACTGCCAAACCGGAAGCTGCACTGAGGCACCAAAGCGGATTCGCTGCGACGCTGCGACGCTGAGCGCCGGAGAAATCGCGATGCCATGACTGCGGTTCATTGGGTACGCAACGCCTCCATCGGAGTCGGGATCGGCCATCATGACGTCCGGCGTGTGGGTCCAACCTTGAACGCCCACAGCGACGACCAGTGGACCAAAGTCAGTGGACAGGGACGACGTGGCAGCGACATCCGATCCCCAGCGCACACCTTGGTCCGTCTCGCCCAAAGGAATCCGCGTCTCTACTCCCGCACGGACCATCCAACGGCCAGCAGGCTGCGCGATGCCCACACCAGCGCTGACACTCCACACGCCAAGACCCGGTTGGGTCCATGTCTGGAGGCTACTTGCGAAGATCTCACCGTCTTCGGTCTCGAGCAGCAAGACCTCCACACCGGCCTTGTTTGACGCCAGTCCAGTCGGTGCAGAGCCCCCTACATTGACGGTGAAAATGCCCGGTCCAAGCGACAACTGCTGGCCGAACTGAGCGGTCACATCACCAATACCAAAGGTGTCTTCTTCGCTGGTAAAGACGGATGTGAACGGAACAGCCACCTGAACAAAGGTGGCGCTCGGCAACCACACGCGCGCGGATGGCGTCTGAGTGAGAAGCACAACGTTGTCGACCGACTCCCCTCGCTTGCCACCCCGCTGAACATGGTCGAACGGCGTCAGTACAAGCCCAAAGCCCGTATCGAGACGCCACTGCCCTTCAGCAAAGGGCAGTCCAAGCACGTCCGCATTGTCGTTGGACACCCTCGCCACACCGCCCGGATGATGAGCGGCGGCCAGGGCGATCAATAGGGCGAACATTACTGCGCTTCGAAGGGGTCGGAGAACCGTTCGTCGGTGAGAAACGTCTCGTCTGTGAGGGTCTGAAGGAACGCTACGAGGTCGTCGCGCTCGTCATCCTCAAGAGTGAAGCCCGCGACAAACCCGCTCTTCAGTGGGCTCAGAGCACCATCTCCAGCATTCGGGCCGTCTTCAATGAGTCGGCCACCGCGCTCGTAGTTGCGAATCACCTCTTCGAGGGTCTCAACGCTGCCATCGTGCATGTAGGGCGCCGTGACCGCGATGTTTCGCAGGCTCGGTGCGCGGAAACGCCCCATGTCTTGCGGGTCTAGGGTCAGCTCGTAAATACCCGTGTTGTTCGCCGGATATGCACCTTCCCCGTCCAGATTGTACAGCCCGGTATTGTTGAAGAAAGCCGCGTCAAATGGCTGGTCGGCGTGGGTTGTGGCTTCGGAGAAGTTGAAGCCACCGTGGCAGTGTTGGCACTCCAAGTCTTCGCTGAAGTACAGCAACATGCCGCGCAGCTCGGCCTCGTTCAGCGCGTCACGCTCACCTTGGTAGGTGAACTTGTCGAAGCGAGAGTTGCCGGTGATCATGGTGCGCTCAAAGCTCGCGATGGCGTCTGTCACGCCGTCCCAGTCGATCGGCTCGCTGCGCTCTGGAAACGCCTCGTCGAACAAGTCGATGTACAGCGGGTCGTTCTGAAACCGCTCCAGAACAGCATCATTGGCGCCTAGTTCAATAGGGTTGTCGCCAAAGAGCGGCACGAGCGCCTGCGCCTCAAGCTCTGTGACGAGTGGGTTGGCCCAAGTCAGTGTGCTGTTGTAGCCAACATTCGACAGGCCATTCGCGTTGCGCGGATGCCCCTGTCCCGTCGACCCTTCCGCGAGCGTACGACCATCGGTGAACGCCAACTCTTGAAAGTGGCAGCTGCCACACGACTGAGTCTCGTTGTTGGACATGCGGGTGTCGTAAAACAGGAACCGCCCCAGCTCCACCTTCTCTACGGTCAGTGGATTGTCCTCTGGAATGCGCAGGTCGGGGAAGCCTTCCGGCACGGGAACCAGATCTGAACCAGGCCCGCATGCTGCGAGTCCGAGAGCCAAGATGAGGGTCCACCGTGCCATGTTCGCTTACTCCGCGGCTGCTGCAACGATGGGGTCAAACAAGCGCTGACCATCGCAGTTGTCTACACAGGCACCCGAGTCAATCGACAAGCCCAATGCGGAGAACGTAGGCAAACAGTCCGCACCATCTGCCGGCGCGCTCATACATCCTGGCGGAGACTCTTCGGTGTTTTGGCCTAGGTCAGCGGTGGCGACCAGCTCAGACAGCTCGACCTCAATGCGTCCACCTTCCAGGGGAAAGTCGTTGAGACGGACCGTTGCGCGATTCGGCAGGACACATTCTTCCGTCGGCGCGGTTGTAGGAGCATCCGACGCACAGCCACCAGAGCCAACGTGAACGTTCCAGCGGCTGCGAACTACCGTGTCTACCGCGAAGTCGACGCGGACAAACTTGTAGCCGCCCTGCCAGGTCCAGAACATGCCCGGGGAGTTGAGGGGAGCTGGAGCGGACGCCGAGTCGAGGTGGTTGTCTTCGAACGGAACGCCCACATCGTAGCGGAAGGAGTCGTACTCCCCTTCGATGATCTGGCCGGTCACAACCCGGTTCATCTCGGCGGTTCCACTGTCCGCACAAGCGGCGGTACCGTCTTCAAAGTCCAACAACGCAATGCCGCCCGTCTGCCATTCGTTCTGCGACAGGTCAACGTCGACCCACTCGCCGGTCTCTGCGTTGCGGAACTGGAGGGTGGAGATGAAGATTCGCGCGTCTGCAAGCTCGGCAACTTCGTTGCCAACGCCGACCATGACTTCTTCGCCACACGCGGCAACTTCGCCGTTCACAAGCGCATTAAACGACACAGAAACCACTTGGTTTCCGCCAGATTCGGGGCAGCCGCCCATAAACAGTAGGGCGAGAGGGGCCAACAGACGCATGAGTACTCCTTGAGTGGCACCCTCATAACGAAAGCGCGTAGGCATCCGCTGCGGCGTTTTGTCGCGCTCTGTACATGTGGAGGGGGCAACTGGATAGCAGACGCGAATGAATGAACCAGGTCGTCGAATCGCGAGCGCGTCCACCCTGCTCTGGCTGAGGTGGGTTGGCCTACTGATCTTGTTTGCGGTCCCGTTGGTCGGTGCATTCGCATGGGGACCGAGCTGGCCTATGAAGCTCGTCATTCCGTTCGTGGTGCTCGGGCTCCTAGGCCAGGCAGCCATCTGGCTCAGCGCAGAGCGCACCTTCGCTGAGCCCGTGTCCATCGGCGTTCTAGCAATCGATGGCGCGATGCTGACCCTGTTGTTCGCCGCCACAGAGGGCAGTGCCACGCCCTACGCCTTGCTATACGTATTTCCCGTCGTGCTAGCCGGGCTAACCGTCCGACTGTCGGGTGCCTTACTGGTCTTTGCAGTGACAACTGTGGGGTATGCGGGTCTGTTCGCCTTCGCTCCCGCAGACCTACACCAACATGACCATGCCGCCATGCAGTCACACATGACGGGCATGTTCACCGCCTACGCCGCAACAACGGCCCTGATTGTGTTCGCCGTCGCACGCATTCGTTCCGCGCAGGCACGCGCCGAGGTCCTGTTCCTTCAAGCCCGCGACCTTGAAGCCCGGTCCATTCGGCTGACCAGCTTGGCCACCCTCGCCGCTGGCGCCGCACACGAGCTGGCCACACCGCTCTCCACCATCACCGTGGTCATTCGCGAGCTGGAGCGACGGACGGAGAACCCACGCGACCACGAAGACATTGACCTGATCCGCGAAGAACTTCAGCGCTGTCATGCAGTTCTGCGCGGGCTCTCAGCAGACGTCGGCATGGGCATGGGTTCCAGTCCGTCCACCCTCTCGGTGCGAGACCTCGTGACAGACGCCCTTGAGCACAATGAAGCAACGCTGATTGTGGGCGACGGAACCGTCTGTCTGCCTGTGGACTTGGTCCAGCAGATGCTGCGCCGTCTGGTCGAGAACGCGCGTGATGCCGGCGCCACCGAGGTGACCGTTCACGCAGACGTTGAGGCGGGAACCTTGCAGTTGCGGGTCACAGACAACGGCAGCGGCATGTCGGCCGAGTGTATTCAACAGGTCGCAGAGCCCTTCTTCACCACCAAAGAACACAACACCGGGCTCGGCTTGTACTTCGTCGACTCCGTCACGCGACAGCTCGGTGGCGCGCTTCACATCCACTCGGTACCCTCTGAAGGAACAACCGTGACGCTGACACTGCCCAGCTCGGAGGTCCCATGAGTGTGCGGCTCGACGCTCGCATCCTGCTCGTAGATGACGACGACCGACTGCGAGGCCGACTCGCAGTCGCACTCGAGGACCGCGGCTACCGGGTCTTTCAGGCCAACTGCGTCACCGCCGCCATGGCAGTGGTACCCGACGCCCCCACGCACGCCGTCTTGGACCTCAAGATGCCAGGAGGGTCCGGACTTACGCTCATTGAGCCGTTGCTCGTAGCCCTACCCGAGCTGCGAATCGTCGTCCTGACTGGCTACGGTAGCATTGCCACAACGGTCGACGCCATCCGGCTTGGCGCGGTGAACTACTTAAGCAAGCCCGCAGACGCCGACATGGTGCTCGCAGCCTTTGTCCGAGGCGATGACGCGCCCCTCGCTGAAGCCCCCGAATACGACCCGCCCAGCCTTGCCCGCACCGAGTGGGAGCACATTCAACGCGTCTTAGACGACTGCGGCGGCAACATCACCAAAGCCGCCCAAAAGCTGGGACTGCACAGGCGTACCCTGCAACGCAAGCTTCAGATCTGGCCACCGAACCGCTGAGAGCACGCGCGGGCAGCCACCAGAATCCGACCGCAACGGTACCCGTGCGAGGTACTGTGCGCGCCCGTGGAGTCCCGATGCGCGCCTTGTCTCTTACCGTCCTTGTCCTGGCTGTGTCCTGCGGCACACCGGCTCCAGACCTGCCCCAATCCCCCGAGCAAACTGCCCGGCGAGGGGCATTGTCTACCGGTGGCTGGACCCCCGTCCGCTCCATTGAGATGTCTGAGCCAGTTGGGGCACACATCGGACTGGACAACGAGATCTACGTAGGCACCGCGGTGGGACTGCACCGCATCGGACCGGGCGGTGTCCCCGTTCGCATCGCGTCTGCAGACCGTCCTGCATCGGTGGCCATCGACCCCGCTGGGCACGTCTACATGTCCGAGCACTACGGCGGAAACATCTACCGCTACCAGCCGCCAGGCGGGCGTGAGCTGTGGGTAACGGGCCTACACTCCGGTGATGACGACCCCGCTGGAATGGCCTTCGCTCCCCTCGACTACACGGGTCCGCTGCTCGCTCCCGGCGAAGGCATTGTGGTCGACCGCGGGTACTCGGGCCCCAACGAGGTGTGGGCCTTCAGCTCCCAGGTGGCCGACGGTGTCACGCCAGAGCGGGTGCTCGTCCCCAACAGCAGCATCCTCGCTGAGCCCTACGATGTCACCGTGAGCCAGGACACCATCTGGATTGCCGACGGTGAGAACGGACTGTTCACGCTGGAAGAAGGCGGCGAGCTCGTCGCCTTCCCCGTCTCACCTCCCATTGGAGCGGCCAACGGCATTGACGTCGACCCGCAGACCGGCGCGCTGTACGTCACCGACCGCCTCACCAATGAGGTGCTCACAATCGACCCAGACACTGGCCGCAGTGAGGTCGTCTTCGAGACCGGCATTCAGAACCACCGGTGGGGAAACGTAGACTTCTCTGACGACGGCCTCCGCCTGGTGGTCACCACGTCTACTTCGGTAGATGAGTACGTTCGGTGCGAAGCAGACGCATTCCTAGACGCCCCCGACTGCAACGATGACGGCGAGATTGATGTGTGTTCGGTTGCTCTCGGACGCGAAGGCGACTGCGACAACGACTACCGCCCAGACAGCTGCGAGGTCGATGACGGCTCTGATGACTGCGATGGTGACGGCATCCCCGACACTTGTCCCACCTGCGAGCCACTCGACGTGGTGTTCGTCATGGACACCTCATCGTCCATGGACGACGAAGGCGCCGCCCTGTGTGCCTCCATCGTTGGCGTCGTCGCAGACCTGCAAGCGCGCGGAATCCAAGTGCAAGCCAGCTTGTGGGGCTTGACCGACACCCCCGCCGAGTACCCGTGTCTGACGGACTCCATCGTCAACCAGCTCGGCACCGTGCTGCCCGAGCCGGTCTCCGGTGGACTCGGCCCCTTCGCGGAGTGTCCGGGCTCACCCGAGGTTGGCTCCGAAGACTGGGCGCGCGGAACAGCGGTCGTGGCAGGCAACTACTGGCAGCCCGGCAGCGTCGGAAACCCCAACCATCAGCGCGTCATCGTCCCCATCTTTGATGAAGGTGCGTGGTGTGGAGACCCGAGCACAGCAGTCGACGAAGCCGCTGTCTCCTACGTCATTGATGTTGCCCAAGCGAACGGCGTAGCAGTGTTTCCGCTCACCGCAGCGGGTGCCTCCACCGCGGTCCGAGCCTCTGCGGCGGCCGTTGCCCAAGCGACCGGTGGTGAGTCCCGCGCCATTGGAGACGCCGTCCAGCTCGGCACCATCCTCAACGACATCCTGACCCAAGCCTGCAGTCAAGCGGAAGACTGCGACGAAGACGGCATCAAAGACCAGTGCGAACCCGCAGCCCCAGGACAAGTCGACTGCGACTGTGACGGCTTCTTCGACGGATGCGACCCAACCGGCGCTGTTCTGTGCGACGACGCCGACGAAGACGGCATTGGCGACCCGTGCGACACCTGTACAGATGCAGATGATGACGGCTTCGGAGACCCCGGAACGGACCTAGAGGGCTGCACTGGCGGCACCACCGTAGACAACTGTCCAATCCTGAGCAACTCCGACCAAGCAGACCTAGACAACGACGGCATTGGCGATGCCTGTGACACCTGCGACGACAGCGATAGTGACGGAATTGCCGACCCCAACGGCGCCACCCTGACCTGTGAGCTTCCAGGCGTCGACAACTGCCCCGACACCGCCAACCCCGGTCAAGAAGACGCCGACCTCGACACCATTGGTGATGCCTGCGACGTGTGCCAAGACAGTGATGGTGACGGTGCCGCAGACCCAGGAGCCACAGCCGTACAGTGCGCTGTAGACGGCACAGACAACTGCCCGGACATCGCCAATCCCGACCAAGCGGACACAGACTTCGACGGTCTCGGAGATGCGTGCGACGGGTGCCTCGACATTGACGGTGACGGCGTTGCAGACCCACTCGAGGCCGCAGAATCCTGCGACATCGGCGCCAACGACAACTGTCCGAACATTCCCAATGCCGACCAAGCAGATACCGACAACGACGGCATTGGCGACGCCTGCGACGTCTGCCTAGACGTAGACAATGACGGTGCCGCAGACGAGGTGGACAACGACTGTGACGCAACCGGAACCTCCGCTCCGGTAGACAACTGCCTGGGTCTCGCCAACCCCGAGCAGACCGACAGCGACAGCGATGGCCTAGGAGACGCGTGTGACGCCTGCCTAGACGCGGACATGGACGGCGCCGCAGACGAAGCCGACAACGATTGCGACGATAGCGGAACCCCCTCCCCCGTCGACAACTGCCTAGGCGTCAGCAATCCAGACCAACTGGACACCGACGAAGACGCAATCGGTGATGCCTGCGACACCTGCACAGACTCTGATGGAGACGGCGCCGGCGACGTAGCCGAGGACGGCTGCACCAACGAAGGCGGGGTCGCGACTGCCGACAACTGCCCGGACCTCGCAAACGCTGACCAACTCGACACGGATGAGGACGGCCTGGGCGATGCCTGCGACGACTGTCTCGACACCGACGGCGACGGCATCCCCGACAGCGCCGACAACGACTGCGACGGCACGGGCACACCAGCGACCATCGACAACTGCCCGGACGTCGCCAACCCCGACCAGACCGACAGCGACAGCGACGGCATTGGCGACGACTGCGACGACACACCAGACCCCGATACCGAGGCCGACACAGACGAGGACACCGAGTCCGACACCGATCTGGGCTCCGACCCTGTCGACCCGAACTCCGGCGGATGCGGCTGTTCCAGCGCGCCTTCTTCCAGCCTTGCGTGGGGCTTCGTGGGCCTGTTCGGACTCGCTCTGATTCGACGGCGTCGGGCCTAAGACCGCGACGCCCCCATCAATGGGAGGCCTAGAACTGGGCAGCCTCGGTGCTATCTTCGAGAGCCAGCGTAGATGCCGAACCACTCGTGATCACCGTCTTCACTGCATCGAAGTACCCGGTACCGACCTCGCGCTGGTGACGCGTTGCACTGTAGCCGTCTTCCTCGGAGTCAAACTCGGCCTGCTGCAGCTGTGAGTAGGCCGCCATACCCGTCTTCTTGTAGCCACGAGCAAGCTCGAACATGCTGTGGTTCAGGGCATGAAAGCCGGCCAAGGTGACGAACTGGAACTTGTAGCCAAGCTTGCCGAGGTCTTCTTGGTACGTCGCAATCTCGTCGTCCGACAGGTACTTCTTCCAGTTGAAGCTGGGCGAACAATTGTACGCGAGCATCTTGCCGGGGAACTTGGCGTGAATGGCGTCGGCGAACTGCTTGGCCTCCTCCAAGTTCGGGTGGCTGGTCTCGCACCAGACCAAGTCCGCGTACGGCGCATAGGCTAGGCCACGAGCAATCGCCTGCTCGATACCCCCAGTGATTCTGTAGAATCCCTCGCTCGTGCGGTCACCCGTGATGAACGGGCGGTCGACAGGGTCGATGTCGCTGGTGATGAGCTGGGCGCTGTCGGCGTCGGTACGAGCCACGATAATCGTCGGCACGTTCATGACGTCCGCTGCCAGGCGCGCTGCCACGAGTGTCTTGACGAACTGGGAGGTGGGCACGAGTACCTTGCCGCCGAGGTGACCACACTTCTTCTCACTCGCGAGCTGGTCCTCGAAGTGAACGCCAGCGGCACCCGCCTCGATCATGGACTTCATGAGCTCAAAAGCGTTGAGGTGACCACCAAAGCCGGCCTCAGCGTCCGCCATGATTGGAGCGAACCAGTTCCGGGTCACATTGCCCTCGCTGTGCTCGATCTGGTCTGCACGCTGAAGCGCCTGGTTGATACGCTTGACGACCGTCGGCACCGAGTTCACCGGGTACAGCGACTGGTCCGGGTACATCTGGCCCGCCAAGTTGGCGTCGGCCGCGACCTGCCAGCCGGAGAGGTAGATGGCCTCAAGCCCAGCGCGAACCTGCTGGACCGCTTGGTTACCCGTCAACGCCCCAAGAGCGTTGACGTACTCGCGGGAGTGAAGAAGCTCCCACAGGCGCATCGCTCCACGTCGGGCCAAGGTGTACTCAATCTGCACAGAGCCGCGCAGTCGGTCCACGTCCGCTTCGGAGTAGGGCCGGGTGATTCCGTCAAACCGGTGGGTGTGGACGTTAATCGTGTCGATAACTGCAGACATGAGCTACTCCTGTGGGTCGACCAGTTGGTCGTAGGCGGGCAAGGTTAAGAATGGGACGAGCGTGTCCGACGTGGACAGCTCGCGAAACAAGTCGGCGGCGGCGACGAAGCGGCTGGCGGCAAAGCGTTCCTCACCGACCTCAGTGCGGATGGATGCCAGTTCTTCATCGAGCCAGGTGGTGAAGCGCTCCGCGGTGACGGGCGTTCCGTCCTCCAGCTTCGCTCCAAGGACAATCCACTGCCACACCTGGGCACGGCAGATCTCTGCAGTCGCAGCGTCTTCCATCAAGTTGTACAGCGGCACGCAGCCGTTTCCAGAGAGCCAAGCTTCAAGGTAGCGAACACCGACTTGGATGCTGTGGCGAAGGCCAGACAGCGTGCGGCTGTCACTCGCGGGAGGACGAAGCAGGTCCGCTTGGACGACGTTGACGTCCAGACGCGGCATCTCATCAATCTGGTTGGACTGCGGCATCTTGGCGTCGAACACGTCGCGGGCGAGCTTGACGAGGCCCGGATGCGCGACCCAGGTGCCATCATGGCCTGCGGTCACCTCGCGCTCTTTGTCGACGATGACCTTCGCTAGCGCCACAGCATTGGCATCGGGGTCAGACTTGATTGGAATCTGGGCCGCCATGCCGCCCATGGCGTGCACCTGTCGCTGGTGACAGGTCTGGATGACCAATGATGTGTAGGCCTGCATGAACGGCACGGTCATGGTGACCTCACCCCGGTCGGGCAGCAGGTACTTGGGGTGGGAGCGCAGGGTCTTGATGTAGCTGAAGATGTAGTCCCAACGTCCACAGTTGAGGCCGGAGCTGTGGTCTCGGAGCGCGAAGAGAATCTCGTCCATCTCAAAGGCAGCCCACAGGGTCTCAATGAGTACGGTTGCCTTGATGGTGCCGACGTCGATGCCAACGGCCTTCTGGGCGACCACAAACACGTCGTTCCACCATTGGGCCTCGTGGTGGCTCTCCAGCTTCGGCAGGTAAAAGTACGGACCCGAGCCCTGCGCCACGAGCGCCTTGGCGTTGTGGAAGAAGTACAGGCCGAAGTCCATGAGAGACGCGGAGAGAGGCTGGCCGTCGACCTGAATGTGTCGGTCGACAAGGTGAAGACCGCGAGGGCGAACAAGCAGCGTCGCGACGACATCATTCAGCACGTAGGTCTTGGGCTTCGAGGGATGCTCGTAGCGAATGGTCCCGGCGACCGCGTCACGCAGGTTGATCTGCCCTTCGATGAGGTTGGACCACGTCGGCGCGTTGCTGTCTTCAAGGTCAGCCATGAAGTGGGTGGCGCCTGAGTTCAGCGCGTTGATCACCATCTTTCGGTCAACAGGTCCCGTGATCTCGACGCGCCGGTCGAGAAGGTCCGCCGGTAGCGGCGCCACGGTCCAGTCGCCAGAGCGAATTTCAGAGGTTTCCGGCCTGAAGTCTGGTAGCTGACCTGCATCAACAGCAGCCTGGCGAACGACTCGGGTGTCGAGCAGTGCACGCCGACGGGCACCGAACTGCCGCTCCAAGTCTGCAAGAAACGCAAGAGCGTCCGGGGTCAAGATCTCGTCGTACCCATCACGGACGGCACCGCGAACAACAACCCCGTCGGGCACAGCGGACAGCACTAAGGACATCATCACCTCCACGTGGCTACCGGTCTTCAGCCACATAGAGAAGTTGCACGCGCCTGCGTCGACCGCAATAGATTGGCGTTTCAAGCTGTAAACCAGTCGACTATTACAAAGAGCGTGCAGTCAAGCTGTCAACGTTTTACAGAATGACAGGAGGAATCGATGCCAGACGCCCCCCGCCTCGGCGGAAAAATCCGCACCCTCCGACGCAACGCCGGACTGACCCAGACCAAGCTTGCCGAGATGCTCGGAATCAGCCCCAGCTACCTCAACCTCATCGAACACAACCGGCGGGCCCTGCCGGCGATGCTGCTGCTGAAGCTCGCCCAGCAGTTCGACCTTGAGCTGGCCGCATTTCAAGACGACGACACCGCCAGGCTTGAGTCCGAGCTCATGGAGGTCTTCGGCGACTCGCTATTCGTTCCGCACGACATCACGAATATCGACGTGCGCGAGCTTGTACACCACCACCCAAACGCCGCACGAGCCGTACGGTCGCTGTACGCGGCGCTGCAAGGAACCCGCGAACAGGCTCAAGCGCTCGCTCACAACCCGGACGCTGTCGCTGGCAGGAGCGTGTTGCCCTCCGAAGAAGTCAGTGAATTCATCCAGAGCCACATGAATCACTTCCCCGAGCTTGAGACTGTCGCTGGGGGCCTTATTGGCGAGGCTGGACTTGAGCCCAATGACATCCAGAGCGGACTCGTCCGGTACCTCGAAGACGTGCTCGACATCCGCGTGCGTTTTGTTCGCGCCGGTTCGCTAGGACGCACGGTGCGTCGTCTCAATCGCAAGCGCAGAGAGCTCGAGATCTCCGAGGTCCTGCCGCCCCGAACCCGCAACTTCCAGCTCGCCCACGCAGTGGCATTGCTCGGTCACTCCGACCTGCTTGACCGCCTGACCGACGACCCCACACTCACCTTGGCCGAGTCACGTCGCCTTGGGCGCATTGCCCTCGCCAACTACTTCGCCGGCGCTGTGCTCATGCCGTACGAGCCGTTCCTCACCGCATGCGAAGAGGAACGCTACGACGTTGAGCTCATCGGACACCGGTTCCGCGTGAGCTTCGAGCAGGTGTGCCACCGAATGACCACCCTGCGGCGTCCCGGTCGCGAGGGCGTTGCCTTCCATCTCATCCGCATCGACATTGCCGGAAACATCAGCAAGCGGTTCAGCGCCTCTGGCATTCGCTTCGCTCGGTACTCGGGGGCCTGCCCGCGATGGAACGTATTCCAGGCACTGCTGACTCCGGGCCGGGTGCAGACACAGCTGTCCGTGATGCCCGACGGAGAGACCTTCTTCTGCTTCGCCAGGACCCTGTCCAAGGGCGACGCCGGCTACCACGTCACGCCAAGCGTTCACGTTATCGGACTCGGATGTGCTGTGAACCAGTCGGAGAAGCTGGTGTATTCGGATGGGTGGGACTTGACGGCGCCGGCGAATGCAGTGCCCATTGGGGTGACGTGCCGACTGTGCGAGCGCAACGACTGCACCCAGCGCGCGATGCCGAGTGTTGGCCATCCAATGCGCATCGACGAGGACATCCGGGCCGCTGCATTCTACGCCGCCAGCGACTGATCACCCCGATTCTGGGAGGTGCGCTACCAGCCACGCTTGGTCGTCGACGGGGAGGCACCATCAACGGACTCGCTCTGATTCGACACCGTCGGGCCTAAGACAACGCTACTAGGCCACGTTAGTCCGGCGCACCTGCGTTCCAGGCATCGATCTGCTCCTGCGAAATCACCGGTTCACGAACCAACGGCGCCGCCTCAGCCGCCGGCCCACCAGGCGCCTGGGATGGCAGGGTGGCGGCGAACCAACGCGCGATGGTCTGACCCGAGACCGCCATGGAGACGTCCTGTCCAAATCCACGGTCAACGGCGCTCGCCACGCCGACAACGCGACCGCTAACGTCCAATACAGGCGCACCTTCGAGGTGTGGGGAGACGCGCGTATCGGTCTGAAGCAGGCGCCCTTCCGGTCGGTCAAGGTACCCACCGACAAGCCCACTGGACATGACGCGAGCGAGGCCCGGAGCCGGGGGAACCCCAACAGTGTAGACGGTGCTTCCGACTGCGACATCGTCTGCGAAGAGCGGACGACACGGCAAGCCCGACGCCTGCACATCAACGCGGGCTAGGTCTGCAACGCCGTCCCACGCAGTGATGGTTCCGGGCAGCGAAATGCCCGTTGGCAGACGCACACTCACTGTATCTCCCATGCGCTGCCCAGCCGCCGCGGTCAGAATGCCCCCCGAAGGCTCCACCACCACGCCTGCGGTCCGGCGCCCCGCAGCCGAGGTCAACAGAACGACGCTGGAGCCGGCCTCCTCCAGTCCGGATGGAAGAGCGACGTCCGACGTAGTGCACACCGGCACACCCCTGGGTGAGACAGACGGCGCCGTGAAGGGCGCTGAGACAGGCGCGGACTGTGTGAGCGACGACAGCACGGGACCGTTCGAGTCCATAGTGGTCAGACCAATGCACCCCAGATTCGTACAGGTCAACTGCGCCGCATAGCCGCTCGGAATCTGAACGACGCCCTGGTCCACAATGAACTCACCGCCGAGGTCTCGCGCCACGATGACCGTGTGTCCCCCTGGAGGGACGTTCAACGAGCGCACCTGGCCCCCGTTCACGTACACGCGAATGTCCGAGTCCACGGTCAGGAAGGTGTCCGCCTCGGCCTGGTCGACCAAGTCGATACGAGCTCCGCGGGAGAACGTAGGCGTGCCCAGTCCGTCCTGGAGGCCGCCGCAGTAATTCCCAGAGACACTGACCCAGGTCTCATCTCCTCCGACCGTCACCAGACCACTGCAGCGCGTCAGAAACCCCTCTCTGTCTTGGGAAACCCAGACCTCGTGAACACCAGGATCTACCTGAAGCCTCAGCCCCTCCGAGTTGCGCAGCCGCCCAGCAGGACGCGCATCCACCCACACATAAGCATGCCCAAACCCGCGCTTGCGGATGTGAATCGTGTCCGCCTGAGCACTGGTTGCCGCAAGCAAAAGCACCCTACACAACCATCCGCGCATTCGTCGCTCCCAAGCTGGCAAGCCCACTAATGGCCTAGCCAGACCCCAACCAGCGCATGTCGCAAACTGTTGAACCGGCCAAAACATCCCATTGTACATCGCCAGCCAGAGCGTACCCGCGCACCCGTCCATAAAACGAAAAACGCCCAACCCCCGAAAAGGGGCTGGGCGGAATCCCTACTCAACCCGCCACACCCGTAAGGAGTGGCGAGAGTGCGTAGGAGGCAAGGCGCAAGGAGCCAAAGCGTACTCCAGTACGCGGCGACGCAGCAACGCAAAACGCCCAACCCCCAAAAGGGGCTGGGCGGAGTGCGTCGTAGGCTAGGAGCCAGGAGCCAAAGCGTACTTACGGTACGCGGGCGACGCAGCGACGACGCATACGGCGTGCTCCGGACAGTCCCTACGCGTCTTCGTATTCGGCGTCGATAACACCATCATCATTGTTGCTACCGGACGCATTGCCCATGTCCGGCGGAGCACCGCCAGGCGCTGCACCGGCTTCGGCACCGTCACCGCTCTGGTACATGACTTCGGCAAGCTTGTGGCTCGCTGCAGTCAGCTCGTCGAACGCGGTCTTGACCGTGTCCAAGTCATCGCTGTCCTTGGCTTCCTTGCCCTTGGTCAGGGTCTCTTCGAGCGCGGCCTTCTCGTCTGCGGGCAGCTTGTCGCCGTGCTCGCCGAGGGTCTTCTCCGTCTGGTAGAGCAAGTTGTCGAGGTTGTTGCGTGCCTCGATGAGCTCCTTCTTGGCGGCGTCTTCGGCTTCGTGGGCCTGGCCTTCCTTGACCAAGCGGTCGATGTCAGCCTGGTCGAGTCCGCTAGAGGCCTCGATGGTGATGTGCTGCTCTTTGTTGGTCGCCTTGTCCTTGGCGCGGACCGACAAGATGCCGTTGGCATCGATGTCGAAGGTCACTTCGACCTGTGGCATGCCGCGGGGAGCGGAGGGGATTCCGTCCAGGCGGAAGTTACCGATCATGCGGTTGTCACGCGCCATCTGACGCTCACCCTGGAACACGTAGACGTCGACTGCGGTCTGGTTGTCGGCCGCAGTGGAGAAGACTTCCGTCTTCGACGTGGGGATGGTCGTGTTGCGGTTGATGAGCGTGGTCATGACGCCGCCGAGGGTCTCGATGCCCAAGGACAGCGGTGTGACGTCGAGCAGCAGCATGTCGGTGACATCGCCCGAGAGCACGCCAGCTTGGATGGCTGCACCAGCGGCAACAACTTCATCGGGGTTCACAGAGCGGTTTGGCTCCTTACCGAAGAGTTCCTTGACCTTCTGCTGAACCAGCGGAATGCGGGTCGAGCCGCCAACGAGGATGATTTCGTTGACTTCAGAAGCCGAGACACCGGCGTCCTTGAGGGCCTTGCGACAGGGCTCCAAGGTGCGAGCGACAATTGGCTCAATCATGCGGTCGAACTCGGCGCGGGACAGGCTCAACTGAAGGTGCTTCGGACCCGTCGCATCTGCGGTGAGGAACGGAAGGTTGATCTCAGTCTTGATGGCTGTCGACAGCTCAATCTTGGCCTTCTCAGCAGCTTCCTTGAGACGCTGAATGACCATCTTCTGGGTGCTGACGTCAATGCCGGTGTCTTCCTTGAACTTGGCTACGAGCCAGTCAATGAGGGCCTCGTCAACGTCGTCTCCACCGAGCATCGTGTCGCCATTGGTCGACTTGACCTCAACAACGTCATCGCCCACTTCAAGGATGGAGATATCGAAGGTACCACCACCGAAGTCGTAGACCGCGATGATTTCGTCGGCCTTCTTGCTCATGCCGTAGGCGAGAGCGGCGGCGGTCGGCTCATTGATGATGCGCTTGACCTCGAGTCCGGCAATCTTGCCAGCGTCCTTGGTGGCCTGGCGCTGGCTGTCATTGAAGTACGCCGGAACGGTGATGACGGCTTCGCTGACCGGCTGTCCCAAGTACGCTTCTGCCTGCTGCTTGAGCTTCTGCAGGACCATTGCCGCAATCTCGGGCGGCGAGTAGGTCTTGTCCTGAATCTTGATGCGGCAGTCGCCGTTGTCGGCCTTGGTGACCGTGTACGGAAGGCGCTTGATGATGTCGCCAGACTCGTCAAAGCGGCGTCCGATGAGGCGCTTGGCGGAGAACACGGTGTTCTCAGGGTTGGTGATGGCCTGGCGGCGGGCAACGATGCCCACAAGGCGCTCGCCGTCTTTGTCGAATGCGACGACGGACGGCGTGGTGCGCTGGCCTTCTTCGTTCACGATGATGGTCGGCTTGTCGCCTTCCATGATTGCCACGACAGAGTTGGTTGTGCCGAGGTCGATTCCAATGATCTTGCCCATGAGAGTGCTCCGAAGGTTCGGTGATACATGACGTTTGCGGGACGGCTTAGCTGCCACATCTCCGCGCTCGGCGGCTACATAGACGCCACGTTTAGGGTGTCAACCTTCCGGCGGTTCTGAGATCGCGTGAATCTCAACAGCAATCGCCCATGCCCTAGTGCGCACAGGTCACCACAAGCGTCATCCCGTGGAGGACAGCCGCAGCTTGGTGCCTCGTCTCGCAGTTTCAACCCCACGTGCCAGACTTGAAAAGTACCCAGGATTCTGCAATCCTCGCGGCCGCGTCTGACCGACGAGGCGAATATGCCCGTTCAATCAGAGTGCTCGGGGATACCCATGTTCACCCTCCTGTCTCTGCTGGTCGCATCGACCGCAACCGCCGCTCCTATCGAGCTGACGTACCAGGGTCGCCTACTCGACGCGGCGGGTGAGGCCGTCAATACCCCCACCGCCATCACCGTCACGTTGTACGGTCCGTCCGGCGTTGTCCATACCGAAGACTTTGCGAGTGTGCCGGTTGCTAGCGGATACTTCACCGTGATTCTAGGCTCCGGCTCAACACTTGAGGCGGACCTCTTCCTGTCCCCTCCACTTGAGGTAGAGCTGTCCTCCGGCGAGACATCCTTTGGACGAACCCGCTTTGTCAGCGTTGGCCACGCTGGAGCCGCAGACGTGACCCGCCGGGTCATTGTGGAGGGAGCCGCCGCTCCAGGCCCTTGCTCGGAAGATGGTGAAATCGCCTGGGACACCAGCCTCAACACCCTACGCGTGTGCATCGCAGGCTCATGGCGAACAGTGTCTGAAGCCGCAGGTGGCGTGGTCTTGACCCAGTCCAATGGACAATGGAGCTACTCGGATGGCTCGGCAGCGGCGTCTTGCGCCGAGTACGCCCAACCCAACACTGGCTACGCGGTTGCCACCACGAACGGACGCTACGACATTGAGGTCGGTGGTGTTCGCTACCCGGTGTACTGCGACATAGAGCGAGGCGGCCTCACCTTCAAGACCGGCGCCGTCGCCAACAACGGCCCTACCCTAATTGACGCCGCCTGTAGCTCCCCTTTCGTTCCGTTCCGGGCCGCTTCCTTGGTTCGCATCCGTGCCTTAGAGGCCTACGCGAGCGACAACAGCGGCACCTCAGCGTGGTGGCTCGCCAATCTCGTTGCGGGTCCGGCTGCCAACTGCTCCACCGGCGAAGTTCAGGTCGGCTGGCTCTCCACGCCGACCTCATGGGCCGACTCCAACGTCAACGAGGGCAGCGACCTGCCGAGCCTCAACATCACTGGCAACGCGAACTGCCCAGTCGGCACCTTCGACCCCATTCCGGTCAACGCCAACAACGGCGCCAGCAACCGCGGCTGTGCGACGTGCCTGTACAACAACACTGAGGTCATCGAGGCGGGCAGAGTCGCGTGTGGACTGCCGAACGAGTGAGCGCCGTGCTGCGATTTACCGCAAGTACCAGTATCGCGGAAGGCTGGCATTATAGCCGCTCTGATCTGCATTTCCACCATAGTAGCCACTGGTGAACAGCGCCGAAAAGGTATCAATGGCGTAGGGTCCAACCCAGTCCTTGTCCAGCCCCGTGCCGAGCTCGTCGCCGTCTGCGGTCATGACCACAACGCCAGCGGCACAGCCCTTGAGCTGGTCCCAGTCACTGCCACCTTCACCGTCGTAGATGTCGTAGGTACCGGTCCAACCGGTCGTCGTGATCTCATTGATCTTCAAGACCTCGCTATCCGCCAACTCGCGCCCCTCAACCGCCCAGCTTGGTGTGACCACCGAGTCTCCACTGCAGGATGTCAAGTTGTTCAACGGGCCTTGGTTATTCGCACCTGACAGGCGCGATGCGACGCTCGCATAGGCCACTGTTGAAGAGTTCTCCCCCAGGGAATTTCCCCACAGGCGATGAACCAACTCAAAGCGCATCCAGCCACCACCGCTGCTGTCCTGATCGCAGAATACGTTGAACGGGACCAGGGCACCGGCCCCATCAATGTCCACGGTGTACATCCCGCTCTCTGTATTGCCCGCATCCAAGTGCGCCTGACAGCTGGCCTGAATGGGGATGGCGGCAGCACCCGAACCGAGGCTGCCCACAGGGGACAAACCGAGCTCAGCACCGGCGCCAACAGCAACTGCAACGTGCGCATCGACACCAGCGAGCATCGCTGAGGTGAGCCTGTTCGCCGGGTCATTACCTAAGACCAAGGCATAGTACCCATCCGTCAAGACAGTGTCGTCGAACACGTCAGTCCAGACAACAGAGGTCCGAGACGAATCTGAGTACAGCGTGAGCGTGACGTCGTGCTCACCCGAGATCGGCGTGCCCAATGTATTGAGCACCCGCCCCTGATGGGTGACGGTGACATCCCCCGCTTGAGCCGTAGACCCCAACGCAAAAACCAAGAGCGCCAGAACTGTTCGCATGTGTCCTCCCCGAAACGCAAAGTAGCGTGTTGGCTAGGGTTTACACACCTGCGCGGTTGCCCACGGACAGCGGGACGACACATCGAGTACGGACTACAGCCACAGCCGCGAGACAACCCTCGCCTCATCGAACCGCGCCTGCGACTCCGATTCCACCACATCGAGTGCGTTGGTCCACGCTGGCTGCCAACCCGCAGCCAAGCACTGGCGCTCATAGGACAGCCCGCGATGAACACCTTCCCGACGCTCTGAGACCGCCGCTACTAAGCCCACAAGACCTGCAATGGAGGTGTCGACCGCTCCGGAGTCCACGGCACCGAGTGCCTGAGAAAGCGCCTGTTTCTCATCCTGCCCGGCGACCATTTCGGCCACTGCCAACCAGGCGAAAGCGACCGGTCGCTCCGAGGGTGAACATCCAGCGACCGCCGCATGAGCGGCCTCCAGCGCTTCCGCCGTATCGTCCAGTACCAACGCCGTGAGCATGCGCTGGCTCGCAGCCCGGAACACGCCTCGTGGACTCTTGAGGGTGCGCGCGGTCTGCTCACACTCACGAAGCGCGTCAAGAGCGGCTCTGGGACGACCAAGTTCGCGCTCAGCGACAGCTCGAATGATGCCCACAAACACAAGCGACAGGGTGTCACTGCACCGGCGATTAAGGACCATTGCGGCCTCTGCATCGGCACGAGCACTCTCGAAGTCGGCACGAAACCAGTGAGCGCGCGCCCGTGCCCCGAGCAGTCGACCGTATTGGTGGAGTAGCCCCAATCGCGCACCGCGTTCGACCGCCTCATTCAAGGCCACAAGCGCCTCGTCCGCACGACCGGAGAGGGACAGCGCCATTCCCTTGAGTCCCAACATCTGGGTGACAGGCTCCTCGGCATTCAATCGTCGGTACGCGTGCAACGTGGTGGAGGCTGCGTGAATCGCCTCGTCGTAGCGACGAGCCAGCAGGTGTACAGCAGCCATCATTCCGCGCAGTCCGAGGGCAGCCGTTGGTATCCCCCGCTGTTCGGCCCACACCACGCCATCCTGGGCCAATGTCATGGCGGCGTCCAAGTCTCCCCGACTGCGCAACAAGATGGCTCGAGCCAGCAACGCACGCGAATAGCAGGATGGGTCGTCCGACGGCTGGTCCATCGCTTCCCCGTACAGCGCCAACGCGTCATCCATGCGCGACTCACGCTGGGCTTGTCGCGCTTGCATATACAAGACCCGCATACGACGAGCTGGCGTGTCAGGCAGAGACTGCACCCGTTCCATCCACGCAACGGCTTCCGCCACACGACCGGTCCGCTCCAGCAGCGGACAGAGCGACATGGCACCGTCGACCCAGGCCGGCCCCTTGGACCGGGCCAACGAGTCACTGGCCACCGTCAGCTCACCGGGGGTGACACCGTCCAGCTCCCACACCCCGTGCAGGCTCTCAATGAGGGCAGCGCTGCGTTCGGCCGTGTCCGCGACTCGCAGAGCGGCAACCAGATTCCCGCGCTCGCATCGAATGGTATCCACGATTTTCCAGGCATCGTGCCCATCCCGTTCGGCTGCCCAGACAGACGCTCGGTCGCAGAACACCTCCATATGACGACGCACAGCAGCCTCACGGCGGCCAGAGGCGACGAGCTGTAGGGCCGCAAACTCACGCACCGCCACGAGCATGCGCAGGCGGTCCTGCTCAATGCCCACAAGCGAGTGGTCGACGAGTGACTCAATGACGTCCAACGCATCGCTGTTGACGTCAATCAGGGGCTCAGCGTCAGCGACTGCAATGCCGCCCACCGCGACAGACAGGTCCGCCAACGCGTGCCGTTCATCGGTTGAGAGCAGGTCCCATGACCACGCCACAGCAGCGGACAGCGTGAGCTGACGCTCTGAACGGTCCCGGCGGTCGTCCTTCAACACGGTCAGCGAACGCCCAATGCGCGCACGCAGCGCCGCGGGTGAGAACAACCGAACCCGAGCGGCAGCCAGCTCAACCGCCAGTGGCACACAGTCAATGTCTTGAACAAGCGCACGGACGATTGCCAGGTCATCCGGCGACGATGCGTAGTCGGACTTCCGCGCACGGGCTCTACGCACAAAGAGCGCGACAGCCGCGTCGATTGCCAAGGGTTGAACGTCCATCACGTCTTCTTCGGACAGCCGCAGTCGCAGTCGTGTAGTGACGACCCACGCACACACCACACCCGCAGCGCGCCACTCTGCAAAGACCTCTGCGAGGGCTTTCACGCACTGTTCAGCGTTGTCCAGCACCACCAACACAACACCCTGTGCAGCGATGGCCTCGGCCACGCGATGTCCATCTTCTTCACTGCGAGGCAAGCCCAACGCTTGCGCCATGGCCTCACGAACGCCGCTGCACGTCGTGGCCTGCTCCAGCTCCACAAAGATGCCGGTCCGCGAGCGAAGAAGCGCCCGCGACAGAGTGGTCTTACCCACGCCAGGTGGGCCCAGTAGCGTGGTTATCCGGCCAATTTGAACCCGTTCGGCCAGTGCTCGAAGCGCGTCGTCTCGTCCCAGCAAGTCGTCAGGAACCGGTATGGCGAATGCCGGTGCCGCTCGGGTCTCGACCGGGCTCACGACCACGTCCACCAAGCGGTACCCTTCGCCCCTGACCGTCATTAAGTGTGTAGGTTTCTTCGGCTTTTCTTCAATCTTCTCGCGAAGGCGCCCCAACGTCACGTCCACCGTTCGCGATGTCGAATCCGGGTGGTACCCCCACACCTTCACCAACAGCTCCGACCGTGGAACCACCGCGCCGTGCCGCGACACCATCCATGCGAGCAGGGCACTCTCTTTCTCCGACAGCTGGACCGACTCGGTCGCACGAAACACCGTGCGAGTGCGCAGATCGACCGTCACCGAGCCCAGAACCAGCAGTGGACGCGCGTCAGCAGCGAGCTGTCTGAGAGACGACAGAAGAGCGTCTACGTCTCCGTCATCGCGAACCAGTGGGACCGGTCCAACCCGACCCACCACCGCATCTCGTGTGGCCACATCGACGTCCGCCGAAATCACAACCACGTCTGGAGACAAGCCGGCCTCAATGGCGTCTGGACCGGAGGCACTGGCCACCGCATAGCCAGCATCTCGTAGCGCTTTCGTCCGTGATTCCCGGCGAGATTCCAGCGGTTCAACAAGCAAGGTGACGAGCATGGCGCTCTGTAACAGCCGCTGTTGCACACCGTGCAGTGCTGTGACCGGAGCCGAAGGCCACATTGCTGGTGTCACCTGGAGAGTCCAATGCGAGCCGCCCTACTGATGGTCGCTACCCTAGCCGCCTGCGAACCCACATCTCCCTGCCTGACCGACCAGGTCCGCGTGGACAGCGTGTGTACAGACTACGTCGCCGGCGAGCCGGTCCGAGCCGATGTCACCGCACCAGTGGCCGAGGCCCCATGGCAATGGCAGATCACAGATGCCATCAACACCACGCCAGAGGTCCCCACCTACGACGTCGACCTGTTCGACATCACAGACGACGACTACGCCCAGCTCCGCGCCGATGGTCGGGTCATCATCTGCTACTTCTCGGCCGGCTCCTACGAGCCCTGGAAAGACGACGCCGAGCAGTTCCCCGAAGACACCATCGGTCGCCCCCTCGATGGCTGGCCGGATGAGCGCTGGCTCGACCACACCCGAAGTGAAGTGCGCGCCGTCATGGCCGCCCGCCTCGACCGCGCGGTTGAGCGTGGGTGCGACGGTGTAGAGCCCGACAACGTCACCGCCCATCACAACCGCAGCGGCTTCGGCATCACCGATACCGAGCAGCTTGCCTACAACCGCTGGCTTGCCGACGAAGCCCACAAGCGCGGCCTGTCCGTTGGGCTGAAGAACGACGTGGAGCAGGTGGCTGCCCTCGTCAACTGGTTCGACTTCGCCGTCAACGAAGAGTGCATGTCCTACGACGAATGCGACACGCTGGACCCGTTCGTTGCCGCCGGAAAGGCAGTTCTGCACGTCGAATACGTCAACAACTGGGACGACGCACCCGCGCTCAACGAGGCCGTCTGCGGCGCCAATCCCGGCTTCTCCTCCATCGTCAAGGGCTGGGACCTCGGTCCTGAGTTCCTTGCCTGCACCCCCTAATCAAGCAGCAATCATGTCTATTCTGGAGTTTCTATGTACCGCTTTCTCGTCCTCGTCCTCGTCCTTGCCGCCTGCGGCTCCTCTGAAACCGACCTTGAGACCTCCTTCTGCGACATCCTCGCGAGCGGTCCGTTTGATGACCTTGTTGCAACAAGCACGACAGCGGACGCCCCAACATCTACCTTGGACGACCGCGCGGCCGATGTGGACCTCACCAGCGGAACCTTCATCGCATTCACGCCAGATGAGGCAGGCAGCTACGTCTTCGGACTGTCGGACGATGTGGATTTCGTCGTCGTCGATGAAGCAGGCGAGCCGCTAGTGAGGGCAGACGAAGTCTTGGGCGCCGACTGCGATACCTTGGCTGTGCGCTCAACGTGGAACCTGACCGCCGCCACCTACTACCTGTCCTTTGACACCACAGCAGCTTCGGTCCTCGTGACCGCCGAGGAGAGCGACGATGACCTGTAGACGACTGCTCATGCTCTCCGTTCTTCTCGCCGCCTGTGTTGACGTGGACGATGACGACGACACCTTCCGAGACACAGGTACTGACGGGGTCGATGGCACGGATAGCGACCCGGACACCGGCGTAGATGCGACACTGTGCGAGCGGGCGAGCAGAGGCGCCATCAGCAACTACACCGTTGGAAACACGGTCGACGAAGCACCGATTGTAGACCTTGATGGTCGCGCGGCATCTATCGCAACGGGCGGTTTCAGCGGCTTTGTTGGCTTTGAGCCACTACAGGCAGGCGGCTTCACATTTGGACGAAGCCTCGATGACCGTCTTCAGGTCATTGACCTGTTCGGACGGCAGCCAGAATTTGTGGAAGACGTACGGGACACCGGGTGCGTTGAAGTACAGGTTCGCAGTACGTACATTCTCGAAGCCGAGCAATACTGGCTGCTCCTAGATGGCGGCATTCCCTTCATTACGATGGTCGGGGAACCCGTGGATGTGCCTGCGGAGTGACAACGTTCGTCACTCCGGTGAGGGCCAGCGGGTATTCGCTGTGGTCACTCGTCAATCGGCGTCTCGGGTGCCCGCATGCCCTCGAGCTGGGTGCGAAAGGCCTCGCAGGGGTCTTAATTATCGAGCCGGTCGGTGAACCAGATGAAGTCGGCGCCACCGTCTACGTCGGCTGCTGGGTCGAGCTCGCCGGGCTGTACTTCGCGGAAGGAGACCACTGCGGCGCTCGCGTCCAGGTAGCTCGGCACGCCGCGGTCGGGCCGTGTATGCCCATTGCCCGCCACGAGTACCGACTTCGGCCCTAGTTCGGCAAGAGTACGCGCCATCCAGGCATCCTTGAGCACTTGGGCCGAGACCATCATCGAGGTGAGCTGGGGGTCGGCGTATCCGCAGTGGGCATCTACAATCTCCTGCTGCAGGCTCGCGAGATGGCCGTCCACGGGAGCACGGTCTACGGCCAGCCCCTCAGCAGCCTCTCCCAGAGTCTCCATGCCCTCGCTCATGACGGCGCTGACCTGGTCTCCCGTCGGATGGGCCGCAACCGGGCGGGCACCCGACGCAAAGACGGCGTCGAAAACCGGTCGATACAGGTCAAACTCGGGCCAGCCGCTGTCGTCCCATGCCACCGCTTGAGCCAGCTCGTCCGCGGTGGTGGCCGCGTCAAAGACATCGCCCGCATCCAGCATCTCAAAGGCAACAGAGTCGGCCTGTAGTGCGGAGATCAACCGCCCCTGGAGCTGGTGATGCTCCGGGTTGTCGTGCTTCTCACCCAGCAAGACCACATCAGCGCCGCGCAGCGCCTCAACCACCGTCGCTTCTTCCACGAAGGTCCCGTCAGAGGAACGCCAGATGCGCCCTTGGAGAGGTTGCGGAGTGACCTGCACGACCGGTACCTCCTCAATCGTCGGGGCTGCCGCAGGTACGGGAACGACTTTCGGTCCACACGCACACAGAAGAAGGGGCAAAACAGTCCAGCTAGCTCGGCGCATGGGGCCTCCACGGAATCTCCCGTCGCCCATTCGCGCCCGAGGCGCCACCCATTGCTCCGAGGTACAAGGACAACACGTTCGCAACGCATACGAAGCTGGCACTTCGGTACAACGCGATGCCGACACTGAGGGTCTTATGCACGTGATTGCGAATCGCTGGTACGCACTACTCACCAGCGCGGAGCTGCAGTCCTCGCGTCCCCAGGGAGCTCGTCGTCTGGGCCAAGACCTGGTGTTCTGGCGCAACACCGCCGGCAGTGTCCGTGTCGCGATGGACGCATGCCCACACCGAGGCGCGAAGGTGTCCGCGGGTCGTATGGTCAACGGATGCTTGGAGTGCCCGTTTCACGGATTTCAATTCGCAGACGACGGGGCGTGCACCTTCATTCCACCGCACCCGGACCGCACCATCAGCCCGGCTATGCGTCTAGACACCCTGCCATCGCGCGAAGAGCACGGCTTTATCTGGGTGTGGACCGGCCCCGAAGCGGCGACCGACGCCCCCATCCCATTCTTCGACTTTGGCGACCTGTCCTGTGCTGGCAGCGCAGACGCCATTCCTGTGCGCACTCACTACACGCGGGCCATCGAAAACCAGCTCGACTACAGCCACCTGCCCTTCGTCCACCGGCGAACCATCGGTCGCTTCGTGAAGGACGTCGCGCGTGAGCAGTTTGTCGAGACCGACGGCGACGTGATTCGCTTTGGACCCAGCAAAGATGCCGACGCGCTCATTGAGTTCATCGGTCCCAACATCTGGCGACTGCGAACCGGTCGTGCGTGGCAGTTCCTCGCCTTTGTCCCCGTTGATGACGACAATATGCTGTATTATACGCGCAGCTATCAGGGCGTTGTGGGCGTGCCCGGACTGTCTTGGCTCGTCGGCCGCATGGGCCGGTTCTTCAACCGCTTCATCTTTGCTGAAGACACGGCGGTGGTGGAGTCACAGCCGGCCGTAGAGACCCGTCTTCGCATGGGAGAAATGCTGGTACCATCCGACGGTCCCATCATCGCCTACCGCCGCTGGCGCGAAGCAAACCGCACCCCCTTTCCGCCAGAGAAAAAGGGCAGGACACCAACTAGTACCCAAGAGGACGTCGTAGACAAGAGGACGTCGTAGAGGGACCGGCTACGGAGCCCGGTCAATGGTCACTTCAATGAATCCCTCGGTGTAGCCTTCGCCGGGGTCTCCTCGGCCGACAGACAACGTCAGGCCTGTAGACGGGTCCGCGACCTGGGTACTCGTCCAACTGTCAGTTCGGCTTACATCTTGGCGAATACGCCGACTCAGTGTCGTCGCCTGCCCGCCTCCAATCAACGAATCGACGTACACCAACGTGGGCTGGCCCACGCCGTCGTATTCAACGCCCTCCGTGCCATCGACATTGGCTATCGGTGATTGTCCAGCGGAATTGTCGTAGCTAGCAACCCGCCAGCCGACGCCGTTTCCATCTTGCATGCGGGTAATCGTGTCGCAGTCCGCTGTGCGGCAGGTCCGACGCCACGAGACATCCACTTTCATCCGCTCGTTGGGCAGAACACCAGGCGCAACCAACGGAACCGTGATGTAGACCGCACCACCTGAAAAGCTAGCTCCAGTATTGAACGTGCCATTGGAGTTTAGGATGGGATTGGCACCGTCCAACACGACTTTGGTCTCATCCAACCAAGAACGCCCATCGATCGTCACGGTGTACGGCAACTGAATGCCAGTACTGTGCAAGGTGCCGTCAACAACGAGGTCGCCAGCAAACACACCTGGAGTGTCCATGACGAGAGTGCCGCCGACCGACAGCGCTGATGCATCGACAACACCGCCAATCACGGCATCTGCCGCCGCAGCATGAGGCACACTCGCCAAGCGTTGGCGCGCGCCCATGGTCACTCCTTCAATGCTGTACTGAATCCACGTCTCGCCATCTGCCAGGTCCTCGGCAGACAATGGATTGGCGCTGTCCGCACCGAGCAAGACTGCGACATATCCACCTTGGGCGACGGTCGATGTGTCCTGATCAAAGAAGGCAGACACCGAATCTTCGGCATCGAACAACGCTACCTGAAGAGTCAACGCCCCCTCAATGGGCGCGCCGGTGGCGTTCAAGACTCGAGCCTG
Organism: uncultured Pseudomonadota bacterium; assembly: GCA_913061235.1. Classification (GTDB taxonomy): domain Bacteria; phylum Myxococcota_A; class UBA796; order UBA796; genus CAJXTB01. Next base: position 174,559 of record CAJXTB010000011.1, on the reverse strand, counting down.
ATGGCTCAAAACAGGACTGGCCAAAGCGAGCGACGGCAACAACAACAACGGCAAGAAACGATGCACAGTGGGCTCCACAGCCCGTTCGATCTGTACTGAACCGGCGCGCGCAGTCTACCCCCAAACGACCGCTGGGTCCTGACCAACATCCGCAAGACCCCTCAAGAAGCCTGCCGCAACACCGACTCAAAGCCCCCTCCCCAGGGCGAACGCAGGAGTCTGAATGCAACGGCTAACCGTGGGTCTGTTTTCCATCGCATTGGTGGTGCCGGCCATGGCACACGCTGGCACATGCTCTGTCGACCATGCCGACTGTGACGGCGATGGCATCGACAATGCAGTCGACCTCTGCCCGTTCACGGCATCCGCTGATAACTCCCCAACTAGCATCACCTACGCAGACTCATCAACGCCTCTGCCCACCGGAAACGCATGCACCGACGCATCGGTCGTGGTCTGGTCCGGCGCGAACTTGGGTCAAGGTATCGAGCTGCATGCAGGCGCTATCGTCTTGTCACGCGCAACTGTGGGCGACTACGCGGTTGTCGGAGGCGGAGTCACCGATGCCATCCTTGGTAGCGGTGCTGTTCTCGCTGCGGCAAGTCGGCCAGAGGACGGCCTGGCATTTCGCTCCGGCGTCCTGGGCCGTCACACAACGCTAGGCCAAGGAGAGCCTGGGCAAGACCCCGAGAATACGTTCGTTGGCTCAGAGCTTACAGCCAGCCGACAGGTGTACATCGCCCCAGGAACACGTCTCGGAGACCGGGTCACGCTAGGCTCCGGCACACGCATAGAATCTGGCGCCCGTCTAGGAGATGACGTCACGCTCGGCTCACACGTTCACATCCATGCCGGCGCCGTCATTGGCGACAACGTGGTCATGGCGCGTGAGGTGTCCGTAGGTGCCTTCGCAGAAGTCGGTGACAACGTCGTCATCGGGCCCGACTCCATGATTGGGGACTACGCCAACGTTGGCGGTACCGGACAAGACGATGACCCGGTACGCATTCGCCGCAACAGCCACATTGGCCCCTGGGCGACAGTGTCCGCTGGCACTCGAATCGGACGGGATGCGCAGATTGGACAGTGTGCGGTCGTCCGCACAGACATCACGCTTCGAGCCTCCACGACTCTCGCGGATGGCGCAGTGGCCTGCAGCGCGGACTCGCCAGTCTTCGGCGTTGTCTGCAGTCCGACGCGCACGCTTGAGCGCGGTGCAGTTCTCCCCGCGATTCCAGCGAATGTGCCGTGCAATCCAGATGCACCCCCGTGCCTCAACAACACCCAAGAGCTGATCTTCGACGTAAACGGGAACATCCAGAGCTTCGAGGTCACGCCCGACAATGTTGGGTGTCGCTTTGAGGTCCAGCTACGCGCCGCTGGCGGCGGCGGAGGCATTGGCGGCGCCGGAGACCCAGCACTGGGCGGTACTGGTGGCGGCACGCGATTCAACGTCACACCAGCAACAACCGGCATCTTCGACGTAATCGTCGGCGCTGGTGGCGTACTCGCCAACCGCATTGGCGACAAAGCCTACGGCGGCGGTGGCGAGGGTGACGGCCAAGGCTGTTGCGAGACCGGTGGTGGTGGCGGCGCGTCTGCGATTGCCTTCGACGGCGACGTATTGGGCGTTGTTGGAGGCGGAGGCGGAGGCGCGGGTGTTCGCAGCGGAGGCGGACAAGGTGCCGACGGTGGACGTGGCGGCAGCCCTAGCGTGACGAGCGGTGCGGGTGGCTTCGGCCAAGATGGGAACGACCTAATCAACGGTGCTTTCGGCCAAGGCGGCGAAGGTGGGAACTGGAATGGTGTGGGTGGCGGCGGGCGTTCCGGCGCTAGCGGTGGCTCAGAGGACCGCGACGGCACCCACAGCAACGGTGGCTCAGGCGGCTCCGGAATCCGCGGGTTCAAAGTGGCCGGCGGAGGTGGTGCTGAAAACACCGAAGGTGGCGGCGGAGGCGGTGGCTACGGTGGGGGTAGCGGAGGCGTGGGCGACGGAGGAGGCGGTGGCGGAGGCGCTTTCCTTAGCGACGACCCGATGGTCGACTACCTGTTCGACCTCGTTGGCGGTGCTGGCGGTTCCGGCAACGGTGCCAACGCTCCTGGCGAAGCCGGCCAGGTCATTGTGACCCTGCGACGTCAAGCCGAGTAAAATGGGGTATGACAATGGCCAATTCACGAGGCCTTCATGCGCTACATCGCCGCTATCTGCCTACTCAGCGCCTGCACCAATGACGACTCTGGACGTGACCTCATTGAGGTGACGGCAGCAGACACAGCACTGTGTCAGATTCTCCAGGCAGCGACACCCGACCCCGTCCAAGCCGCCCCAGATACCGGTAGCAACCTATTTATTGCCAGCACACACGAGTTCGGCAAGCGCATCTTGCTCAACGGCGAGACTGCACCGTACAGCGGCTACATCATCCACGAAGCCCCCGAACAAGGCCGCTACAGCTTTGGAACGGATGCAGTCGTTGAGATTCGCGTAGACAGCAGCGGCGAGGTCGGTACCTCGGCCCAGGCAGCCGGATGCGACGAGCTGGAGCAGCGAACCGAGCTCACCGCGACAGACACCATTGAGTTCCTATACATCGAATCCGTCGTCCCTGAATTCCTACTGTCGTCCGTGTTCACAGCCGATTTCGCTGAGTGAGCCAAAACGGACAGATCGCCACGTGTCCCGGTCTGGTGTGATTGCGTCCTAGGCACTTGACGCGCCCCCCTGTGCGAATACTCGTGCGCTCCCAGCGACCGGCTTCTTGCCGCCGCGACCCTTCAGGCGTCCTCGGGACGCATTCACCCCAAGACCTCAGGAGTCGAGTCATGGCTAACTTCCGCCCGCTCTACGACCGTGTCCTCGTCAAGCGCCTCGACAGCGCGACCACCACCGCTTCCGGCCTGCACATCCCAGAGTCCGCCAAAGAGAAGCCGCAGCGCGCAACCGTGATTGCTGCCGGAAATGGCCGCATCAGCAAGAACAACGTCGTCACGCCGCTCACCGTCCAGACCGGCGATGTCGTCCTGTTCGGCAAGTACAGCGGCGACGAAATCAAGCTCGACGGTGAGGACCATCTCATCCTCAAAGAGTCCGACATTCTCGCAATCATCGACAACTAGGAGTTCTCCATGGCTAAGCAAATTGAATTCCAAGACACCGCTCGCGCCCACGTACTCTCGGGCGTCAACCAGCTCGCAGACACCGTCCGCGTGACCCTCGGCCCGAAGGGTCGCAACGTCGTTCTTCAGAAGAGCTTCGGCAGCCCGGTCATCACCAAGGACGGCGTCACCGTCGCCAAGGAAATCGAGCTGAAGAACCGCTTCCAGAACATGGGCGCTCAGATGGTCAAGGAAGTTGCTTCCAAGACCAGTGATGTCGCCGGTGACGGAACCACCACGGCCACCGTGCTCGCACAGGCCATCTTCACAGCTGGCTCCAAGCTCGTCGCAGCCGGTGCCAACCCAATGGCCATCAAGGCCGGCATCGACGCATCCGTCGCCGCCATCACCGCAGAGCTGCACACGCTCAGTCGCCCCGTCACTGACACCAGCGAACTGACCCAGGTCGGCACCATCTCCGCCAATGGCGACACCGAGATTGGAACCATCCTAGCAGAGTGCATGGACAAGGTCGGCAAGGACGGCGTCATTACCGTCGAAGAAGCCAAGAGCCTGGATACCTACAGCGAAATCGTTGAAGGCATGCAGTTCGACCGCGGCTACCTCTCCCCGTACTTCGTCACTGATGGCGACCGTATGGAAGCCGTTCTCGACAACCCGTACATCCTGGTTCACGAGAAGAAGATTGGCGCGATGAAGGACCTCCTTCCCGTGCTCGAGAAGGTTGCCGAGAAGCAGCGCCCCATCCTCATCGTCGCTGAAGACATTGAGGGAGACGCTCTGGCAACTCTCGTGGTCAACACCCTGCGCAAGACCATGGTGGCCGTTGCCGTCAAGGCTCCTGGCTTCGGTGACCGTCGCAAGGCCATGCTCGAAGACATCGCTACCCTCACCGGTGCGAACGCGGTCATGGAAAACTTGGGCATCAAGCTCGACGCTCTGACCCTGGACGACCTCGGAACTGCTGAGCGCGTTGTCATCACCAAGGACAACACCACCGTTATCGGTGGTGCCGGTGATAAGAAGGCTCTCAACGCCCGCGTCAAGCAAATCCGCACGCAGATGGAAGACACCAACTCCGACTACGACCGTGAGAAGCTGCAAGAGCGTCTCGCCAAGCTTGTCGGCGGTGTTGCCGTTGTGTACGTCGGCGCTGCCACCGAAGTCGAAATGAAGGAAAAGAAGGCCCGCGTTGAGGACGCACTCAACGCGACCCGCGCCGCTGCCGAAGAGGGCATTGTCCCTGGTGGTGGTGTTGCCCTCATCCGCTGCCAGAAGGCACTCGACGGTCTGAACAAGACCGGTGACGAGCAGTTCGGCGTGGACATCATCCGCGAAGCCTGCGAAGCACCTCTCCGCATCATCGCTAAGAACGCTGGTGAAGACGCTTCCATCGTTATCTACAAGGTACGCGAAGGAACCGGTCACTACGGCTGGAACGCCCAGACCAACGAGTACGGCGACATGGTTGAGTTCGGTGTCATCGACCCGACCAAGGTCACCCGCACCGCTCTGCAGAATGCAGCCAGCGTTGCCGGCATGCTGCTCACCACCGAGTGCATGATTGCCGAAGCAGACGACGAAGAAGACGTCGGCTAGACCGAAGTTTTCGTAGCGAAGCCCGCGTCGGTTCACTCCGTCGCGGGCTTCTTTCGTTTGACGAATCCCAGCCTAAATATTCGCGGACCGCCGTGCTGTTGTCACGACCAGCGCCTTCTACCAACCGGTTGACGCACGCAGGAGCCCCAGACATGAAGACAATACTGCTTGCAACCACTGAGTCCTCGAACAACGACCTCGGCCTGCGACTGCGACAGCAGGGCCATCGTGTACTGGAGTGGCAGACCCACCGCACCATCCCGATATCCGCGGACGTTCCGGCGGACGTTGACGTTGCGGTATTTCTAGATCCGGTCAGCGCCGTTCATGGGCTCCGGTTCTTGCATCCGAACTGTCGCGTGGCTGCACTAGACCCGCCGACACAGCACGCTCTCACAACCCACAACGTCAGCGTCGACCACTTGGTTTGGACGGCTGAAGCCCTGGCTACCATGCCCCATCAACGGTCTGCCAACGGAGACGCCAGTCGCATCGTCAGTGACGCTGCTGTGCACGGAAAGCGCATGGTCTTCATGGGAGACGACCCCCTCCGACGGCGACGGTGGACGCATCCGCTGAACATGCGTGGTTGCAATGCGACGTACCATAAAGTCTGGGACCACGAGCTCGTTGCTAGTGACGCGTCGAACAGGCCAGACGGAGCGGACTTGGTGGTCTTGCCCTTCGAGTTCTCGCCAATGCCGTTCTTCAACGTACACAGTGCATGGTTGAAGGATCACTGTTTGGTTACCGTCAGCGCCGCCAGAACAGAGGTCATCGCATCATTATTAAAGATTCACGTCACGGTAGCGCGTCACCCAACGCCAGAAGGACTTGAGTCAGCGATTCACGACGCCTTGGCGAAATTGTAGCGTTCGCTACTGTATCGTTGCCATCGCGGCTGTCATCGCAAGCGCCGGACACCCATCCACCGTCATGCGTGTTCCACACGGCTACGCTCTACCAGCTTTCCAGCCGCAAAAGCAACGACCAGGTACAGCGGCACTTCCACGTACATCCAAGGCGGATGCTCGATCATCATCATGTTCGCCACGCCGCCCATGAGCGCCAACACACCAATGATCATGGCGAGTACAACGGGGTGCGATGCCCCAACCCGAGCCGCGACCCAGCCCCCCACAAAGGACTGCCCCAGGTGGGCTGCGATGATGATGAAAAAGGCTGTGACGGGCAGCGTGGCCACGTACGCGTTCATCTCTGCAGGCACGTTCATGTCCATGCCGTCGGGCATCGGGAAGAGCGCCCAAGAGACCATGATCAGGGCCATGTTTACGGCCATGCCCACAATGAGCCCCAGCACAACAGCACCAATGTTCCGCAGCATACAAGCTCCTTTTACCAGGGTGAAGCTAGCACAACTGCTCACGTTGGATCCAGCGGGGTTCCATCGCGCTTCGCTTGTTCTCTCCACTTCTTAGGCGGCACACACGTGCCGTTGCGCCGAACTGAAGAACGAGAGGATCAAACACCCGGGGCACACCGCTAGACCGTTGCTGCCGCAGTGGTGCTTGTTGCCTACATTGCTGGAACAATGAATATTCCTTCGTACGACATCTTGCCGATAGAACAAACGGGTCCTAAGGTAAATGCTCGTTGCATCCGACAGACACCTGTCCATGCATTCGAGAGATAGATTTTGAGACTGAGGTGTCCAGGTAGGCTGGACATGTCATCCACCACATCGCCAAAGAGGTGAGTTATGCCATTCAATACTCCAACTAATGATTTCATTGGTTCCTTCAACTTTATCGTCAAGGTTGCGGGCATGACCCATGACCTTGAGGGCTTCACGAAGTGCTCAGCGATTAAGGCAAAAGTGGAGACCATCAACTGGGCCAACGGTACAGACATGTACATTCGCAAGGCTCCAGGCCGCACCGAGTGGGAAGACATCACCCTCGAGCGCATCTACTCGGGCCGTGACGAGCTCCACAACTGGTGGGAAGAAATCATTGCTGGCAACATCAGCCGCAAGACCGTCTCCATCACCTTCCTCCGCCACAACGGAACGGAAGTTGTTCGTAAGTACGACCTCCTCTCCGCGTACCCGTCTGCTTGGGAACTTCCTGAGCTCGACGCTACCGGTTCGAACGGCGCAACCGAGAAGATCACGCTCTCTTGTGAGCGCTGCATCATGGTCGAATAAGGCCACTCGCATCTTGGAGACGGCGCTCGCGTCGTCTCCCTCCAATGCCCGCGTCACGCAAGTGTCGCGGGCATTGTCGTTGGCCTACTTCAGAACCTGCTGACGACGACGGCGTAGACCGAGCAGTGCCAGTGGAGCCAGCAGCCACGCGGCTGACCCCGATGGCGCGGCGCTACACCCACAGGCGCCACCGGTAAACTCGGCAGAAGAGTCCGACAGAACCAACGCTTGCGACACGGCAAATCCGGACGACAGCCCAGTCGAATCCGTGGCTTCAGCACTCCAGTACAGTGCACCCAGCGGTAGCGAGCTGACGTCGACGTCAACGCTCACGGTCCCCTCTGGCGTCTCTGCGAGGTCCGGCTCGGAGACCAACAGGTCGGTCAGCTCCGCATCGGACGCCACAACAAGCGTATAGGTGATGGCATCGCCGTCTGCGTCGGTGCTGTTGCCGAGCACGAAGGTCACCGTCTCGGCGGCCTCGAATATTGTCTCAGCGGCGGGCGACACAAGCTCGGGCACAGTCGGGGCCACATCTGCGCCACCCAGCCGAAGGGTGGTCTCAACCCACGGCGAGGCAATGTCACTCTCATCCACCGCTTGGGCGCGTGCGTAGATCAGCGTGCGTTCCGGAATCTCGATTCCGTCAGCAGCCAGGTCCCAAGTCAGTTCTGCACCTTCAGAGTTCGGCAGCACAGTCGCCCAGCCACTCCCTGAATCGTAGGTGGGTACCGTGTCGAGCTCGATGGTCGTCATGACCTCCGTGCGCTCAGGGTCCGTGGCCTGGGAAAGGGTCAGCGTGGGCGACGCGGTGGTGACCTGCGCAAAATCGACGGGGTAGGTCCACGCCAATCCCTCGGGTGCCAGGTCCGATGTGCTGTAGAAGAACGGCTCCGGCAGCGACCACTCGCTCATCTCTCCGTCGTCATCGATGGCACGAACCGACCACGTGTACTCGGTGTCCTCACCGAGAGCGACGTCGCTCTGCCAGGTCAAGTCCTCGACACCCACAACGCTGGCCACAAGCGCGTCATCGAGGTCGAACACCTCAACGTCGTACACCACCACATCACGGTCAGGGTCGACCGACTCATTCCACTGGAAGGTCGCTGGCCGCGTGGTGAGCCACTCGCCATCAATCGGGAATGTCGGTTCAGGTGTGGGAGGTGGTTCGGAGGCACCATCTACGAAGAAGTCGGTGACAAAGGACCAATCACCAGACACATACGCGTCGGCTCCGCGCACTCGCCAGAACACGACCGAGTTCTCTGGGAGCACGTCGCTGACACGCCCCTGGAGAGCGTCTTCTTGTGACGTCACCACAGTGATGAGGTCGGTCAGCAGTGCATCTGCGTACACCTCTGCTTCGTAGATGACGACTTCACCGAGTGGATGCTCAGCGTCCGTCCAGCTGAGGTTCGGACGACTGTCCGGCGCTGTCTCTCCGTCACGCGGCGACACTGGCTCCGGCATGCCCGGTCCGTTGTAGACATTCGGGTCCGTGTCGGTCTGGAACTCCAGTACGTTGGAGCGCCCGTCTTCGTCGGGGTCGAGCAAGCCATCGCTGGGGTCGTCCGGGTCGAAGCCGTTTTCGATTTCCCACTCATCGGCCAGGCCATCTTCGTCTGTGTCCGCGAAGAACACCGTGACAGTCCAGTCGAGCTGGTCCGACCCGCCGTCGCCATCGTCCACGCCAATGGAGAAGTCAGCCGAGCCTTCGAGCGACTGTTCGTAGGTTGGCGTCCAGGACACCAAGCCCGTTTCGGGGTCGACGGTCGCGCCTTCAGGTCCGTCGAGAAGTACCCACGTCAGAACGTCGTCACCGGGTTCGAGCACCGTGGGCTGGAAGTCGATGTCCTGCCCTTCAAAAGCAGCCACGACAGGCGTGTTGCCGTCGAGACTAGGCGCCACATTGACCACCACAATCTCAATTCCGGTGGAATCCGTCAGGTCATCGTCGTCCGTCACCGTGACGCTGACGACGTAGGTACCTTCGTCTCCGTAGGTGTGGTCGACGGAGTTCAGGTCCGGTCCTTGCTGTGCGAACGAGCCGTCGCCAAAGGTCCACACCCACTCGAGTGTCGCACCCGTGACCTCGGAGGCAGACCCAGACAAGGCGATAGGCGAGCCTTCGTCGATGACTGGCAAGTCGGCCAAGCTCTCGATGACAGGAGCCACTGCGTCCACAACTACGGTCAACGAAGCCTCTGTCGAGCCTCCGTCTTCATCCGAGACGGTCAGGGTCAAGGTGTAGGTCTCATCATCTGCGTACGCCGCAGAGATGTCCGTCAGGTCCACCCCTTCTTGTGGGTCGGAGCCATCTCCCAAACTCCAAGAGTAGGTCAGTGTGTCAGCACCGGGGTCGGTCGCAAGTGCGGCCCAATCTCCCACAGAGGCCTCGTCGAGCGACAAGTCGCCGGTGAGCGAGGTGATCTCCGGGGCCACGTTGGCAATGGTGACCTCAACCATCTCGCTGACCGACTCACCGTCAGCATCGCTCACGGTCAAGGTGACCGTGTAGACATCGTTGTCTGCGTAGGTGTGGGTGACCTCAACAAGGTCAACGTCGCTGATGACGTCACTGCCATCACCGAAGTCCCACTCATAGGTCAGCGTGTCGTCGCTACCGTCCAACGCAAGAGCGCTAAGCACCAGCTCGGCGCCTTCGTCTCCATTGGGTGCGACGAGCATCGCGATTGTTGGAGCACCGTTAGCGATGGTGACGTCAACGGTCGTGGAGCTGCTTCCACCATCATCATCTGTGACGACGAGGGTCACTTCGAAGTCTCCGCTACCCGAGAAGATGTGCTCAACTACAGAGTCTCCCTCGACAGATACCGGTTGGGAGCCGTCACCGAAGTCCCAGGTGTAGGTCAGCGTGTCCGCAGGCACGTCCGAAGCCGTGGCGGTGAATGTCGTCGCCTGCCCCTCTGCACCGGCATCCACGTCTACGCCGTCAATGAGTGGGTCTACGTTCGAGACCACCACATTGTCTTGGCCCGAGACCGTTGCTTGGCCGTCGCTCACCTCAAGGCTGAGCACATACTCGCCATTGTCTGGCCACACATGGTCCACAGAGGCGAGGTCTGCACCGACCAGAGTCGGCGAGCCATCTCCGAAGTTCCAGGTGTAGATCAGGGTGTCCGCTCCCGCATCGGTGACCTCAGCAGAGACCGTAAACGACTGCCCCTCAGCAGTGGAACCGCCTGTGACCGAACCAATGACCGGCTCTTGGTTGCCAACGGTGACGTCCACCGTGCTCGTAGTGCTGCCTCCGTCGTCATCCCTTGCGGTGACGGTCACGGTGTACACGCCATCATTGGCCCAGGTGTGCCCAACGGTCGCTCCGCCATTGACCGGTGGCGACGCATCACCGAAGTCCCAGGTGTAGGTAAGCGGGTCAGCGGGCACGTCGCTCGCGACGACCGTCAGATCAACCGCCATGCCCTCACTGGCAGTCGTAGGCCCAATGGAAGCGATGGCTGGATTGACGTTGTCCACCACCACCTGTGTGTTCGCCTGGGTGCTGCCGCCGTCATCATCCGTGACCGTGAGCACAAGCGTGTATTCGCCATTGTCGGCGTAGGTGTGGGACACCGCGGAGAGCGCGTCTCCCTCAAGCGGCAAGGAGCCGTCTCCGAACTCCCAGCGGTACGTGAGCTCGTCTGCTCCGGGGTCTGTCGCAGAGGCCGCAAGATTGACCTGCTGCCCTTCAAGCCCCGACGCAGGGTCGAGTGGAGCAATCGACGGGTCTACATTGAGAACGGTGGACTCTCGAGTAGCTGTGACCGAGGCACCCGCGTCATCCGTGACGGTCAGAGTGACGGTGTACACGCCATTGTCCAGGTAGACGTGCCCTGGCTCGGTCAGGTCCACACCGGAGACAGCATCTGAGCCATCGCCAAAGTCCCATTGGTACGTCAACGGGTCGTTCCCAGGGTCGGTCGCCGCAGCAGACAGACCAGCTTCGCTTCCCTCAGTCGAGTCGGGCGCAAAGAACTCTGCAATGACAGGCGGACCATTGCCGATGGACACGGTCACTTCGCTGACGTCGGACGAACCATCGTCATCCACGACTGTGAGCGTGGCGGTAAAGTCACCTTGAGAGGCGTAACTGTGGGACGGTGATGCCAGATCGATACCGCTCACCGATGGACTGCCGTCACCAAAGTTCCAGGTGTAAGTGACCGTATCCGACGCGGCCTGTTGGACCGAAGCTACGAAGCCGGTGGACGCGCCCTCGTTGGCCGGCGTCACATTGATTGCGTTGATGGAGGGTGCGATGTCGGCGACAGTGACGCTGCGCGTAACCTCGGTCTCACCGCCGTCTTCGTCAGACAGGGTCAGCACCAAATCGTAGACGCCTTCGTCTGCATAAGTGTGAGCAACGGTCGCCCCAGTACCGCTCATTCCATCGCCAAAGGCCCAGGCGTAGGACACTGTGTCTGCCGCAACGTCGCTTCCCACGGCACTCATGGATGCAGACAGTCCTTCCGAGGGGGTGCCGGTGTTGATGGACACCAAGCTGGGAGCCACATTCACTACGCTCACGGAGCGAGTCGTAGTTCGCACGCCACCGTCTTCATCACGCACGGTGAAGGTGACGGTTCGAGAACCATTGTCTGCGTACGCATGACTGGTGTTGGCTCCCGTGGCGCTCGCACCATCGCCAAACGCCCAAGCGTAGCTGATGGTGTCCGCTCCGGGGTCGGTTGCAGTGCCGCTCATAGACGCGGTAACGCCTTCGTTCACCGAGCTCGGAACGGTCACGCCGGTGATGGTCGGCGCCACGTTGAGCACCGAGACAGACACGTTGGCCGTACGCTCAATGCCACGGTTGTCACGGACAAGAAGCGTGGCGGTCTGGGTTCCTTGGTCGGGGTAGGTACACGTGCGCGTTGAGCCGCTCGCGTAGCCGCCAGGGCCGCAATCCCACTGGTACAACGAAATCGAGCCGTCGTCGGATGAGGCGGTGCCATTGAGAAGCACACCCGAGCCTTCGTTGACCGTATAGCCGCTACCAGGCCGAGGAATTGGCGGAAGCGTGGTGCTCAAGGTCAGGGTGTAGTTGTACAAGCACAGCGGGTCAGCCCCGGCGGTGTCCCGGCCCTGAAACGTCCAGTTCCCCACTGCAGATCGACCGAACAAGGCATCACGCAACACACCCGAGCTCGGGCGGAACGTACCGCTAGATGGTGTGCCGCCATGGGTGTTCGTATTGGTCCACCCGTAGCTTGTGGTCACCGTACCAATGTTCGCGGCGCCCGAGTAGGTTCCTGGACGGACCATCTCTACCGTAGCACCGGGTCCAACTACCCGAATGCCAGTCTCGTTGTGGTACGAGTTGCCCGAAGATGGCGAGCCACAGCTGCCATCCGTCTTCAGCCAGCGTGTGCTCATTGAGCCCGAATACACAACGGCACCTGTACCGACTTCGCCAGCCGAGATGTTGATGGTCCCGACGGTCGTGTAGCCTTGGCCATCGATACTCGTGCTTCCGTTCCAGCTCTCTGTCCGAGTACGGTCAGCGCCTACGGCGGCTGTGGATGCAACAAGTAGTAGGCCAGCGCTAGCCCATGCGGCTCGCCGCGCGATAAAAATGGTCATTGTGTTCCCCCGAACGATGTCTGACAACGTACAGAAAACCCGAAACAAGGGGGAATGTCAAGAAGTATGCACTACTGAAGTCACAGTGGCTGCAGGCCCGGCTTGGGAGCGTGTTTACAGCCACTCCACAAATCCGTTCGCGGCCACTTGATCAACTGATTGTGGCGCTTGACTTACTCGTTGATGAGCAGGTCCCGCATCTCATCCAGTCGGGCCTGTTCTTTGTCGCCGAGAGTCGGGTACTCCAAGTTCATGGCCTTGAGTGCATCAACAATCACCTGCGCCACCTGTACGCGCATGTACGCCTTTGAGTTCGCTGGAATGGCGTACCACGGCGCCTCCTCACGGCTCGTGGCGTTCAGCAAGTGCTCGTAAGCCTCCATGTAGTCATCCCAGTGGCCGCGTTCCTTGACGTCGCCGCTGCTGAATTTCCAGTTCTTCGACGGCTCATCAATGCGGGAAAGGAACCGGTCTTTTTGCTCGTCTTTGCCCACGTTCAACCAGAACTTGAGAACCACGGTTCCGTTACGACGGAGATGACGTTCATGGTCCCGAATCGCTCGGTACCGCTCATACCAGAGCTGCAGTAGGTCGACGGGCATATCTGGGATACGCTGACCCTCCAGATACTCTGGATGAACACGGACAACGAGAACCTCTTCGTAGTAGCTACGATTGAAGATTCCAATGCGTCCACGCTCGGGCAGACGGGTCGCTGAGCGCCACAGGAAGTCGTGGTCCAGCTCCTCAGCACTCGGCTGCTTAAACGAGTGAACCTGGCACCCAGCGGGGTTCACGCCGCTCATGACCGCGCGAATGGTCCCGTCTTTGCCCGCCGCATCCATGGCCTGAAACACAAGCAAGAGGGAGTAGCCGTCGGACGCATACAGCTTTTGCTGCAGCTCGCGCATCTCCGCCTGAAGCGCCTTGAGCTTGTCCTTATTCGCCTTCTTCCCTGCCGCATCATCGGGCGGGTCGCTGCTGGCTTTGGCAAGCTCAAACGAACCATCGAACGGGACCAAGTACGGACTCTCAGGGACAATCGACACAGGTAACTCCAGCGGTAGGCCCGCAGTATGCCAGAGACCCAGCGCTTCGACCGGTGGCCAGCCGTTTTCAGACGACGTGCGTACCCCCCGATGCGATAGTGTCCGCCGCTACGAGGTTTGAATGCCCCAGTTGCTCATCCGAATTGTCATCACAGTCCTCGCTGCAGCGAGCCTGTCGGTCATTGCGCCACCGGTCAACCTGCACTGGCTGCACTGGGTTGCTCTGGCTCCCATGATGTGGGTGATGCGGGCGGACACGCCCCGTAGCAACCGCTGGTTGGCCTTTACCTATGGCACGATCAGCACGCTCATTATCTTCCGCTGGCTCGCCACGACCATCATGACGTTCAGCAACCTCAACCCAGCCTTGGCCTGGATTGCAACACTGCTCTTCTCGATGGTCTTTGGTCTGCCTTGGCTCATCTTGTGGACGAGCGTGCACCCGCTACGCCGACGCCTCGGGGCAGGCTGGATGCTCGCGATTCCAGCCCTTCAGGTCGTGCTCGAATACGCCCAGATGCTGTTGTTCCTGTTTCCGTACAACCACGGAGTCAGCCAGTACCGCACCGATTGGGTGTGGCAGCTCGGCTCAGTCACCGGCATTGCAGGCATCACGTTCCTGCTGTTCTTCGTCAATGCAACGCTGGCGGAGACCGCGTTTAGGCGCGCAGAAGGCAAGCCCCCACCCTACCCGTGGCTCGGAAGTGCGGCTGCCGCCGTAGTGCTCACACTGGGCTTCGGCGCCTGGCGCTACGGCTCCATTTCGTACCAACTCGAGCAAGCAGACGTGGTCCGAGTCGGCATGGTGCAGACCGACAAGACCATGCTCCATCGCTTCACCGAGTCCCGAGCAGCCATGATTCGGGACTGGATCGAAGCAACCCAACGTCTGACCGAAGCCAACCCAGGCGGCATTGACCTCGTGGTCTGGTCGGAGGGCAGCAGCCCGCGCAACGTTCACGAAGGACGTACCAACACCATCCTGAGTCAACTGGCCATCAATGGCGGATTCGAGCTGTTGCTCGGCGGCGGAACCACCATTCGACGGGACTACCCCGTCACCGATGAAGAGTGGGCGGCTCACCGCGAGCGCGACCCCAAAGAGCACGAGCTGATTGGTCGAGAGCCCGGCAACTACTGGGGTGAGAGCTACAACTCGGTGTACCTATTCGGTCGAGATGGTGAGATTCGTGGGCGATATGACAAGGTCGTCCCCCTGCCGTTCGGCGAATATCTCCCCCTCGCCAGCACCTTCCCCATCTTGCGCACATGGATCAAGGGTCCAGGCGACTTCCGGGCGGGAACCGAGGTCAATACCATCTCATCAGAGTTTGCGACGCTCGCAACTCCGATTTGCTACGAAGCCATCATCCCGTACCTCGGGCGCCAGTACGCCGGTGCCAACCTGATGCTCAATCCCACAAACGACGCATGGTTCAGCGAGCCGGGCCCGCAGCTTCACGCAATGCTGGCGACGGGTCGCGCAATGGAGCTGGGGATCCCGCTTGTTCGGACTGCCTTCACGGGCGTGTCCATGGTGGTGCTTCCCAACGGCGACATCATCCACGAAGTCGCGCCATTTGTTGCCGACGAGTCCGTCGTGAACGTGCCGCTGAAGGCCTTCGACACACCATACAAGCGCTTTGGCGACTGGTTCACATGGCTGTGCCTGATTGGGCTCGGCGTGTCTCTGGCCGCAGGTCCGTGGTTGAACCGTCAAAAGCAACCCGTTGAGACCGCCCCTGACCCAGCAGCTCAGTAAGCTACGGAACGAACTCAGGAAGTGGTTGGTTAGCGGGGGTCAATCGCGCATTGACCACGCTCGTTGGTGCATGACCACGGCTCAACGCCACCCACTCTCCACCTTGCCACGCACCCTATCCTTCGGCGAAGAACGTTCGGCCGCCATGGGCCACTCGGAGAGCGCTTGGTGGCAGAATCGTCGCGCCGAAATCCAAGTCATCGTTCACCGGGTCGAGATGGTTGCTTGTACCCATCCGACCAACCTGGATTCGGCTTGCTCGACTTCCCAGAGGCCTAGGGTCACCGATGCATGGCTGGAACGACCTGCGAATGGGGTTCAGCCTCAGCATTGGGTAGGCATGCCCCAATCTGGGTGGGGCAAAGTTCCCCAACCGGGGCAAAATGTCCCACCTCTGCCTATGCAGCACCCGAGTAAGGGTCTTCCGTAAGATTGATTGCAACAACGTTTTCAGTAATCCTAGAATGAGTGAAAGAACTTGGCACGCTTCATGCTAAATGCCGCTCGTTCGGATCATCCGACATCGGCCCAAGAGGCCTAGAGGTCATCATGAATCGCATTGCAACTCTCGTTCTCGTCTCTTCCCTCGTCCTGACCGGCTGCAAGAAAAAAGCACCCGTGGTGGCCGGAGACCTGGACATCGACTCCACAAACACCATGGCGACCGTTCGTCCGGCACCGACCCAAGCCGAGCGCATGGACGCAGCTACCCAGCTCACCGCCAACTTCGCCCGCGTCAACTTCGAGCTGAACAGCGACGAGCTGAACGAAGACTCCAAGGCCGCTCTCATGGCCAACGCCGGCATCCTGACCCGCTTCCCAACTCTGGTCGTTGAAATCCAGGGCCACGCTGACGAGCAAGGCACCACTGACTACAACCTGGCACTCGGCCAACGCCGCGCCACTTCGGTCAGCCGCTACCTGCAAGCTCAGAGCGTCGCCGCCAGCCAGCTGAGCACCGTCTCCTTTGGCGAAGAGCGCCCAGCCGTCATGGGCCACACCGAGTCCGCATTCTCGGCAAACCGCCGCGCCGAGTTCCGCGTCATCGTTCCCCAGGCAGGCGTCGCCGGCTCCGTCCCAGAATAGCCAGCCGCCTGTGAGTCAAGACCGGCGCTTCAGACCTAGTCTGAGGCGCCGGTTTTCGTTTCAGGGGGCATGATTTGGGCGTGGAACTCGGTGGTTCTGGAGGTCAGAAGTCAGAGGTCAGAGGTCAGAGCAGACGCCCTACGGCGCCAGCGTGGAGGGCAAGGCGCAAGGAAGGAGCACGCCTTCTGGCGGCGACTGACGAAGCAACGTCACCACACAACCGTGAATTCCAGTTCTCACAGACCAACACGGACGCAGTCCGCGGGCTGCAGCGCTGAGGTCAGGGGCGGGCACAGCTAGGAGCAAGGAGGGAGCACGCCTTCTGGCGGCGACCGACGCAGGCCTCGAACGATTCCCCACAAACCAAACCAACGCCAACCAACAAGGACGAAGTCCGCGGGCGCAGCGCTGAGGTCAGGGGCGAGCACAGCTAGGAGCAAGGAGGGAGCACGCCTTCTGGCGGCGACCGACGCAGCGACAACGCTGTGCTCGTTCCTGGACCAGTGATGCAGCCCGCGGACCCATGCTCCCGCCCACCATGCTCCTCATATGGTCGCCCGAAGGCATCCACACACGGGGGCGGGAGTGAAGGTCTACGCAAGACTTGCTCGCTACCCCCAAAGCATAACAGTGCGATCGCCAACCGGTAGTTTTTTCTCTGCCCAGCCAGCAGATCAAACGAGGGGTGACAAGTTTCTTGCCAGACACCCCACTGATCATGGATAGTATGCAGCGTGTGACACCTTCGGGTGTCCCGAGCAGCCCCCTTCGCCGGCGTATCACTGGCAAAGCTCTTGCGTCTCCTCCATCTTCGCGGTGGGCCGTTGCGCGGGGGGGGTTCTCCGGGACCCCGACCAATCAGGGGCTTATTCCCTGATTTTGGGGTCACCTGCTGAACGAGGGCATCATGCTTGAACACATCCGGTTCGATGCCCAAGGCTTGTCCTTGCTCGACCAACGCGTACTCCCCACCGTCGTGGAGTGGGTCGACTGTACGAACGCAACAGACACAGCCAACGCCATCCGCGACATGGTTGTTCGCGGTGCGCCAGCCATTGGGATCACCGCTGCCTACGGCATGGTATTGGCGTTGCGAAGCGGTGAAGACCTGCAACGGGCGGCGCAGATTCTGCTTGAGTCCAGACCTACTGCAGTCAACCTACGCTGGGGCGTCGAGCGCATGCTGGCCACGCCCACCGAACAGTGGGAAACCGAAGCACGCGCCATTCATGACGACGACATTGCCATCAACAAGCGAATGGGCGAGTTCGGCGCCGACGCGCTGAACGGCGCAACGAACCTGTACCACCACTGCAATACCGGAACCTTGGCGACTGGCGGCTGGGGAACCGCTCTCGGCATCGCCCGCTCCGCAGCACTTCGCGGCCCCACCCATGTGTGGGTAGGCGAGACCCGCCCGTACTTGCAAGGTGCACGATTGACCGCCTATGAGCTACTCGAAGACGGAATTGACTGTACGCTTGTCGCTGACAGCGTCGCCGGTAGTCTGATGGCTCGCGGTGTTGTCGACGCGGTGATTGTGGGATGCGACCGAGTGGCCGCGAATGGAGACGTCGCCAACAAGATTGGTACGCTCCAGCTCGCCATCCTAGCCAAGCACTACGGGATCCCCGTCTACGTAGGTATGCCCACGTCGACCTTGGACCGTGAGTGCCCAACCGGTGCCGAGATTCCCATCGAAGAACGCGACGCTAGCGAGGTCCTGGGCCACAAGGGTGTGGTTTGGGCGGCGAACGTTCCGGTCCACAATCCAGCCTTCGACGTGACACCCGCCGACCTGATCACCGGCTGGGTCACCGAGCACGGCGTGTGGCAGGTCCCCTTCCCTGAAATGGCCACGGGCAACGCCCCACGATAGGTGGACTCATCAATCGGAGTCTCCCATGCTCATCCCGGTCGCAATCGGCGCTCCCGGCGTCCCAGAGCTCTTGCTCATCCTTCTTCTCGTGCTCGTCATCTTCGGAGCAGGAAAGCTGCCGTCTGTGTTCCGCAGCTTGGGCGAAGGCTTGAAGAGCTTCCGCGAAGGTCAACAGGGCATCTCTGACATCGACTCCCCCGACCAGAGCACCAAGTCTCTGTCGAGTGACGCAATTCAAGACGCCGAAGAAGTCAAAAACCGCGTCAGCTGAGTCGTCCGCCGCGGATGACGTGGCGGATAGTGTTTCCGCCCAAGTGCTGTACTAAGCCGCCTGCGGTCACCGGTTCTCCAGGTGCCGGCTCAACGACAATGAGGTCGGCTCGCATGCCGACCCGAACCACGCCACGGTCGTCCAACCGCAAGGCGCGAGCTGCATTGACAGTGATGCCACGCAGCGCCTCAGCGACGGTGGTTTGCATCTGCCAACAGGCCAGCGTTGCGCACGCCCACAGGTCGTAGACCGTACTCGTTCCAGGGTTCAGGTCCGACGCAATGGCCAGTGTCACGCCAGCGGCCCGCAAGGCGGCAACCGGCGGACTTGGGTCGCGCAAGGTCAGCATGGCACCGGGAAGCAACACCGCCACGGTGCCTGACGCAGCCATGGCCGCAATGCCGGCGTCATCGATTTGCTCCAGGTGGTCGGCAGACGACGCCCCCAGCTCAGCCGCCATTGCTGCCGCCCCTGTATAGGTGACCTGTTCGGCATGAATGCGTGGATACAGCCCGAGCTCGGCACCCGCCGCCAGAATGGCGCGTCCCTCTTCGACCGTGAAGGCGCCTCGGTCCACGTACACATCAATGAACCGGGCCAGAGGGGCGACCTTAGGCAGTTGTTCGTGAATCACCTGCTGAATGTAGCGCGCTCGGTCATGTCGCCACTCGGCGGGGACCGTGTGCGCTCCCAAGAACGTTCCAAGAACATCCACATCCGCCAGCTTGCCCGCTTCATGCGCTGCCCGCAGTTGCTTGAGCTCGTCGTCGGGGTTGAGTCCGTAGCCGCTCTTGACCTCTGCCGTGGTCACTCCTCGGGCCCGCATCCGGGTGAGCCGGGCCGCCGTGAGCGCTGTCAGCTCATCAAGGCCCACCTCGCGTGAGGCGCGGACCGTCGACAAGATGCCACCGCCCGCTTCAAGGATCTCCGAGTAGTTGGCCCCAGCCAATCGTTGCTCCCACTCCACGGCCCGACTTCCGGCCCAGGCAGCATGGGTGTGGCAGTCAATCAGCCCAGGAAGGACTGCGCATCCGCGCGCCGACTCCACCGTAGTCCCGGTCGGTGCGTCCTTCGCCGGGCCTAACCAACTGATTAGACCATCGACGATAGCAACAGCCGCACCTCGCTGTTCTCCAACCTCCGAGTCGTGGTCCATTGTGTAAAGGGCGTCAATCTCGGTAATCACGAGGTCAGCAGACACAGACTCTCCTTGCAGGTCGCGAAAGGCGCATGATACCCTGCGCCGGCTTTGTAGCCCGTGTGTCGCCATTCTTGGGGCCGGCACACCTTGGAGTTTGTATGCGTACCGTATCGTTGTTGACTGTTGTTCTTGTTCTCACAGGCTGTCCAGACGATGGTTCTAGTCGCCTAGACATCGACTTTGGAACGGATCCGGACACCAGTGAAGTGGACGGAACGGACCCCGACACGGACACAGATGATGTGGACACCGAGCCCGACACAGACCCGGGCACTACCGGTACCGCCAGCGACTGCCACGCAGCGGACCCACTCGACAAGACGGGCTGGTCGCGCACATACGAGACCAACTACGAAGGCACGGTTGGTACGGAAGTTCAGACTCCCGGCGGACTGGGAACAGCACCCAACGGTGACCCTGCGTACATCGTCAACAGCACCATTACGCCTACCGGCGGCACCAACCCAATCGACCTGACCAGCTACCGGAACTGCAACAACGGCGAAGCCTTGTGGTTCGGTGAAGACGTGTCAGGTACCGCTGAGATTGAAATCCTACCGGGCACCGGCATTTTCTTGCCATCATCCCTGAATGCCACACGCGCACTAGACGAGGGCGCCATCTACTTGCCCACCGTCGCCCAGCTCGAGAGCGGCGCTCTGATCGACTACGAATACGAGATCATGATTACCAAGGAAAGCGACGACCTAAGCGCCATCTTCGACATCTTCGGCGGTGGCGGCGGCCTACCCAACTGCATGACCGAACCCGGACTTCCCGAGAATGATGCGCAATGCATCACCGTTCAGGGCGAGCTCACCGTCATCGGAGCCGGAAACCGAGAGGTCAACGGGACCACTTGGTTCGCATACCAGATCATCGACATCCGCACAGAGCTCTGGTCGGAAGCCGGCGGCGGAGCGGCCGGAGCGGGTGGAATCCCCGGCATCGGAGACATCTTCGGCGACCTCTTCGGGTTCGGCGGAAGCTCCGACACCACAACGACTCGACAGATTTGGTACGTGGACGGCATCGGCATCGTCGAAGAGAAGGCGTTCGATACGACCGCCCAGCAGGGTGGCTCAGGCGGTGCACCCTCGGACGAAGACCTCATCGTTACCCGCAAGCTGACGTCGTTCTCGGGTCTGTAGGCCTCCCTCCGATCAGCGGGCGATCATCGGTAATAGGTTCGTACGGGGAGGATTCTCCGTGCTCATGCACACCCATTGAACTTCCATACTACAACCGCACGGTACCAACTGATCTTGCGTTGTAGAGCCGAACGAGGCGTCCGGTAACTGGGCTCCAATCATGGTCTCGACCGAGTAGAACAGCTCAGTGCGAGTGTCTTGCACCGCAACTCCGGTTCTCGGTATAACTCCGGTGCCGACAACCATATCATGCGCACCATCACCGTTCACATCACACAGCGTGTGTCCGAATCGGGTGATACTCGGGGCGTTGTCGTCGCTGACCATTTGCTCATCCAACGGGTCAACTTGGGTGACATCACCAAACGAACTGACGCCAACAGAAGCGTCAATACGTATGCCTCCGGACAGGAAGGAGTCGTCACGCGACTGAATCCACCCGACCGGAAAGATGAACGTATGGGGTACGGAATCCCAGGTTGATGATTGAGTTTTCGATACCCCAAACAGAATAGGTTCGAGGTCCACAACCGACGTTGCCAAACGGCGCACGACGGGAGGGACGAGCCCAACAAGGTTGTAGTAGGCCGCAACAGTGTTGCCGATGGGAAACACACTCCCCTCAACCATGTACGTTTCGCGGCCATCACCTGGCATTGACGATGGTCCCCCCACCACAACCTCTGTAGTAACGCTACTCTCGTCCGCCAAATCGTAATCAGAAGCCACCAGCTGCAGGGTCCACAAGAGACCCGCAGCATTGAAGCCCGAAGTCCGTCCAAACAGAGCTAAGTGGTCACTCGCCTCCTCCGACATGTCGGTCATCGCAGCTACATGGGTGAGCCGGACAGTGTCGTGAGTCAGCCGATGGTTGGCGAAATTCGACGTGAAGCTTCCACCAAGATGTGGGCTCTCATAAACGTAGGCTCCATCTTCGTTCCAAAGCACCAAATCCGGGACACCATCGTCATTGAAGTCGCCGTCGATATTCGCATGGGCGGTGCCGCCTCCGGCATCAAAAACGTAAGTAGCAAGCGGCAGAGAATTCGACGTGAGGGTGGCCCCATCGAACACCCGCAACCGATCAGGGTCGAAGGAATCACTCCCCAAGGTCAGCAACACGAAATCGAGGACTCCGTCTTCGGTCAGATCAACCCACCATGACTCGCGGCCGAAGTACGGAAGAACCACCTCCGCCACATCCTCCACCACAACCTCACCCCGATACTCACAAGGCCCAGGTCCACCATCACAGTCGTCATCCACGCCGTTGTTGCAGACCTCTTCCGCTGAGGGGCTCACCAACGCATCCGCGTCGTCGCAGTCGTCTCCACCCTGCGCTACCGCTGGATGCCCGTCGCCATCGGAATCATTGTCGTCTCCCCCTGCGCAGTCTTGATCGACTCCGTCGTAGTAGATCTCGTCTGCACCGGGATTGATGGTGTTGTTGTTGTCGTCACAGTCAACGCCACGCGTCAGGTCGGCAAAGGTCCCTGCGGGTGGGGAACAACTCTGAAAGACGGTGTCTGATGGAAAGCCGTCACCGTCGTTGTCTACGTACCAGTCAACCTGTCCCACGCCGACGTCGTCGATGACGCCGTCGCAGTTGTCGTCCACCCCGTTGCCACAAGCTTCGCTGGCGGCAGGGTTGATGTTCGGGTTCGCATCATCGCAGTCATCACCGTCCAATTCTGACGTACGAAAGCCGTCTCCGTCACGGTCTCGGCCAACGTCTGGGTCTACACAGCCCACCATACTCAACACCAACACGCATAGACCAAACGGCAGCACTCGCATACGTTCCTCACCTTGGCGCCCACTCTACCGGACGGCACACAGGTTGACTCGCTCTCCCACCACTACTCCACGTGTACTTCCGCTTGCGATAGCCCTGGCTCTGTCTGCATCGGGATGCACGGATACGTGTGACGGCCCTACCTGCGAGTCGACGTGGCCGACCACGCTGTTGGTTGGACATGTGCCGAACCGCTGGCCAGCGTCGCCGGACCCGCTCACAGACGCCACGAGCAGCATTCGCGGGGCGGTCTCTCTTGGAGTGGGTTGGCGCGTCTCAGCACACAACGGCCGGACTCTTGTCGCTCAACCCGACGCCCAACGTGTGGTCGCAATCGCGCCACCGTTTGGCAATCAGACCCTTGCGGACGTTGCCCAGGGCCTGGTGTTGTCCAGTCTAGACGTAAGCTTTGGCACAACAGTCGTCCAGACCGACGAGTGGGTTGTGGTGGGGGCGCCGGAAGCAGGATTGTCGGCTGGCACTGTCAGTATCTACCGAGACTTACCGCAGACAGGTGTAGTTCCCCAAGAGGATGCCTTGCGTCTCACCGGAGCAACGCCTGGCGACCGGACCGGAACCTCCATTGAGCTGTGCGCAGACACGGACGGCGACGGTCTGTCCGAGCTGCTCATCAGCGCACCAACCTTGACCGCTAACTCTCCCCTACAAGGTGGGGTCTGGTGGGTTCCGTCATCGTCATTGACCAACCTTGCGGACGGGTCTGTCCCTATCGCTGCCGTAGGGCTGCTGCTCACCGGTGTGAGCGGAGGAGACCGTCTAGGAAGTAGCATCCTGTGCACCTTGGACGTAGACGACGACGGCGTCAACGACGTGGTGGTTGGGGCTCCCCTCGGGGCATCAGGCGACGGCTACATTCAATGGATAAGCGGCCAGACCCTGCGTGACGGGACCGCCACCGCCAGTGGAATCGTGCTCGGTAGCAGCAGCAATGGGTGGTTTGGAGGCCAGCTTCGCTCCCTTCGAACAGTGGACGACGTGTGGCTAGCGGTCGGTGCCGCCGGCGCAAACAACGGTGCGGGCCAGGTGTTGCTGTACAACCCAACGCCCCTGTTCACGACTGGGCGACGAAGGCCGAACACCACCCTGTCGTCACTAGACAGTGACACCCGTCACTTTGGGCGACACCTAACCACTGGAGACTTGGACGCGGACGGTCTGGATGAGCTCATTGTAGGGGCGTCGGACTCCACCGTCGGGGACGACCTCACAGCCGGACGCCTGTTGGTGTGGAATGGCCAAGACTGGCCTACCGCCCTGATCGACGGCGCCGACCATGTGGTCGAAGGCCGCCACGCCTTTGAGCGGGTCGGGCGGTGGACATCCCTCGCAGACACCGACAATAACGGGACTGTAGAGCTGTACATGTCCTTGCGTGCGGCAGAGCTTCAGTAGCTACGCGCCCATGTTCTCACCGTCAAACTCTCGAACGGGCAGGCTGTCCACCGTCGCATTGTCGAACAGGCGGTAGTTCACGGCCAACCGGTCCCCCTCCCCCTTTGGTCCACGCGTGTAGTGCGTCACACAGCCGCAGCGCCCGCAGTGGTGGAAGTTCACCATCTCATCGCCCCAGCAGTAGGTCCGCAGGCCAGCGTCTCCCACCTGCACCGTCACGGTGGTCTCGGTGTGGTAGCCCCAAAGCGGCGCATACCGGCGGCAGATGGAGCAGTTGCAGCGAGTGACCCGCTCGGCCAGGGCATCGATTCGTACAACGACGTTCTCACAGTGACACGTTGCCCTCGCCATGCTGACCTCCAAGACCTGAATCGCGAACCCACTCTACAATGCGTTACCCGGGCCGTCCGGAGGTCCCATGCAGCACGAACTTAGCGTCGCCATTGAAGCCGCCAAGAAGGCGAGCCAAGCCATCTTGGAAGTCTACAACCGAGACGACTTTGAGGTGCGGTTCAAGGCAGGCGACAAGGGTCCACTCACCGAAGCAGACTTGGCCGCTGACCGCGTCATTGCCGAGGTCATCCGAAGTGAATTCCCCGATGACGGCTACCTGTCCGAAGAAGTAGAAGACGACGGAAGCCGCGAGAACAAGTCCCGCGTGTGGATTGTGGACCCGCTCGATGGCACACGGGAGTTCACCCTCAAGATTCCCGAGTTCGTGGTCTCGATTGGGCTGGTCATCGACGGCGTCGCAACCCTCGGTGTGTTGCTAAACCCGGCGACTGGCGAGCTCTTCGCGGGGGTCGTAGGCGAAGGCTTCTCCTACAATGGAGAGCCGACCACCGTCTCCGACCACGGAAACATCGAAGGCGCGACCCTGCTGGTCAGCCGCTCGGAGTACAAGAAAGGCTGGTTTGATGACCTTGCTGGCCGCGCGAACCTGACCCCAATGGGCTCTGTCGCCTACAAGTTCGGCCTGGTGGCTGCTGGAAAGGCAGAGGCGTCATTTACGCCCAAGCCACGCAACGCCTGGGACCTGGCCGGAGGCGTCGCCTGCATCAGTGCAGCAGGCGGTCGTGCGAGCAATGGCAAACGGCAAGCCTACGCATTCGACAACGCCGACCCGCTACACATTGGCGTGTGCGGCACCAATGGGGACATTCACGACGCCATCCTAGATCTGATGGACAAGATGGAAGGCTAGACCGCCTACTTCTGTCTTGCGAGCTCTGGAATGACCGCAATGGGCCGCATCATTTCCTTGAGGTACGGAAGTTCCGGCGCAACGGACTCGCGTCCCCAGCGCATGGCTTGGAACACGCCCTTCAAGGTGGGCACCAAGTTGACCGGGGACGGGACGCGCTTGAAGGTCAGGTAGCAGTCCGCAAACGCCCGTTCCTTGTCCACATTGGCGCTGCGTACGAGCTGCTGTAGTGGCAGCCAGGCCAGGCTTCGACGATTGGGTGCAAAGCAGTCCAGCGCCAACACCAGCACGTTTCGACGGCCGACATCCCCCGAGACCACCGACTCCCACGCGATTCGCGACGGCACATTGCTCACCATGCCGCCCTCTCCGAGTCGGCTGATTCCAAAGTCCGCGTACAGGTTGTCCAGGATGCGGTGCATGCGAGGGTCATCCCGAACAACGTCGTAGTGAATGACGCCGGGGATAGCGGCTGAGAAGCCTGCGGCGTCCAACACATCAAAGTCTTCGGTCCCCTCGGCACGGCCAAGTGCGACGGTTCGCAGGGCGTCCCGCTGGGAGAGGAACTCGCGCAGAATGCCGACGGTCTTGACGATGCTGCGCACACTGAAGCCGCTGCTTCGCTTCAAGTCGCGGTTGATGAAGTTCTCGTAGTAGTCGACATCATGCTTGAGCGCGTCAACGGTGATTCCGGTAGCGACCACATACAGTGGAATGCCCAGGTCACTCAAGCGCAGGGCTCGGCCTTCCGGATGACGGAACAAGTGACCGAGGGCATGCTGAAGGTACAGCCGCAGAGTTGCCGGCAGGCCGTAGCGGCTGTTGGCCTCCATGACGCGGAACACCTTGGTCCACGCCAGGCTGCGCGCGGCAGCAATCATGGGTGCCGGGTCATACCGGGCAAAGCGGCAGCGGAACATGGCCATGAGCGAGCCAATCGACGTGCCCGTCATCAGCGACGGCTGCATGCCGTTGCGCTCCAGCGATTCGTACACGCCCGGGTAGACATAGCCAGAACCACCGCCGCCTCCGCTGGCGACAGCGAGGACACGCGTAGTGACCTCTTCTTCCAGGGAGTCACGGTCCAAGGGTAGATGGTCGAGTGCAGCACGACGCGCCCGTGCGGTCCGAATCACCAGCTCATCGAGGCTCTTGAGCACGCTCTTGACGCCACCGTCGGCCATGCGCTGTTCAATCACTTCTTGCATGTGCAGGGCATGTAGAGCGTTGATTCCGCCCACGTACACGTCCACACCATCCCTGTTTCGGACCTGCGTCAGCTTGGCGAAGGACAGCACATAGCGCAGCTGCTCGACCTGTTCCCGCGTGGCCATCTCCGGTTTCGCGAGCCACTTTCGGACAATGCGCGACTCGAGCCGGTCGAACGGACGACGCCGCTCAGCCAGCCTATCGGTGTCCGCTATCGAGAAACGGTTCACGCGCACCTCAGCTCGATGCGACACGCATCAAGACATTGATAGGTACGGGGACACAGCACCATGCGCACTCCAGCGAGGGGACAGTAACGTCCGTCGGATCAGGGGGCCGCAACCTTACTCGACGGGTGAAAGAACGCAGCAATCGCATCCGACGGTTCCATAGCCAGCTCCGGCTCCCAGCTACTCGGCAACAGCTCCCGAATGTCTCGCCAACGGAACCTCCGGCCAACCAAGACAATCACCCCACGGTCCTCCGGTCGACGGTGCAGTCTTCCGGCCGCCTGAACCACTCGAGTGAGACCCGGAATCAGCGATGCGTAGCGGAATCCGTCCCCGTGCACACGCTCGTGATGGTCGCGCAGCAAGTCGCGCACGAGCCCAACCGGAGGCAGCCCAGGACCGACGATACACACCAAGTCTAGGCTTCCTGGGGGTAAGTCCACCCCTTCCGCGAACACGCCGCCGAGCACACCAGCAAGCACCACCCGAGGCCCTCCAGCCGCTAGTCGTGCCAGCATCGCCGCCCGTGCAGCATCATCACCACCCCGTTCCTGAACCACCAGCTCGTCGGTCTTGCTGAGCTCAAGCCGGGGAACCAGGTCTCCGAGCATGGCAAACGACGGGAAGTAGACCGCCACATTGCCGGGCGTCGCTTCAATACAGCGAGACAAGAGTGCGGCGGTCGCAGGCGCGTGCTGCACACGGTCCCGGTAGGTGGTGGACACGCGAGAGGCCACAACGACCGACTTGTTCTCGGCGGGAAAGACACCGTCAACATCCATCGACTGGGTGTTTTCAGGCAGGCCTAGAACGGTGGTGTAGTAGGCCGTTGGTGACAGGGTCGCGCTGCATCCGACCAGTCCACCGAGAGCGGCCAATCGAGGCCCCAGGGTCTTCGACGGGTCCAAGCAGGCGAGTCCCACGAAGCGCTCCGCACCAAATCCGACCAGCTCAGCCGTCTCCTCCTCCGCAGACACCAGCGCATCTGCAAAGCGAAGAACCGACCGGGCAAACTCGGTCCACGCATCCGGGTGAGACGCCGGTTCCTTTCCGCTTGCAACGCGCACGGCCTCGATACGCGCGTAGTCCAGGGCCAAGCTGTCGATCTGTTCGGCCAAGTCCGACCACATACGTCGCGGAAGATCGGCGACACCCACACCATCACGGCAGCGGCCGTCTACCAAGTACTCGGACTGGTAGATGCCCTCGACGACCTGCTCAACAATCGCCATGAACGGTTCAGCCTCGGAGGACTCCAGCTCGTTCAGCCGCACGGACGCCGCATGCGCCTGCTCGACCGTCACTCGCGGACTTCCCCAGCCTCGTGCACGTTCTACGAGCTGATGGGCCTCATCAATGACCACCACCCAATCCTTAAGGCTCGCTCCCTCGAAGTGCCGCGCCAGGCGAACCCCAGGCTCCAGCGCGTAGTTCATGTCGCCAATGACCAGGTCCACTTCCTCAGACGCGTCCAACGCCAGCTCGACCGGACACACACCGTGGGTTTCAGCGACGTCACGCATCGACTCGGGCGCAGGGTCGGGTACGCATCGCGCGGCTTGCAGTACCTGACCTTGTGCCTTGTCGTAGTAGTCCTTGGCAAACGGACAGCGCTCTGGCGTACACGCAACAATGTCGTTGAGGCAAGCCTTTTCACGGGCTCTCAGCGTAATGGCACGAACCGAGAAACCCGCGCGACGCAGGCGTCGAATCGAGTCCTGGGCGACCGCCTGGTGGGTTGTACGTGCGGTAGCCCAGAACACCTGCTTGTCGTGCTTACGGGCAAAGGTCAGCGCGGCCCACAGCACAGGTCCGGTCTTACCCAGCCCCGTCGGCGCCTGAACCAACATCGGCTCCCCGCGCTCCAGAGCTTGCAGCGTCTGGGTCGCAATCTCGTCTTGTCCGACTCGCCACTCGTCGTACGGGAGCGGCACGGGCGAGTCTCTACGGGACGACAGCCACGCCAGACGTCGAATACGGTCGTGGACCACACGCTCCAGCACCGCGCGGACGTCGCTATCTACGGTGTTTGCGTCATACGCCACACCGAGCACATGCTTGCTGCCATCCAAGACGCTGATCAGGACAAGGCGCCCAATCGGCGGCAAGGACGAGCCCGAATCCGCCAACCAAAGGTAGGTCTCGAGCTGCCGGCGGTAGTCGGGCCAGTCGTCCACAGTGGTCGCGAGCAGCGCGTCAGCCCCGAGAACCGTGGACTTCACCTCTTCAATGACGTCGCGGCTGTCCTCCACAACCCGCCCATCCACGCGGCCATGAAGGGTCACCGTCCACCCATCCACCACAAGCTGCCGACGCAGGCCCACTTCACTTTGGTACGACGCATCCACCCGTTGCCGGTCGCCCGCGTAGTCCGTGTGAACTTCTTGCCCCATGCGCAGCCGTGTGGAGCTGCGCCCAGCGAGCCCCATCGACAAGTGCCCACCGCGCGCTCCCAACGCCACAACGTCGCCCACGGACAAGGCGATGGTCTGTTCGGAATCGATGAAGCGAAGCGTCATGAGAGGCCGCTGTAGCGCACTGGTGCACACGCTGCGGTATGGGCGCGGCATGTTCGGTACCGCCCACCATTTACCAACTCGGCGCTTGTGGCTAGGACTGCTGGTCGTCCTTGCAGGGTGCCCGCGTGCGTCCACCAATGACCGCCCGTCCACAACCGCCTCAGACGCCACCACCTTGCAGTGGTCCATGAACGTCGGGGACGTGTTTGCCTACGACGTGACCCTGCAGACAGCCGAAGACAGCAGTCTTGGCACCTGGACGTTCGTGGTGGAGCAGGTGGGCGAGGTCGAGTCCGCTCTGACCGGGTTCAACGACGACATCACCGAGACGTACGTCCTCGTGCGCCCCGACGGCCGCCTTCGCAGCGACACGGATGACTTCGCGATTGCCCTGACCGAGCGTGCCATCTGGTGTGCGCTTCCCCGTAGGCCGGTTCAGATGGGCGATGAGTGGGATGCCGCTCAGATCGCCCGCCCATTCCTAGACCTCATGCCCAGTGGACACGGCGAACGCCTACAAAGCACCGCCACATTGGTGTCTCTGACCCGTCGGCAGGGCACGCTCACCGCAATCATCGACACCGACACATCCGTGTCTCTCGCTGGGCGCCAAGTGCTCGACATCCGAGGGCGAACCACGTTCGACGCAACCGCCGGGAGGTTGGTCGCCCAGGACCTTCATGCACGGTTTATCGGAGAGACCGGGCCAGACACGTTGGACGTCGCCGTTCGCTCAGCGGACGGGTTAGGCAGCGACCTCGGAGGACGACCATGAGCGACGACGCAGTACTGGCAGCCATTACAGGCCTCAACGAGCGCCTAGACCGCTTGGAAGCCAAGCTAGACGCGGCTCCCACCCAGGTGAGCGCGAATGCCGCTAACCAGGCCCTTTCTGAAGGTGAGATGCAGACCCTGCATTGGCTCATGAATGGCCTCGGCAACTTCAAAGAGCGCGCACCGACCTTCGTGGACGCCGCTGGAAGTGTGGCCAACAGCACCCTTCATGGTGCCGCCGAAAACGGCATCGACCCCATCGGGACTGGCGTGCGTGGCTTGGCCCTGCTGCAACGTGCTGCGTCCCCCAACGCCATGGGACTCGCCGAGCGCTTGCTAGACGATGACACCGTCGACTTTGCAAACGCCGCGCTGTCGGCAGAGACCGTCGCCCTGCTCAACAAGGCTGTCGCCAATCCAGAGCTCATTGAGTTCGGCTTGGAGTTCGGTCTGGCCATGCACAATGAGCTGGCTGGCTCGAACATCCCAGCAATCGCCTCCAAGCTCGGCAAGCTGACTGCCGTGCTCGACTCGCCAGAGTTTGATGCACTGCTCGCTGCCGGCGCTCTCGAAGGCCCGCTCAGCACGGCAACAGACGCCACAACGGCCCTAGTCGAGACCCAGAAGAGTGGAACGATCGCTAAGGTTGGCCCCTTCGGCGCCTTCTTCAAGCTCATGGATGGCGACGTTCAGAAGGCCATTGGCTTCTCGTTGGCAATCGCCAAGCGCTTCGGTGCCCGCCTTAAGTAAAGGCCAGTCCCTAAGCGCGGTTCGAAAAAGCATTGATGGATTCGGCCGACCAACGTCTCTAACGCCCAAATGCCGTAGGCTCTCAAGCCGAGGAGACGTTCATGTTGTTGTGGCTCGCCCTGACCGCCCACGCTGCCCCACTCGCGCTGGATGCCGGTCCAATCGGTACACCAGTGTTCGAAGGCTTCGTTGGACTGCACCCACAGACCACCACAGCTCCCGGCGTCACGTGGACCACTCCCGCACGCCGCGGACTGGTCTACGGTGCCCCCGATCCTCTCGTCAATGACTGGCTTCAAGGTGGCGTACTGCACGTCAGCCAACCGCCAGGAGACTACATTGGGTACGCCTACATTGGCGCCCCAAACGGCTCTCTTTACTACGACGCCGTCTACCCTATTGGCGTGACGCATGGCATTCGCATCGACGGCCAAGACGTCGCTAGCTTCGACGTTCCCGGCGGTCCAGAGTACCTCTCCTCCAAGTGGAACGTGGCCAACCCCTTCCCTCAATTTGGTGAGGGACTGACCGAGTGGGACCGCCAACACCGCGTGCAGCAGGAGTGGATCCCCTTCGAGTTCACCATGGACGAAGACGGCGTGGACATCGAAGTCTTCCGCACCGGTCTTCAAGCGCTCGTCATCGCGTCCAAGGCCGAAGCGATTGAGGCGGAAGTGCTCATTGAGAGCGCGGATGCCGCCCGTCGTATCCACTACCTTGAGCAGACTTGGCCACAAGCTGCCGTGTGGGATGCGCCGGCCATTGGCGAAGGCCCCATGTCGGTGCAGTTCACCCACTGGCGTGAGCATCCGACCGTCGAAGAAGGCGTCACTGACCCGGTCTTCGAGGTGGACGCGTACCGCGGGAACCGCACGGGACAGGTCGTGTGGCTGTTCGGCAGCGACGACCCCGTTGAGTTCCGCATTGACGGTCTAGACGGCATTGAGGTCGAGACCGGCGAAGTCCACTGGCTGGACCATCGCGGAGACATCGAGATCAAGCGTCGTCCACGTCCCGCCTTTGTGCGACCCACGGAACACACGCTCAACGGCGAACAAGGCGCTCCGGTCGGACTCGGACTGACCATCATTGTTCCCGACGATGCCAAGCCGAAGACCTACACAGGAACCCTGCATGTCGAGCGTGGCGACGAGACGATGGACATTCCACTCGTGGTCAACGTCTCCCGACTCGCCGTGGCTGACAACCCCTTCCCTATGGGGTACTTCGTCGATCTTCGGCCCGTTGTTGGCCAGATTCACGGACAAGAAAGCCAAGCCGCGATGGACATCTTTGCCGAAGACGTCCGGCTGATGCGCGAGCGAGGCATGGACGCCATGGCCCTGCGCCTGTCGTCGACCTGGTACCCCTACGTCGGAGCGACCACCACCG
The DNA here is from genome assembly GCA_913061235.1 of uncultured Pseudomonadota bacterium. Taxonomy (GTDB): domain Bacteria; phylum Myxococcota_A; class UBA796; order UBA796; genus CAJXTB01. The sequence continues at coordinate 142,384 of CAJXTB010000011.1, read as the reverse complement.
AGTACCAGCCCGGCGCAATGCCCGCCGCTGCAGCCCTGTGGCGCGAGGCCGGCGGTAAGGAAATGATCTGGGTAGACCCCTTCTTTGCCGTCACAAACATGGGTGGGTACAAAGAGCGGCAGACCCTCAATCTGGAGCACATCGACATGATGGCCCAGGCTGGCGTAGACAACGACGTCGCTCTGTACTTCTACGATGAGGGCGGTAGCCGAGGCCGTCAATACGTACGTCTCGCACGCCGCATCTCCGCTGCCTTCCGTCGTGCGCAGCCCACCGTCCGGCTTGTCGGAGCCACGGAGAACCCGGTCGATTGGCCGTACGCTGGCGACTTTGACATCGCCATGCACACCCTGCGCCCCCACCCCCGCGCCGGACGGTCCGACAACTTCCGCTCCCAAGGCGCGGAAGGCTGGGCGTACAACATGATGCCCGGTCGCCACGCCCCGTTCGGCGGATGGGCCCTGCGCCCCGACGGCTACCTGTCGTGGCACTGGAACGACGCCGTCGGAGACGCGTTCTCTGACGTTGGCTCACGCCAAGACTTCCTGCGCGCCTTCTTGGCGCCCAGCGGAGACACTGTCTGGCCGGGCACTCTGGTCAACGCGTACGGAGAGGGCGTTGTGGATGTCCGCGTGCTGCACACTCTGGAGCTGGCTGCGGACGCTGCCGAAGCCGAGGGAGCAGACGTCTCGCGCGCACGGGCCATCTTGCACGGTGCCGCAGCGCCCATTCTCGGCATTGACAACACCGGTCCCATCGACGACGGCCGCATGACCGAAGACGCCCTGGCACTCATCCGTCAAGCCGCCGCAACCGAAGCGCTGCGGCTACAGCGCGGCAAGAAGTTCAAGCCCACGCACACCTTCTCCGCCGGAGACATCGCGGTTGAGATGCTGGCGTTCGACAATCTGAACTGGCCGCCTCCCGACTACGTTCTGCCCGAAGACCTCGCCGTTCTACCCGGGATTCGTCCCACGGTGGATGGCGTGCTCGACGAGGACCAGTGGGACCAGCCCGCGAACGGCCCAACGCTCATGGTCGGAGTCTTGGCCAACGGAATGGAGCACGCCGAGATGACGGTACTCGCGACCGCATACGGCTTGGCCATTGCCGTCCAAGACCTTGGCGAGCAGGTCGAAGGCACCATCCTCATTGATGGCGGTGGCGCGGGCCAAAAGTGGCTCAACATCAACCTTCCCAAAGAAGACGGCGAGGTGTTCACAGAGACCTGCTCGTGGTTTGGCGAGTCGATGTCCGAAGAACGCTACATGCCCACCGTCTTTGCTCCGTGTGTGCCCAGCGGCATTCCCGTGGGTGTTCGGAAAGGAGACATTGTCGAGTTGTTCGTGCACTACCAAGCGTTGGGTGATGTCACGGCGGACCTGGGCATGAACTGGTTGCTCAACGGCCCCAACAGACATCAGGCAACGTCTGTGGTTGGAGGCCGCATGCGCATGGCTCCGGGACCACAGACGCAGAACTTCGCTACCGCCGCAACGCGTGGTCGTATGCGAGCGACCGCCGACCCCGTCGAACACGTCTGGCACGTCAGCAACACCATCAATGCACGCCCAACAGATGAGACGTGGGTGTGGGAAGTCTGGCACATGGGCGGGCTCGTCTACCACGGCACGGTCGACGTTCCAGCAGGTGGGCAGCTCATCGAAGTGGACGTTCCTCTGGAAGACCGCCGAGATGCGGTCTTCACCGTGCGCTCGCCAAACGGCGCGCCCTTTGTCCCTGTCTCACAAGGCACACTTCCAAGGCCTGCCTTCGAGTTCCGCGCGGGAACCCCCGTGTCGAACGGACCTCAAGAGGTCACCTACGACGTCAGCATGAACTACGATGACGTGCTCATCGAGACTCTAGGCGCAGGCAACGTACTCGGCAGCCACACACAGACGCTGACCGCCGGCAAGCACTCCTTGCGCATCACCGGTGCAACGGGTGATGCAGTGCGCCTGACATTCCCCACTGGCGACAGTCCGCCCGTGGTCGTCACCGTCCCCTTCGTCACCCTGGAACCATGACGGATAGCGCCACACCGAAGACCGAAGCCAAAGCCGTCCGACCCCCGTTCTGGGCGGCTTTCGCGTACACCACCGCCTCGGTCTTCGCCGCTAGCGCGTTCATCAAGATTCTCTTGGCGACCGAGCGGCATGGTGTTGAGGCGCTGATTCCCGGCCCGCGCCTGACCGGCTGGCTGCTTCGCGACGGCCTTGTTGCGGTGATCTTTGGACTGCTCGCTGCAACGCTGGTCACAATCGCCAACAAGCGCCATGTGGCCGCTCAGCGCGCATTTACCGGTATTGCCGTGTTCTTCGCTGTGTATCTGGGCGTCAACGTACCGTTCTTCCGGTCGTTCTCCACCCCACTCAACCGCGGCATGATGGGCATGGCCGGAGGCGTGGGTGACCTCGGAGAGTCTGCCGCTGGGCTCGTCACCTTCGCCAACACCTGGCCGCTCGTCGCGGCCATCGCACTGACCTTATTGGTGCCCTGGGCCATCACCAAAAGCCCCCGCGTGGGCTCCGGCATTCTTGCGCTTGTCTTGGGCTACACCCTCATTCTCGGCAGTCTGGGTCTGGACCATATCGACCCCCGCGGCCTCAACCGTAATGCGGTGTGGGAGCTCGCCCTACTCGGCATTCCCGAGCCACAGACCACCGTTCAGACCCTTGGAGATGACGCCCGCGTCAGCCAGCCCATCCCTCGTGGCTCCATGCTCGACCCTGACGCGCGCGGTCCCGACCTGGAAGGGCTGCGCGGTGCCGCCGAAGACATGAACATCATCTGGGTGGTCATGGAGTCCACCTCTGCCGAGTACCTCGGTCTGTACGGTGCCACGGACGACCCCACGCCAAACATCAGCCGAATCGCACAGAACGCTGTGGTCTTCGATGACTACTACACGGTCACACCGGCCAGCATGAAGTCGCTCTTTGCTAACTTTTGCTCGACCTATCCGTACCCGCGTCCCACCGCTGAGACCTACATTCGGCCACAGCTTCCGTGCCACTCCTTCCCAGAAGTCCTGAAGCTCAACGGCTACCGTTCGTCGCTCGTACACTCGGGAAAATTCACCTACACCCGCAAGATTGACTTCCTAGAGGGCCGCGGATTCGAGAGCTTGTGGGACATGAAGTCGCTTCCACAAGACGACAGCATGTACACCGACAGCTGGGGCATTGAAGAAGAGGCGTCCGTCGCCCAGATGACACGGTTCCTGGACGACGTTGGGCAGGAGAAGTTCTTCCTGATGTACATGCCCATTTTCCCGCACTACCCGTACAGCTTGCCGGATGGCGAGACCCCGACGTACGGAGATGGGACCAGCCAAGAAAAGTACCTGTCCGCCTTGGCTTACGCCGACCGCAATCTAGGCGACCTGTACGACGCCGTGGAAGAGCGAGGCCTGCTCGACAACACCCTCTTCGTCATCATTGGTGACCACGGCGAAGCGTTCGGACAGCACCACGGGAACCGCATCCACAGCACGTCCATCTATGAAGAGAACGTGCACATTCCGGCACTGTGGTCCAACCCACGCCTGTTCCCACAGCAGCAACGCGTGTCTGCCTTTGCCGACCACACCGCCATGGCACCGTCGCTCATGGACCTGCTCGCGCTGCCCACACCCGAGCGCTGGCAGGGGCACTCGCTGCTCGACGGCGAGCGGCACATGGCGCGCTTCTTCACCGATTACTCGTTCTTGTACTTGGGCCTCCGAGACGGGCCGTACAAGGTGATTCACCAGGTACAGACCGGCATCACCCAGCTGTACAACATCGACGAAGACCCCACCGAACACAGCGACATCTCAGGCGAGCACGAAGAGCTTGTCGAAGCCTACGTAGCGCATCTAGACCACTGGTATGTGCGCCAGCTGGCCTTGTTTGCCGACTATGAAGGGTTCGTTGCCGGCACCTTGGCGGATACCGGCCGCACGCTGCTGCAAGACCTTGTTCCAGTCGATGTGGACCACGGCGAGAAGAAGTCTCGCTGGGGCACCAGCGTCAGCTACCGGCCCCTCGTCATTGATGGCGAGCCTTTTGAGACCGGCCTTGGCATGCATGCTGACAGTCGCATTGAGTACGCGCTGGACGGCGAATACACCACATTCAGGGGTAAGGTCGGTCGCAATAGCGCAGCCCGACGCGGAACAGCCGTTGCAGAGATCTGGGTGGACGGCGCCCGCATCTTCGAGTCAGGCCCTCTTGACCGAAGCACCGAAGCCGTTCCCTTTGAGATCGACATTACAGACGCGACCGTGCTTGAGATCAAGGTCCTACAGGGCGAAGACGGGCTGCGTGGCGACCATGTGGACTGGGTAGACGCAACCGTCGATTGATGCGCTCTCGAGTGGGCCTCATCAAACGGTATCAAGCGACCTCAAACGGGCCGTGAAGCAGGTGCAGGCGTCGAAATGGCTTCATAGCCATACCGTCCCTCACCGGAGTTCACATGCGAACCGCACCCTTCTTGCTGGTCTTCCTTGCTGGCTGCTGGCCCTTCTTGCCGCAGTCCTTCGACGAGTACACCAACGAAGGCTCCGACGTCACCGACGAGGACACAACACCTGACGACGACCGCGACCGCGACACGGATCCCGACGGAGACACCGAGCCTGACAGAGACACCGACCTTGACGAGGACACCGAACCGAACGGCACGTGCATTGACGACAGCCGTGAGGATGACGACACCTTCGGCCAAGCCACAGCGCTGCAAAACAACAGCTCTCGCTCCGGTACCCTCTGTCCCAACGACCCCGACTTCATGCGCCTCACCATTCCCGCTGAGTGCGAGGCCACACTTGAGCTGGCCTTCGACGAAGAGCAAGGCAACCTCGACCTGTTCCTGTTTAGCGGCGAAGACCAAGTCGGTTGGAGTGACCGGGACAACACCAGCTTTGAGGAGATCACGTTTCTTGCCAATGGTGGGGAGTACGTCGTGATTGTGGAAGGCAACCAAGATGACAGTGCTGACTACACGCTCAACCTAGATGTGGACTGCGACGTCGACATTGGTGAGTGCGTGGATGACAGCATCGACACCAACGGAAACGACGACACACGAACCTCCGCTACCGTGATCAGCAGCTTCCCAATGGTCATTGACGGCCAGATCTGTGAAGGCGACGACGACTGGTACGAGCTGGACACAGCCCTCAACTGCAGAATCAACGTCCTGGTCGAGCACGAGTACGTCGCCGCCCCCCTCAACGATGTTGATGTTCAGATTGTAGGCATAGGCAACAACGTCCTGGCCCTTGCAGAGTCCTCGACGGATGACGAGGTCATCAGCGATTTCCACGTGGCGCAACGCAGCTGGATCCGTGTCTACGGCTACCAGACCACCGAGTCTCCCTACACTCTCGTCGTCGAAGAGACTTGCCCTGAATAGCTGATGAAATCCCGTTTTTGGGAAGAGCATTGCGGCTGTACGCAGGTTGACGACGGTCAGCACGGCCTCGTCACAGCACCTCAAAGCCCATCAAAGAGCCCACAACGGGGGTCGACGGCTTGCTTCTGAGTCCATAGTGCCGACCACTCTGCTGGAGCTAAAATGCGCGCCGCCCCCTTCCTCTTCGTCCTACTCGCCGGTTGTTGGCCTTACCTGCCGCAACCTTTCGAAGACTACATCGACGGCGACTCAGACAGCGAAGACGTCGACACGGAAGATGTCGACACAGACGACGACGGAACAGACGGTACAGACCCAGGTACCGATGTTGAGTGTGTGGACGACAGCAATGAGCAGGACGACGACCTTGCAAGCGGCACGCCCATCACGGACGGCAGCCGCATCTCAGGCACCATCTGCCCCGGCGACATCGACGTCATGCGCCTCACCATCCCAGACGACTGTGAAGCCACCCTTACCTTGGGCTTCGACCACAGCGATGGCGACCTCGATCTGTACCTGTTTGACGGCAATACCGAGGTCGCTGCCAGCGAAACACAGACCAGCGATGAGAGCCTGACCTTCGTTGGCGACGGTGGCTTGTTCGCTGTGTTGGTCAGTGGCTACCAAGGCTCGAGCAACGACTACCTGTTGGTCGCGAGCCTCGACTGCGAGATTGACCCGGACACCGATCCGGACACAGACCCCGATACCGATCCGGACACAGACCCCGACACCAATCCGCCCACTTGTGTGGATGACGTGGTCGACCGCAGCTCCTCCGACGATGATGTACAGGCCGATGCCACCGTCCTCTCCAACTTCCCGGTCTCCCTCAACCGACAGATCTGCGAAGATGATGACGACTGGTTCCAGATCAACAGCACGCCAGGCTGCACCGTAGACGTGACCGTGCAGCACACCTACGTGCAGACTCCCATCAACGACCTCGAGATGCGAATCCTCAACTCCAGCGGTGCTCAAGTGTTCAGCGGAACGACGTCTAACAACGACGAGTTCGCCAACGACCTCGCCGTCACCGGTGACGGCTCCATGTTCGTTCGGGTGTATGGCTACCAGACCACGGAATCCCCGTACACGTTCATCGTCGCCGAAGACTGTACCGGCGTCACACCCGTCTGCGAAGATGACGGCTTCGAAGACAACGACACCATCAACACCGCAAACACCACCGTGCTCGAGAACACGAACACGAGTGCCACAATCTGTGCGGACGACAGCGCCGACTTCTACGAGATTGATGTGGACCGCACCCCCGGTCAGCAGTGCCGTCTGGCCATGTCGCTGAACAACACGTGGCAGTCCGGCATGGACCTCGGCATCTACGTCTACCAGAGCACCACCGACACACCCGCTACCTACACTGTGGGCTCGGATGGCTTCGCTTCGTTGAGCGAAGACCTCGACAATGACAGCGTCTTCGTAGAAATTCGCGACCGCGCCGGCAACTTTGATGTCGACTACACATTTGCCTACGACGTTGTCTGTGAGGACCCGGTCGAGCCAGGCTGTCCTGACTCATACGAAGGCACCAGCGGCAACGATGACCGGGCCAACGCGACCGTTCTGAGTGTTCTTCCGGTCGACGGCATCCAAGGCCAGATCTGCGCCGACGGCGACGAAGACTGGTTCACGTTCACCACCGCCCCCGGCTGTGAGCTGACCATCGACCTATTGTTCACCGACCAGTCGGGCGTCTCCGGCGATGACCTGGACCTCAAATTGTGGGGCGCATCCACCTCGACGACAGTCGGCAGCTCCGGGTCCAGCAGCTCCAACGAACAAATCACTGTTGTGGCTACACAGAGTACCCACTGGATCGAAGTGTACGGCTACCAGGGAAGCACCGCCCCCTACACCCTCAATGTAGGCGAAGACTGTCCAATCACACCAGTCTGTGAAGATGACGACTATGAGCCGAATGACCAAGACTATGCCCAGCTAGCGGTTCCTTTTGATGGTGGCGGGCGGATCTGCGACCAAACGGACGTTGACCAGTTCCAAATCGACGTCGGCCAGCCCGACGAGACCTGCGTTGTCTCCGTCAACACCGCCTCCGGTGAAGACGACCTCATCCTTGAACTGCGCAATCCACAGGACGTCCTCATTGGTCGCACCAGCGGCTCGAACAGTCTGGGAGTGACCAGCGCGCAAGAGTCCTTTGGTGTGTTCAGCATCACGGTCACGGCAGACACCTTGTTGGACCAAGTCGACTACGGCCTCACCGTCACCGCTAACTGCGGGCCTGCAGACACCGGCGAGTGCCTGCCAGACGAATTCGAAGACGGCGACGGAAACGACACCGTCGAGAACGGCATCTACCTAGGCGCGGGTCCCAATCCCGTCTACGAAACGGCCAGCCTGTGCGACGGCGACCTCGACTGGTACAACTTCGACTTCGTAGGCGGCTGCAAGCTCGGCGTGCAGGTCAGTCATCCCTACGGCAGCGAGAATATCGGCTTCAACATGTCGGTTGACGGGAGCTCACGCGGCTCCCTCGTCTTTGGAGACGGCGGCCAGGTCTTGGTGTACTCACCCCGCTCCACCACCCCCGACGGCATCGCAGACGTAGCGATCGAGTCCAACCTCGACCACAACCGCTACGACATCACAGCCGGCCTGTTCGACTGTGACGCCTACCCGTGTGCAAACGACCTCAACGAACCCAACGGGACCTACAGCAATCGCAAGCCCGCACTCGGTGCCAGCCAAGCCGGCTCAGCCTGCGACGATGACGTGGACTACTGGCACACGCAGTTCTCACAGGTGTGCCCGACAGTTGTGGACGTCCGTGCTCCAGAAGCACTCGACCTCGCTTTCGTGAAGGACGACGGCACGGTCATTCACCAGGTAGAGTCTGTCAATCCACTGCGCATGATGGGCTCTAGCGCCACATGGACCGTCAGCGGCGGACGGGGCTCGTCCTATCAGCAGACCGTGAGCCAGCAGTGCGAAGCTCCCGCTTGCCCGACCGACGACATCTTTGCGCCCAATGACACCGCATCGCGAAGTGTCGCCGTCACCTGGAACATCGCCGCCGACCTGTCAGCCTGTGGAACGGACGACTGGTTCCGCCTACCGCCGGTTCCTGACGGCTGTGCAGGCATTGTGGAAGTGCAGCCCCGAGGGAATGGCGCCGTTCGCGGCCGAATCGTGAACGAGTTCGGAAACAGCGTTGGTGGCTACGTCAACATTGGCGCCGGTTCTAACGACTTTATCGACGACAACGACGCCCAATACTTCGTCGCGGTCAGCGCCGACCCCGGTCAAGACGACGCCTACGACATCAACTTCCTCCTCGAATGCAACTGACTCGTTAAACGGCGTGTCCAGATGGAGGCAGGCTGTGGCTAGCAAGATTGGCAAGGGCTCTCGGGTCAAGGTGACAGGTGGTCGCAACGGTGTTGGTTCGGTCGGAACAGTATTCTGGACCGGACCGGACAAGTACAACGAAGACAGCCAGCGTCTAGGCGTCAGAGCCGATGACGGCGAGACCTTGTGGGTCTCGGAGAGCGTTGTTGAGGAAGTGACCGGTTCCGATGCCTCGGAGCCCGAAGCCGGCCCTCCGCCGAACAAGGGCGCACGCGTCAAGTGGACGAACCGCGGCGACACCGGCGAAGGCACCATCTTTTGGGTGGGCGCCAACAAGTCCGGCCCCGGTCACCGAGTTGGGGTTCGCTTAGACGACCAAGAAGACCCTTTGTGGCTCGATGGCCGCCAGATCACGGTCATCGACTCCCCACCCCAGGCCACGTCCGCACTGCCTCGTGGAGCGGGTGGTGGACGTCATCAGAACGACGACGACGAACCTGTCGATATGTACGCGGATGGGGCTGTGCCCGCAGGAATGCCGGTCTGGGACGACGTCCCGGTCGACGAGAGCTTTGCGCCGTCAGAGGACGAAGCCCCGCCACACTTTGACGAAGGGCCGCAGTGGTGATGCCGTCGGGGCGCCCATGAGCGACGTCCAGCCTCCCCCAGTCCGCAGCACCGCGGTCCTTTGCGCAGTTGCTGGGACCAGTGCTCTGGCGATGTGGTGGATGCTCGCGTCCCCTGCCTACGTCTACAGCAACGACGCCTTTGACTACGCTCAGATGGGCGCTCAGCTCGCCAACGGCGACGGCTTCAGTACACTGCAGATCTTCCCACGCCACGTGCCGTTCCTGGCCGAGCGTGGCCTCCTTGACGGCCCGTGGCCAAACCTGCATCGCTACCCTCTGCCTACAGCGCTCAACGGGCTCACAGGACTGTTCACGGGCGATGCACGGTCTGCTGCCCTGTGGCAGTCCGGCCTCACCTACGCGGCAAGCGTGGGGGCCTTCGCATTCGCCGCCCGCCAGTTCGCCCCACTGGCTCTAGCCGCGTTGGGCACGCTCCTCTTTGCCCTCGATCCCACCCAGGTTGGCAGCGCCTTCCTCGGGCTCACCGAAGGCGCAGGCGCGCTGTGGATTCTGCTCATTGTGGGCCTGTGTGCCCGGCCATCCGGCATGACTCGGAGAGATGCAGCCGTGGCGGGCGTAGTGTGCGGACTCGCTTGGCTCACACGCACCCAGCTCGCCGTGCTGCTGCCGCTCGTGTTGCTAATCACAGGCGCGCGACTTCGTGACTGGCGCGCTGTAGGCATCGCCGCGCTGACCGCAGGACTGACGCTGGCTCCATGGATGCTGCACATGGCGTGGCTGACCCACGACCCCTTCTTCTCCTTCTCAACATCGCGAAACCTGGCCCTCAAAGCGGCCCCACACGACATCGACATGCTGCTTCATGCCCCACCCACCACAGCGGGTGTTGTCGCTGAGTGGGGTGACGAGATTTGGCACAAGGTCGTCGACCAGCAACTGTCTCGCGCGTTCTCTGTGCGAAAGCTGCACACGCTCTTCGCAGAGATTCCAGGGTTCGCTCTCATTGCCGCGGGCATTGGAGCGCTCGTCACTGTGCGCAAGAACGCTCCACTCGTCGCATTGAGCGTGGGCATCACGGTGGGGAGCTTCATCGCCGTCAGCTTCGCCTTCCACAGCTCACGCTTCTACGACCCGCTGCGCAGCTTGCCCTACCTGCTGCTGCTCGCGGGTACTGCGGCAGCCGTACGCTGGGTTCATCGGAACATTCCTACGCTCACGCCCTGGAGAACCGGTCTCATCGTCTCGCTGCTCGCTGCGGGAACCTTCGCCCCAGAGATTCGCGAGGGCCCCCTTCCGAGCCGCTACCGCCGCATCAAGCCGGTTCGCGCCGAACCCATCGCCACCCTTGCAACACGCCTCCCCGCAGGTACCGTCGTCGTCAGCGATGTGTCATCGAAAGTGGCTATTCACGCTGGAATGCGTACGATTCGACTGCCCCAAGAACCGGACGACCTGCTGACCTTGGACAGCGAGTACGGTCTGGTGGACGCCGTTGTGTTGTCACGCCGCGTGTTCTCAGACGAAGAGTCCGACCGCACGGTGTTTGCCAACTATTGGAAGTACACCGACGCGGTAGCCAGCCCATCTTTCCAGTCGCGCTGGGACGAAGTGGAGCCGATAGCTGGCGGCCTGCGTATGTTTGTCCGGCGGCAACCCTAGTCTACGGGCAGCCGAAATACGGCACGCTGTCCACTGTATTGCCGGTGACGGTGTTTGGGCCGCTGCCTATCCAACAGGTCACAGGGTCCCCTAGGATGCTCTCGAAGGCGTTGTCGGACACAATACTCGCCCCACTAAACAGGTCCACAGGAGAGCTGGGTGCGTTTCCAGCATGACGAATGGTGCTGTTGGTAATCGAGACATCGCCCCGCACCGAGATGCCATTCCAGAAGCCGGCGCCGGGGCTAGGACCCTCGCCACGGAACTCGACACCAGAGGCCGTCATTGAACCGGTCTGTCCACCAGCAAAGCCAATCTGAAGCTGGGCGCCGGCGGCAAACTCCAGCTGTCCGCTAGCGAGCGAGAGGTCCGTGCCCGATTCCGAGGCCACTGTAAGGCTGTTCTCGATGAGGTAGGGCACGCCGAAGTCCACCCAGACCGAGTCGCGCTTGAGCGTCATGTCGGGGATTCGCACCCGCTCATCATTGTTATCGACAAACGCAACCGTAGACGCCATGCGGGTAACGGCGTCGCTATTCGCAAAGCGCGCAGCACCCCCATTGTTGGAAAACTCGGAACTACTGACGGAGGTCAGGTCACCGAAAGCGTCGACAACCAGCCCGTCTCCGGCCATTGTCGAGACCACTGAGTTGGAGAGCTCTAACGTTCCGTTCCACACGGTGATGCCGTCGCCAGCTCCACCCACCATGAGCAAGTTGTCCGCCACAACCGACGCCTCATCACCACTGATGTACAGCCCAGCATCAAACACGTTGCTCGACCCTGTGTTGCGAATCTCCACATGGGTGAGAGTGGTCGTAGCCTGGTCTTGTTGGACCACCAGCCCAGTCCAATCGCCTGCCGCGGGGACAGCTGCGGATGACGTAAAGACGATGGGTTGCGCCTGTGTGCCGACTGCCACCAGCTGGCCGTCTCCTGCCGCTCCAATGCTGATGCGCTCGCCGTCGTCGACCTGAACCTCCACTCCGGGCTCAATCGTCCACACCACCATCTCTTCCGAGCCGGCGACGTTCGCACCTTGGGTCAATCGGTACGGCAAACCGAGGTTCGACCATGTGGCGGACTCGCTGATGACCAAGCCAGAGACCATCACGTAGGGGTCCACCATGGCCGAGAAGTCGAGCGTTCCGCGGTAGGCGTCCGCACAGTCGAGATGGGTGACCATGGGTGAGCCAACGTCCGAAATAGTGGCGTTGGTAATCGAGATATCGGCGCCCAAAGAGCAGTCGACCACGGTCTCGGAGATATCGGTCGCGGTCAGCCCGGTAATCGTGGGGCTCTCGCCGTCGACCTGAATGCCAATGCCCTGGATGTCAGCCAGCGTGAGGTCGGTCAAGACCGCGTCGTCGCTGCCGAGGACAAGCCCCGCTCCATCTGCGCCGGCGTACTCAATGGTGAGACCGGTCAGCGTGGAACCCGGCGCGTTGTCCAGGACCAAGCCGGCCCAATCTCCGGCTGTGGGTACGGCAACATCCGAGCTCAAGGTCACCCCTTGTGCACCGCCTTCAACGACCAAGCGACCCAAGTCGAGGCTACCGATGATGAGCGACCGACCCGCTCCAAAGCGCACCGTTGTGCCGTCGGCGATGGTCAGCGTTGGCATGGGTGTTCCTTCGACGACGATGTCGCAGGGCACAACCATGTCACCACTCCACGTAGTGTCTACAGTGATGGTGTCGCAGCTGACGAGCGCCTCGCAGCCCTCGTCGACCTCTCCATTGCAGTTGTCATCGATGTTCTGGGCCTGCTGACCGTTGTCGCAGATCTCTTCGGCGCCCGGGTAGCCGTCCGCATCATCGGGCCGGCAGTCCCCGCCCTCCAAGGCGTAGTCGCCACCGGGGGATGTACAGCTGACCGCGGTCACCTCATCAATGCCAAAGCCGTCTTCGTCGGTGTCGAAGTACCAGATGGTCTCTGGGGTCACGTCGGCGTTGCTGTCGTCGCAGTCATCGTCGTTCGCGACTCGGTTGGCCCCCGTCTCACACCCGGTGAGCGCAGCGCTGGGGTCGCCAAAGCCGTCGCCATCCACGTCTGCAAACACGTCTGGCAGACCGTCATCCGCCTCGCCCGAGCAGTCATTGTCGACCCCGTCGCACACTTCTTCGGCACCCGGGTTGCTCATGGCATCCTCTGGCGCGCAGTCTCCCGGCAGCTCCGACCACACACCGGCTGGCGCCTCACAAGCCTGCACCGCCGTGCTCTGTACGCCATAGCCGTCGCTGTCTGTGTCTTCGTAGAAGGTTGCGCTACCCGCCAGGTCGTCGCCACCGTCTTCGCCGTCGCAGTCTGAGTCGATCCCATCACAGCGTTCCGTTGCGCCTGGAAAGATGCCTGTGTTGCCGTCGTCACAGTCACCCTGATCTGCTGAGAAGCCGTCCCCGTCAGCGTCTTGTGAGGGGTCGAGAGCATCTCCATTACAGGCGGCGAGAAGTGCGAGCAGGACGATGGGGCGCATTCGGTCTCCGATTCGAGCGGGGTTGCACGGTACACCGGGTGTACTCGCACGTCAGCGCGCCGCTCCAAACGGTCACGATGCGTCGCATCCCCCGTGCACGTGGTTGCGGCAGCCCCGCGGGTTGGCGACTCAAGGTTACCCGCTATTGGGGAGTTCCCCACACACAAACCCCTCCGGGAGTCTGCAATGTCGCGCTTCTCACGAATGGCCAAGCTTGGCACCCTCGGCGGGAAGGTCGGTGCACGCTGGGTCCAAGAGCGCGTCAACGGCGTCATGGGGCGCGCCGAGTCCGCCCGCGACAAGGTTCGTGTGAAGACCGCTACGGACATCGCCGAGACGCTCGGAACCCTGAAGGGTGCGGCAATGAAGGCCGGACAGCAGCTCGCGATGGCCGCGCAGCACATGGACCTACCGGACGAAATCTTGGCTCCGCTGGCCAAGCTGCACAAGGATGCTGCCCCCATTCCGTTCGAGCGAATCAAAGAGGTCGTAGAAGCCGAGCTGGACAGCCCGCTCGACACGCTGTTTTCGTCCTTCGACCGGATTCCAATTGGTACCGCCAGCTTGGCCCAAGCCCATGCCGCCACCTTGCCAGACGGCACGGCAGTGGTCGTGAAAGTGCTGCACGACGGCGTTCTTGATGGGCTGGACGCCGACCTGATGGCCCTGAAGGCCATTTTGCAGTCCGGACGCCTGTTCGGTCGGCCCAAGAACGAAATCAACGGCCTGTACAAAGAGATTGAGGCACGCCTACGCGAAGAGCTCGACTACTTTCAGGAAGCGGCGAACATTGCCGACTTCCAGCGCGTCTATGGCAACGACCCTCGGGTGCGTATTCCCAAGACCCACCCCAAGTACAGCACCGAGCGCGTGTTGACCATGGACCATCTACCAGGCGTATCGCTGAGCGAATTCGCTAAGACCGCGTCTCCTGAGACCAAGCAGAAAGTCGGTTTGACCCTAGCCGAGCTCTTCTTGGAGATGGCATTCGAGCACCGACTGCTTCACGCCGACCCCCACCCGGGCAACTACCTGTTCGAGCCAGACGGTCGCATTGGTATGATCGACTTTGGATGCGTGAAACGCTTTGATGAGTTCTTCATTGGAACCTACTCAAGCGTTGCACTCAGCGCCTTCAATGGTGACCGCGAAGCCTGCCTTCAGGCGTGCCGAGACATTGGCGCGTGGAAGGGGGATAATCCCCGTGCCGGCGAGCTCATCTGGGAATTCTGTCAAGCCATTGTGACTCCGTTCCAGAGTGGACCGCTGCTGCTCGGCGGGCCGAAAGACACCGTTGTCGAAGACGCCAGTGCGGTGGGCAGAGAGCTGTGGAAGTTCAACGAAATCGGAGGGTCCTCCTCCATGGTCTTCCTGCACCGAACACTCGGCGGCCTGTACACCTTGGCCCGGTCCCTAGACGTTGAGACAGACTTCAAGCCCATGCTTCTCAAGTCCTTCGGACGCGCAGTGGCCCGTGCTGACGGCACACTCGAAGAGTAGCGCTACTCTTCCGTCACCACGCACGACTGAACCACCAGGCCGCACGCCGAGCCTTGTTGGGTCACCGGCACCGTGACCGCAGCCCAGAACACCTGGCCGTCAGGACAGTTCGCTGTACACGTTCCAGTCGGGTCGATTGCAGAGGCGAGCAGGACGGGCTTGCCGTCGCGGTCGAAGACGGTGACGCTGCTGTCGCTAAAGCCGCACGTCTCCGGTGCCCACGCCGTCGCAAACAACACGGCACTCTGGCTAAAGTCTACCGCTGCCAAGGGCTGACCTACAAAGTCCTGAATCGCCTGATAGGCGACCGGGTCTGTGATGCGTCCGACGGGAAGGTCTCTAGGCGGGTCCACTGCCAATACGCCGGCCCCCAGCTCCGTCGTCTCCCCCGCATAGACGCTGACCGCGCTCAGCTCCGCCTGAGTACAGTCTCCAACCAATGAGTACGGCGGCAGCGTAGGTTTCGTTCGGCACGCACTCAACACGACTAGCAGCATCATCCAGCGCATGGTCCCCCCGGGTACTCGGTAGTCGCTGGAACCGTTCGGCCGCACCAAGCCGACGAGCAAGCATACCGCGACGTCCTACCCAAGCGCTAGGTCGGACACCTGGGACGAGGGCCTCCAGGTCTCCCGAACCAACGACGGTCCCAACCGGGTCCTGCTCGACGGCGGCGGTGGAACCACACGGTGTACCCGGCGGCGCCCTACTCGAACGCGAGTGACGGGTATTGGCCGTCTACCAAGACCCAAGGTCCCGTCCAGGCGATGAACGCAGGATTGCTGGGGTCTTGAAGCTCACTCGTTGTCATGCGGGTACCCCCTGCCGAATGGAGGGTTCCCGTGACATCGGTATCCCAGAAGGAATCGACGACGGTCACCGGCTCCGGGTCCCAAGAGACCACACCACTTGTGCCAATGCCGCTGTGCGTTGTGCTCGCCGTCATGGGGCTGGCCGAGAATGAGCGACGAACGATGGGTCCAGAGCCTCCATACGTCTCCCCAACAATGCCGCCGACCCAGTGAACTCCAGTGAGCACGCCGTCACTGTAGCAGTCCTCAATGATGCCACCTGACTGGATGGACGCCACGCCACCGAGACGGGAGCCGGCAGTGATGTTCATGTGCGAGGCGCAGCCAGACAGGCGGCCGCCGGAAACATGCTGAGCGATTCCGCCAACCTTCCACGAGACTCCGGCGTCGATATCGCCAAAACTAACCAGCTTCTCGCACAGTCCGCGGCATGTATTGACCACACCCGCAACAAATCCAATCTCCCCATGGCTGACGATGTTCCCGTCGAAGACCACGTCAGACAGTGTGGCACCTGCACCCACCGTTCCTACGACCCCAGAGATGAAACCATCGGTGCCTGTCACCGACGCGTCCGTCACACGAATCCGCTCGACAACCGCCCCGTCTATGACCGCAAGCGCCAGAACCGCTTCCCCCTGCCCAGCGTTCAGCACGGGACGGAGGATGTTCAGATCATGAACATGGCCTCCCTCCAGCCGGCGAATGAGGGCCAGCTGCCCAGCCGGGTCAGTGTGCGACCAGTCAGAAAGCGTGTAGTTGGCACCGTCAAGAACACCGCTAAACACAGGGATTGGAGCGAGCGACGCGGCAGACAGATCAATGTCGCTGTACAGACGGAACGCGGCCTCTGGAGCGGTTCGTATGGCGTCGAACTGGTCAACAGAACACAGACGCCAAGGCTCAGCGGATGTTCCGTCTCCGCCACCGAAGGGAGTGCCGAGCGGGTCGCAGCCCACGACATCTGGGGCCGCGACAGTGACGCTTACTTCAATCGAGCCCGCCTCTGGGGCATCTGTGTGGACGACAATGAGCCCCGAGGCGTCAGCAGAGTCCGTTCCGACCCAAGACACCGTGATGGTGGTTGATTGACCGGGTTCCACAACCCGAAGCGGCGCATCGGAGACGATGAATCGGTCTTCGGCTAAGAACACCTCGATGTTCTCGATGAGCAAGTCGTCGCCACCGATATTGGCCACCACAACGTCTTGGCTGCTGCCAATCTGTGGACTGTCGAAGTGGAGAGAGGTTGGCGTCACGGACAACACGGCCACCGGCGCCTCGGCCTGAACATCCGGCAAGTTGGTGATGCCGACATCTGTGTCACATCCGATAAACAACAATAGCGCTGGAAGTATGAGCCGCGGCATTGAAGCCTCCGTTTGATTCGTACACCCACCTCATACATCGACACCCTCATATCGTAATCCTACGCGAGTCCTACACACCGCTACCATCGGGGTTTCGGTGGCGATTAGTGTCGGGAACCATTAGGTCCAGAGCATCTTCGGGGGAAGAAACATGACTCGCTTTGTAGGCCTGTGAGCCTTGGTTGTTGCTGGATGTGCCACAGAAATTGAGGCACCTCAAGAAACCCTTCAGCCGCAGCGTGTGCGTGTCGGAGTCTCCGCGCAGCAGGGGTCATTCCTCTCCTTCCACCTTCTGGCGACAGACGGCAGCGCCGCCATTCCGTGTGATGAAGGCAGCATCGAAGCCGCCATCCGCTACCGCCGACCGGGCGCCGACTGGGCAGACCTTCCCCAAGGCACCGTGACCGCTCGCTGTACGGAAGCCGCCAACGGAGACGTTGCTCTAGTCTTGGACAACTCGGGCTCTGAGTCCGGCTACGTGCCCTCGGTACAAGCCGGCGCCCAGACCATGGTTGACGGCGTTCTTGGCCAAGGCGGCCAAGCGTCGCTGGTTCGCGTCAGTACCAACTCGGAAGTCCTGTCCCCCGTCACAGATGACGCTGCCGCGCTCACCGCAGCCATTGATGGTCTGGCGAGCACCAACGGATGGACCGCTCTGTATGACGGCGTGCGCATGGGCAACGAGACCCTCGGCGGCGCAGTTCAAGACCGTCAGGTCGCTGGCATCTGGCCGGACCTAGACACCTTCTGCTCGGCCCAAGAGCCCCTCGGCATCGTCGCCTTCACGGATGGCCGCGAGAACAACTCCGCCGAACAGCAGGACTACGACAAGGACCGCTACCCAGGAGACGGCCTGGATACGCGCCTGACAGACCTGTACAACCTGCGCGTCATGGGTGTCACCACGCCCATCTACACCGTGGGCTTGGGCGACGAACCCGACCACGCAGCACTCGCGGAGCTCGCCTCCGTCACCGGTGGCCGGCACGTTCGCGTTGATGAGCCGTCGCAGGTTGAGGGCGTGTTCGCTGACTTCACCGACTACTTCTCCAGTACCTCACAGGTCTGTGCTGCCATGCCAAGCGCTGCCTGCGGCACTCTGGAAGTCGAGCTGAACTGGACATGGACCCGCGGCGAAGAGGTTGTCACCGGAACCGAGCTGAGCACCGTCACTGCCCCCTGCCCCGCAGACCAGCAACAGCAGGTCGGTCGGATGGTCACGTTCATCCTCACGATTAGCAAGCCAAGTATCGGAGAAACCACCTCACAGCGCTTGGTCACCAATGCGGTTGATTGGGTCGCCCCAATCGAAGACCCGAAGGTGCTCGTCGTCTTGGATGACGGCCGTCGCTTTGAGTTCCCCACCGACCCCGGCTTTGTGGAAGACACGCTACTCGCCACTGGCTTGAGCGTCGATGTCCTCGAAGAACCGGAGCAGGGAATCCAGCCCGCAGACCTCGTAGGCTACGACGTCGTCTGGTTCAGCAACCCAGGCTGGCCCGTCGATGACCTCGCCAGCCGTGACACGTTGCTCCAGTTTCAAGCTCTCGGAGGCGGCTTGGTTCTCCAGGGTGACGACATCACCTGGGCATTGGGCCAGGCATTCACCATGACGCCGCTGACCAAGCTTGAGCATGTGAACAACGGCACACCGTACTGTGGCGTACGCATCAACAACAACACTGGCAACGCGTACGAAGTCACCATGGGTTCAGACCACCCGGTACTTGCCGGTCTTGAGGGAACAACCTTCCTCTACACAGATGACATCGACGTCACCACACCGGCCAACGTCGGTGAGCAGGTCCTGGCCACAGCGAACTTGCCCGGCGGCTCCGAGTGCCCAAGTCACCCCGCCATCGTTGTGTTCGACCCGGCCGGTCAGTAGAGACTACTCACCGCGTCCCGGGTAGGGACGCGCTTGTTTGACGTACAGGATGGGCTCTTGGTCCAGGCCATCGTCGTCAAACTTGAACTCCGTGTCCATGGCGTAGAACACGGCACTTCCGTACGCCGGGGCGAAGTAGTTGTGAACGGCACGTAGGGCTCCACCGAGCTCAAATGTCTGTGCATCGGACAAGACGGTCTCGCCGTCAGCAATCAGGCTGCTGTGCGCCAGATAGACACTCGGCTGACCGGGCAGGTCGAAGTAGTACAAAAACTGGTCGCTGATGACGCCCGGTTCTGGCTCGACCACCGACTCTTCGCCCTGCTGCACGTTGACGTAGAAGGCCGGCTCTAGCCCAGACGGGTTGAACAGATTCGCCGTAATCGCAACGCCGTTGGCCTCTTCATCCGGGAAGGAACGGTGTGACAGCAGAGCCATGCCGACCTGCGTATGGTCAATGCCCCAGTACTCCCGCTCCTCAAAGGCGCGCTGGCCCCACACGCTCGCCCAGACCTTCTTCATGGCCTCGTCCACGGGCTTGTCTGGGTCTGTGGGGTCGCCCGTCTTGGATGTGTACAATCCCGCTCCTGTGAAGGTGCCGAGGTCCTCCGCATTGGTGCTGGAGCGGAACCGCATACGGGTGGTTCCGTAGGGGCCGTCCAAGATCTTGGCGGTGATTTCCGCCAGCAAGTCCGCATCGATTGGCGCGTCGGTGATGGCGTCGCGGAGGGACTGTAGCTGGACGGCGCGTACTGCTGGGTCCGAGCGAAAGGCGTCGTCCGCAAGCATCTCATCGACCCTGTCCCACAGGTCGTGGGTCAGCATGTGCTCGTTGTAGTAGTACACCGGAATCGCGAAGCCAGGTGGCGCCGGAACGGTGTCTCCGATCAAGGACAAACCACCATAGTGAGCCGCCTTTCCACCGAAAGCCGGCACTGCTTCCGACAAGGCCACGGACAAGGACTGTCCTTCAAGATTCAAGAGGTCAACGTCGTCAGTAATGGCGGTGACGGCCAGGTTCATTGTGCCAATATCAAGCGGATCGGGCCGATTTTCGAGCCACCAGGCGTCCGCTTCCGCAAGGGTGACCTCTTGTACGGTCCAGTCGTTCGCGCTCACGGTCAGCCGAACCCAAGCACCATCCAACGCGCGCAGCTCTTCGTTGTCGAAGGCACCGCGCAACGCCATGTTCGGAGTGCCCCGGTTCTGGGACAACACATTGATGTGCGACAGCGGCGTCTGAAACGCACCAGTAATGATGCCTGCAACCACCGAGATGTCGTTGGGAATCGCGTCGAGGACCACCAGCTCACGCGGATTGACGAAGGACTCGTCAACGTCTGCAGCACGGTGAAACGACAGCTGAGCGACCGTCTCGCCCAGGTTCAGCGGCTGGTAGTCGATGCCGTCGAACAGCTCGTCCGTCGTGATGATGGGGATGTCATCGGGAAGGTCCACCGTGTTTCGCAGGACAACGTCCGACGAGGGGTGCAGCATGAGGTCCGCCCCCATCCACGCGTTGTCCCGAATCGCGTCGAAGGCCATCTCAATCATCTCAACACTGGCGGTGTCGTACGGCGCTAGCTCGTAGGTCCACACATCCGGCCCCGCGTAGTAGGTCACGGCCCCCAACACGAAACGACGGTCCGGACTGGTGTACTCAGTCTGGTTAAACGTGGAGAGTTCGGGAACAAACGGCAGCCCGCCACCGGACAGGTTGGCCGACGCGAAGTCCCAGTGAATCGGGTAGCGAGTGCTGTTCATGAAGTACAGCGCGTTGCTGTCAGAGCGGTCAACAAGGGTCTTGGCCGAGCGAGCGCCCGGAATGCTGGCGTCCAACGGAGCTGCCGCCAGCGCGTCAAAGTCCTCTGGGCAGCCCAACCGGGAGGCGGAATCGGGCTGCTCGCCGTCTTCAATCTCACAGACCAGCGGCCCATCGGTATCCGGGTCCACAGTGTCGTTGTCTGGGCCAGGGCATGCCGAAAGAACGGCAGTCAATGAGATGGCAGTTAGGCGGCGCATGCAGTCTCCAGCATAGAGTATGGCCTTAGGGCGCGTGGACCGTCAT
Organism: uncultured Pseudomonadota bacterium; assembly: GCA_913061235.1. Taxonomy (GTDB): domain Bacteria; phylum Myxococcota_A; class UBA796; order UBA796; genus CAJXTB01. Next base: position 121,282 of record CAJXTB010000011.1, on the reverse strand, counting down.
CGCCGGAAACGTGAGCGGACGCGAGCGAAGCGTTCACTTTGGGTCTACGGTGATCGACATCGTCCCCTGTATGCAATCGAAGGTCATGTGAAAGCCCAGCTCATCCTCTCGCTGCTTCTCCTAGCCGCCTGCCCAGCTCCAGCCCTAGACACCGACACGGACACCGACACCGACTCGGGTACCTCCGAACCCCTCGACCCACCCGAGGGAGATGCAGCAACCGTGGAGCTTGCCGGCGATTGTGCCTTGACTGACCACTATGGCGAGTTCACCATCTCCGACTTTGACACGTACACGGTCGTCGATGGCGCCGTCACCAACGGCGTTGTTCCCGTAACAATCACCCCAGAAGTATCGGCTGAAGGAGACTGTCGACTGTTGGTTCGCAACAATCCCTTCTGTGAAGGAGGGTGTGCGCCTGACGAGACCTGCGACTTCGACGGGATCTGCTTGCCATACCCAGAGGCACAAGACCTAGGTCAAGTCACTGTTGCAGGCCTTCGTGTCGATGTCCGAATGGACCCTGTGCAACCAGGGTTTCGCTACTTCAACACCTCACTTCCCCACCCCGCGTTTGAAGCGGGAGACCTGCTTCAGCTTCGCGCCGACAGCGCCGAGGATGGCGCGTTCGACCTACACGGCATTGGGGTTGAGCCCCTCGTGATGCCCGCGAGTGAGTGGCTGATGGCTCGTGGCGTAGACATGCAGGTCGCCTGGACACCCGCCGCAGGGCGCGCACACGTGCAGCTAGCCATGCGCATTGACCAGCACGGCGCCTCACCAGCAACCGTCTTCTGCGACTTTGATGACGACGGCAACGGCACCATCCCAGCGGCCATCGTGGATGACCTTATCGATGCCGGCGTCACCGGCTTTCCTAGCGGCTCGCTGTCCCGTCGAACCGTCGACAACGCACAAACGGGCGGTGGATGCGTGGACCTCATCACCCAGTCCCAAAGAACTCCGAGTGTGCGGGTATCCGGCTTCACTCCCTGCAATAGCCAAGATGATTGCCCGGAAGGTCTGACCTGTGACACCGTCAATCAGGTCTGCGAGTAATGCCGTGAATCGTTCCGGCCGTAGGCAAGTAATTGAGGGCCAGTCCCCAAGGGCGATTCGCTGTTGGTCTCACCGATTCAGGACCTCACCGTCCCAATCTTTGCCAGGAATGCCCAAAACAATCTCCTGAACTTGGTTGTCGCTGTACGGCATGGTCATGTACAGAGCGTCTTCTCGCCACCCGTCTTCCCCGCTGCCCCACAACAACGCATGTCCGTACTCGGACCTGCCCTCATTGTCTCCATACGGGTATTGCCAGTCGATAAGGGTCGTCACAGCTCCGAGCGGTGTGATTCGGTACAGGTTGGTCGTCCGAAAGTCGGCCACGTACAGATTCCCACACACATCAACGCCCATGGTGTCATGCCAGCCAAGGCCAAGTGCGCTCACCAGGACCGATGGTTCGGTTGAAAACCGCTGAGCTCCGTCTACGGTCCACTCAAAAACGGGAGCCAGGTGCGGATCAACACCTTCCTCTGTGTAAGAAATGACTCCCGCGTAGAAGCGGTCATTGCCCAGACCAAAACCGATGGCATGGGGCTCACTTCCTAGCGTTGCGTCCACGCTGCCGAGCACCTCAACGGTTCCATCTGCGGGGTCCACTCGGGAGATGCCGCGCCACCCAGATGTGTAGATGAAGCCGTCGGGTCCAAGCACCACCCCATAGGCAAACAGGTCGCCTACCAACAACTCTCGCCCTCCTTCTTCCGAGAGCTTCCACAGGGCGCCATTCTCGGCCGCGGACACCACCAGCTCACCCGAGGGCAAGAAAGCGATCTGCTCAAGCTCCCCTAAGCCCGGAATCCAGATCTCTCGGGTTCCATCGGACTGGGTTCGAATCAAGGCATTGCCATCGCTTCCCACCAACCGGCCCGAGCTATCGAAGGCAAGTCCGTGGTAGCCGCTTGCACCGGGAACCACACGCGTCTGGGTGGGTTCGTCGGGCAGTGCGGCACAGTCGTAGATGGTCTCAGGGGCGTCGGTACCGTCCGTGCCGCCACCGCTGTCCGAGTCCTGATCTGCAGGACACGCCACCAACAAGAGCAGCGCGGAAATCGGCAGTCGCATGGAGTCTCCACAGGGTGGACTATACGAGTGTATACACCACGTTGCATCCCCGAAAGAATCAAAGAGAAGGAGGAAGACAGAGCACAGTCTTCGGAAGAGCCACTCTCCAAAAACTCCTTTGATACCTTGCATACGCAAATGTCTGCTTGCAGGTCATGGCGAAGGTCCCGCACAATGATGCGATGCTTTCCTAGCAGTCGATTGGATTCGTGGTAAGACCCCGCCATATCGGAGTTCCCTATGTCCAGTCTTCTACTCATTGCTGCTCTGACCACCGCCGCCAACGCCCAAGATGGCGGATTCGATGGCCACGGCTACACCCAGGTGCCATCCGACGGCGACGTGACCGATGCGGTCAATCTCTGGGTTCCCGAAGCCCAAGAATCCGGTACCTGGGGCATCGAAGCACTCTTCGAGTACTCGAAGAACAACGTCGTGCTCATTCGCGGCGCAGGCGACAACGAGAGCCGTACTTCGCTGCTCACCAACACGGTGGGCGTGAATCTCGGTGGTCATGTCTCGCTACACGAACGCATCGCAGCCGGTCTCTCCATGCCCCTCTGGTTCACCGCAGGTGGTGACATGGGTGACGGCGGCCCAACGGTCGGTGACTTGCGCCTTGCCGTGCCCGTCGGAATTGTCCTACGCGACCCCGATGCATCAAGCTTCGGCCTGTCCGTGGTTCCCGCCCTTCGGTTGCCAACGGGCAACAACGACCGTCTCCTTGGCGACCCAGGTGTGGGCGGCGAAATCATCCTCGCTCCAGGCTGGGGCAACGACACCTGGTCCATCACCGGCAACATCGGTGCTGGATTCGGTTCAAGCGAGCCGTTCGAAAACCTCAACCCAGGCAACCACCTCATGCTGGGATTGGCCGGTGGCTGGCACTTCGAGGACCGCTACGGCATTCAGGTTGAGGCCTGGATGAATCCCGCTCTCAAGGGAAGCGAAGTCAGCGGCAAGGGCAGCCCCGGAGAAATCGCGCTCTCCGCACGTGGCAAGCTGCTCGACGCCCTCACCGGAACTCTGTCCCTTCAGACAGCAGTGACCCCGGGTGCCGGTGCGAGCCAGTTCCGTCTGCTGGCGGGCGTGGTCGTCAACAACAAGGGCAGGGCAATGGACACGGATAGAGACGGTATCGTCGACGACATCGACGTCTGTCCAACCGAGCCCGAGACCGCCAACAACTACAAGGATGACGACGGCTGTCCTGACCAACTGGCCAGCCTGGCTGTCACCGTTCTCAACCCGAACAACGACCCAATGCCAGGTGTTGAAGTCCGCGTAGACGGCGTCATGCTCGGAGTCACGGATGACAGCGGACAGCTGATGGTGAGCGACCGTATTCCCGGCAACGCCGAAATCACAGTCACCGACCCAACCGGACAGACCGAGTCCGAGACGCAGACCATGGACCTACCCGAAGGAAGCAGCAATGCAGAGTTTGGACAGATCTGGCGTCCAGGCACCATCATGATCATGGCCCGCGACGGCAGCGGTGATCCGGTAGACGCCGCTATCTCCTGGACTGGAGACGAAGGCACGGGCGACGGCATGCTCGGGGCAGACGGCAACGAGATTCTCGTGCTCGGACCAGGAACGTGGGACCTGTTCGCCCGCGCAGACGGATTCCGCCCGGAACGACGCGCAGTAGAGCTCGCTCCCAATGAGCACTCCTTGCAGGTCATTGAGCTGTCGCTCATCCCTGCAACAACCGTTGTGACCGAGACGTCCATCGTCATCTTGGAAGCGATCAACTTTGAAGTGAACTCGGCTGAGATCACAGCGGAATCGCAGGTAATCGTTGAAGAAGTCGCGACCAACTTGCTCCTCACGCCAGAGATTGTGAACCTTGAAGTGCAAGGCCACACCGATAGCCAGGGCAGCAGCTCGTACAACCGCGACCTGTCTCAGCGACGCGTTGACAGTGTGATGGCGGCCATGGTCTCTCGCGGCGTAGCAACGAGCCGATTGAGTGCTGTTGGGTTCGGTGAAGACTGCTCCATTGCGAACAATGGAACCGTCGCCGGTCGTGCCAAGAACCGCCGCGTGCAGTTCTTCATCACCGATCCCGCTCCAGCAGACGGCGTTCCTTGCCATGACGGCCGCCCGGGACAGGATAGCGTTGAGAGTATTCAACTCGATCGTCAGGTTGAAGTAGAGCAATAAGCGAGGCGTCGCAGCCCCACGACGCAACGGACCAGTCACTGGACAGGCCGTTGTGTCGAGGTCGCCGCCTTACCAGTCCCCCCTCGTACTACTGGGCAGTGTCCGCCATCTCCAGGCCCGCGCCTTGGCCGGGCAGCATGAACCCGAAGTCCAGTGTGACAGGGTCGCTCGCCGTGAGCAGCGCGCGGAAGGTCAACCGCCGATTGCTGATGACCACCTCTGCTCCCCGCGCATGGGTTGCCAGAGTGGGCTCATCTGTCTTGTCCACGAACGGAACATCTTCAAAGACCTCCAAGTGCACAGGCTCACTACGCACGGACCGTACTTTGGTCTCGTAGACGACACTGCCGGGATGATGCCCATCCTGCTCAATGCGGCGCCTAGCAACCACAAAGCCCTTGGCTGCTCCCAGACCAACCCGGCACCGTTCGCCAGGTTCAATGGCTGACAGGTGGCCATGCCCCACCAATTCATCATCCACCAGCACACGCGAAGGGCCCGGTGGTAGCGGAGGCCCGGACCATGCCGTGATCTCAGCCATCTGAAACACGCGAGGGTCGATCCGCGGATTCGCGACAAACAGCATGTTGCAACTGGTGATCCAGGCCTTGAGAGTAAGCCGCAACGGCTCGCCCCAGCGCAGATCATGACGCCCTGGAATCTCAAACACCTGATCGGAGTCCTCGGACACGACGGGGACCATCCAGTCTGTGACACTCTCAGCGTTCTGGGCAATCGGCCAGCTGGACGCCGGGGGAGCCAATCGCGGCTCCGGCTCACCGAGCTCAACCGACAGTTGCACGTTTCGCCAGTCATCCTGGGTGGTCTGTGCAATCTGTCCCAACAGCGAAATGGCGACCGACTCGCCGTCGTCGCTCGACAAGTCGACATCGTACGACAGGTCCCACGTCACTTGCGAGCTGGCGTATCGGGCACGAAGGCGGACAACTCTCTCGGTACTCGTGAAGTGAACGCGCAGTCGAGGTCCGGTGCCCACTGTGGACTCGGCGCGGACAAGTAGCTCGTGCAATTCGTCTTCAAGTCGCGCCCCCTCCTCCCGTAGCTGACGCACCTTTGCGTCATAGGCGCCACGCAGGCGACTCAACCCGCCTGTCCGCGAGTTCGAACCGCTGCGGCCAGAGGGCGAAGCACGGAACACAAGACTCGACTGGGTGGAGCTTGCATCCACCAATGTCCGAAAGTCATTCTCCAGCCCGTCGAAGGTAGCCAAGACGTCCTGAATCCGAGTCAGGTCCGACCAGTCGTCGCTGGTACCTACCTCATAGACAAACGACTTGATGGTCACGCCGGCAGTATCCGCCGTCAACTGGATTCGGCGCGGGTCAAGGTCTGCTGGAAAACCAGTCAGAACAACGTCTGTCGGCTCACCAATCTGGACTCGCGGCATGCGATGCATGCGCTCTACCCAAGCACCACTCGGACGTAGCAAGACGCGGTCGACGGTGGTGTTGCTCCGAACGGTGTCGCGAGCGGTTCGGGCCTTATCCAGCGCATCGATGCGCTCTTGGAGGTCCTGGCGCGAGAAACTGGACAGAAAGCTCTTAGACTCGTCGACCTGCGACTCGTCTACCGGACGGATGCACAACGTCAGGGTCTCACCCGACGGCGTGCTGAGTCTCAATACGGCGGTGGCGCCGCTCGTCTCTTCTGACAGCGCGAAGTCACCTTGAACCGAGTCGCGCAGAGCGAACTCCAACGCATCACCGTCCAGCGTTCGAGAGACGAGTAAGACGGCTGGCACGTCAATGCGGGGCAACGCGATGGTGTCGAGCGAATGCCCACCAATGCTGACGCCAAGTTGGTCGTCGTACAACGTACCTAGCGAGACATCCGGCGCTCCGACCGTTCGCAATTCCACATGCGCCACCGCGCGAGACCGACTCGTCGCACCCGCCCATAAGTACGGAGCGACCACGGTCACAAACTGCCCGGGGTCCAGCTCAAACTCACCCAGTTCCGCACCATCCGTCACCAAACGCACATTCAGTCGAACGTCTGGACGGCCGGGCTGAAGGGACCAAGCCGCACGGAACGCGCGACGAACCCGGGCCACCCAAGGCTCCCCATTGACGTTGAGCGTTCGTGCGCGGTCCTGCCGATTCAGCACGATAACGACGTCGGTAAACAGAGTCGGATGTTTGGCCAAGTGCGCCTTGAGGCCTCCAGTACCGCCGGTACCCGGATTCCAAAGCATCTCGGGATTTTGCACCACGCTGCCGGCCGTTTGTCCGAACATGGACGTGGCCATGGGATGACCGACATCGGTGTTTCGAGCACGTCCTGTCAGCCGCTGAAACCAACTCATTCGTTGTCCCATGGGTCGATAAGGTCGGGCTCTGGGGTTCCCCAATCATCACTCGGTGCCGGCGTCACCGGAGCCGGTGCAGGTGCAGCAACTGGAACGAGTGCTGGAGGGGGTGCTGGCGCGGGAGCAGGAGCAGGACGTGGACGTGGACGTGGACGTGGACGTGGAGACACCACAGCAGGGGCCGGAGTAGGTTCCTGCGCGGCGTCCGGTTGGACCTGTGCTTCCGTGTCCGTTTCAGGCTCAGCCTCGCTGTCCTGGCCCGCCTCGGTACCCACCCCAGCTTCGGTATCGACGCCGGCCGGAGCCAACGCAGCGCCGAGGTCTCCCTCAACCGGAGCCGGCGGTTCATCACCACCACCGCCACCACCGAACATCGAGTAGCTACCGCACAACACGATAGCCAAAACGATCAACACACCCGCGACCACAAAGGGCAACGGACCGCGACCGCCTCCACCAGCCGTCGACATAGGCATGACGCCGCCCGTCACACTGACCGAAGCGCCAGGGTCCGCCGTGTCACTCAACAACTCAACGAGACCCATTGGGAGGACCAAGTGCCCGTTCTCAATACTCAATCGTAGGTCTGACGCCGCTCCACGAAGCTCGAGACGGCAGGCGCGTAGAGCCTTCGCAAGCTCCGCGGCAGTTGCAAATCGCTCGCTCGGGTCCTTCTTCAAGCAGGTCATCGTGACCCACTCCAACGAGGCAGACAGGTCGTGGTTCGGAGCCACATCCCTGAACATCCGCGGCTCAACATTCAAGTGGCAGTTCAGCAGACCCATCGTGCTGGACTGCGCGAAGACAGCATTTGCTGTCAGCATCTCAAAGAGCACGACACCAAGCGCGTAGATGTCCGTACGCGGAGTGACCGGGCGTCCTTCGATTTGCTCGGGCGACATGTAGCGGGGAGAACCGACGAGCGTGTTGGTCTGGCTTACGATGGAGCCTTCGCCCCGAGTGTCCTTAGCAAGTCCAAAATCGAGGATTCGAACAAAGTCCTGTCCCCTACTGGGCGAGCTGACCAACAGGTTGGAGGGCTTCAAATCTCGATGAATCAACCCTTCGTTGTGAGCCGACTGCAAACCACCACACACTTGCAGCAAAATCTCGATCGCGCGCCAAGCGGGCATGGGCTCACCGGCGCTGATTAGGTCTTTGAGCGGAACCCCCTTCAACAACTCCATGGCGATGAAGCACTGACCGTTGGCTTCTCCGTGCTCGAAAATGCGCACCGTGTTCGGGTGGGTCAGCTTTGCGGACAGCGCAGCTTCCTTAAAAAAGCGCTCGCGGAACTCTTGGCCCTCGGTCCCATGCGGGACACTCAGCACCTTCACCGCAACTTCTCGCCCCAAAGGAATCTGCTCAGCCCGATACACACGGCTCTGACCACCCGTCGCTATCAACGACAGGATGCGGAAACGCTCGGCGAGCTTTGTCCCAATGAGTGGATCTGGTGGTCGTGGTTCCGACATGACTGTTCCGTTTCGGTTCGATGGGGGCAGAGTGTAGCGACAAATGGAGGACGACGCCGGACTCGGCTTCCACTTGTACCACCAAAAAAGTGCATGTGAGCCACCTTGCCGAAGAAAAATTTTCTCAACTTCCCATTACAACCCATGCAGGCGTTGTCGAATGGCGCAGGCGAGGCCCATCGCGCCTGCTCCGAGAGTGACAGCAGTGATGCTCATCAGCGATCAACGACACCCCATTTCCGTGTTTGGTCGTGCCGAACCTCGATTGGGCGTAAGATCGTCACTAAACTCATCAGTCAATCCTCCGATTCGTCTTCGAGTTCCTAGCGTGCCCGAGCTGCTCCGCGCACAGATTTCGCTATGCTTTACAGACTTGACCGGCTAGACGCAGTAATTTGCCCTGTTAGGCAGATGAAAGTAAGTGAAAATTACCGCTTTTCCCCAAAAAGTTCCCGCCTCCGAAGACCTTTCAATCGTCGAAAACTCTACTCAACCGGCCATGTTCGTCTGCGAACGTAGGGCCAGTCGGGCTTCGCGCAGATGGGAGCAAGGGTAGCCGAATCTGAAGAACAGTCGGTGAAAATTTTTCATCTTTCCTCAATGAGGGTATACCCATCGCCAAGACGAAGGATTCCAATGCGTACCTGTTTCATACTCTTCGCCCTCACGTCCACTGCGTGGGCCCAAGCCCCACAGCCCACAGAGCCGGCAACACCGTCCTCTGAAACATCCGAAGATGCTGACCAATCGCGAGCTCGTGAGCTTTACCAGAATGGTCAAGACCTCTACGACGAAGGCTCCTACGGGCCAGCAATCGGGGCGTTTCAAGAAGCGTACCGGCTGTCGGGTCGCAAGGCACTTTTATTCAACATCGGAAATGCGCAAGAGCGCCAAGGCGAGTTGGACGCCGCCCTGTCGAGCTTCAACGAGTACCGGGCTTTCGCCCCCGCAGAGGAGCGAGAGAGTCTTTCACGACGGGTCTCAGCTCTTCAGCGTCGCATCTCTGAGCGAGACGCCGCTACAGCAGCAGCCGTGCCCACTCTCTCCCCCGACGCCGTTCCCGAACGTCCGCCCATCGAGAGTGTGGGTCGCAGCCCCGGCCGTCTCATGACTCCTATCGGTGGAGCCGCGGCCGTTGCGTTCGGCACCGTCGCCGCGGTGACATTCGCGCAGGGCTCCAAGTGGGAAGACGAAGGCAACCGCGACGCTTGGGACACCTGGCGTCCCGTCAACAATGCCTCGGTCATTCTTGCAGGCACCGGTGCCGCTGTTGCCTTGACCGGACTGCTGTTGCCGAAGAAGAAGGCCCGTGCCCAAGCGCGCGCCGCGCAGTTCGAACAACCCCTCCCCGTCGCCCGTCAGTAGAGGCAAACCGCATGAACACCCGAATTCTCACCCTCGCGACCCTCTCCCTCACCGCATGCCTAGGCCCTTGGCCGGGTACCGATGACACCACCGAGGTCATCACTCCAGACGACGCCGTGCTCGGCTTCGTCTACTCCAGCGCACAGAACGACGGCGGCTGGGCACAAACCCACCACGAAGCCGCAACCGCCACCGCGGAGACCTTTGATATTCCGCTTGAGTTCCGTCCAGCCGTTCAAAGCGCGGACGTCACTGCAGCGATCGAGTCGCTCATCAACGACGACGGTGCCACCATCGTCTACACAACGTCCTCTGGCTACATTGGAGCCACCCTCCAGGCTGCAATCGACTACCCAGACGTCGACTTCTTCAGCTGTTGCGGAAAGGCCGAGAGCGCTAACCTACAGTCGTACTTCGGCCGCATGTATCAGCCGATCTACCTCGCCGGCTACATCGCAGGGGCACAGAGCTGCACCGAGCAGCTCGGCGTGGTTGCGGCGCTGCCACTTCCACAGTTCATTCGCCACATCAACGCGTTTACCCTCGGCGCACAAGCAGCCAATCCGAACATCAAGGTAGACGTCCGCTACGTGGGTGCATTCTTCAACCCGCAGGTGGAAGGCGACCTCGCCGAAGAGCTCATGGACAACGGTGCAGACGTCATCTTGGCCCAGAGCAACAGCACCGAGCCCCTACTCCGTCGCGTCGGCGAGACTATCGATTGCGACGGTGAGGACACTCCCATCTGGCGCGTCGGCTACCACAGCCCAGATGCCTGCGACGCCAACCCGACCCAATGCCTGACCTCCGCACACTGGCGCTGGGAGTCGCTGTACGAGTCCCAGGTTCAATCGGTCTTTGACGGAGCCCTCGACCCAACCGATAACGAATGGCATTCACTCGAAGACTCGAACCAGTCCGTCGTGGACTTGGCGCCGGTCAACGCATCCGTGTCCGCACAGATTCGTGGAGATCAGGCAGCACTGCGCCAAGACTTGGTCGCGAACCCGCAGCTTCCGTTTGTTGGGCCGCTCGATGACAACACCGGCGCGCGACAAATCAATGCGGGCCAGGTGCTGTCCGATGAGGAACTCGACCGGATGTGCTACTTCGTAGAAGGAGTCATCGACACGTCCATCGGCGAAGATGCTGCCGCCGTCGTGCCCAGCTCCTGTAATCCTATCTAGCGAGGAAGAGACGCATGCTCATTTGGTTGATTGCTCTTAGCCAAGCGAGCGAGCTGCTCTCAGGTCCGTTCCTCCAGTCCGCAACCCCAACAAGCGTGGTGGTGGTCTGGGAGACGGACGACAACGCACCTGGTGAGGTCAACTTCGGCGCTACAGCGGCGCTGGGTACCCTCACCACGAGCACGCTGTCCACCAGCAGTGTCGGTACCACTCTGCATCAAGCGACCGCACAGGTAGACACACCCGGTGGCCCACTATTCTACGCCATCTCCGGTGATGGATACGACTCTGAGCCCGTGTCTGTCGACCTCATCGACAACACCACTGCGGCACGCTTCGTCGCCATGAGCGACATGCAGCAGGACAGTGCGGCTCCGTTCGCCTTTCAGCACGTCATCGACAACGGTGTGCTGCCCAACGTGGAAGGCCCGCTTCACGGCCTCCTCATTCCAGGAGACCTGGTCGCAAACGGCGACGACCATGAAGACTGGACAGACGACTTCTTTGGCCAAGGCGCCCCCCTTCTCGCCCGTGTGCCGCTGTACTCAGTGCTGGGCAACCACGAGCTCGATGACCCGCTGTACTACGAGTACATGGTGCTTCCGGGCGCGGGTCAAGGCATCAAAGCCGAAGGCTACTGGACCCATGACGTGGGCCGTGTGCGACTCATCGGCTTCGACAGCAACACGCCGGGTCTGTACGGCGCCCAGCTCGAGTGGATGGACCGCGTGTTGGCCGAGACCTGCACGGCCGACGTCGACTTTGTGATTGCCCAGCTACACCATCCCCACCGGTCTGAGCTGTGGACCCCCGGCAACAACCCGTTCACTGGTCTGGTCGCCGACGCCCTCGGCGCCTTCTCCACCGAGTGCGGTATTCCCAGCGTTCACTTGTTCGGACACACCCATGGATACAGCCGCGGCGCCCATCCAGAGCACAACCACCTCATGATGAACGTCGCGAGTGGTGGCGGAGCCCTCGACCGCTGGGGTGAGCAACCGCAGGAGAACTACCCCGAGTACGCCGTGTCCACAGACGACTACGGCTACGTCGTCATTGACACTGTTGTAGGTGACGACCCAAGCCTTACCGCTAGGCGCTACAGCCTAGGCACACCCGACACGCCCTTCGACAACGTGCTCACCGACACCGTCTCGATTCGCACGCGCAATGTCCCGCCTAGCCCCATTCAAGCCTTGTTCCCGACCGGGACCGTCGCTCCCGACTGCATAGAGCTGACCGCGAGCGATTTTTCCGACGACGACGGTGACCGGCACGCCGCAACACACTGGCAGGTCGACACCTCGTGTGGTGATTTCGACGACCCACTGTGGGAACGACTCGAACAGTCGGAAGACCGCTTCTTCAAGGTAAACCTGGCGAATGGATTGACGACGGAGACCATCCGGCACGTCGCCAGCGACCGTGCGCTGTGCTGGCGCGTGCGCTACCGCGACGATGCGCTCGGATGGAGTGAGTGGTCTGACGCAACCCCCTTTACCGTGGGAACTCAAGTTCGTTCCCCCAATCTCATCGAGGAATCCGACTGGCAATCACGGCCCATCGGAACCGATCAGTGTGGAGCTCCGCCGCCCGTAGACGGCGCGTACACCCTCGGGATTGGCGTGTGTGAGGGCCAAGAGCAGGCCACCGATACAACCGTCACCGGAATCGGCCAATACGCCGAGGACATCGACAGCGGAACCTGGTTCGCTCACCTCTCCGCGTCGTTCCTGTCCTATCCAGGGGACTCTACAGCCCTCACCGTCGTCTTCTTGGCGACCGACGGCACCGAGCTGGGCCGCACAGACGGCATTACCGCTACGCCGTCCATCTGGAGCCAGGTCAGCGAAGCCGTGGCACTGCCCGTTGGCACACGACAGCTCTCCATCGAGCTCACGCGAACCGGGACAGCATCGACGGGGAGCTTTGTCGACGAGGTCTCGGTGCAGGTCGGTCCCGCCGGTGAGGTCGACTGTGCGGTCTACACACCGCCCCAAAACACCGGGGAGATCGTAGGAGACTGCGCATGCACAAACAGCGGCTCCGCCGGATGGGCGTTGCCGCTGCTGTTCTTGCCGTTCATCGTCCGAAGACGCCGGTCCTAACGAGCGGTCGTCTACGCTGGGGTGCGGAACATCCACAGCGCGTAGGCGCCCTGGTCACGGATGTTGATCAGGTCCGACTCCACTTCAATGTAGTAGGTGCCGCCATCTTCGAAGGTCCAGCTGAAGAAGGGGTCGGCTGTCTCATCCGGACGCTGTTCCAACAGGATGGAAATGCCGTCGGTACCGCGTAGGGTCATCTGTGCTTCGAGGCCGGTGTTGTACTCGAAGGCATCCAGGTCGAAGGTGACCGTGTCGCCAGCATTGACCGTGACTGCGTAGTAGTCGAAGTCGTTCCAAGCGCGCGTGTAGCCACACGCAATGTCGTTCGGCCCAACGGCCTCAGCAGTTTCTGGGGTCCGGTTTGTGTCCGTTGCGCTGTCGATGCCTTCGCCCTCGATTACGTCACAGATAGCGGCGCCGAAGGTGAACATCTCGTAGTTGTACGGGTCGCCACCGTCGTCGAAGTAGTCCGTGACCACCGCGTAGTACGTTCCGCCAACCGGCAAGAAGATGTCTAGGTAGGAGTCGAAGTCGCTACCGAACTCATCGTCATCATTCGACGCCACTTCGACAGGGCCATCGGCCGTTGCCTGGAACAAGGTGACCACGCTGTCGAGCTCTGAATCGAGCACATTGGCGTCAATGTCGAGGGACAAGTAGGACCAGTCGTCGACTGCAATGCTGAACCAGTCAACGTCGCCGGGTTCGCCAATGGTGCCGCAGACTTGAGCGTCGATGCCAACAGCGTCTGACTGGTTGAAGAAGTCATTCGGCTCGAACTCGTCCACGTCGCACACCGCGATGTTCTCGTCGATGACTTCGTCACAGTCGTTGTCAATGCCGTCTGTGACTTCTGGAGCACCGGGGTTGATAGCCGGGTCCGTGTCGTCACAGTCACCCGCATTCTCGGTGAACCCGTCGTTGTCGTCGTCCGAGCACTCGGTCATCTCATCGATGGACTCGTTGCAGTTGTCGTCTTGTTCGTTGCAGATCTCAACGGCGTCTGGGTTGATCAGCGCGTCCGTGTCATCGCAGTCGCCTTCGTCAACGGTGAAGCCGTCGCCGTCGCCGTCGCCAGAGCAGTCAATGCCTTCGTCGGCAACGGTGTCGCAGTTGTTGTCGATGCCGTCGCAGACTTCCAAGGCACCGGTGAAGGTCGCCGGATTGGCGTCATCACAGTCGCCTTCGTCTTCGGTCTGGCCGTCGCGGTCATCATCAAAGCAGCTGGTGCCTTCGTCGATGGTGTTGTTGCAGTTGTTGTCGAGTGTGTCGCAGATCTCAGGGGCATCTGGGAACACTGCGGCTGACGTGTCGTCGCAGTCACCCTGGTCAACGGTAAAGCCGTCGTTGTCGCCATCGTTGGAGCAGTCGACGCCTTCGTCTTCTTCGCCGTCGCAGTCGTTGTCGAGGCCGTCACAGACTTCAATGGCACCGGGGAAGGTGTTGGCGTTGGCGTCGTTGCAGTCGCCTTCGTCTTCGCTGGCACCATCACCGTCGTCATCAAAGCACTCAGTGCCTTCATCAACAGTGCCGTCGCAGTCGTTGTCCACGCCGTCACAGCGCTCTGCGGCACCGGGGAAGCTAGAGCTGTCTTCGTCGTCACAGTCGACGGTCGATGGCGAGCCGTCACCGTCCATGTCCATGCACTCGTCGGTCTCGTCGATTGCGCCGTCACAGTTGTTGTCGACGCCGTCACAGGCTTCTGGTGCGCCTGGGTAGGTTGCGGCACTCGAGTCGTTGCAGTCTTCAACAGCGGTGAAGCCATCACCGTCGTCATCCACGGCCAAAGTAGACTTACAACCAACCAATGCCAAGGTAGACAGACCGAACAACACAGTAGACAAACGAGTCACAGACCCTCCAAATGCAAAATCGGCGGCAGATTAGCCCGGTTCGAGCGGACACGCAGGAAAGAAGCGCGTTGACTCCTTGGCTAAGAAGGAGGACAGCACACCTGACACCTCTCCCAGGACACGCCGGTTACCCAGGCAACGCTTCTACACTAGGACTATCGATGAACACTCGCGTACTCGCCATCAGCTCCATGTTGCTCTGGATGGCCTGCAGCAGCCTGTTCCGAATTCGCATCAGCGACGAGAGCATCACCACTGTGGAACAAGGCACGCTTCTCGAACAGTTCGCCGGAGACATGGGATTTGGCGAGTTCGTCTCTATGGACCTGACCTCCAGCGCTGAGCTGGCAAATCAAGGAGTGGAGCCTGGTGACATCAGCGAGGTGTACATGGAGAACCTGGAGCTGGAGGCCGTCAGCCCCGACGGGAGCGACCTGGCGTTCATCAGTTCGGTAGATGTCTACGTGGAAGCCCCGGACCTTCCACGCGTTCTAGTCGCCTCGCAGGACGACTTTCCCGAAGGACAAGCGCTCGTCGCCTTCGACCTCGAAGACGTCGATCTCACCGACTACGTGGTGTCCGAGCGCATGACCTTCGACACGGACGTCTCGGGCAATCGTCCTGAACAGACTACCGATATCGCCGCTCGATTCACGGTCGCGGTGGGCGTCACGGGTCAGGGCGCCTGTGCGAACGCAACTGGCAATCGCTGAGCGCTATTCGGCGAATGTGCGACGACGACGCAGGGCAAACAGGGCGAGCAGTGGCCACAGAAACACGCCGGCATCACTGCCCTTGTCGCCACAGCAACCGCCGCCTACGTCCTCGCCAACCGTCCGCTCGGTGGGCGGCCCCTTGAAGTCTTCCTGAAGGGTCCAGCCTGGGTTTCCCTCGCCGGTGTACTCGTATGCGCCGACGTCGGGTGCGGAACCGTCGCGGGCAAAGTCACTGAAGTCATTGGCCGGTACGAAGGCGTCAGCAGCGGCGTCTCCCACACCAATGAGTGCGGAGCCAGGCGTGGGGTAGAAGTCCCAGACTGCGGCATCTTCAAAGTCGCCGTAGCCAAAGCCTGGAGTGAACTGTCCGAGCTCGGAGTCGATCTTCTCCACAAGGCCGGTCATGACGTTGCCAGCGATGTAGTTGCCATCGTCCCACTCTTCAGCGTCTACGGTGAAGGCACGCCCGGTGGGGTTGGCGACGGCGTTGTTCGTTAGCACCATTCCCTGCTTCTCGTTCCACTGCTGTAGGCGCACGCCCCAGTCGCTGGTGTCCACGATGGTGTTGTTGGCAATCACCACATCTTGCAGCGAGTCCGGAAACTGGTCTGAGCTGCGGATGCCGTTGCCCTGAATGCGAAACACGATGTTGTTGCGAACAGTGGCCGCTCCAGCCACGCGGATACCGGCGTCAAACGCGTCCCACACCACGTTGCCTTCTACGGTATTCGACGGTCCAAACTCAGTGCTGCTGACCCCAATCCCCACGCCGCCCACGTTGTAGATGACGTTGTTGGTGAAGGTGTTGCCTTGACCGCCGGGCAACAGCTCAATGCCGTATCGGTTCTCCCCCAGCACATCGTGGACCAGGTTGCCGGTGAACACAGAGTCGCTGGTCCAACAGCTCGCATTGCCACAGCCCATCTGGATGCCAGCGCCGGTCCGTGTGTCGGAGATCTCAACCCCTTCCACATGAATGCGTTGGTTGTCCCCACCCAGCACAAGTCCCGTGCCGCCGACGTGCTCAATGCGAACGCTCTCAACAGTGACGTCGGCGCTGTTGGAGATGACAAGCCCGGAGTGGTTGCTGTTTTCGTAGCGGTCATCGGTCCCGCGCAGCACGAAGTCCTGAAAGATGACGAAGGCGCTGTCGCTGAAGCGCACAACGTGCCCACCGTCGGCCAACTCAAAGGTGACCACGCCATCACCGGCGGTCCGAATCGAGATGGGGTCGGCCTCGGTTCCGACCGCTGTCCAGTTGAGCTGACCGGCGAGCTCGTAGGTCCCAGCGTGAAAGATGAACTCGTCACCGGGGGCCATTGCAGTGGTCAATGCGGCGATGTCTGCGCCGGGTTCCAGCTCAACGGTGACCGCGCTCGCAGACGACGCCCATAGCAAAGCACTGGAAATCAGAATTGGGCGCATAGAGCCTCGTACAGCGTTCAGGGAGCAGCGTTCGGACCACCGGTGTGACCGCGGTCATTCCGGCTGCCGTCAGCGTCGTCAAAGGAATTGTCGGGGTCGCCGCTGTTGCGTGCTGGAGACCCGGACTGAAGCGTCAGCGTGTCATCGTCCCAGTCGGCGTCGTCATCGACAGACGTGAACAGAGGGTTGACGGTGGTATTTCCAGTCCCATCCGCACCGCATCCCCCACCCCAGTCTTGGCCGACGGTCGAGAAGAACGTGGAGTAGGTGACCGCGAAGGTATCGAGTTCGCCTTGCTGGAAGCAGCCGGTGGTACCGGTATTGAACATGCCGAGCAGGTTGGTGAGGACAACGCCTTCGTCTTGAACGTAGACCGCAGCACCATTGCCAGAGGCGGTGTTGTTGACCAAGGTGAGGTTGGACAGCGCCACATCGAAGACATTGGCCACATGAACTGCACCGCCATCCACAGCGCTATTGTGCTGGAAGACAGACGCTGAGAGGTCACCGACCAAGCCGGTTGCTAGGGCCGCCCCGCCGCCGTTGCCGGAGGACGTGTTCGCCGTAAACGTGACCCGCTGGGCGTCCAGCTCAAAGCCAGAGGCGAACAGACCGCCGCCACGACCGGATGCAGAGTTGCCCTCAAGGTCAGAGTCAAACAGCGAAAGACCGCCCAGTTCCGCGTGAATCGCACCACCATCGGATGCGCTATTGTTCGAGAAGGTGCTGTCCGAAATCGTGACTTCGGTGAAGTCGCCTACCGTGACCGCACCGCCGTCATCGCTGGCCACGTTGTCCGTGAAGAGACAGTTAGTGAGGGACGACGCCGAGTTGCTTCCAAAGGAGAGGGCACCACCATCTCCCCCTGTGGATTGGTTGTCCACGAAGGACACGCCGTCGGCGACCAAGGCGCCCTGTGCCATGATGAGCGCTGCGGCACCGTCTCCGGACACGCGTGCACCGGTCAGTGTCATGTCGCGCAGGGTCAAGGTACCGGCGTTGACCGAGAACAATCGGCTTCCTTCAACAGCGGTCAGCTCGGTGCCACCGGCAGGGTCGCCAACCAGCTCCACGTCCTGTGTGATGGTCAGTGCGACGTCTTGGGAACCCGCGCCCACAAAGACCACACGGCAGTCGTCCGTGGCGTCCAGGATGCCTGCGGCCAAGGTATTGAACGGGCTGTCCTGGGTGCCAGCGCCACCGTCCGGCGCGGTGGGGTCCACGATGGATGGATGAATGGCTGACGAGCCGTCATCGCAGTCCGGAACCACGCCGCATGTGGTGTGGCCATCGTCGTCTTCATCAACATCATCAATGCCGGCGAGGCAGTCGTTGTCGATACCGTCGCAGACCTCAGTGAGTCCCGGTGCGGTGCGCGGCTCAGCGTCATCGCAGTCACCGTCGCAGATGCTGATGCCGTCGTTGTCGCCGTCTGCGGAATCTTGGTTCACGCCGTCGCAGTCACTGTCTTTGCCGTCGCAGATCTCGTCCGCACCGGGAAACACGTTGTCATCGTCGTCATCACAGTCGTCCGCACACAGCCGCACGCCGTCACGGTCCGCATCCGCTTCATTCGCCGGAATGGTTCCGTCGCAGTCGTTGTCTCGCCCGTCACACAGCTCTGGGGCCCCCGGGTACACATCTGCTCGGCTGTCATCACAGTCACCATCGGAGCCGGTAACGCCGTCCTCGTCGTTGTCTGCGATGGATGGGGTGCCCGTTCCCGTGACCTCAACCGCGACAGGTCCCGTGAGCTCGTCGGATGTGCGCACCTGAAAACGACCACTGACATCACCCAGGTCATCCGGCTCAAAGGTGAACATCAAGTCCACACTCTCACCGCCAGCAATCTCGACAGAGCCGGGTCCATCGGCACCGAACACACGACTGGCCCCCTGAACGAGGGTCACACTGAACAGCGAGAGCGGGTCAGTGCCGGTGTTGGAGAGCTGAACGGTCTGCACGTCCGTCTGCTCTAGCGGGACATTACCAAAGGCAATGGACACCGTGCTGAGAGACACCGTAGCCGGGCGTTCCTCCTCTGACGTGCACGCCATCAGAGCAACACAGAGCACGCAAGCGGAGAGTCGGGGGAGTGTCATCACCTGTCAACGGTAGCGCGCATTCTACACAGCGCCAGCCCGTCAGCGAAAAAATTTTCCCACTACCAACGGTCCAATGCCGATTCGATCACGGTCGACACAAGTCAGAGCCCAGGCCGCTCTACGTCCGCAACCGACCATCCAAGGCGGCAATCTATACACCCATGGAAAACCGGCAAGGGTCAACCTCGTGAAAATTTTTCGACAGGCTGTGACAATGAGCTACCCCTAATGTGGAGGCTGCATGGCGAAACTCTCTCCTGTCTATCAGTCACATTTGTGGGCCGCGGCATCCTTGGCGGTCATTGCTGCATGTACGGGGACAGTGGAAGACACAGCGGGCACCCTTCCAGACATAGACACGAGCGGGTTCATTCCCGACACTGGCGGCGGATTTGAGCCGCTGGATACCGGCGACGTGGTGCTCGATGAAGTTCCGCTGCACACCGTCACCATTCGCCAATGGGGGGAGGCCGCACTGGCTCCCAATGGCGGTCCCTACACAAGTTTCGCCGGCGAGCTCACCGTTCAAGAGTACCTAGACGGCGACATTCCTGACCCGGACCTCGAAGACGATACCGACCTAGACACCGACAGCGACACAGACGAAGCCCCGCTGGACTGCGACCTTCTATACGCCCTGGCCGGCGTGCCCTCTGACCAGACCTGCAGCGGATGTGAGGTGGTCTTCGATGTTCAGTTCTCACTGACATCCGGCATGCGCGACCAGTGCCACGACCCGTTCTTGCCGCAGACCGGCGACACCTGGACCCTGGGCTTCAACCCCACAACCGGCCAAGTCCTACGCAATGTTGGCGACAGCGGAACCTGGCTGCCTTGGTACAACGCAACCCTAGAAGACGACGCTCTGACCTACGAATGGCAAGCCACGATGGGCATCTCCATTGAAGACGAGGAGATGTGATGCGCGGCGTACTCCTCCTTGTACCGCTCGCCCTGTTGGGCTGTGCCGAAGACGAAGACCCCCTGGACTTTGGCGAGCCGCCGGTTGAGCTGCTCATCCCAGATGTGTCCCCAGACGAAGTCGCACTCGGCGCCGAAGACGCGCTGCGATTGGCCCTTGCGGTCGACCTGCGTGAAGTGTGGCCTGCCCATGTGGAAACGCTGGAGCTGGCATCGACCGGGTGCCCCAACTTCTTCGCTGGAACTCCTGACTTGGACAACAACGAGATTCCCGAAGAAGCCGGGTATGCATGGTCTGACTTATGTACTGCGACTGGCGGTCGTCGCTACGCCGGCTGGTCATGGTGGGACAACCGCATCTCTGTCCAAGGTGACTCGGACAGCAACATCGGAGCCACCGCAGAAGGCTCACGACGCATTGTTGCCGACGGACTCGTTGCGCTAGGCGAAGACATCCAGCTGGAGTTCGACGGAGAAGCCAGCGACTCTGTCCTACGCGTAGATGCGACGGACTACTCATCCTGGTCCTATTCGTCCCTTGTCGACGCCACGATGACCGGGGCGCTCATCGACCCCATCGCGCCAGGCGGTCTGCGCGCTGAGTTGTTCACCCGAGCGACCGGTGGAGACGCCGACACCCTCGAGATGCGCGGCAATGTGCACCTGTTCGACCACCTGCTGCGCGACCGCTACGACAGCATGACCGTGGACTTGTTGTGGGCAGCGCCGGGGAGTACCGCCCCAGATGTCTGTGCAGATGAGCCTGCCGGCTGGATTGGGGTTCGCGACGAGAACGCCTTCTGGACCGAGCTCATCTTCCAGCCCCGCTACGACGATGACGTGACCGACGACCCTTACGACAACGACCCCTTCAACCGCTGTGATGGCTGCGCAAACGTCTACATTCGCGGTGTTCTGCAAGACTTCACCGTGTGCCCAGACTTCTCGTTCCTCTGGGACGGCGGCCTGTCGGCTCCGGAAGCCAATGCCTATGCGCTGGACATGCGCACGCTGCTCGCTGAGCAATCCCCATGATGATTGTTGCTTCGAACAGGATTTCGGCGGGCCGAGAGGTCAGAGGTCAGAGGTCAGACTGACGTCTCGCCTTGCAGACAGTCGAGAGACAACGAATCGTTCCCTACCTCCGCCTGTGCTGTGCACTCGGCGGACTCAGCAACAACCCAGACCGTTGGCGCTACTACGAATCTCCGCAACGCCGGCGAGCTCGCCTGGCCTGCTCTGACATCTGACTCCTGACTTCTGACTTCCGAACTGCGCAAAATCTTTGCAACGCCAAGACCCGAAACGCGAAAATCACCGCAACACCAAGCTCACAATCGCCCAACACTCCCTGTAAACCGCAACCACCGAGGCCATCATGAAATACCTCTCGCTGCTCTGCCTACTCGCGCTGCCCGCGTGTGAGCCAGAACCTACAGCCCCAGAGGACATCGAGGATGGTGTCGTGTTGTTGGAAGCACGACGGCAGCTCATTCGCTTGTCTGTGGACCTTCGCGGCGTGCATCCGAGTGCCGCCGAGCTCGACGCCATTGAGGCCGACGCGTCCTTGTACGAAGCCTTTGCCGACCGCTACCTGGCGGACCCGCGCTTCGGAGACACCGTAGAAGAGTGGTTCAACCTGCAGTACCGAACGCGCACCGGAGAAGCCTACTTCAGTGCCGAAGACGCCGGACTGCTAGGCGTCAGCCAAGACGAGGTCGCACGCTCCACCAACGACGAGCCGCTCAAGCTCATTCGTCACGTGGCCGAGAACGACCTGCCGTGGACCGAGGTTGTCCTGGCCGACTACTCCATGGCCGACCCCCTCACCGCCTTCATGTGGGACATGGACCTGCTCGACGGTGAGCCCGGCTACCAGCGCGCCCGCTACAGAGATGGCCGGCCCCACGCAGGCGTGCTGTCCAGCACCACGCTCTGGCAGCGCTACCCATCCACGGGCATCAACGGCAACCGCCACCGCGCCAACAACGTCTCCCGCATGCTGCTGTGCGAAGACTACCTGGCCCGACCCGTCAGCTTTGCACGGTCGGAGGTCGACTCCATCGTGGGTGGCAACCCAGAGACCATCATTCGCGAGACTCAGATCTGTCAGTCCTGCCACGCAAGCCTGGACCCGCTGTCTGCGCACTTCTTCGGCTTCTGGTGGGAAATCGACGGCGACATGGAAGACCAGACCACCTACCGCGCCGAAGACGAAGGCCTGTGGCGCTACTACTCGGGCAAGAGCCCGGCCTACTACGGCGTAGCCACGACGGGCATCCGCGAGATGGCCGAGCACATCGCGGACGACCCACGCTTCACTGAGTGCGCTACCCGGCAGGTCTTCGAGGCCCTCACCCATCGCGACACCTCATCGGTGACACGCGACGAGCTCGCCCTTCACCATGACGCCTTTGTTGCTGGCGGCCTGACCGTTCGCGAGCTGGTCAAGTCCGTGGTGTTGAGCCGCGAATACCGTGCAGACTCCTTCGCAGACGCCCGCGTAGACACCATCCCGACCGTCAAGATGGTCTCCCCACGGCAGCTTGCTGGCATTGTCTCAGCGAAGACCGGCTACCGGTGGACCTTTGGCGGCGAAGAGGGCTTGGTCACTGGCGCTCGGGGCCTCGCAGTCTTGGCCGGCGGCACCGACAGTCGCTTCGTCACCAACCCCAGCCGCGACCCGTCTGTTGGCCTCGCATTCGTTCAGGAACGCCTCGCTCAGGCCGCTGCTTGGCACGTCGCCAGTCATGACCTGGCGCGCGAACGGCCAGACGACCCCATCCTATTGAGCTTAGTCACAGTGGAGGACAACCCGGACAACGCCCCAGAGGCCTTCGACGCGCAGATGCGGCAGCTGTACCTGGACATCACCGGCATGCCACTCGCAGAAGATGCCACCGAGCCCGCGGAGCTGGTGGCGCTGTACAAGACGCTCCTGTCTATCGACGAGAGTCCCGTGAGTGCATGGGCCGGCATTGTGTCGGTTGTGCTCCGCGATCCATCCATTGTGCTGTACTAGGAGGCCATCATGAGCAAGCTCGCTTTAACGCGTAGAGGTCTCCTCAAGGGTGTGGCACATGCCGCTGCCCTCGGCACATTGGGAAGCATGGCCGCGGTCAGCCGCCAAGCCAAGGCTGCGACCGGGGACCGAAAGTTCCTGTTCTTCTTCGCCGGTGGCGGATGGGACGCAACACCGCTGGACCCCAAGTTCGGCACCGACGGCCTGTCACCGGTCGGCGGCACCGACATGGACCCCGGCACCATGCTGGGCTCCGTCGGCAACTTGTCGTGGTCCAGTGGCGACGACCGCCCCAATATGGACCGCTTCTTCACCCGCTGGGGCAGTCGCACGGCCATCATGCGTGGCGTGAACGTTCACTCGGCGGGCCATGAAGCCGGTCGTAAGTGGGTCATGACCGGCACGAGTGCAAGCTCGGTTCCAGACTGGCCGAGCATCCTCGCGAGCAACGGTGTGGCCGAGTACCCCATGCCGCACTTGGTCTTCGGCGGACCCGCCTACCCAGGCCCCTTCGGCGCCGCAGTCGTTCGCGGTGGCGGCGGCACGCTACTTGAGCTGATGGACGGCTCAATCAACGGCCGTGCTGACGTTCGAGCGCCCGTCGTCCCCGTCCCCATGGACGAAGCCATGGACCGCTTCGTACACGACCGCACCGCCCGCTTTGCTGCGAGCAAGACCGGACTGGGACGCGCTCGTGTGGAAGACCTGCGCAGCAACATCGAGCGCTCCATGGAGTTGGAGGGACGCCGCTTTGAAGCAGGTCTCGACGGTGGCGGCCGCACCATGGTGGACCAGGCCATGCTCGCCCTTGAAGTCATGCGTCTGGGCCTGTGCCGCTGCGCCATGATTCGCATTCCTGGCGGGTGGGACACCCATGGCGGAAACGGCGCTGTTGGCCGGCAGATGGACGCGTTCTTCCAAGGACTTGACGAGCTGATGAGCCACATGGCGTCCACTCCTGGAAACCTTGGAAACTACCTGTCCGACGAGGTCACCATCGTTGCTGCCAGCGAGCTGGGACGCACACCGAAGTTCAACGGTGCCATGGGTCGTGACCACTGGCCGTACACGTCGATGATTGCTGTCGGAAGCGGCATTGCAGGCAATCGCGTTGTTGGAAAGACAGATGAGGGCTTTGTCAGCGAGCCGGTCAACTTCAGCACCGGTGAAGCCAGCTCAAGTGGAGATGTCATCGGTACCGAGCACGTCGGAACAGCCCTGCTCAAGCTAGGTGGCGTGGACCCCGAGCGCTTCCTGCCTGGCATTCAACCGCTCGATGCCCTGCTGCGGAACCCGTAGTGAACCGATTGCTCCCCATTGCTGGACTGCTCGTCGCTGCCTGTGCGGCAGACGAAGTGGACCCCTGTCCAAACGACCTGACCTACGACAACTTCGGTCGTGGTCTTGTCGAGCAGTATTGCACGGGATGCCACAGCACGAACATCCCGTCGAGTCAGCGAAACGACGCCCCAGAGGTCGTTAATCTCGACAGCTATGTCGGAGTCTTGGAGTGGGTGCTGGAGATTCACGAAGAGGCCACACCAGACGTACCGACCATGCCCCCTGGTGGGGGAACAACACAGGTAGAACGTGATCTACTGGCCGAGTGGATTGAGTGTACAGTCATTGATGAGGCACGGCGCTACGGCCAGGAGCGCGAGCAATGATGCGAGCCCTATCCGCCAGCATCGTGGTGTTGTTCTTAGTCGGCGCCTGCTCTGAGTTCCGCGTCACAGGCCGCGACCCCGTCCCGCCAGCCGACCCTCCAGAGCGTCTGCCCGATGCCCAAGGCGAGCCGCCATCCGACTGGAACGCTTGTGCGTCAGGGTTTTTGGGCCGGTACTTCAACCTCGAAGCGACGCACCCCGACCTCGGCTTGCTCGCCCCCGAAGACCCGGAGACGGTGGACTGGTTCGACGACGAGCGCATTGCCTTCAGTCGCTACGACCCGAGCCTGGAGTTCGGCGAGAACTGGTGGCCTGTCGACAACGGAATCGACGGCGACCCCGAGCAGTTCGCGGTGCAGTGGACCGCCTGGCTACGGGTTCGTAGCAACACCTCGGTGGACGTCTTGCTCGGTGCAGCAGACGACGCCTGGGTGTGGATTGGAGACGAGCGCGTGGCCACACAGACCGACTCCGAGGTCCTTATGCCGGAGGTCTACACCATCAGTCTTCGCCCCGGCGTGTACCCGGTAGAAGTTCGCTACGCGCACCGACTGGCGACGTCTGCAGGACTGCGCTTCCGGGTGGTCGGCGGCGAGACAGAGCTGTGCTACCCCGAGTTTGACGAGCAGTAGTTCGGGCTCCCGACACAACCGCTTCTCACCCCGACGCGACGCTCTGACGTAGGCTATGCCCAACGTAGCAAAGGAGACCGCATGACCCGCTCCGCCACCCAGCTCGCCAGCCGCACCATGGCCTTCGTACTTGCCGGAGGACGGGGCAGTCGACTCAAAGAGTTGACGGACAACCGCGCGAAGCCGGCCGTCTACTTTGGAGGCAAGTCGCGAATCATCGACTTTGCCCTGTCGAATGCCCTGAACTCAGGCATTCGGAAGATGGCGATTGCGACCCAATACAAGGCACACAGCCTGATTCGTCACTGTCAGCGCGGCTGGTCCTTCTTTCGCGCAGAACGCAACGAGTACCTAGACATCTTGCCTGCCTCTCAACGCGGAGGTGGCACCCAGTGGTACTTAGGCACGGCAGACGCCGTCTATCAGAACATCGACATCGTCGACAGCTACGACGTCGACTACGTGCTGATCCTCGCCGGCGACCACATCTACAAGATGGACTACGAGCTGATGCTGCGCCAGCATGTCGACCAAGATGCCGATGTGACCGTGGGCTGCCTGACGGTTCCGCGTGAAGACGCCAAAGCGTTTGGGGTGATGGACGTCGACGATAACGACGTAATCACCCACTTCTTGGAGAAGCCTGACAACCCACCCGGCATGCCTGGCGATCCCGACCGCACCTTGGCATCCATGGGTATCTACGTCTTCAAGTGGACCTTCCTGCGCGACCTGCTTCTGCGCGACCACGACCTCAAAGACACCTCCCATGACTTTGGCGCAGACCTGATTCCGTACGTCGTCAAGCACGGAAAGGCCGTGGCCCACCGCTTCGACCAGAGCTGTGTGCGGCACGACGAACACTCACCGGTCTACTGGCGAGACGTCGGAACGGTCGATGCCTTCTGGCAGGCGAATATCGACCTGACAGCCATGGTTCCTGAGCTCGACCTGTGGGACCGCGACTGGCCCATCTGGACGTACGCCGAGTCCGTCCCTCCCGCGAAGTTCGTCCACGATGACGAAGACCGCCGGGGTCATGCCATCCAGTCCCTGATTGCCGGTGGATGCATAATCTCGGGCAGTAAGATCCGTGAATCACTGCTGTTTACGCAGGTACACACCAACTCATACTCGTCCCTCACCCGTGCGGTGGTGCTGCCTTACGTGAACGTGGCGCGCTCTGCCCGCCTACAGAATGTGGTCATTGACCGCGGCGTCCACATTCCCGAAGGACTGGTCGTTGGCGAAGACCCCATCGAAGACAGACGCTGGTTCCGAGTCAGTCCGGGCGGCATCACCCTCATCACCCAGAAGATGCTGAACCTGCGTGCGGAGAGCCTGTGACCCGCGTCCTATCGGTGGCCTCGGAGTGCTTTCCACTCGTCAAGACCGGAGGCCTAGCAGACGTCGTTGGCGCCCTACCCGCGGCGCTCGCAACGCATGATGTCGACATGCACACGTTGGTTCCTGGGTATCCGGCGGTCATGCACGCTATCGGTCACGATGCACCGATTCGTGCAACGCTGACCGATATCTTTGGGGGCACCGCGCGCATACGCAGCGGACAGGTCGACGGACACCCACTATTGGTGCTCGAAGCCCCCCACTTGTACGACCGCCCCGGCAATCCGTACCACAACACCAACGGCTCGGACTGGGGAGACAACGCCTCGCGATTCGCCGCCTTGTCTTGGGTCGCAGCGCTCATTGGTACACACGGCCTCGACGGCTGGTCGCCGCAGGTCCTGCACCTTCACGACTGGCAGACCGGCTTTGCCCCCGTCTACCTGCGCCAGATGGGCGGAGCGTCACGCGTGGGCACGCTCTTCACGATTCACAACATCGCGTTTCAGGGCGTTGTGGGTGGACAAGAGCTGTTCTGGCTGCGACTGCGCGGCGAAGACTTCACGATGGACGGCTTTGAGTACTACGGCCACATCAGCTCGCTCAAGGCAGGCTTGGTGTTCTCCGACCGCATCAGCACAGTCAGCCCCACGTACGCCCAAGAGCTCATGCGTCCCGAGTTTGGCCGGGGCATGCAGGGTGTGCTCCACCAACGTCGTGATGTGTTCACCGGAATCCTCAACGGTATCGACACCGACGCGTGGCAGCCGCCGTACACAGACCCGGCAGACAAGGCGTCCCACAAGGCAGCACTGCGTAAAGAGGTCGGACTGCCTGAGGCCGACGGCCCGCTCTGCGTCGTCATTTCGCGCTTCTCCGAACAAAAGGGCATGGACCTGCTCCTACAAGCCCTCCCGACCCTTCTGCGCCATGGCGGACAAATCGCCATCCTCGGAAACGGCGATCGCGCGCTGGAGGCTGCATTTCGCCGTGCAGCGCGACACAGCAGCGTCTCCGTTCACATCGGCTACGACGAGCCCCGAGCACGACGCTACCTGGCCGGGGCAGACGTGATCTTGGTTCCGTCCCGCTTTGAGCCCTGCGGCCTGACGCAGCTGTATGGACTACGCTTCGGCACGCTGCCTTTGGTCGCCCTGACCGGCGGCCTCGCCGACACCATCGTGCATGCCAACGCAGCCGGACTAAGGGCAGGAATCAGCACTGGATTCCAGTTTAATCCTATCGATTCCGAGGCACTCTGCGGCATGTTGAGCCACATGTGCGACCAGTTCTCACGCCCCGCGATCTGGCGCCGCATGCAGCTGAACGCCATGAGCCAGTCTGTGAGCTGGCAAGCCTCTTCTGCTGAGTATGCAGCTATCTACTCGGAAATTGCGGCAGCGAAATAGCCACAGAGAACCGAACGACAGGACCATTAATGTGATGGCTTGACGTTTGAGTGTTCCTGCGGCACACTTACTTAGTTCGCTTCCCGAACGAACACCCATCGACTGTGGAGAACCCCAATGAGTCACCCCTTCCGCTTGTGCATGATCGCAGCTCTCGCTTTCGCTGCATGTACAGATAAAACCGACGATACCGACATGGATACGGACACCTTCGACCCCGGCACAGACGTCGACACTGACGCCGATACTGACATGGACACTGACATGGACACTGACGTGGACACTGACGTGGACACCGAGGCACCGACCAACCTACTGACCAACCCTGGATTTGAGGCCACGCCAGGATTTCAAGACTGGTTTATCTTCCCAGGTGAACTAACGAATCGCGAAATCACAACCACTGCACGAACCGGAGCTGCCGCTGCCAGCTTGTTTGCTCGCGCCGATGGAACAGGAGGCGAAACGCCGGTCTACCAGCAGATCACATCCACTGAAGGCACCTGCTTCACGATGCGCGGCTGGGTCTACGCACCGTCCGCCGAACCGCTGGACAATACGGATGCATGGCTATCCATCAAGTTCTTCACCGCAGACTTCGGCGGCTTCTCGGCACAAGAGTCCACCCGAGTCACGTCAACGTCGACCCAGGATGAGTGGACCCAGCTGACCGTGATTGGAGAAGTACCAACTGGGTTTGTCAACGTCCAACCGGCGCTTGAGCTGTGGGAGTGCCCGCCCGGCGACCGCGGATGCGCGTCCGACGGCGCGGTGTACTTCGATGACATCGAGTTCTTCGAATCCCCGGACGCATGCGTCACTCGCTAGGAACCCATGTTCATTTATCCACAGGCCGAACAAAATGCAGCAGGCCAGGGTGCTGGCGGGGCTCAGGTCCGTCAGCACAACGCTGGCATGTTGCTGCGGATGTTGTGGGACGACCCATCGGGTGTGTCGCGCGCCGACTTGGCGCGACTCTCTGGTTTGTCTCGGTCGACCGTCTCGGCCATCGTCGCCGATCTTGTGGATTGTGGCCTTGTCCTCGAGTCTCACATCGAACGGCACCGGAGCGGCAGGCCGCCGATGGTGCTGCAGTTCAACCACAAGCGTCAGCTGATTGCCGGTGTCGAAATCGGCTGTTCGCACGTCTCTACAGTACTCATGGATCTACGAGGGTGCGTGCTCGGCACGCGACGCAGTGATGAGGCCGTCCAAGTGGACCCCGAATCAACGATGGCCCGCGTCATTCAAGACGTGAGGTCTTTGTGCGGTGCTGCGGACGTTCCCGTGGATTCGCTCCTCGGAGTGGGGGTGGGCGTGCCCTGTCCCCTCGACCAGAATCAGCCCGGTCGTCTGTCGGAGAGGATTCTCCCCGCATGGAGCCAAGTAGACATTGGACGCGAGCTCCACGCCCAGCTCAACGTTCCTCTGTTAATCGACAATGACGCCAACCTCGGTGCGCTCGCAGAGGCCTGGTGGGGCGCCGGCAAGGACCAAGAGTCCCTGGTGTTCGTCAAGATCGCCACAGGCGTGGGTGCCGGGATCGTCGTCGACGGCGAGATCTTCGGTGGTTCTTCAGGCATGGCAGGCGAAATCGGCCATACGACGGTGGACCCAAACGGCCGCCTCTGTCGCTGCGGAATGCTCGGATGCCTCGAAGCCGAGGTCGGCTCACAGTCCATCGTTGACCGCGTCCGCCATGCACTCGCAACAGGACAAACAAGCTGCCTAAGTCCTGTCGCAAATCCCACGCTGGCGGATGTCGTGGCGGCAGCACGTCAGCATGATCCGGTTGCATTGGCCGTCATCGACGAGGTCGGCCGCTACCTAGGCATTGCCATCGCAAACCTCCTAAATCTACTCAATCCAAGCCGAGTCATTCTCGGTGGACGGGTGACCGAAGCCGGAGAACCGCTCGTCGCCGCCGTACGTGCAGCGGCGTCGAGTCGGGCCCTGTCTTCGTCGATTGAACATGCCGAAATCGTCCTGTCGTTGCTCGACAACGAGCCGTTCGCTCGCGGCGCCGCCACTCTCGTTCTCAAACATGCGCTGGACACACCCACGCTGTTTACCGAGTCTGATCCAAAACTCGCAGCGTTCGTCGCTGTAGCAAAGTGAGGTCCCCAATGCGTCCCACCCTTCTGTTGACCCTCGCCACACTGCTCGCTGGCTGTCCAATGGACCCCGATGGCGAAACCGACGCCGGTACTGACACCGAAGAAGCGACCGACCCTGGAACAGACCCCGATAGCGACGCGGACGCCGACACCGACACCGACACCGACACCGACACCGACACCGACGCCGACACCGACACCGACACCGACACCGACGCCGACGCCGACACCGACACCGATGCCGACACCGACACCGACACCGACACCATCGATCCAACGATTCCAACCGCTGAACGTCGCTTGTACTGGAACGACACCAGCATTGATTTCAGGCCAGGTGACACCGATCTCGTGGAGCTACCCCGGCACACCGGAAGCCACGTCGGCGCACCACCCGCCGACGGCACACTATTCCTAGAGACGACCATCGACGGACTGACAGGAACGTACGGCGGGCGCGACCTCCACTTCAGCTTTGACGCCACCACCGGCCAAGGTGATTTTGGCCAAGGTGTGCAAGTTCAGTTCGGCTACGACTTCGATGGCGACGGCAACGAAGACCGCACAGACACCTACGAGTTCCAGGCGTTGGACCCCCTCGCCGCCTCGCTGGAGTCCCTCAACAACACCCGTCCCCTGACCTCCAGCGGCAGCGACTGGATGGACTACGACAACGGTACATTGACCGTCCGATTGTGGAAGACCTTTGCCCCCTCTGACGACGCGCTCGGCGCGGATGCACCGGCAGAGCTGTTCGTGCAGACCGGTAGCAGCTACATCGACCTGCCTCACGGAGATGGAAGCGCAAGCATCACACTGGCCAACGCCGGCTTTGAGAACGAGTTTACCGGCTGGAGCGTATTCCCCGAGAACCTGACCAACTGGGCCGTCCTAGTCGAAGACGAAGCCATGTTCCCGGACAATGCACCCTTCGTTCCCTACGCGGGTGGACGCTCGCTCAAGATCTACGGCCAGTTCACCGGCGGCCCCAACGAGACCCCGGTCTACCAGACCTGGACCGACGTCACACCGGGCGTTTGCCTTACGCTATCGGGCTGGATGTGGCACTACGTCAACGACCCAGTCCAGGCTGCCGACAGCCAAGGGGCGCTGTACCTCAAGTTCTTCACGCCGGACTTTAGCGGCTCAGACATTCAGCAATCGACCCCGGTCATCACCGTGGGCAGCGAGACAGCGGAGTGGACCTTCACCACGGTGACAGCAGCGGTTCCCGAGGGCCTGACCACCGTACAAGCCGTCGCCCAATACGACCACTGCATTGGTCAGAGCGACTGCTACACCGGCGGCGCCGTTCACTTTGACGACATTGAGATTCAGGCCACCCCCGGCGCGTGTGCAGCCCGATGACCCTTCTCATTCTCGCTTCATGGCTTGTGACCGCCGCGTGGGCCGAACCCCTTCACGTAGACGTCGCCGAACAAGACGGTGGCATGGTGCTGCGCGTAGAAGGCGAGCCGACCCTGTTGTACGGCATGAACTGGGGCTACGTCCCAATCGGCACAAACTATGGCTACTCACTATGGAATGAAGACGACGCCTTCATCCAAACAGTGCTCGCACAAGAGATGCCGCTGCTCGCCGGCATGGGTGCCAACTCGATTCGCCAGTACCCCGGCATCCCCGCCAAGTGGGTCGAGTACATCTACGATGAATACGGCATCACCACGATGATCAACCCCACCTTCGGCCGCTATGGCCTGCAGGTAGAGGGACGGTGGACGCCGAACACTGACTACAGCGACCCCAAGACCCGCCAAGCCATCCTTGACGAGACCCTCGCCGTGGTCGAGACCTACAAGGACGTGCGAGGCGTGTCCCTGTTCCTGCTCGGTAACGAGAACAACTACGGCTTGGCCTGGACCAGCTTCGAGATTGAAGACCTACCGGCAGGCGGACGCGACGAGGCCCGCGCCAGGCCCTTGTACAGTCTGTGGGGCGAGGCGGTGGACGCCATTCACGCCATGGACACCCATCACCCCGTTGCCATCTGCAATGGAGACGTTCAATACATCGACCTGGTCGCAGAACTCGCACCGAACCTGGATATTTTCGGCACCAATGTCTACCGTGGGTACAGTGCACGCGACCTGTACCAAGTCGTTGAAGACAGCCTAGGCGTCCCGGTTCTGTACACCGAGTTTGGCGCGGATGCCTACGACGCCGCACGGGGCCGCGAAGACGGGGTCGCGCAAGGCGAATACCTGCGGCGGCAGTGGGAAGACCTGTACCTGAATGCGGCTGGACACGGCGTCGGCAACGCGATTGGAGGCTACGTCTTTCAGTGGTCTGACGGCTGGTGGAAGTACAAACAAGAAGAGAACTTAGAGGTCCACGACACCAACGCATCATGGGAAAATAATGGCTACCCAGCCGACCATGTCCCCGGTCAAAACAACATGAACGAGGAATGGTTCGGCATCACCGCCAAGACAGCACCCGACCCCTCCGGCCTGTACGAAATCCAGCCTCGCGAGTCGTACTACCTGCTGCAAGACGCGTGGAAGCTAGACCCCTACGACCCGAACTCAGACGATGCTGCCATTCGCCGCTGGTTCGGTCAGTTCAACGCGGCGACTTACACACCCAATGTTGCCGCAGTCAGCGCCGCCTCGCGTGTCCGACAACAGCGTGCCTACGTACACACCGCGCGCATTGACCTCTCTGCAACCGTATCCGGTGGAAGCGAGGTTGTAGGCCGTGGACCGCTCAACACTACCTTCGACCATACCCAGTCGGCCTACTTGGGCCTCGGCGTACGCCCGACCGACAACCTAGACGCGTGGGCAACAGTCAATGTCCTTGGCAATGTGGCGAGCAACCGCATTGACACCATCTTCTACGAAAACCGTGGCCGGCGTGTTGACGTCGATCCCGCCGAAGAGACCGTCGATCCAGTATCCCTGGACCGTGTGCGGCTGTACCAAGCGGAGGTCGAATGGACCGGAAAGGCCTTCGACGCCCACGCGTACTTCCGCACCGGCCACTACCACTGGGGCAACGAAGGCGACTTCTTTGGCCTGTACCAAGAAGCCAACTACGGCCCCTCCGTCGACACCTACAACGCGGACGCGCCCATCGGTGTCACCCTCTCCGGCAAGGGCGACCTGAAAGGCATCGACATCGCCTTCGGTCCACAGGTCTGGTGGGGGGCGAACCCACTAGTCATCGGCAAGTTCCAGCGCCGCTTTGGTAACCA
This sequence comes from uncultured Pseudomonadota bacterium, assembly GCA_913061235.1. Lineage (GTDB taxonomy): Bacteria > Myxococcota_A > UBA796 > UBA796 > CAJXTB01. The sequence continues at coordinate 88,091 of CAJXTB010000011.1, read as the reverse complement.
CATCACCGCAACCTTGGTTCACCATGAAGACATTGCGCCCCTGCCGAACATCGCGTCTACGGTAGCGGTGTCCGAGCAGCTCACCCGGCGTACAGGGCTGTCTGTTGCCTGGCGCAAGGGCGTGACCACCCTCGAGGCCGGCGGCTTGTTCTCGGGGTCCAACAAGATTGGCCAAGAGTTCCTATACGAGCGGGAAACAGACGCTGAAGACAGCTACCAGGACAGCGGATTCGACGTCCTACGAGACCAGATCGGCATTGCGGATACTTTTGGCGGCCGGGCTCGCTTGACCATCGACGGCCCCGCCCTGTCCTGGAGTACCGAAGCCGCTGTGAAGGGGCTCGTCGCCGACGGTGGCTATGACGCGCCCATCACGCTGACCGGCTGGACACTCAAGCCATCGGGTCGCGGAAACGTGATGAGTGCCGCGGCTGGCGCCCGGTACAACGTGGGCGCGTTCTCCATCGCTCCCCGCTTCATGGCGCAGCGTCCCCTCGTCGGCCCCAATACACCGATTGCAGACGGCTACGAGCCAGGAAGTCGCTGGTATTCACCCCAAGTACGGGCCCGCAACTTCCGCGACGACCCCTTCGCCGTTCTAGACAACCGCGAGACAATCGCCGGCGAAATGCTCATTGTCTACGACCCCACACCAGGCTCGTGGTTCTGGCTGTGGGACTCAGACTACAGGGAGGATGCAAGCTTCGCCGCCAGCCTCGACTTTGTCTACCGCCACCAACCCACCGTGCGTGACGCCAACTTTGGCTTTACCGAAGAAGGCTTCCTGTTCGCCTTCCCAGGCAGTCCACAAGCTCGCGACGAATGGCAGCTCTCAAGCCGCATGGTCTTCGCCAATGGCAAAGACCGAGTCATCACGAATGTGTACGTCGGACAGGCCCAATCCACCGGCATCAGCGACCGCCTACTCACCCGTACCGGCGCTACTGTCCGCGTTTATCGTGGCCCGTGGTTGCTCGACACCACCGTCAAAGTCAACGACTGGGGTCCGTACGACTTCCATCGTGACTACAACCTGACCTTCCCTGTCCAACTCATCACCGACTTCTCTGGCGGTCTAGGCCGCCCAAGTCTGCTCGGAAACGGCACGCGCTTCGGCCTGTCAGTCAAGGCACGCGCGACAGATGAAAACTCACCTGAGCCACCGCCAACCGATACTTGGGGCAGTGAACTTGAACTGCGAACCTACGTGAGGGTGTCCCTATGAACACACCACGACTGTTCATTGTGGCGATGCTCGCCGTCGGCTGCGTAGAAGCGCCTGACTTTGTCTACGGCGAGTCGTTGGGCCCATTGGAGTTCGAGCTGTACAGCCGAGACATGGGAGTGCATCCGGACACGTCCGTTATGAACGACCCAAACAACCCGTTCTCCCAAGGAATTAGCGCCAGCACCAAGTTCGACGTTGCCCAAGATGGCCCCATTGCCGCCTTCTACGGGTGGTCCACCGCACTTGTTGGAGAGCCCACCGGCGAGCACCAGTTCTACGCAGCGGCCAATGCACATGCGATGTACGACGCAGGGCTAGCCCACCCCGAAGACCTTGTATTCGTACGAGACATTGCGATTCGCGGCTACCAAAATGTGCTGGATGTCTTCCCAGGAGCCGTGACGTACAGCGCGGACGGACGGCTGATCTTCGACCTCGCCCCCCAGGCCTACTTGGGCATCGAGGCACTAGGTGGAGACGTCCAGGGCGGCTGGATTTTCATCCCAACCGAAGACGGCGGCGCTGTCGCCCAGGGAGGCTGAACCATGCGAGGACTCATCCTGCTGATGGCACTAGGAGCCTGTCGTGACGACCCCGGTGTCGCCGTCTACCCAGACCGGCCCATATTCGTGGACGTCGGAGATGACTTCTTCGACGGCTCAACCCCCTGGGAAGGTCAACCTCGCTTGAGCCTAGGGGCATTCTACGAGGGCGGAGCCACAGAGACGGTCGTGATTGACGACGTCGTCAACCACTTCTACGTGTACTCCAGCACCTTCTTAGTGAACCTGTCGACCGACCGCGTCGAAGGCCTATCGGCGGACGAAATCGTGGCGAGCAATGTGGGCTGGATCGGTGGCGGAATCCATTGGGACAGTCCGAACGACCTGTCCGACTGGACCACCATGCACCTGGCGCTACAGTCGGACAATACCGACTACAACGCCCTGACCATCGGGATGAACGGCGGGGAGGTTGAAGTCAGCGTCAATGCGTCGGATTACGGATTTGTCGCAGACGGCGACTGGCACGACGTGACCATTCCGCTGGGCGATTTTAACGGTGTAGACATCACCCAAGTCGGTGTTGCCCTCATCCTATTGGCGGACGGCGTCGGCGGAGGCGCGAGCCTTCTTGTCGACGATGTCTACCTGAACCAGGAGTGACCATGCGTACCGTTGTCTGTACCCTCATCGCGCTGTGTACCGCGTGCGGCGGAACGTCCGAGCCCGAGCCCTGGACCCTGGTCTGGGAAGATGCGTTCGACGGCCCCGCTGGAACGGCACCGGACGCCTCTCGCTGGACGTATGACGTCGGCGGCGACGGCTGGGGCAACGACCAACTCGAGTTCAATACCGACCGCACCAACAACGTGGACCTAGACGGCAACGGGTTCTTGCGCATAACGGCGCGTGAAGAAGCCTTTCAAGACAATGCCTACACGTCCGGTCGCATAAAGACCCAAGGGCTCTTCGCAACCACCTACGGCCGCATCGAAGCCAGAATCCGCCTGCCAGACGGCCAAGGCATCTGGCCAGCCTTCTGGATGCTCGGCAGCGACATCAGCGAAGTGAGCTGGCCCGCGTGTGGTGAGATTGACATTCTAGAGCTTCGCGGGCAACAACCCAACCGTGTTCTCGGAACGGTACACGGCCCCGGGTATGCCGGTGGCAACAGCATCGGTGGTGAGATTGTCCTGGACGAACCAGTCACCAACGAATTCCACACCTACGCGATTGAGTGGGACCCCGACCACATCACCTGGTTTTTCGACGACCAGCTCGTGCACACCGTCAACCCCGGCGACGTGCCTGGCACTTGGGTGTTTGACCACGACTTCTTCCTGATCTTGAATGTCGCGGTGGGCGGCAACTTCCTCGGTGATCCCGATGACACCACCGTATTTCCCGCAGTCATGGGTGTAGACTACGTGCGCGTATATCAGAGAACAACCCCGCTTGTAGCTACGGAGTAGGCGTGTTTCCACTGCTCTTCACCCTGCTGGGCTGCGCACCGGCCCCAAAGGCCGACCCCGGTGTCGTCACCGTGCTGCAAGAACAGCAAGCGACGTGGATTCGCAACTTCAATCCCCTGCTCACCACAGGAGGCACCCGCTGGCCAACACGCAGTGGAATCTACGAGCCCTTGCTCATCTTCAACGGTGCTACCGGCGAGTGGACGCCCTGGCTCGCTGAGGCGTGGTCCTGGTCCGACGACGGCATGGCACTCACCTTCGATCTACGCGACGACGTCCTGTGGTCCGACGGGGAGACCTTCGCTGCCGACGATGTCGTAGCCACCTTCCACCTGCTGCGAGACAACTCCAGCCTGGACCTTGGTGGTTTGTGGGGCTTCGTCGAGTCGGTCGAGGCGCCTGACGCCGACACGGTGGTCGTCAGCTTTCAACGTCGCTACAGCCCTGGTCTAGCGGACATCGCCCACCAGCCGATCGTCCCCGAACACATCTGGAGTCAGGTCGAAGACCCGAGCACCTGGGCCAACCCAGACCCCGTGGCAACAGGCCCCTTCACCGAAATCAACGTGTTCCGTTCACAGGTCTTTGAGCTGGGCAAGAACCCCAACTACTGGCAGGAAGGCTTGCCACACGTAGACGCGCTTCGCTTTCCCGCAGTGGGAAGTAACGAGCAGGCAGCATGGTCCATCGTCCAGGGTGAAGTCGACTGGGCGGGCACGTTTATACCCGCCATCGAGCGAGTGTATGTGGGGCGAGACCCCGAGCATCACAAATACTGGTTCCCCCAGACAGGCGGCATGGTGTTTCTCTACCCCAACACCACCAAGCCCCCGCTGGACAACGCGGACGTCCGCAAGGCGCTGTCCATGGCCTTGGACCGTGAGCTCATTGTGAATGTGGCCATGTATGGCTACACCCAACCCGCAAATCCCACTGGCATGTCGGACAGCTACGCCGACTGGCGAGACCCAGCTGCTGAGGCCATCGGGGCCGAGTGGATGACCTACAATCCCGAGGGCGCTGCAGCCGCGCTCGACGCTGCCGGATGGACCCTCCGAGACGACGGCGTGCGCTACAACTCAGCCGGCGAGCCGCTAGAGCTGTCGTTATCTGTGGTATCCGGCTGGAGCGACTGGGTCCGTGCAGCACAAGTCGCCTCGCGCAATCTTGAGGCGGTAGGGGTACGCTGCAACGTCAAGAGCCGAGACTTCTCGGCGTGGTTCGACAGCCTCGGACGCGGCGATTTCGACCTCTCCATTGCCTGGTCCGAAGAAGGCTCCACACCGTATGGTCTATACAAGGGTCTGCTGTCCGCCAAAGCCGTCGAGCCAGTCGGCGAGCCTGCGATTCGCAACTGGCACCGCTACCCAGACCCCAATGCAGACGCCCTGCTCGCCGCCTTCGAAGACGCCACGGAAGAAGCACTGCAGCATCAGGCCATCAACGCCCTACAGATGCGCTTTGTGACCGAAGCACCAGCTCTTCCGCTTTTTCCAAACCCGAGCTGGGGAGAGTACAACACGACCCGCTTCGTTGGCTGGCCGAGTGCCGACAACCCCTATGCCAGGTTGTCCCCAAACCTCACACCAGACCCACTACTCGTGATGACTCGGATCATGCCGCGAGAGAACCGAGTGGCGACCCAGTGACGCGATACCTACTGCGACGTGCCGGGTTCTATGCACTCGCCGCTTGGGTGGCGCTGACGCTAAACTTCTTGGTTCCGCGTCTGATGCCTGGCGACCCTGCAAGCGTGATGTTCGCCCGGTTTCAAGGTGAGCTAGACCCCGAAGCCATCGACGCTCTGCGCGAGACCTTCGGCCTGACAGATGCCCCCCTGTGGCAGCAATATTTTTCCTACCTAGCACACGTCGCACAAGGCGATTTCGGTACCTCGGTGGTCTACTTTCCCGCCCCCGTTTCCGAAGTCATCGGGTCCGGGCTGATGTGGACCGTATTTCTCGCAGGAATCGCGGTGGTTTTGGCCTTCGTCATCGGCAGCACCCTGGGCGCGCTATCCGCCTGGTGGCGTGGCGGATTCCTGGACAGTTTGGCGCCGCCCATCTTGTCGTTCATTGGCGCCTTTCCGTACTTCTGGTTGGCCATGGCTGCAGCCTGGCTCTTCGGCTTTGAGCTCGGCTGGTTCCCCGTCCGCCATGCCTACGGTCTCGACATTGAGCCCGGTTTTCACCTCGCCTTCTTCGGCAGCGTCCTCAAGCACGCCTTTCTGCCGGCGCTGACCATGGTCGTTGTGGCCCTCGGTGGCTGGTTATTGTCCATGCGAAACGTCATGCTCGGCACCCTGGGAGAAGACTTCGTCAACTACGCCCAAGCCCGCGGCCTGTCCAAGCGCCGCATCCTCGTCCACTACGCTGCACGAAACGCCCTTCTTCCCAATGTGGCCGGCTTCGGCATGGCGCTGGGCTTTGTGCTGTCGGGCGCCCTGCTCACCGAGATTGTGTTTAGCTATCCAGGGCAAGGCTACCTGCTGATTCAAGCGGTTCGCGGCCAGGATTACCCACTCATGCAGGGGATCTTTCTGACCATTACCTTCGCCGTTCTCGGTGCCAACTGGCTGGTTGACCTACTCACGGCTCTGCTCGACCCGAGGACCCGATGATTCGCGGTTTCCTGACCAATAAGAAGGCCCTGGCTGGGCTCGTCGTGGTGTGCGCGATTGCGCTCACAGCGCTCATCGGCCCCTTCCTTGTCCAAGACCCTACCGCGTTCCTCGCGCGTCCTCTTCTGCCGCCAAACTGGGACCACTGGCTTGGAACCACAGGCCAAGGACAAGATGTGCTCGCACAGACCGTGGTCGGCGCTCGTCTGACGCTCACAGTAGCCGTCGCCACCGGCATTGCCGTCGTCGGTCTCGGCGCGCTGGCGGGAGGTGCAGCAGGCTACCTCGGTGGGCGCTGGGATGACGGCCTCTCCCTCCTCATCAACGTGTTCTTGGTCCTGCCGGGACTACCGCTCATGGTGGTCATTGCCGCATGGCTTCCGCCGGGTCCGCTGACCATGTTCGCGGTGCTGTCCCTCACCGGTTGGGCGTGGCAGGCTCGGGTCATTCGCGCCCAGGTCTTGTCTATCGCCAAGCGAGATTTTGTGGCCGCCGCTCGCGTCACTGGTGAAAGCTCCCTCCGAATTGTCGCGGTCGAGATTCTTCCGAACCTCGCATCATTGCTGGTCAGCAGCTTCATTGGGGCCACGGTGTACGCGATTGGTGCCCAGGTCGGCCTGGAGTTTCTGGGCCTAGGAGACGTCTCCGCCGTCACCTGGGGAACGAACCTGTATTGGGCGAGCAATGATGCGGCCTTGCTGACAGGAAGCTGGTGGACCTTCGCACCCACCGGCCTTGGTGTGGCTCTGGTCGGGTTCGGCCTGACCCTAGTGAACTTCGGCATTGATGAGGTCACGAACCCCCGCTTGACCGCCCAACGCGCTGTAGGAAAGCCGGGGCAACCACCAGGCCCTACACCAGTGCTGCGGAGCTCCAATGGCTGAGCCCCTCCTTGTCGTACAAGACCTCTCCGTTGGCTATGTCCAGGGGGATGGCAGCGTCATTCGCGCCGTCGAAGACATCTCGTTCACCCTGAATCGCGGCGAGACCCTCGGCCTGTGTGGGGAGTCCGGCTGCGGCAAGTCTACCCTCGTATACGGATTGTTGCGTACGTTGGCCGCTCCGGGTGCAGTGCTCGGCGGCTCGGTGATGCTCGACGGACACGACCTACTGGCAATGCACGACGAAGGCCTGCGCAAGCTCCGCTGGAAGACAGCTTCCATTGTCCCCCAGAGTGCTCTGAACGCACTCAATCCCGTCCTGACCATTCGGGCGCATGTTCGCGACACCCTGGTGGCCCACGGCGAGTTTTCGCGGGACGTCGCTGAGCGGCGTGGCGCCGAGCTCCTCCGCATGGTGGACATTGACCCTGTACACTTGGCCAGCTACCCCCATGAGCTGTCCGGTGGCATGCGTCAGCGAGTGGCCTTGGCGCTGGCTCTGTTGTTTGAGCCACCGCTAATTGTAATGGACGAACCCACAACAGCACTCGATGTAGTGGTTGAACGCAGCATCTTGCGACGGGTCCGTGAGCTGCAGGAACGCCTTGGTTTTGCCATGCTATTCATCACCCACGACCTGGCCCTGCTGATGGAGCTCGCCACTCGTATCGGCGTCATGTATGCCGGACGGATGACCGAAATCGCCCCCGTGGCCGCATTTCGCGGCGGCGGGATGCATCCGTACACGCACGGACTGTTCGGCGCGATTCCCCCCGCCATCGGCGAAGACCGTATTCCCACCTCCATTCGCGGGAACGCCGCCAACATCGCTGCCCCTCCGTCTGGCTGCCGCTTTCACCCTCGCTGTGACCACGCCATTGCCAGCTGTTCAGTCGACGTACCGGCGCTCACACGCTGCGCGCCGAACCACACCGTCGCTTGTCCGATTGTCACAGGAACCGACGCATGAGTCCTCCCCTGCTGCATGTCTCCGACTTGTCGGTGACCTTTGACACCGGTGGCGGCCTGCGACCCAAGAAGCTGCACGCGCTGAGCGGGCTGACGCTGACCGTCGACCGCGGCGAGATTATGGCAATCGTCGGCGAATCGGGAAGCGGAAAATCGACCTTTGCCAAGATGCTGCTGCGACTTCTCCAGCCGACTGCTGGCAAGATTCTGCTGGACGGCGACGACGTTCTCAAGCGCGAGAGACGTGCCTCCAAGGCCTACCGCAAGCGCGTTCAGATGGTATTTCAGGACCCCTTTGGCTCGCTCAATCCGGTGCACACCGTCGGACATCACGTCGAACGACCGTTGGCGGTACACCACATTGTGCCAAAGGCACAGCGCCGCGCGCGGGTGCTGGAGCTGCTCGACCAAGTTGGACTGCGTCCTGCAGATGCGTACATCGACAAGCTTCCCCAAGACCTGTCGGGCGGTCAGCGGCAGCGCGTCGCTATCGCCCGAGCGTTGGCGCCTGACCCCGACCTGCTGGTGGCTGACGAGCCCACCTCCATGCTCGACGTCTCCATTCGCATGGATGTCCTGCGACTGCTCGAACGCCTGCGGCACGAACGCGGCGTAGCCATTGTACTCATCACACATGATCTTGCAGCCGCACGCTACCTGGCTGACCACATCGCCGTGCTGTACGCCGGCAAACTGATGGAAGTTGCTCCGGCAGACGAGCTGGCAAAACATCCGCGCCATCCGTACAGCCAGCTTCTAGTTGCCGCTGCCCCTAAGCCAGGAGGCACCCTGGATGCGGAACTCCCAGCACGCCCTGGGCTCCCGCCCAATGTTGACCCGCCGCCTGGCTGCCCATTCGCCGAACGGTGTCTAGTCGTTCACGAGGCGTGTGTGACTCCCCTACCGGAGCATGTCTTGGCTCCCGGACACCTCGTACGGTGCCACGCCCTCTCCGCTTCAATGCAAAGGAACTCTAATCAATGAACAGCTTTCCACCGGGCTTCGTCTTTGGCTCAGCAACCAGTAGCTACCAGATCGAAGGCGCCGTTGACGTAGACGGACGTGGCGAGAGCATCTGGGACCGATTCAGCCACACCCCCGGCAAGGTCAAAGGTGGAGACAACGGGGACATCGCCTGCGACCACTACCACCGCTTTGCCGAAGACATTGCCCTGCTCCAGAAACTCAACGTAGACGCATACCGACTATCGATTGCTTGGCCGCGCATCTTGCCCACAGGCAGCGAGGCTACGCCCAACGCCAAAGGACTGGCCTTCTACGACCGCATTGTGGACGGACTGCTCGAAGCGGGAATCACGCCGTGGGTCACCCTGTACCATTGGGACCTTCCACAAGCGCTACAAGACGCCGGAGGCTGGCCGTCCCGCGGCATCATCGACCCCTTCGTTCATTTTGCCGACGTCATGTCCCGGCATCTCGGTGACCGGGTCAAACACTGGATCACCCACAACGAACCCTGGGTTGTGGCCACACTTGGCTACTGGAATGGTGAACACGCGCCAGGCATCAAGGACCCCAACGCCGCCCTGAAAGCCGCACACCACATCCTGCTGTCTCACGGGAAGGCCGTCCCCGTCATTCGGGCCAACAGTGCCGACAGCCAAGTCGGCATCACCCTCAACCTGACCCCAGGCATCCCCGCATCGGGGTCGGAAGCCGACCGCATCGCGTGTCAGCAGTTCGACGGCTTCTTCAACCGTTGGTACCTCGACCCACTGCACAAGCGCGGCTACCCGGCCGATCAAGTCGCTCACTATGAAGACGAGGGACACCTACCGAAAGGCTTGGATTTTGTTCACGACGGCGACCTAGAGACCATCGCCGTCGACACCGACTTTCTCGGCATCAACTACTACTCCCGCGCCATCATTCGCAGCGACAAGGTCGACGAGGCTGACAACGCCCCGCGCACACAGGCCGTGCCCCCTCCCGAGCGTTGTACCGACTTTGGCTGGGAGGTCTGGCCCGACGGCCTCTACGACATCATGGCTCGCCTGCACCACGACTACGACTCTGGCGACTTGGTCGTGACCGAGAACGGCTGTGCGTACAGCACCGAACCCGACGACGACGGACGGGTCAAAGATGCAAGGCGCGTTTCCTATTTCGACAGTCACTTGCGGGCGTGCCTGCGCTGCGTGACCGACGGCATCCCACTCACCGGCTACTTCGCATGGTCACTGCTGGACAATTTCGAGTGGGCTGAGGGCTATGAGAAGCGGTTTGGGCTGACCTGGGTGGACTTTGAGACCGGCGAGCGGCGCCCGAAAGACAGCTTTCGATTCTTCGCCGAGGTAGCCAAGACCGGCACACTACCCACGTGGTAGGCCACCTATAGTGGCGCCACGAGTGAGCGCAGAAAGCTGTCGAGGGCTGCACGGTCCTCGCTCTCCAACGCACTCCAAGCCAGCACCACCGTCTCAGCCTCTCCGCCATGCAAAGAGATGGCGTCAGCAAGGGTATCTGCGCGGCCATCGTGAAGGTACGGAGCGGTGTCCCGAATGCCCCACAGAGGGGGTGTACGCCACTCTTGAGCCACCGCTACAAGCTCGCTAGTCGCTACTTGAGCATAGCCAAAGCCAGCGTCTGACAGGCCTGGCCCCATGTCGTGTAGCAACAGGTCGCTGAACACGCGCTTGGCCGGTCCGACCGACTCCACATGGCATGAGGCACAGCCAACCTCGCTAAACACATACTCTCCGCGACCCGCGAAGGGCTGACCCACGTGCTCCTGTGGGGCCTCCAGCGCGCCAATGTACCGGGTCAAGGCGTCCGTCTGTGGTGCCAGTAAGTCCGCGGCCGCGACCAATGTTTCTTCTCCCGGCCGCTCAACAACTAGGCCCAGCTCGACCTCGCACGCCTGGGCGACAAAGTCCGCGAGGGACGGGACATGGCCCTTCCAGGCAAAGCGCCCCACACGCCCGTCTTCGGTCTCAGACACCCGACCCGAGATGGCCGGATGGTCGTCATAGGTCTTGGATTCCAGGGTGCGCAGCGCCGACTCGGGCACCCGGTCGATGAGCCCAGCACCAAACAGCGCCGGCGGATTTCGCGGTGAGCCAATGTCCGCCAGGGTCAGGCCGCCTTCGCCCTCCAACCCCACAAACGCAGGCATAGGCACCATCATCATCTGCATGCCGCCGAACACATTGCCAACGTCCAGGGTCGTTCCCACGTTTCGTGACCGTCCTCCGGCACCGCCCACCCCTCCCAGGGAATGACAGGCCACACACGACTCCGCGTTGGCCTGCTCCCCAAGCCCAGCGCCGGCCGCGGAGCGCGGGTCGTTGGCAACCCATTCACGCGTGAACAACTCACGCCCCACCTCGTGTTCCGCAGAGTCCGCGGTCAACAAGGTCGATGCAACCGTCGTTGTTGCTCCGGTCAGGGCGATGACGATGACAAGTCCAGTCCGCATGGTTCTCCTCCATGCACTTGTCTATGAGGACCGCCGGTTCGGTTTGTAAGCGCTCCGTAACCGCCGTGTCACCCGCTCTACAGCGGTGCGACCTCGCCTAGAACAACAGGTCGTTCACCGGCTTGAGTGCATCGGGAAGATCGGTTTCACCCAAGATTTCCCGCAGGTCAATCTCGATACCCCGAGACATGGCCGTCATTGGAATGTCGTTGAGCAGGCCCTCGAAAGGATTCTCGGTGTAGTTCTGGAGCAGGTCCCACATGGTGAACACCCACGCCAAGGTGACGGTAATGGGCACGGTCAGCCAGACGCGATGTTCCCCAAGCGACTCGAAACTGCCGAGTAGACCAAGGGGGAGGAGCACCAAAAACAACTGTACAAACCACCGGTTTACCGTTGCATATTGCCTAGGCAAAGGGAAGTTCTTGATGCGTTCGGCCTTGCCTTGAAGCGTCAAAAAGGTCTCGAGCAACTTGGCCAGCTCCATGTGGCGAAAGTCGTCCATCGCGCCATCGTTCCGAAGCTCTTTCAGGCGCCGGGACTGAGTCGCAATGAGCTGCGTGGTGTGGTTCTGACGCTGCATCAGCCAGTCGAGCTCGGTAGCGTCGACAAACGGCGTCATTCCCTGGCGTAAGGCATCATCAGAGGTGTCCAAGGTGCCGAAAGCCTCACGGTAGTGGTCGTTGATCGGCTCGCGATGCTCCCATGGCTTTGAGCGTCGTAGACGAATGCGCAACGCTGTCAGCCACGCAACATGCCGGTAGACAAGCTCGGTGTGGACGGCATCGTCATCTGCGTTGTCGATGAAGGCAGTGACGTGGGTACCCCAGGTTCGGCTGGTATTGACGATTCCGCCCCAGATCTTCCGTGCTTCCCACATTCGGTCGTACGAGGCGTTGCCCTTGAATCCCAAGTAGAAAGAGACCGCGGTTCCCAAGATGCTGATGGGCAGCGCTGGGAACGCCAGCCACGTCTGGTCGCCAAACGTGAACGCAGCGGTCACTACGACCGACCACAACCCAAAGCCCACAGCGGAAGGCGCCGTCCAGCGGACCGAACCCATCTTAGGCATAAAGTGGCGTGTGTACATGACTATCTCCAGCAGACCCCGCGCCTATCACATCGAAAGCGAGTACCCGGCTCGCAAAACGCGCCATAGAGCGCCACACAACACCCAGACGCGGCAGTGCCGGGCTCCGTCGGGGTCGTCCTCACGGCATGCGCGCAAACTGAACGCACGAGGTCCCCATGCAGCTCGACCCCAAACAGCTCAGCCGTACAGAGCGCTACAAGCTGCTCACTGGCGTCATCATCCCGCGGCCCATTGCGTTCGTCTCGACGTTGTCGCCGGACGGCGTGCCCAACTTGGCCCCCTACTCCTTCTTCAGCGGAGCTGGCGCCGACCCAATGGCGTTGATGTTCTGTCCAACGACCAAGGACGATGGTTCGGACAAGGACACCCTTCGCAACCTGCTTCCACAAGCAGAAGGCGGACTTGGCGAGTTCGTTGTCAACGCATCCGTCGTGGACCATGCACGCGAGATCAACGCCGCTTCCGCCAACCTGCCTGCAGACGAGAGCGAGTTCACCCTGACGGGCTTGACCCCTGCAGAGTGCGCCGTGGTCCGTCCGCCGCGTGTAGCCGAGTGCCCGGTCAGCTTTGAGTGCAAGACCCTGCAGGTCATTCGGCTAGCCCCAGGTGTTCCAACCAGCGGGGTTGTGGTGATTGGCGAGGTCGTCCATGTCTGGATGGATGACGCGTTGGTCGGAGAACGCATGCACATCGATGCCGACAAGCTGGCCCCACTCGCACGACTGGCTGGCGGCTTGTACAGCCGAATCACCGAGACGTTTACCGTGCCGAGGGGACAAGACGCTCTGACGACAGCGCTTCCGTTTGAGGTCAAGAAACGAGAGCGCTGAGTCCGAAGACGCCACGCTTATGGCAGACAATACGACGGGACAGTCCAGCCCTGTTCGCTTCCCCACACCACAGTGGAAATGGTGGCCGAGTCGTCGAAGATGACAAGCGGAGAGCTGCCCACCAACGTACTCCCCAGCACCTCGTCATACGCCCACGCCTCCGCCGTCCACTCGCCCGGTGGAACATTCGTCGCGTACCACCAGCCATCTGACGACGTCGCGGACTGATTCCGGTTGGGGAAGGAGTTGAGGAAGTAGTGAACCGACAGGCTCTCGGGGATGTTGCCGCTACGGTTTCGCAGCACGATTTGGACATTCTCAACACGACCCTGCGTACAGTCGTTCACAACACCGAGCACAAATCCCGTTCCTTCGATTTGGTCAACAGTCAGAAGAGCAGGAATGAGGGTACCTGTGGACCGTGAAACACTGTCGAGGGGAATGCGTCCGCGGGAGGACACCGGCGACAAGACCACGTTGTACTCGTAGGTATCTAGAGCCCCCGAAGCGGACGTTACGATATTGAGGGGCGTGCAGGACGACCCGCTGAGTTCGGCCTCACCCCTATCGTCCGAGACCGCGGAGGCGACAACCCCAATGTCCGGTGTGGGTCCAGTGAAGGCGACAATGGTCGCCCCTTCTACCCACACACCATTCTGGAAGTTAACCACCTCGACATACGTGTTGGCACCCTCATCGGAAACCACCTCGGACAGCCAAGAGTCACCGGGTTCCCAGCATGCCAAGTCGTCGCCGACAGGCGGTTGTGCAATGTCGACGAGGTCGTTGAAGTACAGCTCAGTGTTGGGGTCGTAGGTGTCCGAATCGGAGTCCGTGTCGCTGTCAGAGTCCGTGTCGCTGTCAGAGTCCGTGTCGCTGTCGCTGTCCGTGCCGCTGTCAGAGTCCGTGTCGCTGTCGGAGTCCGTGTCGCTGTCGGAGTCCGTGTCGCTGTCGGAGTCCGTGTCGCTGTCGCTGTCGCTGTCCGTGTCGGAGCCGATGTCGACATCGGTGTCCGTGCCTGAATCGACACCCACGTCCGAATCAGAGTCCGCGCCCCCATCGCAGCCGACCCCAAACAACGGGAACAGCGCCAACAGAACAGTGCACGAACGCATACCGACTCCCATCAAGTTGAGCGCAGCCTAAGCGGCGGTGTTCAGTCTGTCGACGACACAACGACGGTGCCGGAGCCCCTGGCCACGCCCATTGCACGGTGCGACATCACCACCCGTCTCGAGTTGCTGTCTCATCTCGTCGCAGACACTGTCGGGTGGGTACGAACAGCGGCTAAATGAACCCATGATCATCCTAGTCGCCATCGCGCTCGCGGAACCCGTTGTGGTCATCGACTCGGACAACACCGTCCGCGGCGACGTCACGGTCACCATGGGCGTAGACGAGGCGCGCGCCAAGCTCTCGGACCCTCGCTGGATCAGCGAGACAGACGCTTCGGGAACGGAAATCGTGGCCCTTGCTCCCCAGGGGGAGTGTGGCGTTTACGCGCACACCTCCCGCACCGCCATGAAGACCATTCACTACACGGTCACATGGTGCCCAACGGACAACGGATGGCGTTCCGACCTTGTCGAGTCAGACACCTTTGAGTCCTACAGCGCAGTGTGGACCGTCACCGAAGCCGATGAAGGCGCCCGTCTCCAGTACAGCTTCGCCATGAAGACAGGCATGGTGGTGCCGCAGTTCATCATCAACCGGTCTACGCGCAGAGCCATCGACAACATGCTCACCAACGTGCAGATTGCCATGGGTGTGCCCTAGCCGTCAGACGAGTGGCGATGATTCTTCACACACATCGCGGTTCGACAACACAGCCGGACAATCGGAATACAGTCTACGAACCCGACCCACTGACCCGGGCAAGGAGTGCAAGATGAACCGGTACGCATTGTTGGCATTGGCCTGGGCAGTAGGGTGTAGCGGCGGTGATGGAGAGGACTCAGGCGTAGACGAGGACTCGCCTGCCCTGACCTGCGAGGTCATCGCCGAGCCCGATTTCTGCTGGTCCGTCGCGGTTGAGGAGGCCTACGCTTGTGTGGACGCCAACGCCTCAGACGGCCTATTCGACGCCACCCGCTCTACGTGCACAATGTCCGACGGCGTGGTCATCCGCTTCGATGACCCGGTCCCACTCGACTCATTCGCAGACGAAGACTACCTCTGGAGCTTCATCATCGAGGACAGCGACGGAGCGGAGTGTGCACGTCATGGAGACGGAACCAGTACTGCGCTGGTGACAGCGAGCGGTGAGGCCTCAACGGCTGTGTCTGGCATGGTGGGTCTGGCGCTGACCTGCCCGAACGGCGATAGCTATGTTGCACAGAACGCGTTCGAACTCTTGGAGTGCGAGGTCGGTAGCCTGCCTGGGTACTCGGTGTCCGGTAGCAGCGACATTACCTGGTCCCTCTTGGGTGAACCGGCGGACCGCTTTGGCTTGTTCTCCTGCTCGGATGCTGCGACTGAGTGACGAGGGGATGCTGAGCTGTCGTCGCAGCTGTCTCACCCTCATCTGCGAGTCTTCGTGCCGGCTGCAAGCCTGTTGAGATACAGCTAGCCCCTGTCTGGAGATTTCATGTTGACGCTACTCTTCGCCGTCCTCGCCATGGCAGGCACACCCGATTCCGAAGACCCCTGGCTCACCGAGACCATCCAGCAATGGACCGACTCCGGTACCGAGCTGCCCATCCCTGAAGACCTGGCCAGCTGGGTATCGATGTCTGACAGGTTCGCTATCGAGCTTTGGTTTCGGGACATGGCAGCACACCATGCCACCGACGCGTTCCTAGCGTCGGACGTCGGTTCGACACTCGACTCGACGGTCCATGGGTACATCACCGGTGAAGCCGGCCCGGGGGGTTCCGTACCTGTCCACTGGGTGATGGATGGCCCCGACGGACCTGTGATTGGATGGACCGTCACCATGCAGAACGACAGTGTGGTGGGTTGGCCCACTGCCGAGCAGCCAAGCCCAGCACTACAACCAGCCCTCACACCGCTACCGGCCGCGGCGCGCGCTCGATGGGACTGCCGACAGGACCTGGCCCGCCGAATCAACTCTGGAGACGCTGTTGTCGACGCCCCCGTCAACATCGCCGTTGTGCCCATGTCCGTTGGAGGTGTGCCCGGCGGCGCTGCCTTCATCTTGCCTGCAAAGACCGTGACGGGAGAACAGATCACCGGCGGAAGCTCAATCTTGTGGTGCATGGGTGGAGAGCCCGTCTTTCAGCAGGTGTCCGAGCTCACGCTGCGCAACCCCGAGCCCGACCCGAACCTAGCCTCGATGTACATGAGCAATCCACGGATTGCATTCCCGGTCGCATCCTATGGATTCCAGGCCATCATGAACCAGATGCCCATCTTCGTAAAAGACGAGCTGAGCAGACTCTGGGTCTACGAACACGACAAAGGCTCGGTCCACTTTCTCGGGGTGCGTCCCGAAGTAGCCGAGCCCGAGCCACAGCCTGAAGAGACCCGACGCACCCGGCGACAGCGCAGACGCGACCGATAGCGTCCCCCACAAGACGTCCTACGTTCCCGTCGCCTGCACAGCATCGAAGTGGGCGGCGATGGCATCGATGAGTACCCGCACGCGCGAGGGCATCCGTCGTTGTTGAGCGACCAACAGGCGCACGGCAGCGGTGATGCCCACAACACCGGGTAGAACACGCACCAAGCGGCCGTCGTCTAGGGCGGCTCCGGCGTTCAGGTCGCTGAGCAGGCAGATGCCCTGCCCAAGCAGGGTTGCTTGGCGAAGGAGAGCGGCATCGTTGGTGGCAAAGGTGCCACGAACACGAACGCGTCCACCTTCGTGAAGGGGCCAAAACGCGCGCGGTCGCCCGTCACCACTGTGCCCGAGCAACAGCGTGTGCCTCGCAAGGTCCGCTACGGCTGCAGGCGTTCCATGCTGGTTGATGTAGGTGGGAGCCGCAACCAGTCCTACATGTCCGGCGGTAAGCGTCCGCGACACCAGGTCAGGGTCGCGCGGGTCACCGGCCCAGATTGCCGCATCGAACTGCTCGGTTCGCAGGTCGACCAACCGAACATTCGCGACCACATCCACCATCAACTCGGGGTGCATCTGATGAAGGCGTCCCACCACGCTGGCCATGGCTGGCGCAACCAGTGGAAGAACGGAGATACGCACCGTGCCGCGAACAGAGCCAGCTTGATTGCGCAGGTCGGCTTCAACGGCGTCCCATTGCTCCAAAAGAGGCTCTACACGCTCGAAGAGCTGCTGTCCGGCGGTTGTGGGCGTGATGCGGCGAGTGGTCCGGTGCAGCAGGGCAACACCCAAGTCCGACTCCAGCCGCGCGATGTGCCGACTGACGGTGGGACGCGGCAAGTTCAGGACCTTGGCCGCTTCGGTCACCGTCCCCAAGCGGACAACGGCAACAAAGGCTTCATAGTGGGGACTCTGTGCGCGCATTTGTTCGAAAAACCGATCGAGTAGTGTTCGAAGTAGACTCTATCATTGCGTGTTTCGAACAACTATACCCAACGTCTTGTTGGAGAGTCTGTATGCGTGCCCTTTGTTTGTCGGTGTTGTTGGTTGGATGCAATGGTGTGGATGATGAGGCGGTGGGCCCAGACGAGGACGCGCCGGCGTCCAAGTCCTGCGAAGCCGACGACTGCGTACACGAAGGAAACTACACATTCGACGATGGCGACTTTTCACGACGGCTCCTGGTGTACATGCCGGAAGACGTGGAAGGCGCCCCCGTTCTGTTCGCCTGGCACAGTCTGAACGGCTCGCCGGAGCGTCTGCTGAGCTTCATGGCCGTTGAGCGCGCCGTAGACGACGGATTTGTTGTGGTGGTGCCCGAGTCACGCGGCCTACCAGCATCCGAGTGGGACGTGTCGGCAACCGGACCCAACAACGTCGATATGGCCCTGTTTGACGCGTTGTTGGACAGCTTGCTCGACGTCCAACAGGTCGATGAGGACCGCATCTACGCCACTGGCTTTAGCGGGGGCGGCCTGTTCACCAGCCTTCTGACCATCCACCGCGCGGACCGCCTCGCTGCGACCGCGCCGTTCTCCGGCGGCGCTCCCGGGACCTCCTACCAGACGCCTGCCGCACCCATTCCTGTGATGTTGAGCTGGGGAGGCACACTCGACAGCTTCGGTGGCTTCAGCTTCCACAGCGCCACGCAGACCTTTTCCGACGCACTCGTTGGCGACGGGCACACCGTGTTGATGTGCGACCACGGTCTAGGGCACTGGGTCCCCAACGATGCCGCCTCGCGGACACGAGCCTTCTTTGCCGAGCATGCCGACACCGGCGAGGTCATGGACTTTGACGCCTGCGAGCGACGGTAGCCCTCCGCCGCGGCAGGTTGACTATCCATCGCGGCAATGCAGAGCGCAAGTCAGACGGGAACCACGACCGTAGCTGCAGCGTGAACAAAATCATCAATGTCCGTGGACTCGATATTCGAGTTCACACAGGACAAACGGACGACGGTCGACCCGTCCACTGTGGCGCTTCCAACAACGGCCAAGGCTTGCGTCTGCAGAGCCTTGCACAGGGCTTTCGAGTCGACACCGTCTCGCTGAAAGACCACATTGACCGACTCGGGCGGCTTGACGAGGACCAGTCCTGGGGTCTGCTCAATCCGTTGTGCCGCACGGGTAGCGCTGCCGACAGCGTCATCAATGCGCTTGCCAAGGCCCGTATCTCCAAGCGCCTGCCACGCGGCCCAGAGCTTCAGGGCATCATTCCGACGGCCGCACTGCAACGAGGTCTGTCCGCGGTCATGCATGTCGTCGCCGTGAAACAGGTAGTCGGCTTTCTCCGACAGGTGACGCCCCAGAATGCCGGGCTGGCGGACCAGCAACACCGAGCAGGTGAGCGGAACCCCCATCATCTTGTGTGCGTCCCAGGTGAAGCTATCGGCGTGTTCAAGGCCAGCTAGTAGCGGACGTGTTCGCTCCGACAGCAGCATGGAGCCTCCCAGTGCGCCGTCGACATGCAGCCAAATACCAGCTTCTCGGGCAATATGCGACAGTTCGACAAGTGGGTCGAACGCTCCAAGCACCGTGGTTCCGGCGGTCGCATTGATGAAGAACGGAGTGTGGCCCAGCGCCCGGTCCGCGATGATCTGACGCTCTAGATCACCGGGAAGCATGCGTCCACGAGCATCCGTAGCCACATAGCGGACATTTGAACGACCAATTCCGGCCAGGCCGGCGTTCTTCGGAATGGAGTAGTGGCCCAGCTCAGAGGTGTAGAGAATGGGTCGAACTGCGCCGAGGCCATGTTCGCGCGACCCTTCGAACTGCTCGCCGCGTGCCAAGATCACCGACAGCAGGTTGGACAGCGAACCGCCGGGGGTGAACGAGCCTTCGCCTTCTGTAAATCCGGCCAGAGCGCACATGCGCTGGCTGAGCGTTCGCTCAATGATGGCCTGAACACCTGCCGCCTTGAAGGTATACATGGAGTTGTTCAGCAGCACCGCGAGCATCTCGCCCATGCTCGCAGCAGCCGTGCGCCCGCCGAACAACTGGTTGAAGAAGCGAGGTGAAGCGGTGGAGGGCGTCTGCTCCACCAACTCGAACAACGCATCCACCACCTGCGGCAGGGGTCGCGGCGTGCGGGGGAGTCCAAGCTGGAGATGGTCGCGCAACGCCTTCGGGCTGCGTTGTGTGCGGACCAAGTCCTGGACCTCGCCCGACATCATCGCGCTTGCACGGTCGAAGAACGTCGACCAGGCCTGAAGCTCAGGTTCACTAGCAATCGAGGGGGTGTCGGACATAGGGCGCCTCAGATGGACTGAGAGCCCCCAAGCGCCGCCCATCTGCTCGGGAAGCGTGCCGTAACCTAGGTCATCAATTTTGTTTGAACAGGAGACCAAACAGAGTGCATCGTTAACTGCGTTGCTCCCTCTCCTTTGGCCACCGAGTGGTTTATCTGTGGAACGAATCTCCAATAGTTAAAAAACCCACCTGTTCGGAGCGATTCTCGTGGCTATAGAACGGTAATGGCGCGCTTTGCGGCGCAAATTCGCACACGGGACGATCGCATGGAATACGGCTTCGAAAAAGCATCACTCGACGGACACAAGGGCAAACGCCGTGATTCGTCCCGCGAGAACGCCGACCCACTCGCGACTGGTGGCCTCGGTGATGGCCTTAGTGGTGGCGGCGATGTCGACCCGTTGATCGCCAGCGGAAGCATGTCCGCCGCTGCTGCGACTGAAGCGGCCCCGCCGGAAGCCCAGGCCGAAGAGCCTGAGGCCGAGTCCTTCTCCGTAGACATGTCGAAGCCCCCTGGCCAGATGATCAAGGAACCCGCTGACGACGACGACGACGACGACGCCGGCGAGAGCAACCCCGCGGAGAACTCCGAGACAGAGGGCGGCGAGTCCGCCGATGCGCCAGACGAGAACGACGACGAGTCCTCGGACAACCCGAACGCCGGTTCGCCAGAGTCAACCAACAAGAAAGAGGACAAAAAGG
This sequence comes from uncultured Pseudomonadota bacterium, assembly GCA_913061235.1. Classification (GTDB taxonomy): domain Bacteria; phylum Myxococcota_A; class UBA796; order UBA796; genus CAJXTB01. The sequence goes on along the minus strand of CAJXTB010000011.1, from coordinate 67,583 downwards.
GTGGGTCTGGCCCCGCTCCAGCTACCCCCAGTGCACCAGCAGATGCCACCGTCGCTATTGGTGGTGGTGACGCCGGCCCGGACGCTGGGGCCGTCTCAGCGACCGACCCCACTCTCGCGCCCGCCATCGGCAACCCTGCGGACATTCAGCCCAGCAAAGAGGACGCCAAGGGCGGCTCCAACGCCAATCCTGGAGTCGACCCCGTCTCCGTAGACGTCCCCCAGCTCGACGCCCCAGAGACAGACAGTCCCGCCTTCACGGTAGACGAAGTCAACATGCCGGACCTGGACACCTCCGGGTACAAGAGCAAGCGCAAGGCCGGCAAGGCGCTTGAGCAGTACGCCCAGGTGGAGCAGGTCGTCGACGCAAAGCTGTCGACACTCATCGCAGAGGCTCAGTCCACGGTGACGCAGCTCACCGCGACCATCTACGCCGAGCGCGACGCCCACATTGCCGGCCTGCAAGCCAGCCGCGGCATTCTGGCCGGCAACATCCAGTCCGCACGTGACGCACTCTTTGCCGAGCGTGACCTCGCATCTGGCCGCGTACAAGCAGCCATCGAAACCCAACGCGGAGCCATCATCGCGCAAGCGGGTGCCTCACGTGGCCAGATCCGAAACGCCGCGTCCCAGCTCAAGTCCAGTGTTCAACGGTCCTGCGACAAGGCACTCAACGACTACAGCACCGGGTTTGAAGGCTCGAAAGAAGACATTGGCACTGGAATCGAAGGCTTCCAGCTGAGCGTGGCCGAGCGCTTGCAGCAGGCCAATTCCCAGCTTCCCATTCCAGCATCAGACCCAATCTGGACCTGCGTTCACTACCGAGTGCGTCAGAGCTTGGGCAAGAAGTTCAGCGCTACAGGCGCAATCTTGGAAGGCATCCAGAAGCTCCGCAAGGGCACCGAAAAGAACATGGTGGACCTGTACAGCGAAGGCCAGGGCAAGATCCGCACTGTAGCCAGCAACGCCAAGTCTGCGGCGGACACCGCGAAGAGTGTCGGAACCTCAGCCATCCGCTCACAAGAGCGCAGCTCACTCGCCGCACTCGACATCACGGCAACCCGCATTGAAGGGCAGCTACAGACAGCCACAGAGCAAGGCGCTGCAAGCCTAGACGCCACCGAAGCCAACCGCAACGCGGCCATTGACGCCGCCGAAAACCAAGCGAATGCGGACGCCGAACAGATTCGCCGTCGTGTCACCGCTGCCGTGTGGGGATGCGCCCGTAGCGAAGCCCAGCGAATGGTTGCTGCAACCGGCAATGAAGCCGTCGACTTGGCCTTCAAGCCCAAGAAGAAGACGGTTACCGCTTCCCTTTCAGCCGCACAAGCCGTACAGCTCGACATCTCCGCAGCCTGCGCCAGTGCGACCACCAGCGTGGACCTGTGGTCCAGCGGCCACAACACCACACGCGGCGAGCTTGACGGCTCTGGCGCCACAATCTCCGAGGGCTGGCGAGACGAAGCCATCGCATTCCTCACCACCGCTGAGACGCGGGCACTGGAGTCGGTCGCGTCCACAGGCTCCAGCTCGATCTTGAGCTTGAAGGAGAGCAGTCAGAAGCACGCTGACAACCTGCGTAACAATGGAGAGTCGGCCAAGGGCACGCTCACCAGAACCGTCACGTCGCAGACCAAGAACTTGCGCAGCATTGGCACCGACTTCATCAAGAGCCTGGATTCCAAGCTCGGCACCGCGGAGCTCAAGAATATTGAACCGCTGCGGCAAAAAGCGTACAACACCCTACGCGGGGACTTCGATGGCCGTACGGACGCCCTGTACACCGCCATGTTCGACGCGGGATTGTTCAACGGAACCGACGAAACTGCCGTCTTTACAGCACTACGCGGCATTGGGCCATACGGCGCCGGCGCGCTCAAGCAGATCTACTACGACCTGAAAGACAACCGCAATCTGTACGCCGACCTGCGCAGCGACCTCACCAAGGGTGAGCACAAGATTGCCCAGGCCTACTTGGACGCAAACGACGGCAAGGGCGCCAAGCTCGAGCTCGCGTACTACCAAGACGGTTGGTTCGGAGACGACGAAGACGCCATCACAGCGTTGCTCAAGAGCCTCAACGAGGACCAACTGGCCGACCTTAAGAGCCAGCCCGGCTGGGAAGCCGCGGCCGAGCACTTGTACGCCAACCTAGCGGACGACGACCTCGACTCCCGCGTTGTGAAGTCACTGGTGGCCGGAAACAAGGCCCGTGCAGAAGCTCTGGAGCTCATCGACAAGATCACGGACGCTCGGTGGAACGAAGACACAGAAGCCCTGCGGACCGCAATCGCCGGCATTCCAGCCGACAAGCGCGTCGCGATTCTCACCGAGTTCGCCATTCTTCAAGAACTGGCCGGACGCGAAGGAGGCCTGGACGCCGTTGAGTTCAAGGACAAGAACCTCGACCCAGAGCTCGCCGAGCAGATGGGCAAGGCCGCGACGGACGAGTCGGGCAAGCCAATCAGCGTCGTCAACGACGACCTCACCACGCGCAACCTCACTGAAGCAGAGCAGCGTTTCGGCAACTGGGCTTCGCAGGACAACCTGAAGAACGACGACCTGTACAAGGAAGGCGGTCCAGGGGTCGGCAACCAGATCAAGAAGGCGATTACCAGCGAAGCTGGTATGACCGGTCTGGGCATGACAATCGCCGGAAATCCGTTGGCATTGGGGTACGGCGTCGCAAGCGGAATGGTCTCAAACGCCAACGACACAAGCGACCAACGCGTTCTGGGCAAGGAAGAGAACGACCTCATCAAGCAGCAGGCCATGTTCGGTACAACATCGCTGCAAGGTCGGGCAGCAGACGTTCGGTACGAAACCACCAAGGGCGAGGACACCGAGAAGGCCTACGACGCCATGTCCTACGACCACAAGGACGAGAACGGCGAATCAACGAACTCGGCATTCAAGACTGCCGAAGAACGCGAAAAGTCCCACGCCGAATGGAACGCTGCGTTCGAAGGCGTCTACCAAGACCAGTACAACACCTCAGCCAGCAGCGACATCAACAAGTCGGAGATGAGCAAGACCGAACAGAAGCTCCTCAACGAGACCCGCGTAGGCGGCCAGGCCAGCGCCGAGACCATGTTCGACTACGCCGAGAACGACGGCATCGGTACCCGGGAATGGGCGGCGAAGAAGGCGCTTACATCCGGCTCCGAGAAAGACATTGCCGCCTACTTCACGGCGCACCCGGAAGCGCGAGAGAACTTGCTGTCCGAGTTCTCTGGCGACGAACGCGAAGAAATCGAAATCCTGATGATTGGCAAGGTCACGACAGACAGCCAACGCTGGCGCATTGCCAAGATTCGCTGGGAATTCAACCGTGGTACCGGCGCAGGCAACCTGCTGTGGTTGGTCTCCCCGGCCATGGGCATCGCGTCTGACGCGCTCCCTGCGGGCACCGTACCCAAGGTCTCCGCAAATCTGTTCTGGGACTGCATCAGCGGCTCGGGCACGCTCATGGACTACAACTACGAGACCCTCAAGGCCATGATCGACGCCCGTGGCGGCGAAGACGAAGCCTTCGACGAAAAGGGCAATCTCAAGCTACTCTCCGAGCCCGGTTCAGACGCGGCCACCGAAGAACTCGCTGCCTTCCGCGGCCAGGAATCATCGCTTGAAGCCGCCGAGAGCGCGTACCAAAACACTATGGACGTGTACACCGAGCTCATCGCAACGGTCGTTGGACTCGTCGTCGCTGCGGTGCTCTCTGTCGTCACCGCAGGCGCGGCATCGCCCATGCTTCTGGCCTTGGCCAGCGGACTGGCCACCATCGGTACGAAGGCGGCTCTCAAGGGAGGTCGCTACGGATGGGAAGAGATGGCTCACGACTCGGCCGTGCTAGCCCTCGAAGTCGCCACCGCCGGTCTCGCAGACAAGATGACCAAGGCGCTCAAGGGCAAGGAACTGCTGAATCTCCAGAAGGCTGGCAAGGCAGGCAACTTGACCGAGAGCACGGTCAAGCTGGCCAAGGGCACACAGCTGTTGGTCAAGACGGGTGAGACCGTCGTTGGCAGCACCGGCAAGGTGATGTTGGATGAGACCACGTACGACAAGGGCTTCGAAGAGGGCCTTGAAAAGGGCGTCAAGAAGGTCGGTCTGGATGTCAGCGTTGTCTGGCTGAACACGTTCATCGACGGCGTCGGAGATGCCGCCTTCGAGAATTCCATCAAGAACGGTAAGAACGAGTTCACCAAGAACGCGCTCACCGTCGGCCAGACCTTCGCCGTCGACTACACCAAGGGGCAAGGCGCTACGCTGCTCGGAGACGTCATCAACGGCACCAACGAGTTCAGCGACAAGCAGGGCAAGCTTGCGACCTCGGCGGCCTTCGGGGCGCTGAAGAAGTCCATGACTGCCGGCAACGAACGCGAAGCGAAGAGAACCAGTGGGATCTCCGACGACGTCAACGCAGACCCCAACTCAGACGGGTACTCCCAGCAGGCATGGCAAAACAAGGCCAACGAAGCCAACAAGAAGTCCGAGCTTACCAAGGGGATTGCAGGCGTCACGACCAGCATCGCCAAGTCCGCCGCCGAGGCGAACTAGGTAGCTCCTACCAGTCCGTGACTCGGTAGTCCTTGAGGAACTGTCCCCACACGTGCTTGCCGCTGCGTTGCCCTTCCATGAAGGGGTCCACAATGCGCGCGGCACCGTCTACGATGTCTAGAGGCGGGTGGAAGTCGTGCATGGCCTTCTTGATCTCGGCATGCACAGCAGGGTCTTCGTCCGTCACCCACCCGGTGTCCACGCTGTTCATGTGAATGCCGTGCTCCACGTAGTCTTGGCCGCTCGTCCGCGTCATCATATTCAGAGACGCCTTGGCCATATTCGTGTGCGGGTGGCGGTCGCTCTTGAACGTCCGGTAGAACTGGCCCTCCATCGCTGAGACGTTGATAATATGCGTGTCGTTGGTCTGTACCTTGGCCATCAACGGCTTGAGACGCGCGTTGAGGATGAACGGCGCAACGGCGTTGACCAGGTGGACTTCCAACAGTTCAATGGCCGGAACTTCATGCATCTTCAGGCGCCAGCTGTTCACGTCGCGTAGGTCGACCTGTTGAAGGTCTGCGTCCAACTTGTCCGCTGGGAACAGAGCGGTTGGGTCGACGCGGTCTTCCGGCAACAAGGCTACTTGCGACAGCTGGGCTGCCGTCATCGCCGCTGCACGAGACGACGCAACGAGCGCCCTACCCGGCGAGTCCTCTGACGCTTCAAGCTCCCCTGCCATCATGTGCTCGTAGAAGGCAGGCGGACGACGCACGGTCTGGCAGGCATTGTTGATGATGACGTCCAGACGGTCATGACGCTCTAGGAGGTCAGCGCACAGGGCTTCAACGCTCGGGGTGTGCCGCAGGTCGATACCGTGGATTTCGATACGGTCTTTCCAGTCGTCAAAGTCGTCTTCACGGGCGTAGCGCGACGCCGCATCCACCGGGAAGCGTGTGGTGCAGATGACATGAGCACCAGAGCGAAGCAGGAGAATTGCGGCTTGGTAGCCAATCTTGACCCGACTACCGGTGACGAGGGCCACGCGTCCGGTGAGGTCCGCTGTCTGCGTGCGCTTCGCGAAGTTCTCGTCGCCGCACGACAGGCACATCTGGTCGTAGAAGTGGTGGACGTCTTGGAAGCGCTCACGGCACACATAGCAGACGCGCTCTTCGGCGGTCTGGCCAATGGGAGCCGTATCTTTTGGAGCAATGCCCAGGCGTTTGGGCGTCTCAAAGATGGGGTTCTCACGCAGCTTACGAATACCTGTGTGTGACAACGCGTTGCGGTCAATGTCCCGCTTAGTGACCTTGTCCTTCTTGCGCTGTGCCTTCTTCAGCTGCTTCTTCGCCGCCTTGTCAGGGATGACGACCTGACCCGCCGCCATCAAGAAGCGCTTGCGCTGCTCACTGGTGAGCGGCGCAAGCAGGCCACGGTCTGCGATGACGGCCTCAATGAGGGCCGTCGCATCTTCAAACGAGCAGGGCAAGTCAGTCATGGCGCGGCAAATAGCGCGGCGAAACGGTCAGCGCACAGGGGCCGCCATCGCTAGTCGGCTTGGTAGCAGCAAGCCATCATTACGCCGGTACCTGCGTTCGGGTCGAGCCACGGGTAGTTGCCAGAGGTTGCCCCCGGACCGGTGGGTGTCCCGCAGCCGCGCCAGGTTGGACGCACATCCGTTCCGACGTACCCAGCAGCGCCGGTGCCCCCCCCCACGTTGCTGTAGACATACGGCACTGTCAGGCACAGGAAGTCGTCCCGATTGTTGTTGCCGACGTAGGTCTGGCAGACTTGGTCACCTGACAGTTCCACCGCGCTATCTCCCGGGGTCACGGCAGCGATTGTGGTGTAGCTGGTGCCGGAATGGATGATTCGAGCCAGACAGATGGCGTGGTACCGCGCCATTCGCTGCCGCACATGCATGGCATAGCCGGCAAGAGAGACCTCACTGCCGGTCACTGCGATGTCCTGGCCAGCCGTGGGAAGCGTGTCATCGTCGACGCTCAGCGTCTTCCACACCGCCCCATCACAGCCTTGAAACTCACCGCCCGCGTAGCGCATCATGCCGGTCTGCGGCAGCGAACAGGCACTGCCTGGGTCACCAAGAACCAGAGCATTCGCGGTGACCAGCCCAGATGCTTCGACGGACGTCGCACTCACCGTTCCGCCATCCAGGTTTGTTGCGGTCGTCGCAGTCGTTGCGCTGTCCGCAGTCGTTGCGCTGTCCGCAGTATCCGCAGTGTCCGCAGCACCGGCACGCATCGCGTACAATGTGCTGCTGACTTCGGTGCGCACCGTCAATTCGGGCCCCACACCCACCGTGATGCCGAGCCATAGCGGCCCACCGTCGACGATGGTGCTGGTATCCAGCGGGTCCGCCGGATCTGCCCCCAAGAGCAGAGACATGTACCCATCGGCCAAGGCCAACGATTGGGTCTCATCCCAAACGGGGGTGGTCGCAGAAGCGCCATCGTACAGCGCAATGGTGACATCATGAACACCGTTGATGGGTGTGCCGCTCGAGTCGGTCAACCGTGCTTGATGGGTAAACGTCAGAGGGACAGCCATGGCGACCGACGGAACAAACAGACAACACAACAACCGCAGCATCGCAGCCCCCTACTCACTTGAAGGCTCACAATACCAGTCGCACTGCACCACAGAAAGCGATTCGCCTAGCGCAGCGCCCGCGGCTCTGCGAGTCGAGCTGACAGTCCATCGAGCGCCTTGCGTCCCAAACGACGGAACAGCGGTCCCATGAACGGCTGACCCAGACGGGAGACACCCGTGAGTTCCAGGTCCAAGGTCCACGTGATCTCAGTACCTCCACGCTTGGATACAAAGACAATGTTGTCTTCGGCAGTGCTCGTTGCCGCCTCTCCGCGAAGGTCTACGCGATGGGGCGGTTCAAAGTGCGTGATGCGGTAGCGCATGGGCAAGGTACGCCCCATAAACACAGCATTCACGGAAAACTCGGCCCCCACTGCTAGCGGCGCGTCGTCCAAGCGAGTCGCTGAGGACACGCCAGGGTCGTACTCAGCGGTGGTGGTGAAGTCGGCAACATAGGCGAAGACTTCGTCGATCGGTCTGTCCGTCCAGCGGACTTCCTTGATGCGGGTCATGGCGCCTCCAAGAAGGGTTGGGTCTGGTCCATCACCAGGTCAATCAACGCATCACGTGTCTGCGACGTAGCCCGGGTCTTGTCACGTAGGTGTTCCGGTTGGGCGGCTCGGTCCAGCCAGAAACAGCCTGTAGACGGTGTCTGCTCTCGGCTAGTGAGCCAGACCAACGTGTCCGCTCCCTCTTCTGGGGTACGCAGAATGGGCCGCGTCACTGCATGAAACAGCGGCATGGAGTGCTTCACAGCGTCCGTCTGGACCCAGCCCGGATGCATGCTGGACATAGGAACGTCGGACCACTCTGTCGCCAGGTGAGACGCCAGCACCACCTGCGCCCGCTTGGCGTTCGCGTACACGGTGTGTCTCTGGTAGCTCCGGTCACACCGAAGGTCGGACAGGTCGAGCCGCTGAGTGTACATGCCGCCGGAAGACACCCAGATGACGCGAGTCTGCACATCCAACAGCCCACGCTGACGTAGAATGCGAAGAATCAACAGGTGTCCCAGCACTTGGCTCGCCCAGATGAGCTCGTGATCTTGCGGCGTGAGGCGCCGATCCAACGGCATGGCCCCGGCATTGAGAACGACCGCTGCGAGTGCCTCGGGGGCATAGGACCTGGCCGCCTGTCCAACCGCCGCCAAGTCTCCCAAGTCGACAGACGTGAACTCCCCATTCACCGCCGCAGCCGCCTTTTCCCCCGCCTCCTGCCTGCGCGCCCACAGCATGCAGCGAGCCCCCTTCTGGGCCAACGTCTGGGCCAACGAAAACCCGATACCCGTTGTTCCACCGGTGATCAGCACGTCTTTGCCGTGAAGGTCTCGCTCGGGCTCGTCCGCAAAGGACCGCGAGTGACGGCGAAAACCGGTCCGGTCAAAGGAAAAGACGATGGATCGGTCGAGCAGCCAATCGAACACGGTGTCTCCGAGAGAAGAGTGCTGGTAAGCGGCGCCAACCACCCACGGGTGCTTGCTGACAAGCCGGGACGGCATGCCTGTTCGTGGCGGATTCCGTGATGGAATGCAGGTGGACAGATACGCGGGCGTATCGGAGGCTCTATGCCCAACACATTCGCTGACACGCCGCTGCTCAAGACCCTGATCAAGAGTCTCACAGAGCAAGACATCACAATCCCCACAGAAGTCCAAGAGCAGAGCCTACAGGCCCTTCTCGACGGCAAGTCACTCGTCGGCGTTGCCGAGACTGGCAGCGGAAAGACCCTCGCGTTTGTTCTGCCGCTGCTTCACCGGCTCAAGTCACTCGAGCTTGACGGGTCCAACGTCAAAGAAAAGGGACGTCCTCGCGGCCTCGTCTTGGTCCCTGGCCGTGAGCTAGGCGAACAGGTCAGCAAGGTCTTTAAGAGCATGACGCACGACACCCGCCTGCGCGTCCGTACGGCCCTCGGCGGTACGAAGAAGCAGATTGCGCGCCAGAACATCAATGGCCCACTGGAAGTCCTGGTGGCAACACCGGGTCGCCTGGTCCAGATGCTCAACAGCGGCGAGCTCCGCCTAGATGACGTCCGCACCTTGGTCTTCGACGAAGCCGACCAGATGCTTGACGCCGGCTTCCTTCCTACGGTCCAGCGCGTACTCGACGAGTGCCGCAAGACCGTCCAGGTGGTCATGTTCTCGGCCACACTGCCTCAGCCCCTTGAGCGCATCATTGAGAAGGCATTCATCGACCCACCGGTTCGCGTGCGTACTCAAGGCAGCCAGCGTCTGGTGCCGACTCTGACCGTCGACAACCGAGACGTCATCAACGGACGGCGCTTTGAGGTCTTGATGAAGACGCTCGAAGAAGCGCCCGAGACCGGCACCATGATCTTCGTGAACACCCGCGACCAAGCAGATGTCGTCGCCGAGTGGCTACACACCGAAGGCGTTCCCTTCGCCAACTACCGAGGCCAGATGGACCGTCAGGAACGTCGTGAGAACCTCTCCCAGTTCCGCGACGGCAACGTGCATGTGCTCATTGCCACTGACCTCGGCGGACGTGGCCTAGACATTGAGCGCGTGGACCGCGTCATCAATGTTCACCTGCCACAAGACATCGACAACTACCTGCACAGAGCCGGCCGCACCGCTCGTGCCGGGCGTAGCGGAACCGTCATCAATCTTGTGACGCAGCGGGACCAGCCGTTGATGGCCAAGCTGAAGAAGCGCGCAGACCGCACTAAGTAGCGGGATTGGCGCACTTGTGAGTTCGCGGTGCTGGCGATAGGCACGGCGGAATCGCAGGTGTGCCGCATGATCAATCCAGTAGAGATCTTGAGTTTTGGTGGAATCGCTTCCATCCTCGCGTTGATGTGCGCCGTCATCGGTGGAGGCGTCGCGGCTCTCGCTCCATTGGTCATCGGGCTTCGCAAGCTTCGCTGGCCGGCCTCTGTGACGTGGCTGGGCTTGGTCTTGGCACTCGTCTTTGGCGTCCTGGGCACATGGCTCGGGGCATCCGCCGCTACGACCGCCGTCAGCGCAAGTCCCGAAATCGTTCAGGTCGCCATTGCACGTGCAATAGCAGGTGCCATGTACTCCGAGTCGGGTTCGCTTCTGCTTCTAGGCCTCGCATTCCTGCTCTCGAGTACCGCCACAGCAGTACCCGGCCCAATCATGCCAGGAGAGGCCGGAAAAGTAGATTTCGCAGCCATTGGCGGAGCTGTCGCCGGCGCCGTGCTTGGGACCATACTGGCGGTTGTGGGAATCCTCTTCTTGTCGGACATGCGTCCGAGTTGGATTGGTATCGCCCTGTACGTGGTGCCGTTCGTGGCCACAGTCGGGACCGTCAACGTCCTGGTCGCGTCGCTACGCATCAGCAGCGAAGACCGCAATCAGCAAGCCCGCATGGTCGGCCTTCGCGGATTGACCATGGCCAGTGCCGTGGTCGCCGTGGTCTTGATTGGCCAGCTCTTCGCCAACTTCGGAGAAATTCAGGCGTTCAAGGCCGTTGCTGTTGCCTCTCCAGACCAAAAGGCAGCAATGCTCACTACGGGCTTGGAGGTGGCAGGCTGGGCACGCACGCTGTCCTGGTTCCTCGTACTTCCGGTACTGTTCGCGGGACTCGGCAGCATTCTACCGCACCTGGGTCGGGCAGACGGTCGGGTGGCAATCGGCTTTGGAATAGCCTCAGCCCAGATGATCATCATGGCGGTGTGTCTGGTGCTCATGCGGTCAGCCATCAACGGCATCTTTCAACAGCTCATCGGTCAGGTGACGCCCTAGAGGGCCGGGCCACACGACACGCGAGGTCACGACTTGCAGCACACCCGCATGTGGCACCAACGCCACGGGGGAAAGTCTGTGGAGCCCCACGAGCCGGGACAGCTCCCCTGGAGCAACAAGCCCATGAAGCCACGGTCGACGTAGCCACTTGAACACGACGAGCGAAACACACACCCATAGGTGGGACCGGTCGAGCCGGTAAAGCCGGATGGTCCTGTTGCACCGCGATTTCCCTGCGAACCCGCGGCACCGGTTGAGCCAGTCAAGCCTTGAACTCCGGTCAAACCACTAGCTCCTGTAGGTCCCTGTGCCCCACTAGCCCCACGGGGCCCTTGTGGCCCCGTCGAACCGACATCGCCTCGTGGGCCAGCAGGGCCTTGCAAGCCGTCGAGAGGCCCGGTCCACTGGCCGTTCCCAGCGATAACGTCGACGCCTCCCACCTCAACCCTGTCGGCGACCATGGGACCACCGCGCACAGTTCCGGTCGATGACGCGACCAACGCGTAGGGCGTGCTGCCAAGCATCGCGCGCCCCCCCATCACCGCACCATCCACACGGTGTTCCACCCACAGCCCGCCATCGACGAACAGATCCGAGTCCAGAGAGTCGTCTTCGCCCAGCGTCACTGAAAAAACGCCGTTCTCGAACACCGTTCCGCTGTGCGTGCCGGACCACAACGGAGATGCGTCGCCGGATGCGGCGTACAAGGACACGGTCAAGTCATGGGGACCGTCCACCACCGTGCCCGACACGTCGCGTAGACGGCCTTCGTGACCGACATGAAGGGGAATTCCTGCAATGGCCGTAGCCACCAATGCCCAGAGCATCATCACATCACCCCCTGCAACACAGCTGTGGGTGACACCAGCGCCAGAAACTGTCGACCCATGAGCCTCCCCAGCTGCCGGGACACGAGCCCGAGGCCTGCATCAAGATACCCGCGGTGCCTCGGCTGGAGTAGCCGCTCGGACAACTACTTCGGAGAACGCAGCCATTCGTTGGGCCCGTGGCGCCTGTGGAGCCACCCGAGCCTTGAAAGCCAGTCGGTCCACGCGAGCCCGTTGAACCTGTCGGCCCAGTCGCCCCGCGCGGTCCTGGACTTCCCTGGGGACCTGTCGCTCCTTGTGGGCCAGGCAAGCCCTGTATGCCCGTAATTCCTGACGGTCCCTGCGCGCCAGGAGCCCCTTGTGGACCAGCAAGTCCGTCGACAGGTCCGACCCATCGCCCCTGGTCGTCAATGAGAAGCTGTCCGTTCACAGTGACCGACGACACATCCGCCACCCCACCGTCAAAGCCAACCACCGAGTCTGCGACCAGCGCATGCGGCACCATACCAATGCTCTCGCGTCCACCGATGTCTGGGCCGCCATCCACCGCTACGCCCACCCAGGTAGAGCCGCTGGCGAACACGTCGACGGAGAGCGGGTTTGTGGCGTCGGCACCGAGCACCACGCCATAGATGCCGCTGTCGAGGACGAGGTCGTAGGACTCGCTCCACGCCGGACCAACAGCATCGACCGAGTCGTACAGCGACAGGGTGACTTGGTGTGCCCCCGTGACCGGAACGCCATCATTGTCCATCACTCTGCCCTGGTGCTGCAGCTGTAGGGGCACCGAAGCGCTCGCCACAACTGGCACAAGAGCCAGTATCCAAGCCATTTGTCGCATAATCATCCCCTACAGCACAATTTCGGATGCGCCCAGGTCCAACCGGAGTTGTACGCCGCGCCACAGGACCGAAGAGCCCCGCAGTTGCTGAGGTTGCCATTGTTCAAGATGAACCCACTGAGCCCGTAGTCGCTCCATCCAGATGGACAGCTTGGCCGGAACATACAGCCATATTGAGGACCGGCAGCACCGGTCGCTCCCGTGTTGCCTCGGCTCCCGGTAGACCCAGTAGCACCTTGAGAACCGCGACTTCCCGTTGCGCCTGTAGACCCTTGGGGTCCGGTCGGCCCACGAGCACCCGGCGCTCCTGCGACACCTCGAGCACCCGCATCGCCAGCGAGACCCGTGGGGCCAGAGGCGCCGCGGGGCCCAACGACATCCACAGCCGCACCGAGCCAGGAACCATCCGCAGCAATCACCGGCACACCGTTGATTCGAAGCTCACTCGCAGACACATCTCCACCAACGATCTGGCGCGCTTCGCCAGCTACTGCGACCATTGCGACCGCAGGAAGCCGACTTCGAAGTTCTGCGGGAAGGCCATCCACACTGACCTCAATCCACGTCTCTCCGTCACGAATCACACCAGAATCAAGCGGCATCTGCTCACCAAGCACCACCCGAAACGCGCCATCTTCCAGCGTCACGTCGTGCTGTTCGCGGAACAGGGACACGTCAGACGTTGCGGTGTCGTACAGATCGAAGGTCACGACCGCAGGCCCATTGCGGGCTCCGCCGTCCGGCCCCAAGACGCGACCTGACCACGTCAGCGGCGACGCCAGAGCAGAGCCCGCCATCACCAGCCACAACAGCGCCATGCTCATGTTTCCTCCCTCACCTTATTGTTGCACGACTAAGACGAAATGGAGTTGGAGAAGTACGCAACGACCACATGGCAGGCTTCCTCCGACCGCTGCCTACGCCTGCTTGATCGACATCGACACCCGCTTTCGCTTGTGGTCAATCTCCAGGACCACGACGCGCACGCGCTTTCCAGGCTGGACCACCTCATGCGGGTCGCGCACGAACCGGTCTGCGAGTTCTGACACGTGAACAAGTCCGTCTTGGTGGACCCCAACATCGACAAAAGCACCGAAGTTGGTGACGTTTGTGACGACGCCCTCCAGACGCATGCCGACCTGTAGGTCATCGAGACTGTGCACATCGTCGCGGAACTCTGGCGCTTCGAACGACTGACGCGGGTCTCGTCCGGGCTTGTTCAGCTCGGCCACAATGTCGGTCAGGGTCGCAAGCCCGACGTCGTCATCAACGTACCGACCCAACACGAGCTCCGACAGGCGCTGGGACCCGATAGCGTCGACGACTTGCAGACCCAGGTCCTTGGCCATGCGCTGAACCAAGGCGTAGCGCTCCGGGTGCACACCCGACCGGTCGAGAGGGTCTGTGCCATCTGCGATTCGCAGGAAACCAGCGCATTGTTCGTAGGTCTTCGCACCGAGACCCGGCACCTTCAGCAGGTCTCTTCGGCGACGGTACGCCCCATGGGATTCGCGGTAGCGCACCACTGCGCTCGCGAGCTTCGGCCCCAGTCCAGCCACATGCTCCAGCAGCGCAGGACTCGCAGTATTCACGTCCACGCCGACCCGGTTCACGCAGCTCTCGACCACGTCAGACAGGCGCTGAGCGAGCTGCCCCGCATCCACATCATGCTGGTACTGGCCCACACCAATCGACTTCGGGTCTACCTTCACCAGCTCTGAGAGCGGGTCTTGCAGACGACGAGCAATGCTCACCGCCCCCCGAATGGTCAGGTCCAGGTCGGGCAGCTCTGCTCCGGCCAGCTCTGACGCCGAGTAGACAGAAGCACCGGCCTCGCTCACGCTGACAACGGTGGTTGGAAAGTCATGTTCGCGCACCAAAGCGCGCAGTAAGGTGTCGGTCTCGCGGCCACCGGTTCCGTTGCCCACAGCAACTGCAGACGGGCGATGACGACGGAGGAAGGCCAGTAAAGGTCCGGTCTGTGGCTCGTTACGACCGACCAAATACGCCGTATCGTGCCCCAACACAGCCCCTGTCTCGGCGACGGCGGCCATTTTGCAGCCTGTCCGAATACCAGGGTCAATGCCCACAACCGACTGTGGCCCCAACGGAGGCGAGAGCAGTAGTGCTTCAAGGTTCCGCTCAAATACCCGAATTGCCTCTTCGTCTGACCGTCGCTTGAGAACACCGCGCACCGCTCGAACCGCGGTAGGCACCACCAGACGTTTGACGCTGTCCTCCACCGCCAGCTGAAGCTGGTCGGCGTAAGGGGAGCCACGCTGAATGCGCGCAATGCGTGATGCGGCACCGACAACAGCCTGGTTGTCGACGTCTAGCTTGACCGACAGAATGCCCTCAGCCTCTCCGCGACACAGCGCTAGGTAGCGGTGTGACGGGATGGAACGTGCCGCTTCCGAATACTCGACGTAGTCGCGAAACGCGCCGGCATCCTGGCCCTTCTTCAGCTTGCTGACCATGCCTCCTCGCTCACCGACCAACTGACGGGATTGACGGCGTAGCTCGGTCATAGCAGCCAATTCCTCGGCCACAATGTCGCGTGCACCCGCCAGCGCGTCGTCTGTGGATTGGATGTCCCCACGAACAAAGGCGCGCGCATCACTCTGCGGACGGCCTTGGCGAGACTGTTCCCAGATTCGTTTGGCAAGAGGTGCCAAGCCTGCTTTTCGGGCCATGCTCGCGCGTGTCTTGCGTCCCTGTTTGTACGGTGCGTACAGGTCTTCGAGCTCACTCTTTCGAGTGGCCCGCAGCAAGGACGTGCGCAGTGCGGGAGTGAGCACTCCTTGTTCGGTGAGCGCGCCGAGGATGGTCTGCCGACGCTGGTCGAGCTCTCCCAGCAGACGCCGAACCGCCAGGACCTCGCGCAGCTGAACCTCGTCGAGTCCGCCGGTCTTTTCTTTGCGGTAGCGTGCAACAAACGGCAATGTCGCACCGTCATCGAACAGGGCGACGGCAGCAGCCACTCCAGCAGCAGGAAGTCCGGTCGCACTCGCAATGTGTCCAGCAATGTCCATCTGTCGCCTCCGCGAGCCATCTATCTCCTCTCCCAGCCACTACGAGTCCTTGATGCACACAGTGTGGCTCGCCATGCGCGTGGTCTTTCGAGTGCACGCAACACGCCTGCTTCTGACGCTGCTTCCGTTGGTGAGTCTGCTCTTGTTCGCCTGGGTCCAGCTGGACGCCGTTGTGAACTGGTCCGCGACGTCGCAACAGATGATGGCGCGGCCAGCGTGGCAGGTGGTCGCGGGCAGCGGCGTGGTGTTGGCGCTGTGGACTGTCAGCGTCACGCGTTTGGTGCGACGGACGTTGCTGTCCGACAGCCTAAACTGGCTGCGTCGTCAACCGTTGAGTGACCGAGCCTTCGGTGCCGTATCTACCGGTATTTTGGCACCCATCGTGTTGCCGATAGCCGTTGTCTCGTGGGTCATCTATGGCGTGACCCTCGGGCCGTTCTTGCTGTGGGCAGCCGTGTTGTTTGCCTTCGTGCCTGCGATTGCAGCACGACGGGTTCAGTCCAGCGCCTTCGCCATAGCCACTGGAACTGCCGGCCTCGCAGCCATGCACTACGCTCCCATCTTGGCCACTGTGTTGGCAGTCGTAGTCTTCATCGGTTCCCAGAGAGCTGTCGGTCGAGCCTTCCGCCAGCCCCCTTTGAGTCCGGGTGTGCGTTCCATCGGCAAGTGGCTGCCGACAGTCCCGCTGGCATTGGTTCAGCGAGACCTCGTCGGGCTGACACGAACACGTCCCAGCGTGTGGCTCTCTGCCATCTTCACCGCGGCATTCCTTGGCATCTGTATGCACTTTGTGGGTGCCAACGCCGGCTTGTCGCCTGAAGGCCACACCAAGGTGCTTATTGTCATGGTCGCCATTGCCGGATTCGTCGGTTTGGGCGGCCTGGGCGAAGTGGTGGATGCGCTCGGACCTCGCTTTGACCCCCGTGCATGGCCGGTATCCCCAGGTCAGCGTGCACTCGCTACGCTCATTGCAGCCGGAGTTCTCATTGCTCCCACGTGGGCCGCAGCCGCCGCCACCGTGACCGTCGTCAGCCCACTGGGCCACGTTCGCGGACTCTTGATGCTGGGACTTACTGCCGCCGGGGTGAGCGCCTTCGTTGGCGCAGGACGTGCCAGCAACGCCGGAACCTACGGCTGGATGCTCGTTGTCTGGGCCGGATGCGTGTGGCCCGGTGATGTGTGGGGAGTCGCAGCAGGACTCGTTGGACTCATCGCCACACTTCAGGTCGCCACGCGAACCATTCGAGCCGCCCGGAGGGCCCGCCCATGACCGCACTTCTAGACGTCAATGCACTCACAGTGACCTTCAACACCGGTGTGACTGTAGGCCCGCTGTCGCTGCGACGAGACCGTGGCGTGGTGTGGCTTCGTGGCGCCAACGGTTCTGGAAAGAGCACGCTGCTACGCTGTTTGTGCGGCGAACGGCCGGCGTCAACGGGAAGCGTTCGCATTGCAGGTGAAGACCCATTCGAGTCTCCAGCAGTGCGAGCACGGGTATCGCTCGTAGGAACAGCAGCCGAGCTGCCCGAGTACCTTACGGTCGACGAAGCCTGGCGCATGATGGCCAGTCTGCGCGGTCAGCGAGGCTGGAGCGGCACTGCCCTAAGAGATGCCCTCGACTTACCGGGGAACCTGGCGCTGCGTCATGCCTCATCCGGCCAACGTCGGCGCGCAGAGCTCGTCGCGGCCCTAGCTGGCGACCCCGACATCCTGCTGATGGACGAGGTGTTCACCACACTCGACACCACCGGCTGTGCGGTACTTTCCGAGTGGCTAGACAGCTGGCGGAGCGGGCGGCTTGTGGTCATTACCAGCCACACACCACTCCCAGTTGCCGTGGATGAGGAAGTCGACCTACGCAGAACTGCAGTGCCCGCGTAGGTCGATTGCCGCCACACTATGCGTCTGCGGCAGCGTCTCCAGCCAACAGCTTGTACGAAATACCGCCGAGTGCGCCACCAATGAGCGGTGCAATCCAGAACAACCACAGCTGACTGGCGTACTGTACCGAGCCAAAGACTGCGACAAGAAGGGCAGGTCCAGTCGAGCGTGCGGGATTGACGGACAGGTTTGTGACCGGAATACCAATGAGGTGAATCAGGGTCAGGCACAGGCCAATGGCGATGGGGGCAAAGCCTGCCGGCGCACGCTTGTCCGTGGCACCCATAATGACGAATAGGAAGACGAAGGTCAGCGTAATCTCGGCGACCAAGCACGACACCATGGTGTACTTGCCGGGGGAGAGCTCTCCGAAGCCGTTTGAGGCGAAGCCACCAAGCTCGAACGTGGGGGCTCCACTAGCAATCACGTACAACAATCCGGCAGCAGCGATTCCGCCGAGGACCTGCACAACGACGTACGGACCCAGGTCTTTCGCATCAAATCGACCACCAGCGACCAAGCCCAACGACACCGCTGGGTTGAGGTGGCATCCGGAGATGTGACCAATGGCGAAGGCCATGGTCAATACGGTCAGGCCGAAAGCGAGTGACACACCGACATAATGGATGCCGTGGACTGGAAAATTGGCTGCGAGAACTGCACTGCCGCAGCCTCCAAAAACAAGCCAGAAGGTTCCGATAAACTCGGCGATTAGTCTCTTGGGCAAAGGCATCAATAGCTCCGGGGGAAAATGCGGAGACACTCTGCATCAAGTCGCTCGACTTTGGGGCGAGGCACCCGGCAAACTCACGCCGTTCGGCCTGTGCCCCAAAACCCAATCACGGCAAACACCCTCTCTGTGCGCTTTCCCAGCACAACCACATCGCAAAACAAAGACTGTTAGCCACCTTTCAGACCCCGATACAAACCGTATGGTCAGTACGTCCAGAGGCGCGGTCGAACATTTAGGTTGTCTTCACACAACCGCAGCTCCGCCGCCTTGCGGCCCATGTTGCCGTCGGACGCACAAACGCTGACCTAGGCCACCGCCGATACGCCTGCTTGCTCGCGCTCACGCAAGAACGCCAAGACTGCGTCTTGCAGCTGGTCGATGCCTGGAGTCTCCAACGGCATATGTCCGGCCCCCTCCAGTAGAACAAAGCGCTTGTCGCCGGGCAGACGCTCAAAGAACGCCGTACTCATTGAAATGGGGGTCATAAAGTCGTGTTCGGGGTGCACCAAGAGCACCGGACACACGTCGAAGTCCTCCGGAGCAATGTCTGGAGCGGTCCCCATGAACGTACGCAGGAACCGAAGTGGAACGATACTTCCGGCCGCGCTTCGGTCCGCAATGAGCGCCTTGACCATCTTCGGTTGGTTGCTGATGTGGGTCATCTTCGACACCCACCGAATTGGCACGGGCAGCGCGTCCAAGAAGAACCGGAAGGCGTTCATGAAAACGCCGCCGACGGTGGCCAGCAGTGGGTGAACGGCAAGCTGCGGGCCGGTGGATGGCTCACTTGGGTCGGCGAGAGTGGTGGCAATGATGCCGGACACCCGTGGGTTCCGGCAGGCGACTTGGTAGGTCAGCATACCGCCAAGACTTGCGCCAAACAGAACAACCGGCAGACCGTCTCGGGCAATCTCAGCATCTACCAGGTCACTCACAGCGTCTACCCAGGCCCGTACGTCGACCAAGGAGCGCGGAGCGTCAGTCATGCCGTAGCCGGGCAGGTCTGGAGCCACCGACGCAAAGCCATGGTCGCGAAGGATGGTCCCAAAGGCGCCCATGATGCGACCATTTGCTCCAGCACCGTGTAGGAGAATGACCTTGACCTTGGCGTCGTCCACTTCGTAGCGGTCAAGATGAATGGAGGCTCCACGCCACAGCCATTCCTGTTCCTTGGGGGCGTTTTCGAGGGTGACTCGTGCACGCTCTGGAAAGAAGGGTTGGTACTGCAACCAGTGGGTGTTTTCAGCATAAGTTCGCATGATGACTCCGTTACCGGGCAAAGAGTAGGTAGGTACCAAGCCACGCTGAACCGCCAATCACAGCGAGAACCAGGCTGGCGATAGCCGCTCGGTCAATGCCTTGACGACGAACCAGTGGGATGCTGATCATGAGCGCATCTCCCGCGTCCATGGAGGCGTTGAACAGCAGCGCAAACGGCAGAGAGACGTGACCAAACAGGGCTGCAATGGCCACGACACCGAGCCCAATGTCACGAACGCCGAACAGGCGGCCCATCAGACGCGCGGTGGGGTTGTCATGACTGGCGGGAAAGCCAAGCAGTTGAGAGGTACGAGAGGCGGCCACCATTGGCGCAAGTCCAATGGCAATACGCATCGATGCGAGCAGTACAATCAGCAGGTCAGTGTTCATGAGCAGCTAATAGAACTGCGACGCGTTCGAGTCGCTGTGCAATCCTGCACAACCCGTTTAGCGACTACAGAACTAGGCCTTGCAAGCGCGAACGGGAGGCGATGAGTGCATCTGCCAGCGAGTCCAGTAAGACCCGCACACGCGGCATCTCAGCCAGGTCCACGTGGGTCAAGAGCCACAACGGCAACCCGAGGGGCTCAATGACCGGCGACACTGCCACGAGATTCGGCGCCTCCGAGGCCAGTCCGCACGGCAACACCCCAACTCCCATACCGAGCCGAACCGCTTCCACAAACACCGCACGGCTGCCGGTGCGAAACACCACCTGAGCATCGTCCACGTTCTGCTGCTCCCAGCGGCCCTGGGGCGTGCGCTCCTGACTGGCGTCGAAACACACCCAGGGCGCTGTCTTCAAGTCTGCAGAGCCATCCGCCACACGGGACGCCGCCGCGTACACTGCAAAACCGACCGTCGCGATTCGCCTGCCACGCAGGGACTCAGGCGGCTCCCGAGTCACGCGAAGGGCGATGTCCGCGTCCTTCCCAACCGCCACACGCTCGTTGGTGACGTGAACAGCCACCCGAATGCCAGGATGGTCGGCTCGGAAGGTAGCCAGATGATGGGTGAGCTCCATCGCAAGCGGCTCGACAGTCGCAATGGTGACCGTGCCATCGAGACGGGTGTCCCGCCCCCGCAAGCGCCGCTCAAACGCTCCGACGCGTTGCTCCACATCTACACCCACCGACAGCAGCTCGCTCCCGGCCTCGGTGAGCGCCCAAGAGGCTCCCGTGCGGTCGAAAAACCGTATCCCCTGCCGTTCTTCGAAGGCATTAAGCCGCCGGTACAAGGTGGTGTGTGCCACCCCCAAAGAGCGCGCCGCATCGGGAACACTTCCGTGACGGGCAACAGCGAGGGCATAGCGCAGGTCAGACCAATCCATGGCCCAGTGTACACCACACCTCATCATGGTTAGCTGCCAGCCATGGCCGCTGACGTCCTAGACCGCGTACGAAAGCTTCTGGCACTTGCTACTTCGCCCAATGTGCACGAAGCGGCAGCGGCGGCGGCACGTGCACAGCGGCTCATTGACGAACACCGTCTCCAAGACCTCCTCGCAGCCGAGGACGCCGCCCCAGAGTTCGACGACGCCCGCGACGAACCCATCGAGACCTCTAAGCGCCTGCGTCCCTGGAAAGCAGCACTGGCAAACGTGCTCGCAGACGCCAGCGGATGCGTGGCGTACACCCTCAAGCGTGGGCGAGAGCAGTCCATTGTGTTGGTGGGTCGCGAACAAGACCGTCAGGCCGTAACCGCGATGTACAGAGCGCTCGTCGCACAGGTGGAGTGGCTGTCGGCTACCCACGGACCCGGCGAGAGCAAGAAGTGGCATGCCTCCTTCCGACTGGGCGCCGTGCACAGCATTCGAGTCGCGATGGACGAACGGTCCACCCCGCCGCCCACCGACCAGACACCCGGTCTTGTTCACACAGCACTGGTCGCTCAACGAGACGCGCTCAACCAGTTCGTAAGTGACCACCTCCACCTTCGACCGGGAAAACGACTCACCGTGTTGGGATCAGCATGGGAACAAGGACGTGAAGCCTCCCTGGGTCTAGCAGACACGCTGAAATCATGACCCCAGCACGACCGTACGGTTATCCCGAATTGTTGATTTACTGGTCCCGAATCCAGATTCCCCTGTCCCAGAACGATGCATGGCTTAGACTACCCGCCGTTCACGGAGATTGGGATGAGTGAAGACGGCCCTGATAGGCTGGAATCCGGCGTTGTATCCAACCTAAAGTACGACCTACCTGCGGGCCTGGTTGTCTTCTTGGTGGCGTTGCCGCTATGTTTGGGCATTGCTCTCGCGTCTCGTGCCTCCGGCATTGAAGACGCCAACAATGTCCCACTGATGGCCGGAATCATCGCTGGCGTCATCGGCGGCCTCGTCGTGGCCCCGCTGTCTGGCTCCCAGCTATCGGTGTCCGGTCCCGCGGCCGGTCTGACGACACTCGTCGCTGGTGGCATCGCGAGCTTAGGCGGGTTCGAGCAGTTCCTGCCCGCCATCGTCATTGCCGGCGGCATGCAGATCGTCGCAGGTCTGCTTCGTGGCGGCGTCATCGCCAACATCTTCCCGGTGAGCGTTGTCGAAGGCATGCTCGCTGGAATCGGCATCATTCTGATTCTCAAGCAGCTCCCGCACGCGCTTGGACGGGATGAAGACTACGAAGGAAGCCTCGATTTCTGGATGGCCGGTCATCAAGATGACGCGTTCTCCCAGATCGAAGCCGCTATCGTCACGGCCTCGCCGAGCGTTGTCATCGTCTCAGTCGCTTGCCTCATCGTGCTCGTGGTCTGGAAGCAGCCGTTCATTGCGAACAAGTCTTGGTCCAAGATTCTTCCTGGGCCACTGGTCGCTGTCCTGCTTGGAGTCGGACTCAACGAGCTGTTCGGTCTGATCGCTCCAACCATGCAGATTCTGGGAACCGAGGGCCACATGGTCCAGTTGCCAGTGCTCGGCTCACCCATGGCCACCATCAAGAGCCTACCGTCTCCTGACTGGAGCGTGATGGGCAATCCGAAGGTGTGGACGGTCGCCGCCACAATCGCGGCAGTCGCGTCCCTTGAGAGCTTGCTCTCCGTCGAAGCTGTAGACAAGCTCGACCCCTTCCGCCGGACATCGAACACCAACCGAGAGCTTCTCGCTCAAGGTGCTGGCAACGCCCTCTCCGGACTCATTGGCGGCCTACCCGTCACGGCCGTCATCGTGCGGTCTTCGACCAACGTCTACTCGGGTGGGCGCACGCGGATGTCGGCTGTCTTCCACGGCATCCTACTCGTCGGCCTGGTTCTGGCTGTCCCGTTCTTGCTCAACCGCATCCCTCTCGCAGCGCTGGCCGCTGTGCTGTTGACCGTCGGCTACAAGCTGTCCCGGTACGAGTTGTACAAGAAGATGTACAAGAGTGGTGCTGACCAGTTCGTCCCCTTCATCATCACCGTCTTGCTGACCGTCTTCGTAGACCTGCTGACCGGTGTCATGGTTGGGCTGGTCATCGGTGTTGTGATGGTGCTCATCACCAACTTCCAGAGCGCCATCTCCGTGGTGAATGACGAAAACGCATGGCTCATTCGCTTCACTGCCAACGTCAGCTTCATGAACAAGACCAAGCTCCGCAACGTCTTGGCCAAGATTCCGAACGGCTCTGAGGTCGTGATTGACGGTGTCGCCGCGTCGCACATTGACCACGACATCTTGTCCATCATTGAAGACTTTGTAGAATCTGCTCGATTCCGCGACATCACGGTGCAAACCCGTCGCCTCGAGTCAAAAGACCATCCCATTCGCCTTCCGGGAGCCTAAATGGAATCGTGGAAACGCCTCTTGCTTCAGAACAAAGCCTGGTCCCAAGGAAAGGTCGAGGTTCTCCCCAACTACTTCAAGGAACTGTCGCGTGAGCAGAACCCGGAGTTCTTGTGGATTGGCTGCTCAGACAGTCGCGTCCCCGCCGAAGAAATCACCGGCACCAGCCCTGGTGAGCTGTTCGTGCACAGGAACATGGCCAACCTGGTCGTACACACCGACCTCAACCTCCTGTCGGTCCTTCAGTACGCTGTTGACCACCTGGAAGTGAAGCACATCATTGTCTGCGGGCACTACGGGTGCACCGGCGTTCGCGCTGCCCTGCAGAAGAAGTCCTACGGCATGCTCAACACATGGCTCATGCACATCAAGGACCTGTACAGCGACAACCGTCAGCAGATTGACATGCTCGATGAGCACGCCGCTGCCCGGCGCATGGTCGAGCTGAATGTACAGCGTCAGGTCGCCAACCTGGCCAAGACCGAGATTGTCCAGCGCGCCTGGAGGGACCAAAAGCGTCCCGAGATTCACGGTTGGGTCTACGATATGACGGACGGCAACATCAACGGCATGCTTCGTCTAGAC
This sequence comes from uncultured Pseudomonadota bacterium, assembly GCA_913061235.1. GTDB lineage: Bacteria > Myxococcota_A > UBA796 > UBA796 > CAJXTB01. The sequence goes on along the minus strand of CAJXTB010000011.1, from coordinate 43,840 downwards.
CATGAGTCTGACATCGACGAGGCATTCCAGCTGAATACTGGTCTGTAGGCTACGAAATCGCGGTTGGTATTACAGCCGAAGTTGCGTTCCCCAAGCCACTGTCGACCGGCGGGCACCGTGCCGCACGCGCCACCGCTGTAGCTCGTGTTTGCTGTGTAGATCAGGTAGGCCTGGTTCCGGTAGATGGACGTTCCGCGAATCGGTCTGCTCGATTTGCCCGTTCCACATCCGTAGCCTCTGCGCGGCACGCCTCGCCGCCAAACGGGTTGTCGAGAGACGCGCGACGGATTGGTGATTCCAACGCCCTTCGCTCCGTACCGCGGGCGGGCGATTCGCCTACCGAGAGCCGCGAATCGACTGCCGACGCCGATTCTGCTCACCCCGAGTTGCACGTGACCGGCCCCACAACGGAGTGCTGCGACTCAGGCGGACACGGCGACGGCGTCAAACGGTTCTCGTGCGGCCGCAGCGTCGTGGCCGCCCGGGATGTGCAGCGGAGCTCGCGGACACGGAAATGTGGGCAGGGTCATCCGTCCCCGCAGGTGGGACATCACGCCATCCGTCGACCGCGAACACCCGCCACAGCCGCTCCGCCCAGATCAGGTAGCTTTCCGAATCGAACCTTTGGGTGTACTCTCCTGCTTCATAGCAACTGGGGAGAATATATGTTTCGGTGCAGTTTTTTGATTTGGATGGCAGCGGGTTCCGTCGCGTTTGCAGCAGATAGCAACGGAGATGGATGCCAAGACGAATACGCGGGGAACGGAGCGTGTGTCGACGTCGACGCGACCGTTGACCCCTCAAGCACGGTGGGCACCAGCGCGAACGTGATGGAGCTCGCCTCCATTGGGCCTGAAGTCGCCTTGGGCGCCGATGTTGTTGTGGCTGCGCGTGCGTCGCTGGCCGGACGTGTTGCACACGCCAGCAACCCCCTCCCCATCGGTGCAAACACCGTCATTGGCCGTAGTGCGCAGCTTGGCGCAGACCATGTGCTTGGCAATGACGTCACGATCGGACGGTCCGCTGTTGCAGGTGCGCGCCTGACCGTCGCTGCCGGCGGAACCCTTGGATACGCCGCACAGGTCGGAGACGATGTCACCATTGGCGCAAATGCGGTAGCCGGAAACCTCGTCTCTATCGGAGACTTCGCGACCTTGGGCGACGGTGCAGTCGTCGCCCGTAGTGTAACGATTCTGGATGGCGCCAACTCAGGCAATGGCGCTGCGGTCAACGGCATTGTGGGACCCGACGTGCTCATTGCAGCGGGCGCACGCATTGAACAGGGCGCACGTGTTCGCAAGCAGGCCGACATTGGCGCGGGTGCAGCCATTGAATCGACGGGTCGCGTGGGTCGTGGTGCCATCATCGAGGCGGGAGCGACAGTCTTCGGACGCGTCGAGGCCGGAGCGACGGTCGGCGCTGGAGCGACGGTCGATGCGGGTGCGATTGTGGCTCGCGGCAGAGAAGTCTGTGCGGGGACCACGCTTGCTAGCGGCTCACAGGCACCAGAACAGTGCCAAGCGGAGATTGCGATTACGGGTGGGACCCTGGCGGATGTCGTGGGTGATAGCGTCTACACCTTCACGCAGTCGGGCACGTTCTCGACCGACATTCCCATCACCGTCGAAGTCCTCCTCGTCGCTGGCGGCGGCGGTGGCGGGCAATACAGCACCACCAATGCCAACGGCGGCGGCGGCGGCGGCGGCGTCATCTCCCAGACCTCCTTCGCGGTCGATGCAGGCTCGTATGGTGTGACCGTCGGAGCGGGTGGTCAGGGCTGGCCTAGGGGTACATACTCGGCCGGCGGCAACGGCGGCAACTCCGTGTTCTCGACGCTCACGGCAATCGGCGGCGGCGGCGGCGGCGCTCACAGTGCCGCAGCCGGTAGCGGCGGTAGCGGCGGTGGTGGCGGACGGCTTAGTGGGACTCCTGGAACCGGAACGACCGGACAGGGACACAGCGGCGGCAACGGTGCCTTCAACTACACCGGCGGCGGTGGCGGCGGCGCGGGTGGTCCCGGCGTCGCAGGCAGCAATGGTGGCACGGGCGGCAACGGTGGCGTGGGGGTGGCGAGCAGCATCTCCGGAAGCTTACTCCGATACGCCGGCGGCGGCGGCGGCGGCGCCAACAGTTCCCAGCGCGCCGGTGACGGCTTCGACGGCGGCGGACGCGGCCAGGGCTCCACCTCGTACTACAACTACCTCACATACCCCGACGAGGTAAACGCGACGACAAAGGGACATAGCCTGCCACACGGCATTCCGAACACCGGCGGCGGCGGCGGCGGCGGCACCTACTGGACCGGCAGCGTCTGGACCGGCGGCTCAGGCACAGGCGGCTCAGGCATCGTTATCATCCGCTACGCTCCGTAGCGTTGGCACGGGTGGGCGTGTCACGAGCACGCCCTTCCCCCGGCGAAGTCACCGCTCCGCAGCGTGTGTTCGCAGAGGACGGGTGGCGATGTCCCACGTCCGGCGGGCGGATGACCTTGCGCGCCGTTCCCTAGCCTCGAACTACCGGCGCGGTGGCGGGTAAGGCTCCATCCCCTCATGGCATCCCCCACTCACGGGTTAGGGTGACGCTCAACACCACGGGTTCCCACATGCGAAGCCTCGCCGTCCTCCTGCTGCTCCTACCCGCATGCTCGCCTCCGACGGGCCCGGTGGCGTCCCCTGGAGATCGGGGGAACCTCGTCTCCAGGGAAGCCGAAGCCCGGACCGCAGTCGAAGCAGAGCGAGACGTACAGGCCGTAGCCAGGGCACATCGTCGCTCCAGTCTGCGTGCTGGCGCGGACGAGCTAGAGCGTGCCATCGTGGAAGCACGAGCAATGATCGACGAGATCGACTCTGCATACCCATCCCGAGACACGACGCGCCTACGCGAGGACGTCGCCGCGACCGAGGCTCGACTCGCGGAGATTCTACGTTCCATCCAGGAGGAGGAGGACACGTCCGGATCGACGACGGACCACTGATCAAGGCGACCAACAGTAGCCCTCCACTCGACCGGTCATTGGATGGGCGTCCTGAGCCCACTCAGCAGCCGTCCAGCCACTCGAGAAGTGGGCCAAAAGCAGTCCTGCTCCGTGCAGTACTTCCGCGCATGCAGCGTTGCCGGGTCAGGTTGACCCGCGGGATGCGTCGTTCAGGTGCGTGCATAGCGACTCGGCGCACCGGAGTTGTGTCGGGACACACTGCGGTGCGCTGAGGAAGCTAGGCGCGTGCATCAGCGGCGCAGCCCGGTTCAACGTGGACCGGCACCGCTGTAGACAATGGAGGCCGCCGATAGCGTCTCCCGTCGCCCCACATCGTCGACCAGACGGTTGAGCTCCTTGGCAAAGCACCGATCTCCAAATAGGCAGTTCCAATGCCCTTCACGGTCTACCATGGGCGGGCGACTTGCGTAGCGAGAGCCGCGAATCGGTCGCCGGCGCCGATTCTGCTCACCCCGAGTCGCACGTGACCGGCCCCACAGCGGTGTGCTGCAGCTCGGACGGATACGGCGTCGGGCGGAGCGGCCAGCGAGCACGCCATGGGTTTGCACGAGGTGAGCACGCGGCGGCGGGACCAGGGCTGCGAGACGACGGGCGAGCTCGAGCGGGGTGAACATCACTCCGGCGGTGCCATCGGCCCATGGACGCTTGACCCTCACCCAGATCAGGCCGGCCGGTGTCTCCTACTGCCGGGTGCGAGCGAGAGCGGGACGGGGCAGGTAGCGACACAGCCGCTCGCGGTCTCCGGCGTCTCGACCGCCGTTGGTCGCGTCGCCCGCCCGGCAGCCATGCGAAGCCGTATCTCGGGGCGCCAGCCGCACCACTCGGTGCACCAGCGCTGTCGGCCCCTCCCCTCGTCGCTCCACTGTGACCGGCCCTGCTGTCGAACACAGGCTCAGACCTCCCCTCGGGCAGCTCTCACGGCGTCGGAACCTCGCGGCTGTAGACTCCATCGATGAGCGACAACAGAATCGCCTTGTGCCGTGGAAGGTTCGTCACCGTATCGGCGGCCTCCACTAGGTTTCCATCCAAGCGCATGCTGATGTAGCCGTGAATCATCGACCAGATTGCAATGGCATCGGTTTCGATGTCCACGCGGTGGGGTGCGCGGTCTTGTCGTAGCACCGAAAGTAGCGCTGCATACACCCGATCCATCTCCGCGGCTACTGCCGGGTCATCCTGGTCGATGAGCTGACGCTGCCACAGGAGGTGGTAGCGATTGGGGGCGTCGAATGCGAACTGAAAACAGGTATCCGCAAAAGCCTTGATGGCCTGTTCGGTGTGGTGTGCCATCTCGGCTGTTGCCGAGTCAATTCGGTCGGCGAGGTCTGCGAACACGATTGCCGCGATGGCTGTCAACAGGGCTCGCTTGGAGCGGAAATGGTTGGCCGGGGCGGAATGGGCCACGCCTGCCTCTCGCGCGACGCCGCGAATGGTGACGCCCTCGATTCCATGGGTATCAAGGAGCTTCAGGCCTTCCCGAAGGAGTTCGTTCCGCAGGTCGCCGTGCTTCTGCCCCACGGTGCGTTTGCGCTTCGCCTTCAAATCGACCTCGCCCCTAATCGACCAAACGCCGGCGTCCTTTCATCTCGACCGATTCGTCAGTGCTATCCTAGCGGTCCATAACATGACGGCTGCGGGACCTGTCGGCGGTGGGTGGGCCATCTCCTGATGGGAACAGGAATCGATTGGGACTGACCTCTTGTCACCCTCTGAAATGGACGGTGTCCATAAGCTCGGATAGATAGACGACGTCCATTTGGTTCCATTCACACCTCGAGGACCTCCAATGAACTCCAATCTCATCGTTTGGCCTGTTCTGGCCCAGATCCTACTCACTCTGATGATGCTCATCGTGCTCGCTTTAAGGAAGGCGAAGGCCGTGAAAGCTGGTGAGGTCGACCGCCGTCAGGCGGCACTGGACAACCGCGCCTGGCCCAAGTCTGTCGTAAAGGTCTCCAACAACCTCGCAAACCAATTCGAAGTCCCCGTATTGTTCTACGTGATGTGCTTGGCGCTCCACAGCATGGATGCAGTCGACACGGTGGCCCTCTTTCTCGCGTGGTCGTTCGCGTTGAGCAGGTACGCCCATGCCTATGTGCACATCGGCTCGAACCATGTTCCGACCAGACTTCGGTTGTTCCTAGTGGGCTGTTTTGTGTTGATTGCACTGCTCGTGAACACTGTTTCGAAGCTGTGAGTACAGCGCTTGCCCGAACAAATTCGGCACACCCCAAAGTCGCACGTGACCGGCCGGCGGGCCCCCTGCCGTTAGGCGACGGGCGAGCTCCAGCGGCGTGAACTGCTACTGTCAGAAGGCCCGTGTTTTGCCCTCGGTCACACCCTAGCTGCGGGCAACCTCGCTGTCCCGCAGTCACGCCGAACACGAGGTTACAACACGTAACGAGTGCCACCAGAGGCTCCACCCCGTGTTCCAGTCTGTGTTCGTTTCACGATGTCTTCGTGCAACCGGAACGTACGCGAGGGAGAACAACATGTTCGGACTGTTGTGGTTGGTGGTTTCTGGGTGCGTGCCCACCGAAAGTGAGGACGCCTCGTCCGGCATGGCCCGGTCGACAAGTCCTCAAGACACCGCAGACCTGACCCTCGTTGCGACAGCAGATGAGTGCCCAGACAACCCGACCAAGGACGCTCCTGGTTTCTGTGGTTGCGACTACCTAGACTACGACTTGGCGCTGCCCGATGGCGCAGAGACCTGTGTACACATCGGAGCGATAGTCCAAGGCGACTTCGGCGTCGGTTCGCTTATCGAGGACTCGGCCGAGATCCGCTCCGGAGCGGTGCTGGGTGATGGGGCTACGCTGGAGGCTGGCGCCGTTCTCGTCGAGCGCTCCGCGGTCGGTGCAGACGCCCGCATTGGCGCCGACACCGTGATTGGGCGGGGGGCACGCGTGGGCGCACGCACGGTCATTGGTCCCGACAGCATCCTCCTACGCTCAGCCGTTGTAGGAGACGACGTCGATGCCCAGCTGGGAGACGTCTACCTTGGCTACGCATCCACGGTCGGCGATCGGTGCACCTTCACCGGAACCCCCATCTTCATTGGCAATCTGGTTCAGATCGGCGACGACTGCGAGATTGGTGGGCTGACCGCCATCGCGCGCAATGCGAACATCGGCGACGACGCCATGATTGGAACGGGAACTGTGATCGGTCCTGACTTCAGCGCCGGCGACGGTCTGGAGGTCGGCCAGAACGTTCGCCTGCGCAAGGACGTGCTTGCGGGCCAGAACGTGACGATTGGCCAAGACACGGTGGTGGGTCGCGACAGCGAACTTCGCGACGGGTCGACCATTGGAGCGAACAGCCGCCTGCGTGCCGATGTGCGCGTCGGCGCGTACGCAACCCTTCCCGACGACACCTTCCTTGCGCGTGGCAGCCAGCTCGATGACGTCGACCCGGACCCATGCGCTCTTCCAGTCGGCGGCATCGAGCCTGACCCCATCGTGATCAACACGACAACCACCATCAGCGCTGGCGACCCGACCTACACCTGCGCAAATGTCGTAGTGAATAGCTACGTTACTGGCTCTGGGGAACTCTCCTTTCGCTCCCTTACCGTGACACCCTCCGGCTACCTCACGCACAACGCCCTCGACCTTGATGGCGTGAACATCGTCATCAGCGGGCTTCTTGACATCCAAGCAGGCGGCAGAGTCGACGTGAACTATCGCGGAGGATCGGGCGAGAACTCAGCCCGCGATGCACTTCGGTGGACGCCAGAGGGCTTCACCAGCGTTGGTGCGGAGACCAGCTCCGGAGGAGGAACCTACGGGGCTCGCGGAAGTGGGTCCTTGAACACTCCGTATGGCGACCCCCGCAATCCGAGGGAGCTGGGTTCGGGCGGTGGAACCCTTCAGGAACAGAACGGGTCGAGCGCAGGAACCGGCGGTGGACGCATCGATCTGACGGCTCGAGACGCCCGACTCGACGGGACCCTGAGCGCCAACGGGACGAACTGTAGCAGTCGGTGTGGTGCGGGCTCGGGCGGCGCGATTCGTGTTGCCCTGACCGGCACTCTGTCGGGTAGCGGAACGCTGACGGCGAACGGCGGAAGCGGCTCGGGCTCTTTCAGTCAAGATGGTGGCGGCGGACGCATTGCCATCACCGGCTACGAGACGGGCGCCTTCACCGGGACTCTCTCCGCAGGAACGGTCGTCGTTCTCAACAAGGCAGGAACCGACGGCATCTACAAGGTCGACGGTACCGACGCGGTACTGACCATTCCAGCGGGTGAAACACCGTCTATCGTTGGCCTAGCCAGCAGCGGACGCATCATCGCGGACACACCGCTGACCCTGCAATCCCTGTCTGTCGGCGGCTCGCTGACCATGAACGCCCCCCTCACCGTCAACGGCACCGTCAACGTGTCCGGCGGCAGCTCCAGCTACAACGACACCGTCACCGCGGATGGCTGGATGCAAACCGGCGGTACCACCAGCCTCAACGCTGGCGCCACCGTGCCCACATGGACCCAGAGCAACGGCACCACCACTCTGAACAGCACGCTGACAGTACAAGACTACGAACAGACGGACGGCACACTGAACATCATCAGCGGCACGACCTTCGCTCCCGGCACCTTCGCCCTGTCGAACAGCGCACTCCAACACTACGGCACCCTGGTGCTCCCAACCTTCGACCGGACCACAGTGTTCGGAGACACCTTCGTGCGCAACGCGGGAGTCGTGGAAGTGCTCGACGGCTCTACGGTGGAGCTAGCATCCAACGTCTACGTCGTTCTCAGTGGCGTGTTCCGCGAGGTCGGTGGCGACGACTTGACCTTCGGCAACCTGCACCTCTTCCCTGGCAGCACCTTGCTCCAATCGGGGCAGCGGCTGGACGGCCTTCGGGTGAGGCTGTCGGACACCTTCACTCTGGACAGCACCGCCGTCATGGACGTGAGCGGCACCGGTGGGCTCGGTGAGCGCAGCACCAATCTGGCAGAGCGCTGGCTGGCGGGCACCCTTACGACCGATGGCGCTGAGACGAGCTCTGCAGGCGGCACGTATGGCGCACGTGGCACCGCCTCGTCCATAGCCACCTATGGCGACCCGAGGAACCCACAAGAGCTTGGATCTGGCGGAGGACGGCTGGAGGCCAGCAACGCAAGCAACGGCGGCGACGGCGGCGGGCGCATCGACATCCGTGCCTCTCATGCCGTACTCAACGGTGCGCTCGTTGCCGACGGCAAGAACTGCAGCCGGTATTGTGGCGGCGGCTCAGGAGGCGCGATTCGCGTTGCGCTAACCGGCGACCTGTCCGGCACCGGCACACTCACGGCAAACGGCGGACGCGGCCTATCCACGAATGGGAGAGACGGCGGAGGAGGTCGGGTTGCAGTCACGGGCTTCACCTCCGGTAGTTTCGGCGGAACCGCGTCCTCAGGCACCGTGGTTATCCTCAACGACGCCGGTACTGACGGCATCTTCCAGGTGGACGGCAACTACTCTGATCTGACGATTCCAGTTGGCGAGACGGCCTCTTTCGTGAGCCTGGCCGACAACGGACGCATGACGGTCGACGTGCCACTCAACCTCGACGACTTGTCTGTCGATGGCTTGCTCACCATGAACGCTCCGCTCACCGTCAGCGGTACCGTCACCGTGTCTGGCGGCGGCTCCAACTACAACGCTGCTGTGACCGCCGACAGTTGGATTCAGACCGCCGGCAACACCACTCTTAGCGCTGGGGCAACGGTCTCCACATGGACCCAGAGCAATGGCGCCACCACACTGAACAGCACGCTGACAGTACAAGACTACGAACAGACGGACGGCACGCTGACCATCACCAGCGGCACGACCTTCGCTCCTGGCACCTTCGCTCTGTCGAACAGCGCACTCCAACACTACGGCACCCTGGTGCTCCCAACCTTCGACCGGACCACAGTGTTCGGAGACACCTTCGTGCGCAACGCGGGAGTCGTGGAAGTGCTCGACGGCTCTACGGTGGAGCTAGCGTCCGACGTCTACCTCTTTCTCACTGGCGTGTTCCGCGAGGTCGGTGGCGACGACTTGACCTTCGGCAACCTACACCTCTTCCCTCGCAGCACCTTGCTCCAATCGGGGCAGCAGCTGGACGGCCTTCAAGTCGTGTTGTCCGATACATTCACCCTCGACAATACGGCCACCATCGATGTGAGCGGCACCGGAGCCCGAGGGGAAACAGCGTTGAATTTGGCAGAACGCTGGAGCGCGGCCGGACTCACCACCGACGGCGCCGAGACCAGTTCGTCGGGTGGTACCTACGGCACACGCGGCGAGGGCTCGTCCAACGACGTCTATGGGGACCCGCTCAATCCATTGGAGTATGGCTCCGGCGGTGGACGACTGGAGTCCCAAAACGGCTCAAACGGGGGCGATGGCGGCGGTCGCATCGACATCACGACCCAACACGCGGTCGTCGACGGCACGCTGCTCTCCAACGGCAAGAACTGCAGCCGGTACTGCGGCGGCGGTGCAGGTGGCGCCATTCGCCTTGTAGTCAGCGGCTCGCTCTCCGGCGTAGGCACGCTCTCCGCTGTGGGGGGACGCGGCCTGTCTACCGGCGGTCGTGATGGTGGTGACGGACGCATCGCGTTCACCGGCCCGTACAGCGGAACCTTCACCGGCACCGCTATCGCAGGCACGACCTACATCAATGGCGTACTGCAGTAGCCTCGCGCAGCGAAGGGAACGACCGAGAATGACTGTCGTCTTTGCACGTCCACCACAGCGCAACACCGGCACACCGATGGGGTCCGAGCCACCAGAGGCCTTTGACGTCGTTGGCGGGGGTGTCCTGCGGTACACTTCCAACGAATGACGGAGCACGCCCAAGACTGGTTGACGCTCGACGGCTGCCGCGTGGACCTCGTCCGCGGCACGGTCGTGGCAGTCCCCAGCAACCAAACGCGTGCCACCCTCACGACCATCGAGCGCCGGCTTCTCGCGCACCTCGCCTGCCACGCCGAGCGCGCAGTGGCACGCGACGAGCTGCTCGAACAAGTTTGGGGCTACCAAGGCCAGATCGTCACGCGCACCGTCGACGTCGCCATTCGCCGTCTGCGCAGCAAGCTAGAGGTCGACCCCGCTGTACCCACGCATATCGTCACCGTGCACGGCGCAGGGTACCGCTTCGCAGGTCCGATTCCCGTGCTCCGGGACGCGAGCGCAGCAACGGTACCACCGGAACTCACAGAGCTTGTCGGCCGGTCCCACGCGATTCAGACCATCGAACAACTCCTATCAAGCGGCGCTAGGGCCGTGACCGTGACCGGCTCAGGAGGCATTGGCAAGTCGCGCTTGGCCGTACACCTCGCCCACAAGCACACCGGTGGAGCCGTGTTTGTCGAGCTCGCCGATGCAACGGATGAACACTCGGTCGTCGCGGCCGTCGCTGCGGCCCTCGGCGTTCACCTCACAGGCTCCACCGTAGAGGCCGCGACCGAACGCATTCGCCGCCCGCTTGCGCAACGTCCAGACTTGTTGGTGGTGCTCAACAACGCCGAGACAGTCATTGCGCCGCTTCGGGCTCTGCTGGTGTCGTGTTTGGCGGGCACACAGGTACACTTCCTCGTCACGTCGCGCCGGATACTGCGCATGGCTGGCGAACACCGCTACCTCCTACGACCGCTGTCCGCTGCGGCCGGCCGCGCCCTCTTCCTACAACGACGTGCCCAGCTCCTAGGCGAGCAAGGAGACGACGAAGGACTCGACGAACTGGTTCGGGCCCTGGACGGAAATCCCTTGGCACTGGAGCTCGCAGCCGCGCGGTCATCGGTGCTCTCACCTTCAGCTCTGCTCGCCCGACTCGACGAGCGCCTGTCCTTACTCACAGCCCGTGACGGTCAGGTACAGCACCGCCACTCGTCTCTCCGGGACGTACTTCAGACGTCTTGGGCACTGCTGACCGATGATGAACGACGCGTTGCTGCGTGGTGCAGCGTCTTTCGCGGCGGCTTTGACCTCCGGGCGGTAGGCGAAGTGCTGGGCGACCCACAGTTAGACGTCGTTGAGGCACTCGTTGATCACTCCCTCTTGCGGCCGGTGGAGACCCCAACGGGCCTGCGCCTGCGTATGGACGAGAGCGTACGTGCCTATGCCCTCGAACAGCTCGCAGACGACGCTCCCGCAGTCCGCCAGGCGCACGCGGCATTCTACGCAGCATGGGGAATGGACCAGCGCTCCCGCCTGCGTAGCGCCGATGGCAACGCTGTCTTGCACGCCCTGCACGTCGAGCGTCTCAACCTGCTCGCAGCCCTCTACGCCACACAAGACCCCAACACTGCCCTCACACTCGGGTTGGTACTGCATGCGCTCGGCACCGCACGTGGGCCGCTCTCCATGCGCGACGACGCCGTCCGACACGCACTCAGCGTCGGTGCTGATGGTGCACCATTGCTGCGCTCAGAACTCCTGGTGGTGCGCATGGAACCCATGCGCACCGTTCGGGATGCCGAAGAGCTTGCCCACGAGCTGGACATCGCACAGGCCCTCTGCGCCGGCAATGACGCGGCGAGGGCTCGCGTAGATCTGGCACGCGCAGAGCTTGCTCACCGTCTCGGAGATGTGCCCGAAGCCCTCAGGCTAGCCCAGCGCGCAACTGTCCACCTGACGCCCTCAACCCAAGCAGACGGCAGTGTTCTCGTCGCACGCTGCCTACAACGACTCGGCGACGTCGAAGCGGCTCGACCCGCCTTCGACACCGCCCTCGCCTACGCCACACGGAATGCAGACGTTCTCGGGGAAGCACGGACCCGGTTCTTCGCCGCCTTCCTGGACGAGCGATTTGGCCGTATGCAGCGCGCCGCGGAGCGCCTCGAACGCGCTTGTGAGTGTTTCGGAGAGGTGGGCAACTTCACCGGAGAAGCCACCGCTCGGGTCACACTGGCCGGCGTGTACCTTGACCACGGCCATCTGGAGGAAGCCTCAGCACAGCTCGACCTCGCCATGGCTCTTGCCCGCCGCATCGGCGACCTCTACAGCGAGGGTATCGCAACTATCAACCTTGGGAACCTCCACCTCGTTCGCGAGGAGCGTCGCGCGGCGGCCGACTGCTTCCGCCACGCCGTCGCCGTGCTGTATCGACAGGGGGCGCCGGCCGATGAGGCGGTGGCTCTAGCCAACCTTGGAATCGCCGAACGCGACAGTGGACTCATCCAACAGGTCTTGCTGCGCTGCGATGAGCTCGGTCTTAAGATGCTCGGTTCCATCGCTTTGGCCTGGCTTGCAGCCATGCAAGCAGTACGCGGTGAGTCCGAGCCAGCCCTGAAGAACCTGGACCGAGCCCGCCGCCAGGCAAACCATGCGTCGGCCGCAACGGTCGAGGTCTTGGCCGGCGTCGTTGAACTCGAGAGTGGTGTACAGCCAGACGCGCTCAGCGACCGACTCCCCGGCCCGAATGCGCGCGTAGATGAGCGCATTGCCGGCGTTTTCTTGGAGGAAAGGCTCGCTATCGCGGGCGACCACCGACGTAGCTGATGGTGCCTTGCAGCGGAGAGGACGCCCGACACAGAACCATCCGCGCTTCGTAGACCCCCAGGATAGCCCCATACACAGCCCGCAGGTGTTGTACCCTTACCGTACTCGCCATTACCGCTCACAGAATGGATAGGCGAGTCCAGCGCCCTTCGTTCCGAACCACGAGCGACCGACCTGCGTAACGAGAGCCGAGAATCAGTCGCCCGCGCCGATTCTACTTTGCGAGGACAGCGCTGTGGCGCTCCGTGCCCCTCCGAATAGGGCGCAGGCCCACCCCAAGTCGCACGTGACGGGACCCACAGCGGTGTGCTGCGATTTAGGTGGATACGGCGTCGGGCGGTGCTCGGGCGGCCGGAGGTGTCGAGGCCGCCCGGGATGCGCAGGTTGGCTCGCGGCCAGAGCGCCAATCAGGTGACTTGCGTGGTCGGCTTCACTCGTCAGTCGCGGGCCCCGGCCCGCTCCCTCCTCCTTCATTGCGAACGAATCCGTCTGGCTCAGCGCACTCGGTCCGAGTACGGCTCGCTACTTGATCGGTACTCTAGGGAACGGCCCGCAGGGTCATCCGCCCCCCGCGAACACCCGCCACAGCAACCCCACCCAGGTCAGGTACCGGGCGCCGCGACAGGGTGTCGGCCCGTTCGATAGGGGCGCCCGTTGGTCCAGGTCGCAGAGCCCCCAACAACAGACATGCTCGCTGCCGAGGTCGTTGTCGTGCAGTACGTCGGTGCGATATCGGCTGGCCACGAGGAGCCGACATGTTGGAGCTACGTCCCCAGTGCGAGTGTTGCGGTGGCCACTTGCCACCCGATTCCCCAGACGCTCTGGTGTGTTCGTTTGAGTGCACGTTCTGCACGAGTTGCAACGCCGGCCACCTGCACGGCGTCTGCCCGAACTGCGGTGGAAACCTGGTGGAGCGCCCGACTCGTGCGGCGAAGTGGCTTGCGGAAAACCCGGCTTCCACACTCCGCATCGTCAAAGAAGCGGGATGCGCGTCGACCTAGACCACCGCGGACGGGTCCCTAAGGCGCGTGGATCTGGAGGCCCCAGCAGGTGACGTCGCCCCGGTCGTCCAGCGCACAGGTGTGGGAATCGCCCAAGGTGATGGAGACGACGGTGCGGAGCGTACTCGGTGGCGTCAACTGCCCGTTCCTGTTGTCTCCCCAGCAGGTGACGTCTCCCTGGTCGTCCAGCGCACAGGTATGAAACGTGCTTGCGAAGATTGCGGTGATGGTGCCAAGTGTGTCAGGGGTCGCCGACTGACCGCGGTTGTCCAAGCCCCAACACGTGACGTCGCCCAGGTCGTCGAGCACACAGGTGTGTTGGTTGCCTGCGGAGACAGCGACGATGGTGCCGAGGCTGGCAGGCGGCGTCGACTGAGCATCGGTGTCACGGCCCCAGCAGGTGACGTCACCGAGTGCGTCGAGCGCACAGGTGTGCCAGCCGCCAGCTGAGATGGCGACCATAGGGCCGAGCGCGTCAGGCGGTGGCGACTGACCGCGGCTGTCGTTGCCCCAGCAGGACACGTCTCCCTGGTCATCCAGGGCGCACCCGTGGAGACCGCCTGCGGAGATGGCGACGATGGTGCCGAGTGTATCCGGCGGTGTCGACTGCCCAGAGCTGTCTTGGCCCCAGCAGGTGACGTCGCCCCCGTCGTCCAGAACACAGTTGTATCTGCCTCCTGAGGACAGCGTGTCAATGGTGCCTAGGCCATCAGGCGGGGTCGTTTGCCCCTCATCTGAACGACCCCAGCAGGTGAGCTCGCCCTGGTCGTCCAGCGCGCACGTGTGGTCACCGCCTGCGGAGATTGCGGCGGTGGTGCCGAGCGTGCCCGGCGGCATCGACTGACCGAGCCTGTCGCTGCCCCAGCAGGTGATGATGCCCAGGTCGTCCAGCGCACACGTGTGGTCGCCGCCCGCAGAGAGTGCGACGGTGGTGCCGAGCGTGTCAGGCACTATCGACTGACCGAGCCTGTCGGCACCCCAGCAAGTGACGCCTCCCTGGTCGGCCAGTGCGCACGTGTGTTCACCGCCTGCAGAGACTTCGGCGATGGTGCCGAGCGTTTCAGGCGGCGTTGACTGACCGGCACCGTCCCAACCCCAGCATGTGAGGTCGCCCAGGTCGTCCAGCGCACACATATGGCTGAAGCCTGCGAAGATGGCGGTGATGGTGCCGAGTGTGTCCGGCGGCGTCGACTGCCCAGAGCCGTCATTACCCCAGCAGGTGACGTCGCCCAGGTCGTCCAGTGCGCAGGCGTAGCTGCGGCCCACGGCGATGGCGGCAACGGTGCCGAGTGTGTCCGGCGGGGTGGCTTGCCCCAGGGTGTCCGCTCCCCAGCAGGTGACATCGCCTTGGTCGTCTAGGACACAGCTGTGCTCGCCGCCTGCGGCGATGGCGGTGATGGTGCCAAGTGTGTCCGGCGGGGTGGCCTGACCGAGCCTGTCGCTGCCCCAGCAGGTGACATCGCCCAGGTCGTCCAGTGCACACGTGTGGACGTAGCCTGCGGAGATTGCGGTAATTGTGCCGAGCGTGCTGGGCGGCGTCGTCGTGTCTGCCTCGTCCCCCTCGTTGCCGCCCCAGCAGACGACGTCGCCCTGGTCGTCCAGCGCACACGTGTGATGGTTGCCTGCGGTGAGAGCGACGAAGACCGGAGTGCTGCACACACGGTCGGAGTTCTCCGTGGGTACGGTGCTCTCGAACTCGTCGATGGTGCAGACGGTCAGCGCGTCGCAGGCGCGGTCAGAGTCCGCGGTGGACGCGGTGCTCTCGTATTCGTCAGGCGTGCAGACGGTCAGCGCGTCGCAGGCGCGGTCGGATGTCGATGTAGGCGCTGTGGTCTCGAACTCGTCGATGGCGCAGACGGTCAGTGCCTCGCACACGCGGTCGGAGGCCGACGTGGGTGCGGTGCCCTCGTACTCGTCGGGCGTACACACGGTGAGTGGGTCGTCATCGACAGGTGGAGTGCCGGTATCTTCGGGGGCGTCACCACACCCGAAAAGCGAAACGCACACCACCGCTAGGCTCAGGAACAACACGCGACCGTTCATACGTACATTCCTCTACGAGATGTGCTCAACCAGATGCAAGCAGTAACGCCGGACATCCGTCTCAGCCCCTAATGAGCGGCCGGACAGTAGAGCTGCCGGCCGCATCTAGTCAACCCTGGGGGCGTCGGGCGAACAGCGCAGTCGGCTCCCGCGCGGGTTCAGCACGGCAGAGCGTGGAAACGACTGGCCAGTGTTCGCCGGATGCTCGCCACGCCCGACGCAGGCGTCGGCCCCCTCAGGCTCATCACGACTCACGGCGGCGAGTCCGAAGGCGATGGCTGCGTCGCTGCGAGCGTCCCGGTCAGTCCAGTCGGCGTCGAACAGCTAGCCCCCCGGCTACGAGCGTGACCAAGACCAGCCCTGCGAAGGAGGCGAGGTGCGACGGCCCCTCCCCCCGCCGAATCGGCTTGCCGCTACAGCGACGCCAGCACGCTCAGCGTCGCCGGAGGGCGAACCACCGCGCCCAGCGTCATCCCCCTCCCGCTCGTCGGGCACGTCACGCCGTCGACGTCGAAGACACCTCACAACCGCACGCTCCACAGCGTCCAGTAGGAGGTCCCGACGCCCGCCTTTGTCCGTCGCCTTCGAGCTTGGCGTCGCAACACAGTGGCGTCGCGCGAAATCGCACGCCGCTGCTCGGCTTCTCCCGCGGGTCGTTGTAAAGGAGGGGTGAGCGGTTGTACTCAGTCCGCAACCTGCCAAGGCGGCGCCATCATGTCTGCGAGCCTGTGCGCTACGTGGCTCACCAGCTTCGGAACCCAAGGCTCGAAGGATGGATCTGCGTCGAGCAGCTCGAGAACACCCAGCTTGTGCTTGTCATGACTGGTGAGGGGAACCGCGAGCACAGCGCGAGGGCAGTAGCCGGTTGCCGTATCTAGGTGGTGGAGGTGTCGCATGGAGCGCAACACGTCGTGCACCATGAAAGGGGCCTGGCGGCGCCAGACGTAGCCAGCAATGCCCTCATCGGTGCGCAACACATGTCGTATGACCTCGCTGGAGCGGGGGCCGCGTGCGGCAAGCCAGGTGAACTCCTCGTCACCTGGAAGTGCAAGCATCACGGATCCAGACTCGGCCTTGCATGCCTCGCAGAGGATCCTGAGGACCTCCGCCGCTCGTTCGGCGGGTACATCATGGGACGCGAGCGCGTCGAGCTCGGTATCGATGAAGTCCCAGAGCTTCTCCGGCGCTAGTCCCACCTGGGCCGGTGCGGGGTCATGGTCGAGGATTGCGTAGTCGGCCTGGTCGGGCAGTCGGGCGTCGAATGGGCGCACCACTATGCTGAACGTGCCGCTGACATCACTGATTCGAACTGTCTCGTTGCCCGCAGCGCTCGCCGTGAGGGGGGTGAAGTCGGCGGCGTCGATACCCAGATCGCTCAGGGCGCCGGGTAGTGCCTCAAACCAAGTGTCATCTTCCACGACCAAGTGGCGATCTCGTGTGACGTAGCACCATGTAGACATGTACACCTCCAGGGAAGGGAAGGAATCATCATCCAGCCCCGAAATCTACCTATCCGCCCAGCGCAACATCCACCCTACGTTCTGGCGCCCGCATCGGCCTCGATTGATTCCATCGCACACCGGTCGAAAGTCTGATATCGACGAGGCATTCCAGCCGAATGCTGGCCCCTAGCGCACGAAATCGCGGCTGGTATTGCAGCCGAAGTTGCCGTCCCCAAGCCACTGTCGACCGGCGGTCACCGTGCCGCACGCGCCACCGCTGTAGCTCGTGTTTGCCGTGTAGATCAGGTAGTCCACCGCCGATGTTTGGTAGCTAATCCCACAGCTTTGCCCACCCGTAGACCAAGTACTGGTCACTGTCGTGCTACCCAATGCCGCACCGGTACACTGCAGCGTCGTGGACTCCAAGTGCGACAGGCTGGCGGTACTGCTGGTCCGCCATTGGTAAGTGTCGACAAAGTCCGCCCGACAGACGCGGTCCCACTCAACGACCGTGCCACCCACGTTGTCGATGGCGTGCTTGCGCATAAACTCGCGCTCCTCTCCACGGCCCCAGATTGCGTTGATGACGGTGTTCGAGAGCTTAGCGGGCGCGGATACGGTGAACTCCTGAAGCTGCAGAGTGCCCACCGCATTCGAGCTACACAACGAGTTGGACGACGCTGTTGACGGCACCGATTGGCTGATGAGCGTCCAACCGCCGCCATCTGTCGTCATGTCGCACCAGACGTCCATCTCCACGCCCGCAGTGAGGATTCGATACCTGCCATCGCCTACGTCACCCGCGTAGGTCCCACCATTGTCCGGGAAGCGGTAGTCAAAGCAAGACGCCGCCAATGCGCCGTTGCTCCAGCGACGCGTCCCGCCTTGATTTGCGATAGCGAAGTTGCTGGCAATGCCGCCCCACGTTGACCCGTTGCAGACAACCAGCCCCACAGCGGCGTCGTAGACCATTGCTCCAGGCCCCTGAGCAACGCAGTCGGAACCGTAGGTCGCCGTGCCCACCGCGACCCCTTGGGTACGCTGGGACAGGAGGGCGCGCGGCACAGAGCCAATCTCAACGGCGGCCCCCATCGGAGAGCCGTCGACGGTCACCGCAAGCCAGACCTCGCCGGCCAAGCTGTCTGAATCTACGCTGTCGAGCACCACGCTGACGTAGCCACCCGACACGTTCACTCCGTCAAAGGTCCAATTTCCTAGACCCACCCCTGAGCCATTCGTCAGCTCAACCGCCAAGTCGACGGCGCCGTTTGCAGGGGAGCCCGTAATGTCCAGAATGCGCAGTTGCTGTGTGATGTCGGTGGGCGCAGCCCAGAGCAAAGACGAGAGTAGCAACCACATAGAGTCCCCCGAGAATAGTATAGACGATACCTATACTATTCTTCTACCACGCACAGCTCCGGCAGCAGGATGCAGCGTGCGTCAAACGCGAAGCCGGACGCCACCTCGTAGTAGCCAGACTCAATCGCGCCGCCGGTTCCCAGGGCATCGAGCTGGAGCAGCGTGTCGCCTTCGCCAAACTCCCCGTTGGTGTCTACGTCGTTGTACCCAACCGTCATGCTCTCATCGACACCGTAGTGAAACACGAGGTTGTCGTTCTGAAACGCACCGAGCGGAGAGTCGGTCATCTCGCCAACATACAGGGCGAATCCGTCGACAAAAGGGGCCCATTCAGCATCCCAAACGCCCTGGCCAGCTTGCCCAACGATGAACTCTTCGTAGGCAGTGTACAGCTCCGGGTCGGGCGTCATGATGGCCAAACCGAGGTCCAAGCCCGCGATAAATCCGTGCACGTCATCGGTAAATACCGCAGGGTCCAGACCCGCATCTGCACAGTCGCCCTCCACCGTCGGGGAGTCGCCAAATGAGTAGCCGAACACCACGTCGTCATTGCTTGCAGACCACGAAGACTCGCCTAGATCCGCCCCCTCAGCAGGGGTCACGGTCATGGCGCACAGGTCGTTGCCCATAAAATCGAGCACGTTCAGCTCAATACCAGCGGTTCCAGCGACGCCATCGGGCCCGGTGTAGGCAGATGCTGTCGGGCTTTCTCCGAATCCGTCAATCGCTGTGGCCCCACTAATGAACATCAACACTGCTTCCGGTGGGCACACAAGGTCGGGCCAATCATTGGACAGGCTGCCGTCCCAACACGGCACGGGCTCTGGATTGACGTCCACCGTGACCTGACAGGGCTCCGCAACCGCGCCATCAAAGTCCGTAATGGTGACTTGCGCGACATACACGCCCTCAACTGGCGGCGTAAAGCTGGAGTCACGAAACTCTGGAAAGAGCATGCCAATGTCGCTGCCAGTGGGCTGCTCAACAATCTCCCACAGAAACGTTTCAGGGACCGAACCCGGCGTACGACCAATGATGGACGTGGTCACCTGCACGTCTTCCGAGACCGAGTAGACGTCCGCCAGCGTAGAACATTGCGCTTCAATATCCGGTGACTCATTGATTTCGCAGCCAACAATAAGCAGCGGCATTCCAACAACGGGTATCCAGCGGGGCATTCAAGACTCCTGTGCGCGGTGGCTATCCTACTTGAGCCGGGCACGAGTCGCGACTACCGCCGACGACAGGCCCCCAACATGTCATCACCTTGTTAGCGACGCCCGCGTGTATAGATGCCATCCTGCGCCCTCGTTGACGCGCCCCTGGAGAGACCTTGAAGACCCAATTGTTTGCGACCACAGCACTGCTCACCGCTATCAGCCTGTCCCACAGCGCCCAAGCGGCATGCGGCGACAGCACCAGCGACCCTGGAGAGACGTGCGACGACGGAAACACGGCCAACGGTGACGGCTGCAGTAGTTCCTGTCAGCAAGAGCCTGGCTTTGAGTGCCAGGAAGCCGTCTTTGACCTTGCGTTCGACGAGGACCTCACATCCAGCGGCTCGTCGCCCAACTGGACTCTGAGCGGCGACCGCCGCACGGTCACCCAGAGCGTCAACTCACGCCCAGGCGTGTACATGTCGACCTTGCCCGCCGTCGGTACAAGCATCTCCATGAGCCTTGCGGTCAACACAACGGGTGATGACGACTTCATCGGCTTCGTCATTGGGTACGACCAAGGCGAGAAGAGCAGTGCAAGCGCCAACTGGTTGCTCGTTGACTGGAAGCAGCTGAACCAAAATATCGGCGGGTGCACCAGCCGAGTCGGCATGGCCCTGTCCATCATTGACGGGCCCATCAGCGGCGACAACAACATGTGGTGCCACACAGGCAGCGTCAACGAAATTGCACGCGCCAACACACTGGGCTCCACGGGCTGGCGAGACAACATCGACCACGTCATTGACGTCGAATACAATCTGGACAGCTTGCAAATCTGGGTAGACGGCGTCCTACAGTTCGACCTGGTCGGCGACTTCCCAGCCGGCAACTTCGGCTTCTACACCTTCTCGCAAGAAGCCAACGAGTTCACCCTAGTAGGCCCGACCGCAGGGGAGTCCGTCTGCGGCGCCCTCGACACCGATAACGACGGCCTCACGGACCCAGACGAGTACGCAATCGGCACCGATATCAACAACCCAGACAGTGACGGCGACGGCCTGCTCGATGGGTACGAGGTCTTCACCAGCGAGACCAACCCCAATGACGAAGACTCGGACGACGACGACCTCACAGACGGCGAAGAAGTCAACACCACGCTGACCGACCCCAACGATGACGACTCGGACGACGACGACCTCACAGACGGTGAAGAAGTCATCTTGTACGAGACCGATCCCCTCGACGACGACTCCGATGACGACGACCTCACGGACGGCGAAGAAGTCCTCCTGTACGAGACCAATCCCAACGACGACGACTCAGACAACGACGGCTGCACGGACGGCGAAGAGGTCATTGTCACCGAGACCAACCCGAACAACCCCATCGACTGCGGCACCGGCCTGCTCGTAGACAGCGACGATGACGGCCTCACCGACTTCGAAGAAACCACCGTGTACAACACCGATCCGAACAACCCGGACACGGACGGCGACGACCTCACAGACGGTGAAGAAGTCATCCTGTACGAGACCGATCCCCTCGACGACGACTCAGACGACGACGACCTCACAGATGGCGAAGAAGTAATCCTGTACGAGACCAACCCGAACGACGAGGACTCGGACGACGACGACCTCACAGACGGCGAAGAGGTCATCCTGTACGAGACCAACCCGAACGACGAAGACTCGGACGACGACGACCTCACAGATGGCGAAGAAGTCAACACCACGCTGACCAATCCCAACGACGACGACTCGGACGACGACGACCTCACAGACGGCGAAGAAATCCTCCTGTACGAGACCGACCCCCTCGACAGCGACTCAGACAACGATGACCTGGGCGACGGCATCGAGGTCATTGTCACGGAGACAAACCCCAACGACGAAGACTCGGACGACGACGACCTCACGGACGGTGAAGAGGTCCTCATCCACCTGACCGACCCGAACGACGAAGACTCCGACGACGACGACCTGTCCGACAGCCAGGAAGTCAACACCACGCTGACCAACCCCAACGACGACGACAGCGACGATGACGACCTGACAGACGGCCAGGAAGTCAACACCACGCTGACCAACCCCAACGACAACGACTCAGACGACGATGCGTGTTTGGACGGGTTTGAGGTCAACAACGACACCGATCCCAACAACCCCATCGACTGTGGCGACGGCCTGCTCGTAGACAGCGACGATGACGGCCTCACCGACTTCGACGAGATCACCGAGCACAACACCAACCCGCTCGATGACGACTCGGACGACGACGGCTTGATCGATGGTGACGAAGTCAACGTCTACCAGACCAACCCCAACGACGAAGACTCGGACGACGACGACCTCACAGACGGTGAAGAAGTCAATCTCTACCAGACCAATCCCAACAACAGCGACTCAGACGACGACGACCTCTCCGACAGCGATGAAGTCAACGTCTACGAGACCAACCCCAACAACAGCGACTCGGACGACGACGACCTCTCCGACAGCGAAGAAGTCAACACCACGCTGACCAACCCCAACGACAATGACTCGGACGACGACGACCTGACAGACGGCCAGGAAGTCAACACCACGCTGACCAACCCCAACGACAGCGACTCGGACGACGACGCGTGCACGGACGGGTTTGAGGTCAACAACGACACCGATCCCAACAACCCCCTCGACTGCGGCGACGGCCTGCTCGTAGACACCGACGAAGACGGCCTGACCGACTTCGAAGAGCTCACTGAGTACGACACCAACCCCTTCGATGACGACTCGGACGATGACGGCTTGATCGATGGCGACGAAGTCAACGTGCACGAGACCGACCCCAACGACGACGACTCGGACGACGACGACCTGACGGACGGCGAAGAGGTCAACGACACCCTCACCGACCCCAACGACGACGACTCGGACGACGACGACCTGACCGACAGCGAAGAAGTCAACGTCACCCTCACCGACCCCAACGACGACGACTCAGACGACGACAGCTGCACAGATGGCTTTGAGGTCAACAACGACAGCAATCCGAACAACCCCATCGACTGCGGTGACGGCCTGCTCGTAGACAGCGACGACGACGGCCTCACCGACTTCGAAGAAGTCACTGAGTACGACACCAACCCCCTCGATGACGACTCCGACAATGACGGCTTGACCGACGGCGAGGAGGTCAACGACACCCTCACTGACCCCAACGACAACGACTCGGACGATGACGACTTGGTCGACGGCGACGAAGTCAACGTGTACGAGACCGACCCCAACGACGACGACTCGGACGACGACGACCTGATCGACAGTGAAGAAGTCAACGACACTCTGACCGACCCCAACGACGACGACACCGACGACGACGGCTGCACCGACGGCGAAGAAGTCAACGGTACGACGGACCCACTCATTGGCATTGACTGTGGCGAAGGCCTGCTCATCGACACCGATGACGACGGCGTGACCGACTTCGATGAAATCAACGAGTTCGACACCGACCCGTTCAGTGACGACAGCGACAACGACGGCCTGCTGGACGGCGAAGAAGTCAACGACACCCTCACCGACCCCAACGACGACGACTCGGATGATGACGGTCTGCTCGATGGGCAGGAAGTCGACGACACCCTCACCGACCCCAACGACAGCGACACAGACGACGACGGCTGCCTTGACGGCGGTGAAGTCGCGAACGGCACAGACCCGCTCAACGGCATTGACTGCGACGCCGGCCTGCTCATCGACACCGACGAAGACGGCCTTCCCGATTGGGACGAAGTCAACGTCTACGAGACTGACCCCCTGAACGCCGACTCCGACGAAGACGGCGCGCCAGACGGCGTTGAAGTCCTAGATGCCGGTACCGACCCACTGCTCCCAGACAGCGACGAAGACGGCCTCACGGACGGCGAGGAAATCAACGACACCCTCACCGACCCCAACGACGCCGACTCGGACGATGACGGCCTCACAGACGGTGAAGAGGTCAATGACACCCTCACCGACCCGCTCAATGACGACACCGACGAAGATGGTCTCGGCGATGCTGTAGAGCTCGAAGACACCCTCACCGACCCACTCAACGCCGACTCCGATGACGACGGCCTACTGGACGGCGAAGAGGTCAACGACACCGACACCGACCCCAACGACGACGACTCGGACGACGACGGCCTGACGGACGGCGCAGAAGTCAACGACATCGGCAGCAACCCGAACTCCAGCGACTCCGACGATGACGGCCTGACGGACAGCGAAGAAGTCAACGACACCGAGACCGACCCCACCAACGACGACACCGACGAAGACGGCTGTCTAGACGGCGAAGAAGTCAATGGTTCCACCGACCCTCTCGACAGCTCAGACTGTGGCCCCAACACCATCAGCTACGTCGGCGGTGCCGGCTGTTCAGGGTGCAACAGTGCCTCTGCAACCCCGATGGCCGGTCTGTTTGGCCTGGCACTCTTCGGTCTCATCGCCCGCCGGCGTCGTGAGCAAGTAGCCTAGGCAGCGAGGGTCCAGTGCCGCTCAGCCGCCTCGCATTCTCGCGGGGAAATACCGGCTGAGCCCCCTATTCTTCGATGTCTGCGTGCATGCGAGATCTCGACCGAGTACGGTACGCGTCGGAGGCCCAATGCTTCTCTTCCTCGCGCTGTTTGCATCCGCAGACGCCCCCAATGACGCCACCCCCGGCAACTACGCTCCCACCACCAAACTCCTCACCATCCGCGCAGCCCCCTCTGCCACGTCGGAACAAGCTGGAAAGCTTGCCGAAGGCGAGGTCTTTGCGGTCACCGCCGTTGTGGACGGCCCCGGCTGTCGAAGCGGCTGGGGACAAGTCGGCACGGACGCATTCACCTGCCTCGACTTCGCAGAACCCGCGCAGACAGCACCGGTGCATCTGCCGCGGGACCTGGTGTACGAACCGCCATTCCCGACTGACTACGCAAACTATTCGGAAAACGGTGTATGGACTCACCGAGGGACCGGCGAAGACGATTTGCTGCCCTTCGTCTACGCACGCCGGTGGAAGGAATGGCGTGGCCGCGTCTACACAGACGCCGCCGCCTACGAGTCCGGTGCTGCACCCAGCTCACGCCTGCCCGCAGGTCGACGCGCTCGTTTCGTAGACGCCGCAGAGACCTCACTTGGCGTGGTCCTGATTCGCGAAGACGGTACCGTCGTCCCTGAAGAAGACGTCTACGTCTTCCCCATCACACGCTTTCAAGGGCGAGATTTAGTCGCCGACCCGCTACCCGAAGGCCACACCCTGGCCTGGTCGACGAACTACGAGGACGCACCGCTGTACCGCGAGCCAACCCTCGGAGAGCCCGAGTTCCGCGTGGCCTACCACCAGAGCTTTGTCGTAGCTGAAGAGCCGGTACGCGACCATATCTGGCGTGCCCCGAATGCTTTCGCGATTGGTGAAGACGGCTACGTAGACGACCGAACAGACGTTCGCGTGTTCCAGCGCGCCGAACGCCCCGAGGACGTGGGCACGGACGAGATGTGGATTGACCTGGAACGCGAAGCGACCGTGTTGGCCGTATACCGAGGCGACACACCCATCTACGTCACCTTGACCTCTCCGGGCACAGGCACACGCACGCCAATCGGCACCTGGCGCATCCAAGACAAGCGGGTGTGGCACGACATGCAGAGCCGCGCCGGCTCAGACGACCCGTACTACGTAGAAGCGGTGCCCTGGACCATGTTCTTCAAGCCCATGTACGCCATTCACGGCGCCTACTGGCACTGGGGATTCGGCCACAAGGCGAGCCACGGCTGTATCAACGTGGCCCCACGTGACGCGCGCTGGCTGTTTGAGCACGCCGAGCCGCAGCTACCCGTGGGCTGGCACACCATCAACGCAGATGACGAAGACCTACCCGGCACGCTGTTCCGGATTCGCTAACCAGGGCCGGCCGCCAATCGGCTAGCCAGGCCAGTTTCGTTGGCCGCCGAGGTCGTAGACGTCTTCCCGACCGAGGCGCTGAAGCATCGACGTCGCCCGACCACTGCGCATTCCAGAAGCGCAGTACAGCACGATTGCGCGGTCTGTTGGCAGCTCCCCACTGCGCTGTGACAGCTCGCCTACGGGGATGTTGACGGCGTTGTTCAGATGTCCAGACCCAAACTCAGCGGGACTGCGCACATCCAAGAGCAACGCACCCGCATCTACCAGCTCCTTCGCCGCAGCTCCGCTGAGCCGGTGCTTGGGCTTGCCGAACAGATCGAACAGAATCACGCCGAACAACCACAGGAATGGCGCGCCGTGCATGAACAGGTCACCCCAGTCGACCAGCGACATGCCGACGGCTCCACCCGCGACCCAGCGCAGCTTGCCGAGAAGGTGAGGCTCAGCGAATGGCGCGAGTCCAAGAGTGGCACAGAGGACAACAGGAAAGAGGTAGCGTTGCATGCGGGTGCTTAGCCTGAACCCAGCTCCGTATCGACAGAGGAAATGCACACGTCAGGGTCGGTCAGGGCCAAACTCACACAATCCAAGTCGTCCAGCCAGGTGCCCCGTGCCTAGGCTACACAGGTGCCAGCTCTGGAGCTCCTCATGCGTCTGCCATCCCTCGCCTTCCTCCTATTGACCGCGTGCTCTGGCGGGGACACCGATGACACGGACACCAACAATGGCACGGGAACCGACGTAGAAGAAGACACCGAGCTTGCGGCCTTTGACGACCTCGGTGCCACCTGTCCTGGTGGCTGCAACCTGGACACCTGCGTCATCGAACCGTCTGACTCGTGCGACAGCACCCTGTGCCTCTTTGACGGTCGGACCGGCATTGACGCGTACTGCACCCAAGAGTGCATCGAAGGTCAGTGTCCCCCTGGCTACACATGCATGACCACCGAAGATGACTGGGGAGACGTCTGCTTTGCAAACGATGACGTCTGTGGCAACGGCATTGTCGAGCGCGGTGAGATCTGCGACGACGGAAACACCGATGATGGCGACCTGTGCTCAGCCAACTGCCGTGAGGTCACCACCCCGCCATCGAGCGGTTCGTTCAGCTTCGGACCCCCCGGAGAGCCGCGCACGACCGAGCTCAACGGCACCGAGCCCAGCGTGTTCGCCTACCGGAGCGAGTTCGAGGGCGTTGTAGACATCACCTTGGGCACCTTCCAGAACTTCACTTTCTCTCTAGAATTGAACGACATTGAAAATGCCACGGTCCCCGGTCCCATCTCCACGAACTTCACCGTCGTCTTTGGCGTGTGCAACTTCTCGGGCTTCGGAAACACCACCCTGCTGAACAACTTCGACCCCGTCGCACAGACCGTCTCCGGCACGTTCACCGCAAACATCGCCTGCTTCGCCAACTGTTTCGACTGCGGTGGCCAGGGAGCAGAACGGTCCTACGAGGGCGACTTTGATATGAACTTCGTCGAGCGGCCGTTTTAGACCATTGCGCAGTCGCGCTGTAAGGCTAGGTCGGATTCATGGCTGATGAACAACTCAACAACCCGCTGCACGGCATCACCCTCAAGGCTCTTCTGACCGGCTTGGTCGAAGAGCACGGCTGGGAGTACCTGGCCCAACGGGTGAAGATTCAGTGCTTCAGCAACGACCCGAGCATCAAGTCGAGCCTGACCTTTCTACGCAAGACACCCTGGGCGCGTACCAAGGTTGAAGCCATCTTTCTGTCCGACTTCAAGGGTCGTGAGCGCAAGCGTAAGCGCAACCTCCGACGTGCCGCTCGGCGTGCGTATGCAGAGAGCGTGAAGGACGGAACGCTCGAGACCATGACCATGGCCAGCGCCGTGGAAGAGGTCGCGACGGATGAGACGCCCACAACGGCAGACGCCACTGAGCCACACACCGTTCCAGTGCCGGTGCAGGAAGACGACGCTCAGGTGCCCGACACCGCCGAAGCTCCAGAGACAGCCGAAGCACCAGAGACAGCCGAGACTCCCGAGACCACCGCGACTCCCGAGAAGGCCGAAGCCACAGAGAAGGTTGACGCTCCAGAGAAGGTTGACGCTCCAGAGAAGGTTGAAGAAGAGCCATCGGGTTGGTCCTTCGACCGCGGCTAGACGCAACTGCGCTTAAAGAGCGCCGAAGGGGACCCCATGACCGCACAGCAAGGCCATCTGACCGGTGGGTGTGACTGCCGCGCGATTCGCTATGCCCTGTCACAACCACCGTTTGACGCCGATTTCTGCCACTGCCGCACGTGTCAGCGGACCACCGGTGCACCCGTGAGCGCCTGGATGGATGTGAAGGCCGCGGAGGTGACTTGGCAAACCGACGCAAGACCCACCGAATACGCATCCTCTGACGACATTCGTCGAGGCTTCTGTGCAGCGTGTGGCTCCACTCTCACCTACCGCTCACAGAGCCATCCAGCCTACCTAACCCTGGCCATCACGTCGCTCGACAACCCTGAAGCCATGACTCCGCGCTACCACATCCACACGAATAGCTCGGTATCTTGGCTGCTGTTGAGCGATGACGCACCCCGGCACGAAACGAACCGTACCAAAGCGGACACCGGCGACTAGAGCAGGACAGCTCGAATGCGCTGCTTCTTGATTCGCCCGCGCATCACGTAGTCCAGCGCCTTGTCCGCCCACTCGCGGGTAATCGCGACTGCCGTTGTCTTGTCCATGGTGTCAATGCGGCCAATGGCGTCTTTCGGAATGCCGCCGTCCTTGATGAGGGCGCCGAGCACATCTCCCTTACGTAGCTTCGCCGCGCGTCCAGCAAGCAGCAGCAGCGTCCGGTTGTGCGGGGTCAGGCTGTCCAGACGCCCAGAGACGGGCAGTTCCGGCTCGCGGGTCAGTGGCTCGCCCAAGAAGGCTTCGAGTGTCTCTAGGCGCTTGTGCTCGTTCGGTCGGGACACAATGCTGACCGCCCGTCCGGATTCACCGGCTCGACCGGTTCGCCCCACACGGTGAACATGGCTCTCGGGGTCGGAACTCAGCTCAGCGACCAGAACCAAGGGAAGTTCTGGAATATCCAAGCCTCGCGCCGCAACATTCGTAGCCACGAGCACCGTTGCGCTTCCGTTGGCGAACTGCACCAAGACGTCGTCGCGCTGACGCTGGTCTAGGTCTCCGTGAAGCGCCAATGCCGCTGCACCGCGCTGCGAGAGCGACCGCGCGACCTCCGCACAATCCTTGCGCGTCTCACAAAAGACCAGCGCAGATGTCGGCGCATAGTGGGCCAGGACATCGGCAATACGCTGCTTACGTTGGCCCATCTCGCAGATGACCAAGCTCTGAGTGATGGTCTCGGGTTGGGTGTCTTCACTGACGGACACACGAATCGGCTCGTCTTGGATTTCGGCCGCAAGCTCGTCGATGGCGTCAGGGAAAGTGGCCGAGAATAGCAGGGTCTGGCGGTCCCGTGGGCAGGCCCCAACAATGTCGGTGACTACGTCGATAAAGCCCATGTCCAGCATGCGGTCGGCCTCGTCCAACACCAAGATGCGCAGGTCTTGCAGCCCCAAGCTCCCCCGACGCAGGTGCTCATCAACCCGGCCAGGCGTTCCCACTACAACCGTACAGCCTCGGCGCAGGGAGTCGCGTTGATACTGAAAGGAACGGCCTCCACACAGGGTGAGTACACGCAGGTTCTCCAGGCGACTGCCTAAACGACGCAGCTCCATGGTCACCTGCTCTGCGAGCTCTCGTGTCGGGCACAACACCATGGCTTGTGGCCAGGCGCGCTCCACATCAATGCGGTTGAGCAGACCCAGACCAAAGGCTGCCGTCTTGCCGCTTCCCGTCTCAGCCTGACCGGTCACATCCGCGCCGGACAGCACCATAGGCAGAGCCTCGGCCTGAATGGGCGTCATGTGCGTGAAGCCGATTTGTTCAAGGACGAGCAGAAGCTCGGGACGTAGATCAAGGTCAGTAAATGGAGTCATGCCCGGCGAGTATCGCGACAGGAAGCAGAGCGGCTGAATAGTCGGCGTCCATGAGCATTCCACTGAACATTCTGTGCCAATCCCCCGTATCCACCGGCATGCGTCCCGCAGACGCCGTGCGCAACACTGTGGACCTCGCAAAGCGTGCAGATGCCCTGGGCTACCACCGCTTCTGGGTCGCGGAACACCACAGCGATAACGCCCTTGCTGGCGCCTCTCCAGAGGTCCTAATGTCGCACATTGCGTCCGTCACCGAGCGCATTCGTGTGGGCAGCGGGGGCGTTCAGATCCCCTTCTACAGCCCGTTGAAGGTGGCCGAACAGTTCAACACTCTGGCCACTCTGTTTCCTGGGCGCATCGATCTCGGGCTCGGACGCAGCGGCGGCTCGGAAGGTAGCGCTCCAGCCGCGCTCGGCGTGCGAAACCAAGGGCCGGCGTCCTTCGCAGCCATGGACGAGCTGCTCAGCTGGCTCGGTCAAGGCACCTCCAAGCGCCCCTACGCCAACACCTTCGCCAGTCCACAGACAGACGACCAGGCTCAGCCGTGGATTCTCGGAACCAGCGCTAGTAGCGCAACCTTCGCTGCACAACGGGGCCTGCCATACGCCTTCGGTGGGTTCTTAGACCCACGCGGCATGCAGCCAGCACTCACCGCCTACCATCAGCACTTTCGCCCCAACGCCTCGGGTTCCGCTCCCAAGACCATGCTCGCGTGGAACGTGGTGGTTGGCGAGACCGAAGCCGAAGCCAAGCGCCTGGCACGAACGACGGAACACTGGTTCGTACGCACCATGCTGCGGCGAGAGAACCCACGCTTCCAGTCTCCAGAAGAGGCAGACTCCGCCCCCTACTCGGCCATGGAGAGCATGATGCTGCAGATGATGCGGCAGACGGCGTTCATTGGCACGGCAGAGCAAGTTTGGGAGGGGCTGTCAGCGCTGCACAAGTCAACCATGGCCGATGAGCTGACCATCGTGACCATTCCGTTCGATCACCACGCACGCATTGCGTCGTATGAACTGTTGATGGCAGCGGCGTAGTCGAGGGCGGCCGACTCGATTGACTTGAACGGAAGTTTCCTCCATGATTCCGTGGTTCAACGTCCACCCGGAGCCCTCATGCGACCCCTACCGCTAGCTGTCTTGGGTCTGGCGGCGTGTTCAAGCAACATCACCATGGGTTGCTTTGAGCCGGACTTGACCCTGTGGTGCGCGCACAACAACCCTCAGGCCGAACTCCCCTGTGCGACACCTGAGCAACCAGAGGACGCGATTGCGTGCGGAGATGTGATGCTGGATTGGTCGGGCACCGGTCGGGGACTCAGCGTGCACGGCTTCCGCGATGGTGAGCACGTCACAGCCCAATATGGCACCGACATCAACGTCTATTGCGGTGGATATCTCTTCACTTACGGCGAGCCGTTTCCAGACAATGAGTGTTTCATCAACGGGGAGACCGCACCATGACCACCGAAGGCCCAGAGCCCTCCATTCTCGAACGAATCATGCTGAATACCGGCGACTACGGCCTGTTTCCACAGGAAGTATTGGACGCGTTCGTTGACCCGAGGCGAGGCCCACTCGTGGCCTACGCCCTGATGAAAAAGGTAGCCGCCGCCGAACCCGATGACAATCGGCGGCAACAGCTACAAGAACGGCTCGACGACCTGCGCTTGTGGACACAGTGGGGCACAAAGGCCCCCGGAATGAGCACCTTCAATGGCTTCGGCGTCACCGCATGGGGGCGAGAAGACGAGAATCCCAACGACAAGTCGTTCATTCTCACCACCTACCTCACCGGCCTGTTCGTCCCGTTCATCCCGCTGAACAGCTACATTGTGACCAAGGCCTCTTCGGGGTGGTACTTCCATGGCAAGTGCCCGCTTACGCCGCGTGCCAGGCGCCACCGAAAGGCCGTCTTCGTGGGCTCGGTCATTGCCACAGCGGTGGTGATTGCCGGCATCACTGGGATGAGAATCGCAGACGGTCGAAGCGCCGAAATTGTGGCCTACAATGCCTTTCAGAGGCCCGTAGAACTACAGATTGACGGCACATCCTACCCCGTTCGTGCCCAGGCATTCGCCCGCATCGACCACACCGCCACCCAGACAGAGGTGGTCGCCAGTTTTGAAGACGGAACGCCCATTGAGCAGCTCTCCATCGACCTGTCCGACATGGGCCGCGGACTCGCCATCTACAACATTGGCAATCGGGCGGTCATCGTAGAATCGCACATTGTGTATGGACGGGGCTCAGTGCCCGATGACGTGGTCTTCTCCGACCAAGTCACCAACATTCGGGGCGTGGACTACCTGTTCCGAGACCCGCCAGACAACAAGTCCATCACCGGTGACCGAGACGTGGACAAGGCCGTTCTCGACTGGACCGATGAGCTGACATCGAGCGAGTGGTTGGCGTACTTCTTCAACGACGGTCGCCCAGAGGACGCTCTTGAGTTTGCAATGGCGAACGTCATCGACGGTCCAACGGACATGCTGACCCTGTCCATTGCGGCACAGGGACTCGACGCCGCGGTGGACATCGACCGCTGGTGTGAACGGATCATTTCGCAGCACGAGAGCGCCGTAAACCGGCACCGCTACTGCCAAGAAGCCAGGCCCGACAAAGACGCCGTGCTTGCCGAGTACACACAACGCGCGGCAGACAATCCAGACAGCGCAACCGCCCAGTACCTCCTCGGACGGATTTCCGAACCCGCCAACGCCACGGTGTTGTTCGCTCGAGCCATGGACCTAGACCCCGACTTCGGCTGGGCGCACATGGCGCAAGCACACCACACGGCCACCACGACCAACGACTGGACACAGGCCTTGAGCCATCTCGACCAGTCCGTCACCGTAGAGCCCTCTCTCGAAGAACACACGCGGGACCTCTGGCTACGGCTGAGCTTGCTCAACGGCGTACCCATGGACGACGTCGCCACCGGATGGGAGGCGCGTGTGCCGGAGTACGTCTCCCAAGATGTGCTTTCGGTCGCCAAAGCGCTTCGGCTGACGGCCCACCCCGAGACTCTGGGCATTCGAACCTCAGAAATCCAACGGGAGCTGCTGGACGAACCCGTGGAAGTGCTTGCCAACGTCATTGCAAATGCATCGGTCACGGCCAAAGACCTCGACGGACTGCGTGATGCAAACGCCCAAGGAGCGGGGCTTGAGATGTTCACCGCCTTGTCCGACGGTGCCACCGACGCCGACCGGGCCTGGCAAGCCCCCGTAGATAACGGCACCTTCCGACTCAC
Source organism: uncultured Pseudomonadota bacterium (assembly GCA_913061235.1). Classification (GTDB taxonomy): domain Bacteria; phylum Myxococcota_A; class UBA796; order UBA796; genus CAJXTB01. The sequence goes on along the minus strand of CAJXTB010000011.1, from coordinate 11,214 downwards.
CTTGTATGGCGCCACCCATGAGGCGCGAGAGGGCCGCGAGGCGCAGGCACACTTCAGCAAGGTCGGTGAGTACGACCCCGCCATTGAGCAGCTCCTACGCTTTCCGCCGACCACAATGGCCGAGGCATCGCCCGTCGTTCGGTCGCTTGGCATCGAGTGGCAGGCAGCGGTGTGGTTCGCGCTGTACCGCCTCACGGACAATACCGAGTTCCGCGAACAAGCCCAGGCATGGGCGCTGCCCTTCGAGTTGCCCATTCTCAATGACTAAGAGCGCGTCCTATCGTACAGACGAGCCCACCCCACTGCTCAACACCGTCGCTTGACCCACCTAAGGAACCTCTCTTGACCCCTGATAGACACTGGATACTGCCCGGCGCCATTGCCGGTGTTGTTGCACTCGCGTGCCTCTCCGCTGGCGGCTGGTACATCCTCGATGGACGAACAGCATCGCTAATGGCCTACAACGGCTTCAACCGCTCCGTGACCGTCTCTGTTGGCGAAGAATCGGTGATGGTTCCACCGCGTGAGGCCGTCACCTTGGAGGTACCCGCTGGCCCGGCCAGCATTGAGACGGTGTTCACCGCCGGTGGCGATGTGGAGACCGTCACGACTGACCTGACAGACCATGGTCGCGGATTGGTGCTCTACAACGTTGGCAATCGAGCCCTGTTGGTCAAGGCCTACATGGTCTACGGCCGGGGACATGTGCCCGACGAAGAGGTCGTGCGCGACCAGATCAGCTTCCATCTCGGAATCGACCACCCGTTCACCCCACCACCGGAGTCCCAACAGATCAGTGGGGACCGCAAAACCGACACGACTCTAGAGGCGTGGGACCAAGGGTCAAGCCACCCGGACGTCATCAGCTACTTGGTCGACCACGACGCAATACCGGCAGCTCGGGCCTTCGGCAGAGCGGTGATGCGAGAAGGACCCGTCGACCAAACTATCGCGCAGTTTGTAGGGTTCGAGCAGGTTGACGAAGGGGGACTTGACGCGTGGTGCCAGCAGGTCATTGCCGAGGTTCCGACCTGTGTGGAACGCCACCGATTCTGCCAGGACCAGCGCACCCCAGCAGACGCCGTTGTCGCTGAATATACCGAGCTCCTCGCGGCCAATCCCGACAGTGGCCTGCACCACTACCTACTCGGACGCCTCTCCGAGCCAGCCGCCGCAACGCAGCTGTACACCCAAGCCGTCGCCTTGGACCCAACCCTGGGTGCCGCCTACCGGGCTCTCGCAGACCAACGAACGAACCAGACCGATGACTGGTCGGGCATCTTGGACCTGTTCGACAAAGCCTGGCACGCAGATCCGTCACTACAATGGGTCACCCTGGACGAGCGGCTGCGGCTACGCATAGCCATGGGCCAGTCATTCGGAGCTGTAGCGTCCTACTGGCTGAGCGAAGTCGAAGACCCCACTCGATTCACCGGCTCAACCTACGGAAGAGTCCTCGAAGTCCATGAAAATCCGGACCTACTCCCCTCATTAATGGCCGAGATTCAGGCCGAGATGGTCAACTCTTCCCCGACCGAGCTCCACGTAGACCAGCTCGACCTCTGCTTATCGGCGCGCGACATCGACTGTCTTCGCGGCCTCCCCGCCGCACTGGACGTGCCCCCTGTATTTCTAGCGTTGTCCGATGGCGCAACGGAGGACGAACGCAGCTGGGTAGCCGACTCCAAGTTCGGCTCGTCACGCTTCGGTCTGTTCGCAGCCGTCCACGAGCTGCGTGAGGGACGCGACGCCAGCCCCCATCTCGCCGCCATCGAGTCGAACAGTCCGACACTCGCCGCACTGTTTCGGTCACCACCGCCAACGGTCGCACAGGCAGCCCCCATCGTGCGGGAGTTCGCTCTGGACTGGCGCCCCATCGTCTGGTTTGGGCTGTACCGGCTGACCGACAACCCCGACTTCCTCGCGCAGGCCAAGGTCCTGGCCCTGCCCTACGACCTGCCCCTCACTAACGAGATCTAGTCTCCAACGTTGCTGACTGACATCCGCCCGAATGTCAGCCAGCAAGCGGAAAACGGGTTGCGGTATTGGGATGACACGACTACTTGCAAGCAAGCGCTTACTTCTAGAATCGCCGTGAGTACAGCCAGATGACGCGACACTACCAAGACGGACAGACCCGAAGGCTTCAGATTGCAGAAGCCGCCTTGCGCACGCTCGTAGAAGACGGCGTGGACGGCTTTACGACCCGTGCTGTGGCCGCACGGGTCGGAATCACCGATGGCACCGTGTTCCGACACTTTGCCAACAAGGTCGAGATTGTGCTCGCCGCCATGGACATGCTGGAAGCCGAGATTGACGCCAGCTTGCAGTCCAGCATTGGCCCCACCGAAGACATCGCGTTCTTCTTTCGCCACCGTGCCCAGTTCGTGGGCTCCACGGCGTCTGTAGGCCGCCTCATCTTCTCCGAGGGGCTCATTCGACTCGCCGGTCCTCAAGGACGCGAACGCATTGTGGGCTGGCGCCAACGCAGCCTGGGCTTTCTTCACGCGCGCCTACGTCAGCTGCACGACGACGGCATGCTCGCGGCAGGACTGGACGAAGCCTCTGCTGCCCTGTTGGTACAAGGCGTCTTGCTCACCTTTGCCATGAGCGCTGCCCTCGCAGATGCAGACGCAGACCTAGACGAACGCGTCTCCGCCGCATGGCTCACATTGACGACTGTCTTGTTTACTCCAGCTTATTCAACCGCACCTTAGGAGGCGCTCATGTCTGCCAGGACCTCATTTCTCGCCCTTCTCTTGCTCGCCGCATGCTCCCCGACCCCATCCACACCGGCCCCAACCGTCGAGCCCGTGGTCGTTCCGGGGTCCTCCGGTCCACCCGTAGTCGATGCCGTCGCACTCGCCCGCGCTCGCACCGCCATGTCCACTCTCGGCACCACGCTCAAGGGCACTCTCGTTGCCACAATGAGCACCGAAGGGCCCACCGCCGCTATGGAAGTGTGCTCGCAAGACGCCATGTCGCTGACAGCAACCGTCGCGGCGAACACTAGTGTAACCGTGGGTCGTTCCAGCCTGCGACTACGCAATCCGGACAACGCCGCCCCCTCTTGGGTCCAAGAATGGCTCGAGGGACAGGGCGAGCGCCCCGCCGAGAACGTTGAGGGGCAGCAGACCACCGCAGTCCTCGCCGACGGCACCGCTGTCGTGCGGGTTGTCGCCCCTCTGCCCATCGAAGCGCCCTGCTTGGTGTGCCACGGCCCGAACGAAGGACGCCTCCCAGAACTTACGGAAGCCCTGACCGCGAAGTACCCCGAAGACCACGCGACCGGCTACGTCATTGGAGACCTTCGAGGAGCAATTTGGGCAGAGGCACCCGTCGTGGACTCCGGTCTGGAGCTTGTGGCAAACGGCGATGCCAAGTGGCCGATGGATGAGAGTACCCGTGAGGCAATAGGCGAACTTCGCACAGCTCTCGCCGGCCCCGCCCTGACCGACATGCCCGCCACCGCCGCACTCGCCGAAGGCTTGGACGCGTCGCTGACCAAGATGGTGCAAGGGTGCACCATGGACGGGGCCTCTCACGACCAGCTGCACCACTTCTTAGGCGTGTTCTTCCCGACCCTCGACGCCCTCAAAGCTGCCACGACTGTTCAAGCTGCGAACGACACGCGCATCCTCTTGCAGGTGCAGGTCATCGAGTACGACATGTTCTTCGAGTAGGTCCACGCTTTAGGGCGGCGTCTCGCACAAGAACCCGGACATCATCTGTTCAGGTTCCCATGAGACGCCGTCGCCACATTCACCACCTGACAACCCGTCAATGGCATGGTATTCGCCGCATCTTCCGCCGGAGAGTCCATGTCACGCCTGTTGCCCCTCGCCCTCCTCCTCGCTGCGTGTGGCGAAGGTGATTGCCCAGAAGGGTCGTTTCAGACCGCTGGGGGCGACTGTGTCGAAGGTGAAATCCAACCTCTCGAATGGGAAGACGGTGTTCTCGACGGCTTTCAGACCCGGCAGTGCGAGCTGAAGGAACCGACGGGCGAGCTCGACTTCGACAGAGCCTGCGCGCTTGAGGGCTGTGTTGGCGACACCTACCAAGACCTGATCGACGTGTGGGGAGTGGGAGCCGACTGCAACGACTTCTCCTACACCGTCAACGGCGAGCTGCGAGAGCGGGTGGGCTGTGACTGGCAGAACGGTCTCGGCATGCACTTCGACGCCAGCGGCAACAACCCAGACCTGACTGATGCCGGCGATGTTTTCACCGTCGAATCTCCGTTTCGTGGAGCATCGGTCGACGGCTTGGGTGTGGGTGTCTCGCTTGGCTGTTTCGTCGAGCGCTTCGGCCAGCCCACAGAAATCGACCAATTCAACACACCTGATTCGGCCGAAATCCCCGAAGAAATCTACTTCCGGACAGATGAGTTTCGGGCCTTCCTCTCCGACGGAAGCTGGACGGGCGCCGGACAGGCAGACGGAATCATCGACAAGATGCTAATCTTTCCGTTGAATTGACCCGGGGTCTACAGGGCCAGAGCGACCACGATGCTACGGCAAGGCCATGCAAGGTCGCCTAATTCCCCGATGGTCTGCCGCTCGCTTCGCGCAGCGCGTCACCGCCACACGATTCGCCCTCGTCGCAGTGGGACGAGGACGCGTCCAGCTTGACCATGGCATGGTCGCCTGGTTCGACCTCACCTTTCCCGGTAAGTTTAGCGTAGGCACCTTCGACTCCAGCACCCTACCGTCCGGGTTTGCGGAGAGCACCTTTCGGACATCACGCGGGGCCATGCGCATGAGCCCGAGCGGTCCCCAGGCGGGCACTTACCTGTTCGACCACGGCAGGGTCATTGGCTTCCACACCGGCGTTGTGGGATTCGCGCCTGTCCGTGACGACGTCTCCGACTTCGTGAGAACCAAGGTCCGAACCGGCGACCCAGACACCGTGGTCGCCGTTACCCGGTACCTGTCCGAAATCGCCAGTCGCAAGCTACGCGGCGAGAGCGAGTGGCAGACAGAGAGTCCGCCGCCGCCACGGGAAGCCCCCAGGCAAAAAGCGCCACCGCCACGAGACAACCGGCGTCCGCCCCCTCGGCGCCCGTCCACACCACCGCCAAACGCCGACTACGAACTTCTGGGGATTGTCGTGGGTGCAACGCTCAAACAAGTGACCGTGGCGTACCGCGACCAGGTGAAGCTCAACCACCCCGACAAAGTCGCGCACCTGTCTCCGGCACTGCAAAAGTTTGCCGAACAGCAGACGGTTGCGCTGACTCAAGCCTACCAACGCATCAAAGACGGTCTGCGCTAGCTCGCACGCCTCGCAGGAGACGCCATGTCGCACACACACCACGGCATTGACTACATTGAGTTCTACGCCACCGATATGGCAGCCAGCAAAGCATTCTACAGCGCCGCTTTTGGATGGACCTTCGTCGACTATGGCCCAGGATACGCCGGAATCCAGAAGGCAGATGGCGGTGAATGGGGCGGTCTTGCGCAGGCAGAGACGGTGGTCAGCGGCGGCCCCATGGTCATCTTGTACTCAGACGACTTGAACGCCACGCGAGACGCCGTGTTGGCGACGGGAACGGTCCTAGACAAGGACATCTACAGCTTCCCTGGCGGGCAGCGCTTTGAGTTCAAGGACCCCAGCGGCAACAGCCTCGCCGTGTGGAAGCCGAACGCGGCCTGAACATCCCACCGAGCGGTCTTCGTTGAGCCAAACGCTGAGCGGACGTCTGCGAACTCAGACCTTCGTCGGGCCACTCGGCTCGTCGTCGGGCACGCTCTTCTCGGTCAGAGTTGGACATACAATGAACGCATCACGACTCCGAGCCGTTCTGCGTCCACAACCAAACCAACGCTCCCACCAACGGAACCGCACACAACCAGCCTCGGCCATCTCGTGCATGGGCGACTGCGATGGACGTCAGCCAGAGCACGACAAAGTCCCACCCCATGATGTGGATGAACTGTTCGCTCTGGAACGCGCTGAACCACGCCCAAGGGTCGCCAGCAACCGCGGCCCATCCGAGTAAGCCCAGCGTGGGAACACCCAGAATCGGTGCCATCCAGCGACTGCTCAGCAACGGAATCGGCTTGCCAGATGTCCGCGGCAGGGCCAACCCGGGAAGCAGTGCAAACGCTCCCAGTGCCATGGAACCCAACGCAAATGGCCACAGTGGAATCCGACGTCCACGAAGCCAAGGCGCACACAGCGCCGCCAAAACAAACGGCCACACACCCATCAACTGAAAGTGGACAACGCTCATGGGCTCGTAGCCAGACCAGTGGCCGGTCATCCAGTCCATGACCTGCGCACCTGTGCCTTCAGCGGACGGTGGGGCCAACACCATGGCCTCCCCCAACAGCAGCCCGAACAAGACCACCGCAACAACACGCAGCCAGACAGGCGCCTTCATGGCGTGACGACAGCGTGCTCAGTGAGAACCTCGCGCGACACAACGGTAAGCGCGGCGGCACTCGTCGCCTGTAGAATCACGGGTGGGGCTACGCCGCCCTGCCGGGCCTCTTCCCAGCGAGCCGCACACAGGCACCAGCCGTCTCCAGGGTTGAGCCCCGGGAAGCCGAACTGTGGGGCGGGTGTCGACAGGTCGTTCCCGCGCGACGCGGTGTCAGCCAAGAACGCCTCGGTCACTTGGGCACACACCACGTGCACACCCCGGTCTTCTGGACCGGTTCGACACAATCCATCACGGTAGAAACCGGTCATTGGAGACGTCGAACACGACACAAGCGGCGACTCCACAACGTTGCGTTCACCATTAACGGCGGCAACCTCATGGGAATGGCCGCGTGAATCACACGCTCCAGACGCACACTCGGTGTGGTCGTCAGCGCAGGCGGTCAGCAGGGTCATCAGGATGAGCATTCACAGTCATCACCCCAATTCCCCACTGGCGCCTGTCGCCAATGTTCACTCTACAGAACGAGCAGGCTCGGACCGGTAAGCGAAAAGTCTGCGGTGAGGTGGCTGTGCTCGTTGCCGTCACCGTCGTAGCAGGTGGTGCTTCCCGACTTGCGGCACTCGCCGGACGAACCGGAGATGCTGCAGCTGTTGCTAGTGACGGACTCACAGACAGACTCGGCTTGGCTACGAGCCGAGTTGTCGGTGCCGTCCACGCAGACTTTGATGTCTTCGCCGCGGAAGCCGAAGCACTTCGCACTCGCGGTGGACGCGAGCAGAGTGGTGACAACAGCGGCGAGAATTAGACGTGACATTGGGTCTCCTGGGTTGCTTGCATTGTAGGAGGTCTACAGGCCATCGCCAAACATCCGTAAGATCCGCGTAGGGATGGGTCGCCCTCCACACTGGGGCGTTACAGCCCACCCCATGCAAGGACTTGTCGAGAGTATCGCCGCCCATTCGAGCCTGTCTCGGGCCACCGTTCACCAAGCGTGGAAGCCAGTCGCACAGGCCATTGTAGAGGCATTGGCACAAGACTTAGAGGTCAACCTACTAGGGCTTGCGCACATGCGCGTAGTGCTGCGTGCCGAGCGAACCTTCACTCACCCGATCACGCAGCAAGAGATGGTGATGCCCGCCGAGCGATTGGTCATCGTCACCCCCGCACCCGCTCTCTTCTGTGCCGCCAATCCAACATGGAGCCCAGAAGACGCTGCCCAGACCATCACAGATGCGCTGCCGGAGGAGTGGGAAGACCGAGAGGTGCTCGACACCACCGCCCTTCTACACGCCCATGCGCAAGCCAACGACCTTCCCGCAGACGTCCTCGAAGACGCCGCCTTGGACATTGTGGTTGATGCAGTGGTGCAGGCCGCCGCCCACGAGCGCGAGAACGTCCTTGTCCTCGACGGTATCGGGCACTTTCGCTTCGTGTTCCGCGAAGGCTACATCGGCGTGCACCCAGACACGCTCAAGCCGCTGCTACGCCGAAGCCAAGCCCAACTCCGCTTGGATCCAGGTCTGAATTTACGCGCAGAGCTCACACTACCGGGCTGACATTCCAACACACTTCCGGTAGGGTCACCTCTTTCGCGAGGTCCCTGTATGTTTGGTTCTATCGGTCTGTTGGTTGTCATTCTAGGTGCGGGCTGTCGAGCGGACGGCACCAACCCCGACGACACGGGTACCGGCACCGAAGGCCCAGACGGGGTGCCTACCGCAATGGATGTCGACGCAACGGTCGTAGAGGACACCCAGACCAACATTCGGCTCGAAGCCACCTCGCCAGACGGCGACGACATGACCTTCGACATTGCTAGCCAGCCGAGCTTCGGCACGTTGACCCTAGATGGACAGCGTGTGGAGTACACACCAGACGCCGACTACAACGGCGCCGATAGCTTCACCTTCACAGCATCCGACCCCGACGGCACCAGCGCCCCGGCGACTGTCAGCATTGACGTCACTCCGGTCGACGACCTGCCCACCGTTGTCATGCCGGACATGTGGAGCATGGTCGGTCAAAACTTCGAGATCGCCCCGCAGATCACAGATGTTGAGGGCGACACGGTGGTCTGGGACTTGCGACAGGTTGGCGGTCCAGACTTGGTGCGCACGGGCCCAGAGCCCATTTTTCGTGCCACTGTCGCCGCCACCTACGAACTCGAAATCGAAGCGCGTCAGGGCACGGAAGTCTACACAACTCCGTTCGTTGTGCGTGTCATGGACTTGGACATGAGTTCCGAGCACGTAGTCGCGGTAGACGCAGACGGCGTAGCCTGGACCTGGGGCGCCAATGACACAGGCGCGGCCGGTGCGGTTGCAGGGGATCAACGCGTTCCAGTTCCCGTCTGCACGGAAGGAGACAGCTTTCCGTGCACAAGCTTCTTGAGCGACGTCGCATCGGTCACTGCGGGTGACGGCTACTCCCTCGCCCTGCTCAACAACGGCACCATTGTCGGCTGGGGCACCGATGCCAACAGTGGCCTCGGTAGCGACAACACTGCACCCGCCGCCGTCAGCAACCTCAGCGGCATCACCGCCATTGCGACCGCCGGGTACCACAACCTCGCACTCCACGCCGACGGGACCGTGTGGTCGTGGGGCGGAAATCGCCTTGGTCAGCTCGGGCACGGAACCCAGGGCAATGACGTCGCCCCTGATGACGCCGCGCAGGTCTGTATTGAGTTTGATGTGGATGACCCCGACGCCGTGTGTACCGAAGTACTCACCAACATCGTCGAGATCGCTGTGTCCAAAGACGACGAGATTCACTCGATGGCCCTCGACTCCGCAGGCAGAGTCTGGGCGTGGGGCGACTCCCGAAACGGAATCCTAGGAGATGGTTGTGTCGAACGCGACGACTGCGAACCCATGCGAATCGCAACGCCTGTCTGCGCCCCCCGGAGCGACGCTACCGACCCCTGCGTCCCGCTGAACACCATGGTTGGTATTGCCGTGGGTGGCGAGCACGCGATTGCACTGTCGGAGTTCGGTTCAGCGCTGACCTGGGGAGACGACAACGACGGCGTGCTCGGACAAGGCTGCGACCTCGACGGCGACCTGTGCGAGGAGGTGAGCATTCCCGTGGAAGTGTGTTCACCTAGCGAAAGCGCCCCATGTACGCCAATGGACAACATCGCCGAGGTCGCTTCGGGGGCCGAGCATACCCTGCTGCTGACCGAGGGTGGCACCCTGTACGCGGTCGGCGGAAACTCCGAAGGCGAGCTGGGCAACGGCTGTGGAGGAGAGCTGAACTGCCGCGAATCGGTCTCCACCGTGCGACACGTCTGCGCGCTTGGACAGAGCTTCCCCTGTCAGCCCATGAGCAACATCGTTGGCATTCGCGCCGGATTCGAGAACAGCTTCGCACTCACCACCACCGGCGAGCTGCTGGCTTGGGGGTTCAACTCCACCAGCATGCTCGGAGACGGCTCCGACGGCATCTTGTTCGCGCGACAGGTCAACGAAGACACCGACTGGGACATCGTCGAAGGCGCTGAAGACGCAGCCGTCGCGCTCAAGACAGACGGGAGCCTCTGGGCATGGGGAGACAGCGATCGAACACCGGTTGGTAACTGCGACCTCGGCCCACTGGGCGATGACCCGGACAACTGCGAAGTCTCGCCGTACGCACCCGTGCAGATCTCTGATGGAGACGGCACAACCTTCTCCAACGACTGGGTGGACGTCTTCGCTGGCTATGAACACCTAGGCGCCTTGAAGGGCGACAGCAGCACCTGGCTATGGGGCAACAGCGATGACGGCGCCCTTGGCTTCGAATCGACCGTTGATATCGGCCTACCCACCGCGCTCTCGATGGATGGATGGACGTATCTGGACGCTGGCGACCAGTTCACCGTAGGCCTCGCAGCCGACGGTAGCTTGTGGGCATGGGGAGACAACAACCAAGGTCAGCTGGGCGACGGAACCCGCCTGCCCTCTGCCATACCCGCCGCCATCATCAGCAGCTCCGGGACCACCCCAGACACCGACTGGATCGCTGTAGATGCGGGAGACGACTTCGTTCTCGCCATCAAGGCAGACGGCACGCTGTGGGCATGGGGAGACGGGGGCTCCGGCCAGCTTGCGAGCGGCTTGGACGATGACATCTCACAACCCACCGCTGTGCTGGGCCCAGAAGGCTCGCCCTCTCCAACGGACTGGGACAGCGTGACCGCAGGACGAAGCCACGCCATTGGTATTCGCAACGGTTCGTTGTGGGCATGGGGCAACGGTGACGACGGCCGCTTCGGCAACGGATGTCTCCAGACCAACACCTGCGATGACTGGGACGAAGTCACCACACCCATTCCCGTTGGCGGCCCGAACGGAGAGGCGGCAACGAGCGACTGGATGATGGTCAGCGCCGGCGAAGTTCACAACCTCGCCCTACGACAAGACGGCACCGTCTACGCATTCGGTGAGAATGATGAAGGTTCACTCGGAACAGGCGAGACCGGAAACGCCGGCGTGCTGACCCCAGTCTGTGCGGACTGGAACGCCCTGACCTGGACCTGTGCGTCACCGCTGACCAACGTCGTCCACATCAGCGCCACCTCGGAGAACAGCTTCGCTATTCGAGACGACGGAACCCTGTGGGCATGGGGCAACAACGACGGCGGCCGACTCGGCTACGGCCGCCCAGATGCAGGGTATCCAGTACCTGTGCTTTGGTTGCCAGGCGGGCGGTAGTCTGCGGGTTGTGTGGGACTGGCTAAGGTCAGCGCCGCGTCGGCGCTCATTTCCCTGAATTGCCGACAGCGATTTTCCGTTTCATGTAGCCTGCGCTGCAATGCCCCTTACCCTGTCTCTTATACA
>CAJXTB010000010.1 GCA_913061235.1 uncultured Pseudomonadota bacterium | reverse complement strand
GGTCATCCAGAGAGGTGAGCAACGAAGCCATCGTGGATGCATCGGCGTCGAAACCCAGCGATTGTTTTGCGATGCGCCCTAAGGCGTGACCACTGTTCCAGGCGCAATCACCGCACCGGGTGGGACGACTGCACCTCGGCGCACGACAACACCGTCACCGAGCATCGCTCCAGCACCGACCACGGAATCGCGCCCAATTACGCAGTTTTCCCCTAGACTCGCACCGTCTGCAACCACTGCTCCACGGCGCAGGCGAGTGGCTGCCCCCAGAATGACGGCCTGCCCAATGCGGACTTGAGGTCCAGCGATAGTGCCTGCACCAAGCTCGCTTCCGCCGCCAACGCCAACGCTCCGAGCCAGCACCACACCGCCCATCAGAACGACCTCTGGGCCCACGGCGGACCGCGGCCCGACCAGTACGTTGTCACCGACTTGGCTGCCGTCGCCAATGCTGCTGTACAGCGAGACCAAGAGGTTCACACCGGATTGTCCGGCAACGCCAACCACGTTCGCGCCGACCGACGCATGCGCCGCGAGCACTGTGCCCTCTCCCAGCTCCGAGCTCTCACCGACCTCTGCCAGACGCATGACTACGCTGTCTGACCCCACCGTCGCAGAGCGGTGAATAACCGACTTTCGCCCGATTTGAACACCGTTCACTATCGCATCACGATGTACCTTGGACCATGGGCCAACCGTCGCTTCCGTCCAAGAGGCTGCCTCGCTGACACAGGCATTGTTCGCCGCGAACGGCTCCGGCAGCTGTAGGTAGACCGTCGGGCAGTCGTCGACGTCATTGCGCAGGCCATCTTCGTCGGGGTCGCCCACGTACACACAGTCGCTGATGGCTGCGATTTCAAGTCCAACCGAGCCGCGGTTGTCGTAGCAGGGGTTGTCGCGCATGCCAAAGTACAGCGTTCGCTGGTCTCCAGGCCGAACCACCGCAACAGCGCTCTCGGAAGCCGCCTTGCACCCAGCCAGACTGTAGCGAGAGCTGGACATCGAGCCGTTGTTTCCGTCGGCGTACGGACCAATCTGCCAGGTGGTGTTCCACATCCAGTGTGCCGTCTCCCCACTTGACCACGGAGACATACAGTCCACGCCAGTGGGAGACACTGCGAAGACAGGCCAGTCTGGAAGGTCAACCCGAACGCCAATATTAGACAGGTCACGGGTTGGGGCCGCCGCACAGTTCGACCGTGCGTTCCACCGAACCGGCTCAATGAACGGCTCGTCCGGGGACAGACACTCCCAGAACGGTTCGGCCTCACAGCTCTCGTTGCAGCCGTCTTCGGCCAAAAGGTTGAAGTCGTCGCATTGCTCATCCCCGTCAACGACACCATCCCCACACACCGCATGGGCCAACGCCAACAATCCGAACCACATATCCCCTCCCGTCGTGACGAGAGAATAGCTCATTGGAGGACAAGTTCGAGAGTTCTATTGCCACCATGAGATCATAGCGTCAGACACATCCGCATACACAAGCGCTCGGTAGTGGTCGCGAATCACCATGCCGTTCGGGTTCGGGTTGCCGAAGTCAACAGGTTCATCCGCCGCCAAGACCCCGTCGCCGCCTGTTGCCAGCTCCGCATCAATGAGCAGAAACGGCTCATTTAAGGCATACAACGACGCCTCCAGACTGCCCTCGCTGCTCACCACCGTATCGGCCCCAAGTCCCGGCCAGTCCCATGAAACAGTATGGGCGCCAAAGCCAATCGCCGCGTAGTCACTGCCCAATCGGTCCGCGAGAAATGTGCCTGCGGTCTGTGGAGGTGGCGAGCGGAAGGGGTCTGAAATCTGGTCACCGTTCGCCAAAATATGCGCATTGTGCGCCCAATACAACGTACGCGCAGCCGGATCAATCTCCTCTCGTTGCAGCAACAGTAGGTCAGCCATTCCAGCGTCCCGAGCTTCATAGATAGCGGGGTCCGATAGCTGGTCGGGGGTGTACAGTGTCTGACCTGCTTGCAGCGCGGTGAGCGCAAGGATGGACACATAGGGGTCGGACTGCGACTGCACCCATGTGCGAACCCGATCGATTCCGACAAGACATGCATCCGTTTCCGCTTGCTCAAGTCCGACTGTACCGGTCATCAGGCGCGCAATGGTCGGGTCGGAAGATGGGTCTTGGCCAGGTTCGAGAGCGAAGCCCAGACACGAGGACAGCTCGTCTAGCGTGGGCTCATCAGGCCACAGGTTGTGCAGCAACTGCATGTCAGTCCAGGGCTCCTGAACGTCCACGCCAACAAACGTGACCGGGTCGTCCGGGTGCTGAGCGTTGTAGCCACACAGCCACTGCAGGAACTCGGCAGTCTCCTGGGACTGCCACGCCCCAAAGGTGGTACCCGCCATTGCAAGGTCGAGGTCCACCGAATCGCACGAGTCCACGTAGCTGCGCGTGGTGTAGGCCCGTTGCCAGCTTCCTTCGAGCGCTACAATTCGAAAGTCGTCCTCCGAGATGAGCTTCTTCATGACCCGGGCACGCGTTCTATGGAATCCACCCGAGAAGTGGATGCTCTCACCCACCCCCACAACCGAGGCATCGGCAAGCATGTCGGTCAGCGGCGCTAGATCGGACAACGGCAGGTCGAAGTCTTCACCACTGAGACGGTGAACACCAGTGGGAAGTTCACTGTCCGGCTGTTCAACAGCGCTGTCCTCACCGTCACCCGAGCATCCGACGAACAACAAGGCTGATAGCCACACAATCACAGTCACTCTCCGCATGTTGCCACACAGTAGGGCGTCACTCTCTGCCGTTAACGGGGGACGACCCAGAGGGTTTCGCGGTCACGGCAAGACCGCTTCAATGCGGTCTACGTCCGAAGGCTGACGAGGAACAAGGATGGCCGCACGAATCCACGCGGTTCCCGACATTGGTGGCGAGATAATCGCCTGTTTGACCAACACCAACATGTGACGACAGGCCGCGTCCAACGCCTGGTCTGGTACGGGCTCCCCCTCCGCCTGCAAGGCGTCAAACGCAGCGCGAATCATCTGCGGAGGCCCCGCACACACCTGCTCGCGACCCACTAGAAAACGTCCTGCATCCAACAAGGAAAGAAACGAGTCTGAATCTCCTAGATCCGACAACGGTCGAGACGCGACATCTCCGGAGAGCAACACATGCAACAGGACTTGGTTGAAGCCCAGACAGGTCTTGTACACCGCCGACAGCAAGGTAGGGACGGGCTCATTGGGGTGGTCCAGTGCAAAGCGGACCGGGGCGATGAGTCCCGCAACCGTCGCACGCCACGCCGATACAACCGTTCCTTCACTGCCCAAGGCGTCGAGAACGTCAGGCCAGTGCTCGGTGATCTGCGCCAACGCAGACACGTTCATCACTCCCCCACGCCGCGCATCCGCGTAGGGACAGGTCACCACGCGTGTGGCATCCGTGGGGTACTTGGCAGACGCCTTTTCACCGAGCGGACGTCCATCCTCATCGAGCAAGTCCCGAACAATGTCCTGGGTCACCGCATCGAGAAGAGCCTTCACGAACCTGGGGCCGTGAGCGGCACGGTGGCCTGGACCGGAAGTGTGCCGTCATCCGTCGGGACCTGACCATGCAGCTGGAGCGACGTCTGCCCGGCTGTGACCGGGAACGTCCAGGTACCGACCAATACGGGGCGAGTTCCCTCGGTTTCCTGCCAAATCGGCCATGAACCCGCCCGACTCATCATGCCCAGGAGCTCTTGTTGCTCGACAGCCTCGGCCAAGTCAACATTGGCCAGCGTGACCATGGGACCAGATCCACGGCCTGCGACCTGGACATTGACCGGTTTATTACTAGTGGATGCGACGTGCAGGGAGACGACAGCCAGCTCCCCCTGCATCTCGACACTCCACGTGAGCTCAAGCGAGGGCGACGCGAGCGCAGCCGACGACGCGAACGCCCCGGCGAGCACGGTGAACCAAGGGACGGTGTGGGACATCAGTACCTCCACCCTTGATGTATGCGACGGCGGTGAGCGGCTGGTAACGGCTCAGTAAATGCCAATGTCGCCGGTCCGGCGATGAGCCCGACCGGCGACAATCAACAGCCTACTCGGCGGGGGCGGCAGCGTCAGGGACAGCGGCGTCCTCGTCGACGACGACGGTGACCAGAGGAGCAACCTCATCCGCTGGCGTGCCAATCACGCCGCCAGTCAGCGTATGGACCGCACCAAACCAGTTCATCAGGCTGTACACAAAGCCAAGGACAACCAACAGCATGATGATGCTCGGCCACGGGTTGTAGGGGTCTGCGTACTTGTCCTTACCGTCCACGCGAGCGCCCTTCGGCAGCTTGGCGACTTCGGTCATCGTGCGACCGAATCGCACGGAAATTCCGGCTTGACCGTTCACGGCCCAACCATTCGAGTCTAGGACGGGGCCGAGGCTACGCTTGCGCAGCTTGAAGTAGGCCATGACCACCGACGGCGTCGAGATAGCAATGAAGATGGCGAGCAGGACCAGGACGATAATCCAGAACGGCAGCGTAAACAGGCCGGTGGCGTAGCCAATTAGTGCGACGAGCATGCTGCCCAGAGCGCCCAGTCCAACGGCAATAGCGGCGGCGGTTCCAACGTCGATGCTGGGCGGCTTTACGGGCTCACCGGGGGCTCCAGCAACATCGTTCGCGGCGGAGAGGCGCTTGGTCTCGGCTTCTTTGGCCTTCGCTTCTGCGCGCTTCGCGGCCCGGTCCTCGAACAACGCGACCAGCTGCTTGTACGGGGACCAGAACGCCTGACGAAGACTGATGGGGTTGTCGACAATCTTCGTGATGGTCGCGTCCCAGTCCTTGCCGTCCCGGTCGTAGAACACGCCGTTTCGGCCGACCATGAGGTAGTCCGAGTCGCCGTCGGTGAAGGCCGCAGCGATGTTCAGCTTCTCACCCGAAGGACGTGTGCAGGCGCAGTAAGCGAGGAACAGCTTGGAGCGCCCAGCCAGAGCGGCGTGCTTGGCTGCGTTGTCAACACGAACCACCAGCTCACAGGCACGACCATCTAGGTACAGCGTTCCGGCTTCGAACACTGCGCGCTCGGTGTCCGAGTAGAAGTCCGTGAAGTTGACGAAGTTGCGCGAGAGCTCTTCGAGGTCGCGCTGGTAGCGGACGAGCCGCTCCACGTTGTCGACGGCGGCCACTTCATCTGCCATGCCAGCATCTTGGGTGATGAGGTCCGTCAGGTCGGTCTTGGCAGGGCTGGCAACCAGCTCTTTGAGACGGTCCAGGTCGATGGCAGCGACGGCGGACGCTGGCTTAGCGGCCTGGTGAGTATTGAAAGCGGCAACCTTCGCTTGTACCGTGTTCCAGTCGGCCTCAGACAGAACCAGCTTGTCACCCACGATAGGGTCGACCGCGGCGGACTTGAGTGTGGCAATGGCGCCTGCCCAAGCAGGATTGAGACCGGTCGTCAGCGGCAAATCCTTGGCCGCTTCAACGTTGGCGAGGGGGAAGCCGCGCACTTCATCTGCCGTCACCGTGAGGTCTTCAGCAGCGATAGCCAGGTACTCTTCTTCCTTTCTGTTGAGTGCGGCGATGGCACGCGCATCAAAGGCGGCCAGACGGCAGCGGGCGAAGAAGTCGTCGACCTTGGCTTTGACGGCGGCAATCGCGCCTGCAGCTGCGGCGGTCGCATCTCCCAGCGGCAGAACGTCTTCATTGGTGGCAGCAGCCCAGGCAATCACAGCATCGGCGTCGGCAAAGAACGTGTCTACGTTCGCTTGATTGACACCGTCATCCCCGCTTCGGTCGGCCACTGCACCAAGGGCACCGACAATCTCACCAATGGCGGTCTTCAGGCCTTCGTCGTCCGTGCTCGCGGCAGGGATGACGCCGTCACCATTGAACTTCGACTTCGCCAACGCGGCAGCAGCGTTCGAGGCATCCTCTACAGAAATCTCTGTGGCGTCTGCTTTGTCGAGTTGAACCAAGATGTTCTTGGCCGAGGCCAGGATTCCTGCACCGTCCGCCGACTCGGCGTTGATGTCGGACAGCGCTACCGGCTGCTTGCCCATGGCCAGACGGTCAAGACTCACCAAGGTGTTCTTGGTCCACTCAACAGCCTCAATCAGCTCGGGAGCACGAATACGGCCATCGTTGTCGCCATCGAGTAGCGCCAAGGTCCGCGTATCAAACGCCAGACCCTTGACTGGGCAGGCAAGCGCCGCCCACAGCTTCTGGTCGAGGTCTTTTAGGTTGAGAAAGTCAGAGGCGCGCTGCATTTTCGCCTGTGAAAATCCACCAATCCGCGTGAACTTCCAATCGTGCTGTGTCGACATAAACGGCCTTTGGGCAATAAGGGAATCGCGAATAGCATAAACGGAATTCTGTAGCGGGTATTCGGTCGCACATCGGTCTCTCAACCGCAGAACCGTACAGACCAACGCCGACAATCGAGCACCCACCAGGTAGTGTTGCTCGGCGCCTCTACCGTAGTGTCGCTCGCCGGACGCACCGCACGCGTGGTGCTGGGCGAGGCGCCTGCAGAAGAGTCTGCATCGACCGGGTGAGTCAACATCAGGCTGGGCGACTGGGATGGCTGAAGCGTCTGTAAAACTGTACAGCGGTCCTGCCATAGGTTGAACCGAGCACCACAGTTCGCCCATCGTATGCCGTCGGCGTACGGTAAATGATGGCACGGGATTCGCACAGAGGTAGGCATTCAACCATGAATCTGCTGGAAGCCCGCCCGTGTACCCACTTTTCCTCCTCGCAAGCTTCTTCGCCACCGCACAGACTCTACCCATGGTAGAACCATGCTCAGAATCCGAGCATTTAGCCTTCTTGACTGGGGATCAGGTCTACCTTCGGGCTGGCCCTTCGGCAGACGCCGACATCGTCGCGGCCATCCCCTGGGGCACGTGTGTGGTTCGACAAGGCGAGGCAGCAGAGCGTTCGCCGGTCGCTATCGAAGGGCTCACCGGGTTCATCGCCGAGCGCTTCCTAAGCCCGACAGCCCCTGAACGGTCCGCCCTGGACCAGAGCGTGCGGGTCGACCGCTTCTGCCGTGGCGAGGGCACGACGGTCATGCAGACGACCGGCCCTGGCGTCTCGCAGGCCATTGCCTGGAACAACGAAGCAGGCCTGCCCGGCTACTATGTGCGCGGCTATTACGACGACTACTGTGACCATGCCCGACCGGGCCCCGCGAACCTCGCCAGTACACTCGAACGAGGCACGTCGCCGAGCCTGAACCTACGACTCGCTTCTTGGACGCTGGCCTTTGCCCCCGAGAGTGCCTACCGCCAACACCCATCCGTGGAAGTGCTTCAACACAGCCCGCTGTTTCGGCCGTTCCCAGGACTGCGCAACCCGGCGCAGCTCAACAGCGTGTACGCGGACGGCGAGACCGTACCGTTTCACCGGTTCTTCGGCTCCCAACAGCTCGCCCAGCTCCCCGAGCCACCACCGGGCGTACATTTGTTGCACATCGCGCCGGAATCGGGACGCATCCGATTTCTCGCCGGCGACGTAGACAACATGGGTGTCGCAGGCGGAGAGTTCCCGTCGGGCACCTTCCAGTTGGCGGCTGACCTGACCGTCGTCCAGTTCGGACGTGACCTTCCCGCGGCGCTTCTGGATCCGTGTACCGGTGAGTTCCTCCCGGCAGCCCTGTCGGACATTCACTATGAGCTCGGCACCGGCGAGCTGTCCGCCAGCGTTCCACCGGCCATTCAAGCGCGTCTAGAGCAGTGCAGACCGACGCTCCCTAGAAACGTAGCTCCAACCTTTCGATTCGTCGTTCTCATCGACGAATCCCCGGAACACTCGGCACTGGCTTCGGTCACCTCCACGCCCACGACCCGTGTCGTCGCCCATGAAGAAGACGTCTTGTACGGCGTAGAACAGCGCTGGTCCGTAGACGGACAGGACCGCGCATTCTTGCGCGCGGCAACCCAGGAAGAGTGCGGGCTCGCGGACGTGGCCGTGTTTCAATTTTACGATGAAACGTGGCAAGCGGTGGTCGCGCCGCACGCCTACGACAGCAACAGCTGCGGCGCTTGAGACCGCCTGGCGCTCTGGGTGTGGCCACACACATGTCGCCGTGCTCTAGGGCCGCCACCAACATTGGGAAGTAGTGGTTGCACCCGACGTTTGGGATGGCTCAACGTGCAGCGGCTGACGCATGCTCGATCTGTGGGGCACGAACGGCCTGGCAGACGAGCACTGACCTTCGAGCCAGCGTCCCTCAGCGCACCCAGAGCCGCTGCTTGAACGCTACCGTGACCAAGTTGGTGTGGCCACACTGCGTATAGCAGAAGTTTGGACCCGGGTACTGCGTGCTTGTTCCCGGACGGCCGCCCTGGTGGGTCCAGGTAGCGTTGAGGCCAAACTTGGTCTGACTTGGGGAGCCTGTGGACGAGTGCAGCGTGTTCGTCGTGAAGTCAGAGTACCAGTTGACCTGAAGGCTAAGCTCAAGGCTGTTGTCGGTACCGGAGGGGAAGCCCGCCATAATCAACGCGGTATCCACGCCGTTGTTGTCCGTGTCCGTGGCGTTGCGCACCAGGTGCTGTCCTGCAGAGCCGGAGCACGCATTCAGGAACCTCGCGTTGTAGGGCCGCCCGGGGGACAGGTAGTTCGCGTACATCAGGCGAGAGGCGCCGTCGTTGCTGATCAGACAGTCCAACTCGAGTGTCGAGTGGTCGTGTACCTGGGTGAAGAAGTCAGCTTTGCGAACAGTGAAGTCGTCTGACCACAGAACAGCGTTGTTGTCGACGCGTGCGACCTCAGCACGCAGTTGTGTGGTGTTGGGGTCGACCACCATCTGGTTGCAGAAGTTGCCCTGGGTGGACCCGCTTCCAAACAGCTCGGAGGTGCCCCAGGTCTGGGCCAGCAACTTGTTTCGGCCAGCGGTTGTAGACGGCCAGTTTTCGGAGTCATACGTTGACGTGTCGTAAGCGAAACACAAGGTCCAACCTGTGTCGTCGGTCTCCATATCGCAGTAAGCTACAGTGCTTGTGCCGTTTCCGTCCGGATCGATTCGGTACAGTCCAGAGCCCTCTGCTCCGGAGTAGGAGAACCCAACAGGCGGGCGACGGTAGTCATCACACGTGCGAGCCACGCTTCCGTCGGTCCACTCTCGGGCGCCTTCCCGCAGACGAAGCTCAGGTGTGCCTCCCACCACGGCCCATCCCGACGAACCACAGGCGGAGAGCAGGCCCAGATCGGGGTCAAAGGACACCAGGCCCAGATCCGTACACGAACCGGTTGGAAGGGTGCCTGTAGGAAGGCGGTCGGCGACCAAGGCTCGTGCTGCCCAAGGCGTGTGAGTGAGCGGCTGGCGTGGAGAGATTGGTGCGGTGTCTACTCTGTACTCCACCCACAGGGCGGCAGCGGCGAGGTCATCGGTGTCCACAGGTAGGTTCACAGACAGGAAGCCATCCTCCACCTGAATGCCGACAAAGTCGGTGCTGCTGATCGAGTCTCCGCCCTCCAGTGAGCCGTACAGCGCCACAGTGACCGTGTGTGTGCCGTTGATAGGAACCCCAACACTGTCCAGAAGACGTGCTTGATGCGTGAGTTCCACGGGGACGGCGTGGGCCATGGGTGCGGCCAAGAGGCACAGAACGGGCAGCAGTCGCATTGAGACTCCGGTCGATTTGAGACGCAAACGTAGAGTACGCCGTATTGACCTGCGGACACAGGTCTCGGTCTCGCTACTCTCCGAACACAAGCACAACCATACCGGGGTCGCCGGGGTCATTGTTGCCAACGCCCCCCTGCCCGGCAGGGCCGACGTAGTACGGGTCGGTGGTATTGGGAGTCGTGCTGTAGTTTGCGCCCAACATGTTCGGCAGGCCGATCCGGCCGGTCACCCGACTGTACGAAGAACCGCCACCGCCGCCCTCTCGGCTTCCGTGCCCGCCACCAGCACCGCCGCCGTAGCCGCCGCCGCCGCCGCCGGAGTGCACAGCGCTGCCGCCGCCACCGCCGCCAGACCCGCCACCACCGCCGTTGTAGCAGGTGCTCGACGAGATTTGTCCACCACCAGAGCCGAGGCCCGTGCTGTTACTCCCACTACCACTACAGTCGCCGCCGCCGCCGCCATAGTCCCCGCCGTGTCCGCCGCCGTAGCCGTTGCTTCCGGAGCCCCCTTGACTTGAGGGCGTTCCACCGAGACCGCCATTGGCAGAAGAACCTCGGCCCCCCGCGGCTGCTACACCCGCACTCCAGCTGCCGCCGTCGCCGCCCATGTAGCTCGTGTCGGTCTGCCGCTGGCCACCGGTGCCGTTGGCGTACCCTCCAGGGTGCCCAGAACCGCAGCTGCTGCCCTGACCGTCACCCAGTGATGGACCACCGCCGCCGCCACCGCCCTTACAGCTGGAGTGGCCACCACCGCCGCCACCGCCAGCAACCACGAACGGGTCTGCGGGCTCGCTTGCCAGCGCGACAAGACTACGACCGCCGCCACCGCCGCCACCATGTGCCGACCCGCCGCCACCGCCATAGCCACCGCCGCTGTTGGTCGAGCTGTTGTAAGACCCGCCGCCGCCACCGCCGACGTACACATTCAGCTGCGCGCCTTCCTCCACTGAGTAGATGGCCTGGACAAAGCCACCTGAGCCGCCTGTCGCGGAGCTACCTGCGTTGTAATGAGCGCCCGCACCTCCGGCCCATGCCTTGATTGTGACGCTACCGCACCCTTCCGGCACCGGCACCACGGTCTTCTGCACGGCAGTCACGATGGTGGGCTGGATGTTGGAACAGGGCGGATCTGGCGGCCCCACCACCTCTACCCATTCCACGCCATTGCACATGTGCAGGCTCTCATCTTGAAAACGAAGCGTGCCCGCAGCGACATCATCGGGACACGCGCCTGAGTTCGGCCCCACAGTGACCCCACCAACGACTTCGGAGGAACGAACCGCAAAAGGCACGCTGCCCAACGGTTGGCGCAGGTTCAGCTCGGTTGTGCCGTCCAGACGGAACCCAACGTACATGTCGTCGCTCACTAGGTCCTCGGACGACAGGTCAAGACCAATTGCAAAAAACCCCTGTTCAAACGGCACATCAACAAAGTCGTCGAACCATCCGGGAGTCACGCCGTCGTACAGGGTGACGCGCACGTCGTGAACACCTTAAACCGGCCCACCTGCTGCATCCAAGGCGCGTCCCTGAACCTGAACCTGACCTGGCGTGGCCAAGGCGACGGCGGGAAGGGAGACCAACAACACTAGCAACGACCGCATACGAACTCCAGAGGAACCTCAAACCTACGGATTCGGACGCCCTCTTGTCAAGGAATGTCCACGGTTCCCGCCTCTACGGCACCCTACAGCCGCCGACAGGAACGATCACTCAACTTGGCACCGCGCAGGGCTGCGTTCGGCACCCGTTTGAGCTCACGAGATGTGAGCGGATGACGAGCAGCATGGCCACCGTCCGCTCAAGACGTACGCGAACGCACCGCCGAACACCACGCCTCAATCGACGTCTCCGCGCGCGATACCGCCGCAGCCAGCCGTGCCTCAATCACCTCGCGCTCGTCGTCCACATGTTGCAGCGCCGTTGTGATGTAGCCGTTCAGATCTGGCGTCGACGTCGGGGTGGTCAATCCCCGCAATCCCAGCAGCTGTGCCAGCTCGAGTCCTTTGGACCTGTAGGCAAGCTGGATGAACGGGGTACCCGCAGCAGCACAGAGCACGGCGGCGTGCAGCTTGACGACGATAGCCCAGCGAGATGCCGCTAGTAGACCCGCGATGGCAGGCGCGTCGTAGACATGCTCAAGGACCGTTGCCTGGCCCCAGTGACGCATGCGACGTCGGACTTCCCGGCAGGCGTCTAGGTCCTCTGGCCACATGGCAAACAGAACCGGTCGAAGTCCCTTCTCCACGGCATCATCGGCTGCCTGTGCAAGGGCACTCGACACAGAGTCCAGTGCACCCTCGCCTCCGAAGACAGGGCGCGAAGTACCCGCATTTATCGCCACAATGGGACGCCCCTCGGGCAGTACCGGCGGCGTGCCAGCGCGGACCAACAGACCCGGGTCGGACACTACGCGTGCATGCTCAACCCCCACCGACCTGAGCACCGCAGCGGTGTCTGGACCGCGCACGCCAAGAACGTCCACGCTCTGTGCGACCGACCGAAGCGCTTCTGGATCAATGGGCCGGTGCCAGTCAGGAACTCCGCCACTGCGCACCGCCTTAATGCCAGCCAGCGACAGCCCATCAAGCCCTGTTCCCCAAGACACAATCGGCAGTCCTCGCCGCTTCGCTTCCAGCACGATGGGCGCGTAGTAGCCAACCCCGAGCAACGACCCACCGCCCAGTACAACCGCATCCACCCCGTCGAGCGAACGCCGGTAAGCCGGGTCTGGAACGTGCGCTTGCACACGAACATTCGGGCCAAAAGCATCTGCGG
Source organism: uncultured Pseudomonadota bacterium (assembly GCA_913061235.1). GTDB lineage: Bacteria > Myxococcota_A > UBA796 > UBA796 > CAJXTB01. The sequence goes on along the minus strand of CAJXTB010000010.1, from coordinate 265,293 downwards.
CGCGCTCGTTGAACACGTCGAACAGTAGCTCATCGCCCACGTTCGAGTGGCCAAGCCACCCCAAGTAAACCACTCGCTTTCCCGATTGGAGTTGCATACACTCACTCCTTGCGCGACAACTGCGCTGCCTCTCTATCGTCGGATCTGACATGCGCCTGCTCCCAGCCCCCCTCGTTCTCCTTGCTGCTTGTGGCACCGACTTTGGTGTAGACGAAGACGGCGACGGCTTTCCCACAAGCGTTGACTGTGACGACACAACCGCCGAGATTTTCCCGGGTGCGGACGAGGCCTGCGACGGCGTAGACAACAACTGCGACGGCCGTATTGATGCGGGAGCGACCCAAGGACTCACAACCTTCTACGCCGACCTCGATGACGACGGTGCTGCCGGAGACATCATCACCGTAGACGCGTGTGAAGCACCCGCGGGCTTTGCAGCTGAAGCCACCGACTGCGACGACCTCGACGCCAGCGCCGCACCAGACGGTGAAGAAGTGTGCGACGGCATCGACAACGACTGTGACGGCGACATTGACGAAGACGGCGAGGACATCACCTGGTACTTCGACCAAGACGGCGACGGCTTCGGCAACGACGAAGTCACGGTCACCGCCTGCGCTGCCCCCGAGGACTACATCAGCCTGGCCGGCGACTGCAACGACAACACACCGAACATCCATCCCGGCGCCAACGAGACCTGCGCATCCCCCGCAGACGACAACTGTGACGGCATCGCCAACAACGACCCCGTAGACGGCAGTACCTACTTCTTGGACCTCGACAGCGACGGATTCGCAGGCGAACTCCAGACGGTCGTCGCCTGCTCAGTCCCAAGCGGTGCTTTTGAAGCGGCAGACGACTGTGACGACGTCAACAGCGCGGTCTTCCCTGATGCTCCAGAGGTGTGCAACGGCATTGACGACAACTGCGACACCGTGATTGACACCGATGCTATCGACATCCCGACCTGGTACGCCGACGCCGAGGGCGACTCGTACGGCGACCCAACGGACACCGTGCAGGCCTGCGAGCAGCCCGACAACTACGTCGACAACGCGCTCGACTGCACACCCAGCACCTCCGAGAACACCCAGCCCGGCACTCAATACTGGGTAGACGGAGACGACGACGGCTTTGGTGCAGGCGCCCCAACTCTGTACTGCGACGACCCCGGCAACGGCTTCGCAGACAATGCGAACGACTGCGACGACACGGCACCGACCATCAACCCAAGCGCCACCGAAGTGTGCGACGACGCCAACGTGGACGAGAACTGCAACGGTCTAGTCGACGACTCCGACGACGACGTAGACGGCGGTATCGAGCGCTTCCTCGACCTAGACAATGACGGCTTCGGAACCCGCTCAATAGGCCTGTTCTGCGATGACGCGGACTGGTACGCCACGGAAGAAGACGACTGCGACGACGACGACGCAGACCGCTACCCGGGTGCCCCCATCACGCCAGACGGTGAGATCGGCGACTGCAATATCTGCGATGGCGTTGTGATCAATGAAGGCGACATCATCATCAACGAAGTCTCCCAGGGCCGCCCCGACTCCGAACCCTATGACACCATCGACAGACCCGGCTTCGAGTGGGTCGAGGTCCGCAATGTCACCAACCGCCCGCTCGCCATCTGTGAGCCATGGGAACTGACGAACGACGGCGGGTCCGTGACCATTCTCCCGAGTGCCGACCTCACCATTCCGGCAGGTGGGTTGTTCGTGCTCGGCCAGACCATCGCCAACCCCGGACCATCCACCGACCCCACTGCCAACGCCGGGGCATCTGTGGACTACGCGTACGGCACCAGCTTTGAGTTTGGTGCATGGAATCCACAGACCATCACCCTGTCCATCGACAGCGTCGTCATCGACACCGTGCCGTTTGCGACCGGCGGTTCGGTGTACTTCTTCGGCTCCGGCATCTCCATGCAGCTCGACCCGGACTACCAGAACGCCGACGACAACGACTGCATGGACTACTGGTGCGACGGCGACTGGGAGCAGGTGTACGGCCTGCCGAACTGGAGGGCATACGGCACTCCTGGAGAAGAGAATCCCGAGTGCCAGAGCCTCAACGGCGGTACCTGCGCAGTCGGCTCCGGCTCGGTTTGACCGCACGGCTTCGCTGCGCTGAGCTGGCCATACACCGGTTCGGCAACGAAGAAGTCCTTGCTGTCCCCATTGGCGATGACTGCCCAACACCGCTCGCACGCAGCGAGGTCGACTCCCTGCGCTCCTGCAATCGCTGGCTCCCCGCCGCTGAGCACGCCGCCCGACTCGCAGCACAGCACGGCGGCACCCCAGACGCATGGGCACTCACCATTGCACGCTGGACGGACGCGGGACTGCTCGACCGCCTCGACAGTGCCCTTCACCTGTCGAATAGCGACACCGGCGGCTACGACGCGGTGGCCATCATCACCCGCGACCGCCCCGAGCTCATCGCCCGTATGCTCGGTGATGTTGCGCGCGAAGGCCCCGCATCGGTGCATGTCTTCGACCAGTCCACAGACCCGGACCTGCAGCGCCGCGTCCGCGAAGCCGTCCTTGAATGCTCGCCGCAAGCGAACCTACACGACCTACACCGCACGCGTGAGCACACCCGAGCCCGAGCCCGAGACCTCGGCATAGACGAAGACATCGCCCTGTCCGCCGTGCTGCCAGAGCCCGGTGCCTTCTCTGGCGGCGCCAACCGAAACGCCATGATGCTCGCCCTTCGCGGCAAGCGCGTGTTGGTGTTCGACGACGACATGCGCCTGGCCATGGCCCCGTCACCACAGGGCACCGACGCCGTGCGGGTGAGCTCGCGTCCTGACCCCAGCACGTTCTGGTTTCCAAGCGAACAGGTAGAGGTTGTGCGCCACGGTGTTCTCGCGACCTTGGCGCAGCACCTCGGACGGTCCGCACACAGTCTCGTCACAGATGTCGAGGCGTCATGGTGGGACGACGTCACCCCCGCGCTGTACCGAAAGCTCGCCACCGCAGACGTTACCGCCACAAGCTTTGGAACCCTGGGCGACTCGGGCCTAGGCTCCAACTACGCGTACTTGTACTTGTCTGGCGCCGCACTCCAGCGCGCCGCAAGCGAGCCAGCAACCTGGGAGCGCCTGCGAACCAGTCGGCAGCTCCAGCGCAGTGCCGACCGTGTTGTCTTGACCCCCGGTCCGCATCTCATGGGCGGTGCGATGGGCCTCGATCTGAGACGCACACTTCCCCCCTTCCCACCCGTCGGTCGCGGTGAGGACGGCGTGTTCGGACGCCTGCTGAGCCTGTCCGATGACGCCGTCATTGCGCACCTGCCATGGGCGCTGCTTCACGCCCCCGTACCCGCGCGAAGAGCAGACCCTGCGGATGCTATTGCCGTGCCAAGCCGACTTCCAGCGATTGACCTACTCGGCCTGGCGCTGCACAACCGCCGCTTCCCACCCTCCGTCCTGCCCGCCGACCGCATGCGACGCTTGGGCCAAGACATCGAAGCCATAGGACGGCACTCCGAAGGTGCGCTCAAGGACGCCATTGCCCACCTGTGGTGGCGACGCTGCGGGCGCGTCATCGGTGACCTAGAGCGTCAGCTTGAGCAGCCCGGAACCTGCCGTGGTTGGCAACAAGACGTGCGCTCGGCACTTGAGGCCACCCGGTCCGCCGCGACAAGTCCGCCGGAGCCAGAGCCAGACCGCAAGACCGCACAGAGCCGACTGAGGCGGTTCGGACGACTGCTCCAGGTGTGGCCAGAGCTATTCGCACCCAGTGCTGACGGCTGAACGCCGCACACTCTGCCGCTACTGAAACAGCAGCCAGGATTCGACGGCTACTTTCACGAACAGCACGAAGAACGGGGTCGCGTGGAAGAACAGGTCGAACCAATCAAGTGGCTTCTTCAACGTCCCTTTGCGGAGCATCTTGAGCTTCTCCACAATGTGCGGGGGTTGGAACGGCGCCAGACCTAGCGTGAGGCACGCCACGATGACCAGGACCCACGGCAGCTGATGAATGAAGTCAACCATGAACAAAGCCTATCCCTGAAGCCGATGCTTGTCCGCCGCACACGACTCGCCGGAACGGAACAGACGGCAGGGTCCGAAGGAGGGCGCCGCTTCCCGACGCCCTCGCCTATCGAACCCGCATGAAGGCCAGCCTCTTACAGCAGGTCGACGTCGATGTCGGTCATTGGAGTCTTGCCGACAGCGACCTTGTTCGCGTACATCTCTGCTTCGGGCAGGATGAGCTCGAAGAAGTAGCGGGCGGTCTGAATCTTGTTGCGACGCATGGCATCGTCTTCGTCCAGAGCCATCACGTGGGTCAGTTGCTTGAGCCACACGTAGGCCAGTGTGACGAGCGCGAACTGGTTGAGGTAGTTGCTGGAGACAGCACCAATCACCTCGTTGTCCTGCATGGCGGCTCCGCCCATGGTCATCGTGGTGTCGTTCAGACGCTTGGACTCCACCTTCAAGGCAGCGACGTACGGAGCCAGGGCCTCATGAGCGGAGGCCTCACGCAGCAGTGCCGTGATCTCGCCCGCGAAGACGCGCATCAGGCGTCCGCCGTGCATCGGCAGCTTGCGTCCCACAAGGTCGAGGGCCTGGATGTGGTTGGTTCCCTCGTAGATCATCGCAATGCGCTCGTCGCGCAGGTACTGCTCAACAGGCCAGTCAGTGGTGAAGCCAGCGCCACCCATGACCTGCATGGCGGTCGAGATGTTCAGGAAGCCCCGTTCAGAGCCGAAGCTCTTGATGATGGGCGTGAGCAGCGCCACAAGGTCGCTGGCCTTTTGCTTCTCGTCTTCGTCCAGCGCGTGATGCGACAGGTCGTAGCACATGGCAATCCACGCCACGAGACCGCGCAGGCCTTCGTTGGTGGACTTGGCTTCGAGCAACATCCGGCGCACGTCTGGGTGCACAAGGATGTTGTCTGCTGCGGCGTTCGCATCTCGCTTCGCGGGGTTCAGCGAGCGCGACTGACGACGGTCCTTGGCGAAGGTAAGAGCGGCTTGGTAGGCGGCTTCTCCGAGTGCAACACCTTCGATACCCACGTTCAATCGTGCCACATTCATCATGGTGAACATGGGACGCATGCCCTGGTTCGGCTTGCCAACGAGCCAGCCTTCGGCTTCTTCGAAGTTGAGCACGCACGTGGGCGATGCATGGATGCCCATCTTGTGGTCCACACCACCGCAGAACACGGGGTTGCGGGTTCCGTCCGCCAAGAACTTGGGAACGATGAAGGTCGAGATACCCTTGATGCCTTCGGGAGCATCTGGCAGACGGGCGAGCACCAAGTGCACAATGTTTTCCGTCATGTCCTGCTCGCCAAACGTAATCCACACCTTGGTACCACTCAGCTTGAAGTGGTCTCCAAAGGGCTCGGCCTTCGTGGTCAGCAGACCCAGGTCGGTACCGCACTGGGGCTCGGTGAGGGCCATCGTTCCTGCCCACTCACCGGAGATAAGCTTGGGAAGTAGGTTGTCATTGCCGAACTCTTCCGAGTGAACGGTGTAGCCTTCGAGGGCATCGATCAGACCCGCGCTGAGTCCCGGCAACATGGAGAAGGACTTGTTCGCCGCAATGAGAACCTCGGACCCAAGCGTATTGAGCACCACAGGAGCGCCCAAGCCGCCGTGTTCGGGTGGGTAGGGCAACGTGGTGAAGCCGTTCTCAACGTACTCTGCGTAGGCCTCCTTGAACCCCTTGGGAGTTGTGACCGAGTGGTCCTCCGGGTTGTAGGTGACACCCTCAGCGTCTGCCGACTTGTTGAGAGGCTGAAGGACCTCGGTACAGAACGTGGCCATGCCGCCGAGCAAATCCATCGCCATGTCGATGTCGAACTCGGCAAAGGCGGGGATGCCGTGGATTTTTCCGGTGTAGTCGAATGCTTCGAGAAGGAAGCGGATGTCATCGAGAGGGGCGGTGTAGATTTGCATGAGGCTTCCAGCGATAAAAATTTCGAAGATGTGCGGCCAGTGTGGTGACGTAGCCACGGGACAGCCCGATACCCTGCCACCTGTTGTGGCAGTGACACAAGGTGTCGGAGCAAGGCCCGGCACAGACAATCGAGCCGTCCCATTGCCCGGTCCTTCATCGGACATCTCATCCGAAATGTGACCGGAGAATCCAAGAAGTCGGCCCTTGCGGGAGTGCAGTGGCGGCGCGCCGAGTCACGCTGCATTTCTCACTGTATGAAACAGCGTGAAATGGCTTCGGCGCAACGACCTTGGCATACTGTCTTCACAACCCGGGCCGTAAGGGTCGACGTTCGTCCTACTCTTCTTGTCATCGACAACCCGGGCCTCTCTGCCCGCGACGACACCCACTGGAGCCATCCATGAACCGCACCCTCCTCTTCGCCGCCACCGCCTTGCTCACCATGAGCGCTTGCGACGAGACCGACCCTGATGACCCCACCGGCCCCATGCCTGATGTGACGTTTGAGTGGTCCACCGAATCCGACCCAGAGACCGTGGCACTCGAAGGCACCTTCCCCGACTCCCAGAGCTGCGGCATCTCCGTCCAGTCGCCCAACGAGGGCCAGTACTTCTTGGACTTTCGGAACTTCGAAGACGAAGCCATGATCCGGCTCCGCTTTCCCGACACCGTCGACGCCCCGCCCGTCGCTGGCACCTACGTTGTGAGCGTAGACGTCACTGTGGACTTCACCCTGCCCAGTCCATTCGGTGTCATGGACGGCGTCGCGGGCGGTGTGCTGGTCGAAGAAGAGAACGGCTGGCGCAAGGTCACCGTCTCGGCCGACGTCACCAACGGCTCAGAAGGTGGATTCATCGACGCGGTCCTGGCCTGCCGAATCTAGGCCCGAGCCGCTACCTGCTTCACTCATTCAAGGAACTCTAATGTCCAACACAACGCCACTTTGTACGCTCGCTCTCACCTTCGCAGCCGTGAGTCTAAGCGGGTGCGACGCAGAGCCCAACCTGGCGGACTACGCCACCAACGAGATCGAAGCCGTGCTGAAGGTGCAGAACACCGAGTCCGGCAATGAAGGAGCGTTCGAGGTCATCCTTCTGGGGCCTTCATCGGGCCTGTCGCCGAACTACATCAAGCTATCCGAGCAGGCCGCGCTAACCGCCACATGGGGCGACGACAGCCTGCAGCTCGAGCAGGTCACACAAGGGGCCATCAGCTACGGCGGGACGTTCACGACCACTGAGTCGACCGAGTTCAACATCGCGTTCACCCGTCCAGATGGCGAAGATGCACCGATCAACACCATCTTCCTTGCCGCTCCATTCGAGATCACCGACGTCTCCAGCTCCGTCGCGCCTGGGGGTAGCCTTGAGATTAGCTGGTCCGGTGGGTCCGGCACGGTGGAGCTGGTCATCTCTGGGGCCTGCATCGCGCAGTACAACGCCTCGGTCGATATGGCAGACGGCGCGATTAGCCTGCCCTTCGAGTCCCTCATCCCCATCGACGCGACCGCTCCGACAAGTTGCGCGCTCTCGACACAGATGAACAACACCACAGAGGGTGCCGCCGACCCCGCCTGGAATGCAGAGTCTTCGACGGTGGGCCGAGTGCTCCGGCGCCAAGACGACGCCACGACGTACCAGCCCTAGGCTGACCCAAGCCACGCGCCGCAACGACGTCCCCCCTGCCCCATCCGCCTCGACGCTTGGGCGCACCAACATCCATGCCGGCGCGGTTGCCATTGATCTGGCCAGCCGCGCCTCCCGCAGCGAACCCCTCGGTCGCCAATGGTGTGCACACTAGGCGTCGCGTACCTATCAAAACGCGCTACATGAGCGGCTCTTAGGAGTTCCCATGTGGTTCGTGTTGATGATGATGGCTTGTACCGTTGAACCTGAGACGAATGACACGGATTCGAACTCCGGTGTGGACACCGAAGATGTCTCGGGGACCGATCCTGACTCGGCGAGCATCGACATTGCTGGCAGCTGGGTCGACAACTACGGCTACGCACATGTCATCAGCGATACCTCTTGGGAGTCGTACGATAGCGGTGCTCCGGTCGCGTTGACGCAGTTCAACAACGCCCAAGGTTGGACCGTCGGCCAAAACCACCCAGACGACTTTTTCCCCAATCAATGGAGTCGGTTTGACTGGGTTGAAGACGTGAATGGTCAGCTCTGGTACTGCCAGACCGCGTTCGACGAGGACAGCGAAGACAGTGCACTGGCCGTAGCCGCCGCGGACTCATCGGACGCTGCGACGACCGGCTGTGGCGGGTCACCGTGGTCCCAGTTGAACGCCGAACGCTAGCTGACCTGCCGTGGACCGGCCCCCCAAGCCGACTATGCCGGACATGGTTTTCGCCAACACCAGGGACCTACTGCGACGCCTGCAGTCATCGTAGTGGAAGACGTACTGGTCCAGACCAATGGCGGCTCGTAGCTTACGCGCCTTGGGTACGCCACGCAGAGCGCCTCCCAGCCGCGGCGCGGCTTCCGTCAGACAAAGCCCTGGCAGGAAATAAAGTTGGCGAGGCAAATGTACTCAACCCGGTTCGAAGCGGTCGTGCTCGTGTTGGAAGGTGGATGGCCCGTCTCACAGGCCGTTCGTGAACTTGGAGTGGGTCCGTCATGTCGACAATCATCCGAATAGGAATCATCGGATACGGATACGTGGGTCGCGCGACAGCCGAGGCGTTCCGAGACGTCGCAACAGTCGCTTGGTGTGACCCCAACCATGCCGGCAGCAGCAGCATCCAAGAGCTCTGCTCTACGTCCGACTTTTTGTTTGTGTGTGTTCCCACACCTCAATGCAGTGATGGGTCTCCTGACATGGCCCAGGTCAATCAGGTTTTGGCCGCCATCTCACAACAGACATTGAGTCCGCCAACACTCATCAAGAGTACGGTCACTCCACAAACCACCGCGCGTCTGGCAAGACTGTATCCGGATATCAACCTTGCCTTTATTCCTGAGTTCTTACGTGAAAAGCACTACCTGGAGGATGCACGCTCTCCAGAGCGCATCGTCATCGGCTGGACATCCACGTACACCGACAATGACCGACAAAAACTACGTACGCTCTACCAAGCCGCGTTCAAGGAAACACCAATCCTGGACACGACTGCTACAACTGCAGAACTACTAAAGCATACGTCCAACGCATTTTTTGCGACAAAGGTCATCTTCGCAAATCAGATGAGTGCTCTCGCCAGTACTCTCTCTGTCGATTGGGAAGACGTACGGTCCATGCTTGTTTTGGACACTCGAATTGGCTCTGACCACCTCGCTGTACCTGGACACGATGGGCTTGCGGGCTTTGGCGGAAGATGCCTTCCTAAAGACACTGCTGCCCTTCTGTTCGTGGCCGACCAACTTGGCGTCTCTCTCTCGGTCCTCCGCAGCGCAGTACAGTCCAATCAACGTATTCGGCAACAGAATGTTCCTGAGTTGCGGAGTGCAGACCTTTGAACACATTGACAGCCCGTTCGAGGGAGGGAAAGTGAGGGTTCTTTACGGACTTGCTGGCGAAGGAATGGGGCACGCGATGCGGAGTCGACTGTTCATCGAGCACCTCGAAGCGCAAGGTCACCAAGTCTTGGTAGCGACGTCGGGCAAGCCATCCCGCGTACTGAGCGATGCCGGCTTCCCCACTCTTGTCATTGCGGGTTTGACGCTGACCTACCGTCGGGGAGGCGTCGCCCAAACACGCTCATTGTACCGATTTCTTCGAGATGCGCCTTCGATGGCCAGTGTCAATCTTGATGCGTATCTGGGTCCCATTCGGGACTTCGACCCGGATATTTGCATCAGCGATTTTGACGGTTTCGCCTACGCAGTGGGTCGCTGGCTGGACCGCCCAGTTCTGTGCATCGATCACCAGCACGTGCTCGACCGGTGTGTGCACCCACGCTCGGTTCAGTCGATCAGTACGCGGCTTGCGGCATTGTTGGTCAGAGCCAAGATGCCAGGTTGTTCACACTACCTGGTCTCGTCCTTCTACCAGCCGCCCCTCCGGCCGCATCTGGCCGGTACGACGACACTCGTGGGTCCTATCGTCAGACCGCAGGTGCTCGGTTTGAAGCCCTATCAAGGAGACCACGTACTCGTGTACCAGACCGCTTCGGGGGACAAGGGCCTACTTCGCGCGCTTGCCACCATGCCGGAACAGGTCTTTCGGGTCTATGGCCATGCCAAGGTCGACGCGCCTTCCAACATCGTGTTCTGTCCGTTCAGCCCAACGACGTTTCTCGAAGACTTGGCAGGTGCCAAAGCCGTGATTTGCAACGGCGGCTACACAACCATGTCCGAGGCGCTTGTTCTCGGAAAGTCTGTGCTGTCCGTGCCGCTACGCAAGCACGGAGAACAGCAGCTTAACGCTGCCTATCTTGAGGCCATGGGTCTAGGCATGCACAGAAAACGCCTGAAGGGTGATGTGCTTCGGACGTTTGTCGACAAGGCCGTTCCGCAGATACCCGTGGTCCCAGGCAACGACTTGGCGACCCGTACTCTCGACCACCACTTGGTGGCATGATGTTGTACGAACAAGACAATTTCGAGGCGTTCTGGCTTGAGTATGAAGCGATTCATGCTGACCCGACAACTCGGCGAGTCCACGCCATTGGCACATTCCTATGCGGGTTGATGATTATCACCGGCCTGGTGACTGGACTTTGGGGCTTGTTGTTGCTGGGGCCATTGATTGACTACGGACTGGCTCAGGTCAGTCATCGTGCGAAAGGGCAACGTACACAGCCGTATCGAAACCCTGTCTGGCATGTGCGAGCCGAGCTTCGACTGTTCCGCGGGACTATCGCTGGGTTGTTTTCCATTCGGTCCACCTGAGACGATGCCGGCGTTGAGCGTACCTCGGCCATGTTTCGCGCTTGGCGTAGTAAACTGGCGTCCTAGGTACTACAGCGCGCTCAACACACCGGCGCGCTGTTCCTCTTCAACGAACAACATGCTGCCCACGCGACGGTCGCCGTCGGACCAGACAAAGGTAATGTACGCCCCATCTTCACTGACCGTGAAGTCCTCACGAGCGACCGTATGGTGGTTTTCCCGCGAGAACAGCCACGCACTAGCCGTCGATACACCGGTGAACCCAAGTCCAAAGAACACCATGGTGAACACCGCAACCAGCGTGTATCCGCGGCGTATCGCGAGCAGGTCGAAGCCAACCGCGTCAAGGCCCCACGTCAGTAGCAGCGGCGCTGGACACGCCATCAGACCGCCAACCAAGCCCAAGAGTGTGGGTAAAAAACGAATGCTTCGGCGTTCCGTGAGCGTAACGCCAGTCGCACTCACCTTGGCAATTCCCACTCGGACCAATCCAGCATCAACAACGCCCTCTGGCAGTGGGGGGTTGGATACAAAGGCTCCGGTAATCTTGGTCTGTGACACGGGTACTCCAGTGGGTTGGATGTCGTACCAGTCACACACGCAGGACTGCGCAGCAATCGATAGCCAGGGCGTTTGAGGCACTTTTAGGTGGCTTGAGGTCAGGCGAACCCCGGCGGAAATCTGGGACTGTCCGAGCAGGAGAAACGGGACGGCCTTGAGCGAGTCAGAACAGGAAAGTGAGGTTCAACTCGACAAAACACGGTGGACGCGTGACTCACCATTGCGCAGCCCAAACCCACGCTGACGTCGAACACCCGCCACAAAAGCAGGCTCCACGGTGTCCAGCGGGAGCTCCCGAAAGACCGCTAGCTCTCTGGGGTAGGCGTACACGCTAGTGATGGGCTCGGTGTCGGCCTGACCCGCAAAGGCCCGAGTCAACCTGGAGCGGCACCACTGCAAGCGGCGGCGCGACCGGACACGCTCACAGCAAACAAGCCGCGGTTCAACAACTGCAGCAGGGACTGCTAGTCGCCGAGGTACTCCAATGTGAGCGAGTCGTACGATGACCCCGAGTAGATGCCCCAAGTGGTGTCGCCACTGCTCCCGCTCTCCACGCGAATGCCCACGTAGTCCGTGCCATCGGAGTACACCGTGAAGGTATTATCAACGCTGTAGTAGTTGTCGCTCGCCGTCTGATCAGCAGTGAAACGCGAGCCGTGTTCAACATTGCCGCCGTTCTTCTGAAGGAAAACACGGTAGAAGCTCCCAACGTGGTCACAGCGTTCGAGTAAGAAGCGTGCGTGAACACGGTACCAACCGGGTGTGTTCAGGGTGAAGCCCGTTGCACTCGTCTTGGTGACATGAGGACTGCTGGTCAGCGTGCTGGTTCCCCAAGCCACATCAATGACTGTGGCATCGGAACCGCTCGGATTGTCGTACCGCTCGAATGGGGCCTTGCGGGTGACGTGACCGGTGAAGTCGACGTCGTCGTTGCTGTGGGCAAAGGAGAACACTTCGTGCTCGCCGTCATCGGTGCGGCGAAAGTGGGTGATTCGGTCGGACCCACCGACGAGATCAGGTGACGAGTCGCCGTCATAGGAGAAGCCGCCGCCGTGTGTGCCAGACTGACCCGCGTAGACGCGCCCGCCACCTTGTGCGCCCCCGTAGCCATAGGCTTCCACGCTCGCGGTGTGGCTGCTGTCGGCACGAACCCGCAGGACATTGTCCGTTCCGGCCACGGTGTTGCCGACCTCAAGCAGCGCCGCGTTGACGGCCGTGTTGCCGCCAACCGTGAGCGTTCCACCCACGTCCGCATCTCCAGTGACTGACGCATCGGTCCCCACACTCACTGCACCGGCTACCGCCGTCGACCCGTTGACGTTGAGGTCCTCGTAGATGCGCACATCGCCATTGTCGTGTCTGAAGTCAAGTACCGCGCTGTCGACACCTGCGGTGCGGCGGTACAAGGAGATGTAGTCACTCTGACCGACCACGTCCGGCGTCCCGTCACCGTCATAGATAACGCCACCACCGAACGAAGCGTCTTGGCCAACGTACAGCCGACCCGTGCCCTGGCCACTGTCGCCATATGCCTGCAGAGCAGCCTCGTGGGTGTTGTCCGCAGTCACCGTGATGTTGCGATTTCCAAGGACGTCCGCGACGCTAATGCCAGCAGCGCAGACCCAGTTCGTTCCGTCGAAACGAGCGATTTGATGCTGGGCACAGGTCAGGCCGGCGAGGGTGTCGGAGACACCGACGAACTCGCCAGCAGATGTGATGACGGTGACGCCGTTGACCTTCAGCTCCGCTACATCGGCAACGCCCGCGTCAAGGTTGCCTGACCCGTCAATGATGGTGCTTCCACCAACAATAAGCGCGCCAACATCGGCGCTATCAACGTCCAAATTGCCAGATGTATCAATCACCGTGCTGCCGCCCACCACTAGGGCGCCAACGTCAGCCGTGTTGACATCTAGGTTGCCAGAGCTGTCGACAATGGTGTTTCCGCCGACCTGAATCGTGCTGCCATTGACCGAGCCGCCATCGACCGAAGTCGCTGTATCGGCGCGGACCGCGTACGGAACGCTCATCACTGCCGTTCTGGGCGCGAGTGCTGGGTCTGTGTCGACTTGAATCTGCAGGTACCGCGTCGTTCCATCCAACACCGTGCTGTCCAGCGGGGTGCCTGTGCCCAGTGCGACAGAGTAGTAGCCGCCGTCCAAGGTGACGGTGTGCGTCTCCGTCCACAGCAGACTTCCGCCGGTCGGCTGATCGTAGATCGAGACGTGCAGGTCATGCGCGCCGGTCTGGGGCGCACCGAGCCCATCGAGCAGGCGCCCTTGCTGTTGTACTGTGCCAGGGACGGCGTGAGCGGTGCTTACAACAGAAGCGAGAGCAGCGACAAGCGCAGTGCGAAACAGTGTCATCGGTGATTTCCCCGGAAAACGTACAGGTGCAAGCAGAGAGCCATTCGAGGCCTCACGCGATTGCGGTCCCAATGGTGCCGCACTTTCAACGCTGCACCAAGGGAGACTTACGAAACCACAGATACCGCGCCCCTAATGCGGTGTGTTCGAAGCGCAGTTGAGCGACGCCGTCCTTGGATTGGACGTTGGCGACGGAGGTCTGAACGACACAAACCAGAAGAAGGGGTCGAAGCATGGAGCCACGATGCCACGTGTGGCCAACCCACACCTACCCATCATAGGGCGTTGCCACCTCGGCACCTTCGTCCGAGGAGGTGGTCTGATTATTAATGGAGATCGGGTGGCAATTCAAGTTCTGGGCATAGAGACTGGCATTACACCACTAGATAGCGATGGCGACCGTCGCGTCACGGGCAAGGTGACGTTCCAGGTGGTCGATGATGTCAGCGTGGACTGGGTTCGACTGCATTGCTTGGTCATTGATGCCAATGGGCTTCCCTGCGGCCTGGACTTCGATGAGGAAGACCATGGCCTTGGCCAGCGCGAGATTGGTCAGATTGAGACCGGTGCGTTCCTGGAGCGTGACCCAGGAGACGACGCTTCCGCTTCGATCATCCTTCTTGGATGCGCAATCCATCGCACCGCCCTGGGCGCGTTCGATTGCCCCGGTCCTGGCGGGATTGTAGGGACCAATGAGTCGGTGTCGATAGCGGGTGTTGTTCTCGAGCGTATCGCCGTGGTTGCGGGAAAAATCGACGATGATGGTGACCTTGCCCTCGACGTCGTGTTCCACGTTCGCAACACCGGGCCCAATATGGTCGTCAAGTTTGAGCTGGAAGCCCGTGCCGTAAAGCGCAACGGACAGGAAATCGACGTAAGCACGCACGATGTTGAGAACCTCTCGCCAGGGGCTACACGAGTCGACGACTTTGGGTTGTACCTGGACAAGAAGTGGGTCGGTAAGCCCTTGTCCATCGAGCTTGTCGCCAAGACATTCACGAAGGTGTTTGAGCATGTGAGCGAGCCGCAAGCACTGGAATTGCGGCCTCATTGACACCCTACAGGCGGCATGCGGGCGCGGTTTGGCAGTAGCAGGCGATGCATTGTTGACCCGCTAGACTGGCCTGTTCCAAGCTCGTGTAGTCAAGGCCCGTGTCCGTTGTTGTCCACAGATCGAGCCACTGGTCCGTGCCGGTCTGGTGCTGCTCGGAGATGTCGCTGCCCGTGTTGTAGTGCAGGTCCACAATGCCGGTCTCGCACGAGTATCCAGCGATTGGAGGCGCACCAGACGTCCCGCCCAACCGTTGTTCGACAGTGGGTCGTCCAGAGCGATGGCCGTCATGCTACCTCACTCTAACATCAACTTGGATCACCTCTTCGCGCACCCAACTCATCACCTGTCAGCTTCCGACAGGCCGACTCGTCTCACGCCAGACGGTTGGATATTACTACCTAAATGAACTTGTGTGATCGTCGGGCACTGCGGCGCGCAGAACTCTGAAGAGTTCTCCACGTTGACACACAGAGACCTGTAACGAGAGTTCTCCATGACCCTCTGGCTACTCACAGCACTCGCCCAAGCCGCACCATGCGGTGATGTGGGAGTCCATCAACTGCTGTCCTGGGGCCCAACCGACCTCATCGGCGACCTAGAATCCACCGGTCGATTCGAGAGCGTGCAGTCCGTCGACCTCGGCGACCCAGACGCACTGGCCGAGGTGGATACTGTGTTCGTGGTGCACCAACGTGGCCTCGAGGTCACCGACTGCACAAGCAGCTGCCTCCAGCGGCCCGACTACAGCCGAATCTTGATCTATCGAGAAAACCTACACGCATTCTATGCAGCGGGCGGAGGGGTCGTCGGGAGCTGGAACGCGTATGCCGATGGAGTCTCGCTCCTTGGCCCATCCTTTATGGATGGGTCGCTTCCCGCGTACTCGACGTTCGAGCCAGACCGAGGGCACTGCAGCGAGCGCCTGAACCCAATGCGGCCTGTTACCGATATCCATCCAGTCATGTTCGGCGCGACAGACGCGGCCTGCGGTGGCGACTGCGGGCTCTGTCACACAGCGGCCGACGGTGCGACCATCGCGGCTAGCTGGGTCCAAGACTACCCGGCAGTCACAGTCAAAGAGCGCGCCGTGGGCTTGGGATTCATCCCGTTTCCCAGAAGCATTCACATCGATGGGTACGACGACCACTCGAGCGCCATGACGCTCATCGCCAACGCTCTACAGTGGACCATTGACCGCTGCACTGTCGATACAGACAGCGACGGGGTGACGGATTCATTCGAGCAGGCCCTTGGAACCGACGACCTTGTCGCCGACACCGACGGCGACGGGCTGTCCGACTACATCGAAGCCGCCGCGGGACTCAATCCCACGCGCCGAGATACCGATGCCGACGGCTGGGACGACGGATTCGAGTGGGAGACCGAAGGCCTTGAACCCACCGAGCGAGACGACGGTCTGGACCGCGACGGTGACGGCCTCGACACCGAACAAGAGCTGCGCTGCGGCACGTCTCCGGTCAACGCGGACACGGATGGCGACGGTGTCTCGGATAGCGACGAAGACGCCGACAACGACGGGCTCTCCAACGCACAAGAGAGACACACCGACCCTCTCAGCGCCGACACAGACGGCGACGGGCTGCTCGACGGCGAAGAGCGGCTCACCGACCCGCGCTGGTGGGACACCGACGGCGACGGACGGTCAGACAGCGAGGACACCTGCCCCGTGTGGGGAGATGGCGACCAACGCGACATCTGTGCAGAAGACAGCGATGGAGACTGCCGCCCCGACTGCGCATCGCAGCTCGTCGACGTCACTCCCCTGTCCGTGCCCGCTGCTCCCTGCGCCTCCGTCGCTGTTGTCGGTCTCGGCGTCGCGGAGCACGCCCGATTCCGGGCAATCCTCATCGACGACGACTTGTTCACCGCTGTGGCGTTCTTCGACAGGCACGTCACGTTCGCGTCATTGGCTGCCTTCGACAGTATCTTAGTGACGACCAATAGTGGCTCGACCGCGAGTCTGGGCGATGCACTCGCAGACTACGCAGGCGACGGTGGGGGTATCGTCACCGCCATGTTCTGGGGACGGGACGACGCACAGCGCGGGCGCTTTACCGATAGCCGGTACGGAGCCATCACAGAGTACGACAGCGGACTGAACGGCCACCGAGGTAGCTGGCTCACATCGAACCAAGCAGAAATCCACGGAGACTCCGACCACCCCATCCTCTTTGCAGACCCCACCCTGCGCTGCGATGGCTCTTGCGCATATCTCCAAAGAGCCGTGGTACACCCTGACGCAACGCTCCTCGCGCGCTGGAACAATGGCGAGCCCGCGATTGCAGTACGAGAGAACGTCGTCACGGTCAACGCCTTCCCCCCTGGGATGATTGGCGACGAGTTCCTGTGGAAGCACGCCTTGGCCTACGCAGCGCCGTCCTGCCGTGTCGATGCCGACGGAGACGGTCTGACGGCGATGGAGGAGTCGGTCCGCGGACTCTCGGACCACGCGCAAGACTCGGATGGCGACGGACTGCCCGACGCATGGGAAGTCCAGCACGGGCAGACCGACCCTGCCCAGTCTGCAACACCCCCATCGACGCTGCCGGACGGCCAACGCGACGAAGACGGCGACGGACTTGTTGCGCTGGGAGAGTGGGCAATGGGCCTCGACCCCACGAACCCTGACACTTCTGCCGACGGAAGTGCTGACGGCAGACAGGATACCGACGGCGACGGCATCGAAGACCGAGTTGAGTTCCGAACTCCCGGGCTAGACCCGTGGAGTTCTGATGCAGACAGCGATGGCATCTCGGATGCCGAAGAGCTGCAGACAGGGTCGGACCCAGCCTCTGCCGACGACGCCTGCGGGCAGGAGCAGGAGCAGGAGCAGGAGCAAGAGCAGGAGCAAGAGGCAGCGACGTGTTCCTCCCTTGGTCGCGCCCCTGCCTCGGGGTGGATGCTGGTGGCCCTTTTGGGCGTCATCGCCGGTGCCTACAGCCGACGTTGGACCCTTTCACCACCGGCCACGTAGAGCCGGCAGTCGCGTCGTCCTGTCGCTGGTCTCAACCCCGACGGCAGCGGGTGGGGCCGATGCGAACGGTCGCGCATCACGGCATGATGCAGCGACCAAGAGGAGCGGTGAGCAAGACGAACGCGATTCGGTACATGACCGACAGCGAATGCCGCGATTGATTCCGTTGCACTTTCACGCGCTGTCACGAATCGGCTGGGTCATGAGCCGACGCGCCCCCGATAAACCTAGACATTTGTTCTGTTTGACTGAACAACCAGGTTTCGAACATCCGGATTGTGCGAATGCATGCGACCACCTAGTCATAGCGTCTACCGAGGTACCCTATGACCCGCTGTCTCCCAGTGTTGCTCGCGCTGCTCACGCTCACCGCCTGCCCGCCGACTGTTCCTGTCCAGCCGAGCTGTGCTGTGGACCTTCCCAATACGCCCATTCCGTCCACAACCGGTGGTCATCTAGTCGACGGCCGATGGACCAATACCTACACAGTGATCGACGAGCAGAGCCAAGTGATGTCCGTCCCCGTTACGGCCGACACCCTGCGCATCGCCGGTGAGATCTGCTGCTATTGCCCAGGCACTGTGAACTTCGACCTTCCGGACTGGCCCCAGTTTGGTGTGTTTGCGGGCACCACGCTCAATGCTGCGGCGTGTGACTTGGAGCCCTCACAAGCCGTCTTGGCGCAGGCCGAACAAACGGGGGAGCATGACGTTGTCGTCACACACCAGACTGTTGAGGCGGTTCAGCGGGGTGCTGACGGTGAGTGCATCACGGGTGTCTACGAGTACTTCAACCTCACCTTTGTCGACTGCGACAGCGGTGAGGTGACGGCGCCGTTCAGCGACTACCGCTACACCCAAACCGGGACGGTGCCTGAGGCGGAATGCGCAGACCGGTAGAGCGGGCGAGGTCGATTCGGCATCGAACCACAGGATTGCAAGAGTGAACCCTGGCGACAACGAACTAACGACGCTTGTCAACGGGTCGGTGATTGCAACACAATTCGCTCCGTACCGCGACCGGCTTGCGTAGCGAGAGCCGCGAATCGATCGCCGGCGCCGATTCTGCCCGGTCTGACAGCGCTGTGGCGCTCTATGCCCATCCGAACTGGGCATCGCCCCCCCTCCAAGTCGACCGCGACCACATGCCCCAGCAAGTCCAGCCTTCGCGCCAGCACCCAGCGGCGTGGCCAGGGAACGGTGACCACCCACTGCTGAAGACCCACTTCGGGCAGGACCCGGTCCACCCAGTGAGCGGCCAGGCTCGCAATTCGGCGGCCTCCGCACGACGGGCAGAAGCCACGGCCTCCGCATGAGAACGGGACCAGTCGGTGGTGTGGCGGCTGACGACTTGGCCGCTGTAGCCCCACACTTGCTTGAGCGTTCATCGCGTGAGACAGCGCGGTCCGCATGGCGTGCTAGGCACGCCACGAGCCTACGCTCCATTGTCGTTAAGCTTCCCAGACTCTTGTCGTCTGTATGTCCGAGCATCGTGCCGCGTTCAAGGTCAACGCGACAGTGTTCGAGGGACAGCCAGTTCGGAGCGGGTGTGGACATTGGGGTCGTCTACGCCACTGAGGGCTGCCGAGTGGCTACCACGTCGAATCGATGCTGTAGAGGAAGCGGTTGTTGCCCCCGGCGCCGCCTACGTTGATCTCACCGTCTGCGATGGCGAGCTCCACAACCACGTCGCGGCTGCTGTCGGTCAGCCAGATGGCGTCTGCGTCTCGTTGGGTCTCGGTGAAGAAGTGCGCGCCATCGGGAGCGTCTTCGACCCAAGAGAGGCCGTCGGTATGGGTGAAGCTGCCCTGGGAGTGCTCCACCTGACGGACAGACCAAGCGCCGGGTGTGTAGGTATTCGGGTCTAAGAGTGGGTAGAGCAGTGTCTCGGATTGACCGTTGCGCGTGACCAGAATCTCGCTTGTATAGTAGTCAATGCGTACCAGTGCACCGCCCCCTGTGCGTTGCAAGTAGACAGACCATAGATCCCGTCGCAACTCATCGAAGGTGTACGACCCCGAGGTGTTGTGCTCGGTCCAGCCACCCGACTCCAGCATGACAAAGTCGCCAGTGGCGTATGGCGCGCGGGTTGCTGAGAAGCCGTTAATGACAGCGCCTTGGGCGCTATCCATGTTCGCGAAGAACGAGGTGCTGGTGCTCGCCCCACCCGACGTGCGAATGCTCTGTGCATCGAGGTTCAAGTAGTAATTTTGCGAGACACCATCGTACAAGAAGACCGTTGTGGCATCGGTGTCGAACTGGTCCATGGCTACGCGTTCAGTGGTGGTGTTGTGCATCCACACATCGGACGTAATCTTGCTGAAAGCACCCCCGTCGTACTCAACAATGCGAACGGTGTTTGGTGTGGTGCAGTCTTGCGTATTGCAGGTCTCAGCTTCAGTGAGATCTGGACAGGCCCCCCCATTCTCTGCGGCTTGGGTGATGGTGCGGTCACGTTGGCGACTGCCCCCGTCACACTCTTCGCTGCACTCCGACCAAGCCGACCATGCGCTTACGGTGCAGTCCATAGGCGCGGGCCCGTCGGTGTCGACCTCTGTTGTGTCCGGGTCTGTTGTGTCCGGGTCTGTTGTGTCCGGGTCGTCGAGTGCGGTGTCTCCAGTGTCGTCGGGTGTTCCACAGGCCACCAGAATGAGAAGGCGAGGGCAGAACGAGAGTGGTTGAACGTGAACATGCTGGCTCCAGGGTCAGGAGATCAGTTTAGTGCCGCCTGGCGGAAGTCGCTGTTTCAGCCGGTTTCATAGCGAGTAATGTAGACCGTCGCAGGCTGTTGCGGATGCTCTGACGGATAGGTAACTCCAACGCCATTCGCTGGGTGCCATGGGCTGCCGACTTGCTACGCGAAGGCCGCGTATGGGTCACGGGCGCCGATTCTGCCCAGCGCGGACAGCGCTGTGGTGCTCTGTGAACCACCAAATCGGGCACGGGGCCACGCCAAGACGCACGCGACCAGACCAACAGCGGTCTGCTGCGGCTCAGGCGGAACCGGGGTGAACGTGACGCCTGCAGTACCATCCGCCCATGGGCGCTTGAAGGTCACCCGGATGAGGCCGGCCGGTGTCTCCTGCAGTCGGGTGCGAGCGAGGGCGGGACGCGCCAAATACCGGCACAGGCGCTCGCGGCCTCCAGCGTCCCGCCCGCCAACCGCCACTCCGCCGTGCAGCGTGTAGCCGCCCCAGGCGGCGCACCGGGGCGGCAGCGCATACGCGCGACCCCGATGAATTTGGAACCGACGCGCGCGTCGCCCGCCCGAGACCGCCGACCGCCCCTGCACCGACGCCGCCTGCATCAGCGGCAGCGCGTCATCGTCGCCGTGCTCTTCCTCACCGTCGTCGGCTCCGAAGCCTTGTCGCGACAGCCAGCGCTCGGAACGGGTTGCCAGCTCCACCACTGGCTACGCGTACGGTCCCAACTCGAGCGGCAATGCACACGCCGGTTCGCTGGCCGGGCACATTGGTGGCAGCAGCGTGCCCGGTGCTGGCATCGGCGCGACCGTCCGCACACGCGCTTGGAACGGCGGCTGGGCGTTCCCCGAGTTCGGCCCACACGGGTTCGTCCTCGTCGAGAACGACAGCCCCATCGCGTTCTACTCGCGGCTGTCGCTCACCGGCGGTTTGTCAGGTGTCGGCGGTGACATCGGTCCAATCTTCACCGCGACACTAACGCCGGGCATCATCTTGTACCCCGCCGATGAACCCGTCGGCATCACCCTCTCCGGCGTTGTCGCGGCCCACGCGGCACCCGCGGCGAGTGACACCCAGGTGTGGTTTGGCGTGCGTATCGGCGTCGCGGTTGGCGGGGTTCACGACTAGCGGGAAACCCGAGCCCGCTAGAATTCGTACAGAATGCTCGCCCCGTCTAGGTTGACCACCATGCTGGCCGCCCCTCCCCCGTAGGCATCGGCGTAAGCCTGCTTGAGGGGCGTCAGGTCGATCTGAGTCTCAAACTCAAAGTAGGCATCGCAGGCCTGGGCGGGTCCGATGGCCAGGTCAAGAGCCACCTGAACGGGAAAGGACTCCATGAACGAGCCGTCCCAGCATGGGGTGACCTCAGCTTGGTCGCATCCGCTGTGGCCGACCGTGGCGATGAGCGTGTCGCCTTCAATCTCAGCATCTATGACCATCGCAAGGGCATCGTCCGACGGGCACTCTGCGTACGGGTCGGCGGGGGTCGTCGTTGGGTCACACGCCACTAGGCCTGCCGCGAGGGGAGCGACGAGCGTCAGAATCAGGAGAAGGCGGGTCATGTCGTGTTCCAAGAGATGAGGGTGCACACCCTGATGCAGAGGCTGTGCCACATCTCAGTTACAGACTGATTCCAAAGGAATAACTAACTTTTCGACACTCTTGCACTAGCGCGCCCCCCACAGCCGACAGGCAAACCCGGGCACTCGTGTCGCGACGGCTATCGCAGATGGATGACGACGCGAGACGTGCAAGACGCCAAACTACGGCCTCTGAGACGGGACGGCGACGTAGCGCATGAGAGACTCCTTGGGTTCACGGCACGAGTACCGAGTGCCCTTCCTTCAAGGTGTTTCAGCCCGTTTCTCGCTCAGGAAAGCCAGCGCCGCGAGTACACCACGACCGCACCAATCGCCGCCGTCCCGAGCATGAGTGCCCAGACATACAGGTAGCCGTAGTCCCACTGAAGCTCTGGAATGTGCTGGAAGTTCATGCCGTACACGCCGGCAATGAAGGTCATGGGGATAAAAATCGTGCTCACAATCGTGAGCAGCTTCATGATGTCGTTCAGGCGGTGGCTCGTCACAGCCAAGTGCAGCTCGTACACGCCGACCACTCGCTCTCGACTGGTCTCCAGGATGTCCATCACCTGGACCACGTGGTCGTATAGGTCGCGGAAATACGGCAGCACAACACCGCCAATAGGGCCATCTTCCATGCGCAGGAGGGCGGCGATTGACTCTCGCATTGGCCACACGGTGCGACGGAACTCAGCCAGCTCATTCTTCAGCTCAAAGATAATGCCGAGGTCCAGTCGCTTGTCACCGTCAATGGCGAGTGCCTCTAGGCCATCCACTCGTCCTTCGAGCTGCTCAAGCGAGAGGAAGTAGTGGTCGACGATTTGGTCGAGCAGCGCGTGCAGCAGGTAGTCCGAGTTCATCCGCCGAACTCGCCCGTTTCCAACGCGGATGCGGGTGCGCAGTGACTCCCACACATCTCCAGGCCGCTCCTGAAAGGTCAATACCCAGCCCTTGCCAAGCACCATCGACACCTGCTCGGAATGCAAGACACCGTCTTCAATCCTGACCATACGTGCGATGACGAGCACCCGGTCATCAATCATGTCCGCTTTCGACCGACTGGCCGGGTTGAGAATGTCCTCCACCCACAACGGATGCACACCGAACTCACCACACACCGCCTGAACCGCCTCGGCCTTGTGGATTCCGGTGAGGTTGATCCAGGTCACCGTGTTGGCCTGTGTGTAGGGAGTCAGAGCGCTCGTTCCGTAGGCCTCGGTCTCCCGCAATCCGCTCGGGTCGTAGTCGATGACCTGAACGTCGACGGGCACACTTGCAGCGACCTCACCGGTGTACACCGCAGTGCCAGGAGGAGCGCCTCGTTTCGCCGCATGTTTGCTGGCTCTGCGCCTACGAATTCGTCCCTGCGTTGTCGTCATCTGACCTCCGGATACTGGCTCGTCATCGTCATCAAACCAATCAGCGGGTGGACCCGACCGTCATCCCATGCTCGTCGCGCGGTACACGTCACTTCTACCATAGGCATTGCCGCCTGCCGTGCCGCTCACCGGGTGCGTTCGTCCGCGTTATCAGTCGCCGGCAACCTCGACGTATCGAGCGTTGCCCCGGGCCCGATAGAGCGGGTACCCAAAGGGATTTCACGTGCTCCTTCTGTTCATCACCGCGGCGTTGGTCGTCACCGTGAGCGCATTCTGTTCATTGTGCGAAGCCGTCCTTTACGCACTGCCCGCCTCCCACATTGCAGACCTCGCTGAGCAGGGAAACAGCTCTGCGAAGACGCTCGAACGCCTGCAAAATCAGATCGACCGCCCCATCACCGCCATCCTCACGGTCAACACCATTGCCAACACGACCGGTGCCGCAATCGCCGGAAGTCTGGCTGCAGCAGCGCTGAGCGAAGGCAGCGTTGTGGTGTTTTCGATTGCCTTGACCGTGGCCATCCTGCTGTTCTCGGAGATTATTCCAAAGACCATCGGCGTTGTGCACACCAAGGTGCTGGCTCCGTGGCTCGCTCGCCCGTTGGCCATGATGGTGTTCGTACTCACTCCCGTGATTGCCATCATTAGCGGCCTGACACGGACCCTCGCTGGAGCCGGCGGACCCGGTGTTTCCCTGGAAGAAATCGCATCCTTAGCACGGCTCGGGTCGAACTCCGGTGTCATCGACGCCGGTGAGGCCGCGGTCATCCAGAACATCCTGACCCTGCCAAAGCGTCGGGCAAAAGACATCATGACGCCGCGCATGGTGACGTTCTCCCTGCCCGCCATCACAACAGTCGAAGAGGCTGCGGCAATGAAGCCAATCATGGTGCACAGCCGTATCCCCGTCTACGGGTCCGGCCCCGATGACATCGTTGGGTTGGTGTTCCGTCGCGACGTTCTCGCTCATGCCGTCAAGACGGACTCCCTCGAGGCCCTGATACGACCGGTGGAGTTCGTTGTTGAGAAGGAGCCCGCTGACAGCGTGCTTGAGCTGATGCTGGCCAAGAAGACACACATGCTCATTGTGCTGGGCGAGTTCGGCGGCTTTGCAGGTGTGGTCAGCCTCGAGGACGTCTTGGAAGAGATTCTCGGGGAAGAGATTGTGGACGAGTTCGATACGGTCACGGACCTGCGTCAGCTCGCTCAAGACCGACGGGCAAACGCACTGGCGCGCACCAAGGCCTAAGCTTCGGTGTGCGATATCGAGCGGCATTGGGTGTGAAACGGCACAGGCCACGCCTACAAAACCGCTCATTCGCCGTGTGTACAGCCCGCCCCCGACCGCCACAATGGGCCCACCACCGCCGATCGACGGGATTGCGTAGTCCTGCGCGCGTAGGTCCAGTTCTCCAGGTTGCACGGCACAGGACTTGCAACGTTTCCTTCGTACAACACGAGGGGACTGACCGTGAGACTCACTTTCTTAGGTGCAACCGGAACCGTCACGGGTAGCAAGACGCTTGTCGAGACCCCCAACACCAAGGTCTTGGTTGACTGCGGCATGTTTCAGGGCTTCAAGCAGCTGCGACTTCGAAACTGGAAACGAGACCGTTCGCTGGCCGCGTCAGTGGACGCAGTGGTGTTGACCCATGCTCATCTCGACCACTGCGGCCGTGTCCCTCTGCTCGTACAGGACGGCTTCACCGGACCCATCTACTGCACCCCCGCGACCGCCGAGCTGCTGCGCGTCATGCTGCTCGATGCTGCTCACCTACAGGAGGAAGACGCACGACGAGCCGCACGGCGTGGCTACAGTCGGCACACGTCCCCGCAGCCGTTGTTCACCACGGAGGACGCCGAGAAAGCGCTGCTCTTGGTCCACCAAGTCCAGTGGGACGCACCGTGGCAGATCGGCGATATCGAGGCCACGCTGGTCCCAGCAGGCCACATGTTGGGGGCGAGTGGGGTTCGGCTGAGCCACGAGGGAAAAGCGGTCTTTTTCTCCGGCGACCTAGGTCGACCCGGTGACCCCCTCATGAACGCGCCGCGTCCCTTTCAAGGTGCAGAAACTCTGGTCATTGAGTCGACCTACGGCAACCGCATCCATCCCGAAGAGGACCAGCTGGAGGTCCTTGAAGAGGTGGTCAACCGTGTCTGCGGACGAGGCGGCGTGTTGATGATTCCGGCCTTTGCGGTTGGGCGGAGCCAGACCATTCTGCACCTGCTCGCAACGCTGCGCTTGGACGGCCGTATCGCAGATGTGCCGGTCTTCCTCAACAGCCCCATGGCCATCCGCGCCACCGAGATTTTCCTGCGCCATCCAGAGGCACACCGTCTGACGCCTGCCCAGTGCGACGCCATGTGGGACGACTCAACGTACGTGAGAACGGCCGAGGAATCCAAGCGGCTGAACGAACAATCCGGACCCATGATTCTGATTGCCGGAAGTGGAATGGCCACCGGAGGTCGTATCCTCCATCACTTAAAGAGCTTTGCTCCCAGTGCTGCCAATGGCCTGCTCCTCGTTGGCTACCAAGCCGGAGGAACGCGTGGCCGGGCGCTGGATGACGGCGAGGAGGCGGTGAAGATTCATGGGCACTACGTCCCTGTTCGCGCTGAGCGCTTCAACATGCACTCGCTGTCGGGTCACGCGGACTGGCGCGAAATCGTCAGCTGGCTCAAAGGCGCCCCCGCCCCCCAGCGAGTCCTCATCAACCACGGTGAGCCCGCAGCGGCCGACATGTTGCGCAAGCATCTGGCGGAGGAGCTGAGCTGGGACTCGGAAGTCGCGGAGTTCCAGACCCCATACGAGCTGTAGGACCGCAACGCGAGAGGGTTGCTCCCTTACTAGCCACCGGGTTATTCGTAATTCGTCGAATACCGAAATGAGGACCATCATGGATCTGTCGTGCTGTGAGACCACCGGAACCCCGTTCCAGTCAGACCCCGAACAGGACACCCGTCTTGCCGAGCTCTGCAAGGCGCTTGGCCATCCCTACCGCGTGCACATCTTGCGCTTTCTCATGGCCCAGCAGGCTTGCTTTGCCGGTGAGATTGCCGACCAGCTGCCCCTCGCTGCGTCGACCGTCAGCCAGCATCTCAAGCACCTCAAGGACGCCGGCCTCATTCAGGGAGAAGTGGACGGTCCTCGTCGTTGCTACGTCGTGGCACCCCAGGTGTTGGACGAGCTGAAGCGACTGGTGGGGGCGCTATGAGTTCCTACGAAGTCACCGGCACGAGTCAGCCAGGCGGCCAAGCCACGCTCAGCGTGTTCGGTAGTCCCCTGTCAGTCGATGCCTCATCACGTCGCGACCTCGTTCAGCCCGGCCCAGCCGAGCTGCTCTGTGCGGCCCTCGCGGCCTGTCTATTGAAGAACGTGGAGCGGTTCAGCACCCTGCTCCCGTTCCGCTACGATGCCGCCCGTGTGCACGTCTCAGCCGTACGCCAAGACAGTCCACCCCGGTTCACCCACTTCACCTACCGACTAGAGATTGTGACGGACGAGCCCGAGCGCAGGGTCGAGCTGTTTCACAAGAACATCCGCAAGTTCGGCACGGTCAGCGGAACTCTCGGCCTCGCTGCCGAGGTTGTGGGTGAGCTTGTGGTGATGGAGTCCTTCGATGCCTGACACTTCCGCAAGTCCTCTCGGCCTGTTCGGTCGCTACTTGTCCCTGTGGGTGGCGCTGTGCATCGGCACTGGCGTGGCCCTCGGTGCCCTCTTCCCCAGCCTGTTCGAGGGCATCGCCGCCCTGGAGTTCGCCAGCGTCAACTTGGTCGTCGCCGTCGTCATCTGGGTCATGATCTTCCCCATGATGGTTCAGGTAGACCTGGGCTGCCTGCGCGACGTCGGCAAGCGTCCGGGTGGCTTGGCGCTGACCCTTGTCGTCAACTGGCTCATCAAGCCCTTCACAATGGCGCTGCTGGCCGGGTTGTTCTTCAAGGGTGTGTTCGCCAACTTGGTCACTCCTGAAGACGCCAACCAGTACATCGCCGGCATGATTCTGCTCGGCGTTGCCCCCTGTACAGCCATGGTCTTTGTGTGGAGCCAGCTGGCCAAGGGCGACCCCAACTACACGCTGGTCCAGGTCTCGGTGAACGACCTAATCATGGTCTTTGCCTTCGCTCCCATCGCAGCCCTCCTGCTCGGAGCGTCCGATGTCTTCGTGCCGTGGAGCACGCTCATTCTGTCGGTCGTCCTGTTCGTGGTCATTCCACTGGTTGCCGGTGCGGTGACGCGCAAGCTGTTGCTGTCCCGCGGACAAGACGCACTGGACCACTTCAATGAGCGACTCAAGCCCGCTGGAATCGTGGGCCTTCTCGCAACCGTGGTGCTCATCTTCGGACTGCAGGCCCCGACCATCCTGGCCAAGCCCGGCGTCATTGTGCTCATCTCTGTGCCGCTGCTCATCCAGTCGTACGGCATCTTCATCATTGCCTACGGTCTGGCGTGGCTCTTCCGCATTCGCCACAACATCGCCGCCCCCGCCGCCATGATTGGCACGTCCAACTTCTTTGAGCTCGCTGTAGCCGTGGCCATCAGCCTGTTCGGCCTGCAGAGCGGCGCTGCCTTGGCCACCGTCGTCGGTGTGCTCATCGAGGTTCCGGTCATGCTGTCCCTGGTCGCTATTGCCAACCGTACACGCGGCGCTTTCAACGCGCGCTCCGCCGCCGCCTGAGGCCTACTATGAAGTTCAAGAGCGTCTTATTCTTGTGCGTCGCCAACTCCGCCCGCAGCCAGATGGCCGAGGGCTTGGCCAGAAAACTCTTTGGGGACGACGTCCGCGTACAGTCGGCCGGAAGCGCTCCATCCCGCGTCAATCCGTTTGCTCTACGGGCACTAAGCCAGGTGGGGTTCGACGGGTCTGACCTCAGAAGCACCCACGTCGACACCATCGACCCGGCTGGCGTCGACCTCGTCATCACCCTGTGTGCCGAAGAAGAGTGCCCGTTGTTCCTAGGTGAAGCGCGTCGACTGAGCTGGGCCATGCCAGACCCAGACCGTAAGAAGGAAGACCTGTCAGACGACGAGCGACTGCACCATTTCTGCGTAGCCCGCGACGCTATCGCCCAGCGCCTCAACGTCCTCGCCGCACTACGCGACGCCCCAGAGCCGCTGGCTCCCACGGAGTTCCACGCCAGTGTTCGCGTCCCCGACCTGCCCGCCGCCGCCCGCTTCTACAGCTGGCTTCTCGGTGTCGAGCCCAAAGAGTGGACGCATCGCTACGTCACCTTCGTCAGCGAGGCCCTCACCACCAACTTCGTTCTGTTGGTCGACGACGGCATGACCTTGCACCAAGACACGCTGTACCACGTAGGCGTAGCCATGCCGGGCCGTGCCGCGGTCATTGACGCGCACCACCGCGCCGTCTCAGCGGGATGGACCCTGCACAAGCCCGCCCGCACCACCTGGCGAGGCACACCGCTCCACGAGCTGTGGCTCAAAGACCCCGGAGGCAACTTGGTAGAGGTGTACGCCCGGCTGACTGAGGCGGAGCTCGCGGAGATGCCTGAGGACATGCAGCCCATCTTCTTGGCCGAAGATGCCCTCAACGTCTAGTGTCAGTCGCGTCGGGCGGTCGCTAGGAAGACTGGGAAGTCCTTTCCGTCGCGGTGAACAACTGCCGCCGTGTCGATGGTGATGTCGACAAAGCCAGCCCGCTCCAGCTTGCTGACGAGCGGTGCCCTGTCGAATCCGTCGTGGAAGACGCCCTCGATACCCGGTGGATGGAAGGTGCCGTCTTCGGCGTCGAGGTCGGCCAGTCCAAGCTGGCCACCCGGCTTCAGGTGTGCGTACAGAGTCCGCAACAGCGCCTCAGTGTCGTCGACATGGTGCATGGCCATGGCACTCACCACCAGGTCGACAGAGAGGCCCAGCGGTGTCGTCAGGATGTCTTGGCAGTGAATGGTCACCTTGCCCTGAAGTGCAGGCTTCTTCTCCAGTGCTGCGAGCATGGATGGGGAGATGTCGACCGCGTGAAGGTGGGCGACGAGGGGTGCGATTCCGTTGGCAATCAGACCGGTACCGGCGCCAAAGTCCATGACCGTAAGGTCTAACGACAGGGCCAACCGCGCGGTCATCGCGGACACTACGCCCTCTGAGATCTGTTGGGGAACGGAGCGAGAGTCATAGTCGTCCGCTTTGTCTTTGAATAGATCGGCCATGGAGTCCTCGAGCTGTGACAGGGGCACACCGACTATCACGGGTCTGTCGACGGCTACGCATTGGACGAGCACACACCCCGGTTCGAGGCGGTCCTATAGATTGCGCCACCACCACTTCGGGAACTGGCATGCATTCGCTTCTTGCCAGAGAGTTGCCCTTGGCTCACTTTTGGGTGCTCGGCACTGCCTGCCCAGCACACACCAGTGGGACGCGGCGAGGGCGAATGGCGACTCTCCGCAGACAAAGGTGGCAGCAAGGCAAGACCGGGCTGTCCGGGTTTGAGACACTGCACCCCCCATCGAATCCGGAGGCCGAGTGGCCCACTGTTCTCACTGGCTGGTCGTGCTCTTCGGGCTGTGGCTCGCTGTGCTCTGCCCGAGCGCTCATGCTCAAGACACCACCGAGCCGGTCGCCCAAGCGCCCAGCGCCCTTCCCACACGAATGGTGGTCAGTACCAAGCCCTTCAAGCCCTTTGTGTTCGAGAGCAATGGTGAATGGACGGGCTTCTCATTGGAGCTCTGGAGTGTGGTCGCTGAGCGTCTAGACGTTGAGTATGAGCTGAAGCACACCACCTCAGTGGGCGACTTGCTCGACTCGGTGCGCGACGAATCGGCTGACATTGCGGTGGCCGGACTGAGCATCACATCGGCACGCGAACAGAGCGTCGACTTCACCCACGCATTCTATGAATCTGGACTGCAGATTCTGGTGAAGGACGAAGGAGCTAGCAGCGTCTTCGGGGCCTTAGGCTCTCTGCTACCCGCCGTGGGCAAGGTCATTGGTCTGCTCGCGGTTCTCATCTTTTGCATGGGCAACGTAGTGTGGTTTCTGGAGAGGAAGACCAACCCAGAGATGTTCTCCCCACGCTACCTATCAGGCATCTGGGACGGCTTCTGGTGGGCCGCCGTCACGCTCACAACGGTGGGCTACGGCGACCACATCCCGAAGAGCAGAGGCGGACGTATCGTCGCGTTGTTCTGGATGTTTTCTGGGATTCTGGTCATCTCGTACTTCACCGCAACCGTGACCAGTACCATGACTATCCAGCACTTCGAGTCGGCCATCAACGGCGTGGATGACCTTTCGGGCCGGCGCGTTGGAACCACCCAGGGCAGCACGACGGCGGACTGGCTTGTCACAATCGCTGCGCGTGTTGCGGTCTTCGAGACGATTGAAGAGGCATACATTGCCCTGGATGAGGGCACTATCGATGCAGTCGTGTACGACTCGCCAGTGCTCTTGTACTACTCGAACCACGAAGGAGCTGGGCGTACTCACGTGGTCGGGACCGTCTTTCAGCGCCAGCAGTATGGCTTCGCCCTTCAGGAAGGCTCCGAGCTACGCGAGGACATCAACCAAGCCCTGTTGTCCATCCGAGAAGATGGCACCTATCAAACGCTCTACACGCGGTGGTTTGGCGGGTAGCCGAGGCAACACGCCCCTCACCCGCCAGCCTTCCGCTAGAACTCGTACAGAAGGCTGGTGCCGTCGAGGTTGAGAATCATGCTGCCCGTCTCGGAACCGTAGCTGTCGGCGTAAGCTTCTTTGAACGGGGTCAAGTCGATCTCAGTGTCGAACTCGAAGTACGCCGCGCAGGCCTGCGCCGGTCCAATCGACAGGTCCAATGCCACCTGTACGGGGAAGGACTCCATGAACGAGCCGTCCCAGCACGGCTCGACCTCAGCTTGGCTGCAACCGCTGTGAGCAACGGTGGCAAGGAGGGTATCGCCAACGACAACGGCGTCGAACACATTGGCGAAGGCCACATCCGCACCGCACTCGCCGTAGGGGTCAGGGTCAACAACAGGCGTAGTCGGGTCACACGCCACAAGGCTTGCGGTGACGGGGGCGACAAGCGTCAGAAGAAGGACGAAGCGGGTCATTGTGGACTCCTAAAAATGGGGGCGTCACTACCTCACTGCACGCGCTGTGCCAACCCACAGATTCCGACCCATTGCACAGGAAGCACAAGGAGTTCAACGACTCGACCACCCGCACCGACAGGGGCGCAGACCCACGAATGCGGGCATGGATGTCGCGCCAGCGAGCAGACGACGCAGGCGTCACCTGGACACTGGCTACTCGTTGAGCTTGGGCAGCCAAGTGGGCGTGTGGTTGCCCTCAGTGGTGAGCTGTCCCGGGACCCACACTGGCGGCTTGGACGGGTCGGTCTCACCGCTGGTCAGGTCCACACCGGTCACCCAAAGCTGGGGGATATCCGTTGCGCGAACGCCATAATCACGGCGGGTTGAGTAAGCGAGCCACGCGTAATCTCCGACTGTCGGAGCCCAGCGCGGCCAGGAGTTGGTCAGGTCACCGGTGCCGTTGGCGTCGCTGAGAAGCCGCTGGTCGCCACCGTTTGCATTGACCAGCATGAGCTTGGCGCGGGGGTTGGCGTTGCTCGACTGAAGCTCACCGTCTGCGTCCGTCCACTGCTCCGAACGGTTGTACGCCACCCACTGAGAGTCTGGGGAGAAGGTTGGGTAGTACAGGGTCTCGTTCGGGCCAGGGCTCGCGATGAGGGTCTCACCACCAAACCGATTCGTCGCCGCGTTCCATGTCTGCGTGTACAGGCTGCAGTTGGCGCCACCAAGAGCCGAAGCGCCCGCGTCGCAGCCGCTGTAGACGAGCTTGGAGCCGTCCGGCGACCAGTTCGGCATGGTCGGGGCCCGTGCGGTGGGAACCTCGGAGACGACCGCACCGCTCGTTTGGTTGAACAGAGTCATTTTGGAGGTCACAAGCGCCGTACCCGAGATGACAATGTAGGTACCGATGGGGTCCGGAGCCGCGTAGTCACGACGGTCAAAGAAGCCGTCGCCAAACGAGCGCAGAATCGTACCCGGAGACCCAAGGTCCACCAAGTTGGTGCGGCCGGGGATGTCTGGGCCGTAGGCCATGCGTGTCGGCAGCGCGAGGTTGACCGTGTGGCAGCCGTGGCAGATGGCGCCAGGAAGCGGGATACTGGCGCGAAGTGGGCTCTCGTTCGCGTCGAAGGAGAGAGCCTTGGTGGCAGGTGGGGCCCAGTACACAATGGTGCCGTTGATGCCGCCATCTGTGACCTCCACCTCAGTGGGAGTGGAGGCGCGGCAGGCGTCGGTCAAGGTGCTGCCGGACAAGGTGCCGGCGGTCAGCTCAATCTGAACATCTACGCCTGGGTCAAAGCGCGTAAGGCCCCCCCACTGACCGGGTGTTGGCGTAAACGAGAGGGCCTGGGAGTACACGGTCAGGACGGACAGCGACGACGTCAGGCGCAGTCGGAACGCATTGGCTCCGCCCGCAGACCACTGAATGTCGGGGGCGACAAAGGACCCCGGAATCGCGGCACCGTCTAGCGGGTAGATGAGCTGGGAAGCGCAGGAGTCGCTGACCGTGGGACTGGCGTCTTCGAATGCACCCGGCAGCGCGCCGCCGCTTGCGGGTCCGGTGACAGCGTCGGCGGTGATCTCAAACTCGCAGATGCCCGTCTCGCCGGAGAATCGTGCTTCGACAGTCGCAATGCCACCATGGTCGGCGGGGCTGGTGTACAGACCATTCGCATCAACGCTGCCTGGGCCGTCATCCATGCGCCAGTTGGGGCTTGCAATGGGGATGATCTGGCCGTCGTTGGTGTGTACGTCGGCGAACAACTGCACGGTCTGGGACGTCCCCTCCACATCGAGCGACGTGTAGCCAGGACGGCAGGAGACAAAGCCATTGAGGGTGGTGTCGGGGTCTGTATCCGTGTCCGCATCGGCCTCTGTGTCCGTCTCACCCTCGGTGCCAGCGTCCGTGTTGCTGTCGACGTCGATGCTTGTGTCCGCGTCTACATCGCAGTCGGGATCGGTGTCCGAGAGCGGGTCGGTCTTGTCGTTGCAAGCAGCGAACAGGACGAGGAGGAGTAGGCTGCGCATGAGGACCTCACAGAGAGGGGCGGACTGTACCGCATTGCTTACAGAGCGGACGGGTCGAGGCACACGAACTCATTGGTGCCGCAGCCGTACTCGCCGTCTACGCAGGTCGTCTCGCAGCAATCGCCGCCGTCGTAGCCGCAGGCTTCGGTGTTGTAGTCATCGCCGTCGCAGTAGCCGTCGCCAATGTAGGACGCATCGGCGACGACACAGGCATCGTCGGGGCCGGGCTGGGTATCTGGGTTGTCACTGGACTCGGAGCAGTCGCCGACTGCACCACCGGTCGCTTCGCAGAACCAGTCGTTGGCGGTGGAGACGCGTGCGTACACGCCGGGTGGGTCGCCTGGTGCACAGCCCGCGCCCCAGCTGGACACACCAATAAGCTCGCCAGTGACCCTACTCACGAGGGGCCCGCCACTGTCCCCCTGACAAGCCTCGATTCCGCCATCCATGTCCCCTGCGCAGAACATGGTGTTGTCAATGTCACCGTCGTACAGGTCATTGCAGACCGCCTGGTCCATGACCGGGACAATGGCTTCTTGTAGATGGTCCGGGGTGCCCCAGGCTGACTGACCCAATCGGCCCCACCCGAGGACCAAAGCGTCCGTCCCGACCAGGTTGTCACCGGAGTCGAGTTCAATGGGTTGGAAGGTTGAGGCCTCGGCCAGCCGAAGCAGCGCGAAGTCGTTCGACAGGGTGTTGGAGTTGTAGCCGGGATGGGTCAGCACCTCGGCGATGGCACGCCGTTCCCCTTCGTCCCCGTCCTCCATCGCCACGACACTGGTGCCACCGATCATGATGTCTTCGTCAAAGTCCAGCGCTGCGGCACAGTGAGCCGCCGTGAGCACCCAGGTCTCCGCCACGAGTGTTCCCCCGCAGACGTCCTCGAACACCATCCAAGGGTAGGCGCCCGGCTCAGCGTCCGACCCGTTGACGATGGGGGCGAACTGGTCGAAAACGTCATCAGGCTTGGGGTTGTCTGGAATGCACGCTGCGAGTGTGCTTAGGACCAGAAAGCAGACGAGACGGGCAGCGGGAATGTTCGACATGGGTACCTCCAAGATTCCCCCACTGGTCACCCGAGAGTGGTTCAAGCGGTCGAGTCGATTACAATCCGTTCCAGTGTAAAAGGGGTGCGGAACGTGCAGACGGGACTGACGGAGCTGGAACAGTCGCTACTGGCGTTTTTCCGGGCACATGCAGAGGAAGACCTGTCCCGCGACCTCCTACTTTCCGAAGTGTGGGGCTACGCCGACGGCGTCTCCTCCCGGACCGTTGATGTGTTCGTTGGCAAGCTGAGGCGAAAGCTTGAGCCAGACCCGACGTCTCCTACGCGCATCGTGACCGTGCGTGGCGTCGGATACCGCTACTTGTTGGAAGAGAAGGTCCACGCCGGTGCCCCACCCACCGACCCACTACCGCTTATCGGCCGCGATGAAGCCCTGGAAGCACTGGATGCCTGGGCGCAGAGCGAGAGCCGAATGCTCACCATCACCGGCCCGCTTGGCGTAGGCAAGAGCCGCCTCGCCAGAGCCTTTGCCAGGCGTGCCGAAGGGGTCTACATCGACCTCGCCCTCGACCCCGGCGCGGTGTGGCCATCGGGCCTGGTGGTGGTGGACCACGTCGACCTCGCCGGACCCGCTGCACGGCGAATGGTCCGGGATCGGTTGTGGTCGAGTACCGACCGAGTGGTCGCTACAAGCCGGAGTCCACTGGGTTTTCAGAGCGAAGAAGTGCTGCGTCTGCGTCCCCTGGACACGAACGGGGCACGTGCGCTGGCGAGCCTTGTGTGTGAGCGAGCCGGACTGCCCAAGTTGACCGATACGGTGCCAAAGCTGCCGTTCCTCACCATTCGAGCTGCACTTCGACGCGACCCAGACGACGCACGTCCCCGGCACCGCAGCGCAGAGGGCGCTCTTGCGTCCATGGCACTCGAACCGGACCTTCAGCAAGAGGCATCCCGACTCGCGGGGCTCGAGTTTATTGATGATTCGTGCCGTGCCGCACTGGGCGTGGCCACCGAGGCCCTAACGGCGCTGGAGACGGCGGGTGCCGTGTGGCGCCAAGGCGAGAACCTGTTCATCTCTCCCGTACTCGACAGTCTGCAAGCTCCCCGCGAGGCCCGACAGACACTCGCGGACTGGACGGTTCGACGTATCCAAGAAGGCGGGCCCGTGTTCGGCATCCCCTTCCTAGGTCTCTCGCCAGGCATGCTACGCGCAGCCCTGGAGGTGGCCACGGAGACCGAGCAACGCGCCTGGCTGATTCTTGGTCAGTACGACAGCTTCCATCCGCCCGACGACAGGTCGCCCCTCGAAGAGGCACTGCAGTGGGACCTGCCGGATGAGCTGTGGGACCGACTCCAAGAGGCTCGTATTCAGGCCAACCTCATGGGCGCTCACACGGATTCGGGCAGCGACGTAGGCCACACCGCCACCGCACGCTCAGCCATCGGGCGGGCCCTGTTCACACGCCTCCGCGCGGAGTACCTGTGTCAGCACGGTCCGTACGATGAGGCCGTTGAGGTTGCCAAAGAGGCGACCGTTCTTGCTCGCAAGTCGGGAGATCGGTACGCCACCGGCGTGAGCTTCTATATTCTTGCCCAAGCACAGCTAAGCAATGGGTCGGACCTCGAGTCTGTGAAAACCATTCAAATCGGACTGACGTTCCTTCGCGGTGAAGCCGCAGCTTCCATCTCCGCGAATCTCGCAGTGCTGCTGATCATGACGTCCCGCCTCGATGAGGCACGCGACGTGCTCCAGCGAGCGACCGCCGCCGCCAACATCACGGCACCGGGGCGATTCATGATTCTCCTGTCGACAGGGACCCTGCATCTTGCCGAGGGGGACCTCGACCGTGCGGAAGCGACGTTCCGCAACGGGTTGTCCACAGAGGGCGCAACCGAGTACGACCACGAGCGAGTGCGCCTGTACCTGTCCGTGATCGATCACCTTCGCGGCAATGTCGTCGACGCCATTCGCGCCTACCAAGACGCCCAAGCCGCAAGCGTAGCATCGGGCCGTCCCAACGTCGTCGCGGGGTGGTGGGAAGCCATCGCATGGGGGGACTTGGGACTGCCCGACGAAGGTCTTGACCGCCTGAACACCCTCGAGGCGTCCGATGTTCTACTCGAAGCCGCCCGACAGTGGCTACGCGGTGAGGAGGTGCAATCAGTGGCCGGATTGGACCAGTTTGTGAGCACGGTACGCCCACTGATGGCCGTTCGTGGACCTCGTCGACAACCCGAGTGAGCTGTCCAGCGTAGCTGCACGTCACTCGGCATTGGGGTCGAGGCACTCGAATCCGGTTTCACCGCACTCGTACTCGCCGGCGACACACGTGGTCTCGCAGCAGTCGCCGCCGTCGTACCCACACTCCTCGGTGTTGTACTCGCCACCGTCGCAGTCGCCGTCGCCAATATACGACGGGTACTCGGCCGCACACCCCTCAACAGTCGGCTCTGGCTCTTCGGGTACAAACGGCTCTTCCACAAAGTCGGGACAACTCTCCACGGCGTGGTTGGTCGCTTCGCAGATCCAGTCTTCAGCGCTGGATACCCGAGCAAACACCGCCGGATAGTTCGGACGGGCGCACCCTACGCCCCAGCTGGTGACACCAATCAGCTCACCGGTGACCATGCTGATGAGAGGGCCACCGCTATCGCCGTTACACACGCTCGTTCCGCCCTCTACATGGCCAGCACAGAGCATGTTGTCTTCCATGCCCCCACCAACGCCAGAACCGTCCGAGCAGCTGTTCTGGCTGAGCACCGGCAGGACGACCTGTTGCAGGTCCTGTGGGAGCTCCCCACCTTCGCTCAGTCGACCCCACCCCAACGCGAGCGCATTGGTTCCAACGTAATGACCACCGCGGTCCAAGACCATCGGCACACTTGAGGATGGTTCGGTGAGCCGCAAGAGTGCAAAGTCATACCGAAGGGAAGTGCGGCTGAAGTAGGGATGCTTGATTGTCTCGGCGACGGTGTGCGCC
Source organism: uncultured Pseudomonadota bacterium (assembly GCA_913061235.1). GTDB lineage: Bacteria > Myxococcota_A > UBA796 > UBA796 > CAJXTB01. The sequence goes on along the minus strand of CAJXTB010000010.1, from coordinate 227,844 downwards.
TCGCCGTACCCGTTGTAGAGCATGTCATCGATGTTGGTTCCACCGGTGTAAATCGTGTCGCCAACTCCGATTGTACTGATGCAGTGAGCCGCCGTCAAAACCCAGTATCCTGCGATGAGTGTTCCGCCGCAGTCGCCTGCGTACGCCATGAAACCGTAGTCTTCAACGCCTCCTACCTGCGTTCCATTGACAACAGAGCTGGAGACCAGCGATTCGCCATCGTCGACCGATGCCTGTGGAAGGCAGGCCACCATGGCGCAGAAGACGAAACAGCTAGACAGGCGGACAATGAGGGTATTCGACACGGGGTGCTCCAGGTTCCCGCATGAGTCACGCGAGAGGGGTGCCGGAGGTCGTTTCGCTTACAATCCGTATTGTTGTAAACGCGCCGCCGGAACTGTGAATCAAAGCATGCATCTGGCCAATATACTCCCTAATCACTGCAATTTCAGCGACCAGCGCGGGGCAGGACGTCCGCCCTCGTGAGCTGCCGCACGTCAGTCGGCATTCGGGTCGAGGCACTCGAACTCGTTGGTGCCGCAGCCGTACTCGCCATCGACGCAGGTGGTCTCGCAGCAGTCGCCGCCGTCGTATCCACAGGCCTCGGTGTTGTACCCGTCTTGCGCGCCGTCGCAGTAGCCATCGCCAATGTACGAATCGTTGGTGACGTCACAGGTCACCTCAATCTCTGGCTGGGGTTGCGGCTCTGGCTGCTGGTTCTGATCAGCCTGGGATGAAACACAGTTTTCGACAGTGTTGTCCGTGGTCTCACAAATCCAGTCTTGAGCCGAAGACACACGCGCGAATACTGCCGGGAAGCCTTCTCGTGCACAACCAACACTGAAGCTAGCAACGCCGATCAGCTCGCCAGTGACGGTGCTCACAAGGGGGCCACCGCTGTCGCCGTTGCACACGCTCGTTCCGCCTTCAAAGTAGCCGGCACAGATCATTTCGTCTTGAACCCAGCTGCGGTCGACGTCCATAAAGGCATCCACGCAGACGTCCTGTTCAATGACGGGGAGGATGACCTCCTGCAGCGCATTTGGCCGGTCGCCTCCCTCACTGAGCAGTCCCCAACCAATCGCCATCCCGTCGGTGCCAGCATGCGCGTCACCCAGGTCAATGGGAAGCGGCGTAACGAAAGACGGCTCCGAGAGGCGAAGGAGGCTGAAGTCATTCATGAGCGTCGACGGGTCCCACTCTGGATGGTCAATAATCTCGGCAATGACATGTTGGTCGCCGTCGACACCGTCTCGCATAGCGAGGATTTCGGTTCCGCCAATATGGATAGTCTCACCAACCGCCAACGCATGGGTGCAATGCGCCGCCGTAAGGACCCACTCCTCGGCAATGAGCGTGCCGCCGCAGACCTCCTCAAAGACCATCCACGGGTAGGCACCCGGTTCTGCATCCGTTCCATTGACAATGGCGGTAGAGACCGCCGAGTCACCCTCGTTGACCGGTACCTCCGGAAGGCAGGCCACCATGGCGCAGAAGACAAAACAGCTAGACAGACGGACAATGAGGGTATTCGACACGGGTGACTCCAGGTTCCCGCACTGGTCACGCGACAGCGGGCCCCGAGGTCCTGTCGTTTACAATCCGTTCCCGTGTAAACGACGCCGTGTATGCAACGGACGTTGCCGGGTCCATTTGGCGATGGGGCCAGCGGCTGCGAGAGCGCCTGGCCCAATGAGCACGCCTCACTTCGGATGTTCACCGGGCTGTTGCTAGATCGCTCACTGCATCTCATGAGATGCAGGGCGCTAGCCGTGCGAATCGGCCAGCTCAGAGATCTGAACAGTATTTGAACTAAATGAAATGTTCAAATACTGTTCAATTTTGCTTGCGGGTACGGTTTGTCTCCTATATGCTCGTCGAGTAATCAATTGAACTGATTATGAACAGGAGTCGACATGGCCATCACAGCACTGCCCCAACCAGAATCGAAACAAGTGGCAGGCCTGATTGACCACGTCACGCTGTCCAAGCTGTTCTTCTTGATTGCAGCGGGATTGTCCCTGGCGCTGTCTATGGCGCTGTGGTTCGGTGGAAACAAGGAACAAGGCCTATTTGTAGGCCTGTGGGTTCCATCCGCGCTGTCCCTCGGAACACTACTGACTTCAGGAGGGTCAACCAATGACTGATCTCACACTTCTCTACTTCGCTGCCGCAGTTATGGCGCTGTCCGGCATGGGTGCCCTCTTTGCTGGATATGCATCGTTTTACCGTGCCTATACAAAAGCCGAGACGCGCCGTCTCAACCGGTTCGCGAGCGGCAAAGAGCTCGCATTCAGAGACGCTACCGATGTCGAATGGGCGTCATCGTCAGCTATCGCTGGCAACGCGGCGGCGTAGAAACCGCCTCGCCGGCTGCCCCCGCGACTACGCCCCCAACCGGACCAACTGTTCAGGTCTTGAATCATGAGAGAACGCCGCGCTCACTAACAGAGCGCCGGGCTCGGTCGGGTCTGTCCGACCACGACCCGTCAGTTCCTCCGAAGACAAGTCGCACGCGGTTGTCTCAACCAGCTTCGTTCCACGTGGGCCTCCACGTGCGACCGCCCCGTGTAAACACGCCCGACGAAATGGCTGCTCGCCCAGCGCTTCAACATCACGCAGTGCCGTACCACCGAACATGCTGACGCAACCCCAGGAATCGGCGTTGCAGCGTGGTCGCGCCGACGTAGCACTCAGACCACCCCAACACGGGTTCGGTGTGCAGCGTCGCCGCTATGTCCAGCTCCGCCGGTGAGACGTGCGCACTTCCGCCGCTCACCGTCTCGGTACGCTGCGCCCCCAGACTGAACACATTATGAACAGCCCCGCAGTCGGACGACCATCGACTTGCATCGAACAACTCTTGAACAGCACTGAGAGGCATGATGTCCGAGGCCAAAACGCACACCCTATCTATGGGTGCCGTCTCCAAGATCACAGGAATTCCAGCAGATACCATCCGCACCTGGGAACGCCGATATGACGTTGTCCAGCCGGCCCGAGACGCGTCTAGTAGGCGCCTGTACGGACAGGCCGACGTGACCCGGCTGACCGCCATTGCGACCCTCTCCAAGGCCGGAGAGCGAGTTGCAGACCTGGCCGCACTCTCTTCTGCTGAGCTAGATGAGCGGGTTCAGATGCATACCGGAACGCAACGTCAGAGTCCCACGCTCGTCCGCGTGGCGCTTGTGCATCCGACAGGGGCACCGGCATTGAGCGGGGTCGTGTCTGGCGAGGGAACCCGCGTCGAGGTCGTAGCTACGGCCTCCGCTATCGGCCAACTACCTGAGGGTCTCACCATCGACGTCCTGGTTGTCGATCTGGGTGGACTTGGCGAAGACGCCGTTGCGGAGCTGCGCAAACACCTTGAGCGCCTGAAGACCACGCGCGCAGTCGTGACATACCACTTTGCCCCACGTGAACTGCAGACGCGGCTCCAGCAAGCGGGCGCCTTCCTAGTGCGTGGTTCGGCACCCGGAAACACGCTTCGACGCGCAGTCTTCGACGCCGTCCTCCGGACCCAGGCGGATGTGGTGAACCTGCCAAGCGTGCCAGATGTTCCCGACGTGTTGTTCGATCGCGTCCAACTCGAACAGCTCTTGAACATTGAGCCGGATCTTCTGTGTGAGTGCCCAAACCACCTCGCCGGACTGGCCATCGCGATGCGCGAATTCGAGCTGTACAGCCAGCGATGTGAGTCCCAAAACACCGCTGATGCCGCGCTCCACACGGATCTTGCACGTGCGACAGGTAAGATGCGAGCAGAGCTGGAACAGCTCATTGTTCGGGTGTGCGCGCAGGACGGAATTGAACTTTTCGGTTGAACGGCTTCTGAACATCCATTAGGTCTTCAGAGTGTATTCAACAGGAGCACGTCATGACCCTTCCGGAACTCACAGCAGGTCAATTCGACCTGGTCTACAACCTTCTCTCGCTGGCAATTGCAGCCATGCTTGCGTCGTTCGCCTTCTTCGTGATGGCACGCCAGCAGCTGACACCCAAGTACCGCCCCGCCATGATTATGTCGTCGCTGGTCGTCGGCATCGCCGCGTACCACTACTGGCGTATCTTCAACAGCTGGGAAGCCGCATACGAGCTCACAGCTGCAGGCTCGTACGTAGCCAGCGGCGAGCCGTTCAATGACGCGTACCGATACGTGGACTGGCTGCTCACCGTGCCCCTGCTCGTAGCCGAGCTCGTCGCCGTCCTCGCGCTGCCCAAGGGTCGTCGCGGGTCACTCATGGGACGACTCATCATCGCTTCAGCCCTGATGGTCGGCCTCGGCTACCCGGGCGAAGTGTCTGCAGACGTGGCCACACGCGTCATCTGGGCCGTCGCAAGCACCATCCCCTTCACCTACATTCTGTACGTGCTGTGGACTGAGCTGTCGAAGGCTGCTGCAGACAACAATGAAGAGGTAAAGGGACTTCTGCGCAACACCAAGCTCCTGCTCTTGGCCACCTGGGGCTTCTATCCCATCGCCTACGCCATGCCGCTACTCGGCGTCGGCGGTGCCACTGCAATCGTGGCTCTGCAGGTCGGCTACAGCATTGCCGACATCACCGCGAAGTGTGGATACGGTGTGATGATCTACCACATCGCCCGCGCAAAAATGGCCGCCGAAGCCGACGCCGAACTCATCGACACCGCTGTCGCCGCCAAGTAGCTGCGAAGCCCGCAGGGAACACCTTCCCTGCGGGCACGTCTGTTCTATGTCTTCCATTTCCATTTTTTGCGAGCCTCCCATGAACCATCAGCCCTCTGACAGTCCCGCCGGCCACTACCACACCACCGGCTACGCCATTGCCGGCATGGGTGTCCTAGCGGCGGCAATGTTCGTCGCAACGCTGCTGGTCGACGTCGACCTTGGCTTCATCGACCAGCGCGGCATCCTCGGCATCAGCATCGCCTTTGCGACCGTTGGCTGGGTGATGACGCGGGTTCGAGACACCGAATGACCCAGCACCCGGTTGGACTTTCCGCACATGTTCGGCTGCTACGTGCAGGCGCAGTCGCCGGTTGTGGGATGGCCGTCGCCGCTGGCGGATGGGAGCCCGGCCGATGGGGAGCCATCCTGGTCATGGCCAGCTTACTGGTCGGACTCCCTCACGGCGCCCTCGACCACCTCCTGGCGCAGACTTGGCGCAGCGGGCAGACCGTCGCCGAACAGGTCAACTTCCACCTAGGCTATCTCGCAACGACCGCGGCCGTTGTGGCAGTCTGGCTGCTCGCGCCCGTCGCTGGACTCTTCGCCTTCTTGGCCGCTGCAGCCTGGCACTTCGGAGAGTCTGACGTCCTGCACATCCCTCGGTCGGAGCGCACCACTCCAGTGGTGATGACTCGCGGCGCGCTCATTGTGTTTGGCCCCTTGCTTGTCGCCCCAGAGTTTCTCGAGCCGCTCTTGACCGCGCAGACTCGAATTCCCGTGCCTGCGACCGGCTCCCCCGTCTGGATGTTTGCGCTTGCGCTACTCCATATCGCCGCGCTCGCCTTCGCAATGGGCTGGGGCCGACGGCTGCTCCTGTCGAGCGTAGATGCACTTGCCTTAGCTGTGCTGATGGTCGGGGCTGGTCCGGCTATCGGCCTTGCCGTGTACTTCATCGCTTGGCACACACCGGACCACTTCGATGCCATCCGCAAAGACGTCGCGTCCGTTGCCGCGCTGCCGGCACTCGTCCGCGCAGCACTTCCCCGGACCCTCGTCAGCGGCGCGGGAATCGCCTTCGGGGCGCTGTTTGTCGACCCCGGCGACTGGCCCCGCCTGACCGTCCTAGCCATCGCTGCGCTGACCGTGCCCCATGCACTGGTTGTGCACCTGACCTTGAGCAAACCAAACCTGCACCTTGAAGCCGCACCGGCGACCCACTGACGCCCAAGCTGCGGACGTGCGCCGCTCACTCGGCCGCGGTTTGGCCTTTCACATGCTCATCAAACCACCGCAGCTGCTCCCACAGCACATGCTCAATGCTCTCTTCCGCTCGGTACCCGTGGTCCTCGTTCGGCAGCAGGACCATGCGGGCGGTGCCACCGGAGCCGCGAACGGCTTCGAAGAACACCTCGCTCTGGATGGTCAGCGTGCCCGGATTCGCGTCGTCAGCGCCGTGGATGATGAGGATGGGCTCGTTGACTTGGTCGGCGAAGAAGGTCGGAGAGGCGTTGATGTAGGCCTCGCGCGCTTCGAACATGGAGCGGCGCTCGGACTGGTAGCCAAAGGGCTGCATGGTCTTGTTGTACGAGCCGCTTCTGGCGATGCCGGCGGCGAACAGGTCGGTGTGCGCGAGCAGGTTGCCCACCATCAGGCCCCCGTGGCTGTGGCCGATGACGCCGATGCGGTCGGGGTCGGCAATGCCCATGTCGATGGCCTTGGCGACGGCAGCTTCGGCGTCGGCGACGAGCTGGGGCACAAACGTGTCGTACACGGTCTCTGGGTCGCCGACCATCGGCATGGCCGTGCGGTCGAGAACGGCGTAGCCGCGGAGGAGAAAGTACAGGTGACTCGGGCCAAAGAACCGGCTGAAGCGCTGAGTAGAGCCGCTGACCTGGCCGGCCACCTCGCCGCCCGAGTACTCACGCGGGTAGGCGTAGACCACCGTGGGTAGCGGGGTTCCGGGCTCGTGGCCGGGCGGAAGCATCAGGGTGAAGCTCAGCGGCACACCGTCGTCGCGCTCGTAGGTGACGAGCTGCTTTTCAATCGCGCGAAGCTGCGGTGTGGGGTCGGTGAACGGGGTGACGGCGACGCGCTCGTGGGCGCGTGTGGCCTCTCCAGCCTCGGCCTCGACGCTCTCTCCAAGGGTCGCCCGGTAGTAGTTGGGCACGTCCATGGGGGACTCGGAGCGGAACAGGAAGGTGTCGTCGTCGGTGAACGCGACCACGCTCTCGTACCGGTCAGCCGGGCTGCGGAACAAGCGCTCGGTCTCGCCGGTCTCGATGTTGCGCAGATCGACAAACGGGCGGTCCCCATCAGGCGTCGCACCAGAGCCCGCAAAGACAATGGCGTCGCCGTGCTGGCGCATGACCCAGTGTCCATCGTCCAGTGGGCGCATCATTGGCGAGCCAGGGTCGCCGTACCGGTCCGCGATGTTCCGGTCGAACCACGGAGTCGCGGTGCCCTCGTTGACGTCCAACATAGACGCGTACAGCCACCGCCGTGACCGCTCGTACTGCATCAGCATCTGCTTACCAGGCTCCTCAGCCCACCCTTGTGGGTAGGCGCGGTGCTCAGTCTTGTAGACCTCTTCTGCGGTGCCATCGAACGGAGCTGCAAGACGCATGATGCGGTCCCGATGCGGCACCTCGTTCGTCCAGTCTCCACCGTCCAACGCCTCAATCCAGTACAGCATGGCGGGCGCGGTGCTGCTCCAATCGGTGCTACGTGGCCCTTCGGGTACACCCTGCGTCGGGACCGAGTCGGCCAACGGCAAGGAGGCGACGGTGGTCACGTTGCCGCCATCGGTGGTCCACACCTCAATCTCATGGGCGAAGCGCGACCAGCGCACCTCGTGAGACCAGGGCGGAACCACGTATTCGACGAGTAGGTACTCGCCGCTCGGCGAGGCAGACGCCGTGGCGTAGGGCCGCGGCTCACCCAGTACAGTCATCTCGTTCGTTTCCGAGTCGATGAGCACTAGTTCGCTGGTGGTGTAGTACTCGAACAGCAGGTCGTCGTAGCCGCTCTCGAGCAAGTTGCGTGCCTCGTAGGTCGAGCGCGCTGTGGCCCCGGAGCTCTCGACGATGGTGGGACCGAACGGACGGGCGGGCGGCGGCGGGACGGGACCGCGGTCGGGCACGCGGAGGATGCGCAGGTGCTGCTGGTCAGGCATCCAATCCACCGCGTCGCCGAGCAATGGATTGAGCGCAACGCCGTCGACCTTGCGCACGTCACCCGACGGTGTGCCGACCCACAAGCCGATGTGGTCGCCATGGCCAACCGATAGAGCAAACCGCTCGCCGTCCACCGTCCAGTCGACTGAGAAGACCTCGGCGTCATCGGGTAGATCGAGGGTGAGCATCTCGCCAGAGTCAACGTGCAACAACCGCGGATCAGTGGCACCGCGTCGCCCATGGATTCCGTTCAGCTCGGGGTTGACACGAAGCCCGGCCAGCTTGTGCATCGGGGCGGAAAGCTCGGCCAAGCTCGGGTACAAGATGGGGTCAGCGAGCAGCATGGTCGCACCGCCAGGAGCTGTCCACACCCGCGGGAGCTGCGGCGCGTGCATCACCTGCAGGATGTCGGCGTCCGGTTGCTGCCACTCGCTCAACGCGCTGTAGTCAGGCACCACGGCGGCGACGGGTGCGACCACCGGCTCGGCCAGCGTCTGGGTCGTGGCGCATGCGGTGAAGGCCGCGGCGGAGAGGAACAGGGTCGTCGGTCGAATCATAGGGAACAGCCTCGCAGTGCACTCGTTTAGCCGACTGGGACGCCGAGACAACGAGCGATTCCAGGACCACGGCCAACTGGGTGGGATGGCACTCATTCGGCGCGGACATCTGGTAGAATAAACCTATGCATACCCGTCTTTCCGTGTTGTTCTTGCTGGCTGCCTGCGGCACGCCATCGACCGACTCCAGCTCCGATTCCGACTCGAGTGCCACATTCGACCCACGGGATGACGTAGACGGGTGGTTTGACTCGGACACCGAACCGGACGCGGATACCGCAAGTGGGGACTGCGACTGGACGGTTGTTGAGCAGTACCCCTCGGCTTCAACGGGAGATGTCTGGCTACAGCGTGGCTTTACTGAGGCCCGGGTGAGGGTGCAGCAAGGCATTCCCAGCGACATCTACGTGGCCACCGAACGTGGCGATACCCCCGTTGCTGGAATGACGACCGTGGGGACTGACGAGTCTACATGGTCGCCGGAGGCTGGCGCACTTCAGGGGGACACCTCGTACGTCTTGTCTGCCCAAGTCAATGGCTGTACCCAGGCAATCGGACAGTTCCACACCCCACCGGCCGACCGGCTTGCCGCGCTTCCTCTGGAGCTGCACCAATGGGATGTGTCGGGGCCTGAGGACTCTGTTGGTGACCTGTTTCTGCCGCTATTCGAGGCCTTTGTCGGTCAGGACCCCGAACGGTCCGGGGAGTGGAGCGTCTGGCGGCAACCGTTCGGCAACGACAGCTGCCTCATCACGTCCGAGGCTTCCTTGGAATACTCTCCGCCGTTTTTTCACCTCGAAAACTTCAGTACGCTCGATGCCAGCGACCCGCCATGGTCGACATCCCTACCTGCGATTGTCACCGGGTCGTTCACGGGGCTGACTCAGTCCACGGGAAACGCGCTGGTGGTCGGGACCTTGCGGGTTGAGCTGTCGTCGGCACAGGAGGGGCCGGATTCCGTGGCCTGCTCCTATGACCCAAACGAGCTGTGTACCCATATCGAAGTGGAGGGGGTGAGCCTAGTACCCGTTGGTGGGCTCTTCCCACCCCCATTCTTCGAGGTTCCAGACCTCAACTTGCCGGAGTGTTCGGCGGTTCCGTAAGCGGCCCCGCTCGCCCCCCGCTACCGCCCGTGCGTAATCATGACGTGGGTCCAGCGGTTTGGGCCGCCTTCGACAAGCGCGAAGCCGGAGATGCCGGAGCTGTCGAGGGTACCGGACCACTCGTAGTCGCCGCTCTCGATGCCTTCGACAGTCGACTCGATGGTCATCACGCCGTTGACGGATGTCTCGTCTCCGGTGGGTGGATTCATGGTCATGGCGAGTACGCTGATCTGCGCTTCGGACACACCTTCAAATATGGGGTTCTCGAATCCGACCGCGTTGAGCGCTTGTGGGTCGACATCGACTTGGTCTTCGGCCGCCCACTCGCTGATGCCATCGGTGACAAGCAGCTGGAACGTGGCCGGCAAGGAACCACTGGTCCATGGCATGTTCGGACAGACGCCGTCAAAGGGCTGGTCTTCGCCACCATCGCAGTTGTCATCCAGGCCATTGCAGACCTCATGGGCGCCAAACCGCCGGTTCGGGTCGGTGTCGTCGCAGTCCAGGTGGGTCGGGGTGCCGTCGAAGTCCTCGTCGTTGTCTGTGGGAGGAACGACCTTTGAGGCGCTGATGGCCACGTGGGTCCACCGGCGCAGTGGCAGCGTATGCATGACGGCCATTCCTGAGAAACCATCTTCGTTCGCCGTACCGGTCCACGCGAACGTGCCGCTAGGCATGAGACCTTCTAGGGCAACGGTGATGGTGCCGGAGATGGTGCCGTCGTCTCCAGGCGGGTTGGCAGTCATGCCTGCAATGACGTTGTTGCTTGCGCCCACAGCGCCTTGGAAGATGGGGTTTTCGGCAGTGAGGTGACTCATCTCACCATCCACCAACATGGCGACGGCCGGCGGGGATGGGGGCCCGGTGTAGGTGTACCCGTCGGCCGTAAACACGCTGGTCTGAACCACGTAGCGGCCTGGCAATGGCGACGCGGCAGGGCACACTTCGTCCGCGATGCCGTCGCTACAGTTGTCGTCCACGCCGTTGCACGCTTCCACCGCTCCGGGTCGGACGGTGGGGTCGTTGTCGTCACAGTCTAGGCTGGAGGGTGAACCGTCAAAGTCGGCGTCCTCTGTGAGCGGGTCGACCCACGCAATTGTGCGTGCGTTTCGGAGCGAGATCTGCAGGCTAGACACCCCAAACTCGGCAGAGTCCAAGGGTACTGTCGCTCGGCCGGTGAAGTCAGCGCTGCGAATGTTGCCTTGGTAGGTGGTCTCGTGGGTGACATCGCCCAGAACGGCCACGAGGGTGCCGTGCACGAAGCCGGTTCGGGAGACGAACCCGGACACGGTCTGCAGCTGCACCTCGGTGCCGCCGTCCAGCAGCATTGCGCAGTTTGCGGCCGTCTCAACCATCATCTCGCGGGGAATGCGGCCGTCTTGCACGGTGAGCGTGAGAGCCTCGGAGCAGCTCTCCACAATCTCTCCATCGAGCATCGCGTCGATTGTGTAGGTACCCGGATAGGTGTCGTCGAACTGGCGTGCGTCTAAGCAGGTGTCCGAGTTGGTGACGGCGACGCGAGTGGGGCTGCCACTGCAGTCTCTGTCCACGGTGTCACAGCGCTCGACAGCACCTGGGAACACGCTGGCGTCGAGGTCGTTGCAGTCTTCCCAGTCCGCCCAGCCGTCCCCGTCGACGTCTGTGATGGGGTCTGTTCCGTCGAGGCCGTCGCAGTCAGTGTCCTGACCGTCTCCGGCTTCGTCGACCGCGCCTGGGTTGACGGAGTAGTCGTCGTCGTTGCAGTCGAAGCCGCCAAGAGCCGTAGCGATGTACCCGTCTCTGTCGTTGTCTCCATCTTCATCTACATTGCCGTCGCAGTCGTTGTCTAGGCCCCTATCGGCAACGCCGAAGAAGCCCGTGTCCGAGCGGCCTGGGTGCACGGTGCGGTCGGTATCGTCGCAGTCGAATGCGGTGCTGTAGCGGTCGCCGTCAGCGTCTACGCCATCGAGTCCGTCACAGTTGCTATCTAGACCGAGGTCGTCGATGGGGTCCGCCGCTCCTGGGTAGATGGCGTTGTTGTCGTCGTCGCAGTCGCCCTGTGCTGCGGTGAATCCGTCGCTGTCGCCGTCTCCAATACGGGTCTCAGCGGCGATTGTCGTAGGCTCGTCATCCGTTCCTGGCATGGCGTGGAGGATGGCGGATGCCACTGCGTGCTCGCCGGTGACGGTGTCGGTGGCGATGCGGTCCACGCGCATGTCGTACCCAGCCTCACAGAACATAGCACCGAACCGGGCAATACCGCGATGGTTGACGCTTGCGATGATGGTTCCGTCGCCACAGTTCGAGGTGACGCTCATGCGAGCCGGTTCGAAGTCCACGTCGGCCAGTTCTGCTAAGTCGACCTGAATGTTTACCGCGTGACTACTGTCGAGCAGGACAGCGAACGATGTGAAGTGGTCGGTCACGCCGCAGAGGTCGCCGTCGCCGCACCTCTGAAGGCCGGCATCTTCGACTTCCCAGTCACCGCTTTCATTGACGAAGGCGAGACGGGTCTCGTCCGTTTGGAAGGTGGGGAAGTCGGGGGGAAGCGGGAAGGTGATGGCCGCGGTGCCTTCGAACTCCAGCACGTCGCCGTCGCGGGTGAACGTGACGTCCGTCGCGGTGATCAGCGAGTACCCCGGAGGTGTGGGCGGGAGGGCGCGCAAGCGAGCTGGGGTGTCCAACACCGCAACTTCCACGTCCGCGGCTAAGTCTCCACCGCGGCGGTCACCAAAGCCACCGTCAAGGCGCAGGACCAAGCCGTCTGCGAAGGTGAGATTGGCGTCTGCCGCGCTGTCGATGGTCAGCACTTCTACGGGGTTGACGATGACCACAGCGGAAGCGCGGCCATCCTGGATGGGTGCAATCTGAGCCGTCCGGGCGTAGCCATCGGCGTGAATCTGGATGACGATGGTGTCGTCGCCGCGGCCCTCTACGGTGGCGAATCCGGCGTCATCCGTGGTGGCGGTATCTCCGCCGGGGACCGTGATGAGGGCTCCTACAACGGGCTGATTGTCGCTGTCAGCGACGAACACGGTGACTTGGGCAGCGGCGCCGCTTGTGTCGATGTCGGTGTCTGTGCCGAGGTCGGTGTCTGTGCCGAGGTCGGTGTCTGTGCCGAGGTCGGTGTTGGTCTCAGTGTCGGCTTTGTCGACACATCCGATGAGCAGTGCCAGCGCGGGCACGAGTAGGCGATTCATTGGTTCTCCTCTTGATGAATCAGCGTATACACCACAACGCAGGTTGCCGTTCCTACACCGGGCCTCTATGGGTGCGTCGAAGCATTCGGTTTGTACACGCAAGACGAGGATGCCAACCTACATCTGCTAGGTTCATCAAGAGCGTGCTGATGGTTCTTGACGTAGGGAGTGGGCATGAGACGACGACTTGTCGTTGTCGTTGGATTGTTGATGGCTGGGCTCTTGTTGGTTCTGCTGGTAGTCCTGTTGACTGTCGTCGTCGTGGGTCTGCAACGTGAGGACGTTTCACACGCTGCCAGGCCGACCGCCGTCCAACAGGGCCCGGTGCAGCCTTCCGGAACGTCCACACCGCGCGCGGCTCCGTCGCAGCTGACCGGAGATGAGACGGCGGATTCCACAGACGCTCCATCGCAGATGGATGATGTGCATTGGTACCGAATTCAGCATTTGTGCGCGTTTGATACCGAACAAGCCGTCTTCAACGCGGAACCTCCAGACCGTGTTCTGGAGGGTGAGCTGGGACGCTTGCTGGCTCGCGACAGAGTGCTCACTCGGCCGTCTGACGAGCTGTTGGTTCTCGCCGAGTCACAGCACGTGACACTGGAGACCTTGCCGGAAGATGCGTCGGACGAAGACCTGTATGCGGCGATTGTCGTCGACTACTTGGAACGGCGCGAACGCTCATTCGACCTCATCATGACATTGAGCGCAGAGCTTGAGAGCGGCATGCTCGACTCGATGGACCCACTTGCAGCACTGAGCGCGTTCGAACAAGACATGCCGACAGCCTTCCTAGAAGCGGTGGATACGTTGACGGAGAACGGTCGGGAGCCGGAGCTGGCCGAGGACGCGGCTGTGATGGCCATCACCACGCTGTCCCAAATGCTGGGCCAGACGGAGGCCACGCAAGAAGCGCAGGACCGCGGCGTAGCATTGCTGTTGACGACCGAGCAGACCGATGTGGTGCTGCACCTGCTTGCTCAGATGCCCGCAAAGGACCTCACCGCGCGAGAGGATTGGCCAGCCATTTCCGAGGTTGCCCTCGCACACCCAGACTGGGTGACAGACTGGTCAACAGAGGTGGTCGAATCGCTCATGGCACAGGGACGTGCGGAAGAGGCTGCGCCCTGGTGGCAAGTGGTTCGCAACTGCTACCTCAACCAGTGCGTCGACCAGCCCGACTCGCAGACCGTCGGTAGCTGTGGCTACGCAGCCTCGGTCTTTGAGCGGTTCGCTCCGTAGACGCGGGTGTACGCGTCTCCTGCCACCGCGCGACAGTTCTCCCACGGGCTTCTTGTGCTGGTGCGCCCAACCGGCGTGGATGTACCTTGGACCCGCGCAATAAAGTAACTTTAAGTTGGGACTCGAAGCACATGAACTACACTGGGCTTCGTCCATCTGGGGAGAGTCTAATGAGTGTTGTTCTTTTGTCCTTGCTCGCGAGCGTAGCTTCCGCTGCAGACCTAGACGGTGATGGCTGTGAGGACAGCTATTTCACGGCGAACAGCGCGTGCGTGTCGCCACTCGCAACGATGGGCTCGGGTACCACCATTGGTGCTTCGACCGATGTGGGCGCGTATGCAGCCTTGGGGGCAGATATTGCCTTGGGTGCCAATGCTACGGTGAGCGCCCGCTCCACCGTCATTGGCCGCGTCTCAGCGAGTGGCGCGCGTCCCATTAGGGACGGCACAATCATCGCGCGCGGCGCAACTATCGGAGCGGACCAAAGCATTGGTGCAGACAACATCATCGGTCGTAGCGTTGATGCGGGCGAGCGTCTGCAGACCCAGAATGATGTCACCATTGGATATGCGGCAGAGCTTGGCGACGACGTCACCATGGGCGCAAACGTCACCCTTGGCACCCTCGTTCACGTCGGCAACAACACGACTGTCGCGCCCTCTACGGTGATGGCACGCGGAGTCGACATTGCGGACAGCCCGTCGTCTGCCACGATTGCCGGTGTCATCGGGCCAGAGGTCACGATTGGAGCGGGAGCCGACATTGACAGCACAGCCCGCATCCGCAAGAGCGCGGACCTCGGCGCCAACGTGACCGTGATGGCGGGCGCTCGCATTGGGCGAGACGTTCAGATTGGAGACGGCGCCACGATTGGCGCCAATGTGCGCCTAGCGGCTGGCGTCACCGTGACTGCGAACACCCTGGTTCCCGAGGACACGATTGTTCAGCAAGGGGACATCTACGACAACCCCCAAACGACCGGATGTGTGGCGCCGTGGTTGCCAACGCAAGGACAGAGCGGCCTGTCCGATGGCATTGGTACAAACACCCGATGGTCGATTGCTGGTCTAAGCAATTCATACAACGGGGCCGTTCTCAGCCACAATTTTACGGGTGAATTCGAGGTGATTGCATCGTGGAACACGCTTCACATGGGCGTGGGCTTGGTTCACGGGAGCACGGTGGACTTCCAAGATATCAATGGGTACAGCACTAACAACGGAAGTTACTGGGCTAACATCACTTTGACTGGATTCCCCAACGGGTACGCTGGAACCTACAAGGGGTACTACAACGCTGGGCAGCTGTCGCACGTCCGTTGGTTGCGACAGGGAACGACCGTATCGATTCAATCGGCCACGGGTCCAAGCGGTCCCTGGTCGCACATCACCGGGAGCCCGTACAGCGTTCCTTCAGCGGATACGGTGGTCGTGGGGCTTGGCGAGGGATCTGGAACAAACCCGGCGGGGTTCTTGCAGCTCGTGTCCTGCACCGAGAACTGATCCGGCGCAAATAGGACCTAGCCACCCTGCTCGATGGCACTGGCTGGAGCATCGCTACGCGTCTGTGCCAGGACCGGCCGCCGGCGAATCAGCCGATGCGAACCGCTAAACCTCCGTTTTCGTATTCCATGCTCCGAGCTCGGAGCAGTTGGCACGGTCGAGTGACGACAGCCCAGGTCTCGTCAAGCGCCACAGGGCGGGGTGTACAGCGTGTTCACCTCTCAGTATCCTCTCTTCATGCTGAAACTCGTTGCATAAGAACGCGTCCACTGGGTAATATGGATGCCACGGGAGAAACCATGATTACTACACTACTTGCATTGCTTATTTCGACCGCCAGCGCTCAAGACTCCAACGGGGACGGGTGCGTTGACTCATACGCCGACGCCAACACAGCCTGCGTCTCCGTCGACGCGGACACCACAACTGGACTCACCGTCGGCAGCGGCGCCCAGATCCAAGCGTATGCCTCGGTCGGAGCGGACTCCACCCTAGGTGCCGATGCCGTCATTGCAGCACGCGCATCGTTTGCCGGCCGCAGCGGTGAGCCCGGCGCGGCGACCCTCGGAACCAACAGCATCATCGCCCGCGGAGCCGTTGTCGGTGTAGATGCCCAGATTGCAGACGACGTGACCATCGGGCGTGTATCCCAGGTTGGAGAACGATTTAGTGCGAGTACCGGAGCACAGGTGGGCTACGGCTCAGACATCGGTGATGACGTGTCCGTCGCGGCCAATGTGACCGTGGGCTCGCTCGCGAACGTTGGCAACCACACTACCCTACAGGCAGGTGCCCTCATCGCGCGGGGTGTGCAGATCAGCGATTCGGTCAACAGTGGGAGCGCCACCGAGATCGCTGGTATGATCGGTCCAAACTCTACCATTGGGCGTAACGTGACTGTGTCGAGCGGCGCGCGTATTCGCAAGAACACGAACATCGCAGATGACGTGACAATCGGCCCCAATGTCCGAATCGGCCGAAGCGTCACCATCGAGGACAACGTGAGCATCGCTGACGGGGCACGAATCTCCGCGTACGCAACGCTGGAGTCGGGCGCGGTCATCGGCACGAATGAGGTAGTGCCGCACGGCGCCACGGTCGAAGGCTCCGGCCCCATTGACGTCGCCGATCAACACACCGCTCCTGGTGGTCAGACCGTGTACCGGTTGGAGTACCGTCCCCTGCCTGCCGGGGACGCACGCGCTTGGTACCGGGATGCCTGCTTGGCGAACGGCCTCGCTCCGGTGAGCTGCGACTACTTCAACTGGGGCGGCGCTGGCGGCAACTACGATGCGACGGCCTGGGGCGCGGTCATCTTGGAGAAGACCTACTGGAGCTGCAACGTCTCCTCCGGTGTGATGAGCAAGACCGGCTGGTCGAATGTCCTGACTTTCCATGTCCCTAACGGTGACAGTCAGGGCGTCTGCCAAAACGGATGCACCATCACCGGCGCGCAAGTCGCCCCCATCTGTACGGACCCTTCCTAGCCAGTTGGAGTGCATTGAAGGCCCATGAGGCATTGTGACGCCTTCGCCCACACCGGCGAGGGCGTCTTTGTGTTGCGAGCCCCCTGGCTGCAGCGATGAACTATCGCCCTACAGGGGTGAGGACTGGGACCTGTTTGCCATTACCGACCCGCGCCAACGAGGCGCCTGCGTGGCAAGCCTACAGTCGGGTGATGGTGATGCTACCATCTCCGGAGTTTGCTCCGGACGCCGATGAAAGGTCGCTGGCACCAGGAGCGGTAAACGAGCCGCCGCCCCCTCCATACTGGTTGTATGTGTTCCATTCACCCGAAGCGCCACCGCCGGAGTACCCGCCGCCGCCGCCCGCAGACCCGAGTTGGCCAGCTCCGCCACCGCCAAATCCACCGTGAGCGTAGGGGGTGTAGCAAGGCATGTACTCGCCCCCCACACCACCGTTCATGAAGGACTGACCGCCTCGAGCGTACTTCCCACCACAATGATCTCCACCGTCTTGTCCATTGCTTAGAAAGCCACCACCCGCTGCGCCGGTGTAGTTCCCTCCCGAGCGAGAGCCCCCTTGTCCGTTGCTGCCACCCGTTCCGATGTACGAACCGGTACAAGACGAGGTCGCGCCGCTGGTACCCGTCTGTCCATGAGCAGAGGTAATATCGTGGGAGCAGTTGGGAGAGTACGTTCCCCCTGCGCCGCCGGCTCCACCAGCAACAACTAGAGGCGTGTTGTCATCGCTGACAACGAAGGTTCCGCCACCGCCGCCATTCTCATTCTTATTATTTTGGATATTGCTCACACCCCGCTGCCCTACAAGCAGCTGAAGGACGTCACCCTGCGACAGAGTAATCGTTGCTTCGATTCGGGCGCCGTTGGCTCGTGCCGCACTACTCGTTGTGGCACCCCCGGCCGCTCCGTCAGCAACGATTCGGTACTGGCCAGAGGCAGGCACAGTCCAGCGCTGAACACCATTCGTGCTCATTGCGAATGCGTCGGTCTCATCCCATGATGTCGAGTAGCTGCTACGACATGTGGACAATGCTGGACCTATCTGACCGGTTTGGCCACACGTGGTGAAGGTGTGACTTGTGAAGGCGTACAGCTGGGGAGACTCGACGTTGTCGCGGCCCAAGACATAGGTGCCATCCAGGACCGTTGCGCCTGCCCCAATGGTGGCACGGGTACCAATAGTGACGTTGTCCTCGATGGTGACATTGTCTTCGATGACTACTCCGCGACCGACACGGACGTTGTTACCAATCGTGACATTGTTCCCGATCACTGCGTCTTTCCGGATGCGCGCAGAGCTGGAAATCGTTGCCTCCGTACCGATGGTCACGTCGACGCCAATGATGCCGCCGATGGTGCTGCGGTCTGCGGTCCCGGACGCGTCAGCAATCTGAGCGCCGCGCGCGACCACAGTGTTCGGTTGCAAGATGGTGTAGTCGCCAATGCCAACCAACGAGCCAAGGACGGCACCCGAGCCCAGGTCTACGTCGTCGCCAATGCTGGCCCCGTAGCCCACGCTCAAGCCATTCTGCGCCGTGAAGCGAGCACCCACTTCCGTGGACCGTCCCAGCGCAACGTCGTCGCCTATCGAGAAGTCCACACCAATCACGCCCCGTCGGCCAATGAAGCTGTCTGCGCCTATGGTCGAGTCTCCGGGTACCCCAGAGCGCCCCGCAATGGTTGTACGGGCGCCAATGTACGCCCCTTGACCGATCGACACGTCAGGCCCAACGTCCGCGTATACGTCGACCACAGCATTGGTTCCGACCGTGAGGCCCGTCGTGGTGGTGGCATCCACGGAGACACACGCTCCGTTCGCATCAAAGAAGGCGTCAACGCACCCGTCTTCATTGGAGTCCGCTGCTGCGGCAGGGTTGGCTAACAGAGCGATTAGAGACAGAAGCATGTTTCCCCCAAATGTATCCAGCACCTTAGCACAGACGCCTCGCTCACAAGGCCTGCGCAGAATGCCTGTAGGTCTACACGACTCGCCCTGAATAGGGCAGCGATTACTAGCTTTTGCTGGTAATTACTCTAACTGGTCGGCCTCTAAAGTGGATGGCCCGATTGGGATGTCGGGTCGCGCAACACCTCGGTGGTCTTGACTGGCCCGTCTTGGGGGTGCCAGACGCGAATGCAGGTGGGCCTCCGTTCACGGGCGGGCGGCACGCACAACGCCATCACTCACCGGTTTGTTGCGATTCCAGCAGCTCCCGAATGCTCCCCTCCATCTGGGGGGTTCGGTCGGCCGGGTCCCCCAAAATGAAACCATCCAGAGACAGCGGTGTTGGGTCGGCAAGCCCCAGGGATGCCACCACAATGCGCGCTCCGGTCGCCCCTTTGACCAGGTCTGCTAAGGCCAGTCCATCAGCCAGCGTCGCGGTTGGCTCGGAGTGCACGACCGCCACCATCGCAGCACCGGTCAGCGCGTCCGAGACCGCGCTCGCATCGCACTGAGGCGCACACGGTACATCCACTCTTCGGTCGGCATGGCGAATCGAGATCTCCCCCGCAGACGCAAGGACCGCCGGAGGCATGGGCGTGTCAGGCCCTCCAATGGTGGGCATCTCGACACAAAACTCGTCGACCCGTCCGGTCGCTGGGTCCACCTCGCCCAACAGGCAGATGGCCTCATATTGAGCCTGGCCCGCGGTGTAGACGACCTGCATAAAGGTGCGCCATGGCACGCCGGGGTCCGCACGTACCCCCAGCTTGAACACGGGCTCTGCACCCACTTGGTAGGCCCTCTCCAGGGTGTTCTGACGCCGGCCGACAAGCTCCTCATACAGAGGCGAAATCATGTCGCCACGAAGCTGTGAATCCGGCACCACTCCGTCCATGAGGTTCAGGCCAATCGGTCCTAGACGCAGGGTTGTGGCCGACAACTCAGCGACGTTCCACATCACGTGTCCACTGGTGATGAGTGCGTCCGTCCGGTCACTCCCCCACCACACCGGAGCGATTGGCTGCGACACAATGCGTTCCACGTCCTCATCCGACAGTTCCTGCGCCGGATTGACGATCAGCAGGTCGGTGAGTGTTGCCGTCGCACCGTTTTCGAAAGCCGCAGTCGGCTGTGACAACTCCGGGCCTGCCATCCACGCCGCAGCCGGTACACCTCTCGCAACGCCGGAGGGGACGACATTGGGCTGCCCCTTGCCACAGGCGACCAACACCAGAACCGGTACCCACATGCTGCGCATTCTCCCTCCAAGGAAGAGTATAGCCATCGTTAGATGGTTTTCACGGGCACGGCGCTCCCGGTAGCCACAACACGAGTTCAGCGTGGGGCTGCCGTTCAGCCCATCGTCCCACACTCCATGACGGCGACCTGCAATCCCCCAGCGGGGTTCAGCGATGGCTCCTGACGAGCTTGTGCCCCCAGCACGCGGACCCGATACGGTCGCTGGGTACACGCGAGTCACGTCATGAGCGAATCCTCCCGTTCCATCCAGCAGCTCTACGAGGCGCTTCCTTGGCCACCGCCCAACGCCAGAGGGACTCGCCGAAGCATCCTGTTGTCGAGCTGGCTGACGGGAGCAGTGTTTCCGCGGCGCTACCCCATCGCCCACGGCAGACGCGTGCTCGTAGCCGGATGTGGGTGTGGGGAGTCGGCGCTTGAGTTGGTGAAGACGGTGGCGGGCATTGAGGTGGTGGGGGTCGACCTGAGCCAGCCAGCCGTCAGCGCTGCACAGGATGCCATCGCCGGGCTGGAGCGTGACGATGGCCTCGCCGACCAAGCCACCGCGCGCTTTGTCTGTGCCGACCTCACAAACACCGATGACATGGCTGCTCTGGGGTCGTTTGACCTAGTGATCTGCCATGCCGTCGCCGACTACGTGCCCGACCGCCGCGCGCTGCTCACAACCCTTGCCGGTGCCCTGAATGACCACGGTGTGGTCTACCTGTCGGCGAACACGCCAGACCATCCCGCAGCCGCTGTTCGCCACGCGTTCAACGCGCTCGGTGTGCCTCCGGTCTCCCTCGCTCAAGCGGTCCAGGCGGCGTCCGGGACCGATTCAGGCGGCCTGACCCCGGTTCAGCGTCAGACGCTGCGCATGGTTGCAGCGGCACTCGGCGCTGGTGGCGGCGTCCCGGAGCTGGGTGAACTACCGGCGTCGGTGCTCGCCGCAGATGTCTTCTACCCGTTCGCCCACCACCTACCACCCCACCAGTGGGTCACCGATGCGAGGGACGCGGGACTGGTGCTCGCAGGCTCCCGAGTGACGTCGTCGGCTATTGCTGACGTGCTTGACAGCGCCGTCTTGCCCCTACTCGGGCTGTGCAAGGGCGCACTGGGAGAGCTCTTCCAGCGGCTTCGACACGCGCCGTCGGTCGAGATGCTGTTGTCTGCATCTCGGGCCGAGCCTCCCCCTTTCGACGACCTGAAGACGCTAGGCTCGTGGGTCCCCTCGCTCGACGAGTCACTGCCGGCACATGCACTGCCAGAGTGGTCTGCGGACCAGCCAGATGTGGCCCGTCCTCTTCGAGTGCAGTCACCAGGCTACCCGGAGGTAACGGTGCACACCACGGCGGCGTCGCTGGCGGTTCTGCGAGCAGTAGACGGCACCCGCACACTCGCGGACTGTGCGCGCATTGCCGGTGTGGGTCTACAGGACGTCTACCGGCCTGTGTGGCGTGCCTGGGTCAGCGACCTGCTGCATCTGCGCTCCCCGTAGCCGCGAGTCAGACGTCCCCGCTCAGTGGGGGTTGCGACGAGTCGACGCAACCGAGACTGCGAAGGGCGTCTCGCAGCAACGCGGCCATCATGCGTAGGTCCTCGCTGGCAGAACTCATGCCCTCAAGACGCTCCTGTGCACAGGCGATGTGCGCACTGGCTTGCTCCGTGCGCCGCGCCGCCCTCAGACAATCCAGGTGCCCGAGGCAGAGCCCGACCTCCTGGGCCAGCGCGCCACCTGGAGGCCCCAGCTCTGTTTGAGTGAGCTGAATGGCGGCCTGTTCGGCCTCCTCCTGAGCGCCTAAGGTGGAGGCGCTATGCACAAGATAGGCCGTCGCCAGAATCCAAACGGCGTTTCGCGTCTTGCCCAGCTGCCCTCGGGACTCCTGGCAGTTGCGTCTCGCGCGCGCGGAATCTCCCACCAACAAGGCGCAGACTGCCGCATTCACGAGGCTGGCACCCCTCACTCCCGTGCGTTGCCTCTGGTATCGCTCCCGCTGCAGCAGCTCACGGTACAGGGTGTCGGCTTGGTCGTAGTCTCCCGTCCGAATGTACCCGTTGGCCAGGTTTACATTCACGGAGGCCAGGAGCGCTGGGTCGTCGAAGGCCGTCGCGATTTCTTGGGCGCGTAGCAGACACTCTCGGCCCCTCTCCAAGTGACCCGTACTGCCCAAAACAGCACCTAGATTGCTCCAGGCCGTCGCTTGCGGACTGCCGGCAGCATGGCCTACATCGATGGCTTGTCGAAAGGCGGCCTCAGCCTCGTGCGCATTACGCGTCGTCCACCACGCAGAGCCGAGGGCACCATAGGCATGGCAGAGCAGCTCGTCGACCCCATGCGTCACACAGGCATCGACGGCCTGTTGGGCGAGGCGAATGGCCAGCTTGGACTCCCCCCTGTGCCCGGCAATCTCTGCCGCCGTTCGCAACAGACGAATGTGTACGTTTGAGCCACTGGCGGCCAACTCTAGACCGCTTTCGGCCTCTACTGAGGCCCCGCGGATGTCCCCAGCGCATTGCAGTGCATGTGCGAGGTTCTGGCAAACACGGGCGGCTAGTTCACCGCTAGGATGCAGCTGATCTCGGGTGATGCGCGCCATGTCCAGAAAGGTGTGGGGCACGCCGCGCCGGTTGTACACCCCAATGAGACCGTCGAGGATGTCGACCGCGCGCGGGTCTGCCCGAGCAACGAGCCAAGCGTGCGCTGCTACCAAGTTGTCGACCTCTGCGAACAGGGCACTACTCTGACTCGGATTAGAGGACTCCACCGCACGCCAATGGGCCAGCCAGCCCTGCGCCCACTCCGCGTGACGCTGACGCGCCAGATCGAGCGTTCCGTCATCTCGTCCTTCAACGAACTCGCGAACGGACTCGGACAGACCCAGGCGATTGTTACCGGTGAGACGCCAAGCCCGCAGCATGGACTTGTCGAGCAGCGAACCGATGACGCCCAACGTGTTGGGTCCAGCGTCGACCACGCGTTCCGCAACATGGACCGGACAGCCGCCGCGGAAGACAGCAAACTGAATGAGGGCGGACTGCTCCCGCTCAGACAAGAGCTGCCAGGACCAGTCGATGGCTTGGCCCAGGGTGCGCTGGCGGTCCGGTATGCCAGGCCCTTCCAGCGCAAGAACGTCAAAGCTGGCCCGTAGGCGCGCACACAGCTCCGCAACCGGCAGGATTCGGGCACGTGCCGCAGCCATCTCCAGGGCCAGAGGAACGCCCTCCAGCAACGTGGCGACCTCCAGTAGTTGTTGGGCGTCCAGCGGGTCGCATCGGTCCAGCCGAGCCGCCTCGATGCGCACCCTCAGCAGGGCGACTGCGTCATCCGAGTTCAGCCCATCCAGGTGCACAACATGCTCGCCGGGGACCGACAGTCGCTCGCGTGAGGTCACAAGCAGCCGCAGCTCCGGGACACGTCCGATGAGTCGTGCAGCGGCCTGTGCAGCCCCTGGCTCAAGCTGCTCGAAGTTGTCGAGGATCAACAGGGTAGGCCCACGGGCCTCCAACACAGACGCGAGCTGGTCGAACAGGCTGCTGGGCGATGCACCAGCGGACACAACGCCCAGCACCTTGACCACCATGGCCAGCGCATCCAGGGTGCTGCGGGCGCCCGACAGGTCACAAAACCACGCTCCGCCGGCGTATGCACTGGCGCCACGTCGAGCGAAGTGCAGGGCCAAGCGTGTCTTGCCCATTCCCGGAGGACCGTGCACGGTGACCAGGCGCAAGCCGGAGTCGAGCGCCACCGTGAGCGTAGCCAGGTCGTCCAGCCGGCCCACAAAGGCATTCGGCTCGGCCTCGAGGTTGTGGGTTTGCTCCCCGGGAGTCAGCAGTGTGATCCAGTCCTGGTTCCCCCCGAGCCACTCTTCCAGACGATGCTCAAGCTCCTCACGAGTGGCGACCGGTGCCGCCGTCGTAGCGCCCGTCGGGGGCATGAGTTGATAGCCACGGCCACGAAGAAACAGAAGGTGCTTGGGCGCCGACGGGTCGTGCTCAATCTTCCGACGCAGGCGCTGCACCGTCGTCGTCACCGTGCGTGTGCGAGTCTTGGGGTGGTAGCCCCACACCTCGCGTAGCAGTTCCGCTGCCGGTACCGGGCGGCGACCAACCCCAAGCAGGTACACCAGCAAGGCTCGCTCGGTCGGGCTGAAGGACAGGTTGGGCCACAGCGTAGCGATGTCGGATGCAGAAGCGTGCATTCTGACGGGTTCAATCTCCGGAGCGACGCTGCAGGGGTGAGCGCTGGGACTGATGGAAGAAACCGGCGCTAGGTACGTTCAGGAGCATCACCTGACTAACGACGTTGTAACAAATTACTACGAGGAAGCCGGTGGTGGAACTGGGCGTGCCAAACGGTCGAGTTCAAGACCAGTAAACGTGCTCAACCCTGTAGCACGGCACGGCGAAAGAAGACGATGTCCCTCTGACAATGGGCCCCGCAGCTCAGGCAGAGACGGTGTGTGGCGCTGCGACGTCAGCGTCCAACTGAGAGAAGCGGACGGCGCGATGTAGGGTCAGCGACGTCAACAGCAAAATGAGCATGACAATAGGCGGGGCGACCCCCGCGATACCGTCACCGGCGGCAGTGTGCGCCACAGCCGCTCCGGTGAAGGTGAAGAACAAGCCCGCGTAGGCCCACTGCTTCAGCTGAGCGAATCCTGGCGCCAAGAGAGCGGGCGCTACGAGCAGCTTCCACGTGCCCAGCAGGACAATGAAGTGGGCGGGGTATCCGAGATGGGCCATGTCCTCGTTCATAGCGCCCGTAAGATAGGCGGCCCCAGACGCCAACATGGCGAGAGATAGGATGCTGGTCGAGGTCCAGTAGGCGATGGTCTTGGCTGTCATAGGAGCCTCCATTTGGGTACCTTCACACTGTAGCCAATCCCATAAACGGACGGTATAGGCACTATCTAACATCAGACGTGCATAAATGGAACAATCATGGCTCTCCCAGATCTAGACATCCTCGTTGCGATTGTAGAAGGGGGCAGTCTCACTGCAGCGGCGCAGGCCTTGGACATTCCGCGCGCCACGCTGTCGCGTCGTCTGCAACGACTTGAAGAGGAGGTAGGTGCGGTCCTGATTCACCGCACCACACGCACGCTGGTCCCAACCGAAGCCGGTCAGGAGCTGTACCGACATGCACGTCCCATTGTGGACGCCGTGGCTACCGCGACGAGTGCTGTACGGGCGGGTGATGGCGTCCCACGGGGGCTCCTCAGAGTCACCCTTCCGCCCGGCCAGGATGCGGCATTCGGACTATATCTTTCGGAATACTTGCGACGTTATCCGGAGGTGCGGGTTGAGGTGACTGCGGTCAGCAGACATGTTGACCTAGCGGCGGAGGGGTTTGACGTTGGGGTTCGCGCCGGACAGCTCGCGGACACGTCGCTCATTGCCAGACGCCTGTTGACGGCCGACACAATCGCTGTGGCAAGTCCGGACTACTTTGCCAACCGTTCCCACCCGCAGACGCCGAGCGACCTTGACGACCATTCTCTCCTCGCCGGCTTTTGGCGTGGGGAGCAACCGGTTCGTGCGTGGCCCCTGCGAGATGGAAGTACCCTCCCCATTTCGCCTCGCTTTGCCACGAATGAGCTTCAACTCCGTCACCGCTTGGCGCTGGACGGCCTGGGGATTGCCCTACTACCGGCCTTTTACGTGGGCCAAGATCTGGAATCAAAGCGATTGGTGCCCGTGCTGGCCGATGCCGTCGGCGCCCCAGGAGGTATTTGGGTGGTCTATCCAGAGCGCCGCTTGATGCTGCCGAGGGTGCGGGCATTCATCGATGGCCTCGTCGAGTGGTCGGCCCAAATGCACTTCGCACCGGGACGACCGCTGTGACGCCCAGCGGGTGCCGGTGTGCTGTCCGACCCCTTTGTGCCAATAGCGGTCAACAACCGACCGGAAACGGTGCGGGTGTTGTCCCCTTCGAGCCCATACTCCAGCGTCGCTAGCCCCCTTCCGCCTCGGTGGTGGGTCTTCGCTGTGGACACTTAGGAGATTCTCGATGAGCAATACGCAAGAAAATGATGGCCCGGTCGTCGCCGGCAACGGACCCATCCCAGTCGAGCTCGTAGAGGGGGAACAGTACTACTTTTGCACCTGTGGTCGCTCCAAGAACCAGCCCTTCTGTGACGGCTCCCACAAAGGCACAGCGTTCACTCCCAAGCCGTTCGTCGCGGAAGAGAGCACCAAAGCGTACCTCTGCGCCTGCAAGCACACGGGCAATGCACCGTTCTGTGACGGCACCCACAAGAAGTTCACTGCGGAGAACGTCGGCAAGCCTGGACCGGGTGCCACCAAAGATGCTGGCAAGCCACCTGAGGCTGTGCCCACCCCTGAAGAGCCCCACGTGGCGTTCATCCACCAGCTCGCTCGCGAAGGGCTGAGCAAGCTCGGGCATCACGGTCCAATGACGGCGATGGGTGTCCCGCGCGACCAGCTTCCGAAGTGGGACGACATCCAAATCATGACCGCCCAGATGGCGCCGAAGCCGCTGATGGAGGACCAAGAGGTCAGCTCGACCTTGGTCATTGGACCTCGCGCGGACAAGCCGCTGGAACTCGACATTCCGCTCTTCGTCTCGGACATGAGCTTCGGCTCTCTCTCCGAGGAAGCGAAGGTCTCTCTCGCGCGTGGCGCCGAGCTGGCGGGTACCGGGATTTGCTCCGGTGAGGGCGGCATGCTTCCCGAGGAACAGGCGGCGAACAGCCGCTACTTCTACGAGCTGGCGAGTGCGAAGTTCGGCTACGATGAAGCGCTGCTCACCAGGGTGCAGGCCTTTCACTTCAAGGGGGGCCAAGGCGCGAAGACAGGTACAGGTGGGCATCTTCCCGGCAACAAAAACCGCGGCAAGATCTCGCAAGTACGCAACCTCCCCGAGGGTACGGCAGCCATTTCACCTCCGACCTTCGGAGACGACCTGGACACGCCGGCGGACTTCCATCGGTTCGCAGACCGGGTGCGTGAGCTGACTGGTGGCATTCCAATCGGGTTCAAACTTAGCGCCAACCACATCGAGCGGAACATGCAGTTCGCTGTGGATGCGAGTGCTGACTACATCATCCTCGATGGACGGGGGGGCGGTACCGGCGCGGCGCCAGCGCTGTTCCGCGACCACATCAGCGTGCCCACGATTCCAGCGCTCTCGCGGGCGCGGCATTTCCTAGATGAGAAGGGACTGTCCGGCAAGGTCACATTGATCATCACGGGCGGCTTGCGCACCCCAACCGACTACATCAAGGCCATGTGTCTGGGGGCGGACGGAATCGCGGTGTCCAATGCAGCGATGCAGGCCATTGGCTGCGTAGGAGCACGGATCTGCAACACCAACAACTGCCCTGTCGGTATCGCCACCCAACGTCCCGAGCTTCGCGCGAGGCTCAACGTGGACGTCGCTGCGGAGCGCCTTGGGCGCTTCTTCGAGGCGAGCACCGAGTTGATGAAAGTGATGGCGCGGGCGTGTGGTCATCGCCAGATGTCGGATTTCTGCCTCGATG
Organism: uncultured Pseudomonadota bacterium; assembly: GCA_913061235.1. Classification (GTDB taxonomy): domain Bacteria; phylum Myxococcota_A; class UBA796; order UBA796; genus CAJXTB01. Next base: position 200,273 of record CAJXTB010000010.1, on the reverse strand, counting down.
ACATCGCGACCTGGCACTACGAACTCGCCCGTCTCGCGAGCATTCCGTACTCAGGGGCTCCTCCTCGCTCCACTGGGCGCTGAGTCAGGGACGCTGAGTCAGCCGGTGTAGCAGCGCACCAGCTCAGGGACCCCGGGGACCCTTCGTCCCAGAACACTGGCCGGGGTCCACGAGGTCGCTCGGGAGCGGCCAGGCTTCAACGCGGCGCATTGCTGCGCTGGGTGTACAGTGGTCGCGAACCCGAAGCCATGGAACAGAAATGGGCGAGCCCCTGCTGCGGATCATGTACATCTCACGTGCTTACCGCCGTATGACTCGCGGTGAGCTGGCGGATCTGCTGGCCGGCGCGCGACTGCGCAACGAACAATACGGCATCACAGGGCTGCTCGTGTACAACGCGGGCTACTTCGCCCAGGTGCTCGAAGGCCCCGTGGCTGCGATGAGACCTCTGCTGGCCAACATCGCGAAGGACCCTCGTCATGCGGAGTACCAGCTCGTCTCCGAAGGGTACATCGACGAGCGCTACTTCGAGGGCTGGGCGATGGACTGGGTGAACCTCGAGTTCATGGACGAAACCAAGCACGTCAAACTGCGCGAGCTACTCGACGGTTCCTACATCGCAGATCGGACGACTGTCTTTCAGGCTCTCGTCGCCTTCGCAGATGAGCACCGCAGGTCCCGCTAGCCACGACGGTGACGCTCTGTGCTGTGTGGCACGGCGCGCAAGGTCATCCGCCTAGCAACGTGGGTCAGAGCGACTCGATCTTGCCCTTGACGTCTGCGAGCATGTGCTCTGCATCTGGCCCCTGTGCTGCGGCGTGTGTATCGCCGCCCTTCTTGACGGGGTCGCCGGCAAAACAGCCACCGTTCTTGCGCCACATATTCACCCATGTGGATTCGGATACCCCAATGTTCGACAGCAGCGCCTGTGCCGTGCTGGAGCGGATTTCCTTACCGCCCGTGCCGGTCACATCTGTGGGTATGAAGGCCTGCGTATTGTGGTCAAAGGCGCTGATCGCAATCGCGATGATGGCCTCCGCGAGCTCCGTGTTGGATGCATCGCGTGCTTGGCTTGATTTGTGCGCGTTGAAGTTGACCTTGTCGGCGGACTTCTGCTCTTTCTTCTTCGGATCCTTCAGCACACCTTGCGTGGTTCTGGCGTCTGGGTTTTCTCGGCCCGCAGTACGGGCGTCCACGCGGTCCGAATAGTCTCTCGGCTTCCCGAAGGTCTTGTCAGCAGCCACGAAGTTGCGCACGCCGGACCACTCACCCGAGGTGAACCCCGGGGCGTGTTCTTGCATGATGGCGTGGTCATAGTAGCGGTAGTAGGACTCGGTAAACCGGCTCTCCATATCTCGGTAGTCCGCTTTGCCCTGAGCCTCCGACCCGGAGACGGTGCCCGAGTCGGTCATGCGGCTGGCCAGCTTCATCAGGGTGTCGGCCTTGCTCTTGCGACCCTGAGCGACGACCATACCGCCTACCGTGATCAGGCCGTTGAACGCCGCAATACCGATGGCCACTGGGGCACCAACACCTGACAGGATGAGAGCGCCGCTGACGACGCTTAGGGTGCCCTGGGCAGCCTTGAGCGCGGCCCTTTCTTGGGAGCGACCATGTACCTTTGCCAATGCGTCGAAGGCGTCACCGCCACCTGGGCCTACCTGCAGCTCTGACTCTAGCGATGTGATCTCAGCGAAGATGGCCTTGACTTTGGCAGCGCGCTCGGCTGGCTTGGCCTCCACCTGTTCGATTTTTGCTTGTTCCGCATCCCAGTATCCATAGTGCCGGGTCTCTTCGTCACTGTACTTCGCTTTGAGGGCGGGATCAGGGGTTGCTGCTTGCTTTTCCTTGGCCGCTTGCGCTGCGGCGCGATGGATGCCAATGTAGCGTTTGGCTTCGGCGATTTCGGCATACTCCTCCGCGGTGTTGACTATGATCTCCGGGTCTTTCTTTGCTTCAGACGCGGCGAACTTGGCGTCTGCCAGGGTCTTTTTTGCGCCCTTGAGATTGCTCTTTCTCCATTGCGACTTGGCCATGGAGAGCAGTCCCGTAATCACGTCAATGCCGCCCGATGCCACGGCAAGCCCGCCCGAGACTTGGGCCGCCGTGCCAATGGCCTGTGAGCTGGCTCCCACAGCCTTATGGAAGTTCATCCCGGCATCTGCACCGGCCTTGCTGACGTCGACAGCGCCCTTGGTCAGCTTACCCGCTTCGTTGCCGACCTCGTCCGTCGACATACTGCCGTGGTCCTGGGCGAGCTTTGTACCGCTCTTGGCCATGTCATTTAGGCCGAGCAAGCCCGAGGCGGTGGACCCGACCATGCCGCTGGCCCCGTAGCCTTGTCCGGCATCCTTGACGGTGCCCTTCGACGAAGACGTTGCGGCCACAGCACCTGTAAGACCCTGACCAGCTGCACCTGCACCCGCTGTCACGCGCCCGGCACCCTCCGCCTTTTCCCGCCCTTGGCCGTCCTTCATCTGACGAAGGCCCAAGCCGATGTCGAAGCCCCCACGAGAAGCCAGGGCGAAGCCGTCACCTATTTGCATGGCGTTGTTGCCTGCACCGTTCAGATCGACGTACTCTTGGTGGCTTCCATCGCCTTCCCCTACGGCTTCGATGTTCGAATCCGCGCCGGCAGCCGTGTTGTCGGACGGCGCTCCCAGAACGTCCAGTCCCTCACGGAAGATGGCCTTGTGGGGGTCATCCTCGTAGTCGTCTGCCGAATCCTTGCTCTTCGCAGTGGTGCGGTCAATCTCGCCTGCGGCCGTCTTCAGCTTCTTTGGATCGGGCGCCGCGGCTTCGGCGTCTGCGGAATCGTTCCCGATGACTGCTTCACCACCGGATGCGACACCACGCGCCTGCAGCACGTCTCGAATCTTCGTCATGTCGGTCAGGAAGGAGACCATCTTCTTCCAACGAGAGTCCTTAGGAAAGTCCGAGCGCCAAGCATGCATGCGGTTGATTCCGGCTTCGGCCGTTGCCAGCAGCTCTTCCATGGCGGCATCCCGTTTCGCCGGACCCGCGGCGTCGGCCATCCTCGCCGCCATGCCCACGCCGTCGACCAAGCTCTGAATGCGCTGAAATGGGCCGCTGCGTCGATTCTTTACCTGGTAAGTGTGGTGCTTAAAATCGATCGCATTCATGTCGGCAAACAAAGGATCAGACATGAGCGGGTCTTTGAGTCCGTCGACTAGCTCTTCACCGCCCGCTGCGGCTGCGCTCGGGGCGGCTTCCCGCGCGGCGGTGGCAGGTGCAGCGGTGGCGGGTGTGGCTCGGCTAGCGTTCGGCATGATGACTCCCAATGGGAGTACCTACACACCAATGTGTGCAAAGGCTAGGAACACAGAGCACACTAAAAGGTGCACGGGGAGCTAGAAGTAGGGGGGTGGCTATGGCTAGTTCACGTGAAGGCACACAGAGTGAGAAATCCAGCGCCCTTTAAATCCCAACGCGGCAGTCCCCCTTTTCCTGTAGGACCGTCCTCCGGTCGCCGAGCCCGTTTCGGGACGGTGCTACGCGTTGGGGGCGTCCTAGGCAGACGCCACGGGTATAAGATTGTGCCAGACACCAGTAAGGAGATCGAGATGATGCGGTACGCCATGGCTCTTGTTCTGTGTTTCGGCGCCTGCGAAAGCGCATCTCCAACATCTTCCGACATCCCGACCGGCAGCCTCTCCGACGTCGCTGGCTATCGTGGCGTAGTGGTCGACTTGGTGGACTGGGAGTGCGAGTACAACGAGGCATCGTGTCAGGTGATGGACTGCGACAACAACACCGCGCCGCGTGTCGGCGAGCCAGTCGTGTACGTGAATGACGCGATTGGCACCTCGCCACAGCCCGGAGACAAGGTCGTCGTGCGCTTCCCAGTACAGGATGACGAGTGCAACCTGAGCTGCGGCTCGACCTCGTTCTCCTACATTTCTGACCGCGAGTCGATGGACTCGACCGAGAGCTCATGCTCGAACTTGCCGTGTAGCGGCGACGTCGAGCTGCAGCTTGGAAACTGGACCGAGTCCGGCGGGCAGGGAGAGTGGAGCACCCAGGGCACCTACACCGTCTCCGTGCGGATGTCAGACGGGTGTGGCGACGAGTCAGACCGTCAGGAGCTGACCGTCGCGGTCGAGTAAAGCGCCGCGAAGAGGCCATTCAAGCACACAGGTAGCTAGGTGACGTTCACCACCAATCCAGACGGTGAGTACATTGCATATCCACGGGTTTCGCGGGGGCGAGGTGTCTCGCCGCCAGGTCGAACAAGACACTGCCCGTCATGCCGACTAGCTCCGATCAGGCCACAACGAGAATGGCCAGGACTTCTCATTGGCATTGTCGAATTCGAGGTCAACATCACGCTACCGAGACGCCCCTCAAAAATTGCCGTCGGTCTGCACTCAGCCTCGCCAAACTCGCCCCCCTCTGAAATGGTCAAGCTCGACGCTCAATCACGATTCAGAGCCAGCCGGCATGAATACACCAGGCTACTGTGGGCAGCATGATCGCCCTGCTACTGCTCGCACCGCTCGCCCTATCCTTCGAGTGCGAGTCTGAACTCACCGGTTCCGACCTCTCGGTGCGTCTGCAACAGGCTGAGCGCGCGTACCAAGAGTTCAACAGCGACGGCTTCTTCACAACGATAGACAGCACCGTACTCGATGTCCCCTGCTTATCCGACGCCCTGTCGTCGCGAACCGTTGCGCGACTACACCGACTTCGAGGGGTACGTCTGCACGCGCGTGGAGCAGTGGATGACGCAACCCGCTCCTTCGCTGCCGCCAACGGTGCCGATCCCGAAGGAAGCCTGCCCGCTGCCTTCGTTCCAGACGGCCACGAACTCTGGGCCCTGTCCGATTCGACTGCCTACACAGCGACCACCCGGGTCCCACGCCCAGCACGCGGAGTGGCCCTGCACATCGATGGCCAACTCAGCCGCGAGCGACCGACAGACCGGCCTGCCTTGGTCCAGGTTGTCGTAGACGACGACGTGGTGGAGTCGGTGTACTTGCTGCCAGAGCAGTCGATGCCCCTCTACGCAGCATCAAACGCGCCTCGTATCAGACGGACCGTAGGCTGGACCGGAGCTGGCGTCTCCTTACTTACCGCTGTGACCCTGTTCGGCGCCGCCCGGGGTACCGGAGCAGTACTCCGCTCTGGTGACGTCCCCGATGACTGGACTCGCGACGACGTGAGCGCTCGCCAACAGCACACAAACACCCTTGCCGCGGGCTCCATCGCCTCGGCTGTACTCGCCGGTGGCTTCACGGTGCTGGCGGTCGTTCCTTAGTGTTGAACTTGGTTCCTGGCACACGCGTTGACCGCTACGAGATCGAGCACGTGCTCGGACGCGGCGGAATGGCCGTCGTTGTGCGCGCACGCCACGTAGACCTCGGAAGCCTGCACGCACTAAAGGTACTTCACATCGCCGTTCCCGGCGTGGTCGAACGGATGCTCCAGGAAGGCCGCCTGCAAGCGACTCTTGATCACACCAACATTGTCGGGGTGCGAGATGTCATTCGCGTCCGCGGCATGCCTTGTCTGGTGATGGAGTACATCGACGGCCCACCGCTCGACGCCGTCATCCACTCCCTAAACCGGGACCAAGTGGACGCCATCGTAACGGGATTGCTCCGTGGTATCGGCGCCGCCCACGACCAGCATCTCATCCATCGGGACATCAAGCCCCACAACATTATGCTGGCAATCCGCGACGACGAGGTTGTGCCTAAAGTGACCGACTTTGGCCTAGCCAAGGTGCTCGGAGACGCCGACAATCCACTGGGACGATTTCGAACCCGGAGTGGACAGCTGCTCGGCACCCCCGCCTATATGGCACCTGAGCAGACCGCAGACGCGAAACATGCAGACCATCGCGCCGACATTTTCGCCCTTGGTGCTGTGTTTTACGAGATGCTGTGCGGCGAGCCTCCCTTCGGCACTGATTCGTTGGTCAATATCTTCACTCGTGCAGCGGGTGGGGTCTACACACCGATTGAAGAGCGCATCCCCGATTGCCCCACAGGCATCGCGTCAGCGATTCGCCAGTGCCTACAGGCCAATCCAGATGACCGACCCAACGACACAAAAGCGGTCGCAGCCCTGTGGTTCGAAGGGCGGACACCATCCAGCAACGCATGGTCACAAGCCGACCGACAAGCGCTTTACAGCACGGCAGCGGAGGTCCGGGACCAAGAGGCGCAATCTGACTCAAACGCCCCCGACGTCGTCTCTCAAACCTACGACCCCGTACGCGCCACGGTAGACGTTCAGAACACCCCACTACTCCCCGAAGAGAGAACTGAACCCAACAGGAAACGCCCCAAAGTGGTCGGCGGTCTTCTCCTGTTGGTGTTCGGCCTAGCACTCCTGGTCCCTACCATCGGCATTGGAGTGGGAACTACGATTTGGGCGCTGAGTGACCCGACCCAACTCCCAGGGGAAGACGCAGTCGTGGAGGATAGCTCGACAACGGCCACGTCCGTCGACTCCGAGATTATCCCGTCCCCATCCGATCAATCAGCTCCGTCTCCCCGCCCCATCCCAGCGGGAACGCCGAGCCCAACGGGTCCCTCGCCGGCTCTCGTCCCGGTCCCCCAATCGGTGCCATCGCCGAGCCCCAGCCAAGCAGGAACGCCGAGCCCAGCTGGCCCCTCGCCGGCTCCAATCTCCCCAGGGAACGCAGCTCTGCCCGTTCCCACCGCTCAGACGGACCCGACTACCGCGATTGTTAGCGTCTCTGGGGCGGGACGCGCCTACCTTGTAGACGCAGCCGGGAATCAATACTCCGTTGACGCCCCCATTCCTGCAAGCCAATACACCCTGTGGGTGTTTTTCGATGACGACATACCCACCCGAGTGATGCGACTCTCTTTATCACCTGGCGACCACACCACTCTCAGTTGCTCCGGAGCCCAAAGAGTATGTCGATAGTCCACTTCGCAGCATTGCTCTTACTCAGCGGGTGTGCGTTCGTTTCTGACGCCACCGTACAGGACATCTACGACGCTGACGGGGACGGATTCGAGCACCCGCGCTGGGGCGGCGATGACTGCAATGACTCCGATGACCGTGCCCATCCAGACGCCCCGGAGCGCTGGTATGACGGCGTCGATGACAACTGTGACAACCAAAACGACTTCGATCAGGACGGCGACGGAGTGCTCGCTGCGCAAGGCAATGGCCAAGACTGCAACGACCTAGACAGCACCGTCTACCCGGGGGCAGAGGAGCTGCAGGACGGCAAAGACAACGACTGCGACGACCTCGTAGACGAAGCCCCAGGTACTGTCGATGTGGACTTGGACGGGTTCACAGAAGCCAACGGCGACTGCGACGACACCGACAATGCCATCAATCCAGACGCCGAAGAACGCTGGTATGACGGGGTGGACCAAGACTGCGACGGCCGCAGCGATTTCGACCGAGACCTGGACGGATACGACGCCGACAGCCATGGCGGCACCGATTGCGACGACACCGACGCGTCCATTCATCCCAACGCACCGGACTCTCCGCTCGACGGAACGGACAGCGACTGCAACGGCCTCGACTTTTGATTTCAGGCGCTATTCCCCCAATTTGGTCGAGGAAAGCTGTCTACAAGCCGGGTGACAGACGAGGCAGTCACCACCGTGCCCACGAGAAGCTAGGACAACTTGGCCTCTGCCACACGCGCGCGAACCTGAGCATGGCGGCGCTCCAAGAATGACGGGTCAAAACCCGCTTCCCCAAGCTCTTTTCGGGTGCGATGCACCAGAACATTCAGGCGCTCCTCTGAGTCCGCGGCCTCACGTCCCCAGACCCCGATGCGCAGGGCGCGGCCGTCGCACCACCCGACCTCGGAGAGAGGCAGTCCGTTCGCGGTGTCCTTCACAACCCCCTGTGCCAGCACCCAGAGCAAGGACGCCCGCGTCGGCGCGGTGACATTGTGCCGGCGGCCTGAGTCACGGTCAATCATCAAGGCCTGGGCACGAGCTCCCGCGAGGGACACTTCCAAGATGTAGGGAAACGGGGTCTGCTGTACATCATGTGTCGCCGCGACCGCAACCTTTTGGGCCACGATACGAAACCCGCACCCACCGACCTCAAAACGCTCGTCGAGGGCGATTTCAGACGACTCTCCTGCCCTGTCAATCCACAGCTTTGGGCCCTGAATACCAATCACAGCAACCTCGACACCCTCAATGCGAACATCTGCCATGGCCGATGGGCCAATGCGAATGCGATTGGCATGAATGGGAACCGCGATGCTGCCGTCGTCGACCAACAGCAGCCCGAGAGCACGGCTCGCGTGTCGGTCCCGCTGAGCACGCAAAGAGAAGGTGACGGTCTCTCCAAGCCGGACTTGATCACCGGACATCACGGCTACAGTGCCGACAATCGCACGCCCATTCACAAATGTACCGTTGCGACTGCGTAGATCTTCCAAGTGCGTCTTCTGTCCATCCGTCCAGAGCGCTGCGTGGCGACCCGACACTGTGGGGTCGTCGACCACAACATCATTCGACGGCGCCCTAACGATGTACAGCGGCTTGGCGGACAACTCCACCGAGCGTTCGTCACTGTGATCCCACATCAGTTCCCAACGCATGCCCGTACCCCAGAGGAGTGAAATGTAGCTGAAACAACGGCCCGAGGTGCACGGCCTATTTGTTGAGCACACCCAAACCGGAGGTCTCATGACCCGCTTCGCTCCAGTCCTACTCGTTCTTGCGTCTGCCTGCGACATCGGTAGCACCCACTCCACTCCGAACGTCGAAGAACCGAACGCTGCTCGCGGTCAGGTCTCCGGACAAGCCGAGCAAGGCTCCAGTCTGACGGCGTTTCGCGTGGAAACGGACGGCTCCCTGACGGCAATGTCCCCGTCCACACAGGCCGACGCCGCAGGCCAATACCGTCTGGATGTCGTGCTTGACGACGAGCCAACCCAACGAGCTACCGATTTCATTGTGCAGGCCACATCTGAAGCGGGTGATGCCACACAGGTCCTTGTGAGCGCCACTTTGAGCGCGAATGGCGAAGTCCACGCCGCACCCATCACCAACGAAACCACGATGGAAGCGCGTACTTGGCGCACGCTGGTCAGCGACGATGCCACTGCCTCCACGGGTGTCACCACAGCGTTCGTACGCTCAGCAATCTCAGCGGAAACCGCGGCCCAGGCACAGATGGATACCAACCCCCAGATTTCCGTTGACGCCCTCGCAGACGGCATCATCGCAACAATGGTGAGCCTGCAGCCCTCGTCGAGCACCCTGCAGTTACTCACCGAGCTGCAGGTAGATGCCGACACCACAGGAAACAGCGAACCCGTGCTCGCTAACGCCGCCTGGGACGACGAATCCACACTCGACAGTGTCGCCCTACATCTGCACACAGCGAGTGAGGCAACCCACACAATCGCCACGCAAACGAGCGAGGACAACGACGGTGCCATCCAGCGCTTCGTCGCAGAGCTGGAGGGTCTTCGCGCAGAGGCGAGTGGAGAGGTCGGGTCCGCCGCTTCTATCCCCCTAGGTCTGTCCGCTTCGGGCGCAGCAGCCATCGACCAAGCCGGCGACGACCTTGTCACCGGGGTGCTCGACACGACACTCGTCGTTGGTGACCTCCTTGTCTCCGAAGAGTGGAGCGCCTGGTCCATCGAACTTAGCGCGGTGTTCGCTGCCGAACTCTCCACAGAGAGCTGGCTGGCCGTCGAAGCAGCCACGACCGCAGCGGCGGAGGCCGAAGCGACACTGGAAACACAGCTGGAAGACGCGGCTGAGACCTACACCACCGCTGAGGCACACGCAGTGGCCGTCGCAGAGGCGATGGACACGTTTCAGGCCACTATCGAAGCCGACTATCGGGTGGAGAGCCTGAGCCGTACCGACCTGGGTCCAGACGGGGCCCAAGCGATGGTTCGTGTCCTCCAACAGGTCCACGCGTCCGTCGACTAGTCCAGCTATCAAGCCGAATACTCAACAGTGAAACATCGTTGAAACACCGCATAGCGGTGCACGGTCTATTCACTGAGCACACCCAAGCAGGAGTTCCCGTGAACCACATCAGCAAGACCCTCTGCAGCCTAATTGTCCCCATCACCCTACTCGTCGCATGCGACGCCAATGACGACAACAGCACCGAGGCGACGGGCAACGCCACCTACCAAGATGCCACCTCGGACGCCGACGGGCAAGATGTCGAGCCTGCGACGCCATCCGACCGGGACGGCATGACAGTGACCATCGAAGTGCAGGGCACAGGCTCGTTCGATGTCTCCGAGCCCCAGTGCCAAGTCGACACCGTCGCCGGCTCGTTCTTTGGGGTGTTCGAAGGAGAGGGCAGCGTAGACGATGACGGCGTCTACGTCGCGTCTATGGCCGAGTCGGAGGCCACCTTCACCACACCGAGCGGCTGCACCTTGCCAACGCTCGAGATTGGCTTGGTGACCGACATCGTGGTTCGAGGAGAGCTGCCTATTACGCAGCAAAACTGCACATCCTACTGCGATTCCAAGGGCCGTGCGTACGCAGAGCAAGAGTGCTCCGTAGCATCAGACGAGGCGACATGCCGAACGGAGGCCGAGACTGAGTACAGCGCCTCGTGTGAAACATCATGCAGCGAACCCACCACCTCCGTCATTGTGGCCGAGACCTCAATCGCGGCGACAGGCCTCGCAAACTTGGACCCCACCGCACTTGCAGCTGGGGTCCTGGGCACAGTTGAGGCTGACCTCACCTTCGACCGCCTCGAAGACGGCGATGGCAACGAGGTCGACGAAGCGCCTTAGCTTCGATGGGTCCCTGCTGGGGGTTCTGAATGTTTGGGACTCACCCCAGTAGGCCAACCCGCAGGGCCAGCGCTCCACCGAAATGACCGCACAAACAGCAGTCCCTCGGCAGACGCCCAACGCCCATCCGCTCAGACGCGCGCTGTCACCACCGCCACCAATGAAAAGGCCCGTTGGCGCATAAGCACCAGCAGGCCATTCACTGGTGGTCGGGTCGATTAGATGAGGGTCGAACTTGCGTGCAGACGGCCGGCGTGGACATGTCCAACAGTCCGCAGACGTGGGGACGGAAGTCGCCGCAATCCATCAATAGCAGACGACGAGGGCCCGTCCCTCAAACTAATCGAAGGCGATAAGGTCGACCTCGAGACGGAAGGACCCGTCCACGAACAACTCGGACATGAACTCCATGTAGAAGATCTCCTCGCGGTCTTCCACCTGCATGCTCTCACCGGTTGGCGAAGGAGTTCCACCTGAGAAGTTGACGAGCTCGAAGTCGGACATCGGCACTTCTAGCACCTGCCACTCGCCCGTACCCACCTCTAGATCGTGTCGAAACTGGCCCTGAGTGAAGACGCGGTTGTGCGACAGCCCCACCGTAAAGGGCTGGCCCTCGCTGCGCACGCGAACCACAACGCGGTCGTAGTCCGACAGATCTGTGCTGTCGGTCTCGCTACGAACCGAGGTGAACCCGCCGTTGCTGTCCGTCGACACGAGCCCCTCAAAGACCAGTGCCTCTTCCGTGTAAGACAGGTCGCCTGTGGAGACGCCTCCCATGACCGTGTCGTTGACCGAAAACCAGCTGGAGTCGCCGGACAGACCAAAGTCGATGACCATCGCGTCATCGCTGAAGGCGAGCGGGTCAATCGGCTCGTCCGTTGGGGCTTCGGTACAGGCAGAGACGGCGAACAGACCGCCAACAAGAACGAGACGCAACATATCGACCTCAGGAATGCAGTTGAGACCCCACTCATATCGGATGCAAACCAAGCTCTTGCCCCGACTGACGCAAGGTGACACGGGCTGACAAGCACTGGCCTAATCAGCGACTCAGCGCGAGGTCACGGTACGATCACGGCCTCAGTCACGACCGCCAGATTACGGTGGAAACCCCTCAGCGAGAACTCTGCATCCAGCGTCGTCCTAGATGAGATGACCTGGATGCACGTACCAACCCGTCACGGCCAGCTGCCGTCGAAATTAGCGAGGGTACCGGTCATTTTTTGGTGGGTCGGCCCCATACGCCTTCATTGGAGGTGCCGATGTCCTACGATTATCGCAACTTGGAATTAGCCTATGACGCCCTGCCCTCGGCACGCATCCCCGGCCTTCGTGCGCATTGGCTGCAAGACCTCGTGTTGCATGGGTTTGGCGAGTGGGTCGAAGAGTTGTCGGCCGCGGCCTACGGGCCACTGGAAGACCGTGGTTGGCGTGACGTCCTTCACCGTGCGCCAACCATGCTTGAGCCGGACGGCACAGTGCGTCGCGCGTGGTGTGATGCGATGCGTCGAGCAGCCGGGCTTCTCGCTGAGGCTGGCGCTCGTTCGGGGCCGGAGAGCAACCGGGAGCGATGGGTCTCGTGGCTCGTGTGGTCACTATCGGAGCCGCGCCGGTTTGCGGCCCATGCACAGGGTTCGGATGCCGGTGAGTAAAGCGCCGCCCGTCACCGTAGCGGGCGAGCCGGCCCAGAAACTCCCCGCACCTTCAGCGGAACACCACAGCCTGCACTCGGCTACCGCGCACTGCGTCCCCAGACACTCTCCGGCTGCGTACAACCGCTGAACAGTCAATGGTGGTCGGGTAAACTGAACGATTATCGAACTCTGGCGACCGCCTGGATGGGTGTGTGATGCAAGTTGGCAGCCGACGACCGTCGGTTCGAGCCGTGAATGTGAGGTTCCCCGGCATTCCACGGCCGGGCACTCAATACGTGAGTGGACTCGCCATCATCCCCACAGAGGTCCTGCGTTACTCGCTGCCACAGGAGAACATCCGGTCACGTCATCAGCCGTAAGCGCGGGCGCCAGGGGGGCTCACTAGACAACGGCTCCAACCCGGAGAAACCCGTGCTACAAATCGCCCCAATGACACCTAGTCCCGAGACGTGGCTGCCCCTGTTCGATGACTGGGCCCAGCACCCAACGCACGACACGGTCGACCGCGAGCTGGTGCACAAGCACCAAACACACAACGTCCTAGTCGCTAGAGCCGAACAGGTGGGGCCCGACCATTTCGGGTGTGAGCTGCGCTTTCCCAGCGACCATCCATTCTTCTTCGAGCACCCCGTGGACCATGTTCCAGGCTTGGCCCTGATCGAAGCCGGGCGTCAGATGGGACTGCTGGTGACGCACCAGTGGTACGGCGTGCCCACGAGCGGGTTCACCTATTTAATGAAGGAGTTGACCACGACCTTCGATTCGTTTGCCAGCTTGGACGAGCCCGTATTCGGACACTCCTGCGTAGCCGATGTGCGCGAACGAAAGGGGGTAGTGCACTCCATGCAGTTCACCGGCCACTACCACCAGCGCGGCCGCTCCATCGGTCACATTACCGGAGTGTGGACGATTCTCCCCAACGCGGTCATCGACCGATGGAAGCCCTCCAACCGATGAACTCCTGTGCCTACATCTACTGCCGCGCTCCGACCGCCGAAAGCGACAGCGTGTGCCCAAGATGCGGTCATCCGGCCAACCCTGACGACCTACGCACACCCGCCTTCTTCCTGGCGGCCATGCAGGCCCTGCCCGACCTGGGCGGTCCACTGCTGGACATGCACCAGATTCTACCGGCCCATCCGCGCATCGTTCCGTACCAATTGATGGCCATGGACCAGCTCGGCATCCACACCGCATTGCTTCAGTCCGCACCGGCCCAGGCCACCTCCTTGCTCGGGAACGACGCCCTCGCTGATGTTGTCGCCGCCCATCCGGACCGGTTCTGGGCCAGTCAGTTCGTCGACCCGCAGACCCCAGATGCCGTCGACCAGCTCACCGCAATCGCGCAGGCCGGACACCGGGTCATCAAGCTGCTACCCGTCACAGGCTGGCAAGCGGACGCCCCAGCCCTGTCGCCATTCTGGGAGCGCATGCAGGCGCTGGGCTTGGTGGCAATGGTCCACACGGGCTTCTTCACCGCACGGCACAAGGACGAAGAGGCCGCCGGTGGGCAGTTCATGAGCTCGCGCTTTGCAGACCCGCTGTACTTCGACACGCCGTGCCGGCAGTTCCCAAATCTACGGGTGATTCTGTGCCACATGGGCGGCGCGATGTGGTGTGAGAACGCCGCCCAGATGGTCACCCAGCACGAACATGTGTGGGGAGACGTCTCCGGCTTTGGACTGTTCGCGCTGGAACGCCTACTCCGCAACAACGCGTCCATGGCGTGGGACAAGGTCTTTTGGGGCAACGACAGCCCGCCGTTCGCCTACCCACTAAACCTGGCCCTGACTCTTCACGCTACCCGCGACCACACTCACCTCCGGCGAGCCCTTCTCCATGACAACGGCCAGCGCTTTGCGACCGCGTACCTGCGCGATTGACCGACCCTTGGGCACTCTGGCCAATCGCCTGCTGGTGCGCGGTGCCGGACCGCTCATTCGTCGTGCCCGGTCGTTCCGCGTGATGGGGAGCGACAACCTGCCCGCAGCCGGCGCCGTGCTCATTGCAGCCAACCACGCAGCCTTCACCGACTCCGCATGGATGCACCTGGCCATCCCCCGCCGATTGGTTGTGGCGGGTGCAAAGCCCAGGCTGTTTCGCAGCACCGCAACACGAGCTGTGATGGCCCTCGGCAACGTGCTCAGGGTGGACGACCGCGACAGCTGGCTCGACGACGTCACCGACCTGCTCCAGAGCGGCCGATGTGTGGTCACCTACCCCGCGTTCGGGCGCCACCCGGAGGGTCTAGGCCCGTTCCGACCATGGGTGGCCGAGCTGTCCATCGCCACCGGCCAACCCATTGTTCCGGCCTTCATCCACGGCACGACCGTTGGACACACCGGCCCGCCGTGGGTCGCCTTCGGCGCCGCGGTGAGCGGGTCGGACCCCACAGACCTGACCGGTACGCTTCGCTCCGCCATCCATACGCTCGGTCAGACACCATGGTGACGCTGACCGGAGCTCGGGGACTCATCGGCTCAGCGGTGGCCAGGCAGGTGGACTGTTCGCCACTGCTCGGAGACGTCCGCCAGGTGACTGCCGCTGACCTACACGGCACCACCGTGCTCATACACACCGCGTTCAAGAGCATCGACACCGACGGCACAGGGTTCGACGTCAACGTAGAAGCTACCCGAGCGCTCATCGACGCCGCTCAAGCAGCCGGCGTCAAGCGGGTCATCATGACTAGCAGCGTGGGCGTGTATGGCCATCACCCGCACGTGGACGCCGACGAGTCCACCCCGCTGGCCCCCGACACCCCCGTGTCCCGCTCCCGAGCAGCATGTGATGCCATGCTGCTCGACTCCGACTTGGACGCCATCATTCTGCGCACGCGCTTCGTCATTGGCCAAGGCGACAAGGCGGTGATTCCGCGCATTCACCACGCCGTGAGCCGCTCTCCCGTGTGGGTCGATGGAGGACGGGCGCGCTTGTCGCTGGTGTGGGTCGACGACCTTGCGAGGGTCGTCCAGCACGCCGTCACCGCCGACCGACCCGAGCACCCCGTGCTTCACGTGACCGACGGCTCACCCGTCTCGTTCAAGCAGCTCGCCACCGAGGTCTGCCATGAGCTCGGAGGACGCCTGCCGCGCCTGTCCGTGCCGCTCGCCTGCCTGTACCTTCCCATCCGAGCATGGGAACGCATTCGCGGCATCGACCCAGAGACATCGTCCTCATCGATATCGTCGATTCGCCTGACCCTGGCCGCGCAGCACCAGTCGTTCCGAAGTGACCGCCTCACCGCGTGGCTGCCCAACCTCGTCTTCACGCCGCGCGCCGAGGCCCTTGCGCAGAGTGCAGCCTGGTACCGCGCTCAGATCACCGCTCCCTGAACCCCGTCGGCAAGGCGACCGAGAGCAGCACGAGGCTCATCGCGGAGACGACCGAGACCACCGCAAGCCCGACCACCACCAGCTCTCCGAGCGAGCGCAAGCCACCGCTGCCGGCCGCCAGCAACGACACGAACGACGCCATGGTGGTCAGCGTGGACACCGCCCCTGCCTTGCCGACCGTCGAAAGCACGGTGCCAAGCTCGCTCCCGTCTCCCAGACGATGCGCCAGGTGCAGCACCCAATCCACCCCCAGGCCCAGCAGGATGGAGAAGCCGATGAGGTTCATGAGTGTCACCTGAACGCCGAGCAACCCCAGCACAGCACCCGCCCAGACCATGCCCAAGACCAGGCTGCCCAGTGTAGCGACCACACGAATGGGGCGTCGCAGGTCCACGGCAACCAACAGGGCAACCAGCAAGAAAGCAACGCCAACAAAGCGCGGCGTCTCCTGCTGAATCATTCGAAAGACCGCCCCCTGGGCCAGCTGCTCGCTCCCCGCCCCAGCGACTGCGGCATCGATCTCGTCGATAAGTGCGGAGGACTCTCGCAGGTCGAACAGGTCTCCGGTCGGGAGCAGCAACAGCCGGGTCTGTCCACCGACCAGAGCTAGCACACCCGGGTCGACGTCGGACGGTTGCCACTGGCGAGGCGTCCATCCGTGCAGTTGGGACAGCTCTGGGTGAGCTTCAGCGGCAGAGACCAGCCGCTGAATCGGGCCCAGCCGCTCCCGTTGGTCGTCCGGCAGTAGGGAGGCCACAGAGAGCACCGTGCGGACATGCGGCAGGGCGCCTTCGTCGTGTAGCTGCTGCAGGCGTCTGTGTTCGGAGCGCACCGTGGCTTCGTCGGGCAGACTTACAACGATCGGCGGATAGCCCAGTCGCACCAGCTGACGCGTGGACTCGTCCATGTCGCTGAACACCATGCGGTCCCGATTGAGTCGCGTCAGATCGTACTCAAAGGACAGGCGCGGCAACCCCACTACGAGCACCACCGCCGTGACAACCGCGAGGCCGGCGAGTCCCCATCGGGCACGGCGTACCGAGAGTGCAGGCCACGCGACTTGGGTTCGCGCACGCCTCGGCGGTGTGGCATCGAGCCACTTGAGCAGCAGCGGCAGCAAGACAAGCATGGCGCCGAGCGACAAGATCAGTCCGCTACACAGGGCAAAGCCGAGGTGGCCAAGCCCGCGAAAGTCGCTGATCGACAGCACGGCAAAGCCAGCCGCCGACGTCAGCGCCGCCACCACACACGCACGACCGGTTCGGTCCCACGCCCGGGCCATCGCATCCTCAATCCCCATCCCGTCTCCGCGATGCTCGCGGAATCGACTCATGAGGTGCACGGCGAAATCGATGCCCAAGCCGATCAGAAGCGCCGTTCCAAAGGAGGTGAACGCATTGAGGGAGCCCAGGACCACACGCAGCACCGCGAGGTTCGCCACTCCGGCCAGAAGGATGGGGGGAAAGACAATCCACGGCGTACGCAGGCTGCGAAAGCCGACGATGAGAATGCCGAGAACCAAGACGGCCGTCAGCCAGGAGGTGCGGAGAAAGTCAGCTCGGATGCCACTCGCGCTGGCCGCGTTGAACACGTACGGACCGGCCGAGTAGACATGCTGCACAGACCCTAGGTCGGTCGCAGCGATGTGGGCATGCACGGCGTCCACCACCCGCTCGCAGAAGGCGGGGTCCACGTTGGATTGGGTCGGCTTGACGACGATGCGACCCCGACCGTCTCCCGGTACCAACAGGTACTCTCGATCCCGCAATGCGTGAACGACCGTGTGGTCTTGCCACCCATCAACGTCATTCTCAAGGGCCAGAGCCAGAGCGGTAATGTCCGTAGAATTCTGCCTCATCAGAGCGACATGTGTGGCCAGGTCCGGCTCGATGCGGTGAAGTGCAACGGCCACGTCCTCGAGGTCCCTAAGGCTAAGCGCCAGCGCATCGAGCGTGGCGTCCATCGCCATCGGGTCGTCGCCGGTGAAAGTCAGGGTGATGGTATTGATACCGCCCGTCTCTCGAGCAACACGAGCCAGGGCTGCGGCATGGGGCTGGTCAGCAGGCAATAGCGCAATAAGATCGGGGTCAACGCGCGGCGGCAGCCCAATCCACGCCGACATCACAAACACGCCGAGGGCGGTGAGAACGACAACGACGGGATGACGAAGTACGCCACGAGCAAGTCTGGCGAGCACGCCCTCGGGATGGTCCGACATGACCGGAGTATACCGCGACATGAAGCACCGATGGCGAACCGACCTGAACTGGCTGAGCGGCCTGTCGACCTCCCAGTGGCTCCGTCTGCTGCGGGAGAATCGCGTACACCGGGAGTACTGGCACCGCGGGGCGGTTCTGTCGGCGCTGTCGGTGTACAACTCGCTGGCCCATCGCATCGATTCCGCTGTGTCGGCCAAGCCGTCCCATGTTCGCGCCCAGGCCCCAGTGTTCGTTCTGGGTCACTGGCGCAGCGGCACCACCTGGCTGTACCACCTACTCGCACGCGACCCCGCACTTGCCGCCCCCAACGCCTTCCAGGTCACCAACCCGCGAAGCTTCGCAGCAACCGAGTGGCTCGCTGCCCGCGTCTTTCAGAGTCTCATCCCCAATAAACGCGTGCAAGATGACGTGGCCCTGGGCATGCACACACCAGAAGAAGATGAGTACGCGATTGGGGTGCTGTGCGGCATGACACCCTATCTCGGACGGTCTTTTCCCGACCGCGCAGCCTTCTACGAACGCTTTCTCACGCTGCGCGACTGCTCGCCCACAGAGCGCGAGGCCTTCGGCCAGGCCATGCACGACTTCACCGCCCGCCTGACGCAGCACACCGGCAAGCGACTGGTGCTCAAGTCTCCCGCACACACTGCGCGCATTCGCTACTTACTGAAGTGGTTTCCAGACGCCCACTTCGTCCACATCCACCGCGACCCAACCGCCGTCTTCCAGTCCACTCGACACCTGTACGACACGGTAGACTGGTTTTGGACCCTACAAAGACGTCCAGCAAACCACGACGAGCAAATCCTGCGTCAGTACCGCGCCCTTCACGATGCCTGGTTTGAAGACGCGGCCCTCATCCCAAAGGGGCACCTCCATGAGCTGTCCTACGAGTCTCTGGTGGACGACCCCATCGGCAACCTGCAGTCCCTGTACTCGTCGCTGAATCTAGGCCCGTTCGAGCGTGTTCAAGCGACGATGGAGGAAGCGTTGTCCGGCCGTGCCTACCGTGCCAACCGGTTCGAGCCCTTGAGCGACTCTGCCCGAGCGGCCCTACACAAGGCGGCAGGACCGTGCTTCGATGCCTGGGATTACGCCCGGTGACTCGGACATCGCCGGCCGCCGTATGCGTGGTAGTTTGTCGGCATGAACAGACTCATCCCCATCGTCCTTTTCGCCGGCGCGTGTAACGTCGTTGATGCGCCAGAAAACCTCGAAGAACTTGTGGTTTTCGGATTTGTACAGTTTGATGACGACCCCAGTGGCGTCGCGACTGCCGAAGGCCTGTTGCCACTCACCGACACATTGGCCGAGGAACTGACCACTGGCTTCCGCGTCAGCGCCATCACCTTCGATGAGCTCATCGAAGCAGGAGTCCCGGCAGAAGAGGGCAACCCAATTGTTGGCGTCTCGGCCACCGTGCAGATGGACAGCTCGGTAGACGATGTCGCCGTGGCCTGGTCCTTCCCGCGCATGCAAGAGGTGTTGGAGGTCACCCTCGACTTCCGCATTGATGCCGAAGACGGTGAGCTGGACTGCTTCCTGTCTCACGAGTGCGACACGTACGCCTACGACGGCTGGCGTCAAAACGACATCGGCTTTCTGGGCGAGTCCGAGCAGGTGTTCCGAAGGGAATACCGCTGGTTGACCCTGGAGGACGACTCGGTGATTCTCGCCACACGAGACATCGTCCCAGAGCCTGCCGTCATGAGCGGAAACGTGTTCCGTCTCAACCAGCAGTACTCCTACACGCTCATCTTCCCCAACGAAGATGGGGGCAGCACGCGCATGGACACCTTCTGGGTGGATGCCGAAGTCATTGGAATCGAACTTCCCGACTACTTCGCCCTCGATACCGCAGTGAACAACATGCAGAACACGGCAGAACAGGTCGATGCCTTCACCGAGTCGCAGTAGCGCCGTGTCGGGCACACCCATCGTTCGGCACATGGCCATCGACATGAGCAAGCCCGCACCCAAGTACTGGTTGTGTGGCTCGCCCGTCCTGACCAGCTTCGCCTACGCCATGAGTGCCATCTTTCCCGTTGGTGAGCGGTTCTTTGTGAACGCGGTTCGAGCCGCTCTGCCGCAACTCGACAGCACAGCACTTCAGGCCACCGCGCGTGCCTTCATGGGACAAGAGAGCCACCACGCCCACCTGCACGTTCAGTACAACGCGCGAGCGCAGGCAGAAGGATTCCAGGTACATGCCCTCACCGCCCGTCTCGAACCCGTCTCACGCTGGGTTCAACGCGCGACTTCGGTTGCCACTCAGCTGGCCATTACCGCTGCCTTCGAACACTTCACCGCGATGCTCTCGACGCAAGTCTTGGCCGAAGACGACTTTCTAGGAGACGCACCCGAGCCCCATCGCACCCTGTGGCGCTGGCATGCCGCATAAGAAGCCGAACACAAGGCCGTTGCCTTCGACGTGTTTCAGGCGGTGGACGGTCGCTATGTCAGGCGGGTGGTCTGGTACTTGCTGATCTCGCTGTCCTTCACGCTCGCCACCAGTCAGCGCGTGCTGTACCTGATGTGGCACGACGGTACGCTGCTCCAACGTGGCAACCTCATCGCCCTGATGGCCTGGCTATTCGGCCCATCCGGTATGATGACGCGCGTGATGCCCCGCTGGTTCGCCTACCTTAGGCCGTCCTTCCACCCGGATGACCACGATGATAGCGAGCTCATCGCCGAGTGGGAGAACGAGGTTCTTGCCCACACCTCCACCGTCGGGAAGGCGTCATGAGCCGAGCCCCCCAGTGGCAGGAGACCCCCACCCAGGTGCATCCAGCACGAGCGTACATCGCCTACGTGCTGGTCTGCTTCGGCCCCTCGCTACTCTCGGTGGGGCTGCTTGCCGGGTGGAGTACCCTGACCGGACACCGCATCTCGCTGCTGTGGTCCTTCCTCGCCCTCATGACCGTGCGCCAGTTCACCATTGGCGTGGTCACCCTGCTGTACCACCGGGGAATCTGTCACCGCACCCTGACCCTCCATCCGATGCTCGAGTACACCCTACGTGTGTGGGGTTGGCTCGCCATGGCTATCGGTACTCGTACCTGGTCTCTCACCCATCGCGTGCATCATGCGCACGCCGATACCGAGCGCGACGTGCACAGCCCAGTCACCGAGGGACACAGCCTGTGGACCATCGGACGCCAGTCCATCCAATCAGTCATACAGACCCGCGAAGACACGACGCTCATCGCGCGGCTCGGAACGGATCTGCCCAGCGACCGACTCGAGCACCTGATCGAGTGGGACTGTCGCCGTAACTTTGGTATGACCGGGGTGCGATTCCCCATCGTGATCACCGTACTTACTTCCATATGGTGGGCCACCGGTTTGCCCCTATGGGTTGCTATTGGCGCCGCCGTCGCCTCACTACCGGGCATAAACCTGAGTGTCTTCGCATCCACCGTCTTCCTGGTCAACGGTGTCGCTCACACGTGGGGATACCGAAACTACGAGGGACTGGACAACAGCACAAACGTCGTGCCCATCGACCTGTTCGGCATGGGTGAGGCCATGCACAACAACCACCACGCTCGCCCCGGAAGCGCCAACCTCGCCCACCGCCCTGGTGAAGTCGACATTGGCTTCTGGCTGGCCAAGCAGCTCAAAAAAGTAGGTCTGGTGCGCAAGCTCAAGTCGTCGCCGTCAGGCATGCCAGGCCGGGCGGACTCCACATGATGGACCCAAACGTGATCATGGTGCCGGTCTTTCTCGGCTTGATCGGGGCCGAATACGCAGTAGGACGCCTTCAGGGCAAGCACCTGTACCGATTGGGCGGCCTGTTCGACGACATCGCCAGCTCGGTCACCCATGTGGTGGGTTTAGCGGTCATAGGCCTCACCACGTTCACGCTGTACGAGTGGTTGAGACAGGGCATCGCCGTGTGGGAGTACCCATCCGACACGGTGTGGGCATGGCTCATCGCCTGGGTTGTGAGCGACTTCTGCTGGTATTGGCGGCATCGCTTTGGCCATGACGTGTCCGTAGGCTGGGCCATCCACGAGGTACACCACCAGTCGTCCGACATGAACCTAGCGGTGGGCCTGCGGGTGGGAGCGTTCCAGTGGATTCAGACGCTGCCCTTCATGGTGCCAATGGCGCTGCTGGGCATGCCTATGTGGATGTTCGCCACCATCTTTGGGGTGGCCCACCTGTACCAGACCCTCCTACACACACAGCTTGTCGACCGTGTGCCGCTGTTTGGAGCCGTGCTGACCATGCCAGCGGACCATCGCCTTCATCACGCCAAGAACCCACGCTACCTGGACAAGAACTTTGGCCACAACCTCATCATCTGGGACCGCCTGTTCGGCACCTACGCGGTGGAGCAGGCCAACGACCCCATCGAGTACGGCATTGACCGTCCACAGGCACACTGGGACCCCATCCGCAACAACCTAGAGCCGTGGCTTGAGCTGTTCGGTCAGCGGCCGGCCCCGTCGGAACCCGCAGTGGCCGCGACTTCCGTCCGCCACCGGGTGCTCGGCAGTGTTTGGTTCGGTGCGGCGATGGCCTTGAGCATCCTGCTCCTTCAGAACGGCAGCGACTGGCCTCTGTGGATGCGCATTCTGGCTGCTGCGGCAACCGTGGGGGCCTTTGGCCAAGCCGGACGCGCCCTGGTTGGACGTACCGGGCCTACAGCCGCGCAGGTAGCGACCGGACTGACTCTGTTGTTGCTGGTGCTCGCATGATCTGGGGTGTCATCGGCCTGGTGGTGGCCGCTGTCGCATTCCTGGCAGAGATCGTGATTTCTGCTGGGCTTGGCCGCCCGCTACACCGGTGGACAGACAGCCTCTCCGCGCTGTCCCTGTCCCTGCTCACCGGCCTTGTCGCCCCGTTCGGCAAGGCGTTTCTGTTCCTGATGTACATCCCGCTGTACCAAACCCTGGCGGTGCGAGCGTGGACCGGCGGCGTGCTCGACTGGGTCATGGCCGTGCTCGCCTACGAGTTCTTTGGCTACTGGTTCCACCGGTTCTCCCATCGCACAAACCTAGGCTGGGCTGTGCACGTGGCGCACCACCAGAGTGAGGAATTGAACCTCTCAACGGCGCTAAGAACTGCTCCACTGCGCTCTCTTCTCGACTGGCCCACGCTGCTGCCCATGGCTCTACTCGGCATCCCGCCGTACGTGCTGGGCCTGCTGTACATCCAACATGTGGCCGGCCAATACTGGCTGCACATCCAGTGGGTGGGTCGCCTCGGACCGTTCGGGTGGCTGTTCAACACCCCGTCCCACCACCGGGTGCATCACGGGTGCGACGTTGGCTACCAAGACGCCAACTACGGAGCAAGCCTAATCCTATGGGACCGCCTCTTCGGCACCTTCGTGCCCGAGACCCACGCACCCACCTACGGTGTGACCCGCCCCGTGCCCGGATGGGACCCGTTCCGAGCCACGGTCTACCCATTCGTGCAGGTGTGGACCGACGCGCGCGAATGGAGCGTGTGGGATCGCATCCGTGTGTGGTTCATGCCACCCGGATGGGCCCCCGACCACCCCATTCCACACCGCTCCCCGCCCAGTCGCCGCAACGCTCCGCCTCCCCAGCAGCTCGCTGCTGTGCTGTGGTACTTCCTGTGTGGCTCGCTCTTGTTGGTAGCGGTTCCACAGGCCCACTCCCTGCCCATTCACGCCCGTGTTTTGATGGTTGTTGCCGGACTATGGTGTGTGCGAGCGTTCGGACTCACCCTGGAAGACCGTCCGATTGCGCGATGGGAGCGGGTCTGCCTCAGTATCGCCCTTGTAGCAGCGGGCATCTGGCTGCCCACCGCAGCGAGTGTCGGGCTGTTTGCAATGGCAGCAGGCACCCTGGCAGTGGCAGTTCGGTCGAGCCCGTCGACTACGGGTTGGACGCAAACCAGCGGGTCGTCCACCCCCACCGCCAACCCGAGTCCGTAACGGGCAAGTCGGCACGTACCATTCCGGCATCCGTATGTGCCTCGAAACGACGTTGAAACTCGACATTGGCATGACGCACCGCACTCATGGGCAGGGACCAACAGACCTGTCCGCCACGGACCACCTCTAGGCGGTCGGGTCGCAGCACGCCGTGGCCCTCGAAGGAGCCACTCGGCGTACTCCATGTGGTTCGCCCCGAGCGCAGAACGACGTCGGGACGGGTGTGTTGCCACGCAGCGATAGACGTCGCCTGCTGGGCATCCATGCACGACGACAGTGTGTGCTCGCTCGGGCCGGTCAACCGGTGGGACGTGTCCACGCGCCACACCTGCTGACACGCTGTGCAGGCCAGTGCCCCCCTCCTCTCGGTCATGGCCTGTGCGCCACACTCGGGACATGCGTACACCAGCTGACTCATGCCCTGTGCCGCGTTCCACGAGCGAATGACGTGCTCACACCCTTGTGGCGTCACCACCGCTTGAATCGCCGCTTCCGGGTCCGTCCCCAAGTCCACCCGCTCCACGTGCACCCGAATGACGCCCCTTCGCGGACGCGCGCTGAACCGGGGCCAGTGACGATGAGCATTCTCCATGCGCAGGCCAAAGACCGGCACCCGCAGTGCCCGGACCAGTCCACCAACCCCAGGGACAAACCGCTGTACCCGTCCGTCCCAGCTTCGCTCCCCTTCGGGAAACACCCCAACAACGCCGCCTACCTTGGCCCACCGCATGGCCAATCGCACCGCCAGCAGGTCCTTCTTGAATCGCTGCTTGGGAATCGCACCAGAGTCGCGCA
This sequence comes from uncultured Pseudomonadota bacterium, assembly GCA_913061235.1. Taxonomy (GTDB): domain Bacteria; phylum Myxococcota_A; class UBA796; order UBA796; genus CAJXTB01. The sequence continues at coordinate 175,590 of CAJXTB010000010.1, read as the reverse complement.
AAAAGCGGGCGACGGGGCCCTTTTGCTGCAGGGTAGCGGTCCCGAACCAGTGAACCGGTCGCCCCACTGCCGCAATGCCCAAGAACGGGTCCAGCAGGTTGGCATGGTTCGCCACAACCAGCGCCGGTCCTTCCTTCGGCAGAGACTCCGCGCCAACCACCTCCAGCCGGAGGATGGGTCGGGTCATCACATGAAATGCAGTTGTCCAGCGACGTACCCGTCGCTCAGCAGCGCGGCGGTTGTCTTCGCTTGGCTCAAGCCAGAGTGCCATGGTCTTAGAATACCACGAAACGGACGTTACTCAGTGCACCCTTGGCCTAGTCACCCGCGACAGTCGAGACCCCAGTGGCGAGCCCGGGAACCTTGGGGACGCCGAATCGGGCGCAGCCCCCGGCGCGCAGTTGGGTGAGGGCGGCAGACAGCTCTCCGTCGAGCACGCTTCCAGCCTTGCGGGTGGCGAAGGGACAGCCGCGAACGTCGCCGTCGCTGTCCACGTAGGCCACGCGCCATCCCCCAGCGAGGCACCCCACCTTCCGGCCCAGCCAGGCGTCGCCAAAGCCGTTCGGGCCGTCATCGCTGGCGTTCAGGTCGGCGATGAATGCGTCGACCGCCTCGCCGTGGTCGGTGCCGAGCTTAACGTCGGACCCGGACCACTTCCCGACTGCGTGGGGCTCGACGACGCGGATGAAGTGGGCACCCCATTGGGCGGCGAGGTCTCGAATCTGCTCCAACCCTCCGGCGTCCATCAGCTCACGGGTGGGACACACCGACACCGTGAGCACTAGGCCGGCCTCAACGGCGGCAGCGGCGGCGCGCTCCACCCAGGAGAATGTGCCCGGAAGGCCCCGGAACGCATCGTGGCGGGCGGGAGACGGGTCGTCGAGCGACAGATGCAAGCCGCGTAGCCCAGCGGCCGCAAGGGCCTTCGCTCTCGGTACCGTGAGCCCCACACCGGCTGTGTTGATCCACACCTCGCTTCGCGGTGACGCATGCGCCACGACCGCGAGTACGTCGGCGAACCGAGCCATTGGCTCCCCGCCGGTCAGGTGTAGTTGAGCGACGCCATGGGCCTGCAGCGAGTCCACGATGGCGAGCAGCTGCTCCCTAGACAGGTGCTCCTTAGAGCCAAGTTCGTCGTGAGCGGAGCAGTGGGCGCAGGCCAGCGGGCACCGACGGGTGACCGCGAACAGGACCGCAGCGAGCGCGGGAGGCGTTGTGCCGACGGGGTCGAGCTCCTGAAGCAAGCCGTTCAGCCACACATCGTACGCGGGGGACGGCCACGCCGGAATCATCGGGCGGAGAATCCATCGACCGGCCACCCGCTTGGGCAACGCGGGGCCCAGCCGCGCCTCGAACCAACCCACCTGTTCGAGCACCTTAGAGAGAACTCGAACGGCTCGCGGGCCCGGGGTTCGTCGAGCGGCGGCTCGGACGGCGTGGGCGCGCAGCGCGACGCGGGTGCGGAATGGCAACACTGCGGCCGTCACCGGATTCTCAAGGGCTCGACACTGCTCGCGGCAACTTGGTCGGCATACCGCCGGAACAGGTCTAGACCAGCGAGGGGAAGTGCCTCGGGATCCAAAGCCGCGCCCACCAACACTCGGCGGTTGGGCTGCGAGCCCAGAGGCGGCTCCATTGTGTAGTACCCGTCAAGGTGGAGGAACACGTCGCTACCCTCCGTTTCGGGAACGTCGAACGCGATGCGCACCTCGGTGTCGCGTTGGGGGAGCACCTGGTGGACACCGTCACTCGACGACAGCGCGTCGAGGTCGGTGTCAGCGCCGCCGTCGGCCGCGCTCGGAGCGACGCGCACGATCTCAGGAGACGGGTCCAGGATGGGCGCAAGGCCCGCATCACCGACCCACCAGAATCCCGTGCCGCCGGAGACCCGTACCCGGACCGGTAGTTCAGGATCGAGGTCCGGCAGGGGCACCACGATGTCGCGCGGTGCTACCCATCCGAGGGGTGGAAGAGAGTCGACCCGACGCCAGCCGCTGCCCTGGTCGACCTCGACGACGAGTTCTAGCCCCGCCTTCTCTCGCCACCGACGCATGCGCGATTCACGGTCGACGTCGTCGAATCGCGTCATTGCTCGGTCCAGTCTGTCCGAATCGAACGACGCCCACACGCGCCCGACTACGAGGTCTGACCACGTCGTATTTCCGCCTCGAAGATCCAGAACCCAGGGCCCAGCCGACACAGGATCGAACGACATCACAAGGCCCTCCCGCGCTGGGGGCTCGCTCATCGTGCTCGCTGTGTTCAGGTCGGTCGCCCATCCGGTCGTGGCCAGGGCGGAGGTCCTGTCCACGCCGTCTAGGTCGACCACAGCCACCGGGGCTACAGCGGCTCCAATACCCACAACCCCAGCGGTGGTCGCTCGAAGCCGGCCGCCGTCGGGGCGCGCTACAACCCAGAGTTCAGCAAGGTCGGTGTAGTGAACCTCCCGTGCTTCGTTGGCTAGGACGATGGACAGAGGACCCGGGGCCAACTCTCCCATCGCCATCCAGTCGTCGCGCTCTAGCGCTGCGCCGATGGCCCCGGAGTAGCCTTCGCCCACCAGCGTCCGCGTCCCGTCCGGCCCTTCAACGTACACGAATGGGCAGCTGGACTTCAGGGCGATAGCCAACAGCGCAACGCCAAATACCACCGCGACGGTCACCCCGATGCCCGCAGCTGCTGTTGCGACAGCGGACGCGGTCATGTCCTTGTCGCCGATGCGGAGGAACTCCACCTCGTTGAGGTCGGCGTAGTGACTTCGGCCGTTCTGGTGGACCTGAATTTCCGGGAACTGCAGCCCGACGAGCCGGCCCTTGATCCGGGTGCCGTCGAACAGAATGAGATCGATATGGTCCGCGTCCGTGGTCTCGAGGACGTCCTGAATGGGCAGGTTCGGCAGGGCCGCGTCGGGCCGCCAGCGAACAACCGTGCATCCTGCCAGGCCGATTCCAACGACAATGACTTTGAACAGTGTGAATAGTGTGTGGGACATAAATCCTCCCATGCACTCCTATCCAAAATCGTAGGTCGATGTGCTCCGCCAAAGGCGTATTGCCCCGCCATCCTAGGCTTCGGCTCACACACCGCGGGGTTCTACACCGGGAAATCACCGTCATTCGACGAGCCCGACTGTGGAGACGTTGGCCGAGCTGAACGGTGCGGAGTCCGCCCCGCATTGACTGGGTGAGTTGTCCGTGGTGAGTGGCCGATGATGCGGAGCGCAGGACAACGCTGAATCCAGCGTCTACCTCTCGGCGAGTCGTCGCCACCAACGCGCCGCCGAAGGGTCCTCCACGTAGTACTCGGCAAAGCGTCCTATAGCCGCGAGCTGCCGTGGGGTCAGAACTCTGTGGCGCTGCTCTTCGTGAGGCAAGTTCACATCTATGTTTTCCTGGCACGCCACATGGTGGAGGACGGCCTCGAATACCCAGCGCGAGTGGTGGTCAGCGCGGTCAAGGTCATGCTCGCGGACGGCGAAGCTCATCAGCGCGGGGAGGTAGTACGGCAGGGAGCCTGAGCCCAGGTGCGGCAGAGCCCATTGGCAGTCTAGGATGTGCTCGCGCGGGAGGTCTTGCCAGCGTCCGGTGTGGTCCATGGACGTGTCGCACTCCAGACCATTGTCGCGGGCCTCGGCCTGATACAGACTCAAGCAGGATGGACCCGGGAAGGCAATGCCGTCGAAGGCGGTCTCGATACCGCTGAGGACCTTGGCTTTCTCGGCTTGGACCCGTGCGTGACCAACGTCTCCGAAGACCGCAACCCAGGCATCCCGCACGTCATGGAAGCGCTGGGCCTCCAAAAAGGCCATGGCGCGGGCGTCGTCACCCGTCAAGAACCGGCAGACCCTCGCAAGCTCGACCCACTCTCGACGGTCAGCGCCTCGTTCTGCGGCTCGGCGTACGTCCGCGTTGAACAGGTCGACACAGCCGGCGTGGTCGTCCGTAAGCAGCGCGTGATCGATGCTGATCGGACGTGGCAGCTCCGTGCTCGGTACCGAGGGCTGGGCCGGGAGTCCAACACCACGTAGGCGGCAGTGAATACGCCTGAGATGGGCTTGCTCAAGGTCCGTTGTCGCCGCGTCGGCCAGCGCATCGAACTGTTGTGACACGGGCTCGCGACCACAGGCGCAGTGTGCCGCCCACAGGTCAATCCGCTCGTAGAGCGACAGGGTGTTGTGCTCGGCGACTTCGACCTGCCCTCCGGTCAGACTCCGGTACAGCGGTGAGTCGGTCTGTTGACTTGCCGTTAGCCACTCACGCACACTGTCATGGTGTCCACTCGCGAGCAGGTCGCTGTGGGAGACATCCGCCAGCAAGCGCCCTCGGTCGTAGAGTGCACCCCAGGCTAGGTCCGCCTGTAGCAGCCGCTGCGCGTCCGCCGCGACCCAGTGGCCCGAGACCCAGATGGTGTGCGGGTCGATTCGAGTCTGGAGATAGGACCGGGCCGATGTAAGCATACCGCCCATCTATCATGGTCCGATGCACATCCGGTCAGGCCAGATGAGCCACAACCACGCGAGTCGGAGGGTGGTTAGTGGTCGGGAAAGTGGCATCCGAGCCGAGCATCACCCCACCCGAATCTTACGACTGCTCGACCATGAGGGGCCCTTAAAGTAGGGACCACCGATGCTCACTCTCCTTCTGTCGTACCTGGTCGCCGCCCCCGTCTCCAACCCGTCGGAGGCTCAGATACACACAGAAGACCTCGACCACTTCTTCGAGGCGCTCCAAGCCCATCGAGAGGGCATGCCCCTTCGGCGAGCATTGAGGATTCACTACCGTCGGCCGGGCAGTGCTGGGCTCGATGAGGCGTGGAAAATCAACATTCGCGGTGTCGGCCGACTCGCCAGGCGCGTGGAATCTTCGCTGCCCTACTACGAGGGGCTCGAGGGCGAGTTGGCATTGGTCGAGGGTGAGATGGCGGAAATTCGAGGCGTTTTTAGCAAGCTCGAAGAACTATACCCACAAGCCGTTCACCCCGACGTGTACCTGGTCGTCGGCCGATTCAACAGTGCCGGAACGCTGTCGGACGAAGGACTGTTTATCAGTCTAGAGATGTTTGGTCGGAACCTTAACCCCGACCTCGCCGAGGGCAGCTGGCTGGACCGTGTGCTCAAGCCTACCGGGGAACTCGATGCGATAGTCGCTCACGAACTCGCTCACTATCAACAGCACCAGACGCCCCAAAACACCTTGGAGGCCTGCCTTCTCGAAGGGGTGGCCGATGTGTTGGCCGAAGAGCTCTCGGGCCGCCACACCAATCCATCGGTCTATGCTTTCGGCGCTGAGCACCACGACGAGGTCTGGACCGCCTTCGTCGGAGACATGCACGGGTCGAGCACACGCGACTGGCTGTATCGAACGCCCGCCCGAGAAGGCTGGCCCCAGGACCTCGGCTACTACGCCGGCTACCACATCGCGACCGGCTATCTCGAACATGCGTCATCCCGCGAGCAGGGGCTCCGAGAGCTGCTGGAGTGGACGGATAGCGAGCAGATGCTCCGCGACAGTGGCCGACTCGTCGAATAGTTAAAACCTCGCTTTTCCACGTGCCTTCGAGCCGTGAAGCGACAGAGTCTCCACACAACCTGTGCCCCCCGTGTTCGCGAGGACAATGCCAACGACGTCATGGCAATATCCAAGAGAGGTCCAATGCTCGCTGTCGGCAATCCGACATGAATGTCGGCAATCGACCCAATGGAGAACAGCCCAAAGCGATTGCACATGACCTTCCGCCACTCGCTGCACAACAGCCCGATTCAGCCACTCCACAAAGAAAAAGCCCCTCCCCACTTTACAGTGAGAAGGGGTCTTTCAATGGTGGTCGGGGTGACAGGATTCGAACCTACGACCCCCTGCTCCCGAAGCCGGTCGAGGAAATGGCAGCGGAGATTATTCGGCATCCTAAGGGGTTAGCGAGGCTCGTTGAACTTTACCGGGAGCTATGCGAGGTCAACGGAGGCCGGACCCCCACCCCGGACCCCCAGGGGGTTTTGTGAGGGAGCTCCCCTGCCCGGTGGAGTGGTTTCCACTCCAGGCTTCGACAGGGTGTTGCCGACCACGTGAACCCGGGTCTGTTCGGTGAAACACGTGCCCTGCTGGGCATCTCTGTCCTAGACTGGGCCGTATGGACCGTCACATTCAGCAAGGAGACGGCGGCCATTCCCGTCACGCAAGGTTGTTACCGCTCGGCGGTAGTGGTGAAGGCATGGGCACCGCCCTGTGGTGGAGCGAGTGGGAAGCGCGGGCAGAGCCAACGTCTATGTACCGAATCTAGTGTTGTGCGAGGAATTTACTGGTTCCCGTAAACCCCGCGCTGCCTGATGTTCACCTGCCGATGCAGCGTGACATCTCCGAGCTTCGGCGATTGCGGGCCGAGGGCTGGACCTGGAAACGGCTCGCAGATGTGGCGGGCTGCTCCCGACAGACGGTGATGCGGCGGTGTTCGTGAACACTCAAGTCCACGGTGCGGACCCAGGGCGCTCGCGAGGACATGGCCCGGAGAGCGCCGACGATGTCCGGCCCGCGGCGCCCTCGACGGCGCTATGACACCGCTGTCGGTCCGCTCCCGTGCGACTCGGGCTGCGCAGGCGCCGCCCTCGGCGGGGTCACGGAACGCCACGGCGCTGTCCGCGGCGGGCAGGTTGACGAGCCGAGGAGCGCGTGACGGTCCGCTGCGCCGGGTGGTGACGACTGACAGTTGTCAGACGATCTCCGTCGGTACGGCGCGTCACTCGCCGGACTCCGGGTAGGAGATGAGGTTGTCCACGGTCTTCTCCGCAATTGACCAGGGCGACTCTGTGGGCGTGGTTCGTGCACTGAGCCGCATCGTGGTCACAGTGGAGCGACGAGGGCAGGGTCCGACAGAGCTGGTGCCTCCCCGCTCGAAAACTGGTCTATTGCACAGGCATTCGGCTGGCCCGGACCTGACGTGAGGAGCCCCGATCGGTGACAATCACGGTAAGCAGCTCGTCACCCTTTGAAAAGGTCAGCGTCTTGCCGGTGCCTTGCTGGACCTCGTCCACCGGGGTCCACCCGTCAATGTGCGTGCTTTCAACGATGTCCGCGGCGACGTACAACGGGTTTCCGGAGACGGATACTTCGAGCGTAGACTCAGAGGCATCGGTGACTAGTTGGATGTTGGGGAGTCCAAGAAATACCCACTCGGATGGGACCGTTGTCGTGCCGATTGAGGCTGCCGGGTCCGCGCCGAAGATTATGTTGCACGCCATAAGGGGGGCGGAAAGCATGCAGATTAGGGCGAGGGAGTGCAGCTTGATCATGGGCGAGGGTAACATGCATCAGCATGTCCTCCATGCACTTCGGCTCTGCCTTGTGGCTGTCGATGTATCACTCGAACGAACCGGCGCCTATTCAGTGTACGAACCTCTGGCACGACTCAGACCGGGCGCACCCTTTCAATCGCCTTATATATGCGACTATTCGGGGGGTACGCGAGTTGCGGAAAGGTTGAACGATGAACCTTCAGGCACCACCGTAATTGTGAGCAATGAACCATCCGCCTTTTCGAAGTCAATCGTAGTGCCACCAAAGACCTCGGACCGACTCCGTTCACTCCAGCCCTGTGCAGCCGCGCCCGTCGTCGCGCCAACGACTAGCGACTCGACACCCCCTCCCGTTGTGACGCTCACGTAGGTATCGGTTGCGTTGACAACATGTTCGACTGGCGATTCGCTCAAAAATGCCCAACCGTCTGGCATAGGAACCCCGTCGGAGCTCGGTGGTGAGTGAGTCGTTCCAAAGGAACATGCACCCAACCAGACAACGCAAAAGAACGTAGTTAAATACCGCATGATTCGGCACGTAGCTCGCAACGGACCGTACGCCAACCCAAGATGTCAGGCCCCACAATGTCTATCGGGTGGGAATGGGCGCCGCTGTTACGGTTGGCGACTGCTCAACTCGGACCGCCTACTCGGGTGGGGCAATGGTTGAGACCACTAAAACGGACGCTCCTTCTGGCGAGACAGTCAGGGTTAGCAGTGATCCATCGGACCCATCGAAAAACACCTTGGTTCCATCGAAGACGGTACGGCGTCGAGCTTCTGTCCAGCCAGCAGCGTTCGCAGTCGTCACGGCTGTTTGCAGCGTTGTTTCAACGTCGCCTGCGATGAGAGCCATGAATGAGGTATCGGATGACGTCAAGACTTGCTCGACGGGATGTACGCCCAAAAAGGCCCATTCAGCAGGAATGGACTCTGCTGCCACGGGTGGGGTGGGTGCGGAAGTCTGGGTTGAGCAACCAACGGTGGATGCTGTGACCAAAAGGACGAGTGCGATCTTGAGTGACTGAATCATGGCTGTACCGTACCTCGCGGCCCCCCTTACGCAAATGCGAACCGGAGGTCGGCTACAGCGGTGCTGGCGCAGGTTGATCCGGGTAGCGTCTATACTCTCACAGAGTGATCAGGCCTCTCCGCTTAGTTGCGCCAGTGCCGAGACCCCATCCAATCGAAGTCCGATAGCGTGTCGTCTGTGCGTATCATTGATGGCGCAGGCACTAATGCCATCCCGGCAGAGCGGTTCAAGTTGGGCAACGTTCGAAGCATACTCGCACGCTACCTGCGAGTATGCTTCGAACGTTGCCCATGGTCATGGCTCTACTTCTCTCCGCATGCTCTACTAGCGTAGAAGCTCCGAATCCTGGCGTTTCTTCCACGCCTACGCCGCCTCAGTGGCGATTTCTTGGCCAGCCATCTGTAGATACCGTCATGTCGGCCTCAGACGAGTATTTCAGTTCGCACCTGCAGGGCGATAGCGAGTCCATTTTGGCGCAAGCTGTGGCTGGAGCCGCGGCTTCTGGGTGGACGGAAGCACGTCGCAAAGACTTTCTAGGTGAGCGGACTGTGTTTCTCAACGGCACCGACGGATCACAGCTTTCGATCTCTGTTCTGGCTGATGGTGCGTCGGTCAACCTCGTCGCGACCATTACACCACCCCAATAGGCCGAATGCCAGGTGAGTTCGCTGCAAGAATTCGGTACAGTCAGGGCAGTGTTGATAGGGCCGTTTTTCAAAGCTGGCCGTTCGAAGATTGTCTGTTTTATCGGTCAAAGAGTCAATACCGCGCGACAAACTCGGTGGCGCAGTCTCTGGGGTGTTGCCTCAAGGGTTCGGTGAGACAGGAGGAACCGATAGTGGACGCCAGTAGGCGGAGGCGAGTCGGAGCAGTGCCGACGCGGTCGTACGAAACGGATTCACGCCCCTGAACGACCTCTCCTCAAGCCCTGCACGGACCAGATTTGTCTTCGTCCCCTGTCCTATTTGCGCTATCAAGTTGACGAGCCTTTCTCACTCTCTCTTTCCTCGGAGATCAGTCATGGGTGGAACCCACGAGCATGCGCCGCCCGGATTTAATCAGGCGCCAGTTCATGACGTCGTTGTAGAGCCGTCTGGAACGGACTTCGGCAGCAACGCAACCCAGCAGGGAGTGCTGGCATCTGGCGCACCTTTGCCACCGTCGGACGGGGGACCGCCGCTCAGTCCAGAGCAGCAAGTGGCCAAGACGAATTTGACGACGGCAATTTTGCGCCGATTGGAGGAGTCGGCCGTAGACATGTCGGTCGACCTTCGGCGAATCGTGCGCGCGGAACCGGACTCGGCTGTAAGGGATGCGGTTTGGGCAGAGCCCACGTTTCGCACCTCTTCCGCTTGGCAAGGCCATGGCCAGACGCTTGAGGGCGTGTTGCGGGAGCTGTCTCCGATCCGGCGATTTCGTAGTGATCTAAGGTTGTGTGAACAGCGAGCGGGTCGCAGTGAAGAAGGTCTGCGCGTGGTCGAGGAGTGGGTAGGCTCACATGCCAGCTTTTGCGATGCTGCAGTCTCAGAGGGCCTACTCGATACGATCGAATCGGTCATTCTTGATGCAGACAAGGAGTACCGTGCGATTGCCACTCTTCTGTTCAAGGGGCAGTTGCCGACGGGATCTCATGCCAATCTAGAGCAGGCCATTGCTGTGGGCGACAGTGACCGGTTTCTGGCTGCATGGATTCCGCTACTGGCAGACCCAACAGAGGCGTTGGGGTTTGCAGACAATCCCACCTGGCTGCATCGCGTGGAGACAAAGCTTGGCTCTGACATCTACCAGTCGGTCTTGTCAGATGTTCAACGGATGGAGCGCACGCAGACAGCGGCGACCGTACTGCAGGATCTCGAGGCCTTGGTCAGCGATTGTTTGTCAGGTTTGTCGGAATTGAACGATTGGTTTCACGTGGAAGACGCGCCTGTTCTTCAGGCCTTCAAGACCTACTTCGGCAAGTTGGAAGGCTTGTTCACCGAGTACAACGTGACCGATGAAGTCACCAAGCAGACGGCACTGAACACAGCTCGTACCCGATTGACCGATGCGTGGAAGGCCATGCACGGCACTGAACTCGCGGACAAGCTGGGCGATGGGCTTTCCAAATCCACAATTGACCAAATCAGTGGCCTGCTAGACCTAAACCTCGACGTTCATAACCAGGATGTGCAGCCGGGTGTGGAAGCCCCTACCACTGACACCGTTCTAGTGGACTTGGTACGTGCCCAGGCCGCAACCGTTCGCGTGCAGTTTGATGTGTCCGTTTGGGTATCCGATACGGGCGCAGTGGACTCCATTCGTGATGCACGCGTGGCCTTTCGGGAGCACATACATCAAAGCGCAATGGGCGTGGCAGATGAAAGCACGCGGCTCGCTAAGGCAATGCAAGACCTACGGCATACCTACGACCAGCAGTATGCGTCGTCCCTTGTGAACGATATCCACCATGGTGTCGATGATGATGCTTTGGCCCGGGAAGCCCTTCAGCTCATTGGCGACCGTTTAGACCCCAATGCCCGCTTGATGTCCGAGGCGGTCAGTCAAGCGGGTGCGGAAAACATGGAAGGGGTCTCAACCACCGTGACCGACCTGTCCGACGCTATGCGAGACTTGGCAGAGCGCTTTCATGACCAAATGGTCAGTGTGGCATGGGTTAGCGATAATAATGTATTGTCTCTATGTTCGGAATTCTATACCGCAAACGCGGTGTACGCCGATTTTGGTGTGAGGGGACAAGACGAGAACTCGGCTACGTGTGATCCCGCCCGAGTGTCGCCTCTGCAGTTTCTCGAGAATCACTATCGGGCAATTGGCGGTGACCTACGGCAGGGGATTGCTGGTGGTCTGGACGCGGACAATGCCGATACGGCGTTCGTTCGACTGGGTTTGACCGGTAGTGTCGAAGCGTTGCGGGCTGACCAAGATGGGCGGTCGGCCAAACATATCGCAGCAAGGAACCTGCTTGAACGTCGGGTCCAGGACATTTTCGTGGCCATCGTTACTTTGACGGTGCCCGACTCTTCGGATTCTGAAACGTTGAGTGATGAGCGAGCAGATCGGCGGCAAGACCTGCGCTCTCTTTCGCGGTCGCTGCAGTCGTACGTGACAGAGCTGTCCGCCCTCACCACCGTGCTCAGTGCGGAGAACATCACCGCCACCCCAAATGTCTTTCGTGAAACCACCGGAATCGACCTACCTGACATCTTGTCTTTTCATCTTCTCACCGAATCCGAATGTACGACCGCCAGTGAAGCCGCTGGGCTGATGCCTGGCCTCGTACAACCTCGCCTGGCATCAGCCCGAGACATCATGCTAGATGCAGCGGACGAAGCGCTACAGTATGAAATCACCGAGACCATGTCCTATGATTTCAGTCTGCCGGTGGCCGAAGCTCGCGCCCGAGAGTGGTACCGCCAAGGATGGAATGACGGCGCTACCGTAGTCAACTTTAGCGAGTCAGGCTCAGCGGAAGAAAATCGAATCGTCCGTGAGGTCTTTCGGCGACTGTATGGCTTTGACGTTGAATACCTTATTCATCGTCGTCACGGATTTACCGAGGGCGCCGAGACTGCCGCAAATGCCCTGGAAGGGGGCGGTATCCACGAGTTCTCTGAGGAGATTCAAGCCCATATTGGGGATGGCGACCAGGATCAGCTCATCGCGTGTGTGATGCGCGCGTCGCAGGCCGAGCTGGACCAACTATTGGCGAGCGGCGAATTGCTGCACAAGATTCGCGCCGGATTCTCGCAAGAGGTCTACGACCACGTCTACCGAGCTGCCACTGGCCAACTCAGTTTAGGTGACGTCCTGCGTGAGAACGATGCCGGCGGCTGGCACTTTTGGATGGACTTTGGCTCAGATGAGGAAGGCGCCAATGCCGGTACGGAACAGTTCATCAAGTACGTCAAACGCCGATTTGAAAACGGGGGCATTGCGGAAATGCCCGCGTCCGAACAGTCCATGCTCCGAGGCATCTTTCTCGATGGCGACACGCAAGCGATGTTGGCTCAAGAATTCAGTGGCGGTGACCTTCTGACACTCCGCCAGCTCGTACTTCATGGTGGGGAACGCACGAAGGATGACGAGCTTGAAGTCGGCCTGGAAAACAACACACGCGGCCGTGCCATGCTCGACATGCTCGCGGCGCTGACGATTGAAGAACGCCAGCTCAAGATTCGCGATGTGGCATTCATGCAGCGACTCGCTGGCGTGTTGACGCAGTCCCAGATGGGCGCAGCGATGGGAATCCTCGCGGCGGCACCGGGTGAAGAGTACGACTACCAGCTCGACAAAGCAGTCGCCGAAAATGGTTCGTCACTCGACGAAGATGCCCTCATGGAAACGCTTTTGGGCATGCCTATGGAGGCATTGTACCGCCAGTCGCGTGACCGCGTCTGGGTGGACAGTACGGCTGGCAAACTCAACCGCGAGCAAAAGCCGGTCTTCGCCCACTTAATGGCGGAGTCAGAGCGCATGTTTGCGCCAATGACCGAACAAGAAGCCACCGGCCAAGACCAATCGTTGGTGGATGACCCGCTCGGTAATGTGTGCTCGTCGGGCATGAGCTCGGCTTTGGTCGAGCGTCACCGTCAGCGTTTCCTGCTGGTCCATTCAACGCGTTTGAAATTTGGTGCGGTTCAAGGAGCGGTACAGCTCTTTCCCGCTCTGCAAAAGGCCTTCAATGAGAAAGGGGAGGTTGCAACCGACCCACTTCTGCCAAACGTCAAAGAGCAACTGTTTGGCGACCTTGAGCGAGCCAAGCTTTGGAACGAATTTGGGGTTCGCGAGTCGATTGTAGAGCAGTTCGGTGCCGGTCATGAGATGTACGAGATTGCTCGCAGCGCACTAACGCGTGGCATCGATCCCTCAGATGCTTCGTTGAAGTTTGCGTTTGGAACGTTCGGCTACTCGTCAGAGGTTGTAAGCGCTGCCATCGCGGGCGTAGGTGAAGACGAGCTCATCCGAGATTGGTCGAATGTGAACCGCGCAGGCGAAGTTGCAGGAGGGGCATCGCTCAAGTCTGCGTACGCCGACTACCGACCTGTCTACGACCGGTACATGACGGCTTCCGCGGATAGCTGCGTTGATCCCATACTAGAGGCTGAGTACGGAGAGGCTCTTGCCCGCTTCCGCATGTTCCCATTGGACGTCTCCGCAACCTTGGCGGACACGCTTCGGAATGATGATGGTTGGGAGTGGTTGAATGGGACTTCGGCTCGCGATTTCTTGGATTTCAAGATGTCCGCTCGCAAAGCGATTCTAGCGATATCCGGGACAGCAATCGCCACATCGCTTGGCGTTCCCGAAAATGACCCGGTCATCGCGATGCTGAATGGCGTCGACCGAAAAGCGCGTTCTGTTCATTCGCATCAGCAAGATGCTGCGCGTCATCAAGTGGACCAGCCCTCTGTCGCGGACTTTTTCACCAATACGGATGAACAACTCGCTGTCAGCTTCGCGCTTTACTCCGGTGAAGTTGGTGAGGCTGGAACCGCCCAAGATGGTGAACTCGCTGGTGAGATCACAGTCGAAGAACAAACGTCGATTCAGGCTCGTCTCGACCAGTTCAATGTGGACATTGGGGAATACCGGGCTGCGAAATCTACCTGCGCGGAAGTGATGAAATGGACCGCCATTGTCATTATTGGCGCCATCGCAACAGCGTTGACTGGACCGGGTGGTCCTGGATTGGTAGCGGCCATGATTACGGCGGGTGCGCAAGCAACCACCGTTGCGCTCATCAATGAAGCTGCCCAGGGCGAAGACTACGACTTGGGTAAGGAGGGCATTCGGTCCATCATCAAAGAGACGGCCATGGCTGGCCTGACGTCCAAGGGCTCCGAGTTGTTCAAGAGCTTCGCAGCATCATCACCCATGGCGCAATCGGTGCTGGGCAAGATGGACCGGCTGAAGGAAATTTCGGACAAGTTTGATGAACTTGCCAAGCGTATTCCGGGCGTTGGTCCTGCTCTGGGAGAGATTGGCTGGCAGACCATGCGAGCTGCGACATCCGCCCAATTGAGCGCGTTGAGCGATGCAGCATTCTCGGCGGTCGACCCGACGGCTCTAAGCTACGGGTTCGACTACGGATGGGCTCAGGGAGAGCGCAGCTTCGAGACGTACATCGACAATATGGATGAGGCATTCATTGCGAAATGCAAGGAGGAGATGTTCACTCGCTCCGTTGGTGCTGCGCGTCGTCGAATGCAAGGGGGCAGCGGTCCATCTGTGATTCCTGGCCTAGAAGACTCGATGCCGAAAGCGGAAGCCCAGCGGCAGTCGTTGTTGGCGTTTCTGCGTGGAGACATCACCGAAGCCATGTTCAAGCAAGTGGTTGCCGAAGGTGCCTCACGGGTGAGTAGTGGCAATATCTTCGAGAGCTCAGCTTGGGATGATGACCAAATCGGCGAGTTTATGCTCACCTTTGCCAAAGGTCGTGCTGAGAGCTGGACAACGGAATTGGCCGACGGCGTGGCAGAGCGGAACAACGCCGGTGCCCTTGCTGACCAGAAGGCCGAGGTCCGTGGCATGTCCCGCAACGAAGAAGAGGCTGACCAAATGGAGGCGATGTACCTCGCTGCGCTAAAGAGCCACTCGGGAGATTTTGAGCTTACTCCGGACAAATGGCGAGAAATGCACTGGCAGCCGGTACAGGAGAGCTTGCGTACTGTCTCTCGGAACCACCTTGCCATGGCAAGTGACCATCGCGAGTGGGTGCTGTCAGACCCGGCCCAAGCCGAGGTACGCGCGCGTCTTCCGTTTGACGAGTTCCAGAGACGTCGTAGGGTTGCGGGTAACGAACGTGTTTCCATTTACGCGAGCGCGGAGTTTGGCGCTCTGACTGGTGAACAACAGCGGTACTACCGAGCGTTTCTCGATAGCAACAGTCGGGCGATGGACGAGCAAGCGGCTACATCGGACGCAACATTGAACGTGACCGAACCGGGTGGACGTGAACGATTCTTATCGAGCTTTCATGAAACGAAACGCCGGGTGGCTACACCCGTCGTGACACAACTGAGTCAGGGATGGGCCGAAGATGACCGTCGCGCTGTGCTTCGGGCGTTGGCGGCGACCGATGCCGGGAATTTGCCCGAGCTTGAGATGCGCGCGGACTGTCCGGCGAATCAAGCTGCGTTGAGGACATGGGCAGAACGTTGGCTAGCCGCTCGCAATACGCCCACAAGCCGTCCGGTCGAGGTCGAAGCCGCGAATGGATAGCTTATTACCCTCTATTGAACCTTCCGTTGTCGTAGCCAACGCTCTGACAGCCGTACAGATCGACTCACCAGCGCTTATCGACACCGCCACCAAACTCACTGCGGACCTTCGAAACGGGTTCTCCATTTACACTGACGGTGAGTTCCTATCGCTTTGGGTTGAAACCCAAGTGACAAACGTGGTCGAGAGCCTGACGAGCATCGGAACCTCAGTCCCCTGGGCTCGCAGTGGTTCGGGCTCGGTCCGTTTCGGTCAACGCGCAGGCATTCCGTCTGTGTCTGCTGAGGCCCTGTGGGAGACACAGGAGCCGCCCGAGACGGTCCGCATGAGATTAGCGTCGTCTGGATTCGCTGACGTTGCAGCAATGGCCCACAAACGCGTTCTGGGACGCCTTCATGCAAACGCGTCCACCCGAAACGGATGTCGTCAGACACGACTAAGAAGTGAAGCTGGTGCGGTGTTTGCGGTCGATTTCGTTATTTCTGGCTCAGAGGCCGTGGCAACAGCCCAACAAATTGCCCTGGCGGCCCGAACCTTCGGCGTGTCACAGAGGCAGATGACCTGGTTTTTGTCCGCGATGCCTGCGTTGTGTCCGCGCCCATTGAACCTTGTATCCGTGACGTTTGGCCTAAGCGTGCGTGGGCTACTACCGTGGATGGACGTGCGCATCTCGGATGTGCCGATGCGTTCGGTGCTTCAGTTGTATCGCCAGTTTTCATTGCTCGAAGAAGGGGCTGCGGCCCGGCTGGGTGCGCTCGCAGCCGTGATGGGACGCACCGATGAACAGGTCGACGGCTTGCACATTGTGCTCACCAACGAAGAGCCACCCCGATTTGCGACCGACCTCACTTACACCGGTTGACCGTCCCTCAATCCAAACGCTCGGTGCCCGCCCACCGCGGGGTCCCCCGGACCCTCACCCTCTGAATGGGCCTCAAGAAAAGACAACGGCCCCTCCGAAGTTGCCTTCGAAGGCGCCGTAAATGATGGTCGGGGGGACGCGCATTGACCGGTGGGCGCGCGAGACCATCCGGACCGACCCAACGCTCCAACGCCCATCCACTCACACCCGCGCCGTCACCATTGTGGTGAAGGAAGAGGCCTATTGGCGAAACCGTCCCACCCAAGAGCCTTCAACACCACCCAAAGACCGCGCGTTGACCGGTGGGCGACCCCACAAACAGCATGCCCTCGGCAGACTCCCAACGCCCATCCGTTCAAACGCGCGCTGTCACCATCGCCACCAATGAAAAAGCCCACTGACGCTAACGTCAATGGGCTTTTCAATGGTGGTCGGGGTGACAGGATTCGAACCTACGACCCCCTGCTCCCGAAGCAGGTGCGCTACCAGGCTGCGCTACACCCCGAACCGCCGTCTCTTTATTGCGATGGGACCGCACTAGCAACACTGAGATCTCAGGTCCCGACTACGGGCAATTCTTGCGGAACAAGCTCGGCCAGTAGCCCAATGAGTTGGGGTTAAAGGTAGGGCGCTGCGTACAGTTGTTCACGACCGTCCAGCCCTCCGGTGCTCCCTGGCCCACCATTCCCGGCCATGCAAACACCCGGTAGACGGTGTCCCCGTCATGGATGTACTCGCCGGTCAGGCCAATCTTGAGGCAGCCGTTGCTGATGGTGATGTCGAACTCAAAAGACCCCTCTAGGTAGGAGGGATCTGTCTCGTGCTCACAGATACCGAGCAGCGGATTGCAGGTGTCCAGGGTGCACGTGCTGTTGTCCTCGCAGTCCCTCTCCAACACAGCACACTCGCCCTGCACGCACTGGTGACGGTCCGTACAGATGTCGTCGTCTGAGCAGCTGTCGTCGTTGTTCAGGTACACGCACTCACCCGAGACCGGGCTGCAGTAGTCGTCTGTGCAGTCATTGCCGTCGTCACAGGACAGGTCGCCATTGCACGAACACACGCCGCCGGTACAGGCCCCGGAGACGCAGTCTGTGGACTCATCGCACTGCTCGAGAAGCTGGCAGCCAGGGCAGTCACCACCACAATCTACGTCTGTCTCGGAGCCGTTGAGAACGCCATCTTCGCACGTGGGCTCTTGGCACGTCTCGTCGCACACACCGCTCACGCACTCGGTCGCGTCGTCACACTCGGCACCATCGGGACACACTTCACAGCTGGGTACGTCGCAGTCCACGTTCAGCCAGGCCACGCTGTCGTTGCAGTCCGAGCCGTCTTCCACCCAACCCTCAGGCGCGTAGCACGTCTGCAGAACCGGAATGCCGCCGAACCCGTCGCCGTCACCGTCTAGGTGCCACGTCGGGGCATCCACTGCGCCCGCTTCGTCTGTGCGCCCGTCGCAGTTGGTGTCTTCTCCGTCACAGCGCTCGGCGAGCTGCGGGCTGATGTCCTGGCGGCCGTCGTTGCAATCGCCGGCACACACCGACACACCGTCTTGGTCCACGTCGAGCTCATCCGCTTCGAGCTCGTCCGCGCACGCATTGGAGACGCCGTCGCACAGCTCAACAGCCCCCGGGTGCACGAAGGCATCCAAATCATTGCAGTCGGTCGCATCCGCCACGTAGTCGTCGGTGGGAAAGCAGCCGGTCCACGGACGCTCCGCATCCCCAAAGTCATCGCCATCCGCGTCTAGGTACACCGTCACCCAGTCGCTAGCGGCGTCGTCTACAAGGCCGTTGCAGTCGTTGTCAACGGTGTCGCAGACTTCATCGGCGTCTGGGCTGATGTCTTCGGAATCGTCATTGCAGTCACCGGCGTCTAGGGCGTACCCATCCTGCATCTCACAGACGATAAGCTCGTTGCCGAACACGCCGTAGCCGTCCAGGTCTGCATCTCGGTAGATGATGAAGGCGTCCTCTGCCAAGCACAGCGGCTCCGCCGTGTCGGAATCGGTGTCCGCGTCGGTGTCGGGCTCGGTGTCCGAATCGGTGTCGGGCTCCGTGTCCGCCTCTGTATCCAGCTCGGTGTCTGCCTCTGTGTCAGGCTCGGTGTCAACGTCCACCATCACAGTGTCGGTGTCGACGTCAACGTCTAGGGGGTCCGCCTCACAGCCAACCAACGCGAGTACTCCAAGCCAACAACCAAAACGCATCTGAACTCCCCAAGGGCACGCCAACGGGCCCAAGCTCCAGAGTATCTCACAGCGAGTCGACCCGGCCCACCATTCGCTGAGCCAGCGCCTGAGATAGGGTCGGCGTCACCGGAGTGTTCATGCGCCAATTCATCCCCCTCGCCGCAACCCTACTCGTCGTGACCATCAGCCTCGCCTGTGCTGTCGAAGAGATTGGCATGGGCAGCGGGTCCGTCGACATTCACAACTCGGACAGCGCGGCCGTTACTCTGCTGATCTCAGACAGCCCAGACTGCGGACTCGGCATGCACTCCAGCCTAGAGTCCGGCAGCACGCGCGACTTCTCCGTGGGCGACGACACCTACGTCTGCATTGGCGAGACCCCACCGGGCATCCGGGTGGAAGATGGCGGAAAGTACGAGATTAGCGGCGGTACACTCGTCCCTGACCGGCGATAGAGCGTCAGCCGACGCACCCGGAGATGTGATGACTCAAATCAGGCTGCTCATTGTGGCGCTAGCAGTGGCGTGCGACGTCTCGGGGCTACCCGACGGACCCAACGACCCGCTGGATGGCACGTCGGACACCGCAGAACCCGACGGAACGGACCCCGACTCGGACACGACCGGGGTCGACGACGACACTGATGACGACACTGAGCCCACACCCGTCGTAAGCGTCTGTACGACGACCACAGACACCGTTGACTGCCCGTATACAACCGTACAGGTCGACCCTGGTTTCGGCTTCTTGTCGCGCGACGTACACGTAGCCACCCCCAACGGAACGCCTCCACAAGACGGCTGGCCAGTGGTCCTGTTCTTCCAAGGCTCTCTGTTCTCCGCCGAACTGTCGTTTAGCGGCGAGCGCAACGCCCCCTTCGGTCAGTTCGAACTCGCACGCACGGTGAAGTCGCTACTGGACGCTGGATACGTGGTCATTGCACCAGAAGCCTTCGGAAACGGTAGCACCTTCTGGCAGACCAACATCCCGCCATTCTCACTGCTTTGGAGTGGTAGTGGCGACGACAGTCTGATGGGAAAACTGTTCGACGAAATCGACGACGACGGCCTGTTCGGGTCGGTCAACGAAGACGCTCTGTACGCAACGGGCATCAGCAGCGGCGGCTTCATGACCAGCCGAATGGCAGTGAGCTACCCAGGCCGCTTCAGAGCTCTGGCCATCCACTCCGGCGGCTACGCAACGTGCTCAGCGGTGTGCTTGATGCCGCTGTCGTTGCCGAGCGACCACCCTCCCACTCTGTTCGTACACGGCATGACGGACCCGATTGTTCCCCCTCGCGTAATGCTCCAGTACAAGGATGCACTCGATGCAGACGGCGTCACCACCGAGCTCCTCTCCAGCGAGACCGAAGGACACGAGTGGATGGCAGACGCTGTTGACGGACTGCCGGACTGGTTCGCATTGTACTGAAGGACGGCCGACCCAGTCGTCGGAAGGGGTCGGTGGTTATCACCGTAGGACGAGCGTTCCATCGAGAGCCGACCCATCTGAATAGTCAGAGACAATCTCCAGGACGAGGTCACCCCGCTCGTTCTCCGAGAAGGTGATGACCACATCATCCGTGGTCTCATCTACGCGGGGCTGGCCCTGTGAGGGCCCCGTGCAGCCGTTGACCGAACCGCCAACAACAACATCCGTTCCACCAGCGGCGTCTCCGCTTAAGTACACGGTATTGCCCGGTACAAGGTCGCCCTCACCGAGTACACCTGGCAACCGCAACCCCATCATGGTCCACCCATGGTTACCGGTGGCGTGAAGGGTCACTGAAAAACTGTCCGGCCAGAAGCCCGCATCAATGCTCGTGGGTTGCTGAGAGAACGAACGGCTTCGACCAAAATTTCCGGCCAGCCAGGTTCCATCGACCAGCTCCGGCAAATCTCCCTCCGGCTGCCATTCGCCAGTTCGCGCCGTCTCACCGGCGATGTTCCCGTCATCCTGTTGAGTCAGCGAGTCCTCAGTAAACGAAGACGACTCCCCGGTGATTAGGGTTCCACTATACGTATCCGTACAGCCAATAAGAGTCAGTCCGGCCGTGCAAAGACACCACGATAAACCGCGCATATCAAGCTCCAATAGTTGGGGAGGGTGCGGGGTATTGGTGTGGAAGCCGAGCGAAACCTTCACGAATACTTACGACCAGTGTCTATCAACACAACAGCATGGAGTAGACGCCGCGCTTGGAAGGTAGCGGCGTCTCTCAACATTGGACTGCGAGTCATCCTAAACGGCGTGCATGGGACCGTTCACAGACTGGTGCTCGTACGTGGGCTGTGCGTTCCCGGTGGCCCGCTAGCCTACTGGGAGATGTACCCGACCATGCAGGATTTTGTTGTGGACCGCTGGCCACCACTGATGCTCTGGTAGGCGTACGACGTGCCACCACCAGTCACCCACTCGTAGGTGTTGCAGGTATGGACCGATGGGACCCAGTAGTTATCGCCGGAGAGGCCGATGGTGTACGGAGTGATGATGCTGGCTCCCGCATTGGACGCGAGCAGGATGCACTGGTCGTAGTACTGCGAGCCGTAGTCCTGGTAGACCCAGGTGTCTCCGTCATACGCCTGTGTGCTATTCAGCGTGGCCGTGATGCCGGAAGAACGCGGGTCGCGGGAGAGCACACACGCTCGGTTCGTCGTGATTCCTGCCTGCTGGTAGCTTGCCCATTTGGCCCACATGGCGTTCGCGCCGTTGCGATGGCCTGCCCAGCCGTTCGTACTGCCAGATCCGACCTGTGTGTAGGCATTGGAGGACACCGAAGCTCCGCGCTCGGACGCAGCGCTCATACACGAGCGCCAATCCATACTGCCGATATTCTCGTACTGAATCGCATGCGTACCCGCGTAGGAGCAGCCGCCGGACGTATTGGGCGGATTGAAGGCGATGGTGTTGTGCAGCGTAGACGGCTCATCCAGGGTCTCACCCCGAGCCACCACAGCGCCAGGCGCCACGACCGTTGTCGCGGTGACCTGGGCCCCAGCGCCAATACGCGCGTTGGCACCGATGGTGACGCCGTCTCCAATGATGGCGTCGCGGGCAATGCGCACTCCATCTAGGACGGTGACATCGTTGCCAAGCGTTGCACCCTTGCGGATACGCGCAGACACGTCAATGTCGTTGTCGCCGCCAATGGTCACGTCTGGACCAATGATACCGCCGATGACCCCCGCCGTGCTCGAGTTCAGAATCGTGGCACCGCGACCGAGCACCGCGCTCGCATCAACGGTGGTCTTGTCGCCAATGCCCGCCAAGTTTCCGACGACAGCACCGGAGCTGAGGGTGACGTCATCCCCCAGGGTGGTCGCGTAGCCAATGGAGACGTTGGCCCCGGTCTGTAGACGTTGTCCCGCAACGACGGCACGACCAATGCTGTTGTCCGCGCCAATGTCATGGTCCGCATCGATATAGGCTTGTCGGCCGATGACCGTTCCGCTGCCGACTGGACGGGCGGTGGGCTCACTGACCCGGCCAACCAAGGTAACGCGACTGCCCACAAACACGGTGGCGGCGAGAGCGGTGTCTGCACCCACACTTGCATACTCACCGACAACAGCGCTTCCCCCAACCGTAACGCCACTTCCGAGAGTGGCGCTGGTGGAGACGCACGCACTGTTTGCGTCTGCGTAGCTGTCTTCGCAGCCGTCCCCGTCCAGGTCAGCGGCAGAAGCGACGGACGCCATGAGTGACAAGATGACCAGCATATGAACTCCCCAGAGTATGGATTGCATTGTACTGCCTCATCCATACACGTCAACCAATTTACAAGGCAGTTCACTCAGCTCGGCAAGTCCCCGTGAAGCCAACGGCGCTGGGCAGCGGGCGCATGACTGCCTTACTTCCACCTATCAACGCAACAGGACCCGGTAGATGCTGCCCTGAAAAGCCGTCCCATTTCGATTCCACTGGCTCGAGTTCGCCGATGAGCCAGAACAGATCGGATTTGCATCGATGGATGTCAGCAACAACGGTGCCGAGTCACTTCCATTTGCCGGGATATTTCGGGTCCCGCATCCGGAAGAAGCGCTGGCACAGGTGGCCCTCACGCGGTCGAATCCGGTGGGCGACCACGCGATATGAACGTGGTTACTTGTGGTTGTCGTGAAGTCCATCTGGAACGGTGTGGAGCCGTCAAAGGCGGAGGGTGAGTCGATGTTGGTCAGGTACCGGCCGCGGACGCTTCCCGTGTTGACCGAGTCGTCTTCCTGAAACCAGAAATCGGTGTCCGTCACAACCTGATGCTCGCTGTGGGCATACCGACTCATCTGCCAGGCCTGCCCCTCGGTAATCAGCGTCAGATCGTAGCAGAGCCGGCCGTCGCGGTCCCAGCCCCATGGCCCGCTCTCTGCCTGCCACACTGCCCAACCGCCGCCATCTGTGGACATGTCGCATAGAACGCTCATGGCCACAATAGGGTCCGTCCCATCGGGGTCTACCCAGAACTGGTCCCAGTCTTCGCCGCGATAGGCGGGGTCTGCCAGATACGCGGCACAGCTCGCCAGCGGAACACCGGATGGAGGCCGAAGTGCTCCTTGGTAGCGCTGGAGAGCGTCCGCGGGGGCAATGACCATTCCGGCGACGGCAGCACGCGCGTTCGACGTGAGACGCTGCCGTGGCAGAAGCTCAGCGCCGTCTGCGATGAACGATACCCACAAGTCTTCGCTGAGGCGCTCATCCGGCACGTCTTGCAGCACTAGGCTGACGTACCCATCCGACATAGAAGGAGTTGAGACCGTCTGACTGTGTACGATCTCAACCGAGGGGACGGTTGCGGTCGCGTCATCTACCAAACGCACCGTCAGCGACGCGGTGGATTGAATGGGAGCCCCATCCACGCCGACAAGCCGGGCCTGAACCGTGAGGTCCGCCGCTGACGCCACGGAAGTCGCTGCACATCCCAAGGCCAGAAACGCCTTCACCACTCTTCGCATGTCAAACTCCCCTTTTCAGCATCGTACCGCCAAAGACGGGGTCCGGGTAGCCTTGTGCCCACCCAGACCTGAGGGAACCTAGTCTGAACGTCCCAAATGCGGTCGGTCGCTCAGATCTGGCGCCCCTGGCGCCTTGTCGAGCAATGCCAACACCTCTGTGAGTCCCCGCTCCAGCTGAACGTCCTGACCCGTTGCGTAGTGTTCGGGATGAACAACCACCTCGATATCGGGGTCCGTTCCGTAGTTCTCTACTTGGTAGCCCACGTCTTGGAACCAGTAGCTGAACTCGGGCTGGGTGGTGATGCTGCCATCGGCGTGACGCGCACGTGGCCAGATCCCAATGACGCCGCCCCAGGTACGCGTGCCAATCAACGGGCCTAGGCCGTAGATCTTAAACGAATGACTGAAGATATCGCCGTCACTACCCGCCATCTCATTCGTCAGTGCGACCATTGGGCCGCGTACCGCGTGCGTTGGATAGGTCGACACGCCGTCCCAGCGCGATTGATTGTAGCCAATCGGCGAGCGACGCAACTTCTCCAAGATGAGCTGGGAGACGTGACCGCCACGGTTGAAGCGAACATCCACAATCAACGCATCGCGAAGACACTCGCGCAGGTAATCCCGGTGGAAGTCGGCATATCCAGCAGCTCCCATGTCGGGAATGTGCACGTAGCCAACCCGACCATTCGTCTGTGCGTGAATGCTCTCTCGGTTGCCACGCACCCAGTCTCGGTACCAAGCATTCGACGCATCGTGCAGGGCTGTGACGGTGACCGTGCGCTGTTCTTCTCCACGACGCACGCGGAGCGTTACCCGCTTTCCACCACGGTCTACAAGAGCGGAGCCTACCGGCTGATTCGCGGTCAAGACCACACCATCCACAGCAACAAGCACGTCCCCCACCCGAACATCCACGCCGGGCTGGGTCAGAGGAGAGGTTCCCCCCGACATGCCCGCTTCGCCACGCGCAAGACGGTCAACTCGCCAACCATCCGTCCATGAGTACTCGGCAGCCAAGGTGCCAACGCGCCAGCCAGGCAGACGGCGGTAGTCGCCAAGCATCTCGTAGGCGTGGGACGTTCCCAGCTCGCCGACCATTTCCCACACCAAGTCACCGTATTCGCGGCGGCTCGACACACGCTCGAGCAGCGGACTGTATTGAGTCCACACCGCCTCCCAGTCCACGCCGCTGTGATTGTCGGTCCAGAAATGGTCCCGCATCCACCGCCAGGTCTCGCGCAACATCTGACGCCACTCAACGCGCTGGTCCAGCGGAACACTGACCCGAGACGCCGCGAACCACCCGTTCTTCCGACCAGCAGACGCGCCCGTCGGCAGCTTCTTGTCCGGTCCGGGCATCGGCACAATGCGCAGCTTGTAGCCAACGCGCAGCAGCAGCGCTTTGCCATTTCTGCTCACCGAAAAACCACTATGACGCGGCAATCCGGCGGTCTCAGCACGGGACGACCAGTGGTAGATGTGTAGGAACTTGTTCGCAGGAGGGGCACCATTTCCCTTCCAAGCGCTCGCGCCTGCACCTGCCACCGGCTCACTCGACGCTACCAATCCCGACAGCGTGGCGTGAAGTGCTAGATAGCGGCGAGACGGCATGGGCATGCGAATTAGGCGGTCCCGAATTCCGTCGACATCGACCGTGACAGACTCGGCCGCCTTCGGCTTGTCCGGCGAACCACCGACAGGGCTCGGCTCTGGGTGCAGCGGGCTCGTGACGTCTGCTCGCAGGGTGACCAAGTACGGGCGTATAGACAGCGGAAAGTTCACGTCGAAGAAGGCCTGGTCGTACACCGGGTCGAGCTCGCGATTGGACAAGAACGCCACAAAACGCCCGGCTGGGTCGAACGACGGTGAGGTGTCCTGAAAACGCCCATCCGTCAGGTCTGTGCAGGTGCCGTCCGTTCCCCAGAGCTTCACAATCGACGCGGCCCCACGAGCCGTTGGGCAGCTGTACACCAACCACGCGCTGTCGCTCGACCACGACAGTCCGGAGCAGCGGCCAGCATCGCTGTGGTCAATGAGCATGGACTCTCCGCCAAGCTCGACGACGGCCACGTTTCCTCGGTCATCAGTCAGCGCAATGCGCTCACCATCAGGACTGATCCGCATCGCAAGCGGGCGTCCCAGGCCGGGAACGTCGACCGTGCGCTCACCCTCCGCGTCGAACACCACCAGACGGTCTTCCCCAGAAGCATCACTGACCGCAGCGAGACGCTCGCCGTCGTCAAACCACGTGAGCCGGCGATAGCGAGGACCAGAGCGGTCACCGTGCAGGTACATCGGACCTTCAAAGGTACCGATAGTGACTGCCTTTCCGCGCACCACCAAGGCCAGAGAGCGCCCATCAGGGTGAAGCGACGCACTCTCCAGGTGACGCAGTCCAACATGCCGGTTCAACAGCCGCTCAGAGGGTGACTTGTGGTCGACATCGACCTGCACGGGTTCGGAGCCGGGGGTGAGACGCCACAGGTTCGCACCGGATGCGTAGACCACGGTCTTTCCGTCCGTCTGGGCGTGGCGAATGGCGAAAGTGTCGTGATGGGTCTCTTGCCGAAGGTCCGTTCCGTCATGTAGGACGGACCACAAGTTTGCCGTAAATCCGTGGTCGCTAACGAACCACAAACGCTCGCCCAACCACATCGGATTCGCCGCGCGTGACGGTCCGAGGTCCAGCTGTTCAAACTCACCCGACGTCCGAAACCAGATCCGCCCTGCGCGACCGCCACGGTAGCGTTTCCACTTGGCGAGGTCGTCTTCGTGACGCGCAATGGCCACGCGCTCACCCTGAACAGCCAGCGAGACGGCAAGACCAAAGTCCAGACGAACCGGCTCTCCGCCCGCCAAGGGCACACGCCACAGCATGGCCTCCTTGGGCGAGGGACGACCCACACTGGAGGCAAAGACCACGCCGTCGTCATCCACGCGACACACCGTAGTCGCGCCACTTCCCCACGTCAGCCGGGTAGGCGCGCCGCCTTCCGCGTCGCTCACATAGACTTCGGACGTACCGTCTCGTGAAGACAAGTACGCGAGCTTGCTGCCGTCGGCGTGAAACACCGGGTGGCTGACAGTGCCTTGGTTCGCGGTCAAGCGACGGGTAGGACCGCCATCGAGGGCCACCGACCATAGGTCATCGTCTGAGACGAAGACAACGTGGTTGCCGGCAACAGCGGGGTAGCGAACGTAAAGGGACATGCACACTCCGAGAGGTGCCGGCCCCTATCGCAGCGAGCGACTGGGCTTCGGACAATTCAAGCGACGCACGTCGCCCAAAACCCACTGTGAGACCCGGTTCACCGTGCACGTGGGTCCCGACGTCACAATCTCCTCGATCTTCCCAAACGCCATGGTATTCTGTTGCAAGGCGTACTCCTCACGCCACTATCGGAGACGCAATGCCATCCCGCAACCGTCCGGACCGCAACCGACGCCCACAGGTCTCTGGACCTGAACGGGAAGGTTCAACGCCGTCATTGGAGCCCGTAAGCAGCCTTGCTACGAGCCCTGTACTCGCCAACCAGGTTCAACCAGTCGCAGACACCATGGGCAACGACGCCGCCCAGTCCGCGGTAGACGAGTGGGTCCGCAGCAACCACGGCGGCGCTGAGAATCCCGAAGATCCCGACGACCTGTGGTTCTGGCAGCACAAAGGCATTGCTGACGTCGACTTCTCGACCAAGGCAGAGCTCGACCAGAAAGGCGGAGTCCAGACCACCGGCGACGACGGCGACATGAGCGCCAACTACAAGCTGCGCAGTGAGGTCGAGCGCACAAAGCTGATGGACGAGACCACCACAACGGTCATTGGCAACGGCGGCCTCGACTACGCACGCACACGCGAGACTGACGCACTCAGCAGCGATGACCGATTCAGCGCCGAGATGGGCAGCAAGCGAACGGCAGTGACGACAGACGACGGTATTGTGTCGCGCACGTCCGAAGCCGACATGAGCGGCAAGGCCCTGTTCAGCACCACAGAGCGCGACGGCGACGACAGCGTCACCAACAGCTGGGCCCACGACGCCCGTGCGTACGGCTCAGGCACACGAACCGGCGACGAGAGAACGGCGTCCACCCTCGACGGGTCAGCGGGTACTCGCTGGACGCGCACCGCCGCTACCGGTCCCGAGAACGACCGCGCCAACACCAGCGTTAGCGCCAACGGCCGGGTCGACGCCAAACACTCCGGAGTGGGAGACAAGAAGTCGTCGACCTACAGCACGACCCTTGGCGGCGCTGCGACAGGCGACCGAACCACCGTGCATGACGATGACAGCAAGACAGTCAGCCGCGGCAATATTGAGGGCTCTGCGACGGGCGCGCGGGCGAAAAAGCCTGGCGAAAAAGCCACATACACAGGCAATGCCAACGCACGCGGCACTGGCAGCATCACCCACTCCAAGACCCGTGAAGACGGCGCCTCGGTGGTCAGTGCGGTTGAAGCAAGCGGTGGATTCCACGGTTCTGCTGGCAAGAGCGCCAAGGGCAAAGGAGACGTTGAGCTCAAGGCAACACGCGACACCACCCAGACCCTCGAAGACGGCTCCCGAGCCGTACACCTTGGCGGCGTGGCCAAAGGAAACCTAGACCTCAAGAAGGTCGAAGGCGGCTACGAACGCACATCATCGGTCTTGGTGGGCGCAGACGGCTCCAACAGTCGCACCACAAATACAGACGACGGCAGCCTGACCCACACCCTCAAGGGTCGCGCGAACGTGAAGCACGACGCAACACGGGCCGCAGATGGAACGGGCACCTCCAAGACCGCTGTAGACGTAGGCGGAGACTGGTCACGGGCCAAGGCAACAAACACTGCCACCGGAGACGACACCACCACCATGACCGGCGGTGCAGAAGCCCGAGGCTCTACGGCGGTCAACGCCAAGGGCGAGCGCACCAACAGCGCCGGAGGGTCGGTTCGCGGACAAGCTCAGCGCGCCATCAACGACACGTTTGAAGACGGCTCGACGCGCAAGCGGTCGTTGAGCGGCACCGGGACACTCGCAGCAGACGGCACCCAGACCGGCGACAAGCTCGCAGGAACCGGTAGTGCTAGCGTTGTTATCAGCGGAAAGGACCTACGTACCAACGCTGCGGGCGACACCGTCGCGGACTCCGTAGGTGGCGGCGTCACAGCGAAGGGCGGATTGAAAGACGCCCAGCGAAGCGTAGATGGGTACATCGACCTCGGCCGAGACACAACGACCAAGCTGGATGACGGCAAGCTCAAGACGCACGTTGGCGGCGGACTGACCGGCAACCGTACGTCGACCGCAGTTGGAGAGGACGGCAGACGCATCACCCAGACCGGCGGTGCACGTATCGACGGCTCGCG
The DNA here is from genome assembly GCA_913061235.1 of uncultured Pseudomonadota bacterium. Classification (GTDB taxonomy): domain Bacteria; phylum Myxococcota_A; class UBA796; order UBA796; genus CAJXTB01. Next base: position 146,696 of record CAJXTB010000010.1, on the reverse strand, counting down.
TACGCGCACGACGGACCTTGAGACCGGCAGCATCGACCGGACCCTGCGCGGAAAGGCAAATGTAGACCACTCTACCGTCACCAACCCAGACGGCTCCAAGACGTCGAACACCAGCGGAAAGGCAACGGTCGACCGAGACTACGTCAAGCGCACCCGCACCGAAGACGGACAGCGCACCCAGACAGCGAGCGTTGGCGGAGATGTTCAGGGCGGCACCTCGACCGACAAGGACGGTGTCACGACCCGCACCGCAGGCGGAAAGCTGCGTGGAACCGTGCAAGATCAGACCATGCGCACACTCGAAGATGGCAGCACCGTCGACCGCACCTGGACGGGAAATGGCGGCGTAGGCGCCGATGTTGACCGAACCGGCGACAAGACCACCGGGCGCGGCAACGCTAGCCTGTCGGGCGGCGTGAAGAACGTGCACACCGTCACCGAAGACGGCGTCAAGACCGTCACCGTCAGCGACCTGACTGCCCGCACCAATGTGGACGGCAAGAACGACAAGACTGGCAAAGGCACCGCGAACATCGAAGCGGGCCATGCTGTGCGCACGTCGCAGAACAAAGACGGCCACAAGATCGACACCGAGACACGCGGAAAGGTCGGCGTAGGCGGCAGTCTTGAGCGCGTCGAAGACGGCTGGAAGAACGGTCAGAACATCAGCGCAGAAGCGGGGCATACCGTCCTTGACGTGGCCACTGACGAGACCGGTGTACTGACGAACCGCACCGACTACACGGCCAAGGGAACCGCAGGTCGCACCGGCGCTACGGGCCAGAAAGAGAAGGACAATAAGGCGTCCTTGGACCTCTCTCGCAACGCCACAAGCGAGCACGTCAACACTGTGGATGGCGTGACCACGACCAACAAGAGCGGCAACAAGTCCACAATTGGCGCGAACTACGCGACCAAGACCGGCTTTGGCCTGATGGGCTCGAACAACTGGTCGTCGTCTACCGAAGTGAAAGATGCAGACGGCAACATGCAGGAGTCGTCCAAGGCGCTCGATGTGAGTGCTGGCTGGAACAAGAAAGACGGCCTGTCTACTACCGTTGCGGGCAATATCGTCCGTGACCGACAGACCGAAAAACTGTCCGAAAACGTGACCCGGACCACAACACGCGGCGAAGGCAAGGCCAGTGCGACCGCCGGAGTGAACAAGGACAAAGACGGCAATCGCCAGGCGCATGCGTCGGCCAAGGCGTCTGCGACAGCGTTCTCCGACAACGTGGCCTACGACAACGGCAAGGGGCTCAAGGCCAGTGCTGGCTACGAGGTCGGAACCGCTGAAGCCAACGCCAAGGGTACCGCTGCAATCACCGCGGATGGCGTAAAGGTCAAGGGCAATGCCGGCGCGAAGGTGACGTTGGTCGGCGGAAACGCCCGAGCAGAGGTCCCTGCATTCACCTGGAACCTGCTCGGTGAGCCGGTACGCGTCAAGATTACCGCCGCCGTCTCAGCGTCTGTTCTGGCAGAGGCCCAGGGCGAGATTGAGCTCGACGTCAGCAAGGGCGACAACCTCGGAGTCACCGTGGGTGGCGGCGTCAGCGCGTTTGCCGGCGCGAAGGCCGGAGTTGAAGTCGGCGCGCACATCCAGTGGATGCGCAACCAAGACTACACCGCACTGCTGATGGACTTCCTCGACGATATTCCTGGCATTGGCTGGGCCGTAGACGACGTTCCCAAGGACTTGTGGACGCAGATCAGCTCCGTGCTTGTAGGCACCGGAACCAGCGACCTGCTCATTGCAAAAGCCGGCGTACACGGAAGCGCAGGAATCGGTGGAGAAGCGAGCTTCGGACTGGCGCTACAGGGCGGTCGGGTCAAGATGAACGGCAACCTGAACGGTGCCATCGGTATTGGCGGCGGTGCCACGACCTCCCTCGACTTGGACGCGGTAGACGGCGCGCGCTTCGGCGGTGTGCTGGCCATGCGCGGTGTGGAGTGGATCAAGAAGCACATCGGCGGCGCTGCAAGCTGGGCCGACCAAGCCATTCAGGAGTGCCGCACCCGCGTAGACGCCTACCTGGAAGAGAAGAAGGCCGAAGGCGGCTGGGGCGGCATGTGGTCGAGCGCTGTCGACTGGGTTGGCGACGACCTATTCGACCTGTGGTAGGCCATGTCTTCCTTCTCTGACGCCGTCGCCCGCGTACGCATTGCGACCTGGGCCGAAGACCCCGAGACCGTTGCGGGACTGCGCGAGGCTCTGCTGTCCTGGGGCCCAGACGCTGGGCTCGTGGCAGACGCTGCCGTCTCCCTCGACCAGGACAACCCCGCAGACGCCCTCACGGCACTCAACGCCGTCGCCCTGCTCCAGCCCGAAGCACGCTCGGTCTCCTCTCGACTGCGCGCGGACGCCCTGACCCAGATGGGTCGCAACGACGAAGCCCTCGCAGTGCTGGCTCCGCTGTCTGGACCCGATGCAGACACCGCACAGGCTCGCGTACTCTTTCGCATGCGGCGCCCCGACGAAGCCACAGCTCTGCTGCAAAAGGTACTCCAGGCCGACCCGACCCACTGGGAAGCACGACTCGGACAAGCGGTGCTCGCTCTCTCCAAGGGAGATGTGGCCGCAGCCCTTCCCCTGCTCGACGCCTTGCGGTTCGACAACCCCCTCGACCCCCGCCCGTACCGAAGTATCGCCAAGGCTTTTCTGCTCATGGGCCAGGCCGAGCGCGGCATTGCGCACCTCGAAGACCTGCTCAACAACCCGCTCCTAGCGTCGCCGGCCATCGCCATGGACCTGGCCGAGCTGTACGCCGTCGCAGACAGAGCGCAGAGCCTTCCCGTCGTGCTCGAAGCGGTCACCCGGGCAGCGCGCGTAGGCCCGTCCCACGCAATTGAGCTGGCCCGACTGTGGCAAGAAGTCCCCAGCAGTGGAGCCATTCGACACATCGCCGGGTCATTTGCCGGCCAAGCGGTTCACGCCCTGCTCATAGCCTTGGCCATTGAAGTGGAAGGGGGGGACGCTCTGGCTGCCTTTGAGCACGTCACCGGTGTTGACCACTGGCTGGTCCACGAGCGCTTGGCAGCGCATCTACTCGCCGCAGGCAGACACGAAGACGCCCTGCCCCACGTACTCGCAGCACAAGAGCGTGCCCCACGAACCGCCGCCGTGCGCATTACGGCCGCGGCTGCGGAGCTGTATACGAACCCGGAAGCGGGATGGAAGGCTCTCGAAACAGCAGCGAGCCACCCATCGCTTCGGGCGAGCGAACGCCGGCGCGCACAGCAAGCACTGACCGCACAAACCTAGTAGGATGGCCGCATCCATGGAGGTCTGATGCTCATTCTACTACTCACTGGCTGCTTCTTGATGGACAGTGATGGCCCCGCAGTTCCCACAGACGCCCCTCCCCCGCCCTCACCGATTGACGAGGTCCAAGCACCCGTGGTCGCTCCGGTCGTTGCCGCCCCTGCCGTCATCATTGGAGAGCCTGACCAGGGCGTTCAAGACATGACCAACGAGACCTTGGCCCGTCAGGTCGCCTCGGCCACCGCCACGTTTAACGCCGCGTCGACCGTTGCAGAGCTCGCTGTCGCGTACGAATACACCCTAAAGGTGTGCGACGACCTCACAACATACGGTCAGGACCACGAGGTGCGCGACTTCGACTACATCGCGTCCAAGGGACCGGGCCTGGTCATCAGCTGGCAGGCTGAGGGCACCGTCGCCGTCTTCGTGCCGACGAGTGAAGCGTGGACCGCCAAAGCCGCCACCACACCCGGCAACGAGGACGACGCGTATTTCGCCATGAGCGACTACGTCTACGACAATGCATCCGCCCAAGGCTGGTCGGTCTGGGAGATGCGCAACTGGGACTACGGCGGCTGCAGTGGGCTCGGAACCGGTGTTGTGCTGGAGTCCATGAAGAAGCTGCAAGCTGCGGCAGAAGCAGGCGACACGTTCGCGGCTCGCATTGCGCCCGTTCGTGAGGCCGCACTGCGTGAGTTGACCCGCACCACTGAGTCCATCACCTTCCAGCGCTGCGACCCCAACACCCTAGAGCCCACAGCCGACGACAAACTACAGGGCGAGATCCAGCAGATTCTCGACACCATCACCCTGACCGATGCCGAGCGCGCGACTCTTGTAGACGCAAAGCCGAAGATTCACGGCGAAGTGTTCCAGGGCGGCTAGACTGACGCTTCGTCGTCTTTCTTGACGGGGGGCGGCGGCTCGGCGGGGACACGGTCGTACACGTCGTCCACAGCGAGTGAAACACCGATGGCATCGAGCTTCACGGTGTCGCCAGCGCGATGACTGGTGAACAGCCAGCCCAGATCCGTGCGTCGGAAGTGCTCTACGCGTTCCTCACCTTGGGTCGTGACCAAGAGCACATGTTCGACGGTCTCGATGGACATGTAGTGCTGAAGCTTGTTGCCGCGGTCGGTCGCTTCGGTAGACGGTGAGAGGACTTCGACGATGACGGTCGGGTTGGTAAGCGCACGGTCGTCGCTGGGGTGAGTCTGTGGGTCCCCGCACACCACGCTCAAATCCGGGTAAGTCAGACGGTCCGTTGTTATAGAGCGAATTCCGATATCAGCGTGATAGTCACGGCAATCGTTCCCATCCAGGGCATTACCCAACCGCCGATGCAGGTTGGCGATGATGACACCGTGCCGGATCGTACCACCCGCCATCGCAATCGCGACGCCATCCCACCATTCATGGCGAACGTCGGTCTCACGCTCAAGGCGACGGGTGTCTTCCATGGAGATGTAGTCGTAGGCGGTGCTGCTCATACCCACAGTCTACCCCGCCCCCCCGCTCTATGCCCAGAGGCAATCGCCCACGCTCAACCGGGCGCCATTCGCGAAGTCCTTGCCGCTGACGGCCTTTCTTCCTGGCGCTTGCACGGTGTCGAGCTGCAGTGCCCCTGTTCCACAGGCGACCACGAGGGGGTCCGTCGACAACAGCGTGCCTGGCGTTCCCGTTCCCTCGGTGACCTGCGCGGCTTTGACCTTGAGCGCTCCAGTCTCACCGGTGATGAATCCGCCGGGCCATGGAGACATGGCACGAATGCGACGGTCCAGCGATGCAGCGTCTTCGCTCAAGTCCAAGGACCCGTGCGACTTTTCGATGAGACCACAGAAGGTGGCAGCGGTCTCGTCTTGGGGGGTTGGGACCAGGTCCGGCAGTCCAGCCAGGGTGTCCACGAGGACCTGTGGCCCCATGTTCATCAGGCGTTCGTACAGCGAACCTGCAGTCTCGTCCTTTGCAATCGGCGTACTGGCGGACAGGTAGACATCCCCTTCATCCAGGCCGAGTGTCATGCGCTGCGAGCACACGCCCGACTCGGTGTCGCCAGCGAGAATAGCGGCCTGAATCGGAGCGGCACCACGCCAGCGCGGCAGGAGCGAGCCATGAACGTTCACACAGCCGTAGGTTGGACCGTCTAGGTAGTGAGACGTCAGAATACGCCCGTAGGCCACCACAACCGCCACATCTGCGTTGACTGCAGCGAACTGATCTGGGAACGGCCCACGCTTGATGGCCCGTGGCTGAACAACGTCCAACCCAAGCTCGCGTGCACGCACAACAACAGCCGGCGACTGCATCTTCTTGCCACGGCCCGAAGGCTTGTCTGGGCGACTGACGACCAAGGCAACGTCGTGTCCGGCATCAACCAAGGCTTGCAGGTGCGGCACGGCGAAGTCCGGCGTGCCGAAGAAAACAACTTTCACAGGGCCAACGCACGGTCGCGGGACTTGGCCTTCTTCAGGTAGCGACGCTTGCGGAAGTTGCTGACGCGGTCAAGCAGGACCGTACCCACTAGGTGGTCCAGCTCGTGCTGAACAATGACGGCCTCGAACTCCTCAAACCACTCGCTGTGCGGGTTGCCCTCGGCGTCTTGCCACTCCACGAACACGCGGAGATTGCGGGTGACTTCCACCTCAAACTCAGGCACGGACAGACAGGTCTCACGCCACGGAATGGTCTCTTTCGACCGTTGGGTGATGCGCGGGTTCACCATCTTGTACAGACGGGTTCCGCGTTCGTCTCCCTCGCCGGGGTCCACCACAATGATGCGGCGGCCGTCGTCGACTTGTGGCGCTGCGAGTCCAACCCCGGGTGCCGCGTACATGGACTCAGCCATGTTCGACAACAAGGTAGCGAGCGCGGGACCGAACTCGTCCTCACGGACGTCGCGAGCTTCCGCTGCCAGGGTGGGATGAGGAACGGTAATGATAGTGAGAAGGGCCATGCTGCACTCCGAAGGAGCACCCATAATCCTTCAACTGGCGTCGTCGACCACCAAAGCCACAGCGGGGACAGCAGACTCTTCCGCAAGCCAGCGCGAAGCAGCATCTTCCAGGGAGCCGTCCGTCGTGGGCAAAAGCTCGTTGTGAACGCGATCTGCGACCTCACCCTGGGTGGAGTTTCGCACGCTCGTGCGTCGTCGCCAGCCCCCAACCACTTGAGCAATCGTGACAGACGATGGCGGCCTAGCCATTGTGAACGCGTCTTCCACCCGGACGACAATACCGTCTTCTTCGAGCACCCCAAGCACCCGCCACATCGCCCGTGGCGAAATGCTCATCGTTGCAGCCAGTTCAGTGGGTTCGGTGAGGCCTTGCCCGGCAACAAAGCGTGAAGCAATGCGCACAGCCACTTCTACGGCGACCGTCACATCCACCGCCCGAAGCGTCGATCGTGTGCGTTCCCACTCTTCTTTCTCGGCTTCGAGCAGGGAGGTGTAATTCTGAATGACGTAGGCCACTTCGACACCGAGCAGGACGAACATCCACATGCAGTACAACCACAGGAGGAACACCGGAATAATGCCGACGGAACCGTAGATGACGCGGAGCGGGTCGTCGCTTCCAAAGACGCTGACGTACCACGGGAAAACGCGCCCAAGCGCCGTCACCAGCAATGACGAGAACGCGGCCCCAACCATGGCTGGACGCCAGCGGACCCGCGTAGACGGGAACAGCTTGAGGGCACCGAGGAACACGCCAAAGAGCATCACGGGACTGACGATAGACAGCGGCAGCCAGCTTGCTTCGACCGGCACCTGCGACAGCGTGTTCTGACTAGTGATGATGACGGCCAACGCCAACAACGGCATGGCGGTGACCGCAAAGTAGATGTTCAGGATTCGCGAGAGGAACGGCCGCTCAACAGGAACGCCGTAGATGTCGCAGTAGGCCGCTTCAATCATGAGCATCAAGCGAGAGGCGACGAACAGCAGGCCGACAACGCCGACCACTCCCAGTCCCGTCAGGTCGACCTTGATGAGACCGGGCAGCAAGAACTCGCGCACTTCGGGAATATCGCCCATGAACGTGCCAAACAACACGGTCTCGATGGTGTCTAGGTTCGCTTCCAACATGCCGGTAGCACCCAAGATACCGAACACGAGCAACAGAAATGGAACCAGGGCAATGAGGGTGGCGTAGGCCATGGCGCCAGCACGAACGAACGCCCGGTCCCGCTTGAGCTTGTTGTAGAAGACAATCGTCCACCGCACGACCGCTTGCAGGGGTCCTACAAGCGGATGCCGGTCCTGTGACGCTGTGACGCGGTCATACCAATCTCGCAGTCCTGCAATCACGGAGTGGACCTGGTCCAGTGACCGCTTCGCCCGCCACGCTTTTCGATGAGCTGGATGGGTCCAATGACCATGCCTTTGTCGATAGCCTTGAGCATGTCGTACACCGTCAGTAGCGCTGCACTGACGGACGTCAACGCCTCCATCTCAACCCCGGTTCGCCAGATAGTGCGCACCGTAGCTTCGCAGTGCACCCGTGACGCCGCCTCATCGACCGACAGGGTCACCGTCACGCCTGAGAGCGGAAGCGGGTGACACAGCGGGACCAGATCGGAGGTTCGCTTGGCCGCTTGAATGCCTGCGAGCTGGGCAATCGCCAGCACGTCGCCCTTCTTGACGACACGAGCAACGACCGCTGCCAGTGCCTCTGGGCCGAGCGCAATGCTGCCTTGTGCGGTTGCCGAGCGCGCAGTCACATCTTTGGCGGACACATCCACCATTCGGGCGTTTCCAGCATCATCTAGGTGGGTCAAGTCGCTCATGGTCGTCTCCGGCGCCACCGTATCGCGTCCCAGGCTCGATCAGAAGCGCAGCGACAGCGCCAGTCCGTTTGGCGTCGGAGACAGGTGAAGCTGACTGATGCCAGCGCTGTCCAGTGCACGGTCGATGTGACGAAACTGAACGGCGGCGCAGATGACGCCAATGATGGGTGCAAAGCCACCAATAACCAGCGGAATCGCGAGCCAACCTACGGATGAGGCCACCATGCCCCCAATCGCAAACTGCGACGAGACACCCAGTCCGAACACCCGGTTAACCACGCGAACAGCCGTGAACGACGCCACCGAGCTGACGATTCCGCCAATGAAGTAGCTTCCGCCACTCGCCACGCTGAGCAAGCCTAGAACGGCGGCGGCACTCCCAGTCCTGGCAAACACGCCGCCAGATGCCATCGCACTCAACGGAATCACGGTGATGCCGCCAACGACCGTCATGATCACACCCACACGGTGCATCCGTCGGGCCTTCCTGTAGCGAGCACGCTCAAACGCCATGTCTACCGGGGCGTCACGACTCGAGGTCAGGGGCGTTGAGCTCGGTGCAGGGACGAACGGCTGGCGGATGTCGAGGTCTGCACCGGAAACCGGAGCAAATCCGTCGGAAAGCTGTGGAGACGCCCGGGACACGTTGGTCCAAAGCAACAGGATGACACACACCCACAACACACGACTCATTACGGCTCCACCACCGCGCCCGCGTTCACTCTAGCGCCGAACTGGGCACACACGCACACTGTTACTGGAAAAACAATGGGGCACTCCCACCCAATCACCTCGTGGGACGCATGCTACCCACCGTGCAAGGAGGGACCATGTTTCCAAGACTTACTGGCGTGATGGGGCTGCTCGTCACGGCGGGCTGCGCACATCAGGCGCCCATTGATGTTGCAGCACCCCAGGTTGACGAGGCGTGCAGAAGAGACTTCTCGGTTCGTACCCAGGCTGAACTCGCAGTCGCAGCTGCCTGTGTTCACATTGATGGCTCGCTGACAATCCAGAATCTACGAGGTGGGGCTCTCGAACTGCCCCTACTGGAGTCCGTTTCCGGTCGCCTCTCCATCCTGGACAACGACGACGCCGTCGACTTGTCTGGTCTCTCCAAGCTTCGCACTGTGGGCCGTCTGAACATCGAGGGCAACCGCGACCTAGCCAGTCTCTCCGGGCTGTCCGAACTCCGCCACGCCCAGCAAGTACGGATTATCCACAATGATTCTCTTCAATCCTTGTCCCACTTATCCAACCTTGAGGCGGTAGAGGGGCCGCTCACGGTCAGCACCAACGACAGCTTGACCGGTTTGGACGGACTGTCTCAACTCACGGAAATCCATGGAGACGTGACGGTAGAGCTCAACGCTGTGCTTGGCTCCGTGGACGGTCTCTCCGGTGTGACGGCCATTGCAGGCTCTCTCACGGTGCGGGGAAACGCCGCTCTCACTGACCTTCAAGGCCTGTCTAAGCTTCAGACTGTCTCTGGCCTACGGATTGCCCAGAACGACGCCCTCGAGAGCCTGGAGGGTCTATCGAGACTCAGGGCTGTAGCAGGGAACGTCGAGATTGACCTCAACCCCACTCTCAGCAACCTCGATGGACTGTCGAACATTTCCACCGTGGACGGTCGCCTGACGGTTCACGCCAACCCAGCGCTGATCCAGGTGGATGGCTTGTCGAATCTCACCGCTATTGGGCAGGACTGCTCCATGTTCGGCAACGCCACGCTAGCCAGCCTGGAAGGCCTCGCAAGCCTCGAGTCTGTAGGCGGGGCCCTGTCCATCCAGAGCAACGAGGAGCTCAAGAGCCTTGCGGGTCTGTCCACGCTTCACACGGTCGGCGGCGATGTCTTGATTCGGGACAGTCAGATGCCCTCTGTAGACGCACTGTCCGCGCTGACCCTGGTGGGCGGCACGCTGACGCTGCGGAACAATCCCGCGCTCGAGCAGATCGATGGTTTGTCTGCACTGACCGGGGTGGAAGGCAGTGTTGAGATGCTGGAGAACCCCTCGCTCACGGGAATAAATGGTCTGTCTGGGCTGGCCACAATCGGCGGTAGCATTCGTGTTCGTGAGAACGACAGCCTGCTGCATGTGAATGGCTTCGCAGGACTCGTCGAGGTCACAGACATATCCGTCCGACGGAATCCACTGCTCATAGACCTGGCCGGATTGACGGAGTTGGCAAGCGTTCAGGGCAATCTACATCTGGTCTCCAACGATTCACTCACCAGTCTTCGCGGGCTCTCCCAGCTCGCTAGCGTGGGAGGTACCCTGGCCATCGGGGGCAACGCCAAGCTGTGCCAGGCAGAGGCGGTGGACGCGCTGCTCGCGCAGCTTGAGGTCGGTGGGGAGTCCCAGACGGGCGAGAACAAGGACGACTGCTAGACATCCAAGTCTTCCATTGGACCTTAGAAACGCATCGACATGGCGAAACCGCGGGGTGTTGGTACAATGTGAAACTCTGCAACGCCAATGTCCCTGAGCGCCCTATCCACCTGCTGGAGCTGAACCACACCACAGATGATGCCCACGATAGGTGCAAAACCACCAAAGATAATCGGGGTCAACAAGATGCCGGCAGTCGACGAGACAAGACCCCCAATCGCAAAGTCTGTCCTCACCTGAGTTCCAAATGCCGCATTCACCGCATGAGTTGCATTCAATGCGCCCAAGCTAGAGAGAATGCCGCCCGTGTAGTAAGCGCCGACTGCGCCCACCAATCCCACACCGAAGACCGCGGTCAATCCTGGATCTCCGCTGAATCCAGCGGCAACCAAGCCCAGCGTCAGCGGCAACACCGCAACGCCGCCAACCAGTGTCGTAATGTTCCCTGCACGATGCAGAGAGCGTCCCCGCTCATAACGGTCCCGCTGGCGAGCCATCTCTTCAGGGGACGCTGGCTCGCCTTGGAACAATGACCGCGAAGACGTCGACTCTCCGATTGGCGCCGGCGAAAAAGCATCCCGTTCGCCGGACGTCTCGCCCTCCGGTTTGTCGAGGTCGTCTTGAGCCAGCTCGGTGCGTACCATCATGGCGGTCTGCATCCAAACAGGCTTGGCGTAGGCTGCTGACAAGTCCGGAGCAGCCTGCGCGGATGTCGCCAGACACACGGCCAAAACTACGGAACCCAACACTCGCCTCATCGTCTCATCTCCCAGATTCGCGGCACTGTAGCGCACTCGCATGGTCATCGTGAGGACGAAGCCACGTTTCCGGTCACCTGGCCATGTTCTGCATCAGAAGCGCATGGACATGGCAAACCCACGCGGTGTTGGGGCGAGCTGAAATTCAGCGACGCCGAGGTCTTCAAGGGCGGATGTCACCTTGCGAAACTGTACGACGCCGCAGATGACGCCCACAATCGGAGCAAACGCTCCAATGATGAAGGGCGTAAGAAGAATGCCGGCGCCGGACGAGACCATGCCTCCAAGAGCTACACCCCGGTCGATGTCTAAGCCAAACGCCGCATTCACAGCGTTCGTAGCAGTTTACGCTCCGACACTCGAGACAATGCCCCCGGCAAAGTAGGAACCAATGCTCCCGACAACGCCGATACCGAAGACCGTTGCCAACACGGTGCTGCCATCGAAGGCCGTCACCAAGAGACCGTAGGACAGCGGTAGGAAGGCGGCGGCACCAACTACCGTCATGATGTTGCCGGTACGGTGCATCTTCCGGCCCCTCTCGTACCGGTCACGCTGACGGGCCATCTCTTGCGGGGAAGCAAGCGCTTGGCCGAGTGCGGGTGCAGTCGATGGAGAGGACGAAGCCCCAGAGGGCGCCGGAGTGAACTGTCGGCTGGACCGGCTGGGCTGAACGGACTCGTCTGGCGTGGCAGGGGCCTGCTCGTCGTTCGGCTTGTCTAGGTCATCTTCGACGAGCTCCGTGCGAGCCATCATGGCCGTCTGCATCCACAGCGGCTTGGCGTAGGCCGCTGACAAGTCCGGAGCAGCCTGTGCGCTTGTAGCCAGACACAATCCACCCATCACAGCCGCATAGACTAGTCTCATCGTACTATCTCCGTCGTTCGGTGCAACCAACGACGGCTCAATAGGCTTACAGGGTGAGGCCGACCATTACACCCTGTGTCGTGGGAGCGACGTACCAGGTCACCGCATGCTGTCGAAATCCCCGACGCGCACGCGCCATCTGCACGGCGGCAAGTCCAAAACCGCCCACCGCTGACCCAATCAAGCTGTACCCCTGGGTGACGGGCACCAAGACCACACCGGCTGCGAATACGGCGACGCCAGCGACACCAGCCCAAGGATTGGGCCGATAGCCAAACGCGTTGGCAACCGCAGCATCGGCATTGGCCGCACCGATATTCGCGGCAAACAACCCGGTGAGCGCAGCACCCGCGGACCCCACCGAGAGCAGCCCCGTCACAATCGCAGCAGGCTCATTCCCGCCAAAGGCAGACGAGATGAACCCAACAAAGCTGGGTCCAAACACGACCATTCCGCTGATTCCGAACACCATCCCAGTGTTGTGCAGTCGTCGTCCACGGTGGTACCGCTCCAGGTAGTCGGGCATCACCACAAGCGGCGCGGGCCGAGACGGTGCGTCTTGTGCATAGAACGCCGAAAGCGACGGGATGGTATTGGCCGTGGATGCCTGCGCACTACCTGCGAGGTTGAGCGTGACCACGGAGATCAAACTCAAAAACACACGCTTCACAGCGCTGTTTCCGTCACCACCGGCCCGTCATCAATCGCGGGCGTTGTGTCCAAGGTCTGTCGCGGCGGGTCTTGCAGCAAGGCCTCAGCGCGAACTCCCATCCACCGCCAAGCGTACTTCACCAACACACCATCGGCCGAGTACCACAGCTGCATCTTGCCTGCGGGAGGCTCAATCTCGTAGCCCTCTGCAAGCACCGTCTGCCCGTCAATCACAATGTCTGAAGCGCCGAGGCGCGTCACCGGGGTCTGCCAGATGAGGCCGTCTTCCGCGGTGAGGACACGGGCGTCCGTGAAGGTCCAGATGGGGACACGGGAGCCTGGATCCAGCAAGTCCGCAGTGGACAGGTCCACCGAGTTCGCTGGCAGGTCTTCGGACCGAACACCGCGACGCTCCACAGAGGTGAGCGTCCAGCCGTAGCCGTCTTGACGCGCTTGGTATTCAGACAGGCTGCCGTTTTGATCGACCGACGCATGAAACGCGGCGGGACCCGAGCCAGCAACTGCAGTCATCCGTTGCTGAAACGTCGCCTGCTGGTCCATCACCGAGGCGTTGATATCCGTCCACACCCGAAGGACACGACGCGGGTCTGTGGGGTCGTCGATGGTCTGAACATCCAAGGTTCGGTGCCCAACGATATTACCGTTGAGTTGGATGTCCCAAGTGTATGAGTCGGTAGTGTCTGCGGAGGCCAGGGAGGCCAAGAGGGCGAGCAGCATCATGGGGAAGGCTCCAGGGGGAGAGCTGTTTAGCGGGTCCGTTGCTTCGCATCCACCGCATCGAACCCGAGAGGCCTTCCCAGATTCCCCTTCAGCGCGATAGGGACGCCCATGGCTACATCCCCGTCCCAGACAGAACTCAATCGTCAGCGCGTCTCACGCGAGACAATGGTTGGTACCCCGCTGCGCATTGGCGGTCCGCGTGTGGCCATGGTGTACCCGTCGCCGTACCGCGTTGCGATGAGCTCTCTGGGCTACCAGTGGCTGCTCATTCAGCTCCGCAATGCCGGTCTTCAAGCCGAGCGCGTACTGCTGCCTGATGACGTGGCCAATGAGCGTCGCATGCGCCAAGTGCCTCGGTCTCTCGAGACCGAAACACCGCTGTCTCACTTTCCCATCTTGGCGGTCTCTCTGGCCTATGAGATGGAGCTCGGCGGTCTGGTCGAGCTGCTTCAGCTGGCAGGTATTCCGGTCCTCGCCAAAGACCGTGGCCCACACGACCCGGTCATCTTGTTGGGTGGCCCGCTCACCTTCAGCAATCCGCTGCCCGCATCTCCGTTTGTGGACGCCATGCTGCTCGGCGAAGCCGATGAGACCTGCATGCCCGCAATTCGTTCGCTATTCGACACAGACAGTCGCCAGTCGTGGCTAGACGCTGTCGAGAAGCTGCCCGGAGCCTTCATCCCCGAACGCCACGGAACGGTCTTGCCGGCGGTCGCCAAGGCCACCGACTCGCTCCTTCCGGCACGCAGCGGAATCTTGTCACCAGACACCGAGCTGGCCAACATGTTCATGCTCGAAGGCGAGCGTGGGTGTCACCGGCAGTGCAGCTTCTGCGTCATGCGCCGCTCCACCAACGGCGGAATGCGCCTGGTTTCCCCCGAGCGTGTTCTTTCGTTCATCCCAGATGAGGCGAAGAAGGTGGGCCTCGTGGGCGCCGCCATCTCTGACCATCCCAAGCTGGTAGATGTCCTAGAGACACTCGTCGAGACCGGCCGAGGTATTGGTGTGAGCAGCCTTCGCGCAGACCGTGTGGCGCGACGTCCACAGATTGCAGCCCTGTTGCGCAAGAGCGGTGCACGCACCCTCACCGTAGCGAGCGATGCGGCGAGCCAACGTCTGCGCCGGACCATCAGCAAGGGCACCACCGAAAAGCAACTCATCGAGTGCGCCAAGATTGCGGGAAGCGTGGGCTTTGAGACACTCAAGGTGTACATGATGGTTGGCCTACCAGACGAGCAGCAAGAAGACTACGACGAGCTCATCGACTTCACTCGTCGCCTGTCCACCCACATCAAGGTTGCACTGGGCGTGGCTCCATTTGTTGCCAAGCGCCACACCCCGCTAGATGGCACCCCCTTCGCCGGCATCAAGCCCGTGGACAAGGCGCTCAAGTACATCAAGAACGGCCTACGCGGCTCACGTGCTGAGCTTCGCAGCGCATCAGCACGCTGGGCATGGGCGGAGTACCAGCTCGCGCAGGGCGGGCCAGAGGCTGGCCTCGCCGTGCTCGATGCGGTCAACGCTGGCGGTCGGTTTGCAGACTACAAACGCGCGTTCAACGAAATCAACGTTGAGACAATGCGCCCGTGGGCCTTTGAGAAGGCTGCAAAGTAGACCGAGCCCAACGGATCGGTCAAAACCTAAGGCCAGCCCCTAAGGAGCGGCGGGAGCTTCCTGTTGGCCGTCACGGGCACGCAGGAGGGCTTCTTGCATGCGCTGACGCCCCGCTTCGTCGAGACCCGTGTCCTTGGCCACATCATCGAGCATCTCGTCGATCATACCTTCGCGAGTCAAGCCCGTGTCGTCGCCGTTGGCCTGTTCCTCGGCGGTATCGACGGGCTGACCGTCAGGTCCAACACGTGCCACTGGCTGACCATCAGCATCCGTGCCGTCTCCAGCACCCCGGATGATACCCCCCGGTTCTGCGGCATTACCGGGCTCCACGCCTGCAATAGGCCCGACGTCAGGGTTGGAATCAACGGAAGTGTCTGGGCTGGTCATATACAGCATCAGACCACCCAATAGTGCTGCTACCACCACAATAACCGCACCAATAACAACGTTTCGACTCGAGTCCATTCAGGCCCTCCCCAGCGCACACTATCGCACAAGACAACACTGGGGAAGCGCGGTTCCCAACACTGTCTCCCTCGCGGTACTCTCCAGCCATGCCGTTTCCAGCCAGCCTCGACGACCAGACCTTCGCCACCCCCCAGGAACTGGCGGCTGCTGTGCTCCAGCGAGCCAATCACAAGCCGGATACCGACCACCTCTTGGCCCAGGCAGCACAGACGGGAGTGCTGTCCAGAGACGAAGCCGTTGGTTTGTGCGCGGCACTGGTTCAGACGGGTCGTCCGGTGGCTGTCGCTGTCGGGGCGCGGCTGGCTAAGCGCCTAGACGACCCCGCTCTGTGCGGGCTGCTTCTGTTGGCTCATGCGGCATTGGACATGGGAACTCTGCTGCAGTCTGCCGGTGATGACACCAGCGTCGAAGACCTCTTGCTCGGTGCCGCAGCGGCATTGGCAAAAGACAATGATGAATACCGAGCAGACGTGCTCCGACGCTTGAGGATCACGGGTCTTGGGGGTGACGAGGCACGACTCGTGGCGCGTCACGGAACCGCCAAAGAGATTGCCCTGTCCTTGCCAAGCGTTTTGCTAGAGGGACTGCCGGCGGACTGTGCCGAGTCGATTGCCGCTGGGCTCAAGCGAGGCGGACCGCACAAGCAGGCGATTCTGGATGCCCTGACACCCTTGGCTCCCGCAGACAAAGCCAAGGTGTGGATGGCCGCACGACGGATAGGTGTGGAGCTGCCTGACTCGTAGCAGGTTGATCTGAAACGTCAGTGAGACTGTGCAAAGCCGTCATCTGTACCAACCGGTCTCGCCCCACTGCTCCACGACAAGCGGCCGACTACACTGACTGTCGGAGTACTCATGAAGCGATTCATCCTTGGCGGTCTTGCACTATTGGCCATCGGCAGCTTGGCCGTCGTAGGGACTGCTATCTACTTGTATAGCAGCATCTTCGGTTCACATGCTCCGCTGGAAGATGGCCTCATTGTCGGACCCTCAACTCTGATTGTAGACGGGTTCACGGCTATGTACAGTGTGCCTACAGATTCCGGAGTGCTGCTGATAGACGCCGGAATGGACGCAGAAGGCAAGGCTCTACAGGCAGCGCTCGCGACCCAAGGCTTCACTCTGGATGACGTTCTCGCGGTCTTCCTGACCCATGGCCACGGCGACCACATCGCCGCGATTCCCCTACTCAACGCACCGATCTACGCGCTGTCGGCCGAGTCGGACCTTGTGGCTGGAACGGTGGCTTCCGACAGCCTCGTTGGCGGCATGGTGGGTGCCGCGCCTACGGGAATCGAGGTGACCTTTCCGGTGGAAGACGGCACCAAAGTGACGGTGGACGGCGTGGAGGTACAGCTGCTTGCCATCCCCGGACACACCCCTGGAAGCGCCGCAATCGTCATTACAGACACCGTCTTCATTGGCGACAGCGGCAACGCGCACAAAGACGGCAGTGTTCACGGCGCCACGGGTATCTTCTCGGAAGACCTGGACCTCAACCACGCCCAGTTGACGGGCCTGACCGCACGCTTGCCGCCAGAGGTGTCCACCGTGGCGTTTGGACACACCGCGCCCACAACGGTGGATGCACTGGGTGCCTTTCGCGGCGACTGATGCGTGCAAAGACCCGCCTGCCCAGCGCGTGTGCTGGGGCACGAAATCGGCCGTAATGGTTGCTGCTCGGACAGGGTCATACCCGCCAGGTCGGAGGTAATCATGATTCTTACCCTGCTTTCACTCGCGTTCGGCGCAGACGTTTTCCCCAGCACGTTCAACCCTTCCGCCGTCCAATTCTCACAGGGTCAGCGCCTGCAAGTGGAGATGGACCTTGGCGCCATGCGCAGTAAAGGCCAGTTTCTTGGCAGCTGGCAGAGCGACGATGTCGTGGGCGGTGCTCGGACCGCCTTCGACCTGACCGACAGCGTGCGCATCACAGCAGGTGCACACTCGTGGCGTCGCGTGCGGTCGTCCACGTCGTTGTGCTGTGTGCTGGACTCCCGGCCTGACCTCACCAACTCATCCGTCAAAGACTCCACGGTCCTAACGGCGACCGCAGGCGTCTCGGTTCAGTGGCTCAAGACCCCCACTGTGACCTCCCGAGCCTACCTGCGCGTGGGCAGCTTCGTGCAGCTGGGAGCAGCCGTACACTGGCAGTCTCCGACCGACCGCTGGGGCCTGGATGCATCGTGGGGTCCGGGAGTCTCTCTGCAAGATGAGCGACAGGACGTCGAGCGCGGCCAGCTGGCGACGGTCTCCTACTTACCCGAGGTGGGCTGGTCGTGGTTCCCCGCCCCCGGTGGCGCAACCTCCGTCCGGCTGGGACTGACGGCATGGACTCCGACCCTGACCGCACGCATGGGCACGGAGACGGTGTACGCGCAGTTGACCGCAATGCCTTGGGTGCCCGGCGTCTTCGAGCGTGGTGCTGCCGGCCAGGTCGCCGTCGGCGTCACCCTCTAGCGGGCACACCACTGGTGACCGACGGGGTCGCTCCGGAAGGCTTCGGAGTTCACATCGGGACACGCCTCGCGAATGGCGTCCTTCAGCTCGGTGACCTGGTCCCAGTCGAGCGCCATGGCGTCGTACACCAAGGGGATGGAGCCGGGGCCATTGCGAACCGTGTCGAGGTGAGCGGCGAAGGTGCCCTCGCCTGTCACCCACATCGTCTCGAAGTTCTCGATGAAGTCCGCAACCAGCTCAGGGTAGCGGTACGCTTCGAGGAAGGACACGTTCTCGAAGGTGTCGAACTCGGCGTTATTGGACAGGTTGTAGCTGCCTGTAGCGACCATCTCTTCGTCGATAACCAAGTACTTGTGGTGCATTTGGTCGGCGTAGTGGTAGTCCCAGCGGTAGGCGTAGTGCTTGAACCGGACGTCCACGCCGGCAGCGTGTAGGGCGTAGCCAAAGTGCAGGCCGTCGTCGTAGCAGCCTGCGGTCTGACCAGGTGTTGTGGCGGTCTGCAGGCAGTCTTCGAAGTCGGTGACTTCCGAGGCGAAGTACCCGGCACTGACATACTCTTGGCTGTCCAAGTACACCCGAACCGCAACGCCTTCGTTCGCCTTCGCAATCAGTGCTTCGGCAATTTGACGTGACCGCAGGTGGCCAGAGGCAACCCACACCGACTCGTCAGCGCTCTCAATGAGCTCGACCAAGGCGTCGCGGACATGGTGCACTCCGGCTTGGCTTCCGAAGGTGGGACCGTAGCGAGTGGACTCGTAGGTACGGAAGTTGGACGACGTGAAGATGGCATCCGAGCCGGTAGCCGAAGCGACCATGGCATCCGTGATGTCCATGCACGGCACCTCAGCAATCGCTTCGTTCCACTCGACCAAGCGGCCATTGTCCCACAGCAGGTTGAACTCTTGCTGGAATCCGAGCAACAAGCGCGCGTCACCTTGGGCAACCACCATGTTCTCGTCAAAGCGCGTGGCCGCGCCATACGACCAGTTTCCGCTTCCGCTGGCGAGAATACCCGTAGAAGCATCATCAAGGTTGAGCCGCGCGCCGTCGAAGATGGCGAACTTGTGGTGCTGAGTCTTGTTGACCCAGCGCACTTCAATGCCCATGTCTTCGAGCGCTGCCGAGCGGGTTCCGGCCGGGTCTCGGCGGTCGTCCGAGGCACCGTTGAACAAGAAACGAATGCTGACGCCGCGGTCTTGCGCGCGGTCCAAAGCGTCGAGCACTTGGCTGTCGCGGAAGCTGTACATGGCCACGTCAATCGAGCGCTCGGTCGCGTCAATCAGGGCAACAACGCGGGTCAAGTGGGACGCGTGGTAGTCCTGCGGGGAGAAGATGGTCTCGGCGGTTCCGCACTGGTCCAGGCCCCACTGGGTGAGCGTTGCCATGGCAGACGGCCCAACCTGACGGACCGCATCGACGTCTGCGAGCGACGCGAACAGGGCGTCATCTGCGGTACCGGGTGTGGCGTCAGCGCCATCCCGATGAGCGACGATTTCGCGGGCGGCGCGGCTGTGTAGGTCAATCGCCAAGAACGCGTCTACGTCTGTGCTCGGTGCGTTCACGAAGGTCAGAAGCTCGTCCACCGGGCAGGTGTAGGGAGCCGGCTCGACCACACCGTCGCAGCGGTCATCACCAAGCGTCAGCAGCTGGGTCATGGCGGCGGGGCCCACGTAGGAGACGTCGTCTACGTCTATGAGTGTGAGGAAGGTGACGTCATCAGCGGTACCCGAGACGCCGTCGTTGCCGAGTCGCGTAGCAGCAATGTTCGATGCCGCGCGGCTGTGCACACCGAGTGCCCTCAGCGCGTCCGCAGTGGATGCCGGGTCGTTGACCACAGCCAAGGTTTCTCGTGCTTGGCAGTCACCAATCTTGGCGAGTGCGGCAGCATCGAGAGCCACGTCAAAGCGGCCATCTTGGGTGGGCTCAGACAGACCACACGCTGCGAGAAGAACCAATGGAAGAAGTCGAAAGGCCATGGGGCACCTAGTCTGATCGTGTGAATAGGCCGACTCTGCGGCCTTCAAACACGATCAATGGGCTCTCGTATGGAGAGCGCGTGCACCATCTACCCGCCATCTAGGGTGTCTCACCAGACGTGTCAAGCGACGGATCAGCCCTTACGTCGGCGTCTCTACTCGACCGTCCGCGTGAATCGCAAAACGCTCTTGGCCCCTAGGATGTACCGGCCCATTGTCCGGCCACGGCCAGCGACCAAACTGGCCTGCATGGTAGTCGGTGAACGCTTGGCGAATCTCTTCTTCGGTGTTCATGACGAAGGGACCGTGCTTGGCGACCGGCTCGCCAATGGGGCGCGCCTGTAGCAACAGCAGCTCGGCCTCTGTGTCGCCGTTGACCAGCGACACCGCCTCGTTGGGACGCAGCTGGATGGCTACTTCTGGAGACACGTCCCGGTCTGCGACCCGCAGAGTGGCCCCCTTGAACAGGTAGGCCACGCGATTGGTGCCTGCCGGACCTGCTGGCAGCGTGTAGTGTCCGCCCGGCGGAATGCGAATGGTCCAGATGGCGATGCCACTCTCGGGACGGGACGCCCACGAGTTGGGCGGCGGTGACGGCGCTTGAATGCCTTCCAACCCACCCACAATGGTCACCACTTCCGTGCCCACACCGTTGCTATCGGTGAACGTGTGGCGCGGAATCTGGTGGTTCCACAACATGGTGAAGTACGGGTCGACCAACTTGTCACTGGCGGGCAGGTTGAGCCAGATCTGGAATAGCTCCAGCGGGTTGTCGTCGTCTTGGTCGAGAAGCGGGAACATCTCACAGTGCTCAATCCCCCGCCCCGCCGTCATCCATTGAACGTCCCCGTCGCCAAAGCGGGCGGTGGCGCCTAGGGAATCGCTGTGGTCAATGCGTCCACGTCGGACCAGAGTGATGGTCTCAAACCCACGATGCGGGTGCTTGGGAAAGCCCGGAACGACGTCTCCGTGGTACATGCGCCAGCCGTCTTTCGGCGTGAAGTCCTGCCCAATGTGCCGGCCCGCGAGTGACGCGTCTGGGCCCATTTGCTCGTTGCCATTTGGGTATTTGTCGTCATGGTAGACGCAGAACAAGAACGGGTCGAGGGTCTGCCACTGAAAGGAAACGGGGGCGACTGCAAGGACGGGTGAGGACATGGTGTTCTCCTGGTGACGCATACCTAGTCACCGGTGATTCGAACGAAAGGGCAACGCAGTGTTCGAGGATGGGGACCGGTGCCTGCGGCTCATGCGCGGTCCTCCACATCGGCAGACGTTCGGGCGCCTTGGGGATTCGGTTGCCGCGCGAACAACCAAGGCCCCCAAACGCCCTGTCACACAGGGAGCTTCTAGCGGTACCAGATCCCTGAGAAGCTGTCAGCGACGTCGTTCTTGAACCGGCTATCCCCAGTGGTCAACGTCGCGAGCCACTGGCTCCCCCGGCTGCCGATGCCGTCGCACATCAACCCCATGTGTCGAGACACGGACAAGGTCTCTCCTGTGTTGAGGACCATGCTCGCGTCGTCCCAGAACCCGAAAGTGCCGTCGGAGGCGTTCGGGAAGTCCAAGGTGGTCTCGTTCCACACTGAGCCCTGGGCGAGCTTGAACGTTGAGCCAGAGCCACCTACGTAGAAGGTGCTGACAATGGACCCATCACCAAACAAGCGCGAGTCCCGAATGGCGTGCCAGGCGTCGAAGGAGTCCGGCGCATTGATTCGGCGCTGGTAGTACCGCCCAGAGTTCCCAGCCGCCGACTGACTGTAGTCCACCCGATACACCCGGACGGAAGAGGCGATGTGAAGGGCATTGGTGAAGGGCCGGTCCAGAAAGCTCATCTGCGCAGACGACGGCTGACTCGAGGTCTGAAGAAGGGCCGGGTTCACGTGGGCCGTAGGATTGGCCACAATGTTGATATATTCGGTGTCGGTGACGGGGAAATTACCAGCGCCTACCTTGCCAATCACCGTCCATCCGCCGCCGTCTGTGGTCATATCGCAGTACAGATCCAACGCGGAGATGGGCCCCGCACCGTCTGGATCTACGGTGTACACGCCATTGCCCATGTCCCCGGCGTACGAGTACCCAGCGTTCGTTGGGTGGCGGTAGTCATCGCAAGACGACGCCGCAGTGTTGTCCGACCATCGACGCACCGAGCCAAAGTCAACGACGGTCCGAACCCCACCCACGGGTAGCCAAGCGCTCCCGTCGCAGACCTTGAGATTGCGGGTGGAGGAGTCCCAGACGAGCTGACCCTCCGATTCGCATGCAACGGCAGAGCCCGTGGTGTCCACCTCGACCGACCGCGCCACATGCGCCCGCGGCACGCTGCCAATGACCGAGCGCGGGGTCATCTCTGTGGTGCCGTCAACAGCGACACCCACTTCCACATCACCGGTGAACCAGCTGGTGTCTACGCCATCAAGGACCACCGAGTAGTAGCCGCCCTGGAGGGACACCGAGCTGAAGGTCCAGCTATTGGACTGTCCCGAGCCGTAGTAGGCGGTGACCACAATGGAGTGCTCCCCGTTGAGTGGAGCCCCACTGACGTCTACGAGACGACCGGAATGGGACAGGTCAAAAGGGGCTGCGACCGCAGCGAATGGGGCGAGGGCTAGGGCCCAGGCGAGGATGTGGTGCATCAGTTCTCCGTGCTGCGGAGTTTAGCACCTTGTGGAGTGGGCACCGCACGTAGGGGAGGGTGATTTGGGGTCGTGGTTTGGGACGGAGTGGTTCGCATAGGTCTGGGCGTGCCTGAACTGGCTCAGTCGTTGGCGAGTGACTGTTCCACGGCGGACACATCGGTTTGGGTGCGCTGAGAGGAGAAATCCCAAAGCGGCACTACCCGCCCCGCACTTCCTCTATGCAATGGAATCGCGGGGTTACCCTGACCATGCTGATCATCAACCCGATCACACGAAACCTTTTTGTTTGATTGATGCCTTCCGCTACAATCGTTCCTCCTCAAGGAGTCCAGCCCATGCCCACTCACGAACACCAAACTCCTGGTCAGTCGGTGGACACGAGCTCACGGGACCGCCCAAACCGGTCGCTGTCAGGGCCAGGTGCAGACCAAGAACTCGAACGCGAGATGCTGGCACGTCAGGCTGCAATGGGACCCGTTGCTGCAAGCCCACCCCCGGAGGATAATCCGGGCTCATGGATTCCGAGTTGGTTCACCGAGATGCTCGCCGTGGATGGAGCAGCGTCGTCCGGACCTCCCGCTCCAGGTGGGGCGTCTTCATCAGTGAGCGGTTCAGCCTCTGCGGACCGTGACGGGTTGAAGGCACGCGGAACTGCGATTTCCAGCTACGAAGATGGACGGGCCAGTGCCATTACAGGCGCTGGACATTGGTCACAGGAGGAAGGTCTTTCCGGCGATGTCGCCGCGACCCGGGCCCAAAGCACCACCTTTGCCGACAGCGACACGTCATGGGAACGAACGGACCACGCCGCATCCGGGAATGCCTCCTACGGCTCGGACGGTTGGTCTGCCGAAGCGTCCAAGTCATCAGGTCTGACTTCCCATTACGACGGACATGAGGTGTCGACCGCTTCTCGAACAGCGGTGACCGGAACTCAAGACGGCATCGGAATCAACAACCAGTCGAGCCATTCGGTAGACGATGACGGCGTGCGCAGCGAGTCGCAGCGGGATTCCTCAATGGGTTGGTCGTGGGAACACGGTCTAAACCTTGGATTTGGCTCTTCCTCGGTCGTCTCAGATGGGGACGACTTCAACATGGCGAACAACTACGGCATGTCCTACGACCGTGGGGTGGCCCAAGGGTCCGCCGGCAACAGCAGTCATGTGGTGGATTCGGACGGACAAGTCCTAGACAGCGCGAACAACTACACGGCCGGCTGGGACATGGAGCATGGCTTCCTAGGCTCGGCATCGCAGTCATCGAGTGTGGTCGATGGAGACGACTATCAACGCCGTCAATCGTCGCTTGCCTTCTCGGGCCAGGAGGGCTTAGCTGCCGGTATGACAACGGCATCGCGGCAAACCGACGATGACGGCGTGATTCGAACGGATGACCGTAGTGCATCCGCGTCTTGGTCTAGGGACGCACAGGCGGTCTCTATGTCCCGAGCCACAAGCCGTGACGACGATGGAATCGTTCGAAGTACCGACTCCCAAGGAACGTTCGGCTACTCAGAGGAAGCGGGTTTGACCGCAGCGGCAAGCACGTCTCGAGTGTTGTCAGACGGAGACGATTTCAGTCTCGCTCGTTCAGCAGACATGGCATTTTCGGCGGACGGCGGGCATGCAGGGCTCACCTCAACCAGTCACGTAGTGGATTCAGACGGTGTCACCCATGACGGCAGCCAGTCGAGTCGGCTTGGCTGGGACCCGCTGGGTTTTCTCGCAGAGTATCGTCAGAGCCAAAACACCTCTGAGGGAGAAGACTACAATCGCCGCGAGTCCACCCTTGGCTATGATGCAGGTGCCTTCAATGCCGGTAGCACATTCGGGTCACGCAACACGGCAGACGACGGCACTGTCTGCAACGTAGACACGGCATACAGCGGGTCGCTCGGGCCGGATGGCGCACAGGTATCGGGTAGCCACGCACGAGGGACAAGCTGGGACGGCATCACAGGCGGCACGTCCAGCCAAGCCACCCTTGGACGAGACGCCGACGGAAATGTGTCTTGGAGTGGGTCCACGCAACGCGGCATCGCGGACAACGAGGAGTACCACGACCGAACCGGGGCGACGGCGTCCTACCAAGACGGCCTGTTCACGGCTCAAGGCACCTCGGACGTTCGCTACACAGACGCGGACAGCGTGCGACGTGACCGAGAGCGGGCAGCCGGCATGACCTTCGGTAATGGAAGTGCGGGACTGACCGCGTCACAACAGACGAGCACCCTCGACGACGGCATTGGGGTCAACACTCGAAACACAGGCAGCGCTACAGCAGGGCCCGATGGCGAATGGTCGTTGGGAGGTATTTATGAACGGTCCGTGTCCATGGATGAGGACTACGGAACCACGCGTGGTGTGGGCGGAAACATCCGACACGACGGCTTTGACCTCAACGCCAGCGATACCGCGCGCTGGTCAGACATGGACGGCACCGCGAACACATCGTCATCCGTCGTCACAGCAGGAATCAGAGATGGTAACGCCAACATGGGCGGTCAATGGAGCAGCTCCGCCAAGCTAGAGGATGGCAGCTCGTCCCAACAATCGCGCCAAGTTGGCATGTCTACCGACGGCACATTCTCGGCGGGAATGGGCAGCACCCAGCGCGACACCAACGGCGATGTCACCGGCGGCCATAGTTTGGGCGGCAGCGCCGACCTACTCGGTGACCAACGACGAGTCACCGGAACGGGCTCGGTTACGCGCGGCAAGCAGACATTTTCTGCGGGCGGAGGCGTTGAGTACGAGGTGAACACCCCAGAGCAGCGCGGGAACGACTGGGTCGTGACCTACCGGCAAGGCATCAGCATCAACGCGGGCGGCAGCGCTACCCAGGGCGGTGGAGAGAACACAGACACCGGTATGACCCGTGCTGGCGTGAGCGGTGGACTGTCCGCAGGCGCAGAAGTCGCAACATCCGGTGTTCGCACCTTCGGCTCCGAGGCAGAGGCGATAGCATTCTACGAACATCCCACCTTGGGCCTCATGGATGGGCCATCGTCGAGTATTGCCGAGGTTCGTGCCATGCGCGAGGGAGACTCCGCAAGCTCACTCATGACCGGCACCCTCGGGGCTCACGGCTCCGGGAGCTGGGGCCCTTTCCTGACAGCGAGCGCTGGAGTTCAAGGAGGGGCCAGTACCGGCATGACAGTGGAACGCGGGACTGGCGAGACCATCTCGGTCACGGTTGAAGATGCCTCGACCCTGGCAGGAACGCTCGGGCTGTCCACCATTGGTGTTGGAATGAGCGGCGGGTTGAGCGAACGGGACTTTGAGGCGGTGACCTGGACGTTCGACTTGTCCAAGCCGAATGCTCGAGAGGCGTACACCGCGTACGTTGGGGAGGGTCAGACGCCGATTGCTGGTGATGGTGTGGTGATGGCGAGTGTGACGGTTGGGGAGACGGAGACCGAGACCGCTACCTTCACCCTGCCTGGGGCGAGTGCATCGATCTCAAGTGGAACAGAAACGGCGGTGACTACCGAGGCAGACGGAGACGTCATCGAGCGCGACACCGGACACAGCGGATTTAGTGGCTCCGCCAGTTTGTTTGGATGGAGTGCATCCGAAGACCACTCCATGGACTTCATCGAAATCGGAGACGAACGTCGCGTCATGGCGGCACAGAGCAGGGTGAACCACTCCAATGCCGGCGCCAACTATTCCGGGCTGGCGCGCGCTGCCGGTGTCCCCGGTGAGGCGAACACTATCGATGGCAACCCGTCCGGCGCCTACACCTACGACACGACCTTCCCCGAAGAATCGATGGATGCGTTCATTCTGTCTGTCGAAAACGGGTCCTACAATCCACACTCGGGCATGATGATTGACGATGCTGGCGAGGACATGCAGGCAGCGATTCGTGATGCTCGAGGTGACCGTGATGTCCAGCGGCGGGTATTAGCTGAGTTCATGGAGGACAGCGGCGACGAGGGAATTCATCAGATTCGTGGCGAGATTTCTGGAGCGCAGGGGTTCTTGCATTTGGAGGGAAGTGACGCATTTGTGGGGGTTCAAGGGCATGCGGAGTTGTCCGAGCAGATCAGTCGAGCGGCAGAGCGGCTTAGGTCAGGAACGGAGGTCCGTAGTGCGTACGAAGACCTAGTCATTCTTCAGGGTACGCTTGAGTTCATGCGTTCCGATGCAAGCGACTACTCGAAATACATCGACGTGCCTGACCCCGTACGGACCACGGAAATCATACGGATCGGGAATCTGCAGGAAAGAGTCACAATCCTAATCACCAACGCCGCGTCCTCGCTCATTGACCAGGGTGGAGCAGATGTCTTGTACGCGCCCAACACCATCGCCAACGACAATGGTAGGTTGGGAGATGTATTTGATGCCTCACGCGCCGCCGAACAGAGAATGACGGAATCTGCAAACCAAGCTCATACCGAAAAATCCCTGCACGAAGACGACAAGATGTCTCCGGCACGAGACGAACTGGGATCAGACGGGCTTTGGACCGTGAGCTGGCTTGGAGGAGGAAGTGAAGAAGAAACCTATCAAGTCATCGATGCACTGTGGCCAGCCGCGTACTCCAAACGTCGTGAAGCACACGCTGCCAAGCGTGCTGCACAATCGACAAACCTTCTAAATGAGGCAGATGCCGACGTCTCCATCGGATACTGGCTCGATGCAGCACGTCATTTCGATAATAGTGACGTATCATTCATGTCTCTGGTGGAGAAATACCGTGCCATTCAGTCACGTCATGCGGACCAAACTCATCTCTGGCGCTAATACCGGCATGCTTTTGGTAACCCTCACAAGTCTCGCCTGCAGTTCACCGCGGAGCGAACCCGCCGCTACGGCTGATTGCGACTCAACAACTCCATCCACCTGCGTTTCACAAGCTACGGCATTACTGGAATCCGGAAACGGAACCGACGCCGTCGGTATGCTCGACGCAGCATGTGAGCGGTTCCACGCACCCTCTTGTAGAACTCTCGGAGTTTGGAAGCGCGACGGCATGCCCGAGGCCCAGCTCGCTATCAAAACCGTTGCGTCCCTATTGACACGCGCGGCCAGTCAGGGAGATGTCGAAGCGAGCTATGAATTGGGAGTGACCTACCGAGATGGTTTGCAGACGGAAGCATCCCCTCGCGCCGCAGCAGACAAGTTCGAGTTTGCCTGCCGCCGCGACCACGCTCTCGCCTGCTACGACCTCGGTATGCTCCTCACCCAAGGCGCCCTCCCCCTCGACATCGACAAGGCAGGCATGGCCTTCCTGACCGGCTGCGGTCTCGGTGAGGGGTCGTCTTGCTGGAATGTCGCGACCATGGCCAAACAGGGTGCCTTCACCCTACCCGACGACCTAACAGTCGATGGCTTGATGGAACGGGCGTGCGCACAAGGCGCAGAAGGCGCGTGCGGGGGGTGACTACCGTCACTACGAAGCATCACAGGTGGGCTTCCGCACTCCCCGGGTCTCTCGCCGCAGCTGTCTGGCGTACCGTGCCATTCAGTCGCGACATGCCGATCAGCCTCACCTTTGGCGCTAGCTTATGTACTGCAGCCGTTGTTTTCATCAGCTTGGGATGTAGCGCTCCTGGAGGAGAGCCCGTCGCTGCACCCGATTGCGATGCGTCCAGTCCGCCAACGTGTGTGTCACAAGCCGTGGATCTGAAAGACCATGGGCAATTCAGTGAGGCTGTCTCCCTCTTAGCGGATTCCTGTGAACGGTTTCACGCGCCTTCGTGTCGCGCGTTGGGCGTTTGGAAAAGGGATGGCATCCAAGAGACAGAGTCCATTATCGACAGCGTCGAGATGCTCCTCATCCGCGCAGACTCCGGCGGGGATGTGGAAGGCACCTACCAGCTGGGGGTCAGCTATCGAGATGGGCTCACCGTAGAGGCCACGCCGAGTACAGCCGCCGGCCAGTTCGAAAGAGCCTGCAGACAAGAACACGTCCGCGCCTGCTACGACCTCGGAATGCTGCTCACCCAAGGCGCTCTCCCACTCGACGCAGACAAGGCAGGCATGGCCTTCTTGACCGGCTGTGGACTTGGAAACGGGTCATCGTGCTGGAATGTGGCGACCTTGGCGAAGCAAGGTCTATTCACCCTACCCGACGACCTGACAGTCGATGGCTTGATGGAGCGGGCGTGTGCGCAAGGTGCAGAAGGTGCATGCGGCGGCTGACGGGTATCGGCACGGGCAAGGTCTGCGCCGAGCGCGGTGTCTCTTATCGCGTCCCCACTTCGGGTTCCGACTGTCACTACACCGCTCTGTGCTCCAGCTCCCACCGCTCCAGCAGCCGCTTGCGGTCTTCCCAGTCGGGCATCAACGTGGTCAGCGTGGCCCAGAACTGGGGCGAGTGATTGCGGTGTACCAAGTGCGCCAGCTCATGCGCCACCACGTACTCCATGGCTGCGACGGGAGCCTGGACGAGCCGCCAGTGCATGCACACTGTTCCCTTTGATGTGAGTGAGCCCCAGCGGGCTTTCGCGTCTGAGAGCCGATAAGCAGCTGGCTTCTGACCGAGTACGCGCTCGTAGCGGCGGCCAAAGCGCAGCAGGTCGCGTAGGGCGCGCTCGTGAAGCCACACATGTACTGCACGGCGCACGGACTCCAAGCGAGCCAGACCCTCAAGCTCCTCCGGCACTGCGATGTGAAACTTGTTTCGGCATGAGACTTGGACGGAGTCGACCGGAGCGGACGTGACCTCGAGCATCAACCAGCGGCCTCGGTACTGCAGCTTGGCTCCAGACGCATACTGCTGAGTCAGTAGACGACGGTGCTTGGCTTCAATCTCACGGACAGCGTCAAACACCCAGCGCCGCTTGTGATGAAGGTAGGCGCGTACTCCGTCGGAGTCGGTACCGGCCGGAGCAATGACTTCGACACCGGTTGGCGTGACCACAATGCGCTTAGCGGTCGCGGTGCGGGAGAAGCGGACACTGTAGGGAATGTCCGTGGAGCCAATGGTCAGAACCGGCATCACGGCTTGTTGTAGTGCTGAACGGCGTACCGTTCAACGGCATTGGGAATGTCTTTGGCCCACCCTTCCAGGCCCAAATCCTTCACCAGCAGGCGCACTTCGCGACGCAGCCCTTTCTTGAGCTGGGTCTTGTCTTGCCAGTGTGCCGGAGCCGTATGGCTGGATGCATACAGCGCGTCAATGGCCAGGGCGGCATGTTCAAGGGCGGTGAGCTCCCCGGTGTCGTCGTCGGACGCGGAGTCATCGTCTGACGTCGAGTCGGTAGGGTCGTAGGTACTGGGCTCGTCGGCCGCAGCCGGTAGCGAGGGCTTGAACTTCTTCAGGATGGCGTGCACGTCAAAGGCGCGCTCTGGCAGGCCTGAGTCTTTGTGGGCACCGTCTTCTGCGACAACCCCTTCGGCGACGGCCTTGGCCCCTTCCAGCGCCTTGGCAGCGTCGAGCAGACCCGCGTTGAACTCCTTGATGAGCTGCTTGATGCGGTCGGAGAACTTGTCGTATCGGGCGGGGTTCTTCGCAGCGCGCTCGCGGGTCTCCTTCTTGAGCTCGGTGAGCTTGCGAACAGCCGCCATCTTCAGGTCACCGGTCGCGTCAAAGTCGTTCCAGAACGACGGGTCGCTGAGGCTGCGCAGCTTGCACACCGTCTTGAGTCCGACCACGTCCAAGTGCTCGTTGAGCATCTCCCGAATCTTTTCGCTGTATGTCTTCCAGTTCGTCGGCTCCTCATTGTGGAGCACTTGGGGAGCAAGGTGCAGAATGCTGGCGACGAGCTTGAGGTCCGCAAGGTACGGCAGCACGCGTGGGTCGGGAGACAGGGCACCGTAGGCCTTGGTGAAGGCGTCTGCGGCGTTGCGGAAGGTGAACCAAGCATCTTCTGGACGCAAGCGCTCAATGAGCTCGTTGAGCTGGGCGGCGAAGTCCTTTCCGTGAGGGACCGGTTCTAGAAGAACCATCACGTCTTTGTGCCGCGCCCGGAGTACATCGTGCAGCTCTTCCAGGTCGTGCATGGCCGAGGCCACGTCTTCGGCGCGGTAAGCGGCCAGAGCGTCGTCGAGCTTCTTCGACACGCCGATGTAGTCCACAATCAGCCCGTGGTCCTTCGCCGTTCCATACACCCGATTGGTCCGCGCAATCGCTTGCAGTAGGTTGTGGTCCGTGAGCGGATTATCCAGGTACATGGCCTGTTCAATGGGCGCATCAAAGCCGGTCAGTAGCTTGTTGCACACAATCACAAAGCGCAGCGGGTGGTTGGGATTGGTGAAGTTGGGCACCACCTTGGGAGTCACGTCTTCCGGCGGAATCTGGTACTTCACGAGGTCCGGGTACTGCTCACCGTCGTGTTGGCCCGGGCTGTACACGCACACCGACATCTCCCCAGCGAGCCGCTTGGCCTTCTTCTTTCCGAACCCTTTGGTCTTGCGTAGGGACTTGGCAATGACGCGGTCGAGGGCCTTTTTGTAGGCCACACAGGCGCGCCTATCAACGGCGCAGATCTGAGCCTTGAACCCGTCCGGCATGACATGCGCTCGGTAGTGCGCCCAGATGTCTGCAGCGATGAGCTTGATACGCGGTTCAAACCGAGCCAAGTCCCCTTTCGTGACGCCGCGCTTCTTCAGCTCCTCGCGCTTTTCGTCAGGTTCATTCGCGAACCACTGGTCGAACACCACGTCGATTTCTTTGTCGTGCAGGTGCCACTGGGTCAGGCGGCCTTGGTAGAAGATGGGCACAGTAGCGCCATCTTCGACCGCATCATCAATGCCATACTTGTCTAGGTAGGCCTCGCCCTTGGCGCCGAAGTTCTGGAACGTATCGGTGTCGCCCTTCTTGACGGGGGTGCCGGTGAAGCCAAAGCGCGTGGCGTCTGGCAGTACGGCGCGAACGTAAGCGCCGAGGTCTTTTTCCTGAGTGCGGTGGGCTTCGTCGACCATCACAATCCAGTTGTCCGACCCGTGTACGGCTAGGTCGTCTAGGGCCGCTTTTCGCTCGGCAAACACCTTGGACTTGAGCCGAGGGTCGTCCCAGTGGAACTTGAAGATGGTCGACAGCACCACTTTTCCGACGGAGGACGACGCCATAATCTTCCGCAAGACCCCGATACTATCGGCATCGTAGACGTTTTGAATGCCCACAGCTGCAAAGGTGGCGCTGATCTGAGCATTCAAGTCAATGCGGTCGGTAAGTACGAGCAGGTTGGGGTTTTCCAGGTTCTTGCTTTCAATTCCGCGGTGCAGCTTGAGCTTGAGCGCGGCAAAGACCATGGTCAAGCTCTTGCCCGAGCCTTGGGTGTGCCACACCAATCCAGCTCGGTGCTCGCCGTCCACCACGCGCTGAACCATCTTGTTGACGGCGCGGTACTGCTGGTAGCGGCAGACCTTCTTGATGGTCACGCCGTCGCGGGTCTCAAACACAATGAAGTGGGCCAGGATGTCCAGCAAGCGACTGGGCTCTAACAGCGCATAGATACCTTTCGCCGTTGCATCCGCAAAGTCACTCTTGTCTCTGGGCCACGGGTCCCGCCAGCCACTCCAGAACTGTGAAGGAGCACCGGTCGCGCCATACAGCAGGCTGGTCTTGTTGGCGGCGATGTTGAACAGATTGCTGTAGAACAGGCGCGGAACCTCACGCTCAGCGGACTTGACCTAGTCCACGGTGTCGAAGATGGTCTGGCCCGTGTTGGTAGGGCTCTTGGCTTCAATGACCACCAGTGGAACGCCGTTGACGTACACCACAATATCTGGCTTGCGAACGACCTCGCCCTTCACGCGGAGCTGGCTGGTGCTGCGAAAGTCGTTGTTTTCAACGTTATCAACGTCGATGAGCCGAATGGTGCGGTGGTTGGCCTCACCATCGATCTTGCGCGAGTAGTTTCCGAGCAGAATGTCGATCCAGCGCTGGTTGTCCGTCACCTTGGCGACGTCGTTGCACACGGCCTCCGCGTCGGACTCGGAGATGCCGCTGATGCGCTTGAGGGCTTGGATGAGGTGCGGCTTAAACAGCACCTCGTTCTCGCCAGCGCGCTGGCTCGGATGGGCGCAGTGGTGGACGAAGGTGTAGCCGTAGAACTTCAACGCATCCAAGATGGGCTTTTCGACCAGGGTGTACTCGTTGGCGGTAGTCATGCGACTTTCCCTGGCGTCCTACACTGACACAGCGCGGTCACCCAATCAACTCGATGCTGCGCCCATCAGTGGCAGCATGATGCGCCCCAGGTCCACGTACGGGCCTCGACGAAGTCGCTCGGTGAGCGAGAGCCACTCTAGCGGCTCCATGGCGTACTCGGTCAGCAGGCTGCGTGGTGCAGGCAGCGTACGGTCGGTGCCGGTCACTCCGAACCACAGCGTGTCGGCGTCTACCGCATACAATCGCAGGCGCCGGTTTGGAACAAAGGCAATATCTGGGACGGAACGAACGAGGTCGAACTTCAGGACCTCTAGCAGGCCGTCTTCGAGAGCATGCTCAAAGCAAAGCAGCTTTTCCCGTAGCGCGTCAAAGCCGAAGACTGCGCGCACCTTGAAGCCAGCCGACATCTTGCGAGCGATGGGGGCGGCGTGGGTAATCATGGCCTCTTTCCAGTCTTCTAGGGGCTCGAGCTCCAGCCGGTGCCACTCGGATTCCCGAACGGTGGGAAAGCAGGTCAGCCACTCCTTTCGCTCGAAGTCTATGTAGACCATGGGGTCTTCGATACGCATGGTGTAGCCACAGTTTACGCAGGCGAACCGCTGAAACGTGCCGTCGAGAATCTGGTCTCGCAGCTCTGGCATACGGTCGCCGTTGAGACTGACTGCGACCGAATGCTCATTGTCCGTCCCGCACTCGCGGCAGGCGCGCGTTCGGCTCGTGAAGGTGGACATGCGCTATCCGCCGCCGTGGGTGCGTCCATAGCGAATCGTTGCTGGAGCGCCGGGAATGGCAGCGGGTACTACGTCAACCTCAGTGAAGGGATTGTAACCATTGCTAAACCAGAATCGCACACCGGGTCGCCCGTCTACATCCACATCAGTGGGGCCGGCGGCATCATCAAAGCCACTGCGTTTTGCATAGGAAAAGTCGCTTTCTGAGGTCATGACGCTCGATGGCTCGTCTGACGCCACCAACATGACCGCTACCCGCGCGACATCCTCTGCAGGCCTTGTACGAGCAGAACCGTATCCCCAGGCCTCAAAGACCTTGCCTAAGGCTTCGGCACCGTTGACGTACGTGCGCCCATCCACAACAGCGCCTCCCATTTGCCGCACGCGGCCGCCATCGTACGGTCTATGCGCGTGGAAGACGACCAAGCCGGGGACGGCCGGGTCTGTGTAGGTGGTGATGCGAAGGGCTTCGGCGTCTAGGCCGAGGGCCGTTGACGAGGTTGTCCGTGCCTGTTCGAGGGCTTGTTCCATGGGATCTCCGGCTCGTAGGGGTCCAGCACACGCCAGCGCTAGAGCAAACATCAGGACAGGTGCCACTCTCATTCGTCACCCGCCCATGCTGCAACATTGTTGTCGAACCAGGTCTTGGTAATGGGGTCGATATTGCCCAGGACATGATGGTCGCAGGTACCATCGGCGTTGGGCTCGTAATAGGCAGCATAGGCTTCAGCGAACCATTCGCCAGGCGCCCGGTATTGGTACTTGCTGACCTTCTTGGCCCGCGCAGACTGGTCGTAGGCGGTCCAACGCGTGTCGTACGACCGTTGGTAGATGCGCCCCCCTAAGGCAGTTCCGCCGCCAGAGTGCTGGTACCACGGCTTGTCTACGGCCATCGTGAGGGCGCCGAACACGGGGTCGGAGTCGACGGTGGCCTGAACGGCGGCATCGAGAGCGGCGTACTCGGCTGTGCCCTGAACTGCGCTGAGCGCATTCTCCTCGTCTGCCGCAATCGCGGTGGCAAAGGCGCCCTGAACGGCCGAATCCAATCCGTCAATCGCATCGCCTACAGCGGCAATCATGTCGCGAATGCAGGTATTTGCGTCTGGACCGTAGTTCGTCCAGTTTCCGCCAGCCGCGTTTCCGATGCAGTACCGCGACCCGGCTCCCATGGCGTCATCGACCGCGTGTCCGACCTCATGGCGAACGACCTTGTTGAAGCGGTTGACGCCGTGTAGTGGGTCCGTCACTTCATTGGTTCCATCTCCGTCTTCGTCAGATTCACTGCCTTGGTTGCGCGAGTTGATGTTGTCGGTTGTGTACTTGAGGCCGACGGCATGAGACTCGTCACCAAATCTATCGTCCTGATACCATCCGCTGTGGCCGCCAGTAGCTTCGCCGTAGCGAATCCATAGGAGCAAGGAGGGGTTGCCTTGGACGTGCCCTGGGGGAAGTGCCTCAATGACGTCCCAGCAGCGGCGCAGTCCAGCGGCGTCCCATGCTGCACCGTCGATCCCGCGCGCGTCTAGTGCGAAGTACTTCTCGAAGGCCAGGGTCAGCAGGTCCAGCTCGCTGTCTGCTGATTCACGAAAAATGGCAGCAACGACTTGCTCATCGCCAGCCGCTAGGCTGCTTCCGGTACCTGGGATGGACGCGAGCAGGCGCGGATAGATGGATGCGTTGAGCCGCCCGAGCACGGTGATGCGCTGCGGGCCGGTCAATAGACCCAAGACGGCCACAACCGAGCGGACCTCTTCATCTGTGGTCGCCCAATCGAACAGGCCTACCGCGAGTAAGTCTTGCAGGTAAGGCGTGACGCGCGCCGGTCCGAGAGCCACGAGCAGCCGCGTATAGGCCTCGCCGCTACGAGAGCTAGAGGGAAGCTGCTCAATGAGGCGTGCGATGTTCGGAATGTTCGCTACGGCGGCACGGAACTGTGAGCGGGGCAGGCCCCCCAATAACGTGAGGGCTCGTGCAGCATCTCCGTCGGTAATGGCCCAGTCCAAGGCACCGTAGGACAGCAAGTCGTTAACTTCCGTCTCGACGTTGGTACGCTGCGCTTCGGCCTGTGCTTGCGCGACATCAATGACCTGGTTGTACTCGGACCGCCGCACGTTGCGTGCACCGCCTGTCCTCTCGGGCAGCGGGCCTATGAAGGTGTCCGGGTAGACGGTGAAGTCCCCGTACTCGTTAACGATTCTCTCAGGCTCAATGGCGCTGAGCAGGCCGCCGTCTGGTGACGGAGCAGCATCTGCCGTTGGTGGCTCTTCGGGGACACGAATCACCGGAAGGTGGAGCACGGCACCCACTAAAATGAGCTCGCCATCACGATACACATCTTCGGTGTTTGCCTGGGCGATTCGCTGCCAGTGTGCACCGCTGCCGTATGTTGTGTCGGCGATGTCCCACAGTGTGTCGCCCCGAACGACGGTGTAGTCCCCACCGCCTCGTGGAACGCCGTCTGTGGCGAGTACTTCTGCCGCCACGGCGTTGCCTGGACCTGCGGAGGGCGTGTCACTCGCATGCTCAACGCGGTGCTTTGTGGCAACAGCGGGGCTGGGGGCCTGTTCTGCTCGGGCATGGATACCGTCCAACGCTGCGCAGGGAGGAAGACCGACGCAACATGAAGGCATTATCGCGCTCTGGTAACGTCGGCGAGACTTCGGTGAATGGCGGTTGTTGGTTGTCTTTGTGTCGTTGCGTGCGACTGTTGGAGAAGCCAGCGCGTTCACCCGTCGACGACAAACCGCTCACGTTGATGGTAGTAGAATCAACCGTAGGCTTAGGGACTTCAAATGGGGCGAGAGCTAGAAATCTTCGCGACTCTCGACCTAGAGCCTTTCAAGGAACGTGCCGCAGCCGGCAAGCTTGATGGTGGCCTCGCCGGGCAGATCGGAGCTGCTCGGATGGAGAACTCCGCTCAAGACTTTGCGACCCGTGGCGGCCCCGAAGACGCCGATTGGTACTGGCTAGGACAATGGGCACACCGCTGCATTGCCGAGATCTACCTCGACCGACAATTCCACTGGCTCGCCTGGGCGTTGGACCGAAAGCAGCCCGGCGCGGGGGTGGCGGTGTTCGGCGAGAACTACCTACTCGACCCCACCGAACCACGCGGCCACGCATGCGGCACCCAAGGCTTTCCCCTGAAGTATACCGGTCAGTCCAAGACGGCAGCCTTGTCGCAGCTCCTACTACAGTGGTCTGGTGAGTCGGTGGAAGACGAGGTCCGTCTGGACGAGATGGAAGCCGTCTACAAGATCGATGGGTACCACCCAGGCCGCATAACAAAGGACTTCCGCAGACTCAGTGCGTTCTACGAGAAGGCAGCGGCGGCCAAGGCGAGCTTGGTCGTGACGCTGGATTAATCCTCAGGGCTCGTCAAAAGCCAACGCGTTTAGACCCGTCCCCTACTCCAAAAGGTCAAGCAGGTAGGCGACAATCGCGAACGCTTCCCCGACCGGAAAACACCACGAAATCTACTTGAGTGATGTTCGCAGGGCCGCCCCATCCAAGTGGCGAACCATCATCCGGCAACCGACGCAGTGAACCGCTGCATCCATGCCTTTTGGAATCGCCCCCAATCACAAAGCCCGGCTGCAACCTGCTTCGCAAAGCACTGGATTTCAGTTAGACTGCACCCGAACACACGATTGGGGAGAATACATGGTTCGGTGCAGCTTTTTGGTTTGGATGGCGGCCGGTTCAGTGGCGTTTGCAGCGGACATCAACGGGGATGGCTGCCAAGACGAATACGCCTCGAACGGTGCGTGTGTGGACGTCACGAGCACAGTAGGCGCAAGCGCCATGGTGCTCGAAGGCGCCAGTATTGGACCCGAAGTTGCTCTAGGCACCGGTGCTGTCGTGGGTGCCCGCGCATCCCTCGCCGGACGGGTTGCTCACTCGAGCAATCCAGTGACGATTGGAGCCGGTAGCATCATTGGTCGAAGTGCCCAGCTCGGGGCTGACCACATGATTGGGGATGACGTCACCATCGGCCGGTCCGTTGTCGCGGGCGCACGCCTGACCATCGCTGCGAACGGCAGTCTCGGGTACGCCGCCCAGGTCGGCACCGACGTGACGATTGGAGCCGGTGCGGTGGCCGGAAACCTGGTCACACTGGGCAATTTCGCGACTCTGGGTGATAACGCCGTTGTCTCACGCAACGTGACCATCTCCGACGGTCTCAACTCTGGCGACGGCGCTTCCGTCAACGGTGTTGTTGGACCCGATGTGGCCATCGCAGCCGGTGCCCGCATTGAGCAGGGTGCCCGCGTTCGCAAGCAGGCCGATATTGGTGCGGGTGCGGCCGTTGAATCGAGCGGTCGCGTAGGCCGCGGTGCTGTCATTGAGGCAGGAGCCACAGTCTTCGGACGCGTTGCTGCCAACGCTACGGTGGGTGCTGGCGCTACGGTTGAATCTGGCGCCACGGTCGCGCGCGGCGGCGAGGTGTGCGCAGGGAACACACTTCCTACCGGTTCCCAGGTGTTGGGTGATGGCACATGGCCGGTCGAAGGCTGTACGCTCACCGGTACATCGTGCCAGAGCATCAAGGACAGCGCTCCCAGCGCCCCAGACGGTGTCTACAGTATCGACCCGGACGGCACGGGTGGCGCCGCCGCATTTGATGCGTACTGCGACATGACCACAGATGCGGCCTACGGCTGGACCCTCTGCTACTCGGCTACCCAGTCTCTAGGTGACGTGACCGTCACGGGATGGCACGAGCGCTTCAACACGACGGCGTACGGGGTCGGAGAGTACGCCCGCGACTGCAAGGCCATCACGAGCAACACGGGCGCATCGGTGGCTCGAGTGCAGTACCTCGACGGCAGCGGCACCATCTCGGCAGAATTGAGTCCGGCACCTTCCTTGGCCAATGGCAACTACTACGAGTTCATCGCAACCAGCGGGTCCAACAATGTGGGGATTGAGATCGCAAACAGCGCCAACCCCAATCGTGGCCACTGTTTTGATCAAGCCCCAGAGGACAACTCGTGGGGCCGAGCCGGACTCAGCGCGAGCTGCTTCCTCGATACCTCTACGGCAGGCTGGTACTCCGGTCTCACACACGTCGAGTACTGGGTCCGCTAGCTGGCTGGCGTTTTTGTATGCAGACCATCGACCACAAGAAGACCCTCAAACACCTGTACAACGCCTCCACCAAGGCGGTCGTCCAGGTTCACGTCCCCCCGATGACCTACCTGATGATCGACGGAACGGGCGACCCGAACACCTCCCAGGCCTACAATGACGCTGTTGAGGCCGTGTTCTCCGTCTCGTACACCGCCAAGTTCGCGGTCAAGAAGGGGCCGCTAGCCATTGACTACAAGGTCATGCCGCTGGAAGGCCTGTGGTGGGCCGACGACATGTCCACGTTCACTGTTACGGATAAATCGAGCTGGAAATGGACCATGATGATTATGCAGCCAGACCTGGTCACTCGTCAGGTGCTGGACGATGCCCTGGCCAGCGTGCGTAAGAAGGAGCCGGGTCTTTTCGTCGTGGACCACCTCCGCATTGAAGGGTTCGATGAAGGACGATGCGCACAACTGCTGCATGTGGGGCCGTTCTCTGAGGAGGGCCCATCGGTTGAGCGGGTGCATCAGTTCATTTCAGAGCACGGACAGCTCGCCGGCAAGCACCACGAGATCTATCTGAGCGACGTTCGAAGGGCCGATCCGTCACGCTGGCGCACCATCATCCGGCAGCCAATGCAGTGAGGGCGTGGACAGACCACGGGCTCGTCGCGTCGTCGCGCATGACAACGCGACGAGCCCGATGGCTACCCCATCAACGCACAAAGAATCCATGCGCGTTGAAGCTGCGTACACCCACCGAGCTGTTCCAGCTCTCGGCGTTGCATCCGTCGCCAAACCCCCAGTAATGACGGCCCATCTGATGGGTTCGTCCCTGGCAGCGCGCGCCGAGACCGCCACCCGAGTAGTACGAATTCTGGTTCGAGCGACCCCAGCCGGCCAAGGACACACACCAGCCTGCGTTGCGGCCGTTGAACAGCGCGCCAGAGCCGGTTCCAGAGTCCGAAGGGACGTTGAAGCCGTAGAACTGCGGGCCAGTAGCGTCGGGACCGGTGCCGGCAAAACATCCCGAGCGCCAGTCGAGCGTGGAGTGGTCGCCAAACAAGACCGACTGCGCGAGCTGTTGGGCAGACGAGTTGAACGTCGCATGCAAGTTCGCGTGCTGCGACGGCATCCTCCACCCTAGAGACCGGCTCGAGTTCAACAATCCCTGGAGCATGAAGTCGGTAAACGGCACCGATTCGTAGGACTGTCCGAGGGCATTCTGGACGGACAGGCTGGTGATATCGCCAATGTAGGACTTGTTGACCCAGCGGGTGGTGTCCGTCGCATCAAGAATGCCGCTGTCTTGGTCGTGGTCTGCTCCCATGACCTTGCCCACGAGGGTCCACCCTCCGCCGTCCGTGGTCATGTCACAGTAGACCTGAAACGGGCTTCCAGACAGCAATGCAGGCTCAATCCAATACACGCCGTCCGTCGAGTGAGGGTGTGCAGTCTTGATAGCTTTGCAGTCCGCAAGGGCTGTAGCGGCCGTCTGCGCAGGCAGCGCGCGGTAAAGCGTGGTCCACGCACCGCCGTCACAGACCTGTAGTGCCCCCTCTGTCGTGTTCCACTTGATTGCACCGGTGGACGCAGCGTCGCAGGTCGCGGCACTGTCCCCTGGCTGCACGGTTCCGCCAATGACGTTGGTGGAGGTCTCGGCAAAGCGGGAGAACGGGACACTGGTCAGCCGTTGACGAGGAAAGGAGCCGCCCAAGGCCACACCGGTGCTGACCCACAACGCCTGCGCCAACAAGGCATCATCAACAGTCAGCGTGGTGTGAAAGTACCCGTCGTCCACCGGCACAGTCACATTGGTAGACCACACTTCAATACCGTTCGTCTGTTCGGTGTGCAGGCCAATCGTGAGCGCGTGTTCTCCGTTTACGGGGGTTCCTTCGGCGTCTAGTAAGCGCCCCTGGAAGCCAATCTGGGTTGGAGCTGCGAAAGCCAGCTGAGACAGCAGAAGAGCGAGAATCATGACGATAGTCCTAGGAATCTGTAGGGAACCAGTGTACCCAAATCACGCCTTGCATTGGACACATACTACCCGCACTCCACACAACCCCGGTCACAATAGAGTCTCACTCGATCGGTTTGCTAGCCCCCCGACCGGTTGACTGAGCGGCGTCGGCGCGAAGGCCAAACACGAAACGCCCCTACACGCTCTGTGCACGACGCATATCGAACGTTCATTCGCGCCAGCTGCATCCCCCTCAACCAAGCAGCTCCACCATCGCGCATGCATCGCCATCAAGACGGTAGAGTTCGTTCGAGACGTGGGCTCAATAAGTAGCCTTGGGCGACGACCACATTGGTGCCGAGTTGGGTCTGGGGGCCTACGGATGAAACCACCACAACGGGGTCGAAGGAATGGCGTCTCGATGCGCCCACGGTCGGCAACGCAGACACGGATGCGGTTCGGTATGATTGTGACGCTTCTGGCTGGTTGTAGCGCGACCGTGGCACCGTAGCAGTCTACAAGAGCGCCAGTTCTACAGGTCAGTCCTGTGCAGCCCCACAGACTACCCTCACCAGCACGTTGAGGTATGCAGGCACTATGACCACGCCGGACCTTCCCTGGGGCACGACTCGCCACCCTCTGCTGCTCGCTCCCATGCAGGGGCTGACCAACCGCGGCATGCGCCAGGTGTTCGGCGAGACCGTAAGGCCAGACGTCCTGTTCACCGAGTTTGTCCGCGTGCGTCCCGGAGCCGAGCAGAGCGTCACAGAGGCCGACTTTGCAGAAGCGACCACCACCGCACGTGACATCCCGCTCGTGGTGCAGGTCATCGGAAGTGCGGACGAAGGCGTGGTTCAGGCAACCCGCAACTTGGTGGAGC
Source organism: uncultured Pseudomonadota bacterium (assembly GCA_913061235.1). GTDB lineage: Bacteria > Myxococcota_A > UBA796 > UBA796 > CAJXTB01. The sequence continues at coordinate 105,357 of CAJXTB010000010.1, read as the reverse complement.
GTGGCGTGCGACACGTCAACGTCAACATGGGGTGTCCCTGGGGACGGATGACGTCGGTGCTTGCGGGAGGCGGTATGTTTCGGGCGCCTGAGACCGTGGAGCCAATGCTGCGAGAGCTTCGTGCCATCGTGCCCGGCTCCCTGTCGGTGAAGACGCGAACGGGCATTGATGACGAGCGTGAGTTCTTCGATGTGCTGCCGGCATTCGAGGCGTCGGGCGTGGACTTTGTGGTGGTACATGCACGCACCGTCAAGCAGAAGTATCGCGGGGTCGCCAACCACAAGCTGACTGCTGAAATTGTGAACCGCTGCAGCCTACCGGTGATTGCGAATGGAGACGTGGCCACCGCCGCAGACGCTCAACGGGTGCTGGACGACACCGGTGCTGCGGGATTGATGCTGGGACGAGGCGCCATCACCGACCCCTTGCTGTTCGAACGAATCCGGGGATGTGCACCGGGCCGCCCGACTGGAGAGGACCGAAAGGGAGAGGTGGCAGCCTTCCTTCTTCGCGTGTTGGACGCCTATGAACCGCTCTTCCAAGGTGACACCCAGGTGCTGTCCAAGATGGGGAGCGTGCTGGTCCACATCACAGACGCAGAGCTACGCAAGTGGGTGAAGTCACTGAAGAAGGCCAAGCAGGTCGACGCTCTGCGACGCGGCCTATTGGCTGTAGTCCAGGGCTAAAGCGGGGGTTCTGAGCGACTCTCCGAATACGGTAAGGGCAACCCAAAGTCCCAAACGACCGTACCAACAGCGGTGAGCTGCGTGTACAACGCCGACCGCGAACACGAGTCATGGCACCTTGTACCCGACCCGTGGAACCGTCTGGGTGGGGTCGACGCTCTACGGCAGATAGGCCCGGGCGCAGCAGATGTGGTTGTGGGTCGTCTCTGTGTAGCCAGCGGCCACCGCTGAGTTGTCCCGCTTGAAGACGTACAAGGTATTGAAGGGGCTATCGCCGGCTGCCGACATGAAGTCGCTCGTCCACAAGGTGGTCGTTGCCGAGTCTGTGGCGGTGAAACACGCCTCGCCCGTGGCGCCGCGGTTGTCGCAGGTGAGCAGAGTCTGGACCGAGCAGAGGCGCAGCCCGCGGCTATCGCAATCCATGGACGCCGCCTGCCAATTACCAGGACCACCGAGGGCATTCTCAACGCAGTCCCCAGCATACTTGCTGAATCCGGAGGGGCAGCTCTCGCGGACCAGACCGTTCGCGGTGACCGCGGGAACGGTATTGCGGTCGACGCAGGCGCGGTTGTTCAGGTTGTCTCCGAAGTTGGAGACAATGCGCGCATAGGCCCCCGTGCATTCTTGGCAGCCCGGGCGTTTATGGGGCAGGGCCCCCTCAGCGGGCCGGACGCTGGTCCCCGGCTACCCACCTGTGGCCCCCGCTACAACGCGACGACCGAGCCGTCTGATTCCGCGGACCGGAAGAGTGCCGCCATGACGCGATGACATGCCAGAGTCCGTGTTGGCCAGTGGGGGTCGACCTTGCCGGATTGGACGATGGCGGAGAACGTCTCGATGAGCTTGACGACATGGTCGCAAGGCTCCACGCGTATCTCCACATCCTTCCCGTCCACGTCGCCCAGCACGTAGCGTGAACTGCCGGTGTAGCGCTGCTCATACGCCGCAAAGTCTCCGCTTCGACCCTGTCCGCCAACCAAGTCGTCGACGCGAACCAGCCCGGCATCACCTACCGCTTCGTACTGCGACCGGTGGGCGAGCTCGCACCCGGCGTCGAATGTTGCCATGCGGCCGCCAGAAAACCACAACGTTCCTCCACATGCGACGATAGTGTCCACGCTATTTTTGGAGACAAAAGTCATCTGAACGCGCTCGGGCAGTTCGTACCCAAACGTCCACAGAATAGCGCCGACCGGGTACCAGCCCTGATCGCCGAAGCACCCCATGGGCTCGCGCGTTTTGTCGGTGCGCCCATTACCTCCTTCATACCATTCTTTCGACGGCGCCTTAAACGTGAACGCGGCGGTCACTCGCTTCACGGTGCCAATATCGCCGTGAGCGATTCGGGTCTCGATGTCGTGCGTGCGAGTGCTGTGCAGCCACATGGTGCCATCCATAAACTGCACATTGTGACGTCGGCAGGCGTCGATGGCGGTGTGGATGCCTTCGGCGAACGGCTTCTCGGCGTAGACATGCTTGCCGGCTTTCGCTGCCGCCTCAATCCACTCGTTGCAGTGCGCTGTGGGCAGGGGGAGGTAGACGGCATCAATGCTCGGATCGGCCAGCAGGTCGTTGTAGGAGCCGTAGGCTGCCGGAACACCGTGGGCATCTGCCCAGGCTTGGGCCTTTTCGAGGGAGCGGCTTGCGATACCGGCGACCTCGGCGTTGGCAGCGTCGTGCATCCCCGAGACGACCTTCTCAGCGATGGTTGCTGTTCCCAGGATTCCCCAGCGTACGTTTCGTTCTTTCATGGCTGATTTCCTATTGTGAGGTGAGCGTACAAAGGGTGGTGAGACGGAGAGGGTTTTCCAACCCCCTTCGCTCCGTACCGCGGGCGGCCGACTTTCGTAGCGAGAGCCGCGAATCGTTCGCCGGCGCCGATTCTGCCCAGTGTGGACAGCGCTGTGCCGCCCTAAGCCCCTCCGAATAGGGCACAGGCCCATCCCGCGTCGCACATGACCGGAACAACAGCGGTGTGCTTCGGCTTAGGCGGGTACGGCGTCGGGCGGGGCTCGGGCGGCCCAGGTGTCGAGGATGCGCAGCGTGGCTCGCGGCCACGGAACGGCCCGCAGGGTCATCCGCCCCCCCGCAGGTGGGACAGCGTCATCCGTCGACCGCGAACACACGCCACAGCAGCTCAGCCCAGGTCAGGTTCCGGGTACTGCGGAAGGGTGTTGACCTGTTTGATAGGGGTGCCCGGTGCGGTGCCGGACGCAGGCGGAGCCGGAACAACCTCCTGGCGCCATGCAGAGCGGCCTGCGAGCACGCCATGGCAGTAGACGAGGTGCCCACAAGGTGGAGGAACCAGCGCCGCCAGACGCTCCACGAACTCGGGCGGTGTGAACGTGACGCCTTTAGTGCCATCCGCCCACGGGCGCTTGAAGGTCACTCGGAGGAGCCCGGCGGGGGTCTCTTCAAGACGCGCCCACGCGAGCGCGGGTCGGGCCAGGTACCGACACAGGCGCTCCCCTCCCCCTCGGTCTCGCCCACCAACGGTGACGCCGCCGTGCAGGGTGTAGCCGCCCCAGCCTGCACACCGGGGAGGCAGCGCGTACGCGCGCCCCCGATAAACCTGGAACCGACGCCCGCGTCGGCCTCCCGCGACTCAGCGCGGTTTCAGTGGCTTTGGCCGATGCTCCAGTGGTTGCAGTCGTCTCGTCGGAGTCCGGTGTGAGCACGGCCCAAGGAATGGCCGTGGCGGACTTGGTGAAGGGGGCGACCGGTGCCCGTATTGTAGTGGCATCCTGGGCACTGGCCGATCCCGCGCTACTATCCTTGGATGCCGGAATGTTGGGCGACCCCGCCGACCTCACCCCAGCGATGGGACGGGGCATTCGGGCGTTGCTAGAACCTGAACAGGCGGGTGACTGACGCGTCCCCGGCCAGGCCTGACGACCCCGCTGCAACACAGGACGGTATCGACGACGGATACGGAACGATGCTTCGGTTCGCAAGATGGTTGTTACCCATAACAGACCTCGACACCGCTGAACCAACGAACGATTAACGCTCTTTCAGCGGTTCCAGAGGGGTCTGTCTGGAGTTCGTGATGGCTCGTTACTCGCTGTGGTTCCTCCTCTCCCTGTGCGCATGTGGCGTCGACTCGACGTCTGACACCGAAACGCCCATCGGGGTGTCCCAGCCTTCGGTGTTGGATTCGGCGGTGCTGTTGTCCGACACAGACCGTCTCCTCCGCATTGCCATGACTCTTAAGGGCACGCGGCCGAGTCTTGCCGAGTTCGAAGCGGTCGAGGCAGATTCGAGCGCTCTCGATTGGATTGTCGACGAGTACCTGGACAGCGACGCGTTCGGCGCCACCCTTCGGGACATCGAGAACGAGAGCCACCTGGTGCGCACCGAGTTTGTGGCTGACTCCACGCTGGATGGAGCGCCGGAACTCGGCGCGATTGCGTTGGCCGACATTCGCACCGAAGAGCCGCTCCGACTCGTGGAGTACGTGGTCATGAACGACCTGCCGTATACCGAGATTTTGACCATGAGCGGTACGGTAGGCACCGTCTACCAGCCTCTCCTTGGCGCAGGCATCGGGGATGGATTTGACCCCTCGGGGCCCGAGTGGCAGCCGCTGCCGCACATCGACGGGCGGGGCGTCGCTGGGATTCTGTCCACCGATGGCTGGCATGCTCGCTGGGCCGCCAATCCGGCCAATGCTCAGCGTCTGCGGGCCTCTCACGCGACAGATGCGCTGATCTGTGCCGACTACCTCACCGGAGATGTGCAGCTCGGCTCCGTTGACCTCACGAGCGAGGACGCCGTCTCCGAAGCCATCCTGTCCGCGCCTGCGTGCGTGAGTTGCCACCAGACCATGGACCCAATCGCCAACACCATGTTCGGCTTTGCCGGCCGGCCGGAGTCCAACCGGGATTACCCGACCGTCATGTTCGACCCACGCGAGGTCGACGACGGCCCACCAACCACGGGTCGGAGCACTGGCTACTACGGCCGGGGCGGAGACAACCTGTCCGACATCGCCATCTTGATGGCCGAGGATTCGCGGTTCTCGTCGTGCGCAGCCCGGCGATACCTCGCCTACATCACCCAGATGCCGCGTGACGACGTGCCCTTCGATCAAGTGCTTTCTGCGCAACAGGTCCTGGTCGACTCGAACATGAGTATCAAAGCGATGGTGAAGCACATCGTGCTCTCCGACGTGTTCGCCGTCAGCCACGTGACCGACACCGACGCCGCCGAGCAGGTCGCTGGCATCTTGCGCACCCGCCCCCGACAGTTGGACCGCCTGTTCAATGACCTCACCGGCTTCACCTGGCTCGGTACGGGCGGGAGAGGGAGCCAGGAGACCTACGTGGTGCCCACCAACGCCAGCCGCGGCTTTCAGGTGCATGGTGGGGGTATCGAGGTGTTCACCAAGCAGACGGCTACGCACCTCAACAGTGCCTCGGGCGTTGCCTTCCTGCGCGCATTCGCCGCCGAGGTCGCCTCGGATGTGGTGGTCAACGACTTCGCCCAGCCGGTTTCCAACCGGCGGCTCCTGACACGGGTGGAGCTCGACACGACAGACACCGACCTGTTGCGAGCCCAGTTCGTCGACCTTCACCTGCGCATCTACGGAGAACGGGTCGAGGCAGACAGTACCGACGTGGACGACACGGTCGCCCTGTTCCAGGACCTCGACGCGCTCAACGCGAACCGCACACAGGTGTGGACGCTCCTACTCACCGCCATGCTCCAAGACCTTCGCGTCGCAACCTACTGAGGCCACCATGAATCGTCGCCAATTCCTCACTGTTCTAGGTGCCGCCGGAGCGGTCGGTAGCAGCAGCCTCTTCCCCTCTGCCGCCCGCGCCAACGGCGACGGCGTCGCCAAGCACTTGATCATCGTCTTTGCGTCGGGCGGCTGGGACACCACCTACCTGTTCGACCCCAAACCCGACTCGCCGTTGGTGGACACCCCGTCGGGTGACTGGCGTCTGTTCGGCAATAGTGGTCTGTGGGTCAGTGACAGTCGTCCCAATGTCTCACAGTTCTTGGACGCCTATGGGAGTGTCACGTCGGTCGTCAATTCCATCAACGTGCCCTCGGTGGCGCATGCGAGTTGCACCCACCGAATGCTCACCGGTTCTCGTGACGCCAGTCGTCCCGATGTCGCGGCCATCATCGGCCACGAGCTCGGGTCGGACACGCCAATGCCGTACCTGGACATTGGTGGGAACGCGCGTCCTGGCGTACTCGGCTCGGACATGGGCTACATGGGCGACAACAATCAGCTCCGCGGATTGCTACTGGAGGCGGAAGCGCCAACCCCGCCAAGGGGCACGGACTGGCACCGCTATTTCGCGACAGACGACGAGTACGACCGCGTCGAGGCCTACGTGCAGTCTAGGGCCGCGCGTGCGGCAGGTCGTGGCGATTTGGGTGAAAATGCCCGTCGCTTGGAGTCCTTCCAGAGCGGACTTCGCCGTAGTCACCAGCTCCGCGACTTCGAGTCATTCTTCTCGAACGTCGGACGCGGCCGAACCTTCGAAGACCAAGCTCGCGTCGGGGTCGAAGCGCTTCAAGCCGGTGTCTCTCGAACGCTGTTCCTGTCGCTGGACGGTGACTTCGACACCCACACTGACAATGCAGAGCAGAACGAGCTGTTCGACTCGGTGTTCGGCTCTCTCCTCGCATTGTTCGACAAGCTAGCCACAACGCCAGGACACACCGCAGCAAACATGCTCGATGAGACCATCGTGCTGCTCGCGTCCGAGATGGGACGAACCCCCTTGCTGAATGGCCAGCAGGGCAAGGACCACTGGCCCATCACGAGCTGCATGGTCATGGGTGCCGGCATTCGCGGGAATCAAGTTGTGGGGGGGACAGACGAAGGTCTGGGCGCCCTCAATACCGATCTGGACACTGGTGAAACCGTCGATACCGGCGGCGTCGTGCTTCAGCCGGAGCACATTCACAGCGCGTTGCTCGAACTCCTTGGCATCGATCCTGAGCCCTGGTTCCCAGGTGCTCCTGCTCTCAGAGGTTTGCATGCGTAATTGTGTAGTTGTTGTTTGGTTAGGCCTTATCGTCGGGTGTGACGAGGGAGTGGGTGGCCAGGCGAGCGAGGCCTTTGAAGCCCGAGAGTGCCCGCCCGATAGTCTCCTGACCTACGAAAACTTCGGCGAGCAGCTGATGCTCGACCACTGCACGGGCTGTCATGGCGACGCGGTCGCCCAGGGAGACCGGCAAGGGGCGCCCGTCGACGTGAACCTGACCACTCACGCGCAGGTCCATGATTGGCTTGAGCTGGTGTACGAACGCAGCGCCGACGACAACACGAGCATGCCCGTCGTCGACAACATGGACCCGGATGACCGATATCGACTCGGTGACTGGTTGGCGTGCGGGGCGCCCTAGTAGGGACAGCGCTGTCCACGGGTTCATTGTCACCGGCGCGGACGACACTGGGGACCCATTTAAGTCGGACCTCTTTTGGTTCAACAGCGTCGTCGCGATGTACTTCACCGAGTAATTCGCTTCTCGATAGTCTCAGTGTCCCGAGTGGTAGAAGCCCTCGCCGGCTTGAATACACCCATCGATTTGTCCAGGAACCCCTAGAGCACTACGGTGGGTGGATGAATCGTTTTGGGGTCCTCCTGCTGGCTGTCGTCGCATGCCTTCACTCGTGCAAAGCGCCTACGTCTGCGCCAATGCACGAACAACCGGCATCCCTCATCGGAGCCTGGACGGTCGTGTCCGGGGTTTGGGGGTCGAACGAATACGTAGAGGGAAACAGCTTAGATCACGCCGGAGTTCCCACCCCGCGGTCATGGACATGGACATTCACCCCTGACCAATACAGCTGGAAGGTAGAGACGGATGGGGGGATGCAAGTTGGGAGGCTCTTGGCAAGTGCCTACAGATTGAATGCCACGAAGCAACCGATGGAACTGGACTTGGCCATATCGAGTGAGGCCGAATTCGACGATTTCATGGCATGCATCTATACAATCGAAGGCGAGACCCTCACGCTTGTTCGAGGCTCACCTCGACCCAGTTCCTTTGTTGAAGGGGTCGATCAACATCTTGTTTTGATACGCAAGTGATTGGCACGAGCCACCGGTTGGGCCAGTTTCGACGGATAGGACCCTCACCGGTCCTTGGGCAGGCCGGGTGGGTATCGCACACAGCGACAGGCGTTCATGCCGAGTCTAGGGCGGACCCCACACGCACGCTGGCATGCGCATCCAGCAGGGTCCGACCACGCTCCAAGGTCGCCGTGAGTCGCTGGTTCCAAGCGTCTTCCCATTCGGCATCTGGAATCCGCCCGTGGGTACGCAGTTCGTTGGCATCTGCTGCCTGCACAAGCGTCTGGGTGTGCGGTGTGGTGGCCGTGGGTCGCGAGACCGTCCCAAGATCAGCAAAGGCCTTGGCAACCGCTCGACGTACCCCTGCGTCGCCGGATTCGAGCGCCCAGGCCACAACATCCCAGGAGAACTCCGCATGACTACGTTCTTCCGCCGTGATGCGTCGCAAAACCTCCCGAGTCGCCGGCTCGGTACACACCGCATGGCAGCGACGCGCGACGTCTGCATTGAAGTCTTCAAGTAGGCATCCATCGCGCACACTCTCGACTGCCAGCACGTCTAGTGGACGCTGACCCTCTGCAATCTGAAGGCCGCCCAGTGTCAGGTCAGGCATGGGCTCCACGGTATGGCTCCGACCGCCGTACCCAGCAGCCAATGCAAAGCAGCGCTCGGCATGGTCAATCTCTTCAAGGCCCGCAACATGACAGCGACGAAGCAACTCAGCGGGTGCTCCCACCGCCGCAAGCATCCACGCAACACGTGAAAAGGCAGGGACACTCGCATGCTCTTTCTGGGCATCATGAAGCCACAACGCCTCGAGTGCGGCTGCAGATGCGTCGGAGACGTGGTCCCGGCCCGGGCGCTCACCTCGCGTCCAGTCACTCCCTACACGAAGCTCCGGATGAAGCTGACGACCCGCCACACGAAGGGGGCGTCCCCAAGCTCCGCCGAGAGCTGCAGAAACGATAGGTTCCAGCCACCAACCGGCCCCAACAACCGGGACTGCAGCAAGCAGTAGTGACGCGGGTACAAATCGGACGGCCACCGATTTCAGGCGCGCACGTTGGTTTTCGTTACGAACGGCCGCAGCCACCAAGATACCCACAACAAATGGCCAGGCAACCACCGTTGCAGCCAGCCCCAACAGGCCGAGCATCGCCAACAATACGGCTAGCATTTCCGAATAGACGTAGCTGGCCAATCCGCTTGCCCCGAGCAATCCGACCGACACCGCCGTGCAGACCAACCAGACCACAACGTTACGAACCGCCCGCGTGGTGTTCGCACCGACTTGTGGAGATTCGACAGATTCTGGGGCGGTCATCGACACTCCTGGACCGGCGGCACGCCGTCAGCTCGTCAGTCTATAGGGCACACCCACTCAATACGACTTGGAACGCCCGCTATAGTTCACACCGTAGCCCTATCGGTGTCCACTCGGAACTCTGTTGCTCGGATGCTTGGGTTGGCCCCCTCATGTGTGGGTACGCACCCCGTCCATGAGCCGCAAAGGCGACTGCTGGGACAACGCTGTGGCCGAATCGTTCTTTGGAACGATGGAGCAAGACCTCGTGCGGCGGAGTCGCGAGTGGTCCGGTCACGTGCGACTCGGGCTGGGCCCGTGCCCGATTCGGAGGGGCATAAGGGTCGGGCTCCGGGGAAGTCCGTCTGGACTACAGGGCACATTAGTTGCGAACTGTGCGGTTCGTGTGCGTTGCGTGACCGGGTATGGCCCAGTGATAACGCGGTTCTCCGTTGGAGGACTTGCTATGAACCGGACGTTTCTGCTCCCGCTATCCGCACTCACACTAGGTGTATCAGGGTGTACCGAAGAACCCGTACTTGTCGGTCAGTGGACCGGGATTTCATTGGTGGACGACTATGGCGCCACCCAGGCTTTGCCGCTGGTGGACACCTACAATGACTCGGGTACTACAACCGTCGTGAGCACATCAGTGACCTTGGATGTAACGGCCACTGGTGCAACATGGGTGCAGACAGATACCTATTCGGACACGGCAGATGGAGACACTGAAACGTCCTCCGACGTCTTGTCGTACGCAGGTGCTTGGAGTGACGAGAACGCCCCTCGATTTTTTCTGGACTTCGACTGGGACGCCCTAGATATGGACTGCGTTCTTGACGGAGACGACCTGACCTGCGTCAACACCGCACCCATAGACCTCGCGGGTCTTACGTTTGAGCGCGACTAGTCCCCGTCGCTAGGACACCTGTGTTGCTCACCGGTATTGGGCGACACGCCGACGGACTGCAGATTCTGCAACTGGACACTGCGAAGACCGCACGGGGGAGGACGGCATCTGCGGGGAGAAGAGGTTTTTCACCGTGTTTTCTTTGGCATGGCAATCGCATTGCCCAAGCGGAGGCCCTATGTATCACCTCGCCCAACGTTGACTTCGCGAAGTGACTGCAGAATCCGCAGTCTTGGCATGCAAAACCCGCATGTCAAGTTTGCGAGTGAGGGCTCGACACTACAGGCGGAGGTTATCCATGAATGTATCCATGTCGTCGCTCACCCTCGCCCAGTCAACCAGCAGTGTAGGGAAGGGGCAGCGTCCCCCGAAAGGGGCTGGCGGACCGCCGGGTGGCGCGAAGCGGTCTCATGCCGACGCTATCCAAACCCTTGGTTCCGAACTGTCTGAAGAGGTTCAAGCGGCGATGCTTGAGTCCGTGGAGCAGCTCCAAGAAGAGGGCGCATCGTTTGACGACATCAAGGCGTTTGTCGACAGCGAATTGGAGGCGAATGGCGTTGACGTCAAACGCCCCGGCCAGCTTGTAAACGTGCGCTTGTAGGCGGGATGAATCCGCGTTCCAAGACTTGGAATCGCTGTACGACGGTGCCTCTTGGACCGGCGACACCACTCGTTTGTCCGCCACCCGCATCAAACCCAGCGACGACTTGCACCGGGTCGATGCTCGCCTGTGCGCCGCTTCGCGTTGTGGTGGTGCCCGGCAAGAGCGTGCGGGTACCCGGGGCGGATGCGCCCCTCATTCTCGAGCGCGCCACCGCGGCCTAAACCCGCGGGAAGAACCAAGATTCGCATCGGTCATGCCTGTGCACATGCGGCGCATGTCAGCGATGCGCCGTACATTGAACCGCTCACAACTCGGTGGCGGTCATCGACGGGACGTCGAGGCGAAACACATCGATCGAACTGCCTTCACCGACCACCGTGACCGTTCGAGCAGCCACGCGTCTCCCTTCTACGAACACCGTCACAGTCGCCTCGTTAGGCTCCATCATGTCGTCCAAGTGATAATCCTCGACAACGACTCGCCACGTCTCCTCGACGTCTAACGGACCCGGTATTTCGATGCGTTCCGGGCCAACATCATGGTTGTCTCTCACAAAGTCGGGGTTGTCTTCTACTGCACCAGGCCAGCCCCAATCAAACGAACGGCGGTCGTAGCACGTGCCGTAAAAGCAGTCCTCATCAAACCCATCGACGGACTCTCGCACCAAGTGCAAATCCAGATCATCCCCCGATAAGGTCCACTCCACCTCGATCGCTACATCGACCGGCCCGTCTGAGAAGGCGGTTTGCACGATGCAGGGCTCGGTGACCCATCCCAGGCTGTCGGTCGCCACGACTTGCGTTTGTACAAGGCCAGGATGGTCCGCGGTTACCATGGTTGTTGGCTCCTCCGGCCACGCAACGAGCGCGTCGGACCCGTCGTCGTCTAAGACCGACCACTTGTAGACAAACGGACTCTGCGGGCTGAACCCCTGGGCCATGACCATCGCCGTGGCGCCAGGTCGGGTGAGTATGGTTCCCTCACACTCCAGTCTGGGACGGAACGTATAGTGGGTCGCCCGGGTCTCGCAGGGTTCCCAGGAATCACCGAATTCATCGGTTACCACCAACTCAAAGACCCACTCGCCCGATACCGACGGCGTGAACGTCGCGGTTCCCGGACCGGTGGCAACCGGCGGGTCAAATAGTGGGAAGGGTGCACCGACAACGGACCACTCCCACTGGACGGTCTGTGGGTCAACGCCGCGAACAGCACCCTCCAGAACAAACAGCTCGTCCGACTCGCCCGGTACCGAAATGGCCGGGTCCACCCCACAGGTGACCGAAATCACCTCAGGTACCGGCCCCGCATCCAACAGCACGGTGGACTCATGACACGAAGCCACGCACATCACGATGCAGACCAACCCAACGCGTTGCATTGCGACTCCGTCGTTGCTGGAGGAAACGTCCCCCAGCGCACAGCGTACAGCACACTCGCCGATTCGCGACAGAAAACGTGCGCCAGATCCTCATCAATGACCGGATACGGAACGGATAGGTGAATCCAACGCCCTTCGCTCCGTACCGCGGGCGGCTGACTTGCGTAGCGAGGGCCGCGAACAGTTCGCTGACGCCGATTCTGCCCGGCGCGGACAGCGCTGTGGCGTCCTGTGACCCTCCGAATAGGGCCCCGCCGAGCCGGAGTCGCACGTGACCGGCCCCACAGCGGTGTGCTGCGGCTTAGGCGGGTACTGCGACAGCGCTGGCCGCTGTGGTGGGGACGCAGGCGGAGCCGGAACAACCTCCCGCCGCCATGCAGAGCGGCCTGCCAGCACGCCGTGGGTTTGCACGAGGTGAGCACGCGGCGGCGGGACCAGGGCCGCAAGCCGACGGGCGAACTCCAGCGGCGACTTCCTCGGTCGTCACCGGGTGGTCACGCACGAACCGCAGGTCGTTTGCATCGAGGAATGGCTGGATTCGAGGCAAGACCAAGGTTGCCCGGTGTTGTAGGACGGCCTCGTGGTGCTCAGAGGGCTGTGGGCCGTAGCGACAGCGCTCGCCGGCTAGAACCCCCACGTGGGTCCAGCACTCGTTCGAATCAACAGCCCGGGGTTCAAATTGTTGATGGCCGTGCCCGCGCCCGAAAAAACCAAAGTATCAAAGCCGAAACCCCAAATACCGTACGTCAGCTCAACACTCCCGTTGTCGTCGTACGCCGACAGACTACGATTCCGTCCTGAATAGGGTCCGGAAGCGTTCGGTCCGGCGAACGTTGGGCTCCGCGCCCACTGCCAGCCACCTCCGTTGACGTCCAACGCTGTCAGTCCCAAGGTTGCGTCCGACGACTGCGCATTGTTGGAGTGAGAGATGGACGCGCTACCAAAGCTAACGGTTCCAGTCGTAGCTACCGAAGCATAGAGGACGCCCCCCACGACCGCCAATGAATTGAGCGCTGATGTCCCGCCAGTTGTCGCAGACGACCACGCCTGCACTGGCACCGCATTCGAGTCAAACTCAAAGATGTGGCTGGCTAGGGCAAGTGACTGGCCAGCAAACATCAACACGCCGTCGGATGTATTCGCCGAGACGAACAGCCGTCCGTTCTCCACGGCAACGGAACCGCCCAAGGTGTTTCCAAGCGACGAGATGAGTTGATGGGTAGCCACCTCGCCCCCCTGAGAGTCAATGACACTCACGGCGACGCATCCTTGTACGCAGTCAGCCAAGCCCGGCGAAAAATCATTCGCTCCAGTCTTTGACGCACCAAACAGAAGCGTGGTCACAGCAACATCGCCATTCTGCATGGACGCTAGCCCACCTGGGGTGTCACCGCCGGTCAACCCGGTACGTGAGACCCACTGAGGCTCACCGAGACTGTTGTACCGAGTCACGGCAACATCAAGGTCGCTGCTGCCGATGGATGGAAGGACGACGCCAAGGCCGAAGTCCATGCCGCCGCTATACCTGCCTGCAACGGTCACCCCCTGTGCGTCAGCGACCACCTTCTCGGCAATGCCACCCACGGTCGACTGCCCAGCTCGAGTCCACTGCGCGGAACCGGTGTCCGCCGACAGCTTTCCGACCAACCAACCAGACGAGGAGGTGGATGTCAAGGTTGTACCTGCGGACGTCAGTGTTCCCTGAAAGTCACCCGCAATGTATACGTCGTTCCCTGAGACAGACAACCCGTAGACGAGCACATGGTCTGTGCCCGCATAGCTATGCGACCAGACGAGATTCATCTGGCGATCAAACTTGATAATGAGCGCAGCGTTCTTTCCGGGAGTAGAACTCGCGAGCAACGTACCGTCGTACTGCGCATCTCCCCGAAAGTAAGCAGCAACGAAGAGATTTCCGGCCGAATCGTATTGGGTATCCATAACCCTCAGAAATTCGTTTGATGGAAGCTCAAAAACCCCCAACACACTGGCGGAGACACTACACCCTGGAACAAACAGGGTGCCCGACCATGTTTGACTCCGAAAGACCCGCTCTGGCCCTGGCAACCAAGCACAATCCGGAACAGTGCCATGCGCGCCGATGTCGACGTGGTCGCCCAGCACAGCTCCCCGACCGACCGATGCGCCGCGCCCGACTCGAGCGCCAGCGTCCACCTCCGCCTCCGCCCCAATGACGGCGTTTCTCAGTACCCGGCCATCGACACGCGCGCCGTCACCCACCGAGACGTTCGGTCCAACAATCCCGCCGACGGACACCTCTTCACCAACGACCGCCCCGCGAGAGACGACCCCACCAATGGTCGAACGGTCGCCAACAGTCACCAGGTTCCCGACGGTTCCGCCGACCTCCAATGTCACATCGTCTTCCAACATACTGGCGTAGCCGATGGTGGCCTGCGAGCGAGCCACTAGACCACTGCCCACGACGACATCGCGTGCAAAGACTGCGTCGTCGGCAATGTCCGCATCCGCCCCGACAGACGACCCGCGCCCGAGCACGGAGTTGTCCCCGAAAGACTGCACGGAGGCTCCGCTGACTCGTCCCTGCAGCGACGAACGCACTCCCAGAGCAGCGTTCCCAACCTCTACATTGGGTCCGACGTAGGCGAAGTCGTCGATGTCGGCGCCCGGGAGGATAATCGCAGCCGCGTCTATTGTCGCAAGCGGACTGACACAGGCATTCGGGTAGCCGGGGTCGCATGGATGCGCAAACGCAGCAGGAACGGCCAGCGGCATCAACAGGACAGCGTAAACAACGGGCAACATGCGGCCTCCAAGGTCACCCAGCCTGTACAACTGAACCGTGCCGACGCCATCTGGCGCCCGTCTGACACGGTCGGCCCAAGTGACGCTCCGAACAGGGCACGGCCCACCCTGAGTCGCACGTGACTCGACCGACAGCGGTGGCGCAGCGCCGTCAACCGCGGCGCGGGCCGGGCATCGTCGACGCTCCCCGGGTCCATTGTGCTCGCGGGCCCCCTGGGGCTGGCTCAAGCAAAGGCCTTAGGTAGTGGTTCCCAGAACGAGATGGGCACAGATGAGCAAGCAAAGAGCACGAATTCGACGACCGTCGGCCGCACGACCTCTTTGTCGAATCCGTCCACTGGGATGCCGAGGAGGCGCCCGAACCCGGCCACCGCCATGAACACCGCCGCGGCCAGAAACCAAATGGTGTCCGCTGTGAGCAAACCCACTGTAATGACCGCCGCAGTGCCGACCATCAGGCCGCCCACGCTGTTGAGTCCCAAGCGGCCCTTTGACTCGACTCCAAGCGGGTCGAGCATTCCAACCGGCGCGAACATCGCCTCGCCGCCAAGGGCAGTCAGCAGCATCGCAAAGACGCTACGGCGGGTAGCCGACCGAGGCCCCCACAGACCCTGCGCACCCGCCGCTCCACCTTACAGTGGACGTCGCACTACATTCTCACCGCGCTCCGTGAACCGACTCCTCCATCAACCGAATGATGTGTACGCCCCTCATCCAGACGACATTCTACACAGCCGTGGGACAAACCTCAGCTGTTAGAGAACAAGATGGATTACACGGTGCGCCGGAGAATCACGTGACGTACCACCATGGGAACCTTCGCCAGGCCTTGATCGAGGCCGGAGTACGCTTGCTGAGCGAGGCCGGCCCAGCCGCCATGTCGCTGCGCAAGGTGGCCATCCAAGCGGGTGTCAGCCACGCCGCGCCGTACCACCACTTCAAGGACAAAGAGGCGCTGCTGGCAGCGGTGTGCGAGCGTGGTTTCCGAGACATGACCACAGCGATGAAGACGGCGGACGGCGAAGACCCTTTCGAGCATCTCACCACTATGGGCCATGCCTACCTGAGCTACGCGCGGTCTGAGCCCGCCCTCTACCGCTTCATGTTCGGCTCTCAAGTGCCGGACAAGCAACAGCATCCAGAGCTGATGGCCTGTGCCCACGAGAGCTTCAACACCCTGGTCGAGGTCGTGGCCCGCTGCGTAGCCACCGGGGAGACACGCGCCGGTCACCCCCTTGAGCTGGCCATGGCGGTGTGGGCCATGACCCACGGCATCGCAGCGTTGCTCAACGACGGCGTACACAAAGGTCCACTCAACACGCTGGACCCCGCACCGGATATTGACGCCCTTCTGCAGGTGTACATGACCTCCGTGACGGCGTCGATTCGGGCATAGGTTAGACGGCTCGCCCACGTTGGAGACCGCTATGGCTACCTTTGAAAGCACCTACACAAATACCTTCACCGTTCCAGTCACCCTGGATGCAGCGAAGAAGCATTTCGCAGACCTGCCGACCATCATCGCCAACAGCAATGACGTGGAGACTGCGACCGTTGACGAAGACGTCATCCACTTCGTCATGAAGGCCCAAGAGCACGTAGGAATCGGCACCTTCCAGTCCGACTACCGCTCAAAGTACACCCTCGATGGCAACATCCTGAGCTGGGCCCCAGTCGGCGAAGGCAACACCCGTCAGTCCGGCACCGCGACCTTCGTGGCCAAGGGTGACAGCACAGAGGTCGCGTACAGCGAGACCCTCTCCGTCGACATGTCCGTCCCCAAGATGATG
This sequence comes from uncultured Pseudomonadota bacterium, assembly GCA_913061235.1. Taxonomy (GTDB): domain Bacteria; phylum Myxococcota_A; class UBA796; order UBA796; genus CAJXTB01. Next base: position 88,853 of record CAJXTB010000010.1, on the reverse strand, counting down.
GCGCCCATCCTCAAGCCGCTCATCGGTGCGATTCTGTCGCACGAGATGAAGGAATACACGGCGCGCATGATCAAGAGCGTTGAGGCGTAGTTCCGCTGACCTAGCTACTCAGCGGCTTCTGGCTGCGCTTCGGTCGCGTCAATGAACACGTCTACGTCTTCTCCCTCTTCGCCTTTCGGCGCCTGGGAGCGGATGGAGAAGCCCATGAGGAGGCTGTAGACCCGGTCACCGCCAACGATGGCGCTGACTGCGTAGTTGCAGCCGTCGTCGTCGCGCAGCGTGTAGTTGGGACCGTCACACGCGTCGAAGTCCGGCGAGAACACCGCGGATTCAGCGTTGTCCGAGCTGGTGCGGAATCCGGTGGCAATGCTGGTCAGTCCGTCGAGAACCTCCACACCGATGTCCAGCGCCTCGCCGTCGGAAAAGGCACCGCCAATGGTCACTTCGACTTCGTTTTCGTAGCTGCGAGCCGTCTCGTCTACGCCCATCTCAATGCTGAACAGGCCGATTGCGCCGCCGCCTTCCAGGGCATTGAGGGAGACCAACAGCGGGTCGTTGTCCTTGCCTTCGGGCGGGTTGCAGGCAATGGCGAGGACAGCGAGTGGGGCGAGAGCGATGATGCGGGAAAGCATGTGGAACCTCCGTGGTGAAGGCGGCATAGTCCGGCGCTCTTACACGTCACCTTACGAGACCTTTCCGGCAGATACAGCGCAGCTCTCACACCGAAAAACGTGAGCCTAAACGCCGACTAAGCGTTGGACTGGCGACGACGCAAACCGGCGAGCAGCAACAGCCCAAACCCGAACGCGGCGGTCGGAGCCGTGTCCACAGGACTCGAGCAGCCACAGCCAACTCGTGGGAACTCTCCGACTCCGGTGTCCGCGCCAGAGTCACCGTCTGGGTCGAGTGTGTCGTCGTCCGTGTCGGGAGCTTCGGTATCTGGCTCGGCATCCGTGTCCGGCTCATCCGTGTCGGGGTCGACATCTGCGATGAAGCCCACGTTGGCACCGGCGGGCGTATGGGTTTCCTGAAGCGCACCCTCCCCCTCGCAGGTGACGAACTCATGCTCCCACGTGGGTGACAGCAGGAACTCAGGCCCGCTTGGCTCTGCTTCGACTGCGAACTCCAACGTGACTGTGCGTTCTTCATCCACGCCAAGCGTACCGGCGGTCACGCCGCTCATCAGGCGAGAGAGCGTGACTGCACCGCCGTTAAAGTCACCCGATGAACCGTCCATCTCAAAGCTCAGCAGGTCGAGCGCTGGGTCCACGTCCATGCGGAAGCGAACGTCTACTGCGGGGGCCTCGCCAGTGTTCGACAGCGTGGCGGTCACGGTCATGGTGTCGCCGATCTCAACGGTGTTCGGCGTGGCTGTCGTGGTGCTGTCGGTGAGGTCAGGTGACTTCACGTCGATCTCAAACGCGAGCAGCGTGGGCAAGTAGGAGTCGCCGGTGGTGACCGTACGCACAATGGCCGACGTCTGACCGTTCGACAGGATGCCCTCGCCAGCACTGATTGGGATGGTCGTGAGGTCCCAACCCTGTCGCCCACCGCTGATGTTGGTCGTGGTGAAGGCGTTGTGGTTGCGTGTGCCAAAGGTGCCACGGGTGTCCAGCACGCCGTCGCCGTTGTTGATCTGCGAGCTGAAGAAGTTCGTGCTCGGGTTGTTCGTTCCCGACAGGTTGACGAAGGGGCCGCTCGTGGTGGGTGCGATGGTGAGAATGTCCCCTCCCAAGATGGCGTCTCCCTCCATGGCTGACACAACCACATTGCCCTCGACGGGACCGAACGGCGGCGCACAGAACCCCGACACTGGGTAGTCCTGAGACGCGCCTTCATCGACAAAGCTGCCGCCGACGAAGATGGAGACGTTGCGCACCTGCTCGCCCTCACTGCGGAACGCAACGACGAGGTTCCAGCCAGCCGCATTGAGCGAGTTGTCGGTCAAAGCCTGGGTGGCGGGTACAGCCGACACCACGTACCGGCCAGCGCCACGCGACTGAACGAAGCTCGTGACGTTTGCCGAGCGGATGTAGTACCGAATCGGGAACCCGGTCTCAGCAAGACCGTCGAACAGCTGAGCGGTCTGCGATGCGGGCGAGACGGACTCAGTCGCGCCTCCGAAGCGAAGGGTGACATCGTTGTTGAGAGCAGCGCGGACATCTTCGCTGCCGGCCTCGAAGCTGCCGCCCCACACGAGCTCGGCATGCAAGACTACGGCATCAGAAGGCAGATCGAGCACGGCCGACGACCCGTTGGCGGTCCAGTCCGAGGTCGTTCCGGCGAACCAAGGCGAGGAGCCGACCGGTGCGGCGTCTACCGAGTTCGGATCCAAGGCAATGAACGTACCAATGGAGCCGAGCAGACCTGGGCCGTTCGCGCTCGATTCCTTGGAGAGACCCAGCGTGTTTCCCGTCGCTGAGATGCCGCCAGGCACGGTGTCAGAGAAGCGAACCTGCTGGGCGACAGCAAGCTGTGGAACGAGCAAGGCAATGGCGAGGAGACTGCGCATGTGGACATCCGAGAGAGAGGAGCGAGGGTTCTTAACGCGCCCACGTCATTCGATACACAGGACGCCCACAAGCTCCTCAACCCCATTCCGCTCAACCTGTGCGCCTGCCGCTACTGCGACCTAGGGCTATAGTCCGCTTCATGGCCATTCTACAATCGAAGACCGGACCCGCACTGCTCGCCGCTCGCCACATGGTGGGACGGTCACGAGCCATGAACACAACCATTGCCTCCCCAGAGGTCAGCGGTCAGCACGCTGTCATCCGCTGGGACGGTGACCACTGGGCACTGCGAGACTTGGGCAGTCGCAACGGGACCACGCTCAACGGCGTGCAAGTCGCAGCTGGTAGCGACGTAGCGCTGACCCAGGGCGACACGGTGTGCTTTGGCGGCGCTGAGACGGTGTACACCCTTCAGACAGACACCGGACCCTCACCCGTGGCCGTGTCGGGAGACACCATCCGAGAAGGAGACGGCGAGCTGCTCGCTCTTCCTGACTCCGACAACCCCGTCGCGGTCGTAGACGCAGACGGTCGAGGCGGTTGGCTGCTGCGCCAAGGCATGGACGAATCCACTGTCGTGACCGGAGACACGGTCACCGTAGATGGCGTGACGTGGACACTCGACCTGCCAGAGATTCTAGATCTGACGGTCGAAGCCCAGACCTCGAACTCCATCGCCGATGCATCCATCGCGTTTTGTGTGAGCGCAGACGAAGAGTATGTCGAGGTTCACGTCACCCTAGACGGCACCACCACATCCCTCAAGCCACGAGCCCAGCACTACCTGCTGCTGACTCTCGCCCGACAGCGCATGGAAGACGCTGAGCAAGGGCTGTCAGCCAGCGAACAGGGCTGGCTGACAATGCACCAGCTTGAGAAGATGCTTCGAGCCAGCGCCAATCAGGTCTACGTGACGCTTCACAGACTGCGCAAGGAGTTCGACCAGTTCGACGTCGCAGACGCGGGCGAGGTCATTGAGAAGCGCTCAACCACTCGCCAGGTCCGCATGGGCGTCAACACCCTGAGTGTCGGCCGCTTGAACTAGCAGCACGCCTCAGACGACGACTAGCCGCACTGTTCCCGGGCCGAGCCGACGATGGCGTCGAACTGTGCCTGGGTGATGTACTGCGGCGTGTAGACCGCTCCTTGGCGGTCAAGCTGACCCATGAATGAGCGCAGGTGGTTCCGCGAGCCGCACATCAAGCCGTCATACGTGTCGGCCAACGCCAGATCATCGGTCGTCTCAATGGCTATCGCCAGGTCGAGGATGTCGAGGTCCTCAATGGTGGCGCCGACCGTCAGCGCTCCGACCAAATCCTGCGAGCCCTGAGCAACCAGGGTCGCGTAGAGGTCCTGCAAGTGCTCATCGACAAAGACCCCGGTGCTGTCGTCCACGATAGGGTCGACCAGCCCAAGTCGGTCGATATGTACCAATAGAGAGTCCATATGGCTCTGCTCCGATTGGCTGATATTGTCGAAAATGCGCGTTCCGTACAAGTCTCCCAACACCTGGTAGACGTCGCGAGCGAGCTTCTCTTCCTCTCGAATGTACAGCAGGTCGTCGACTGAGTCGGCGTGACTGACCTCGTCGTCATTGTCGTCGTCCACATCGCTGTCGTCGTCCGCGTCGCTGTCGTCGTCCGCGTCGCTGTCGTCGTCCACATCGCTGTCATCGTCATCCGACACTTCCGCATCCGTGTCTGACACATCTACGTCCGCGTCCGACACTTCCGCGCTCGCATCCGAACTGGCGTCTGGGTCTTCATCACAAGCCAACGCAAAGACTGCCAAAGAGAAGAGAACATGCCGCATGACGGACTCCTGAACGAGGGGTGTATAGTCAACATGCCCCCTTTTTCAGCGTCGTCACCGTGGCAATACGTCGCACCGGCAAACAGCCAGCTGAAGGCCGCCGATGTGGACGGAGTCACGATTGAGCGATTTTGACACGCTTCTGAATCACTCTTGACTCATGAGTCCGCAGACGCTCGCAAATCATCGTTCTCAGGAGCCGCAGCCGACAAGTCGATGGCATGAAAACTGCAGCAAACAGGACAATCCACTGCGGGAGCTACCGTGTTTCGACATCTGCCATTTGCCCTATCTGTTCTGTTGTTGTCAGCGTGTGACCCCGACGTCAGTGAGCTCCAGCAAGAGGTCACATCCGTTGGAGCCACATCACCGGTTGACGACGTACCTAGCGAGGTTGTCGTGACGGCTGCCGTGCAAGCGGACCACGGCGCCGAGGTATTCGCGCAGCACTGTGCCAGCTGCCACGGAGACTCAGCCCGAGGCGACGGACCATTGGCCGCCGCTCTCGATCCCGCACCCGTAGACCTGACGGGCCCCCGACCCGCCCACATGCGTGGCACCCCAGGTGGACGCCGAGCCGTCATCGAAAACGGAAGTCCAGGAACTGCCATGGTTGCCTTCAAGGACGTTCTGTCACCGGAAGACCTAGAAGCGGTCTACGGATTCGTCCATGCGCTCCACCACGGCTCACCTCCTGACGCGACCGATGCCGGATGCGCAGAGCACGGCGAAGGCGGGTGTTCGTGTGGCGAAGGCGGCGGAATGGGCCCCGGAGGCGGAGGCATGGGCCATGGCGGCGGACGCGGAATGGGCCCCGGAGGCGGAGGCGGCCATGGCGGGGGAATGGGGCCCGGCGGCGGCCACGGCGGTCACTAAAGCGGTACCGTTGGAATCGGGGTCGAGTGAGCTTGGCAGACCACTTGCCAACAAGGCAGCAAGCCGCCAATACTGCCTGCCAGCGAACCACGACCCAACTTCCACAACGCACCGGACCCACTCCATCTATGACGAAGCTATTTACCGTAATGGCACTATTGCTCACCGCATGTCCGGAGCCCACAGATGACAGCGACACGGACACGCAGTCAGACTCGGACACGCAACCTGACTGCGACACGGACACCGATGAGTGCGACGACGACTCGGACACCGCGCCCGAGCCTGACACCGACTGCGACACCGACTCGCCACTCGAAGACATCCCTGACGTAGACACCGAGACGTGCACCCCCGACCCCGTCACCGACACCACCGTTGACTACGAAGACATCAGCCCAGAGGAAGGCGTTGCCCTGAGCTGCTCGGTCCCGCTGACCACCTGCCGGACGTGGTCCCAGGCCCAGCAGCTTTCCAACTATCGGTGCGTTGAGAGCACCGCGTTGACGGGCTGTGCGGCCACCCGACGCACCTACAGGCGCAGTGCTGAGGATAGCTACTGGAGCTACTTTGACAGCGATGGGCACCTCATCGCGTCCAAACACGAGTCCGACTACAACCTGACCTGCGAGCAGCGTCCTGATGATTCGGGCACGGCTTGGACCCGATGGAACGGACCGCGAATCACTGGCTGCGTAGATGGTCAGACCGCGTTTAGCCGGCGGTGCTTGCCGGATACCCCGGAGGTCTTCCCAGGTGGCAACCGACCGATTCCCTCCTCCGTCCCTGCAACACTCACCGCCGCGATGACGGAGCTCACTGGGCAGTGCTACGGCGTGGCGACCTGCGGCTGCGCAGAGTCCACCGGAACCGTGGTCATTGTAGCCAGCCACTGGTCACAACAAGTCGAAGAGAGCGCGGACCACTGGTTCTACAACACCAGCGGCAGCCTAATGGCAAGCGTGGTGGACGACCGAGGCGCCGGAACTCCACCTCCGAACTGCGAAGACCGCACAGTGGTACCGTCAGATGCTTGCGGGTTCCTTCCCCTCGAGTAGACGCGGACCCGGTAGATTTCACATTTCCGCAGAAAGAGTGTCGTTCACGGCCAGACTCGTCCGTCCTCGAGTTGCACCCTTGCGGCCACAACCGCACACAACACCAGGACACCTCCATGGCTTACCAAACCAATCACTTCTGCTGGCACGGCTGCAACTCCACAAACACTGAAGCCGCCAAGGCCTTCTACACCAAGGTCATCGGCTGGAAGGCACTGGACGTGCCCATGGGCGACACCACTACAACCATGTTCATGTCAGGCGAGGACGGCGTCGCACACCTGAGTGAACCGCCTACCGCCGGCGTTCCAAGCCACTGGAACAACTACCTGCGCGTAGACGATGTGGACGCAAGCACCGCTGCAGCAGCCAAGAACGGAGGAACCGTCTTGGTGCCCCCGACAGACATTCCACCCGGGCGTTTCAGCATGGTGGCGAGTCCGAGCGGCGCGACCTTCGCCTTGTTTCACGAGGCCGGGGACGACTCGGAGAACAACAAGGGTGGCCCCGGAAAGGTCCACTGGGTGGAGCTACACAGCCAAGACCTCGACGCGGATGTTGCCTGGCTGTCCAACTCCTTTACATTTGAGACCGGCGACATGCCCATGCCAGACGGCAGCACCTACAAGCTCCTGAAGAAAGACGGAGAGATGTGTGCCGGCGCAATGAAAGCGCAGCAACCCGGTGTCCCGTCCATGTGGCTCGCGTGGATTGAAGTGGCGGATGTCGACGCCGCAGTGTCCACTGCCAAGGACGGCGGAGGCAACGTGCTCTCCCCCATCATGGACATGCCAGGAGTCGGTCGTATGGCCATGGTGCAAGACCCAACCGGCGGTGTGTTCGGCGTGATTACACCACCGAGCGCACCGGCAGCGTAGCCAAGAATGCCGGGTGCGACCGGAGCGTGGACGTGCACCCCTGCGATTGGTGTCGCACGTCACCGCTCCCGTCACCTGGACGGGGAACGTCAGCACAGCGCTCGACCATGCGCTCACTCGTTGACGGTCAGAACCATCTGTTCCATGGACCGACACGACGAGCTGTGGGTGGTGCCGTTCGCGCACCAGTAATCATTCCCTATGACCCGCACGTACCCATCCACCACATCCAAGTGCAGCTCGCTCATCGACCTCATGGGTAGGGCAATCGGGGTGGTGCTGTCAGCCAAGACTGCACGAACTCCGGTATCTCCCACCCACACGAACACCGCACGCTCGCCAATCTCCGCCGCGCGCAAGCGTGAGGGCGCGTAGATGTAGGGACCAATCCCGGTGGTCGCGCCCAACGTCTGTGCCCGCAACGATTCGCTCTGCCAGCCTACATCTCCGGACACGCTCATCGTCCCCCAACGTAGCTCTGCCTGTTGAGGGTGTGCGACATCGACGAGCGGGCGCCATGCGACGGCGACGGCATCGAGGCCATGCGCCACAGCGACGACGTCGTACAGCGAACGCCCAGACTGCGCGGCGTGTGTGGGTGTGGTCTGGACCTGGTCGATGATGCGTGCATCCGCCTGTCCCCACTGCGCCCACAACCGCACCTCGTCGTTCAACAGCTCACTCCACACGGCAACCGACACGCCATCACGCGTCTGTACAGGGCGACGTCCATGAACCGACTGTCGGAGGGTTGGCCAGGAGTCCGGGGGGCGTTGGGTGGTCACGACGAGGGAGGCGACGAGCTCAGCGACAGGGGCAGGTGTTCGAACGTCCACTGCTACAGGAACGCTCTCCAAAGGCGGGACTTGAGCCGATGTAGCTGGCCCACACCCCACGAGCGCCAGCACCAGTACCAGTACCAGTACCAGTACCAGTACCAGTACAACTGCACCCATCCACACCTCCTGTCACCCCGACATGTCCCATTCGGTGAAGTTCCGCCAGAGCCCCACAAGCGTTGAGAAAAAGGGCGGCTGCGACGGTCCTACAGCACCAGCCACAATCCCAGAGCAGCCGCGACCGGGATGGCGAGATTATCGTCGATCCGCCGGGAGAATAGCTCTGCAACAGCAGCAAAGACGGACGCGGTCGCCGCCATCACAAGCACCTGCGACAGCGCGTAGTCAAACCACAGCGTCAGAGCCAGGCCTGACACCAGACTGCCAACCACCCAAAAGGTCAGCGTTCCCTCTAGGGTTCGCCCATTCACCAGGTCAAGCCTACCGAAGCGTCGTCCAATGAGGGCCGCTGCAGGGTCTGCTGCACCCAGAATCGCAATCGCCACCGTACCGTAGACCACGTCGACAAAGCTCAACAGGAACAATGACAGGATGAACCACGATGACGAGTTGACGCTGTGCGTTTCGTGGGGGTGAGCGATGCTGCCGAGAATGGACATGAGGAAGCGATTGAACGACGGGACGAGGTAGCGTCCGACCTCAAGAAATGCAGCGAAACCGAACGCCACTCCAGCGACACCGATGCGCCAACTCTGACTGGGCAACACGTAGTGAAGCAACACCAGGATGAGCAGAGCACCGCCAATATGCTGGATGTTGCGAAGGTAGTTGGTAGGCCGCAAGTTCGGTAGTTGAACGTCGTGGGCGCTGAGCGCAAAACTCAACTCGCCGTACAGCGGGGAGGCCCCATCACGGAACGCTTGCCACCGAGCGGTCAGGTCGACGTCGGATGACTGACGCACAGCAAAGTCCACGTGGCGGCGTAGCTCGTCGACAGCCAACTGAAGCGCTCCTGCTCCCGACACCGTCAAGCTCTGCAGGGCAGAATCAATCGCAACCAGCTTTTCCTGGGCAATATCCGCTGCCTCAGCGTGCCATCGGCCAGCGTCGACCTCTTGCAATAGGGCATGCAGTTGCAGACCGATTCGTTGGCTGTCGATGACGAGTGAAGAGCTCATGTGGGCTGGTATCGTCTCGCGTTCGCGAAGGCAGGGCCAGGTCTACTGTCGGGCTGCCGCAACGTGTCGCACCGCCCCGGAACGAACGCGCTTCGCCAGGCCGGGATGAGCTTTTGGTCGCGAACCCCAAGAGCTTGTCCACCAATGACGGGCATTCTCCGACCCATCACATCACGCCCAACACCTCTGTCGACGTTTGGCCCCGTTTCCGGTCGACCGTCACGCCACCAAGGGCGCTATCCGGTCAATTCGGCCCCCCTCCCGCGCAGGGGGTACGCCACTCGGCGTAACCAACGTTGTACCCAACTCAACGCTGGCTTGCCGCTTCGGTCAGCCCCGGAGAACGTATGTTTCGCTCCCTAGTACTCGCCGCGTTGTTGCATTCCACCGCCTTTGCTGCGGACCTCGACGAGGACGGTTGCGAAGACGCCTACTACAACGCGAACGCTGCATGCGTAGCGCCCACCGCTGACTTGGGCGCTGGGGTCATTGTGGGTACAGGCGCCTTCATCGGCGCGCGCGCCAGTGTGGGGGCGGACAGTGAGATTGGCGCCAATACTGTAGTGGGTCGGACCGCGACTGTAGGAGCCCGAACGGTCCTGGCCGCGGACAGCATCATCGGTCGCGCTGCAACGGTCGGGTCAGACGTAGACGCGTCTGCGGGCGGCCTATCTGTCTCGTACGCGGCTTCTATTGGGGACCCCTGCGTGGTCTCCAGCAACGTGACACTCGGTAGCCTGGTATCGGTGGGCGCGGACTGCGAAATTGGCGCGAACACGGTGTTCGCCCGCGCGGTAACACTGGGCGAAGGAGCCATGCTGGGCGACGGTGTGGTCATTGGGCCAGAGGTGCTTGCAGGCACCGGGCTCGACCTTGCGGATGGGGTGCGCGTTCGCAAAGGCATTACCTTCGGAAATGGGGTGACGGTAGGTGTCGGGGCAACCATCGGTCGCAACAACCCCCTGGGTGACGGTGCGACCATTGGGGCCGGAGCGACGTTGCGGGCAAACGTGGAGGTCGGCCTTGGCGTCTCCGTACCAGAGAACGGGGTTGTGCAACGCGGTACGGCGCTCGTAAATGACGTGGTGGACTCATGCTCCGACGTTTTCGGGGTGACCTGCCAACAGTTCGAGTGGGACTACTTGAAGGCGTCGAACACAGGAGGGGGCGACCTCTTTGGCCACTCGGTAGCGTTGTCCGGAGACACTCTCGCGGTGGGAGCTTACCGGGAGAGCAGTGCCGCGACGGGTGTCAACGGAGACCAGGACTCCAACAGCGCATCCGATAGCGGCGCTGTGTATGTGTTTGTACGCAGCGGGGGCATTTGGAGCCAGCAGGCCTACCTAAAGGCGTCAAATACAGGGGCGTCTGACCGATTCGGTATCTCGCTCGCGCTATCCGGAGACACGCTCGCGGTGGGCGCCCACCTAGAGGACAGCGCCGCGGCCGGCGTCAACGGTGACCAGTCCTCAAACGCCACGATTGATAGTGGCGCCGTCTACGTGACCCGCGCGCCTTGACGACTGAACACGTCTCGACACACAAACTTGATGACAACGACCAACGTCCCCGAGGCGTGGCGCCGCAGTTGACGTCGAAGTCAACACTCTGGAACGCCCGGCTCGGTCGCCAATATTCTACAGCCTAGACAAACCCTACGGCGTTGTGTGGCACGGTGCTGGTTCCTCCACGAACCAGCCGCCACGTCCCGCAAGACCTGACAAGCCAGTTACCAACACCAATGCCGCCAACACAAGGCGTGCCGGACGCTTCTGTAGGAGAACACGTCCTCCAAGCGCCGCCGCAGACAACGGCAGAGCCGTAAGCACACCGAACAGTGCCATCAACCCCATGCCTTGAATGGCGCTTCCGGTCGAGATGGGGACAGCGAGAGTTCCGTACAGCAAGCCGCACGGTAGCAGACCATTGACCATGCCAAATCCCAGTCGCGACAGCGGACCACGGCGCTTGAGCAGCGCGCTTCCTGCCTTCACAACACCGGGAAGAGCGAACTTAGGCTCTGGCAGCCAGCCCGCGAGAGACGCGGCGAATCCCACAAGAAAGACTGCGCTTACCGCCGTTACCAGCCATGGAGGGCCAGGAATGGCAGACCCAAAAGCACCAGCCAATCCACCGAGTCCGCCGTATGTAATCAGCCGGCCCGCATGGTACGGCAACCAGCCGCGCTCGCTGCTGGCAGCTGCTGCCAGGGGACCGCACATTCCAAGGCAGTGCGGAGCTCCAGCGAACGCCGCAATGGACACCGCAATGACGCCAGTCATCCCACACGCTCCAAATCAAAATCAACGGTGAGCAGCCGCGGGCGGCCGTCCGTCGATGGGACTAGCTCAATGACCGGCAACGCTCCATGAGGTGACCGCAGTAGTGCCATCAGCGACTCACGCACACCCTCTTGGTTGAGGCAAACAGGAATTGCCACAGACACACGGGCCGCATGACGACCCTTACGCCGCTGCATTCGCACAATCTGTTCGACCACAAGGTCAAGTAGGGCCGGAGCAGCACGTTGGTTCACATCAAACCTCCCGGGCAAACCCAGCAAGAGACGTGCCAATCATCGTTCTTACGGAAGCGCAGAACAGGTTTTTCGGCGTCTAAATTGACTTATCTTCCGCTACGAAGCCGAGACAACGTCGCCAGCGAGGTCTGTGCATTGCCCAACATCAGACGAGAGTGTGTGTCCTCACCCACTCCCCCTGTGTGAAAGCCAACACGCAGTCTGTTCGAACCCCAACGAAACCCGTTTATGGAGGTGGCACGACAATTGCTGACAAGCCGAGCCAATAGGAGGTGCCATGCCAGATGTAGCTGAGCATGCGTCGTCGGAGATTTACGACGACGAGGTGACCAAAAAGTTTATTGTCGCCACTGTGTTCTGGGGAATTGCTGCCATGACCGTAGGGGTCTGGTTGGCGCTTCAGCTCGCGTGGTGGCCCGCAGGCCTGGGCATTCCCCAGTTCACGTTTGGCCGGCTTCGCCCGGTCCATACCAACGGAGTGATTTTCGCGTTCACCGCAAACTTCGTCTTCGGAGGTATTTACTACTCAATGCAGCGTCTGCTCAAGGTGCGGATGTGGAGCGACAAGCTCTCGGCGTTCCACTTCTGGGGCTGGCAGGCCATGTTGGTATCGGTCATTGTGACCATACCCATGGGCATGACCCAGACCAAAGAGTACGCGGAGATGATCTGGCCGATTGACGTGGTCATCGCCGTTGTTTTCTTAGCGTTTGCGCTCAACTTCTTCATGACCATTAAGAATCGGAAGGTACAGCATCTGTACGTAGCCATCTGGTTCTACATCAGCTTCGTCATCACGATTCCGGTGTTGCACGTGGTCAACAACTTGGCCATTCCAGCATCGCTCACCCGCAGCTACCCCGTGTACTCCGGCATGACGGATGCACTGATTCAGTGGTGGTACGGTCACAATGCGGTGGGCTTCCTGCTCACCACGCCCATCTTGGGCCTGATGTACTACTTCCTGCCACGTGCAGCGAACCGGCCAGTATACAGCTACCGTCTGTCGATTATCCACTTCTGGGCTCTGGTATTCCTATACATCTGGGCCGGACCTCACCATCTGCTGTACTCGGCACTTCCAGACTGGGCGCAGACCGTAGGCATGGTGTTCAGCATCATGCTCCTCGCTCCATCGTGGGGAGGCATGCTCAACGGTCTGCTGACCTTGCGCGGCGCTTGGGACAAAGTGCGGACCGACCCAGTGCTCAAGTTCATGGTCGTCGCCGTCAGCTTCTACGGAATGTCTACCTTCGAAGGACCAATGATGTCGATTCGCTCCGTGAGCGCTCTGTCGCACTTTACCAACTGGGTTGTTGGTCACGTGCACTCGGGTGCACTCGGTTGGGTTGGGATGATGGGTTTCGGCACCATGTACTGGCTCGTTCCAAGGTTGTGGAAGCGCGAGCTGTACAGTGTGTCGCTCGCCACCACCCACTTCTGGACGGCCACGATTGGCGTGGTTCTGTACACCGTCTCTCTTTGGGGCGCCGGCCTCACTGAAGGTCTGATGGCCCGCGCCATCAACGAAGGTGGCCAGCTTCAGTACCCATTCTTCCTGGACATCGTCCACACGCTTGAACCGTTCTACTGGGGCCGTCTCATCGGCGGAACCCTCTACCTGTGTGGCGTCTTCCTGATGGCCTACAACTTCATTGCGACCGTGTGGTTCAAACCACGTCCGGCCGCCATTCCGCAAGCCGCAAAGTGAGGGTGACCCATGGCTGACCACTGGCACCGCCGTTTACTTGAGGGCCGCGCAGGCGTCTTCGCAATCGTAACTACCATCGCCATTAGTATCGGTGGATTGGTTGAAATCGTACCTATGTTCACCGTTGGCTCTGGCCATATGGAAGAACTACCCGCTCCGTACACCGCACTCGAAGTCACAGGCCGAGACATCTACATCCGCGAAGGCTGTGTGAACTGCCACTCGCAGATGGTTCGTCCATTCCGGGACGAGACCCTTCGCTATGGCGAGTGGTCGCATGCAGTCGAGTACAGCTGGGACAGGCCGTTCCTCCTGGGCTCGCGTCGCATCGGACCGGACCTTCACCGCGAAGGTCTTCTGCGCCCGGACGCCGTCTGGCACTACGAGCACATGAAGGACCCACGTTCCATGTCGCCCGGAAGCATCATGCCACCCTACAAGTGGCTGCTTGAGTGGAAGATCGACCCGGCCGACACCCAAGCCACAATGCGGGCTCTGGCCTTCGTGGGCACGCCGTACTCTGATGCAGACATCGACGGGGCCGAGGCCGCTATGCAAGAGCAGGGCGGTGTCATCGTCGCCCGACTCGCAGAGGCTGGCATCGAAGCCTCTTGGGACGACGAAATCATCGCCCTGACCGCTTATCTACAGCGGCTGGGAACCGACATTCCGGAGGACGAAGCCGAGGACGTCGCCGAAGGGGGTGCGCAATGACCGTGCTCAAAGAAGGTGCCACCATGGTTCAGCTCGGCTGGACGATGGGTGTCATGACCGTGGTGTTCATGGGCGCAATGATCGGGTGGATTGCATGGGTCTGGTCGCCATCTAGGCGTGCCGCCATGGAAGAAGCTGCCAACATGCCGTTTGAGGAGAACTAAGATGGCTAAAGAAACCAACGAGATTCTCGGCCACGGCGCCGACGCAGACGGAATCGAAGAGTACGACAATCCCCTTCCCGACTGGTGGCTTGCTCTGTTCGCAATGACCATCATCTGGGCGCCCATCTACGGGATCAGCTACCACGCCATCGCCGGCAACTCTCAGGTTGATCAATACAACCAAGAGATGGCCGCAGCCGCGGTCCAGTGGCCAGAGAACGATGACGCCATTGCCTTCGTGATGACCGACGAGATGGTCGCCGAGGGAGAGGGTGTTTTCACCCAGAACTGTGTGGTTTGCCACGGTGCGGAAATGACCGGCGGAGCCGGCGGCGGGCCCAACCTGATCGATGCTGAGTGGATTCACGGAAGCTCTCCAGAATCGGTCATCTCCACCATCAAGAACGGTGTATTGGCCAAGGGAATGCCAGCCTGGGGCACCATGCTCAGCGGTGAGAATATTCAAGCGCTCACCGCCTACATCGTGTCGAAGCGCGACCCGAATGTTGTGGACTTGGCGCCGGCAGAGCCCGTTGTCGTAGTGGCCGTTGAACCGGTTGTAGGCGGTGGAGAGCCCGTAGTGGACGGCACAGAGAACGCCGGAAATGACGTTGTCGTGGCCGCCGTTGAAGTGCTCGACCCCTCAATCACGGGTGAGAGCATCTTCGCCGCGAACTGCACTGCCTGCCACATGGCAGATATGACCGGTGGCGTAGGCCCCAACCTCATCGACGACGAGTGGATTCACGGGGGAGACCTCGAAACTATCACCCGCATCATCACTGTTGGCGTGGCTGAGAAGGGCATGATTGCCTGGGGCCCCATCCTTGGACCGGCCAAGATCGAATTAGTGGCACAGTATGTGCACGAGCAGACCGCAGAGTGAGGTCGTCATGAGTTTGTTCAGTGGTACGCGAAAGTGGGTCTATTACCGCCAGTCAGTGGGGTCGTTTCAACGGCTCCATCGCTGGAGCGGCCAACTCCTCATCGCGGCGCTGTTCATCGCCCCATGGATCAGCATAGGTGGAAATCCACTTCTGCGGATCGATCTCCCAGCACGACGCCTGTTCATGCTGGGCCAGATCTTCACCGCGAGCGACGGCTTCCTCATCGCTCTCACGGCCCTGATTGCGGCTTTCGCTCTGTTCGCAATCAGCGCGCTCTTTGGCCGCCTTTGGTGCGGCTGGTTGTGTCCCCAGACGGTCTTCCTCGAAGAGTGGGTCCGACTGGTTGAGACCGCCATCGAGGGCGAAGGTCTCAAGCGTCAACGGCGTGACGCGGGCCCGTGGAACTTCGATAAAATCTGGCGCAAGACAGCCAAGATCACGGTTCTCCAGGTGCTTTCCATAGCCCTCGGCCTGACCGTCATGTCCTACTTCGCGGGCTCCAGCGAGATCTGGACCTTCCAGGCCGGCCCGGTTGACTACATCATGGTCGGAATCCTGTCCGCAGGCGCCATGGTCGACTGGCTGTACTTCCGCGAACAGCTGTGCATCTACCTTTGCCCCTATGCACGCTTCCAGAGCGCGCTCACGGACAGCGACAGCTTGATGGTCGCCTTCGACCACACCAAGCCAATTGGCAAGGGCAAGGCATTCTCCCAGAACGGCGACTGCTTCGACTGCGGCAAGTGCGTGAACGTTTGTCCCATGGGCATCGACATTCGCGACGGATTCCAGCTCGAATGCATCAACTGTGCACGCTGCGTTGACGCCTGTACGAGCGTCATGGAGCCTCTCGGACACGAGACCATCGTTCGGTACTCCACGCTGACCGAAGAGGAAGGCGGCAAGACCCGTTGGCTGCGCCCTCGTACACTGCTGTACGGGGCCATCATCTCCGGCCTTGGTATCGCCCTGATCAGCGGAATCTTCCTACACAACCCGGTCGAAATCAGTCTGAACCGGATGGCAGGAAGTACCTTCCAAGTAGACGAACAGGGCATGGTCTCAAACACCTACATGCTGCGCATCGTCAACAACGACCCCAACAAGACCCATGGGTTCGCGGTTGGTGTTGTCGGCCTAGAGAACGTGGTGGTCTCCGTGGCCCCCGTCCTGCTGGAGCCTGGTGAAGGCCGCACCATCCCACTGGTCCTGCGTATCCCCGCCAACGAAGCCAACGGTAGCCAACCGTTTGAAGTCACCGTACGCAATGCCGATGCCACACGCACGGTAGATGCTACCTTCCTAGCGCCACACGGAGGCCAGGGATGACCGACAACGCCGACAACACACCCAAGAGCTTCACAGAGCGCGGACTGTGGTTCCCCCTAGGGATCGGAGTGGCCTTCGGCATCATGGTGCTGTGGAACTTCTTCTTCATCTACCAAGCGGTTCAATCCGCGCCGATTGTAGACCCGGCGTACACCACCGCAATCGAGCGCTGACATGAGCGCCGTCTCCACCCAGGTCGGACGGTGCCCACACTGCGACTTGGCGGTGGAGGGAGACGACGCCTTTTGTTGCCACGGCTGCGAGCTTGCCTACGCGTTGGTGCATGACGCTGGCCTGGGCGATTACTACACGCGTCGAGACGTCGCTGGACAGCGGCCAGAGCAGCTCAAGGGCGCCTGGGAAGCGGTCCCCACTCGCTCCGAAGACAACGGGTCGTGCAGCGTCACCCTACAAGTCGACGGCTTGCGCTGCGCATCGTGTACCTGGGTCGTCGAACACCTACTCGCACAGACCGACGGTATCGACGACGTCACCGTGTCCTACGCCACCGGTCGAACCCATGTGCGCTTTGACCCACAGTCCCTCACTACGCGGCAAGTAGCCAGTGTCATTGCCAGTATCGGCTACGCACCACGCCCTGTCGGCGCTGCAGAACCCTGGGACGACACCCTCATCCGAATGGGCGTGGCCGCCTTCTGCACAGCAAACCTCATGCTGCTCACCATCAGTCTGTACGCAGGCTGGTCAGACGGCATGGCCCCTCGCTTTCAGAGCATGTTCCGCTGGGGCTCTCTCGCCCTAGCCACACCGATTGCGCTGTACTCGGCAGCCCCCTTCTTCTCGGGCGCCTGGCGCGGCCTGCGCGTAGCACGCGTGGGTATGGACGTGCCCATTGCGCTGGCCGTAGGTGTTCTATACACACATGGCATCGCCCAGACCCTGCTCGGCGCAGAAGCCTATCTAGACAGTCTCGGCATGCTCGTCACACTCCTGTTGACCGGACGTCTACTCGAAAAACGAGGACGACGCGCAGCAGCAGATGCAGCGTCCGCGATTGCCGCGAGCTTGCCCATGACGGCCCGACGGCGAACAGCAACAGGCGTCGAAGACGTTGCGATAGCCGAGCTCTGCGTTGGCGACGTGGTGGAGCTCGGCTTGGGGGATGAAGCCCCCGCGGACGGCACCGTCATTCAGGGCACAGCAGACGTACAGATGGCCATCGTGACTGGTGAGTCGGCCCCCATGCAGGCACGGACAGGCAGTGAGATTGTGGCCGGAGCGTCCATCTTACAAGGAGCGCTTGCCGTAGCCGTAGACCGCGTTGGCGAAGATACCGTAGCCATGCGCATGGCGGCCGCAGTTCGCGACGCCACCGACCGGCCAATGCCCGAACACCCCACCGACCGCCTCGCCCCGTGGTTCACCGTGGTGACCGTGGGCATCGCCCTCGCCGCAGGTGCTGTCTGGACCGCCCTCTCCGGCCTACATACCGGCATTGAGGTCACCGTAGCCGTCCTCGTGGTTGCCTGTCCGTGTGCACTCGGTCTGAGTGTTCCCTTGGCAGTCGCCTCGGGTCTCGGGGCCGTCGCCAGACGCGGGGTCGTGTTCCGAGATGGCGGTCGACTGTTGACCTTAGCGTCCGTGAAGACCCTGCTGATGGACAAGACAGGCACTGTCACTCAAGGCACCCCTGTCGTTCTTACAGCAGACAACGAAATCCTGCGACTGGCCGCTGGCCTTGAGCGCAGCAGTCGCCACCCCATCGCCAAGGCGCTGCTGGCCGAAGCCGCACGACGCGAGCTTCCCCTACCGCTGATGACCGACCGCAACGAGACCCCGGGTGTTGGGGTCAGCGGCAACTATGGCGGTCGATTGCTGCACCTTCAGAGCGGCGGCGCTGGAAGGGTCGTTCTGTGCGAAGGCACCGAGGTCCTCGGCACCATCGAGCTTGGCGACCGCGCCCATCCAGACGCACGAAAGTCCGTACAACAACTCCAGAATGCCGGGGTATCCGTCGCACTGCTCTCGGGTGACAACGCTGCGGTCACCGAAGCTATGGGAAGTGACCTCGGGGCCGACCAGGCCACCGGCGGGGCCACGCCAGAGCAAAAGGGCGCTGTCATTCGCGCAGCACGCCTCAACGGCCATGTCGCCTTTGTGGGAGATGGGTTGAACGACAGCGAAGCCCTCGCAGCGGCAGACGTTGGCTTTGCCATGCACACCGGCGTCACCTCCGCAGTGCTTCTGTCAGACGCAGTGGTCACCACCAGCGCCCTTCGCCCCATCGTCGCCGCATTCGCCGGTGCTCGGGCCACACAAGACGCCGTCCGCACAAACATGCGGCGCGCCTTTACCTACAATATTCTTGCGGTGGTCGCCGCGTCATTCGGTCTGATAAACCCGCTCATCGCTGCCATCCTCATGCCGCTATCGAGTGCATGGATGGTATGGGGCGCCATGTCCGTAGACCGTCGCATCACCCATCTGGAGGACACATGGACATAGTCATCGTGCTCATCCCTATTGCTCTCGCGCTAGGCGCAGTCTTCGCAGTGCTCTTTGCGATTGCTGCACGGAGCGGTCAGTTCGAAGACTTAGACGACCCAGCCACTCGGATGCTTCAGGAGGATTAAGAAGTGATACCACTGGAATCGATGCAGTTCGAAGAGATGAAGAACTGGCTGCGTTTTGATGACGCGGACTCTGCTCGTCTCCACGCTATTCTGCCGATCATCGAGCCCCATATTGGGCGCATCATCGACCTGTTCTATGACGAAATTCAGCGCCATGAAGACGCCAACGCAGTCCTTGAGGGACCTGCTCAAGTGGAGCGTCTGAAGGGTTCGCTGCGACGGTGGCTCAACGAGGTCTTGGTCGGTCCACACGATGACGCCTACGCCACTCTGCGTCGGCAAATCGGCCGCCGCCATGTCCAGGTCGGTCTTCCCGACCGCTACATGTTCACCGCAATGCACCTCATTGAACTCGAGGTCGGCGAGCTCATTCATCAGCACCTCACCGACCCTTGGCCGGCTCTGCAGAGCCTCCGGCGCATCTGCACGCTGGACTTGGCGTTGATGACCGGCACCTACGTCAAGAGCCGAGAGCGACTGCAACTCGACACCTTGCACAGCCTATTGGTGCAGCACCTGCGATTGGCTGTGCTGATGGTCGACGACAAGGGCTACATCCAGTCGGCGACGAACGCGACAGCCCAGATTGTACTCGGAGACTCGGTCACCGGTCGGCGCTGGCAGCGGGCACTGCCCCCTGGCCTTCTCGTGGCGGCAGCCCTTGAGTCCCACGTCGACCGAGCCCTAGCGACAGGCCGCGAAGTCACCCTTCCGCGGGTCGACGTACAGGGCACTGACCGTCGCAGCTACCGCATCCACGTGGTTCCTCTCAACCATGCCCTCGCCGAGTTTCTCATTCAGATCGAAGAACTGACCGATGCCGTGGACATGGAATCGCGTCTGCGGCGAAGCGAAGCACTCGCCCAGCTAGGAGCGCTCTCCGCAGCAGTCGCCCACGAGCTGCGCAATCCGCTCGCGGGCATCAGCGGCGCTCTGCAAGTCATCACCAACAGCATGGAGCCCGCCGAGCCACACGCCATCATTCTTGGCAAGGTTGAGGGCGAAGTTCGACGTCTGAACTCTCTTGTCACCGACCTATTGGCGTTTGCCCGCCCCGGGTCAGCAACCCTGGTGCCTGTGGACCTTCGGACCATTGCGGACAGCGTTGTCGAGCTGCTCGACTATCCGGAGATTACCATCGATGTGATTGGTGAAGGACGGGCACAAGGCGACCCCAACCTGCTCCGTCAGATCTTACACAATCTGCTGCGCAATGCCGCTGATGCTGCTGGGCCCACGGGTCACATCCGGCTGTGCATCGAGGAGGCAAGCATCAGCGTATCCGACTCTGGCGCCGGCATTCCTGACTCAGACCGTGACAGTATCTTCGAGCCGTTCATGACAACGAAGACTCGGGGGACGGGCCTTGGGCTCGCGATCTGCGCACGGTCTGCGGATGCGATGTCCGGCCGCTTGAGCCTAGTCGATGGACCGCTGAAGGGCGCAACATTCCAGCTCCGGCTCCCAAGCCTCTAAGGGCGAGTCCAGACGAGAACTCACCGAGCGACGGTGAGCTCTAGCAGGACAGTCCGTACTTCTCGATGCGGTAGCGCAGCGCATACCGGGTAATGCCGAGCAGCCGTGCACTCGCGGACTGGTTGCAGTCTGTCCGGGCCAAGGCTTGCTCAATGAGCCCGCACTCTACCGCCTCTAGGTCCACCCCTTCCTCCGGCAGGATGAAGGGACAGGCCGAAGAGGTGGGTGTTGGCGTTCGCGCATACTGAATCTCTGCTGGTAGGTGCTCCACCCGAACAATGTTCTCGGGAGCGAGCAACACCAACCGCTCGACCACATTTCGAAGTTCGCGAACATTGCCGGGCCAGTTGTAGGCCTCCAACAGCGCCATGGCTTCGCCGTCTACACCCTCCAAATCACGTGAGAACCTGCGATTGAACGAGGCTACAAACGTGTTGACGAGCTCGGGCACATCCGTTCGCCGGTCTCTGAGCGCGGGAATGTGAACGGAGATGACGTTGAGCCGGAAGTACAAGTCTTCTCGGAATCGACCAGCGGCAACCTCGGCCTTCAGGTCGCGATTGGTGGCCGCGATGATGCCAACATCAAGAGCCGTTCGCTTGAGCCCACCGACTCGCTTGAAGGTGCGGTCTTCAAGGGCGCGCAGCAGCTTGCTCTGCGTACCGATCGGCATTTCGCCAATCTCGTCGAGAAACGCAATGCCGCCCTCGGCAATCTCAAACAGCCCGCGCTTGCTCACCTTGGCGTCGGTAAACGCGCCGCGCTCGTGGCCAAACAGCTCGCTCTCAATGAGCTGTTCCGGAAGGGAGGCACAGTCGACTGCCACAAACGGCTTGCCAACTCGCGGGCCCTTATTGTGAATCGCTCGGGCGAGAACGTCCTTACCAGTGCCAGACTCGCCGGAGATAAGCACGGTAGGCGCGCTCACAGACTCCAAGCGGCGCAACAACCCGTACAGGGGCTCCAGAATCGGAGCTGAGCCAATAAACTCGCCGTAGCCCACATGCTGACGCGACCGCAGGTAGTGCACCTCATGACGAAGCTTGTCGGTCTGAAGTGCGTTTTCAATCGCCAGTGTCACTTCGCGCACGTCGAACGGCTTCTGCAAGTAGCCAGAAGCACCCAATCGCGTAGCCTCGACGGCCGAGTCCACTGCACCATGTGCCGTGAGCACAAGCACCGGAATCTCACTCCCGGTCTGCCGCAGGGCTCGAATGGCCGTGAGCCCATCCATGACGGGCATTTTGAGGTCAGTCAGCAACAGATCCGCACCGTGCTCAGCCACCGCAGTCAGCGCCTCTTCACCGTTACTCGCCGTCACAACGGTGAAGCCTTCGCTCTGAAGATGCGCCTGTAAGGACCAGACGATGAGCTCTTCGTCATCACACACCACGATGGTCGCTTTCACTGTCACCTCACCCATCCTGTGTAGTCGACTTGAAGCGAGCATTCCACACCCCGCGTCACCGAAACCAACGAACGGGCTAGTCTGTCGCCCAACTCGTCCCCAGGAGCCACACATGCATTCCAACGCTGAACTGCTGCACACTTTCTACGACGCCTTCGCCCGAAAAGATGGTGCGGCAATGCGCGCATGCTACGCCGAAGACGCCACGTTTAGTGACCCCGTCTTTCCCGCCCTGACCGGCTCCGAGATTGGCGACATGTGGACCATGCTGTGTGAACGCGGAAAAGACCTCGCCCTCGTCAGTTCTGGTATTGAGGCCGACGACAACGGCGGAAAGGCCCACTGGGAAGCAACCTACACATTCTCCACAACCGGCCGTTCAGTTCACAACGTCATTGACGCTGAGTTCACCTTCAAGGACGGCAAGATTGCCACCCACATTGACCACTTTCCCTTCTGGAAGTGGTCGCGCATGGCCCTGGGTGCACCCGGTCTGCTGTTGGGCTGGACTCCCATCGTGCAGAACAAGGTGCGCGGTGAAGCAGCCAAGGGCCTAGGCAAGTGGCAGGAAAAGCGTTCGAGCGCCAGCGCCTAGCCTAGCTACAACGACCCCAAGCACCGGCCAAGCCAGCCGTGAGCCCATCTTGAGCCATGGCGTTGCAAGGTCCAGGCCCCTTCGCGACGGCCCGCATTCGCCCATGAAGGTTACGGGCACTCACGTCCCCTCCTACGAGAGTCCCCATGAAGCCCCAGTACCTTGCGCTTGTCGCTGTTCCAGCCGTCGTGATTTCCTTGGCATGCGGCGGCTCGCAAAGCTTTGAAGAGGTGCCAGACCGCTGGGCTCCCATCGATGCACCCGCTGCCGCGGATGCCGGTGCCTTTCCAGACGCCCCTGACCTTGGCGTGACCAACTGGGTGCTCGGAGAGGAAGTCGACCTGACCACCACCGACAAAGTGGTCCTCGTGGAGCACTGGGCCACATGGTGCGGTCCGTGTCGAATCGAGTTCCCGCACATGACGGAGCTACAGCGAGACCACGCGGACGAGCTGGTGGTCATTGGCCTCAGCGAAGAGCCCACCAGCTTGGTTGCCCCCTTCGTGGAGCGCAACTCAGACGTCATGCAGTACACAGTCGCCGTCGCCCCACCCTCAGACCTGATGACCTGGTCACGGATGTCCGGTGCCGACAGCATTCCGTATAGTTACTTGGTACAAGCTGGAAAAGTCGTGTGGCATGGCCACCCAGGTCGCTTGATGCCGGTGCTTCCACATGTCTTGAACGGCACCTGGAATGAAACGACCGCAAAGACCTTCGCAGAGATTCCAGCATTCGTCCCGGCATACATGGAGACACTCGAGCTGCTTGGACCTGAACAAGCGAGTTCCCTGCTCGACAAGTTGTTGGAGGTACCCACCATGGGTGCAGACACCAAGAACGAGCTGTCGTGGACTATCCTGACGGAAATTCCAGAGTCGCAGCGCGATATTCCGCTTGCAGTGCGCCTTGCTGAACAGGCCACTGGCGAAGTGGACCACCAAAACTGGGCCTACGAAGACACGCTCGGCTTGGCACTACAGATGGATGGACAGCTCGAGGCTGCTATCGTCGCACAGCAGACCGCCGTAGACCTGTGCATAGCAGCCAGCGCAGGCCCGCCGTGTGTGGAGCTTCGCGAGCGGCTCGAGTCCTTCGAACGGGAACGCTAGGGCGTGTTGTTGGCTCCTTGAGTGTCAACAGCGAACCGAAGAATCAAGGATAGAGCGGGCACGGATCAGCCTTCAGTCTGGCCTGTCCAGCTAGTCAAGCGGAAGACGCCGTCCCGAGCCACCGTGTCAGCGACCGAACCGTCGACCCATGCAGGCGCTCCTGGTTGGCGTCGATCAACGCGGACGCGAACGGCCGACGCTCAGCGGCGACTAGGCTGCGAACAATGGGCACGAGCAGCTTCGTTCGGCCAACGGTTCCCACGAAGTCGCGAATAGCGTCGTCTTCACCCGCTAGATGCGCTCTGGCCGCGCAGGACAGCCACACACTGCGCAGCTCCGCATTCTTACTGAGCCGCAGCCCAAGCGCCTCGTCCAGGGCCTCTACGTCGTCTGCTCCGAGCACCGGCAGACACGACAGGTAGTACAGCTTCTCGGTCACGCTCATCTCGTCGGACGCGGGCCGCGCACCCTCATTCCACCGCCCAGCAAGGTCGTGAAGCTGAACAAGCCGCTCCGACGTGAACACAGGCGCGCCCTCTGGTACCCCCTGACCATGAAGCCATGGGTCTAGATCCAGCACCGGGCCCAGCTTGTCGGCAACAAAGTCCACAAAGGTCTGGGTATCGATGGACTGGAAGCGGAAGGTCTGAATGTACGACGCAATGAAGGCATCAAAGGCGTCTCGTCCGACCGCTTGTTCCAGAGCTGTGACCAGGAGAAACCCCTTTTCGTACGGCACCTGCGAGAACTCGTCGTCTGGATGTAGGCCCGTCTGAGAGTAGGTAAGAGCCGTGGAATCACCGGCTGCATGGCGTGACGCAATGACGCCGTCGAGGTGCTGACGTCCCAGTGCGGCCGCTTGGGTAGCGCGCTCTGTTCCGTACAGGGCCTCCAAGATGCGGCGCTCCGCGTACACCGTCCATCCTTCGTTCAGCCAGAAGTGCTCATTGTCGGCGTTGGTGACGAGATTACCCGTCCACGAGTGCGCCAGTTCGTGAGCGAGAACCCCGACCAGTGAGCGGTCTCCAGCGACCAGGGTCGGCGTGAGGAAGGTCATGCGCGGATTCTCCATTCCCCCCAACGGAAAGGACGCTGGAAGGACGATAAAGTCGAAGCGCTCCCAGGCGTACGGACCGAACAGCTCCTCCGCAGTCTCCAGCATGCGCTCCACATCGGCGAACTCCCATGCCGCGGCCTCAATGACAGCCGGCTCTGCGAAGACTCGTGTGCGAGGTCCAAGGTCGCGGGAGTCAAGCTCACCAACGGCGAGAGCCAGCAGGTACGGTGGAATCGGCTGCGGCATCTCAAAGCGCACCCGGCCATCTGCCTGGACGACGCCCGGAGCGGCCGACATCACAGCCGTCAAACTAGGTGGGACGGTGAGTGTGGCGCTGTAGGTCATGCGCGCGCGTGGCGTGTCCTGTAGCGGAGCCAAAGAGCGCGCTTGGATGGGCTGACATTGCGACAACACAAACGGGGTTGTCCCAGAGGTCTGGGCAGCCTCAAGCCACATCAATCCCGACGCATCACCCGTGTGGTAGCGAATGCGCAGCGTGTCTGTTGGACGCTCCCGGTGTACGCGCAGACGCGTGCCAACAATGTCGTCAGACACGTCGGACGTCCACTGGACAGGGCCCACGTCATCTTCGACAGACTCAATGTGCAGGTCGCTCGAGTCCAGATCGAGCGGCCCTGTTCCGGCGGCGTGGAGAGTGAGAGTGGCCACACCCGTCAGTCTTCGCGCTTCCATATCCACGACCCACTCAAGCTCTACATGTCGGGTCGTGCCTTGGTCGAGGTCGGCGTAGCTGTGGGGGTCGATGCGCATGGAGTTCCTTCGGTAGACATCCCCCCTAGTCTGGGTCCACAGCAAGGGCCTCACACACCGTACGCCTCGCTGCTGAAACAGCGTGAAACAGGGGTCAGCCGCATCCTTAGAGTACACTGTCCACGCGTACAATCAACGTGTCCAGCCCAGCCCCCCGGAGCCGTCCATGACCATCCAACTGACCCGCCTCGCCCCCTTGCTAGCCCTCGCGACTGCCGTGCTCGCGGGCTGTGGCGAACCCGTCGAGACGTTCAACACCCAAGCCCAGTGCGACACCCGCTGCGACTTCTTCATTGGGGTGAACACCGAGCTGGCCTGCGACCGCGCCGTCACGGATGAAGACTGCGACATTCAGTGCCTAGAAGAAGACCCATGCCAAGCCGAGAATCTCGCGTGGAATACCTGCCGCTACCAACAACCGGCAGAAGACTATCAGTGCGACACCGCCGGCCTGGGCTACCCAATCCTGACGGGGGAGGCATGCTCCGACCTGTACTCGGTGGCCCTTGACTGCGCGTTCGACAACTTCGACGGGTAACGGTCAAAGCCAACACCAAGGGTCGGCGGCGCGCCAGCAGTCGGAGAGGTTGGTGAGTCGACGCTAGTCGGGCACGACTCCCCGCACGACAGCGAACAGAACGTCGACGAGCGACACCGCAACGTCGGCCACGAGTACTGCGCGGGCGGCATCCTCGATGTACCCCTCCGTCTGGCCCAGTCCTGCACCATGAACGGTCATAGGACGTGCGTTCGGGCCGTCGTCGTAGGGATCTGGCCGAGACGACGGAGGCGGAGGAAGTGCGGCGGCCGGGAGGGGCGGACTGTACGTCTTTAGGCGGGTAGCAGCTGTCTCATCGAGCCACAGTCCAGTGCAGTCCATACACGCACTCACCACAATCGTGCCGACCGTCGCATTGGACAGAGGGGTGGTGCAGCGCGGGCAGTTCCGGGCCATGTTCAGGCCTTCAAAGACCAAGTTGCGACGCAGGTTTTCCTCGTCGCTGACTGGACGTGCAAGCGCCCGCCAAAGCTCACCCGGGTCAAGCCACGTGCCCCGACACTCGGCACAGTGGTCAACGACCTGCCCAGCCACACGCCGCTCCAACATGGGCCCATGCCCGTCTACGCAGTCCATTCCGCCTCCATACCGCAGCATACGCCATGCGGGCTCAGCAGCCGACAAGGCCACGCTCAGCGACCGTGTCACTAACTTGAGACGGGCTGCGTCTTTTGCTGGCCGAGGTCAGCCCGTACAAACTCGGCGCTGCGCCAACCGTCCACTGCCGTGTATAAGGGGCGTCCGGGCACTGTAGGAGTTCGACATGCGCACACCATCCACCGTAATCTTAGCTGCCCTCTTGACCGCCGTTGGGTGTGACCAGGGAACCTTGCTCGACACAGACGTAGACAGCGAGCCGGACACCGACACAAGCACAGATACCGACGCAGACACCGATTCCGACACGGACGCAGATACCGATTCCGACACGGACGCAGATACCGATTCCGACACGGACGCAGATACCGACTCCGACACCACGACCGGAGAATTGAGCTGTGGCGACCCACTTCCACAGGTCGTCGGCGGATGCGTGCAGCCTGTGTGGTTGTTGAACTACGAAGGCAACTGCAACGGCCTCGTCGAGTGCGCAGATGGGTCCATCAACCGCATGGCTGCCGCACCCGCCATCATCAACAACAGCAATCTGTGTACGACGGATGCCGACTGCGGTGAAGACCAAGCCTGCCTTGTCGAGATTGGAAGCGAAGACTGGATGGACGCACAGTGTGTCCCCGCCTCCTGCAACACCGGCGTTGACTGCGCGAGCGGCGAGTGTGGCGTGGGTGTGCACTTCGACGGCTGCAGCTTGTGGGGGGCCCTGGCCTGCCGCACCGCAGATGACGACTGCCGCATTGATGAGCAGGGTGAGTTCGGCCTCATGGAGTGCAGCGTTGGCTGGACCGGTGAGTTTGAGCTGCGCTTCCAAGACTGCGCTGTCGGTCGACCCCTTCGCGTAGACGGCACGAACCAGATGGCAGGCATCGCCCACACGGACAGTTGGTGTGACCACGTCGACTCCAGCGATGCATCCTCCCAACACGCACAGACTCTCGCTGCACACTGGGCGGGCATTGCCGCCATGGAACACGCGAGCGTCGCCAGCTTCAACCGCGTGAGCCTACAGCTCATGGCCCTCGGCGCTCCCGCCGAGCTGGTTCGTCGCACCTCTGAAGCGGCCCTGGACGAGATTCGTCACGCAGAACAGACATTCGCCCTTGCTAGTCGCTTCGCAGGTCGTGCGCTTGGACCCGGCCCATTGGACCTGTCTGGCCTAACCCTAGACACCTCGCCTGAAGCCGTGCTGAAGGACCTCATCGAGGAGGCGTGCATTCGGGAGACGCTCGGAGTGGCAGAAGCCCTTCTTGCAGCCGAGCAGTGCACGGACCTACAGACGCGTCGCACCCTGAAGACCATTGCGGACGACGAGCTTCGCCATGCACAGCTCGCGTGGAGCACACTGACCTGGCTACTCGAGGCCCATCCGAGCCTGCGGCCAGCCGCACATGCGTTGCTGAACGAGGCCCTCGCTGAAGCCGCCACGGGTGACCTCGCATCAGCTGGAGCTTCGCTGCCAAGCATGGGTCTGCCCGCTCTAGCGGACAAGCGAGCGACGCACCGCGCTGTTGTCGAGACCAGCCTGCGACCCGTCGTAGATGCTTTGTTCAGCGAACGCCTCGCAGCGTAGCGAAACGATATGGGGGCAAAAATGTGGGCGCGCAGGGATGAGAAATCCGCCTGACTTGTTGAGGTCACCCAACCCAGGATGATGACATGCGCCTTTCGGCATCCCTCCCCCTCGCCCTTGTACTACTGGTCGGCTGTCCAGCCGATGACACCGACACCGATGTCGACACTGGCAGTGACGTCGGCACCGAAGCGGACAGCGACTCGGAGTCCGACAGTGACTCCGAGGCCGACAGCGACTCCGATGCAGACACCGACACTGATGCGGACACCGAGGCCGACACAGACAACGGCATCGGAATGGATGTCGGCCCGTTCGAGGACCTAGTGTTCTACGGCAGCGGCTGCAGCGACGAGCTGTGGGGCGACTGGCGAAACGCAGAAGACTTCATCCTTCTCGGGTTCGCCGTGGACAATGCACAGGGCCAGCGCCAGCGCAGTACCACGTACTTCAACAATCTCAGCTTCGTTGACGGAGAGCTCGACACCTTCCTCTTCTTCGACAACGGGGATTGGTCCGCACAGGACTGGAGCTACGGATTCGATTTCTCGGGACGAACCGATGTGGCGGTCACAGCACCGGTCATTGCCGAACTCCCACCCGCTACCAACCGAATCACTGTGAACAGCGTGACCGATGTTGTGGACCTGGAGATCCAGGTCACACCCAACTTCTCGGGTAGTATCCAGCGAATTCGTCTGTACACGGACGCAGAATGCTGGCGTTCAACGGTCACCTACCTGACCGCACCAACGCTTACGGGTGGCGTAGAGCTGAGCATACCGGACCTACCCAATATTGCTGCTGGAACTTGGTACATGACGATTGAAGGATTCGACACTGACATTGGCTACACCTTCTACGATGTCGTCCAAGTCGAGATTCCGTAGCGCCCCACAAGTGGCCAGTACAGTCTTGAGGTAGCCGACGTCGTACAACGGGCGAGCGCTCGAACCGACGGCGGCGTCAACGCTCACCACCGAGCCTGAACCGCTACGGCGTGACGTCCAAGCACATGCAGTGGGCTTGAAGGCTGTTGTCCGTACCGCCGCTCTCATCGTGATAAAAGTAGCATCCGCTCAAGTTCGATTGAACGTAGCAGCCCATCGAGTCTTCATCGCCCGCGTTGACCTTGAAGGTGCCGCAAGAAATCGCAACCTCGCCGGAGGCACAGTTCACGGTAGTGTAGCTATTCGTCCGGACTGCACCCGAGCGACGGGTCAGGTTGAACGTAGGCAACCCAGCGGGTCCCTGTGCACCCGTGGCACCCGTGGCACCTCTGGAGCCTGTCGCACCGCGGGCGCCAGTAGCACCCGCCGCTCCACGAGAGCCGGTGGCTCCCTGCGGACCAGTGGGTCCCGATGGCCCCTGCGAACCCGTAGACCCTTGAGGCCCGGTAGAGCCTTGAGGCCCACGAGAGCCCGTTGCCCCTTGCGAACCCGTAGCACCGGTAGGTCCACGAGAGCCTGTAGCTCCACGAGCACCCGTAGCCCCATCGTCTCCGTCCTCACCGGCCACACCGCGGGCGCCTGCGGCTCCAGTCGCCCCTGTCGCACCCGCAGGGCCAGTCGGACCGCGCGAACCTGTCGCACCCGTCGCGCCGCGAGCACCTGGCGCACCTGCAGCTCCAGTTGCGCCTGTGGCTCCACGAGCACCCGTGGCGCCATCATCCCCATCTGAACCTGCGGGTCCAGTCGGCCCACGCGAACCTGTCGCACCCGCAGCTCCGGTCGGACCCCGCGAGCCCGTCGCACCGCGCGCACCTGCAGGACCGGCAACACCTTGGTCGCCGTCCTCTCCTTGCTCGCCACGTGAGCCTGTTAGCCCCTGAGGACCCGTCGGACCCTGGGGTCCGGTGACGCCGCGCGGTCCTTGAGCGCCGGTTGGCCCCTGTGGACCCGTCGGACCGCCGTCTCCGCGTGGGCCGGTCTCGCCGCGTGCACCTTGGCTTCCGGTCAGCCCTGTTGGACCCTGAGGTCCCGCTGGTCCAGAGGCGCCCGATGGGCCACGAGGTCCCACAAGATTGGTGGGGTCACCAATCCACTGGCCATTCGCGTTGATGACGGTTGTCCCATCAATCGCAACCGATCCGGCATCGACATCTGCACCTTCCGCCAGCGACAACGAGACGGAAGACACCATGGAATAGGGCACCGAGCCCAGCGGCGTACGCGGTTCGAGCGGGCGACCGTCAACAGCGACACCCAAGTACAGCTCGCCCGCCGACGCAAAGAGGTCTACATCCAGTCGCTCGTTCAGACCGAGCTGAACGCCGTAGTAGCCCTGAGCAAGCGAGACAATCTGCACCTCACTCCAGACCTCAGTTCCACCGTTGGCCGACGTATGCAGGCTGAACTCCAGGTCACGTTCGCCGTTGATTCCGCCACCAGCAGCATCCACTATGCGGCCTTGCGAGGGCACCAAGATGGGAACACCGGCAGTGGCCACTTGGGCAAAAAGACAACTCAACAACACTGATGATAGCCGTACCATGACGTCCCCCTCGAACATGCCGCCATTGTACCGCAAAGTACGTGCATTACATGCACTTCGATCCGTCACCAGACGCCGTTGACGCTCTCAAGTTCAGCCAAAGCCACCAATGTCGCAGCCTGCCCCTGGGCCAGTGCAACACGCGCGTCATCTCGCTCACGGCGGGCGCCGAGCCAAACATCCAGCGACTCAAGCCCTTCAGAGTAGCGCGCATCGACCAACCGAAGGGCCGCATCCGCTGCCGTCACCGAGCTTTGTAGGGCCGTCACGCTAGCATCCGCTGCTTCATAGCGAGCCAATGCGGCCACACGTGCAGCAGTCAGGCGTCGCTCTTCGTCTTCTAGAGCGAGTCGGGCGCGCTCCCGCACAGCAACCGCCACAGCATTGTCGCCCACGCCAGAACCACCCGACACCAACGGCACGCGCGCTTCTGCTCCAGCAGACCATCCGAATCCATTCCGGTCGCCAGCGAAGTAGTCGCCAGCCGTTCCGGTGACGCTCACGGTGGGCAACCGGTCATACACAGCCGCCGTACGTGCCGCCTGAGCCGCTGCCAACGCCTCATCCGCCGCAATCAGAGCCGGGTGTCGTCCCTCTTCCTCGCGCGGCGCATCCCACGCCGGCGACACCACCGAGCAGGTCTGCACGACGTCTAATCGCAGCAACGCGTACAGCCCTGCACACGCGGCAGCGACTTCTCCGTTCGCTTGGATGGAGCGTGCTCGAAGGGACGCAGTCGTCGCCTGACTACGAGCGGCCTCAGCAGGAGGACGCAGCCCATTGTCTACACGGCTCTGGACCGCGGCCATGGCCCGCTCTGCGTCCCCAACAGACGCCTCTAGAGACGCGGCAATCTCCTGTGCTGCCCACAACTCAGCGACCGCAATCGTGGCCTCGCGCCGCGCGGTCACACGACTCCAGTCGAGCATTGCGCGCTGGCCCTTCAGGCTGTGACGCGCAGCCGTTCCACTCGCCCATGACGCGGGCGCCACCAACGTCCAGCGACCCGTCGCCCCCAAAGCTGCCTGCGTACGAACAGGTCGGTCAAACCCAAACGAGGTCAGTCCTGCACCCGTGCTCGCAGACGCGAACAGCTCCACCGTAGGCAGAGCACCGCTACGTGCGACCCAGAACGTGCCCTCCGCCCGGTCCACATCCGCCTGGGCCTGCTCGACCGCAATCGCCCGAGCCACTGCCTGTTCACGCGCCGAGTCGAGGTCGACCCCAAAGGCCAATGCTGCCAACAACCACCACATCAGGCACGCCCCGAGACACGCCAGACAACCGTAAAGAGCGCCGGAACGACGAACAGCGTGAGGAAGGTCGCCAGAGCCAGTCCACCGAGAACCACCGCACCCACACCTCGGTACAGCTCACTGCCCGAGCCAGGCATCAACACCAGCGGCAACAGGCCTGCAAGCGAGGTCAGCGCGCTCATCAGAATCGGACGTACCCGACGACGGACGGCCCCTTGCACAGCGGACTCCAGATCCAGCCCATCGCGCAGCCGAGTGAGTGCACCGTCGACCACCAAGATGGCGTTGTTCACCACCACACCTATGAGCAAGATGAAGCCTACCGCCGTCATCATGTCGAGCGGTTGTGGACGCAGAAAGGTATCAACCGCTCGAAGTGCCATCATTCCGCCAGCCGCAGCCATGGGTACTGTGACCAAGATCACGAGTGGGGCCAAGAAGTCCTCAAACAACGCCGCCATGAGCAGGAAGCTAATCACCACCGCCAGCAGCAACACCTGAAGGAACTTGGACTTGGCAACGGTCAGGTCATCCGCGGTTCCAGCCAGAGTGACCTGAACGGTCGACGGCAGCTCCCCCGCGGGAATGACGTCCTCACGGATGAGCTGCATGGCAGTCTCTAGCGCCATGTCATCCGGTGGACTGACCTGGAGAGTGATGGCCCGACTGCGCTCAATCCGCTGAATCGTTGTGGGGCCCACCGTCTCAACCAGCTCGGCCAAGGCACCCACAGGAAGGACGTCTCCGCGAGGTGTCGCGACCATCGCTGAGAGCAGCTGTGTCGGATTCTGAACACCCCCATTTTCCGCGGTCAGAACGACCCGAAGGTTGGGCTGACCATCCCGTCCGAGCTCGCCAATGATTCGGCCATCGACCAACGCATCTACTGCCGCACCCAGGCTGGCCCCCGACATTCCCTGGCGAGCGCTGTCCGCACGACGCGGGCGCACCTGAAGCTCAGGCGCTCCCAAATCCAGCGATGGAATGGGGCGAATCTGGGCATTGGGCATGGCCTCTTTCAACAGTCCCATCAGCTGTCCACCGGCGCCAACCAGCTCGCTCAAGTCCGACCCCGACAGCTGAACATCCACCGCGCGACTCGAGCCCACACCACGACCGAACAGGCTGGCCTGCGACGCCACACCGAACACACCGGGAATGCCCCGTTGTTGTCCACGGTAGTAGCTCACCAAGTCGCCGATTCGCTCGGGGTCTTCGGCAGAGCCTCCCATGAACGCCTGCCCGGGACGCGCCACAAAGAACGACCGTCCAATCGCTGGAATGCCGTCGACCTCTACGCCAACATGTGACGCAATCTCGGTCTGAAAAGCCTGCCCCACTTCAATGGTCTCATCGACCGAATAGCCCGGCGGTGGAACCAAAATTCCGAACAGCAGGTTCCGGTTTCCTGTGGGCAAGTACTCCATGGGTGGAGTCAGCCAGAAGGCCAATCCCCCAGTGACCAAGACCACCGTCGCAGACAACATCGCCGCTCGGGGAAGGCTGGCGGCACACCAAGCGGCAACGCGGCCGATACGCTTCGCTGTTGCCGAAGGCTCTGCTGTGACGTCGCCATCGTCCTTCACAATCTGTGCGGCGAAGCTCGGAATCACAAGTACCGAGACGGCGAGCGAGATGACGACAGCGCAGCACACCGCCACAGCAACGTCTCTCAAAAGCTCCCCAACGGTGTCTTGCCACAAAATAATCGGGACAAATACGGCGACCGTGGTCAGCGTGGAGGCCACGAGCGCACCCCACACCTCACGGGCACCGGCGAGAGCGGCCTCGGCAATATTCTTCGACGTCGCCCGACACGCATCAATGGCTTCCATCACAACAATTGCGTTGTCCACCACCATTCCAACCGCAAAGGCCATGCCAGCGAGGGAGACGATATTGATGGTTCGACCCAGCAAGCTCATTCCGAGCATCGTGCCAATTATGCTGACCGGAATCGCAATGGCTACCACTGCGCTCGCGCGCACATTGCGCAGGAAGAACAGCAGCACCAGAACGGCCAAAAACCCACCTAAAAGCAGATTTGTTCGCACCAACGCAAGGGCCTCATAGATGTAGCCGCTCTGGTCGTTTGCGACGTACAGCTCAAGACCAAGCGGGTCGAGCATCTCGGTCTGAACGGAAGCCACCTCAGCGAGAATTTGCTCGGTTACTTCCAACACATTGCTGCCGGCTTCACGACGAAACAAAAGCGCAATGGCTTCTTGGTCGTTGGCAAAGACGTACGCACTACGCTTGCGCAGCCCTTCACCAACCGTCGCGACATCCCCAATGCGAATCGGCTGGCCCTGGAGGCCCGTGCGAATGACCACGTTCTCCAGCTCGCTGAGTTCCTGCGGTGCGGCAATCGTACGCACTACGAAACTACGCTTGCCCAGGGTGATGTCGCCACCCGAAACGTCGGTCAGCTCGGCACGAATCGCCTCTGCCAGGGTTCCAATAGGAATGCCCCGTGCCGCCAGTGCATCCGGGTCAAAGGAGACGTGAATCTCGGTGTCCCGTCCCCCGAAGAAGTCGATATTCGCCACGCCCGGAATACGTTCGAGCCTAGGCAGACCCTCGTTCTGAAACCACGTTCGATAGCCACTGACAGCGCTGCCATCTTTGGCCCGCAACAGCACAACAGCGAGCGGGGGCCCTGCAGCATCGGACGTGGACACAATGGGTTGGTCCGCTGCTTCCGGGTAGCGAGGAACCTGGACCAAGCGGTTGGAGACGCGAACGAGGGCTTCGTCCAAGTCGGTCCCCACTGCCAGCTCAAGCGTCAGCGTACCGCGGTCTTGACGGGCTTCCGCCGTCATCTTCTCAAGACCCTGAATGCCCTTGAGCACCTCTTCCTGAGGCACCAGCAGCTCGCGCTCGACCTCAACTGGAGCCGCTCCTGGCCAGTTGGTCTGCACCGTCAGCGTAGGAACTTCAATGTCTGGAGTGAGCTGAATGGGCACGCCGCGCAGGGACAGCAGCCCAAACAGCACGACCATGACAACACCGACCAGTACGCCGACAGGACGCTCAATCGCAAGCTTGATCATGGCGCGACCATCACGCGTTGGCCGGGGCGAAGGCGTTCATTGCCGCGCACAACCAGCGCGTCTCCAGCGTGCAGACCCTCTGCACTCACCAAGGCTTCCGTGGCGGTGGTGGCCAAGACCTGCACAACGACGGGCTCCGCAGAGTCATCTGACACGCGAAACACCCGGGTATCCACGGCGCCCTGAACCACAGCATCGCGCGGCACAATCACACCGCCTGAGACAGCAACGTCAAACACGACATCAATCGTGCTTCCAGGAATCAGGCCCGACACGTCACCGCTCGGGGACACGCGAATGGGAGCGGTGCGACTGACGGGGTCCAGGGCTGGAACCACACCGACCACCACACCCAAGCCGCTGGTTCCCAGGCGCACGGAGTCCCCCACCGACACGCGCTGTGCCAGCTCCACCGGAGCGTCTACGCGAAGGTCCAGAGAGTCGGTTCGAACCACATCAAGAACGCGCGTCCCCGGGGTCACCCAGTCGCCGGTATCCACATGGCGCTCAGCGATAATCCCTGGAAACGGAGACGTGACCCTATGACGGGCAAGCTGCGCTTCTGCCAGACGAGCCTGAGCAGTAGCGCCGTCGCTACCCGCTCGCAGCGTGGCCACAAGGGTCTCGGCCTGCTCAATCTCGGAGACTGCGAGCACCGACGAGCCCACGCGCATCAACCGCGCAAGAGTCCGCTCAGCCTGGGCCAGATCCGCCTGAAAGCGTCGTGCTTCCGCGCGCGCAACAGAGACCTGGGCAGCCGCCAAGTCAGAGTCCACCTCGACCAAGAGCACGCCCGCGGCAACGGTGTCGCCCTCCCGAACGGTCACCCGAACCACAGCCCCCGACGCACCGGACGCAAGCTCGGCACGCTCAAGAGCGCGCACCTCAGCTGGCAGCGTCCAATCTTCTGACAGCTGGCCCTCCCGCACGCGGGCCACAGCAACTGCGGCGGGTGGAGGGCCCGAAGACGGAGTTTCGTCGGGGGTAGAACAGCCAACAATGAATAGGAAGAACCACATAGCGGCGGCGCTTATCCGACCCTAGCGACCGCCACGCGAAGCGGTACACATCAGTACATCGATGCCGGTGAGCATCGATCAACCCAGTGCGGTAAAGACCGGTCATCTGGAGGACCCATGGCCGACTACACTTTCGAGAAGACATTCCAGCAAGGCACCGACGACACCCGCTACCGGTTCCTTGGCAAAGACGGCGTGACCGTAGAGACGTGGAACGGCCGAGAGTTCCTGGTCGTCGAGCCTTCGGTGCTCACCCAGCTCGCCCGGACCGCCATGAAGGAGACATCGTTCTACCTACGTGCGAGCCACCAGGAGTCCGTCGCCAAGGTGTTGTCCGACCCCGAAGCCACCGACAACGACCGCTTCGTCGCACGCACCCTGCTCAAGAACAGCGTCATTGCAGCCAACGGCGTCCTACCCATCTGCCAAGACACCGGAACGGCCATTGTGCTCGGCAAGAAAGGACAGCAGGTCTTCACCGGCGACCACGACGATGACGCCCTGTCCCACGGCATCTGGCACACCTACCAAGAGAACAATCTGCGCTACAGCCAGGTCGCTCCGCTGACCATGTACGAAGAGAAGAACACCCGGAACAACCTGCCAGCGCAGATCGACATTCTGTCCACCGGCGGCATGGCGTACAACTTCCTGTTCATGGCCAAGGGCGGCGGCTCGGCCAACAAGACCTACATGTTCCAAGAGACCAAGGCGCTGCTCAACCCCGAGTCCCTCGAAGCCTTCCTGGTCGAGAAGATGAAGACCCTCGGCACCGCAGCCTGCCCGCCGTACCATGTGGCCTTCGTCATTGGCGGAACCAGCGCCGAGTCGTGCCTCAAGACCGTGAAGCTGGCCAGCGCCAAGTACTACGACAACCTGCCCACCACCGGCTCTGAGGGGGGGCGCGCCTTTCGAGACGTTGAGCTGGAACAGAAGATGCTGAAGGCAGCCTGGAAGACTGGCATTGGTGCCCAGTTCGGCGGAAAGTACTTCGCTCATGATGTGCGAATCATCCGCCTGCCGCGCCACGGTGCGAGCTGCCCAGTCGGCATGGGCGTGTCGTGCTCAGCCGACCGCAACATCAAGGCCCGCATTGACCGGGACGGCGTGTGGCTTGAAGAGATGGAACACCATCCAGAGCGCCTGCTCATCGAAGCGGAGACCGAGCAAGACACATCAGTTCACATCGATCTGAACCAGCCAATGGACGCCATTCGCGCCGAGCTGTCGAAGCATCCGGTGACGACGCGTGTCAGCCTGACCGGCACCGTCATTGTGGGACGCGACATCGTTCACGCCAAGCTGCTGGAGCGCCTGGAGAACGGTGAGGGCCTACCCGAGTACATCAAGAATCACCCGATCTACTACGCCGGCCCTGCAAAGAAGCCAGATGGCCTTCCGTCCGGTTCATTCGGACCCACGACCGCGCAGCGCATGGACTCGTACGTCGACGCTTTCCAAGCAGCCGGGGGTTCCCTAGTGATGCTCGCCAAGGGCAACCGCGGCGACATGGTCACCAACGCCTGCAAGAAGCATGGGGGGTTCTACCTAGGAAGTATCGGTGGACCCGCGGCAATTCTCGCCCAAGACAGCATCAAGAAGGTCGAAGTCCTCGACTACCCAGAGCTTGGCATGGAAGCCGTTTGGAAGATTGAAGTGGAGAACTTCCCCGCGTTCATCCTGGTGGATGACAAGGGCAACGACTTCTTCAAGCAGCTTTGATGCGCACTTCACTCCACCTGTGTCTGCTCACGACCGGCCTACTCGCGTGTACCAACAAAGAACCCGAGAACATCAACCGCTTCGGCGAGCTTGTTGAGATCTGCGACGAAGACGGAGACGAGGACACAGACGGCGTGGAGGGCTGCGACGACAGCGATTGCTGGAGTGATGCCTGCGAAGAAGTGTGTGACTCCCCCGGAGACGAGGACGGAGATGGTCTGCAGAACTGCGAAGACCCTGAGTGCATTGTAGACGGCAACTGTGTGGAGATCACGTGCGACGACAGCGTGGACAACGACAACGACGGCCTCACCGACTGCGCGGACGACGACTGCTGGGGTCTTGGCTGCGCAGTGCGCGAAGTCCAGTTCACCGAGGTCACCGCCACACCAGACCGCGACATCTACCTGTACAACTACACCGAGACCTGCGGACAGGAGGTCTACCAGACGTTGAGCTCCAGCCACAGCGTGTACATGCCCGGCATCGCGGGTGTGCTGCGCAACCACACCGTCAACGGCGCAACCAGCACCTGCGCCTTCACTGGCGAGCTTGCCATCGAACATGTGTATGTGGACCGCGCCCTGCTACGGAGTATTGACGGTCAGATTCGGACAGACGTCGGCTGCCTATTGAGCTGGACAGCCGGTGACGTCGTCGACTTCCAACAGTTCGACCTCGGTCCACAAGGAGCCGTGTTCTCGGCCGTCGGCGGACGCGCGATGTTCACCCCATTTGAGTTCAAAGACTTCCGAGACAATCCATTTACGAGCACAAGCTCGGGACGGTCGAGTGGCTGCAACACCGTCAGCCGCAGTGTCAGTGCCAGCTACAGCTTCCCAATGACAGCCCCTCAAAACGCTCGCATCGGCGTCTCAGCGCCGTAGGAATCCAATGACTCAACCGCTCACTCGGATTCTTGGCGCCTCAATCGTCTTCGTTGCTCTCACATCACTCGCCTGTGGTGGACCGACCTTCGATGAGATGCTCGACGAGCATGGTGGATTGAGCTTCGTCTTGGCCGGCGAGCCTGGCTGCCCGATCGACGACGTTCACCGTGTGCTCGAGCAGCGCATCGCTTCGGCTGCCGACCTCAACGGAGTGGCCAGCGTAGACCAACAGCGGGTCTATCTTGTAGTCCAAGGCGAATTCGTCGATTCAGACGGTGCTAACGGCTTACTGGCGCCCAACCAAGTTGAGTTCGCCCGTGTCCTCCGCACGCAGGTCGGCAGCCCCGGAGCCAGCGGCCGATGGCTTACATCCGAGCAAGACCCAGGTACTCACGTGCTCGTCTCCGACCCCTCCGAGCTCGGTCCGGACACCGTCGCTGGCGCTCATGCCGAGCACACCGACTACGGCCCAGTGGTCATGGTCACACTCACTCCAGCGGGTGCCGACGCTTTTGCCGTTCTGACTTCCAGCCAAGTCGGCCAACAAGTCGCCATCATCGTCGATGACGAAGTCGTCAGCGCTCCACATGTGCAAGAGGCGATTACGGAAGGTGTCGTTCAGATATCTATGTCCGATTGGGACGACGCCGTGCCTCTCGCACAGGCGCTCAATGCACCGCCGCTACCGTGCGCGTTGACCGTTCTTGAGACGGACGTGATTGGCCCGTCGGCGGGACGGTAGTCAAGCGCCCGATGTAGCAGAATCCAACGACTGACGAGTTGCCGAACCTAGAATCAGCCAATCTTGTCCTGCGTCTTCGTCTCAAAATCACTCGCGTCATGCCGCTCATGTAGCTGGTCTTCGGGAGGTCCCCACGCACAGTTCACCTTGCGCCCGCGAATCACTGCAGGACGCTTGGCAATCTGCTCGGCCCAGCGCACCACGTTCGTGTAGGTGTGGACCTGTAGGAACTCGGCGGAGTCGTAGATCTTGCCCATCGCAAGCACGCCGTACCAGGGCCAAACCGCGATATCCGCGGTCGTGTACTCGTCGCCGGCGAGGTACTCGTTGTCGGCCAATCGCTTGTCGAGAACGTCCAGCTGGCGCTTGGCTTCCATGGCGAAGCGGTTGATGGGGTACTCGAACTTCTCGGGGGCGTAGGCGTAGAAGTGACCGAAGCCACCGCCCAGATACGGAGCGCTGCCCATCTGCCAGAACAGCCACGCCATGGTCTCTGCTCGCTTGGCCGGATCAGTGGGTAAGAACTCACCAAACTTCTCGGCCAAGTGGACCAGAATCGCGCCAGACTCAAACAGGCGAACGGGGGTCTCACCACTCTCATCCATGAGCGCTGGAATCTTCGAGTTCGGATTGACCTCAACAAAGCCGCTTGAGAACTGGCCACCCTCTTGGATGTTGATGAGCCAGGCGTCGTACTCTGCACCCGTGTGGCCGCGCTCCAACAGCTCTTCGAACATCACCGTGGCTTTCACGCCGTTCGGTGTCGCCAGCGAGTACAGCTGAAACGGATGCTTGCCAACCGGACGGTCCATGTCGTGGGTAGGGCCAGAGACAGGACGGTTGATGTTGGCGAACTTACCGCCGCTTCCTTTGTCCCAGGTCCAGATTTTCGGCGGGGTGTAGGTCGTTTCGGCATCAGACATGGCGGTCTCCAAGTATTCGGGACCCACCAGTAGTCACAGCATGCCCGGTCGTTACTCCCACAATCAAAAACAGACCGTTTCGATTACGAATGCAATCGAGGGACGGTCTGTTCAAAAGCAACCGATGTACTAGACGACGTCGTCGCGGACAGCCCTGGTAGTTCCCGGCTTACGCATCATCTTGTCGACCTCACCCAGGTGCATTTCCTCTTCCTGAATCAACGTACGGGCGTACTCTTCGAGCATCACCGACTTGCCTTCCACCTCAACCAGCAGTTCCTTGTACAGGTTGAGCGTAGAGCGCTCGTGCTGAAGGGACTCGGCCATGATGTCGCCAATGTCATGCTTTTCCGTCTCGAGCAGCGGGCCAATTCCCAACGACGGGTGACCGCCGAAGTGGGTCACCAGCTCACCGGCTTGGTTGGCATGGAGCAGGCTCTCATCTGCCTGGCTACGCAACCAGCTAACGATTGGAATGCGGTTGTAGCCGAAGACCATCAGCGAGTAGTGGGTGTATCGGACCACACCGGCAAGCTCATATTCCAGGATTTTGTTCAGTATTTCGAGGACACGTTCAGTATTCATTTCAGCCACGGGAGTCTCCAAGCTAGCGAATGATGGGGACGACAAACTTCGCTGTGACCGTGGCGACAAGGTTGTCGCGGTCCATCAACTGGGCAGACACGCAGACCTCCGGCTCATCGAACGACAGGTCTGGAAGGGTCGTCACCGCAGCGGTAACCAGAAGCGGGCGGGTGGTGGTTGTCTCGTAGGTGATTTCGGCATGTTTGCGACGCACCGCACGCCCTTGAAGGTGCGGATGACTCGCCACGGCCAATGTCGCCGCGAGCTCTCCCACTACAAACAGCGCCCCACTGGCCACGTGTCCCTCGAAGTCGCGCGTGCGCTTGTCGGCTGGGATCCGCAGTACAACCCGCCCTGCAGCCGCTTCAGAGACACTCACACCAAGGGGGGCCAGAAAGGGCACCGCATGCAATGCGGCTTCTAGGTCAGCGTGCGACATGAACAATCCCCGGTGCGTCGTACCCGCACCCTGCCACGTTTGGTCACAGGGTGGGAGTCTGACACTATCTTGATGGCGGAATGCCTGTGGATAGCGCATGGATGAGGCCTGCTGGAGACAACCCGATGCGCATCATCGCCCTTACCGCCATTCTCATCTCGTCCACCGCTCTTGCTCAGGAGGGCGGCTCGAACCGCGTCGTGGGCGGTTCCGAAGCCCCTGATGGAGCATGGCCGGACGCAGCAGGCATCGTGCTCAACAGCCAGTTCGTCTCCTGTACGGGCACGCTCATCGCCCCCAACCTTGTAGTGACCGCGGATCACTGCGTAGACCCGCAGTACATCGGCAATGGGCGCGCAACAGACGTCATCTTGGACGAGACCAACTGGTGGCAGAGCGAGAGCATCATCGTTCAAGTGGACGAAGTCATTCGTCATCCACGCGCAGACATTGCCCTGTTGGTTCTCGAAGAAGACGTCGTTGGCGTGACTCCCCGCGCCATTGGCGACGGCTGCATCTTGGACGAGTACCTGGAGAACGGCGCTCCAGTGTCTATCGTTGGCTACGGCCTGACCACGCCAAACGAGCAGTTCAACACCACCCTCATGGAAGGCATCACGTCTATCTACGACGATGACTGTGATGACGCGCGCCTTGGCTGCAACCCCAACGTCCCGGTGGGTAGTGAGCTGTACGCTGGTGGCGACGGTGTCGATGCCTGCTCAGGCGACAGCGGTGGCCCCTTGTACCTGCTCACCGAGCTCGGCGACTACCTGATCGGCGTGACCTCGCGTGGTCCCCAGGGCTGCCGCAACGGCGCCATCTGGGTCCGTCCAGACGCATTCGTGGATTGGATGGAAGACGAGACCGGCATCGAAATCCCCATGGTCACCTGCAACCAGCCTCCGAGCGCCAACGTCACAGAGATTGTTGTGCCCCAGGGCAAGACCGAGAAGGTCAGCCTCAACATCTCAGATGAAGAAGATAGCGACTTCACCTACACCATCCTACAGGCGCCAGAGCACGGCACCGTGAGCCTCGCTGACAACGGCGAAGTCACGTACACCGCGGACGCCGACTACCTTGGCGCCGATGAGTTCTGGGTCACCGTCACAGACACCACCGGCTTCCCGCTTCAGAGCGTGAGTGCCGAGATCGACGTTGAGATCACGGAGCGCAGCGGCTTCCTCGGCTGTGGCTGCTCGGCAGGCGCCAATCCTGCCAACGCGCTGTGGTTGCTCGGCCTTGGTGGCTTGTTCCTGCGTCGCCGTCGCTCATAGGGTTAGACGGCCCTCCTTGGAGGGCATCATGGCCAAACAATCCGTTGGTGAGCGCGTTCGCAGCTCGTGGGACCGCTTGAGCAAGATTCCGGGCGGCAAGAAGCTGTTCACTGTGATGGTTGGCCGGATGGCCCCGTACACCGGGACCATTGGGGCCAAGACGCTTGAGCTTCGTCCCGGCTACGCCAAGGTGGAGCTGAAGGACCGCAAGCACGTCCGCAACCATCTCAACTGCGTACATGCCATTGCCCTCGCCAACCTCGGTGAGCTCGCTACTGGGCTCGCCATGATGGCCAGCCTGCCCGAAGACGCGCGGGGAATCCTGTCCGGCATTGAGATGCAGTACCACAAGAAGGCACGCGGAACGCTCACGGCCGAGTGCCACTGCAACCCGCCTTCGACCAGCGAGACCATGGACTACAAAGTGGTCGGTGAGATCAAAGATGCAAGTGGAACGCTCGTTACCACCGCGACAGCGCTCTGGCGTATCGGGCCTCGCAAGACCGTGTAAGCCGTGGGCGTGATCAGCGTTACGAGGGCACAACACGGAGCCCCCATGCGCTACATCGCCCCACTTTTGCTGCTCGCTGCCTGTTCCGGCAAGGTCGTTGAGTCCGAGCCCCCCGCGGCTCCTCAGGTCCCCGAGGTCACACCGACCCCGACCGCTGCCGCGACCCCTGATGCGGCAACGCCACCTGCCGCAGCCGCGCCGACCGGAAGCATCAATGCCACCGGAATCGCCCTTCAGAAGCAGCTGTTCACGAACCCCGCGCGCAACGAGGTGTTCTCCCCGGCGAGCATCTCCATCGCGTTCGCCATGCTCGCAGCCGGCGCTAAGGGACAGACTGCCGACCAGCTGTACACCTTCCTAAACCAGGACCCAGCTACTGCTCACGACACGCTCGGCGGCATGGTGAAGACATGGAACGACCAGGGTAATGAAGCGCCACTGACCCTCGCCGTCGCCAACCGCGTATGGATGGATGGCGGTCTGTCGGTCCTGGACAGCTACCTGGCCACGACCCGCGACCAATATGGTGCAGAGGCGAGCACACTCGACTTCCGTGGTTCCGCAGAGGCGTCTCGCGAGACCATCAACTCGTGGGTCGAAGAGAACACCAACGACCGCATTGTGGACCTTATCCCACAAGGTTCCGTCACATCGGACACACTGTTGGTCCTGACCAATGCAGTGTACTTCAAGGCAGACTGGGACGTTGCGTTCGACGTCGACAAGACCGAAGACAAGCCGTTCACCACGGGCCTCAGCGAGACGGTCCAGGTGCCCACCATGCACGCGCAGCAGTCTATGGCCTACGCTGAGACCGACAACGCGCGAATGGTGATGCTGCCGTACAAGGGCGGAACCGCCGACTTCTTGGTCGTGTTGCCCAAGGACCAGACCCTCTCAGCACTCGAAAACGCGATGACACCGGAGCTCATTGACGGTTGGGTGCACGCTGCACATCCAACTAGTGTGGACCTCGCCCTACCAAAGTTCACTCTGGACGCCAGCTACGACTCCCTAGCGGCTCCGCTCGGCTTCTTGGGCGTGACAGATGCCTTCAGCTCCCAGGCAGACTTCTCGGGTATCTCCCCGAACGAAGGCCTCTACGTCAGCGACGCCATTCACAAAGCGTTCATCCTGGTCGACGAGACCGGCACCGAAGCCGCCGCGGCCACCGCCATCGTGATGCGCGGGCTCAGCATGCCCCCGCAGGCCACCCCGTTTCACGTCGACCAGCCCTTCTGGTTCGCTGTGCGCGACCGAACAACGGGCACCCTACTGTTCACGGGCCACGTCGCTGACCCGTCAAAGTCTACGCAATGACCTACACTCTTGGAGCCCCCATGCGCACTATCGCACCCCTCTTGCT
Organism: uncultured Pseudomonadota bacterium; assembly: GCA_913061235.1. Taxonomy (GTDB): domain Bacteria; phylum Myxococcota_A; class UBA796; order UBA796; genus CAJXTB01. The sequence goes on along the minus strand of CAJXTB010000010.1, from coordinate 44,355 downwards.
GCTCGCCGCCTGTTCCGGAAAGGTCATTGAACCGGAGACGCCAGCCACGCCCTCTGATCCGGAGCTCCCCATCGCTACGCCGCCTCCCGCCGACACCCCCACCGAAAGCATCAATGCAACGGGCCTGGCGCTCCAGCAGCAGCTGTTCACCAACCCTGAGAAGAACGAGGTGTTCTCCCCAGCCAGCATCTCGGTGGCTTTCGCCATGCTCGCCGCAGGAGCGAATGGGCAGACCGCAGACCAGCTGTACGCCTTCCTCAACCAGAACCCCGACACCGCACATGCGACCCTCGGCGGCATGGTGAAGACGTGGAATGACCAAGGGAATGACGCACCGCTCACGCTGGCCGTCGCAAACCGTGTGTGGGTAGACAGCGGCTTGTCCGTGCTCGACAGCTACTTGGCCATGACCCGTGACCAGTACGGGGCACAGGCAACCATGCTGAACTTTGCCGGAGACGCGGAGACCTCGCGCGAGACCATCAACACCTGGGTTGAAGACAACACCAACGACCGCATTGTCGACCTTCTACCTCAGGGTTCGGTGACCTCCGAGACCCGCATGGTACTGACCAACGCGGTCTACTTTAAGGCCGACTGGGCCGTCGCCTTCGACGCCGAAAAGACCGAGGACAAGACGTTCACCACGGGAGCAGGCGCAACCGTCAACGTGCCGACCATGCACACGGAGCGCTCCATGGCCTACGCCGAGAGCGACGTCGCTCGCATGGTGATGTTGCCGTACAAGGGCGGTACTGCGGACTTCTTGGTCGTCCTCCCAAAGGGGCAGACGCTGCCCGAGCTTGAAGCGAGCATGACGCCACAGTCCATCGACGCATGGGTCGGCGCGGCACGGCAAGGAATGGTCGACCTCGCCTTGCCGAAGTTTGAGCTCAACGCCACCTACGACTCGCTTGTGACGCCACTCGGGGCACTCGGTGTGACGGACGCTTTCAGCCGGAGAGCCGACTTCTCGGGCATCAGTGCGAGCGAAGGCCTGCAGGTCAGTGACGCCATTCACAAGGCGTTCATTCTCGTGGACGAGACCGGTACCGAAGCTGCCGCTGCAACCGGCATTGTCATGCGAGCAACAAGCGCCATGGAGCCACCCCCCGTCGTCGTTTTCCACGCAGACGAACCCTTCTGGTTTGCTGTACGCGACCGTGCGACGGGAACGCTGCTGTTCACCGGCCACGTCGCAGACCCGTCGGTTGAGCGGTAGCAATCTCGGGCGTTTGTGACGAACGCTAGCGATACTCCGGGGTATGAGCGCTGATGTCGCAGCCCGCCCCAACAACCAGCCTGACCCGGCGAATCTTCAACCTGTCGTGGCCAATCATCGGGCTCAACGTCTTGCAGGTGCTCTCGCTGTTGGTCGACACCATGATGGTGGGGCGTGTTCCAGATGCCGAGACCGCGCTGACCGGCATGGGCTACGCGACGAACATCGTATTCCTGCTGATGGTCGCCATGATTGGGCTGACCGTTGGCACCGTGGCGTTCATCGCACGAGCCCACGGTGCCGGTGACAGCAAGCGTGTCGACCACATCCTCCAACAGTCCACCCAGTTCACCGTGGGTCTTGGCATTGTCATCGCAGTGGTTGGCAATCTGCTCGGTCCAACATTGCTGCGCGCACTCGGTGCGGACGACGCCTCTGCAACATCCGCACTCGCCTACCTACGTCCTGTGCTCGTGGGCACCGTGTTCAACTACCTGAACATCTTGTTCGCAGCCACGCTTAGGGGCGTCGGGAATACCCGCATGGCCTTCATGGTCGCGGTTGTCATGAACGCCCTAAACGTCCTGTTCAATACCGCGCTGATCTTGGGAAGCTGGGGATTTCCGGCCCTCGGCCTACAGGGTGCAGCCATTGGCACCGTCGCCTCGCAGGCCATTGCGGCGGGGTTGATGTTCGTACTTCTCGCACGCGGTGTTGTGCCCGGTATTCGCGCACGGCTGGCGTTGGCTTGGCCCGACCGCACCTTGGCCACTGAACTCGCTCGTGTCGGGGCTCCAGCCGCTCTCGACATGGTTATTCTGAATGCCGCATTGCTCGCAATGGTGGGCATGCTTGGACGTATCGACCAAGCCGCAGTCGCTGCCCACGGCATCGGTCTGCGCGTTCAAGGGCTCGCGTTCGTTCCAGGAATGTCTATCAGCCAAGCGACCGGCTCCATCGTTGGCAACGCGCTGGGTCGCGGCGACGTCGACGAGGCCAAGAAGGCGCTGCGCATCAGCGTGGTGTTGTCGAGCGCCATCATGGCAGTCCTTGCATTGCCCATCGTGCTTGAAGCATCCGCAATCGTGGGCTTGTTCGACGTGTCGCCGTCCAGTCCGGTACACGCCTACTCCGTACAGTGGATGCGACTGCTGGGCTTCGGCATCCCCATTGCCGGCATGTACGTCGCCTTCGTCGGACTCTTCCAAGGGAGCGGGAGCACCGGTACTAGCCTGCGAATCAATGCGGGTACTACGCTGCTTATCCAGATTCCAGCGTCGTTCATTCTGGGCTTTCCGCTCGGACTCGGAACCTGGGGAGTGTGGGCCGCATTCCCACTGACCTTCGTCGCAAAGCTGATCTGGGCAGTCATTGAATACCGGCGTGAGCGCTGGGCAGTCACCGGAACAACGGTCTAAGACAAACTCGTTCCACGCAGGGACGCTGATTTGTTCTATACGTGTTGGCCTTCGGAGGACCCCATCATGATCGCACTATTCGCTGCTCTAGCATTCGCCGCCCCACCCATTGACGGGACCTTTCAGCCGTCCATCACGCAGGCCGAGGTCGACGCACGCCTGACCACAGCGATTCAAGACGCCTCCATGCAGTTCAACTGGGCCATCCGCGGCATTGCTCGCGGACGCATCGAAGACCAAGCCAATGCCTGTGGCACGCTGAAGTTCTTCAACAGTGCCACGCACACCGGTGTGAAGTGCGACGCGAAAGACGCCATCATCCGTCTCAATGACAACAGCCAAGGCGCCTTCACCTCAGGCGACCGCCAGGTGACCAGTACGGTACGCATTCGCGACAGCGCTCTGGACATTGACTGGGTCAGCGACTCTGGCACACGCAAGACCACCTACACCTTCCACGGGGACGATGCCTTCGACCTGACGGTAGCCGTGGCAAGCCCACAGATGACTACGCCAATGACGTTCACGATTCCGTACACCCGCACCGCACCCACAAGCGGACTCCAGTAGCGGGCGTCAACGCCGATAGTTTGGTGCTTCGGGTGGTAGCCTTCGCTCGCAGCCCGGAGTGAAGACATGTTCGGAGTCAGCGACGACCACACACCAGCGTGGATTCACGACCACTGTATTTGGCCGTTCATCATCGGCTCAATCGGTGCGGGCATCTCACTACTCGCCATTGTCGTCATCTGGGGCGGGAAGTTCTGGATTGTGCCGACCATCGTCGGACCCAGCCTGGTCTTCATGGCAGTCACAGGCGTGTTCCTACCCGGCGTCACCGGTGTGCTCACCTACGACTGGAGCCGGTACGAACGGCGGCAGGTCGCGTTGGGAGCCATATGGTTCACGCTGACAGTCGTTCTGCCCACCATGAGCCTACTTGCGGTGACTGTGCTGTCACGCATGTGGTCATGGGCTTTGTGAACGGACCTACGAGCGAACGACTTTCTTCACGCCCTGGCTCTCCAGCCACCGCGCTACACGTTCGACTTGGTTGCCCTGGATGACGAGCTCGTCATCGTCACGGCGTGCGCCAACACCCAGCTCTTTCTTGAGCTTGGCCAGCAGGCCGTCGGCGCCGGACTCAACGCCCTGTACCAGCGTCACAGCCTTTCCGCCGCGACCCTTCTTGGTGTAGCGAACCACGACCTTGGCAGCGAAGGACAGTTCCTCCGCAGCTACGGGCACAGGGACTTCGACGGTCTCCGACTCGGGAGACGCGGCAAAGCCTTTCGCCTTCAGCAGGTCCGCAAAACTAGCCATTCCGCCTACTTGTGGCGGAAGACAATGCGTCCGCGCGACAGGTCGTACGGAGAAACAGCGACAGTAACGGCGTCTCCCAGCACTACGCGGATGCGGTAACGACGGAGCTTGCCCGCCAAGTGGGCGTGCACGTCAGTGCCCGCTTCAGTCTCAACGAGGAAGTTGCCACCGGCAAAAACTTCCTTCACGACACCTTCAATTTCAATCAGATCGTCAGCAGCCAAAGGTACCCTCAAGTATGTCCGAAGTAGGACGGACGCCCCCATAAGCTCATCACCATGGCTCCGACAACTAGAGCATCGATCTTACATCGCTTTAAGTGGTCGGTCACTCGGTCAATCGGCAGGGAGGCGGGCGCTCCTGAGGGGCTGATACGGAGCCATCCCGTCGTACAGGTCGCTGACAACCAGCCATCTCTACCTGTCTACGCCGGAACCGAGGCCGCTCGGGCTTTCCGAACCACAACCTCGTACGACAGCGGCAACACAGGCGCCCCCTCCGGCCACGTCCACAACCCATCCGGTCGCTCAACCAAGCTCGGAAGCACCTGGGTGGTCACTACAGGCCTCTCCACCAGCCTCTCTACCTGCAGTCCGGCCGCAAGCAACGCACTGACAATGCGCCCAACACCGTGATGCCACAGGTGCTGCCGGCCCTTCGAGTCCACATCTCCGGCGTACGAACCGTCAATGTCCTGCGACAGCGTCACGCCGTCCGTCTCGTAGTCTTGAACGGGACCGTTGCACACACGGTCAGCGTCTTCTGGGTCGAGCAAGGTCCAGGCAATGGGATGCACTTCCAACAGGTGAAAGCGCCCTCCAGGACGCAGACACTGGGCCACAGACGTTGCCCACGCAGCCAGGTCCGCCAACCACACAGTCACCCCCCATGAGGAGAAGACGACGTCGAACGTCTGGCCGTTCAGCGCAGCTGCCGCGTCCACGACATCTGCGCAGACAAAGGTGGCGTCGAGTCCCTCACGTTCGGCCAGGGCACTTGCAACACGCACGGCTTCGGGAGAGAAGTCGAGACCGGTGACGCGAGCCCCCCGACGCGCAAGGGCCAAGGTGTCGAGACCAAAGTGACACATCAGGTGCAGCAGGCTCTTGCCGGCCACATCTCCCAGGGTGTCACCCTCCAGCGCAGACAGTAGGTCGGTCCCCTGTAGGAAGCCTCGAACATCGTAGAACTCGCTGTGAACGTGGGAGTCTACGAGCGAGTCCCACAACGCGCGATTCTCTGCAATGCGCTGGAGGTCGTTCATCTAGCGACGCACCTGACGGGTCTTCTTGGCGCGAATGGTCTTTCGCGTCCGACCTGTCGACAAAGACGCCAAGAAGCCGTCGATGTCTTCCACACTCCGGCCCGAGCTCATCAGCGCACCTTCCGCTTCCAATCCGCTCGCTGAAGCCGGCGCTTCCGAGTCAGGATTCACCGTCACCGACACCTGACGCACGGCATCACCCTCTGCAGGTGTGCTGTCGCGCTGGCGGAACTGACGCCAGACCCGGCTTAGCTCCGAGTTGATCTCAGTCTCCAGCGGTGCGGGGCCTTCAAAGGGCTCTTCAAAGATGACGTTGTAGCCATTGGCTGGCGCGTCTTCGACAGTACGGATGAACACCTGCCACGAGCCCTCTTCTCCACCTGGAATCAGCGCAATCTGTGCTTGGTCATCGGCGAATAACGTAGTGTTGATCTCGCCATTTTCATCGGGTTGCTCGGCAAAAAGCTCGACCTCAAACTGCTGTCCAATCGGGTTGCCTTCTGCATCAACGGCGGTCATCTGAGCGAGATACGAGGAGCCCGTCGGGTCTTCTTCGAACCCAAATTCTGGCGCTGTGAACTGCCGTTCCGTCCATTGTGGCGCCTCGTCTGCCATGGAGATAATGGTGCTTCCGTCTGCCTCGGTCACCGATGCCTCAAGCAACACAGGCGACGCATCCGGCGTGCTCACCCGGGTCACAAGAACGGTTCCGCGAGACGACGCACGCAGGGCAACACGCTCTACACGAGGCCCTTCTGACGCCGCCCCCTCGTCGAGTACAAACTGGGTCTCATCAACAACTGCGCCATTGGCATCACGCCAGATGGCCTGAGCGGCGTAGGAACCAAACAGTGGGTCATCTGGGTTCTCGTCAATCGCGACTTCATAGGTGCGGACTGTGGATTGCTCCTGTGCGTCCAAGAAGTAGGTTGGGTCTTCGAAGGACTTCAGCACAACCTCTTCCAAGGTCTCAAGCGATGCGCCTCTCCGGGACAGTACCCGTACGTCCAGGCCTACAAGCCCGTCTGCATCCACCGTCTCACGCGCACGGACCACAGCTTCAGCACCGTTCACTGCGATGTCCGGCCCAAAACCGCCTTCCTCGGCACCGGCCAACAGCTCTTCCAATGCCAGCTCCGTAGACGCTTCCGACGTAGTGACAACCACCATCAGCTCGCGTAGTCCCACACCCTCTGGAACCGCAAAGCCGTGGCGAACATCATCGCGAATGCTCTCCGCCAGATCCGAGGTAAGTCCAGCAGGAGCCGCGCCTTCTAAGGCCTCAAGCGACACCTGAACGGACGATGCTACGCTGCCTGGACCCGAAGGCGAGTCAGTCACCACCTGGAAGTAGCTTCCGGTGCGGCGGCGGCGAATCTTGATCCGCTTGATGCGACCCGTAAAATCCGCCGCTTGGGCTTCTGAGAAGCCAACGGTCTGGGTCTGTACATTCACGTCTACGGTGAACAGCAGGGCCAAAGGAATCAAGGACGATAGAAAAGTGCGCATAGTGTCTCCAACGAAAGTGTGTGCCCAAAGTGCCTTCCAATCAAAGGACTGACACCCCACACCAATCAAACATCGGGTGTTGCGGGCCCCGGTTGACGGAGCGGAACGGCCCCGTATTCATTCGGCTAGGAACGAAGTTCCAGCGCCCACTCCTCAAGGGAGCGAATCCGGTCGCGCAGCTCCGCTGCACGCTCAAAGTCTAGCTTCTGTGCGGCCTTGCGCATGTCCTTGCGGAGTCCAACGACCTTCTTGGCAATGTTCCGAGGGTCCATCTCTTCAATATTCGCACCCTTATCGGTCGGCTTGCGGTCTTCCCTGCGGGCCTCGACGTAGTCACCGCTCACAAGCTCCGCGAGCGGACTGTCAATGGCTCGGTAGATGGTGGTGGGCGTGATGCCGTGCTCTTCGTTGTACGCGGTCTGAATCTTGCGCCGTCGCTCGGTCTCGTCCAGTGCGTACTGCATGCTGTCGGTGGTGCGGTCCGCGTACAGAATCGCCTTGCCGTTTACGTTTCGCGCAGCGCGACCAATCGTCTGAATAAGCGAGCGCTGGTTGCGGAGGAAGCCCTCTTTGTCCGCGTCTAGGATGCAGACCAACGAGACTTCCGGCAGGTCCAGCCCTTCCCGTAGAAGGTTGATGCCCACGAGCACATCGAACTCACCGGCACGCAGGTCACGCAGAATTTCCATGCGCTCAATGGTGTCAATATCGCTGTGCAGGTAGCGGCACCGAACGCCAAGCTCTTGGTAGTAGTCAGTCAGTTCCTGGGCCATTCGCTTGGTGAGCACCGTGACCAGAACCCGCTCCCCCTTGTCGACCGTCTGGCGAATCTGCTCCAGCACATCATCCACCTGGGTCTTGGCGGACCGCACTTCAACAACGGGGTCTAGCAGGCCCGTTGGCCGGATGATCTGCTCAACAAGCCGGTCTTCAGAGTGCTCAAGCTCGTAGTTGCCCGGCGTGGCCGACACATAGACGGCCTGCTTGACCATGGACTCGAACTCTTCGAACATCAACGGACGGTTGTCGATTGCACTGGGCAAGCGGAATCCATGACCGACCAGGTTCTCCTTGCGAGCGCGGTCTCCCTTAAACATACCGCCCACCTGCGGAATCCCGACGTGACTCTCGTCTGCAATGAGCAGCCAGTTGTCCGGGAAGTACTCGAGCAGCGTGGGAGGCGGCTCGCCAGGTGCACGGCCCGACAAGTGACGGCTGTAGTTCTCAATGCCCTTGCACCGGCCCAGCTCCTGAATCATCTCCAGGTCAAACATGGTGCGCTGCTCTAGACGCTGGGCTTCGAGAAGCCTGCCGTCAGCCGTCATCTGCGGCAGGACCTCAGCAAGCTCAGCCTTGATGGACTCGACCGCTCGCTCCAGCTTGGACTTTGGGGTGACGTAGTGAGAAGCCGCATACACAGCGATCTTATCGAGGTCATCGAGCCGAGTTCCACGCAGGGGGTCGAAGCTGTACAGCGCGTCGACTTCATCACCGAACAACTCAATTCGAATGGCGACATCATCTTCGTAGGCCGGGAAGATGTCGATGACGTCTCCGCGTGCACGGAAGGTTCCGCGGTGAAAGTCCTGTTCGTTGCGTTCGTACTGAATCTCAACGAGCTTGCGCAGGATGTCTTGCCGGCTGACCTCGCTGCCCTTCTCCAAGTACAAAAGCATGCCTTCGTACGCTTCCGGGCTTCCTAGGCCGTAGATACAGGACACACTGGCCACAATGATGACGTCATTGCGCTCGAGAAGACAGCGCGTAGCGTCATGGCGCAGACGGTCGATCTGCTCGTTCACCATTGAGTCTTTCTCAATGTAGGTGTCTGACGACGCCACATACGCTTCTGGCTGGTAGTAGTCGTAGTAGCTGACGAAATACTTGACCGCGTTGTGCGGAAAGAGCGACCGCATCTCGCCATACAGCTGGGCCGCGAGTGTCTTGTTCGGCACCAAGATCAGCGTAGGCCGATTCACCTGCTCAATGACGTTGGCCATGGTGAAGGTCTTGCCCGAACCGGTGATGCCGAGCAGCGTTTGGTGACGCTCACCCGCGTTCAGGTTCTTGACGATGGCCTTGATGGCATTGGGCTGGTCGCCGGTCGGTGTGTGCTTGCTGACCAGCTGAAATGGCGTGCTCGCGCGCGGCCTCGCGGTCTGCGTATTGATGGGCCCTTGTGCCATGACTGCCTCCGGTCCCCGCGCGTATCTCGACCGCGATTCCCAAGCGGTCAACCGTTGTCCGCCTACGAGACAAGTTGATGTACGGTGCACGGGAGCACCTCGGAGGCCGGCCCATGAAAACGCACCCTGCACTTGCCACCATGGTGCTCGCCGCGACCGCATGCACGCAGGTGCATCTTGGGCCGGGTCGCAACGTGGCACCAACCATCGAGCTGTTGGCCCCCACCCCCGACTACGGGCGCGTTCCAGCAAACATCGACCTGGTCATCGAGGCCCTTGCCATCGACCTTGATGACTACGCAGTAAATCTGTCCGCATCTCTGTTTATGGACGACGTTCTCTTGGATGAGTCGGTGCCCGACGAAACCGGCTTGGTGACCTTCGACTGGCGCACTCCATCCACACCAGGCCCCGTCGACATCATGCTAGTCATCACAGACGAATCAACCGCAAGCGGAGTCCACGTTGAATCGTTCTGGGTCCAATAGACAACGGACAACGTCCGCAGCCAACAGCATGTCACCCTACAGACTGCTCGCGCTCGCTGGTGTGCTTGTCCTGTCCGCGTGTCAGCCGTTTCGAGAGTGCGGGGACCAAAACACACTTTGCTTCCGAGATGGGCCGCCATCCGTAACGATTGTGTCGCCCAGCGTTGAGGACGTCATCCCTCCAGACGCGGACGTGGTGATCGAAGCCTTCGTCTTGGACGTCTACGATCAACCCAGAACGCTCTACGCACACTTGTTCGTTGGCGGAGACGGTGACGACTACGACCCTGTGGTGCCGGACGACCTGTGGAAGGTCCGCTTTGATTGGCACACCCCAAACACCCCAGGACCTGTCGAGATTCGGGTGGAGGCAACCGACCTCAGTGGGCAGTCAGATGCCAGGATCCAGGTGTTTTGGATTGGCGAGCCTACGCCAGAGTGACGCTACCGCTCATGCACGATTTCAGGGTCTCGCTCAACCACAGCCTCTGACACGACAATCGCCTGCGCTGCACTCAGCCAGACCTCTCCACGGGCCACAACATTACCAGCGTGGACTTCCACATTCGCAATCGTCGCATGCAGACACCGGTCAACACCGTCTTCGCCGCCTACAAGCTGTTGACTGACCTGACGCTGAGACAGCTCAACGCGCGACGTCTGACCATCTGCAGACGCCACACCGTCGCGCCCATCCAGACGTAGTCGCGCCCCTTCGGACTGGGTCAACACCAGGTCCGTTCCGTCCACAGCGACCGTACAACCACCGGGCAGCCCCACACAACGCATGTGGCCTACGCCTCCCTCACGCCACACGGGCTCCAAGGCTGGCGCCGGGTCCGACAGCACTGCCGTACTGTGGTTGTTCGGACGTCCGACCCACGCCTCCACACCGTCCAGAGAGGTAGATGCCCACAGCGTCGTGACCTGGCCCTCTGCGTCCGTCCGGTACTCCGCAATCATGTCCTCACCGCGGTTCAGGCTCACCACGGTGTCGGGTGTCGAACGCAACGTGATTTGCTTGCTCAGCGCACCACAAGGGTCGCTGATGTACGACGTCTCAGCCTCTACAGCTGGCGGCACGTAGCAGCCAATGAGGCTCATGAGAATGCAAAGCATGACGTCTCCAAGGGTCCACCGGCGTATCGTGCCGAGTCCCAGTGCGACGCCTCGTCAGTCCGCTTCGGTCCCTTCAGGCTCGACCGCCGGCATGGTCTCAGCGGGGACAGACACGCGAACACCGGCAATCGACAGGGCCTGGACCAGCTCATCGAGTGTGGTCGACGGGTCCGGCAGCAACACAGCGTTCGTCGTGGGAGAGGTCGAGAACGGCTGGGTGGCAGGCTGTGTTGTCGTCACCAAGGTCACAACGCCCTGGTGCGACTCGGCCACAACAACCGCAACGTGAATCGACGTCTCAGGAACGCGCGACACGGTGGTCACGACCGGCCCCAACAGGCTCCACGGGGACGCCGCATCTGCCCACACAACGACCGGCACCCCTTCCACGCCCCTGCGCTCAAGATGAACCGCTTCGTCGACTATCGCCGTAGATAGGCTTGGCATCACGCCAAAGTCGAGATGTTGCTCGGCCACGGTGGACCCGTTCGCTGTCCAATCACGAAGCGAAAAACCAACGCCGTACTGCCCCTCACTCACCAACAGATCGGACCTCAGCGCTCGGACACGCAGCACATCGACGGGCGGCCTCGCAGCATCCGAGACCCTGGGCAGCAGGAGCTGGTCGTCCACCTCAGCGATGAGCCTGCCATCAGGAGCAAACGAACTCATCATACGAACCATTGGCGTTGTGACCGACGCCTCCACAAGGATGGTCGCACCTGCCATGACAAGGATTGCCAACCCACTTCCGATGATACCCATCTTCAAGCCACGGCGGGCCAGAATGACGGCAGCCGGAACAATCGCCACCACACCCGCAACCGACGCCCAGACGCCCGTAAGCCCAGCCACATGATTCGCCATAATGACGGCTTTCATCTCCACACTGGCCTCGGCAACCGCGCGAAACCCAATCGCCATATCCATTGCGTTGTGAACGCCGCCGAGCCCCATTCCGATTGCGGCCACCGCCACCGCTCCCATCCACGAGGCCTCTGGTGACAGCGAGCGAAGACGCAACAACGTCAGCGTGGCCAGGAGAGTGACTGCTGCGGCAAACCAGGCGCCAAAGACCCCCAAGAGCACCGACGCCAACACTCCTCCGGCGACCAGCGGCAAGGTGTCCACCGGATCCTCATCACTCTGGTCCGGCGAGACATGAACGGCCACCAACACGAACAACCCGTAGGCTGCAATGGTCAACCCAATCACACAGGCCATGCCGAAGCCCACTGAGATGTGCGCTGCGATGAGCGACTGGCGATGCTCTGGGACGGCTCGAAGCGTCAGGTAGTTGACAATGTCCCAGTTGAACCAAAATGCACCCATCGCCGTGAGCAAGACCGTCAATGCGGAGGGAAACGCAGAGATGCCAAGAAGGCGCCGACGAGACAGTGCAAACCACACAACGGCAGCACCAATCAATGCCGTGGCTAGACCGAACACGAGCTCCAGGAGTCCGTAAGTTCCCGAGTTCAGAATCGTCTCAAGCAACATCGGTCACCCCGTCGGTCCAACCGTCCGGTCGGACAGTCCCACAGAATAGTGAAGGGTCTGACGCCAGGCAACAGCCCCCAATTCACTGGGCCGGTCCCACAGACGCTTCAAGCACTCGCTTACAACCACTGACTGCCACCCGTCGGTCCCCTCGATCAACGACTACATTGGGAGTCTGCGAACTCTCCTCAAACCGGAACACATCATGGTCAAGACCCTGGGTTCACTCGCGATTGTCACGGGATTCCTGTCTATAATGGTCGCGTGTAGCCCCATCATTAATGCCGAGTTCCGCGTGCGCCTCATGGACGGCAGCAGCCCAGCCGCCAACGCCTCCATTGCGCCAGAAGTCACCGGCCCGTGGGACAGCTCTGCTTGGGCGAGCACCAACGACCAAGGAGACGTCATCACCTGGGCGCGCAGCTCCGATCAATTCTTCGGACCCAGCCGAGTCTTGTTCGCAACCACCGACGACAGCGGGCTTTCCATCCTTATCGAAGGCCAGGACTTCGAGTGGCGACGCACCGGCAACAGCACTGGACGGGAGTGGCTAGCCGACTTCGAAGCCGATCTTGTTCCAGTAGACGAGCCGGGGGTGCGCACCTGCGGAGCAGACGGCACCATTACTTTCGAGGTCGATGAGGTGTTGCCTGGAACCACATGGATGACCGTTGGAACAAGCGAAACAGACGGTGTTGATGGCCTAGATTGCTCGCAAGACGACGGAGCGGTGACCTGCCCATGCCCAGAACGCATCGCCGACCGATCGTTCCTTGTCTCGCGTCACATTGGCGAGTCGAGCGGGCCGGACGTCTGGGACGGCGAGATTACCGTCGACATTGTTGTTGAGTTGCAGCTCGCTGAGTGATCAGAGTCGTCGAACCCGGTCACACACAAGCGACACCTCCCATGCACAGGGTACAGTCGCCCTACTGGAGACCTGATGCGCCCGTTGGTCCTGACTGCCTGCCTTCTCACCTCACTCGTTCTCGTCGCCTGTCCTGGGGATCCCCCCATTGAGACCGGAGATCCAGACACCGACACCGAAGTCGGGACGGACGACCCAGACACCGACGACACGGACAGCGACACCGCGCTCACCGGCACAGATGACGACCGCGATGGGTGGACCATTGAAAACGGCGACTGCGACGACACGGACGTCTTCGTCAACCCAGCATGGGAAGAGCGCGCCAACGACGACAAAGACAACGACTGTGACGGCAGAATCGACGAGAGCCTAGACCGGTTCATGGTCATTGAAGTCCGCCCCGGAGACGACCCACCCCTGGCCCGTCTGCGCAGTGTGGACGTCCTGGGTGACATCGGCAACGCAACGCCGCTCAGCAATATGGTCGGCGCCACAACCCCCGTCGAAGTCCCCGGTGAAGACCGCTGGTTGGTCCTCGACGAGCGCGCTGGAACCCTAAACAGCGTGACTGCAGACGGTGGCGCGACCGTCATGACCGACTTCCTCGAAGACGAAGAGTGGCCCGGTCCCCGCGAGCCTCTTGGATTCTTTGGAACCGGACGCACGCGCGATGGCGTTGTGTACATCACAACCGCCAACCAGCTCATCGCTGTACAGCCCGATGGCGAGTGGGACATTGTGGCCGACTGGCCCTGCAATGACGACGTGGATGGCACGGAGATCTGCCCAGTCGCACTAACGGTCCGCGCAACAGATGAGGCCGTTGCCTTGTTCGGTGCCTTCGGAAGCTTCGCCCTGTGGACCGCCGAAGACGGCCTGGACATTCGCATTCCAACCGCCGTCAACCCCATGGCCCCACCCGCCGAATGGGACGCTGCACGGAGCGATGAGCAGGGTCGTGTGTACGCCCTCGGTACCACATTCGAGGCCGATACTCGCGCACAGACCCGCGGCATCTTCCGCTACAACGACGCCCAAAACGCCATGGTCCTGCGCGGTCCCTGGCTCGACTCCAACGGGGTAGGACCGGGCGGTTTCACCAACGAATGGCGCTTTGGAAGCTTCGACATCGACACCGTTCGCGGCGAGTACTACGTCAGCGCAAACATTGGTTCGGGCGGCACTACCCGGCGCACCGTGTACCGAGTCTTCGACGGTGAAGACGGCATCGCAGCCCTGCTGTGGCCAGAGACCTTCGCAGGCAACGCCGACGGCACCGGCCTCGAGTTCTCGACCCTCGCCATCCGCTGGGACCAGGACTGACGGCTCCTCACGAAATCCGTCACACATCCCGTCATACCTACTCCGAGCACACGAACTCACAGTGGAGTCCCAATGACCCGCCTTGCCCTGTACGCATTGACCTTGATTGCAGTGTCCGCATGCGATGATTCCGTCGATGATACCGACGACCTCGGAACCGACACCGATACGTCCGACGTCGGGACCGACACCGACCTCGGAACCGACACCGACGCCGGAACTGAGGTCGACCCCCTCGCGGACGTCGTCCTGACCGCCCTACTTGCCAGGAACGCGACCGGTGACGTAGACGAGAACGGCGACTTCGACGACTGGATTGAGCTGACCAACCGCGGCGACAACAGCGCAGACCTGACCGGCTGGAGCCTGACGGACGGCTACCCAGACGAGGTGCCGTGGGTCTTCCCAGACGACACCATCTTGGCCCCCACTGCCACAATTCGCGTCTGGTGTGACGACGACGCAGTCGACGGTCCCCTTCACGCCGACTTCAAGCTGTCTGGCGACGGTGAGACGGTCACCTTGATCAACGCCGACGACGAAATCGTAGACGAGGTCACCTTCCCCGCCCTGCTCGACGACCAAGTCTACGAGCGCGATGACGCCGACGAGTGGGCCATCGCCGAGTAGGACCGCACGCCGTTCTTCGATCTGTACGACAATGGCAGCATCGGAGGGCGACCCCTGCATGCACATCCTCATCACAGGCGCTTCATCAGGCATCGGCGAAGCGTTGGCACGGCGTATGGCCACCATTCCCGGCGCACGCTTGACCTTGGTTGCACGTCGCGAAGCCCAGCTCCAGGCCATTGCCGATGACCTGTCCGCCCCCACCTGTGTGGCCCCGGCAGACCTGTCGAACCCCGACAACGTCACTCCCTTGCTGGCCACAGCCATCGAGGCGCACGGTCCCGTTGATGTGCTCATCAACAACGCCGGTGCTCAGGTCATCGGCCACACCGACGCGGTAGACCTCGACGCCGCAGAGCGCTCGCTGGTGGTCAACCTGACTGTGCCCCTACGACTCATTCACGGCGTGCTCCCCAGCATGCGCGCACGCAAGACAGGACACATCGTCACCATCTCGAGCATGGCAGCGATTGCACCCACACCCGGTATGACCTGGTACAACGCGTCCAAAGCGGGCATCGCATCCGCGACCGAAGCCTTGGCCAGCGAGCTGAAGAACACCGGGATTCACGTTCTCACCGTGTACCCGGGGGTTGTGAAGACCCCCATGATGGACGTGGGCATCCAGCACTACAAGATGACCGCAATGCTCCGCAATCAGCCAATGCTAGAGGCCGATGACCTGGCCCGTGACATTGTCACCGCCATCACCAAGCGACGACGACGACTGGTCAGGCCACGCATGTTCAGTCTGATGCGCTGGCTTCAGCCGCTGTTGCTCATCCTGATGGACAAGATGGCCCCACAGCTCAAAGAGCCGCCACCTAGCGAATGAACGCTACCAACACTCCGGCCAGCTGGCCGCCGCTTCCACAGGTACCCAACCGTCATCCGTGCGATCAGCGACCACGTACGAAGTCGGGCCGTGAAACACGCTATTGATGCCGATGAGGTCCAGCTCGTCCGCAGCCACATAGGCGACGATAGGCGGCAAACCCTCACGCTCCAGCGCCACAATCAGCGCGCTTGCCTGCACATCAATGCCACCGGCTCCAACAATTCGGTCCGTTCCAACCGCCCAGCCGTTTGCAATCAACAGGTCAGACAGACCCGGAATGCTCTCTGGTGTTCCGTAGACCACAGCCGCTGTCTCCGGTAGCGCATCCAACCTGCTCGGTTCCACGAGTGACGCGCCTGAGGGAATGAAGAACTGCTCCGCAATCGAGCCGACATACCGGCCGAGCGGGCCGTCTTGCCGAGCGACCAACGTCCCGGAGAGCGCCTCGCGCAGCACATCGTTGATGGGCCGCGCCGGAGGAGCACTAGCCAGGTCAAACGCGAGACCTAGCTCTGAAACCATCCCGGCCAGGGGCCCATTCTGACGGGCGGTGTCGAGCGCAACGCTCACCGGTACCACTGCGTGAAATCCCAGGTCGGCATGCCGCCGCGCGGTGTCGCAAGCCGCTGTAGGACCCCTCTGGTCCAGGGCGTATAAGACCTCCATCGCCCGAACCCCGGTCTCATGCGCATAGGTGTTTGCGGAGGTGTAGGCTTGACCACGCATCTGCGACTTTACCGGACGGAACTGGCGACGCGCCTGCGGCAACCACGCGTCTTCCTGAGCATCGAACAGCGGATTGATGTACCCATGCGCAAACTCGTGAACGAGAAGCATCTCTACGCTCGTGTCCGCGTCATCTGGGGTGAGGCTGACCTGAACAACGGGCGACATCACCGGGCTGCCATCCTCTCCCGCTAGCGACACGCCATAGTTGTTGGGCCACACCAACATACCAGGATGTAGCGCCATTTTACGCGCTGGAAACTGACCCGCAAACCAGGTCTGGAGGTCCGCGCGACGAACGACCACCTGGTACTGGTCCTGTGCTGCGCGACGGTCGTCTTCATGGTCTTGCCAGAACTCATCAAAGTTCGCGTCTTCCACAAACGCCTTGAGCGGTTCTGCGACGCGACGGGCAAGTCGGTCGTCCCACCGGGTCTCCAGCAAGGACAGGTCGTCCACCATCGTGAACTGCGGAGTCAGGTGCACCGCGAAAGACATGTTGGCGTCGTATGACACCCCTGAACGACGAAACGCACGACGCATTTGGCGGACGGCCTCATGGTCGCTGTGCTTGTCAAAATGGGCCTGCATGTCTTGAGCGTACGACGAGCCCGGCACGGTATCGTAAGGAGGAATCATAGCTAGATAGCTAACAATCGAGACCACCTCGACCTGCTCATCTACACGGACTTCGATGCCTTGCGCAGATGCGAAAGCGAGCAAAACACTCCACATGAACCCTCTCCAATCAGCGTCTCATCGCTCCAAATCCGCAGTACTGTAGAGCTACGTGCAGACGCGCTACAGGCATAGCGCTTGGAGGTATGTGTGCACGTCATCGTAGACCTATGTGTGATTCCGATTGGAGTGGGTACGTCCGTTGGGAAATACGTCGCCGCGTGCCAACGTGTACTGAAAGAAGCCAAGTTGACCCATGCTATGCACGCGTATGGAACAACCATCGAAGGCGAGTGGGACGCGGTCATGGCAGCCGTAAAGCAGTGCCACACCCAGGTCCATGCCATGGGCGCACCACGCGTTCACAGCACTCTCAAGGTCGGCACACGCACGGACAAGACTCAGTCCGCCCAAGACAAGATCGACAGTGTGAACCGACGACTCGCTAGCGAGTGATGGCGCCGAAGGTGTGGTCTACAGCCGCTTGAAACGACGGCTGAGCGGGGTGCCCGTCCATCCGACCGACAAGCCAGCACATGGTGGATGCATACTTTCGCGTCAGGTAGTCGCGTCGGGCGTCGTCGGTGACGTGGTCGACACGCAGGGCGTTCGTCGACAAGTCGGCAACCTTAATCTCCAGTGCACGCGGCGGTAGCGACTGGATGTACGCCAAGTATCCCTTGGCACCGCTGGGATGGGTCAGCGCCTGAACGAGACGACGCACCTCGGGTCCCATGTACGCTTGAAGGACCCCCGCAGCATCACCCTCTGGCGCCATCCGTTCGGCTTGGTCCTCCAGCGCATCGTGTAGGAGGGCCGCCGCAATCTGCGCATCGTCCCCGCCCCACTGGGCCACACGCATGGCCACTTCAGCCGGATGGGACAGGTAGGGTCGACCGTCGTGTCGTTCCGCCTGATGCCGATGCAGTGTGACCATCCATGCCGCCGCATGTTCCACGGTGTCAGGAAGCTCAGCGAGCGCCTGCCGGGTCTCAGTAAACTCCACTGCCGAGAGCCAGCCGTTGGTCAGCGCCTCAAGAGGCGGGGCAGCCCGTTTGGCGAGCGCAGCGCCGCTGAAGTTGGGATCTGCGGTGACGTCGCGGACCACCGAAAATGACGGCTCTAGCTCGGCTAACCGCGCGGCATCGTCACACTCGATCTCAGCGGTGATCAGCCCATCGAGCGCCCCACCGTAGACATCTACCCGCCAGTCGCCGGTGAAGTACATCTGCTTTTGAACCACTGCAGCGGGGAGATCCAGCAACAGTTGGTGCTCGTTGGCAGCCAAGTACAGGTTGCCCATGACGCCGACACCCGGTGACTGAGGCGGAAGCTTGCGCGCTAGCTTGTACACCACGCTTCCGTCGGCCTCGGTCATCTGCCGAAGGCGCAGGCGTGTTCCGGTGACGTAGCGGTCGACGCACGCCACACTGCGATCCCACTCCACAGACGGCAGCTCACGCAGCAACCAGCGACGTTCTCGTTCGATTCGTCCGTACTTCAGCTGGTCGGTCATTGCGTCCTCACTGTCCTAGTCCATCACATCCAGCCATCGGCTGTCAGGTTTCGCAGACCATCACACAAAAAAACGGCCACCACTGGTGACCGTCAAAACCTCAAACAACGGATGAATCGTAGGGGCGCCTAGACGACCCCACGATTCACACTCCGCTACTCAGAGGCGTGCTTCTCGCTGTCGTTGTTCACAACCGGGACAACCGGTGCAACGGTCACTTCGGCTTCGGAGGCCGTGACTTCAACGTCAGATACAGCAACCTCGACACTGTCGGCGGCCACTTCGACGTCTGCGGCGGCCGCTTCGACCGTCTCAACGTTCGCAGCAGGCTCTGCAGCGGGGACATCCGCTGCAACAACGGCAGCAGCGGTCTGCTCGGCTTCGACATCTGCACGGCGGCGAATGACGGTTCCACGCGCCACAACAGGAGCTTCCTCAGTCGGTGCGGCGTCCGTAGCGACGGGACCGTTGACCAAGGCATGCGCCTGAGCTTCGATGAGTGCGGCCAAGCGGGTCAGCTCGGTCTCGTAGGCGAGGCGAGCGATGCTGGTCTTGCTCGTGCGCTCACGGGCGCGCATGTACTCGGCGTGGGCCGGAACCATGAGCTCGCGGGCGATGAGCAGCTCTGCGAGAGTCGCGAAGACTTCGGCGTTGGCGCCGTCACGCTCGGTCAGCTCGCGTAGAGCCTTCTCTGCGGTGTCCAACTCACCAGCGGCCAGGTCGATGCGGGCCATCTCCAGGCGAATGCGGTGACGACGGTCGCTGCGGCGGTCCACCTGCTTCTTGGCCTGGTTGACGAACCAACGGGCACGCTCAAGGTCACCCTTCCGCTCGCGAACCAGCTGGGCCAGGAGAAGAAGGACATGCGGGGACTTCTTGTCACCCTTGATGCTGTCTTCGAGCAGCTTGTGAGCTTCGTCCCAAAGAGCGGCCTGCTGGTCGAGCTCGGAGATGCGAGCGCGCTCCATGAGCAACGACGCCAGGCGCGAGACCTGAACTTCGTCTTCTGGAGCCAAGCGTACCGCTTCGCGAATGAGCTCTTCTGCTTCGCCAATGGCGTCCACGCCCTCGTCCAACTTGGCCATGCCAAGCAGTCCGTAGGCATCTGGCAGCATTGGGTCCTGCTCCATTGCCGTACGCAGAAGGTCAATGGCTTCTGGACGACGTCCTTCGCGGAGCAACAACGATGCGAGACGAGCCTTGAGGCGGCTGTCGTTCGGAACGGCGGCAACGCCGGCTTCGAGAACAGCAACAGCCTTGGCGCGGGCGCGCTGACGGAGCCAGAAGGTGGTCGCTTCGTGGAAGACTTCGGGAACCGGAGCCTGTGCCAAAGCGGCTTCAATACCGTCTGCCATCATCTGCTTAGGCGCGTTTCCGCGGCTCATCAGCTCAATGAGCAGCAAGTGGGCGTCACTGTTCGACGGGTTGTTTTCGATCACGGCGCGAAGCATCTTGTCGGCCATGTCAACGCGCGGCTCTTTGCGACGCACAAGTGCAGTCACCGAGTCGAGGAAGGCGTCGTCATCGATGTAGTCGCTACGGAAGGCGGCACGGCTGTCGCGGCCTAGCTCGGCGGCCCAAGTGGACCAATGAGCCAGCGCGACCTTCTCGATGCCTTCGGCCTTGTTGGCACGGGTGCCCATGACCTGGGCAATGATCTTGTAGACGTCAAAGTCGGAAGCGGCGCGACGGGGCACAGCTGCACGAACCAGCGGGTGAGCGCGGTACTTCTTGTTCTCTAGCGTTCCGACCATGTCGAGCAGACCCAAGCTCAACAGCTGGGTGCGAACCTTGCGCGAGATGTCCATGTCCGACAGGACATCGCCACCGACAGGCACGCGGAAGTGGCAGATGATGGCCAGGGCGCGGCGTTCGTCCGGACCGAGCTTTTCGAGACGACGCTCGATGTGCTTGGACAGACGCTTGGTCTCACCAGGCTCTGACTCAGCCAAGAACTTGATGTCTTCGGTGAGCTTGATGCCATCTTGACGGTCACGCACGGCAATGGCGTACAGACGGGCCGCGAGAGGCGAGCCGTGAATACGGTCGTTCATCGGTCCGAAACGCTCACGCGGGAACTCAGGAGCCTTGTAGGCTTCGAAGATCTCACGGAGGAAACGTCCCTTGAGGCCCGTCACTTCCACCCGACGAAGGGCTTGGTTAGCGCTCTCGCGGTGCAGAACCGGCTGATGGGTCGAGATGAACACAATGCGCAGGCCGTAGGTGTTGCTGACCAAGGCTTGGAGCAGAAGCTCTAGGCGGCTCTTGCGGAAGAAGTCGCCAGCGCGACCGGCAGCAACCTGCAGGTCGTGAATCATGAAAACCGAGCCTTCGAGGGCGGTCGCTTCAGTGAGCGAAGCCATGGCGGCTTCGATGATGGCCAGCGGCTTCGCCTTGGCAATCACTGCGTCCTTCAGACCGGTGACACCGACTTGGGCACAGGCTTCGGCGAGCAGAGAGACGAGACCGTCGAATCCGTTGCCCCAGCCAATGGAGTAATCGGGAAGACGGGTCAGGCCGGACGCGGCAATCGCGTGCTCAGCGAGCTGGGTCCGACCCATGCCGCGTGCACCGCTGACCACGATGGGGCCACCAGAGGTGAGAAGCTCGCCCATTGCAGCGACTTCTTCATCACGGCCCACAAAGGCAAAGCGCGGTGCTTCTGGACCGGACTTCTTCTTCTTGGCTTTCTTTTCAGCAACGGCTGCATCGAGGCCTTCAGGAAGCTCGAGCTCAGGAGCATCGGGCAAGCTCTTGAAGAACTTGGCGTAGCGTTCCTTGAGATGCTCGACCTTGAGTCCGCGCAGCGGTCCCATGAAGCTGAATGCGTTGTACTGCTGGGCCACAACAACGATGGTCGGCTTGTGTTGACCATCGCGGATGAAATCACCGAGCTTTTGAACGCCAGGCATGTCGGCCGCTTGTGGGTCAACGATCACCACAACACCACCGGCAACTGCAGTGGCGCGGAATACCGCGTCAAAGGACAGGGCCTGAACTGGCGACACAGTCGGGCCAGACAGGGCCATCGACGGCATGTTTGCGCGCTTAGTGAGCTCTGCCATGACGCTGCCGTCCCGCAACACAGCGGCACCTGCAGCAACTGCACACTTGCCCTTCTCAATGGCTGATACGACGGTCTTCATGCGATCTCCGACCCGCGAAGCCCGGATTTGGGGACCTCACAAGGCCGGCGCACGTAACGCTCGCTGCGGCGCGCAACAACCGGTGTTTACGTCTACACGTCTACTTGCGACGCTTACGCACTGGAAGGGGTGCCGACACGCTGGTCCAGTGCCAGTCTCACGCTCGTGCGTCTGCCGAGCCAATCGCCGCAGGGCGCTCGCGACAACCCTACTGGACGCGGTGGGCATGGTCGTTAGAGCGTGCGCGCACTGAAGCCACTCGGTGCCCAATGGCCCCAGAACCGAGGCGAGTCGCATGAATCATCTCCCCCTTTCTCTCGATGACCTCCGCCTGCTACTAAGGGGCCTGCTTTCAGAGCCCGGCAAAGTGCCTGCCGACTGGGAACCCGCTGCTACAACGTACGACCTTCCCCGCTTCTGTGGCGAGGCCGACTTTATCGAACGCTTCCACACGGCAGCCCGGCAGATCCTCTCTGGTAGCGACGCTGCCACCGCCCTGTACGACTGCGGAATTCCGTACGACTACGCCAGGCTCGGCAGCCCATTCTCTACGATCTACGAGCTGTACCTTCAGACCTTGACCGGCGCTGACCGCGTGGTGTCGTTCGCGTCGCGCACGAAGGCCTTCCTCACCCCTCTGGAAGTCATCGGGCGCACACTGCCGGCTCGCGTGTACTGCCGCGGCCAGCTCCCCATCTCAGACGACACCCGCGCTGCCTTTCAGCTTCGGCAGGTCGCGTTTCACGAAGACTGGCAGGGTCCCCTCCCCGAGGACGATCCCGGCACGCTGACCTTGTTCGTCACCGACACAGCTCCCGAGGACACCCCCTTGGCAGACCTGTCTGCAGACGCCGTGTGTTGTCCCGTCACAGATGGCGGCGTCCTGCTCATCCGCAGGGGCGACCGGTTCGACGCGAAGGCCATTCAGCTGATCCGCAAGCGTACTGTCGCAGCACTGCTTGCTGTGACCTCGAAGACTGAGCTGTGCCGCTTGGTCGGACTCGACGTTCCGACCTTTCCAATAGCGACCGAAGCGGAGTGCAACGAGGCACTGGCAGCGAGCATGCCTCCGTTCAAGGGAGCAGCAACCTTCTGCACCGGACTCGCCGCTGAGGCCGCTATCTTCGGAGCCGCAGCGGACATCGTAGGGGCGGGAGAACCGGTCGATCTGTTCTACGCAGAGAACGGGTACGGTGGCACCGGCCAGCTGATTCACGATATTCTATCGGCCGACGCCGTCATCACTGCCTGTCCTCTTCCGGTAATGGGTGGTGGAGAGACGTTCGTCGATCACGTGATTGCGCGGCTCAACGACTCGTCCGGCCCAGCCTTGGTCTTCGTAGAGACTCCGACAAACCCCGAGCTGCAGCTACACGACTTCGCCAGCCTCGTCGCCGGCTTGAAGGAGTACCACGCCCGAACGGGGCACCAGATTCCCGTCCTAGTCGACACAACTATGGCTCCGCTGTACCCGCTGTTCGAGCTGGACTTCGCGCAGGACTGGCCGTTCCTCATCGTCAAGAGCGGCTCGAAGTACATCACCCGCGGCAAAGCCACCTTGGGACTCGTCATGGCCGGCGAACACCCGCTGTCGCAGCGCATCCTTGAGGGAACCCGGACCCGCGGAACGGAAGCGGACAGCTTTGCCAAGCCGTACCAACGCCGAGCTGTTGTGGAGGGGGTCGCTGACCTGCGCACGCGCATGCCACGCATCTCTGCGAACACCCAAGAACTCGCCGAGCAGCTCCACCAACAGATGGCCAAGCGCGGCCACAACATCACGCTGTACACCATGTCCCAGGCGCAGATCGACGCGGGCCTACACAGCGGCGTGTTGTCGTTCTACCTACCCGCCGCACCGACCACGTACCCAGACCTGGTGGACGAGTTCGTTGCGTCGCTACTCGAACAAGCGCCAGGACTCGTCAAGAACCGCGTCAGCTACGGCCAGTCCACCGGCAATGGCCAGCTCGACCCGTTCTACGTCATCAACCCTGAGGAATCGACTCAGGGAGCGCTGTCCGCAGAGGTCAAAGAGGCCCAGAAGCGCGGTGGCGTGCAGATCTGCCGCATCTCCGTCCCCGAGCACGCAGACGTCCCAGCCTTGGTCAACGCCATGAGCGGATTCTTCGACCGCGCCTACGGCACGCCGGCATAAATTGCGGGTGTGACAAGTCCAAGTGCCTCCTGCTCTCGTACAGCATGTAGGAGGCATTCAATGCGACTCGCCGGACTGTCACTCGTACTCTTGGGCTGCACCACCGACTCTGTCGCTGGGTCTACGGTCCTGACCGGAGCCACGGTCGTTGGCGTCGGCATCACCGACGTTCGCATCGAAGACGGCCGCATCACAGCGGTGGGCGCTGGCCTGACAGCGGACGCAGTTGTTGACGTCTCAGGCCAGTTCATCGTCCCCTCCGTCATTGATGCCCATGTGCACCTGGCGTACTGGGACGTTGCCGACGACCTGCCCGCTGGTGGTCTTGCAGCGGTTGTTGACCTGGCATCTCCCATGGCCTTTCTAGACGTAGACACCACACTTCCCATGGTCAGGTCCGGCCCTATGGTGACAGCCGAAGGCGGCTACCCAACACGTTCTTGGGGAGCGAATGGCTACGGTCTGGAGGTGAGCTCCATCGCACAGGCACAACAGGCAGTGGACACGCTCATCGCCAACGGAGCCGGCGTCATCAAAGCGCCCATCACCTCGGGGCTGTCCCACCAAACAGAGGTTCTCCTCGCCATTGTGGAGCGAGCGCATACGGCGAACATCTTGGTCGTCAGTCATGCCGTCGACCAGAGTGAGGCCGCCATTGCGGCGGCGGCGGGTGTCGATGTCCTCGCCCACACCCCCATCACCACACTGGGAGACGCCATCAGCGACTGGTCTGACCGCGCGGTCATCTCGTCCCTCGCCGCCTTCGGAAACAGCCCCACAACTCGGGACAACCTCTTGGCGCTTCACCAAGCCGGGGCCACGGTTCTATATGGGACGGACATGGGAAATCAACGCGTCGCCGGCGTCAATGTGCGCGAGCTGCAGGCCATGAGAGACGCCGGACTGACCAACGCTGAGGTCCTCACTGCCGCAACCTCAGCACCGGCCATGCTCTTCGGATTCAATGACCACGGCACCATTGAAGCAGGCAAGGTCGCGAGCCTGCTCGTGCTCGATGATGACCCACTGTTGGACGTAACGGCACTGGCGCGACCGTCGCAGATCTGGTTCAACGGACAGCTCGTCACCCACTAGCAACCGGCAACAAGACAAATACGACAGTGGACATACGCCGTGTACGACGTCAAAGACGTCATCGACGCCCGGAGTTCACGTGCTCACTCTCATCTTCGCCATGGCATGCACCCCTAAGGTCAGCCTGCCACCTCAGCCCCCCGCGCAGACGACAATCGCCTTTCCGGCTGACCTTGGCCCACCGAGCCCCATCGCGTCAGCTGTTGAGTCCCTCAGTGCGTACGAAACCGTGCACGTGCAGACTCGTGGTGAGTGGGTCCTGGGCACGGTTCGAGGCCCGACTGGCGCTCCAGGCGTCAACACCCCGAATGTTGGGCAGCACTGGCTCGCTTCCACCCAAGGAGATGCGCCTGTGCTCCTTGCAGGACAGCCGAATCCCGCGGTGACTCTGGCCGCGAGTGGTGACGTGGTGGGCACGCAGCCCCACCCCACGGACGGGACCACAGTCCTCACGATATGGGGACCTGATGGCCAGGTGAAGAGCGAGCGACCGTACCCCAGCACACAGCGATTGTTGCCCGGATTTCGCTCGGATATCTCAGACGCCGGTGACCGAATTCTCGTGGTCCATAGCGGTACTCGCTCGGCAGAAGGCACGGTCGAGCTTCTGGACGAAACGCTCACCACACTGTGGACGACGGTCCTTCCACAGATGGTCATAAACGAGTCTGCCCTAGCCCCAAACGCGAGCAGCGCTCTGGTCTTTGGAACCGTTGAACGGGCAAAGACGGCCATTCTCATTGACGGAGAAACCGGAACCCTCCACGAGCAGCTCCCGCCGAGCACCGAGCACACACAGATGCTGACAACGGCGGCAGGCTGGGTGGAGGGAAACTGGCTGCTCACCCACCATCCACGTCGAACCGGGGACACCGTCTCGCCGTCTCAGTGGTCCTTGGCAGCGCCCATCGAGCAGTGTCTGCAGACCTCGACCTACTCGACCGTCTTTGCAGATGGCGCCCAGACCCTGCTGGCCGACCCCCAGGGAAACATCTCCCGATGGCAGGGCTGCGGGCTCCAACCCACACCGGTGGCCACCCTTGAACAACCGGCGAGTGCGGTGACCGACGACTGGCTCTCGGGCGTTTTCATGGTGGGCGAACACCCTTGGGTCTCCGTCGATAAGCAACGTGACCTGCTCTCTCTGAACAGCGACTACACCTGGCAAAGCGACCCGAGCATCCGACGCGATTGCCACTCTGCGGAGCTGGGCGACGAACCCAGCACCTTCGCGTGCGTCGGCCAGAACCGAATTGAGATGCGCCAAGAGGCCTGGGTCCAGTTTCACCACGCAGATGGCACGCACAGCGAGGTCATCCGATGGTTCCCCCCACAGAGAATGCGCACGCAGTCCATCTCTCGCGTCTTCCTGCCCGACCAACAGGCGCTCTTGCTGACCCCAATCGACGAAGGTCCGTCGGTCTTGGTGACCAGCAACCCGCCCGAAATCGTACAGCTCGCTACAACACACCGCATCGATCAGACCGCTGAAGGCACGCTAGAGACGGTTGTCGACGGCGTCTTGTCCGAGTGGCGTAACGGCGAGTTCTCCCCCACTGGCGACTGGCGTGCATGCGACGGCCAAGTCCAACAATGGCTGCGAGACGACGGTACTCCGACCGTGCTGTGCCAGGATGGCCAGGTCCACTCCTACCCGCCAGGCAGGACCCCACCAACGCCGTATCCAGCCGGACGAAGCGCCGGTGGGCGTGCCCTTGACCTGCCAGGACCGGGCCACTTCCTCCTTCACTCCGGCTACAATACTCGTCCGAAAGCGGTGGAAGACGGCGTAGTACGCGACGCTCTGCCTGGTGAAATGCACGCAGCCTTCGCCACAGTAGGCGGCCTTACCCGTCGGGTCATTCGCGGGCAGTCCGCGCCACAGACAGACCTACAGACCTTCCACATTGGTTCCGACGGCGGCATTGCAGCCCAAAACCCCACCGAGCTTGGCCGAAGCCCAAGTCGAGACTGGGTCGTGCGAAGAACAGCAACTGGCTGGCTGGCCGTCTACGAGCCCCTGGTCTTCGAGCGCTCCTTCGCACCCCACATTCACTGGGACACCAGCGAACCCTCACAACGGGAACCGCCCGACCTCGACCGCTACCTGCCGCCATGTCTGGTCTGGGACGACGACTTGGTCAGCCTGGCCGGACGGCACGTCACCCTCACCAACGACCAAGGTATCGGCCAGCTCGTCATTGAAGGCGCGTCAGAGTCCCTGCAAGCATGCGTGTACGACGCCATCGATTTTTCGTATGGAGACGTTCACTTTGAGGGAACGCTGGAGCTGGAGTAGGCCGCTCGGCGCTGTCGGAATGGCTATTGACGCTGCCCAGGAATCGCACCCTCAAAGAAACCAAGAGGCCGCACCGTCATACGCAGAGTCCTCGGAGGTTCCCCATGCGCTACGCAACACTCGCACTACTGATTTGCGCCGGTTGCACATCTACAACCGACGACACTGAGTCGGACACCGATGGCGTGGACACAGAGGCACCGGAAGACGCAGACACCGAGGACGCAGACACCGAGGACGCAGACACCGAGGACGCGGACACCGAGGACGCGGACACCGATGACGCGGACACCGAGGACGCGGACACCGATGACGCAGACACCGACAGTACCGAGGTTTGCGCCCTCATCGCGGGTAGCTGTGCGCCAGAGTTCGTGCTTCCCGACGAGACCAACGCCGACTTTGCATTGTCCGACTTGGAAGGGTCACGCGTCTTGGTCATGGGCAACGCGATGTGGTGTCCTCCCTGCAACAACCTCGCTGAGGACGTCAACGAGTGGGCCGCCAGCTCCGACGCTCCAGCGGACCTAGAAGTGGTCATAGTGGTGGTCGAAGACAACAACTTCAACCCGCCAGACTCTGCGGATATTGTTCGTTTCAAGCAGGGTCTTGGACTGACAGTCAACGCCGTCGCAGACGACGACGGGGACTGGTTCAGCAACTGGGGCAACACCCGCTACAGCTACACCACCATTGACGCGAGCGGCACCGTGAGCTGGCACACCACCGGCTACCAGTCGTTGAGCACCCTCACCACGCAGATTCAGGGCATTCCGTAGCGACCTTGCCTACTGGTCTCGACAGCAAAACACTGGGTACAGCTTGTTGCCGTAGTCCCAGCTGACCTTCATATTGCTGCCAGCACCCGTGTAGTTGTCGAAGCAGCCGTTGTCTCCGGCACCGTAGCGACGAGCGACCGCGTGAGCTGGGTAAGTCACGCCAGACTCGTAGCGCTCCCAGTGACGGTCCCCCGTCCAGTACCACTGCTGGTTGGCGTACGACAGCCCCAACGAAGCGGATTCCTTGCAGATGACGACGTGGTCTTGCTGGTCGCAGACACGCGCGCTCTGGGCGTAACAGTAGCTAATGGCGTCGCCGTAGGTCCGGCCGGCGCTGTCCGTGTCCTGCACGCATGTCGGACCAATGTCGACCCAGCCCGGTGCGCAATCGTCCGCCAAAGAGGACGCCGCAACCGCGGCCAACGGGACCATACCTACCGGCTGTCGTCCAAGGTTCGTGCCACCAATCTCCACCTGAATCCACAGGCCCGTAGTTGGAATCTCGCTATGGTCCAGGTCTCCTGCGGACCCGAGCAGATGGGCCAAGTAGCCACCTGAAACCGGCAACGTCTCCGTCTCCGAGTGCACGCTGCTTCCGTCGACTGCGGAGTCCCATAGGGTGAACGTGACCGTGAAGTCGCCGTTGATCGGCACACCGGCGCCATCCAGGTACCGTCCCTGGTGGGTAAACGAGACGGGGGTGGCCGTAGCGGTCGACACCATCAGACTCATCAACAACAACATTCTCATTGGACCTCCCCTTCTGCAAGGTTGGAACATATCAGACAAGAGCTTGGTGCAGCAGACGGATAGGGCCGCGCCATGCCTCGCTCCATCCTCGAACCCATGTCCCTCGACCTTCCCAGCGGTCCCGGCGTCTACCTCTTCAAGAGCAAGAAGGGCAAGGTGCTGTACATCGGGAAGGCGAAGAACCTAAAGTCCCGGGTTCGCCAGTACATTCTGGGGCAGGACGAGCGGTTCATGGTGCCGTTCTTGGTCGCGCGCAGCCACGACATCGAAGTCATTGTGGTGGACAGCGAAAAAGAGGCGCTTCTCCTTGAGAATACGCTGATCAAGGAGCACCGACCCAAGTACAACATCAAGCTGCGGGACGACAGCGCCTTCCTACGAATGCGCATCAATCCCAAAGACCCATGGCCCATGTTCAAGCTCGTTCGCCGGTTCGGGCGCGACAAAGCGAAGTACTTCGGCCCGTACCACTCCGCCTCGCGAGCACGGCAGACCCTAGAGTTCGTTCAGCGAAACTTCCCGCTACGAACCTGTTCAGACGCGGTCCTTCGCTCCCGGTCACGCCCTTGCCTGCTTCACCAAATGGGCCGCTGTGCCGCCCCTTGCGTAGACCTGGTCAGCCGTGAGGAGTACGGAAAGCTCGTGGAAGAGGCGATGTGGTTCCTGGACGGCAAGACGGGTCCACTCAAGAAGCGCCTCAAAGCGCGCATGATGGCGGCGGCCGAATCAGAGCGGTTCGAAGAAGCCGCCCGCCTGCGTGACCTGTTGGTGTCCATCGACAAGACCCTAGAGACGCAGAACGTAGTGGAAGCCGGCGACACAAACCGGGACGTGTGGGGCCTGTTCCGCGAAGGCCGCAAGGGCGTCATCTCCATCGTCCCAGTGCGCGAAGGACACGTCAGTCAGCCCGTCAGCACGGTGTTCGACAACCTGACCGGCGACGACGCTGAGCTGTTCAGCTCCCTGCTCAACCAGACCTACGACGACGGCATTCCGCCCGAAATCCTCATTCCGTGGAACCTGGAGGACGCCGGCATCTTGTCCGATGTGCTCTCGGAACGCCAAGGCCGAAAGGTACGAGTGTACGCACCTCAGCGCGGCTCCAAGCTGCGCATGGTGGAAATGGCAATGGCCAACGCCAAGGTACGGTTCGAGCGGGAACATGACGAAGGAGCTCGCCGAGAGTCGGCCATGGAGAGCTTGCAAGACATCCTCAAACTGCCCACCCTGCCGCGCCGCATCGAGTGTTTCGACAACTCCAACCTCGCCGGAAACCAGCCTGTAGCAGCCATGTCCGTGCTCATTGACGGCCTACCGGACCGCGCAGAGTACCGCCGCTACCGCATCAAGACGGTCGTAGGCGCCGACGACTACGCCTCCATGCGCGAGATTCTCTCCCGACGTGTCCGACGCGCCCTCGAGGGCACCGGAGCCCCGCTTCCCGACCTGCTGGTGGTCGACGGCGGACGCGGCCAGCTCACCGCAGCACTGGCTGCTCTTCACGACCTTGGCGTGCACAACCAGCCTATCATCGGCATCAGCAAGCCACGCACCGACCGAAAGAAGGGCGACCGCGCCTCTACAGACCGACTCGTGCTGCCCGACATCAAGGACCCCATTCGGCTGCCTCCACACGACCCTGCGCTCCGCTTGGTCCAGTACGCCAGAGACGAAGTGCACAAGCACGCGATTACCTACCACCGTCAGGTGCGTCGCAAAGAGACCCTCGCCAGTGTGCTCGAAGGCATTGAGGGCGTTGGGCCTTCCCGTCGAAAGGCGTTGCTCAGCACGCTAGGCTCGGCGTCCGCCGTTGCCCTGGCAGATACCGAGACCCTGGCCGCAGTTCCGGGCATTGGGCCGGGCATGGCCGAGACTATCTACCGCGCGCTGCATCCCGCCGAGTAGAGGGACGCCAGCGTCGATGCCGCTGGGTCTGACCCATCCCCAAAGGGCATCGAACGCCACCCAAGGCTCCGACACTTCATTCTCAAGGCGCGCAACGGCCAACAAAACCACAGAGCACGACGCGCCATTCTACGCTAAGATCCGCCCATGAAGCGTTCCCCCCCAATTCAGTGCGGCCTGTTCGGCGGCGTCAACGAAGTCGCGGGCCTGCACAGGGTCGCCGCCCACACGCGTGTGCT
The DNA here is from genome assembly GCA_913061235.1 of uncultured Pseudomonadota bacterium. Lineage (GTDB taxonomy): Bacteria > Myxococcota_A > UBA796 > UBA796 > CAJXTB01. The sequence goes on along the minus strand of CAJXTB010000010.1, from coordinate 13,373 downwards.
GGAAGACGGAAGCGAAGTCCACGTCCCCGAACATGTGCGCTGGAATCGAGGCCGTAAGGCAAAGAACACGGGCAGCCGAGCACGCGCAAGGAAAGCGCCCCAGCCGGCATCACTGCAAGGCGCTGGCGCCACCCTGTCGCTCTTTCAACAGCAGGCACTGTTGGACGATGACGCGGACAAACCTGACGACGAATAAGTCTGCAGCTGTGGCCGACGTCGCTGATGGAAGAAACCAGCACTGCAGTGCATTCGAGACCGTCGCCAACTGATGACGTTGTAACTCGGTGCTCCTCGGTATTTTTCCGGCACAACTGAGCGTGCCAGAGCATCGGGTTCGACATCAACATGGCGGTCAACACGCCGTAACTAGGCCAATCCTCTCCCTGCTGCGAGTTTGACTTGCCACATTGGCAGCATCAGGTACCCTTGCGCCTCACAGGGGGTTGTGATGTCCACCGACGCAATCGGCTTCGGCCTTTTGAGCATTGCTAAGTACGTGCCCGAGCACATTCGCACCAACGAGTTCTGGGGCGAGGACTGGCGCCAGCGCTACACCTCTCGCGTACAAGCGGATGTGACGGCAGGTGTGGACAAGGCGGTTCGAGACGGCCGCGCGGATGTTGACCCAGAAGTCGCTCGCGGCACGACACGGTGGGCACACGACCTGTTTCGAGGTGCCCACGAGCGGCGAGTGATGCGCGAAGACGAGCTGTCCAGCGAGATGGAGACTGGAGCCGCAGAACAGGCCATCGCACGGTCGGGTATCGCCAAAGACAACATCGATGCCTACTACGGCTACTCCACCGTGCCAGACGAGATTGAGCCGCAAAACCACTGCTTGGTCCACCACATGCTTGGGCTGCGCGAAGAGACCTTTGCAGCCACCTTGGCGTCGGGGTGTGCGACGTACTTGCCTATGATCATGACCGCGTCCCGAATGGCCCAGGTCGGCGAACACAAGCACTCGGTCATCTGCGTGTCCGGCGCCATGTCCAAGTGCACCGACTACGGCTACCCAGGCTCGGTCAACGTGGGAGACGCCGCAGTCGCCAGTGTTGTCGGCAAAGTGGACCCAGGACACGGATACATTGGCCACATCCAGCGCTCACGCGGAGACCTCCACCGTGGCATCGTCATGCTGCCGGAGGGAAAGCCGGACGTCCCTTGGTGGCAGGCAGACATTCACAAAGGTCGCTTTTACGCCACAAATGACGACCGAAAGGCCACCCACATCATGGGCGCTCGGTCGGCAACGCTGTGCAAGGAAGCCTGCCACGAGGTTCTCGACCTACACGGCTACAACGTGGAAGACGTCGACTTCATCTGCCTGCCGCAGAGCGCGTCTTGGTTCGGCCAGGCGTTGGCCGAGGCGGTTGGACTCGGAGACCCGCGCAAGTGGGTCCCCTACGAAGACCACTACAAAAAGTTCGGTCACTGTGTGGTCGCAAGCCTGCCGCTCAACGTGTGCATTGCGTGGGAGACAGGCCGACTCAAGAAGGGCGACCTGCTGCTGATGTACGGCGCCGGTGCCGGATTTACCCAAGCCGCCACACTGTACCGCTGGAATCTCGACCCACCCGCTCGGTAGCTTCAGTCGACGGCTCCATGGGTCCACACAATGCCGCGGGTGCCGTCTACGGTGACAATCTGGCCCTCGGTCAACACACTCGTGATGCCGTCTAGATTCACGACGGCCGGAAGCCCGTACTCCCGTGCGACGACCGCGCCGTGGGACAAGCGAGAGCCCAGCTCCAAGACAATGCCCGCGACCTTACCAAAAATCGGGGTCCAGCCGGGATCGACAGCATGAGCCACGAGAATGGAGCCCTGAGGCACTCGACTCGCCTCCGACGGGTGCCGGACGATGACCACCGGTCCCGTGGCGCGGCCCCCGCTGATGCCAAGCCCCTGCAGTCGAGGCCCGGACACAGGCGCGCCAACGCTATCGTCCCCTTGTAAAAACACGGGGGGCATCTGCTCGCTGTCCCGCTCACGTTGTTCCGCTCGTGTCGCAACAACATCGCGAATAGCGGCGGAATCGATGGTTCCTTCTGCTAGGCGACGAACCTCATCCCACGTCAAAAGGGACACGTCCCGGTCCTGGGTCAGGGCACCACGGTCCGCAAACACCGCGCCCAAGTCTAGGAGCGTTCGCTGTTGCGCCGCCAGCAACCGGTCAAAGTCAAAGCGCTGGTTCTCTCGCAACAACAAGTAGGTCCGGGTGCTATCAATGAGCTGATGCAGTCGCCCCCGCTGCGCGCCCGTTGTGTTCACAAGCACCTCGCTAAGCGCACGGGCAAAAGCAACGTCCTGCTCTCCTGCCCGCTGCAGAGGTTCGGCCATCTCTTTGCCTGAAAACGCCTGAAGAAGCGGAGCCATCTGTGACGGTTCCCCTCGCCAGCGAGGAGTGAACAACTCCCAGCTGGCCATCGACCGGTGGCCATACGTCTCCAAGAAGGCGTCCAAGGCGTCCCGGAAGAGACCCCGTGGGAGCTTTCCTTCGGCCAACCGCTGTAGTTGCGACGGAGTCGCCTGCTGCGCCAGTGTCCACAAGGCCGCGTTGGTCTGGAGCGTTCGGTTGCCCGGCGGACAAACCGCGAGGGCCGTCATCAGGGCTGCCGCTCGCTCCGGCAAGGCCTCTGTGAGCGACGACTCCAACAGTTGATACGCCAGGTTTGCGAACAACAAACTGCACAGGTGAATACCGACGTATTCGGTGACCCACGCCTGTTGTTCCACCACACGGGCAACCGCCGCCGCTGGCGTTGCACACGGCTCACTCCACACCGGCAGCACATCGCGAAGACGCTTCGCGAATGCCTCCCACTCACTCGGATTCGTCAGAGGGTTGAAGGCGAACCGACTCCACCGGGCCTCAACAAGGGTCTCCCGCAGGTAGGACAGATACACCGAGACATCCGGCATTCCTGCAAACCGGCTCTGCCACTCAGCCTCCTCTGCTGGCGGGACCAACTCCATCATAAAGCGTGGAGGCGGCGCACCAGGCAGCTTGAAAGTCAGGTGCCGAAACGCGGTCACATTCACATACGGCCGGCTATTCACCAGCTTCAACGGCGGACCACCGCCCAAATACCGCTGTTGCGTTCGCGGATAGGCGATGAAGTGCTCAAGGACCGGACGCATGAGCGACCATCCGAGGGGCGTCGCCGGCATGGGCCACCGCTCACCGATGAACCGCCGTGTCCACAGCACGTCGTCGCGCACGTGAGGTGTTGCCTGTCGAGTGATGGGACGTGCCTGGAGCAAGAACACCGTGCCAGCAGCATCGATGGCCCACTCGACGTCTTGCGGAGCACCCGACAGCGCTTCCACCTTGAGCCCCATCCGGCACACCCGGAACAACGCCCGCCGGTCCAGCGCAGGACGAGACTGACGGGACGGAGGAACGGGCACGGTACGCACGCCACTACCAGCGCCGACTAGCTGCGTTGTCAAGGGAGGAAGGTCTTGCTGGAGCACTTGAAGACGAACCCGAGACAGCAGACGTTGAACAGGACGCGGCGCTCGACGCGGCCGTCGAACCAAGTACCACTGCGGGGTGACTTCTCCCGAGACCAACGGGTCTGCCAGGCCGTACACTGCTTCCACCGTCATCTCTCGCCACGAGCCCGACAACGGATTCACCGTGAACAGAACCCCTGCGGCATGCGGCTGAACCATGCGCTGAACCACAACCGCCATGCCTCCTGGCTTGGGCAGGTCATCTCCTCCATAGGCCAAGGCTTGCGCACCGTACAGCGAAGCCCAACACCGCATGAGCGCGCCACCAAGGTCGGCCGCCGACACCCCAAGTTCCGTACGATATTGGCCGGCGAAGCTCTTGTGTACGCCATCTTCATCCAGTGCTGAGGACCGCACAGCGAAGGGCCCCGGGATGCCACACACCGCAGCGTTGAGTGTACGCAGCAGAGCACTCGGGCAGTCGAGAGCGGCAATCTCTTCGCCCAACGCCAACAACTCTCCGCTGGACTGCGCCCGTTCCGTCCAGCCCCAGTCGTCCAGAGCCTGCGAAAACGCACCGGTCGTGACCACCACACCAGCCGGCACAGGCAGTCCAGCTGCAGCCAGCCGCCCGAGGTGCCAGGCCTTTCCACCAATGAAACTGCGATGGGCTTCTGTGATGTCCGCAAGCGCAACAACGTCGTTCACAACCGGCTCCTAGCGTCTACTCCTCACCCACTCCCGCCGCGTTGGCCACTTGTTGACTTGACACCATGCGATTGGTTCGTAATGTACGTAGCAGTCGGTGGACCAGCGCTCTCGCCCTGGCCACTCCCGATTTACCCGCGGTCGCCGTCCTTGAAGGACGCAGTGCGGTCGCCGATTCGACTCCTCTCCGTCCAGTGATGGCTTCGACGATGATGCCTCCCAGGCTTGTGGTCCGACGTGGACCCGTCCGTCGCAATCTCCAGTTCCCCTTCCCAAACTCGGGCAGAGGTGCGTCGTCGCTAAGCAATGGAACTTGCCTATGCAGATGAATCCAGCGAACCCTGTCATTGTCCAGGGTGATGGTAAAGTTCTTCTCGAAGCCCGCCACCCGGACTTCGATAAATCTCGTGACTTTCTCGCACAATTTGCAGAACTTGAAAGCTCGCCAGAACTGCTCCACACGTATCAAATCACCCCGTTATCCCTCTGGAACGCCGCTTCTTCCGGAATGGGCCGTGACGAGATTGTGGAGACCCTCCGCGGAATGAGCAAGTTCGACATTCCCGCCGAAGTGCTCACCAACATCGATGATACGATTAGCCGCTACGGACTTGTCCAGCTTCACCCTCATGAAGACCCAGAAAACTTCATCAGCGTGACGTTCAAGACGGCCTACATTGAGAAGGTCGTACTGAAGATTCCAGTCGCCGATGAGCTGCTCATACGGGACGGCCGTCGGGGCTGGAAGATTGAAGCGGGCATGCGCGGAATGTTCAAGCAGCGCATGCTGCTCGTCAACTGGCCCGTTGAAGATATTGCCGGTTTCCTCGAAGGTAATCCGCTTCCTATCAAGCTTCGCGAGACCACCCTCGGTGGCCGAGCGTTCGCACCGCGCGACTACCAACACACCGCTGTCGAGCGCTGGCACATGGACGGCAGCCCTGCTGGCTCGCACGGAGTGGTGGTTCTGCCTTGTGGAGCCGGCAAGACAATCGTCGCACTCAACGCCATGGCGACCGTGCAACAACATACGTTGATCCTCTGCAACAATCAGAGTGCTGTGAACCAGTGGGTTCGCGAGATCATCGACAAGACCACGCTCACCGAAAAAGAAGTGGGCTCGTACACCGGCAAAGAAAAGCTGATTCGGCCCGTCACCGTCGCCACCTACCAGGTGCTGACCTGGCGTCGCAGCAAAGACGCCGACTTTGAGCACCTGCACCTGTTCCGCGACCACAACTGGGGACTGCTCGTCTACGACGAAGTGCACTTGTTGCCTGCTCCTGTGTTCGGAGCCACTGCAGAACTTCAGGGCCGTCGCCGCCTAGGATTGACCGCAACGCTGATTCGTGAAGATGGCCGCGAGGGCGATGTATTCAGCCTTGTGGGCCCCAAGCGCTTCGACCTGCCTTGGCAGGTTTTGGAGAAGGCAGGCTGGGTTGCTGAAGCCAGATGTCACGAAGTCCGTGTCCCATTCTCGAGAAAAGCCAGGGAGAAGTACGAACGGTCCAACAAGACCCTTCAGTTCCGACTGGCATCCGAGAACCCGGCGAAAATCGACGTCGCACTTGATCTTGTTGAGCGTCACAAAGACGACAACATCCTCATTATCGGCACCTACCTTGACCAGCTCATCGAGCTGTCCAAGAAGCTAAAAGCTCCGCTGATCACGGGTAAAACGCCACAACGCGAGCGCGACAGGCTCTTTGGGCGGTTTCGGAGCGGCGAAGACACGTTGTTGGTCGTCAGTAAGGTCGCCAACTTCGCTATTGATTTGCCAGATGCAAACGTCGCTATTCAGGTGTCAGGGTCATTCGGGTCCCGACAGGAGGAGGCCCAGAGATTGGGTCGCATCCTCCGTCCCAAGGACGACGAAGCCCATTTTTATACCGTAGTTACTGGCGATTCGAAGGAACAGGAGTTCGCTATCAAGCGACAGTTGTTCCTCACCGAGCAGGGCTACCGCTACAACATCGAGGAGCGCGCAGCCAAATAGCTGCGCCACGGATTCGGGTGTCTGTACGAGCCCGATGGAGTCAGAATGAGCGACGAAGAGATCCACGGCGACAGCGGTGACGGTGATGGAAAGCGCAAGCGGCGGCGGCGGCGGCGGCCACGGCGTGGCGGCGGTGAAGACGGTGCATACGGAGCTACCCCAGACGGCGCACGCTCGAACTCCGGCTCCAATGCAGGCTCCGCGGACCGCACGGACCGCACGGACCGCGCAGACAGCAACGGCGAGCCTCGCAAGCGCGGACGTCGTCAGGCTGTCGAGATGGACGGCCCGGTCGCATCGGTCCCCAGTACGGGTCGCAATCCACAGCGCAAGCGGTCTTCTCGGTCCAAGCGTAGCGCTCCAAGCAGTGCCGGAGGACGACGGCGTCGTCTGAATCGCACGGAAGCCAAGGCGGTCACCGAGTGGGTGTCGCGCATGCCCGATTCGCTGCTGGCCAACCTGTACAAGGGCCTCGGCGGACAACCCAAGCGTGTTCCGAATGGCGAGCGCATGGTCCAGCTCGCTGTCCGTGCCATCGCCCAGACCTCACGCATGGGCTCGCTACTCAAGAGCCTGCACGAGCGCGACCGCAAGGCACTGTCGGCTCTGTTGCAGGCTGGCGGCATTGCCCACGCATCCGAGTTCCACCGTGAGCTCGGGCTGTCGTTCGGCGGCCAAGAGCGCGACTGGAAGCGCAGCATGACGATTCTCGCCGAGCGCGGACTCGTGATGGCCACGCACGAGGCAGATGGCGAGTTCTTCTACATGCTCGTGGAGCCGCTGGTCGACACCATCGCCATGCACCTCGAAGAAGAAATGGCCCTGCCGCTGTTCACGCACGACGACATGCGCATCATTGAAGAGCGCCCGTTCTGTCCGCCGTTGGACTTCAGCATCACCACGCTGGCCACCTACATTGACCAGCACTCACCCCGTCTGACTCAGCGTCAGGAAATCTACCGCTCCGACCAAGAAGCGATGGACGGCTTCTTCGGCCAACTGTGGGAACCAGAGAGCGAGCTATTCGCCTTCCACCTCGACTTCTTGATGATGCACAGCATGATCGAGCTGCGCGGTGAGTGGCTTTCGCTCAACCGCGAAGTCATGGAAGAGTGGCTGTCCCTCGAGCCAGAAGACCAACGCGACCTCATGTTCCGCGCGTTGGAGAAGCGATTCCCCCTCGCAGAGTGGGTCCTGTGGGCCATTCACGCAACGACAGCAGACGAGCCAGAAGGCTGGGTCGCCGAGCGTCCACTCATGGCCACATACCGTCGCTGGAAGCGCGGAGAAGACTGGCGTGACCGCTTCGAGCGGCAGACCTTCGCGTCTTCCCGAACCCACGAGCGTGACTCGTTTAGCTTCGCACCGTTGGTCCGTGCCGGCGTGCTCGAGATGGGCCAGTGGGGACAAGAGAAGTTCTACCGCCTGTCGAGCCGCGGTCGTCACATGCTCTCGCCTCCCGAGAATGACGGATTCCAGCAGTTCTACCTCACGCCATCGTTCGAGATCATGGCACCCGCCGGCCTCGCACCGGTGTTGTTGTTCCGCATTGGTGAGCTCGCCGAGCTGGTCGGTTGCGACCGTGCGAACACATACAAGATCACACAGCCCGTCGTCGAAAAGGCGCTGGATGCTGGCTGGAAGCGGGACGACGTCCTTCAGTTCTTGCGCGACAACAGCCAGATTGGCCTACCCGAGAACGTTGAGCAGACCCTCAAGGGCTGGATTGGCCATCGCGGAGACGTCGAGTTCCATGAGCTGACCCTGATGACTGTTCACCGGTCGCAGATTCGTCGACTAGAGAGCAACAAGCGCATCAAGCCATACCTGCTTCATCGCTTTGCTCCCGGTGCCTACGCCGTCGACCCCGCCCGTCTGGACGAGATTCGTGGCGTGCTCGCGGACAGCAAGTTCGACCCCGCCAAGGAAACCCGCCGCTACCCCGGAGACCCGGAGCAGCAGGAAGCCAGGCAGAACCTCCACAAGATTGTGGCCGAAGCGCGTGAAGCGCTCAATGACCCAGTCGCACGCAGCATGGCGCTCATTGAGCCCGAGAAGCTGCGTCCGGTTCCTGGTGCCAAGGTCGTCAAGATTGGCGGCGAAGCACCTGCAGAAATTCCGACGGTCACTATCGTAGAGGCCCGTGTGCTCATCGAGAAGGCCATGAGCAAGGAACGCGACCTGGAGATGGTCTACCTGACCAGCGGCGGGCAGCGCATGGAGTGCTTGGTACAGCCCCAGCGCATGGCATTCAAGTCCGATACCCCGGTGCTTGTGGGCCTAGATATCAATGAAAACGAGCGTCGTAGCTTCCTGCTCGACCGCATTGAGCGCATGCGCATCCAAGACGAGGAATAGGCAATGAGTGAGCATCCCGAGCTTGGTTTTGAAGACGCCCTAGGCGCCCTAGAAGAACGCGTGCGTTCGCTAGAGAGCGCCGGCGTGCCGTTGGACAAGGCACTGACCTTGTTCGAAGAAGGCGTGTCACTCGCGCGGACATGTCACGAGCACCTTGAAGCTGCTGAGAAGCGCGTAGCAGCGCTGTCTCGGGGTGGTGCCGGCATTGAAGAGTCGCCGTTCGGCGACGAGTAGCGACCAACGCGAGGCACTGCCGATTCGCACTACTCGCATATGTAGGCGAATTTTCGGTGCGCGCGTGGCCCGATAATTCAGGGAGAACGTCATGGAAGGGACCGTCTACTTGGCTCAGAAGCCTCTGAAGACCCGCTACAGGCATACCCCTGAGCTGGCTACCGTGACCGACCACGCAAGAACCTGTGGAGGGGCTCTCGATGACCCCTTTCGCACCGAGGTCGAGCCCATGGATGGATGCGGTGTGGTTGTCCCGATCGGGACCCATGCCGCCGTGGGTGGCCCCCACGAAGCGCCCACACCTGGCGACATGCTCTGCGCGGCCCTTGCGGCCTGCCAGGACTCAGCGGTTCGCATGGTGGCCAACCTGTTGGGCGTCAAGCTCACCACGTTGGAAGTCCGAGTCACCGCGACCGCTGATGTCCGAGGCGCGATGGCCATGGACCCGAACGTACCGGTTGGCTTTCAGGCCATGAGTTGCGATGTGGTGTTTACCGTCGCAGAAGGCACGCCTCCGGCACTGGTCGCAAAGCTTCAGATGGCATCTGAGCGGTGTTGCGTCGTTCAACAGACGCTCAAAGCGCCGCCCAAGGTCAAGACCACGTTCTCGACCGTCTGAAGACGACGGCGCTCCCGGGCGACCCCATCCGACCCGCCACCGACGAGGCTTTCGCGAATCCACTGGCGACCCCGCTCATGTCTTGGGGTGTAGGTGGTTCGGACCTCGCGAGACTGCCTGCGAAGCCCCGTCAACGGGCGGACTCGTGCCAAGCGACTAGGCGGTCGCGCCCCAACGCCGACGGAAATCTACATCCAACAGGAGGCGTCACTTCCAGACCGCGAATACCGATAGGGCGCTTAACCCTTGGGAGAACCAATGGATATTCAGGTCGGCATCGATGACATCGCGGTGCATATGCCACGTCTATACCTGTCCATGCAGGATTTCGCGGACCTTCGTAGCGCCAGCTACGCAAAGCTCTCCAAGGGTCTGGGTCTTGAGGCGATGGCCGTGCCCGACGTGCATGAAGATCCCGCGACCATGGCAGCCAATGCAGTAGCCAGGCTCATCGACCGCAATGAACTCGACCCACGCACCATTGGCCGCTTGTACCTAGGCACCGAGAGCGCTCTGGATGGCGCCAAGCCCACAGCCACCTACATCTTGGACATGCTGACTCAGCGCTACCAAGACCGCTACGGCGCGGCTTGTTTCTCGCGCTGCGATGCTGTGGACCTCACTTTTGCCTGCATCGGGGCCGTGGACGCACTCCACAACACGCTCGACTGGGTGGCTCGCGCAGACGACGAGGACCGAATTGGCATCGTAGCCTTCTCTGACAACGCCAAGTACGAACGGCATAGTTCCGGAGAGTACACCCAAGGCGCGGGCGCGGGCGCCATGATCGTGCGCAAGGACCCACGCTTGCTGGTCATCGGCCCTGTGTTCGGCGTCTCCACCCGCGCGGTGCACGACTTCTTCAAGCCCCGCCGCAAGATGCCCGTGCGGGACATGCTCGAACATGTCTTGCACCTCGCGACAAAGGCCGGCGCCGAGCTGCCAGACGGCTTGACGGACCGCATGATGCAAGCGCTGCGGGAAGGCGAAGACAGCCTATTCGAGGGCGAAACCATCACCGTTCACAAGGACACCCCACTGTTCGACGGCGCCTTCTCGAACCAGTGCTACCGGCAGGCCGTCAAGCTGGCGTTTGGACACTTTCGTGAGGAATCGCTCCGCACTGGCCGAATGAACACCAGCGACCCCGTGCTCACAGAGCAGTGGAGCCGCATCGTGTGCCATCTTCCGTATGCGTTCCAAGGGAAGAGGATGTTTCCGGACATCTTCCACCACGACCGCAAGCACCGCGCAGACTGGGCCCCCGTCGCCGAACAAGTCGGTCCCGCCCCGGCTCGGGACGACTACGCCGACGAGGAAGCCTATCAGGCCGACCGCGAGGCATTCCGACGCAGCGTGTCCAAGACGGCCGAGTACCGAGCGTTTGTGGACGATAAAATCGAGCGAGGCCAGCGCGCGAGCAGTCTGGTCGGCAACCAATACACAGGCTCACTCTTCCTGGCGTTGATGAGCACGCTCGAGTCCGATTTGTCCCAAGGCAACGACCTCGCCGGCGCTCGCATCGGCCTTTGTGGCTACGGGTCCGGGGCCAAGGCGAAGGTGTTCGAGGGCGTCGTACAGCCCGGATGGCAGGCGGTGACAGCGCAGTTCGACCTGTTTGGTCGTCTAGCGGAACGCACTCCCATCTCGGCAGAGCAATACGAGACCCTTCATCGCGGTGCCCAACAGACCAGCGTGGTGAGTCCGTCCAAGGAGTTCGTCTTGCGCGAGGTGAAGGGTGGTGACCAGGAAGGTCAGCGCGTGTACGCCTGGGTGGCCTAGACATCTAGTAGCAGCCGTCCCCTAAAAGACCTCCTGCGCCGCCCCCTGCACGTGGGTCATCAGCGCCCGAACCGCACTCGACATCCACCTCCGCTCGAGCACCACAGCGTACAGTCCCAATTCTGGTCCGAACCACCCGGGCAGCGCGTCGACGAGCGTTCCCTGCTCCAGATCGGCGGCCACCACGAAGCTAGGCAGCATCGCCAACCCCATGCCAGCCAGACAGGCATCGCGGACACCGTGGGCGCTATTGACCGCCAATCGGCCATGTGCGGGTAGCTCGACGGATTGATCGTCGGGCCCGGTGAGCCGCCACGTCCCGGGTTGGTTGGTATCGACGATGCGGGGGAGCGCTTCGAGGCATGTCGCGTCCAGGGGTGCTCGCGCGTCGAGCCAGGCTGGGGCTGCGCAGACGCGGTGGGTGACAGCTGCCAATCGGCGCGCAATCAAGCCTGAATCAGTGAGCGCGCCGATGCGAAGGGCGAGGTCGATGCGCCGCTCCACGAGATCCACGTGCTCGTCGGTCTCCAGCACCTCGACCGTGACGTTGGCATGGTCGCGCAGGAATGCAGGCAACAGGCCGTGCAGGAACGACAGGCCCACCGACACACCCGACGTGATGCGCAGGTGTCCAGACGGGGCGGCAGAGCCCCCGACGGCGTCCTCTAGCTCCATCAGATCGTCGAGCACGCGCTCGACGCGCCCGAGCGCCACCTCACCGGCCTGGGTGAGGCTAAGGCGTCGTGTACTGCGATGCAGCAGGCGAGCGCCGAGCTGCTCTTCTAGGGAGGCCACCCGCCGACTGACCGCGGTGGTGGAGAGGCGCAGCTCCCGTGCGGCCGCAGCGAAGCTGCCCAGGCGGGCCACGCGGGCGAAGGCCTTGAGAGTCACTGAGTCGGTGTGCATCGATCATCCTGATTTTCGGGACAATGTATCAACCCATAACTCTATTATCAAGATTGACGCAGGAGCCTACACAGCGGGTGTTCCAACAAGCCCCCTGGAGTTCCGCATGTCCACCCGCTACCACCTGCACGTTTACTGGCCCACTCCCGCGTTGCGCGACCAGGCAATGCTTCTGCGCGAGGCCATCGCCGGTCGCTTTCCCCAAGCTGAGCTCGGCGGCCTACACGAAAGGCCGGTCGCTTTTCATCCGGCACCGATGTTCCAAGTCACGCTCACCCTACTCGACGCGGGGACCTTGTTCGCCTGGCTTCAGCATCACTGTGGTGATCTCTCCCTGATGGTGCATCCTCTGACCGATGACGTGTTGCGAGAGCACCGAGACCAGGCCGTCTGGCTCGGCCCAGCGCTCAAACTGGACACGGTGCGCCTTCAGCAGGCCATCTCCACTGCGCCACTACCACCGTCTGCCGACGTCAGCGGCCCCTTGCTGCGCATCGACGCCAGTGCCCGCCATGAAGGCTCCGTCAGTCGTAAGCTGGCCGACGAGGTGGTGGCTCGGCTCGCCGGGCAATCGCCGGAACGACGCGTCGTGCGTCGTGAGCTCACCGACGGCGTGCCGTTGCTGAATCCCGATATGCTCGAGGCGTTCAACACCCCCGCCGACGAACGCACGCCCAGCCAACAACGGGCAGCGCAGGCATCCGAGACGCTGATGGATGAGCTACGCGCAGCGGAACACATCGTGTTGGCGCTGCCCATCTACAACTTCGGTGTACCGGCCGCGTTCAAAGCCTGGATCGACCTGGTAGCGCGCGCCCGTGAGACCTTCGCGTACACCGACGACGGGCCCCGCGGGTTGCTCCCAGACCGCCCTGTCACCATCGTGCTCACATCCGGTGGCACACGCGTGGGCGGCGAACTCGACTTCGTAACTCCTTGGCTACGCCACGTGCTGGGATTTATCGGGCTGCACGACCTGCATTTCGTGCTCGCCGATGGTCTCATGATGGACCCGAAGCGACTGGCTCAGGCTCGCGCTCAGATCGAGTTGCTGGCTGCGGTCTAAGCCCGGTCTGCCGCGCGCCACCGAGCGCTCGCATCGCCGGCCTCCACCGCTCGCATCGGCGGCCCCTTCGCCGTCGTCCAAGGGTCCGAGTTCGTTGTGTGGTGGACCGGGAACACGTTGTGCATCAACGGCCAGACCCGACCTAGATTTCGATCCGAATGATCACGATCCCGGAACCGCCAGCGCCGCCGTTGCTGTCTCTTATACACATCTGACGCTGCCGACGAATAGAGAGGTGTAGA